>NZ_JAAVVC010000011.1 GCF_018449725.1 Pseudomonas sp. dw_612 | reverse complement strand
AGCGGCGGTGACGACGAAGTTCGCACCAACCAGGCGAGTCTCACCCTGGCTACCGAAGTCGAACGCCTGACCTATACCGGCAATAGCAACTTCACGGGTTACGGCAACGCTTCCGACAACATTATTATTGGCGGTGCGGGCAATGACACGCTATTCGGTGGCGGCGGTGCGGATCAGCTCATCGGCGGGGATGGTTTTGATACCGTCAGCTATGCCGATAGCGCCAGCAGCGTGGGCATCAACACCAAAACCGGCGTAAATACCGGTATCGCGGCGGGCGACGTCTTTACCAGTATTGAGGCGATCATTGGTTCCAGCTTCGGCGATTTGTTTGTCGGGGATGCGGGTGTCAATCGCTTCAACGGCGGTCTTGGCATGGACATGGTGAGCTTTGCCGATGAAAGTTCCGGCATCACACTCGATCTGAGCGCACCTGTTCTGACCGGTGTTGCGGCGGGTGATATCTACACCTCTATCGAAATTTTCCAGGGCACTTCGCAGGCTGACAGCTTTACCGGCAATGCGGGCGCTGCGGAAAACTTCATCGGCGGTGCGGGTGCAGACACTATTACCGGTGTGGGCCGGGGCGATGGTGCCTGGTACCTGACCAGCACTGATGCTGTGCAGGTAGACCTGCTGGCCGGCACTGCTTCGGGGGGTGATGCGCAAGGTGACGTGTTGATCAATATCGATTACCTGATGGGGTCGGCATTCAATGACACGCTGACAGGTAACGCCTACTCGAACAAGCTGGAAGGTGGGGCGGGTAACGACATCATTTATGGCGGCGATGGTGATGACTACATCTATGGCGGCATCGTCACCGACACCAGTGCCTTCGGCTCATTGCCAGTCAGTGGCGCCCAGGCCGATACGCTTTACGGTGGCAACGGCAATGACACGATGCGCAGCAGTGACAACGATGCAGGCAGCATCCTGTATGGCGAGGCGGGCAATGACACCCTCACCGTGTCTTCCGGAATCGCTTACGGGGGTGACGGCAACGATAACCTGACGGGTGTCGGTTACAGCTATGAGCTGCAAGGCGGCGCAGGTTTCGATACGTTGAACTTGCGTGGCTCTGGCGACGCGATGGGCGGAGAGGGCGGTGATGCCTACGTCGTATTCTCTAAAACCATGGTCGGCATCCAGGACACCGGAACATCGGGTGCAGACACCGTCACCCTGAAAAACATCCAAAGCCTCAAAGATGTCCAGATCATCAAAAACGACCTTGGCGCCTACATCTTCAACGTCGCTGATTATAAGAGCGGCAACCTGGATTCCGGCGTGTTCCTGAAGGATTGGTACAACGGCGCGAACACCATCGAGACGTTCTTCACCAACAATGGCGACTCGTTCACCATTCCGGTCGTAGGGCAGGCCATGTTTGATCATCTGTCGATGGTCTGACGCTCAGGCGGCATGTAGCAAAAACGGCGAAACCTGAAGTTGAGGTTTCGCCTTTTTTTCACCCCAAACTTTCCTCCGGACAAAAGAAAACCCCCGACCCGCCAGAGGCGCATCGGGGGTTTCAGATAAGCGCCTTTCAGCGCTTACCGACTCAGCTTATTGGCAAGCTTCGCAATCCGGCTCGTCAATGGCGCAAGCCTTTGGTACTGGAGCAGGACCGGCAGGAGCCGCCAGGACCGAATCTTCACCGTGGTTGCCGCCGCTGGAAACAGCGTTCAGCTTGCCGGTGTTGATGGTCGACTTCTCGGTGCTGGTCGCGGCCAGGGCACGGAGGTAGTAAGTGGTTTTCAGACCACGGTACCAGGCCATGCGGTAGGTCACGTCCAGCTTCTTGCCCGAAGCGCCGGCGATGTACAGGTTCAGGGACTGAGCCTGGTCGATCCACTTCTGACGACGGCTGGCCGCGTCAACGATCCACTTGGTGTCCACTTCGAAGGCAGTCGCGTAGAGCTCTTTGAGTTCTTGCGGGATGCGCTCGATCTGTTGAACCGAACCGTCGTAGTACTTCAGGTCGTTGATCATGACCGAGTCCCACAGACCGCGAGCCTTGAGGTCGCGAACCAGGTACGGGTTGATCACGGTGAATTCGCCCGACAGGTTCGATTTCACATAGAGGTTCTGGTAGGTCGGTTCGATCGACTGCGAGACGCCAGTGATGTTGGCGATGGTCGCGGTCGGTGCGATGGCCATGATGTTGGAGTTACGAATGCCTTTCTGTACACGGGCACGAACCGGTGCCCAGTCCAGGGATTCGTTCAGGTCAACGTCGATGTACTTCTGGCCACGTTGCTCGATCAGGATCTGTTGCGAATCCAGCGGCAGGATGCCTTTGGACCACAGCGAACCCTGGAACGTCTCGTAGGCGCCGCGCTCGTCGGCCAAGTCGCAGGAAGCCTGGATCGCGTAGTAGCTGACCGCTTCCATGGACTTGTCGGCGAACTCGACGGCCGCGTCGGAACCGTAAGGAATGTGCTGCAGGTACAAAGCGTCCTGGAAGCCCATGATGCCCAGACCGACCGGACGGTGCTTGAAGTTGGAGTTCTTCGCTTGTGGCACCGAGTAGTAGTTGATGTCGATCACGTTATCGAGCATGCGAACGGCGGTGTTCACGGTGCGTTCCAGCTTGGCGGTGTCCAGCTTGCCGTTGGTGATGTGGTTCGGCAGGTTGATCGAGCCCAGGTTGCAAACGGCGATCTCGTCCTTGTTGGTGTTCAAGGTGATCTCGGTGCACAGGTTCGAGCTGTGGACCACGCCCACGTGCTGCTGCGGGCTGCGCAGGTTGCACGGGTCTTTGAAGGTCAGCCAAGGGTGGCCGGTTTCAAACAGCATGGACAGCATTTTGCGCCACAGGTCTTTGGCCTGGATGGTCTTGAACAGCTTGACCTTGCCCGGGTACTCGGTCAGGGCTTCGTAGTACTCGTAGCGTTCTTCGAAGGCCTTGCCGGTCAGGTCGTGCAGGTCCGGAACTTCGGATGGCGAGAACAGGGTCCACTTACCGTCATCGAAGACACGCTTCATGAACAGGTCAGGAATCCAGTTGGCGGTGTTCATGTCGTGGGTACGACGACGATCATCACCGGTGTTCTTGCGCAGTTCGATGAACTCTTCGATGTCCATGTGCCAGGTTTCCAGGTAAGCACATACAGCGCCTTTGCGCTTGCCACCCTGGTTAACGGCAACGGCGGTGTCGTTCACCACTTTCAGGAACGGCACGACGCCCTGGGATTTGCCGTTGGTGCCCTTGATGTACGAACCCAAGGCACGAACCGGCGTCCAGTCGTTGCCCAGGCCACCCGCGAATTTGGACAACATGGCGTTGTCGTGGATCGCGTGGTAGATGCCCGACAGGTCATCCGGCACGGTGGTCAGGTAGCAGCTGGACAGCTGTGGACGCAGGGTGCCGGCATTGAACAGGGTCGGAGTCGACGACATGTAGTCGAAGGACGACAGCAGGTTGTAGAACTCGATCGCACGGTCTTCTTTGTGCTTCTCTTCGATCGCCAGGCCCATGGCCACGCGCATGAAGAAGATCTGCGGCAGTTCGAAGCGGATACCGTCCTTGTGGATGAAGTAACGGTCGTACAGGGTTTGCAGGCCCAGGTACGTGAACTGCTGATCGCGCTCGTGGTTGATGGCCTTGCCGAGTTTTTCCAGGTCGAAAGTCGCGAGGACCGGGTTCAGCAATTCGAATTCGATACCCTTGGCGATGTAGGCCGGCAGGGCCTTGGCGTACAGGTCGACCATTTCGTGGTGGGTCGCGCTTTCGGCAACTTCCAGGAAGCTCAGGCCTTCGGCACGCAGGGTGTCCATCAGCAGGCGGGCGGTGACGAACGAGTAGTTCGGCTCACGCTCAACCAAGGTACGGGCGGTCATCACCAGGGCGGTGTTGACGTCGGTCAGGGCCACGCCGTCGTACAGGTTTTTCAGGGTTTCACGCTGGATCAGGTCGCCGTCGACTTCTTCCAGGCCTTCGCACGCTTCGGTGACGATGGTATTCAGGCGGCCCATGTCCAGAGGAGCAAAGCTGCCATCGGCGCGGGTGATGCGGATCGACGGGTGAGCGTTGACCGCTTCTTCGGTCGGGGCGTGGGCGGCGCGTTGTTTCGAACGACCGTCGCGGTAGATCACGTAGTCGCGAGCGACTTTCTGCTCGCCGGCACGCATCAGGGCCAGTTCGACCTGGTCCTGGATTTCTTCGATGTGGATGGTGCCGCCCGAAGGCATGCGACGCTTGAAGGTCGCGGTGACTTGTTCGGTCAGGCGGGCAACGGTGTCGTGGATTCGCGACGAGGCGGCAGCGGTGCCGCCCTCAACTGCGAGAAACGCTTTGGTGATGGCGACGGTGATTTTGTCATCGGTGTAAGGAACGACAGTGCCGTTACGCTTGATCACGCGCAGTTGGCCAGGCGCGGTGGCGGACAGATCCGAAGTCGAATCAGCAGCCTGCGGCAAGGTGCCCTGCGGGTTCTCGCGAGTTGTGTCGGTTTGCATGGGGGGTTGTCTCCACATTCTCTATGTTTGTTTGGGCACCTTACGATGCCCACCGTTCTGTCCTGAGAAACTACAACCGACGGGAGTCGGGCATAACAACTTCTGGACAGTAGGAAAAAAGGCTAATGACGCCGCATCCTTGCCGAAGTCTTTGGCTGCGAGCCTGGGCTCGAAACCGGATTCCTTTCAGGGTGACAGTAATGACTGCAACACCCGTACCGTTCTGACCCCTCTGGCCTGAAAAAAAACGGTGCCATCCGCTAGTGCGGTTTGGGCTTTGAAAAACACGCTTGGTTCAACCCTAAACAGGCAATAAAGCACTTGAGTTTCTGGTCTGAAATATGGTGGGCTTTTAACTGAAAACCCTACATGTAGGGTTTTTTTGGGGCCGGGCTACAAGATAGTGCGTTTTGTGGAGCGTTGCAACGTACTGCTTGTGGATAACCCTGTGAGTAAATTGTGTGCGAAAGGTGGAACGGGCGTGTAGGCCGCGACGCTGCTGGATCGCGCCGTTTTTCACTGATTTTCAATGAATGAAAACAGTCGTTTGGATTTTTAAGGGCGCGAACCCTATCACAAAATCCCCGCTTGTCCGAACGCATTTGCCGACTTGTTTTCTCGCCGGGCGACGTTTATACAATCGGCCGTACGCACGCATTCTTATCCTCCCCAATCATTACAAAAAGACGGGGGGATCCTTCCTTATTAGTGTTGTTGGCAAGCAGAGGTCACCCGTGGAGCAAGAAGCCTGGCAAGTATTGATTGTCGAAGACGATCAGCGACTGGCCGAATTGACGCGCGATTACCTGGAAGCCAACGGCTTGCGCGTGGCGATTGAAGGCAACGGTGCCCTGGCGGCGGCGCGGATCATCAAGGAACAGCCGGACCTGGTGATCCTCGACCTGATGCTCCCCGGTGAAGACGGCTTGAGCATCTGCCGCAAGGTGCGCGACAAGTTCGACGGCCCGATCCTGATGCTCACCGCCCGCACCGACGACACCGACCAGATTCTCGGCCTGGACCTGGGCGCCGACGACTACGTGTGCAAACCGGTGCGCCCGCGTTTGTTGCTGGCGCGGATCCAGGCCTTGTTGCGCCGCAGCGAAGCCCCGGAAGCGGCCCCGGAAAAACTGCGGCGCCTGCAATTCGGCCCGTTGGTGGTGGACAACGCGTTGCGCGAAGCCTGGCTCAATGACAGCGGTATCGAACTGACGTCCGCCGAGTTCGATCTGCTGTGGCTGCTGGTGGCCAACGCCGGGCGCATTTTGTCCCGGGAAGAAATCTTCACCGCCCTGCGCGGCATCGGTTACGACGGCCAGGACCGCTCCATTGATGTGCGCATCTCGCGCATTCGCCCGAAAATCGGCGACGACCCGGATCACCCACGGCTGATCAAGACCGTGCGCAGCAAAGGTTACTTGTTCGTGCCGGAAGCCTGCGTAGACCTGCCCCTGTGAATTCGATCTTCCTGCGCATCTACGGCGGCATGTGCGCGGCGCTGATCCTCGTGGCCGTGCTCGGCGTGCTGGCGCTGCACCTGCTGAATCAGGTGCGCAGCGAGCAATACCGCGAACGCCTGGCCCACGGTACGTTTTCGCTGATGGCCGACAACCTGCAACCGATGAACGAAACCGAGCGCCACCGCGCCTTGCTGGTCTGGGAGCGCCTGCTGGGCATTCCCCTGGCGTTGCAGACGTTCCCGCAAACCGACCTCGACCTGACCCAGCGCACCCGTGTGCTACGCGGCCAGGCCTTGGTTGAGCAGACCGGACCGCATGCCGCGAAGGTTTACCGGTTGGTCAGCGACAAAGAACAACTGGTGCTCACCGGCGAAGTGCAGCAAATCAGCGAACAACTGGCCCGGGCGACCATTTACCTGCTGGCCGACGAACTGGTGCGCTACCCGGTGGCCGAGCAACCCAAGCGTCTGGCGCAATTGAAGGAAGACAAGGGTTTTGGTTTCGACCTGCGGCTGGTCACGGTCGAGCAGGCGGACATGGACGAGGACCAGAGTCGCCGGGTGTCCGAAGGCGACACGGTGATGGCGCTGGGCAAGGGCGGCGATTCGATCCGGGTGTTTGCCGGCATGGTCGGAACGCCGTGGGTGCTGGAAATCGGCCCGTTATTTCAGATGAACCCGTATCCGCCGGAGTGGCTGGTGCTGATCGCTGCCTTGGGCCTGTCGCTGATCGGTTTGATCGTCTATCTGTTGGTGCGGCAACTGGAGCGCCGTTTGCGCGGCCTCGAAGCCGCCGCCACGCGCATCGCCAAGGGCAGCCTGGAAACCCGCGTTCCGGCGCGCGGTGCGGACTCGGTCGGGCGTTTGGCGTCGGCGTTCAATGGCATGGCCGAGCACTTGCAACAGTTGCTGGCGATCCAGCGCGAACTGGTGCGCGCGGTGTCCCACGAACTGCGTACACCCGTGGCGCGCCTGCGTTTTGGTCTGGAAATGATCGGCTCGGCCACCACGCCCCAGGCGTTGGAAAAGTACCGCGAAGGCATGGACCACGACATCGAGGACCTCGATAAATTGGTGGACGAGATGCTCACTTATGCGCGGTTGGAGCAGGGCTCGCCGGCGCTGAATTTCCAGCGGATTGATCTGGATGCGTTGGTCAATCAAGTGATCGAAGAACTGGCGCCGCTGCGCGCGGAAGTCACCGTGCAACGCGGGTTGTGCCTGTCCGCCGCCGATTGCGACGATGCTTGGGTCGAAGCCGAACCGCGTTACCTGCATCGCGCGTTGCAGAACCTGGTCAGCAACGCCATGCGCCATGCGCAGTCGCGAGTGACCGTCAGTTATCAGGTGGGGCAGTTGCGCTGTCGAGTGGATGTCGAGGATGACGGGCCGGGCGTGCCGGAAGTGGCCTGGGAGAAAATCTTCACCCCGTTTTTGCGCCTCGACGACAGCCGGACTCGCGCGTCGGGTGGACATGGATTGGGGTTGTCGATTGTGCGGCGGATTGTGCACTGGCATGGCGGGCGGGCGCTGATCAGCAAGAGCAAAAGCCTGGGCGGGGCGTGTTTCAGCTTGAGTTGGCCGAGGAATCAGGAGAAGCGGTGAGGCCCAACGAGTACCCGTAGCAGCTGGCGAAGCCTGCGTTCGGCTGCGAAGCAGTCGTAAATCCTGCGCACGCGGTTTACCTGAAACACGGCGGTGTCTGGTTTGGCGACTGCTTCGCAGCCGAACGCAGGCTTCGCCAGCTGCTACAGGGGGGAGCTTCAGGCCTTGATACTGACCAAACTCAACAACTGCCCATCCTGCACCCCAAACTGCGCCTCCAGCTCTGTTCCGTTGCGCCATTCACTGGACAAATCCGTCAGCAACCGCAGCCGCACCTGACCGTCCTCGGTCCACTCCAGCACTTCCGCGTGCTCAAAATAAAACCGCTGCTGAACGATCGGGTACAGCGCCTTGAACAGGCTTTCCTTCACCGAGAAGGTCAGGGTCACCAGCAACGCCAATTGATCGCTCGGGCCGGCCGCCATGCGCTGCAACTCCGGCGGCGTGAGGATTTCCCCGGCCAGGCGTTCGGCGCGTTCGAAGTTGAGCAGGTTTTCCAGGTCCATGCCCAGGCCGCGCCAGTGCGCCTTGTTCGCGACAATCGCCGCGGCCCGGCCGGTGCTGTGGGTGATCGAGCCGGCGATGTGCGCCGGCCACACCGGTGCGCGGTCTCCGCCGATGGCCGGGATAAAATTCAGCCCTTCCAGTTGCTGCAACGCGGCCCGGGCGCAGACCCGCCCGGCGAGAAACTCGGCCTGACGCTTGGCCACCGACCGCTGAATGCTCGCCGGCGGCGCGATGGCGCTGCGCTGGAAGTCATCGATGGCCAGTTGCGACGTGTCGAAGTGAGTGCTCAACAGCACGGTATCGGGCAGCACGAAAGGCAACGGCCAGTGGGGCTCGAGTGGGGTGCAGCAGGCGGGTAGGGCTGGATTCATGTCAGGCATTTTGCCGGGTTGTCCGGGGGCTGGGTAGTGCAAAGGTTAGATCGGTGGCGCGTCGGCTATTCGCGAGCAGGCTCGCTCCCACAGGGGGACGCGTTCCAATGTGGGAGCGAGCCTGCTCGCGAATGGCCGCCGCGCCACGGTCTACCGGTTTAACCAAAGATCTTCTTGAAGAACGCCTTCATATCCGCCCAGGAACTCTCATCCGCCGCTTTGTTGTAACCAATATCCGGCCCGCCATGATCGCCATGGCTCAACCGATCCGCATCCGGATTGCTGAACCCATGTTTGGCGTCTTTCAGGCTGACGAATTTATAGTCGGCGCCTGCCTTGTCCATTTCCGACTTGAACGCCGCCACGTTGTCCGCAGTGATCATGCTGTCCTTGGCGCCATGCTCGACGAGGATTTTCGCCTTCACGCTGCCCGGTGTCGCCGGTGTATTGGTCGCCAGCGCACCGTGGAAACTCACCACGCCTTTCAACGGCAAACCCTGGCGCGCCGCATTCAGTACCACGCCACCGCCGAAGCAATAACCAATGGCTGCGAGTTTATTCGGGTCGGTCTGCGGCTGTTGTTTCAACAGATCGAGCCCGGCCTGGAAGCGGGCGCTGGCCACTGCGCTGTCTTTCAGCGCTTCTTGCATAAACGCCATAGCGTCCTTCGGGTGCTCGGTGTTCTTGCCGCCGCCATACATGTCGATGGCCAACGCGCTGTAACCCAGCCCGGCCAAATCCCGGGCTCGACGCTTGGCGTAATCGTTGAGCCCCCAGAATTCATGCACCACCACCACGCCCGGACGCGGGCCTTTAATGGCGTCGTCATAGGCGTAATAGCCGATCATTTTCGTGCCGTCGGTGCTTTGGTAAGGGATTTCCTGGGTCTTGATCGCAGCCTGGGTCAGCCCGCTCAAGGCCAGCAAGACGAGGGCGAGGAACATGCGCATGGTCGTAGCTCCATCAAAGAAAGTCAGTCAATTGAGCCTAGTCGATTTGATTCAGCTCAGGTTCAGAGTGCGTTCAGGGGGAGTTCAGGGCCGGGTGAGTAACCTTGCCCCGTACCCAAAAAGCGATAGCGCATAAGGAAACTTCCTATGACTGGATTGAAAAAACTGCTTCTGGCTTTCACCGTTTTGAGCGCCAGCGCCGCTGCCCACGCCACCGACGAAACCTTCGCCGGCCTGACGCTCGGCCAAACCAGCGACAAGGTCAAAAAATCCCACGCCTTGAACGACAACCTCAACAACCCGAATGCCGACGGCGTGATCGGCAAAGACAGCACCTGGGGTGTGCGCCTGGGCCAGCAAAACAGCCAGGGCCGTTACTACGCCACGTACGACAACGTGTCGGGCTCGCACAATGGCATTAAACTGCGTCAGGAAAACCTGCTGGGCAGCTACGATCTGTTCTACCCGGTGGGCGGCAGCACCAAGCTATTTGGCGGTGCCACGGCCGGCATCACCAAAATGACTCAAGAGTCCCCAGGCTTCAGCCGCGACAGCGACATCGGTTACGCCCTCGGCGGCCAGGTCGGCGTGTTGCAGCAAGTTTCACAAAACACCTCGGTCGAGCTGGGTTACCGTTACCTGCGCAGCAATGCCAGCACCGAAATGAGCGAGCGCGGTGGCAGTAAACAAGGGTCGCTGGCCTTGAACAGCAGCGCCCAGACCTACCTGTCTGCCAACTACGCTTTTTAATCAGCGGTTTGTGACAGACCTGCGCCGGGTCACCCAAAACGGGTGATCCGGCGTTGCCATGTTGACCCTCGAGGCATGTGCGCATGCCTCTGGAGATGTTGTTTTGCCCGGGAGAGCGTTATGAAACTGCTGGTCGTCGAAGATGAAGCGCTGTTGCGCCATCACCTGCAAACCCGCCTGACGGATAGCGGCCACGTGGTCGAATCCGTGGCCAACGCCGAAGAGGCGCTGTACCAGACCGAGCAGTTCAACCATGACCTGGCGGTGATCGACCTCGGCCTGCCGGGCATGGGCGGGCTCGACCTGATTCGTCAGCTGCGCTCCCGGGGCAAGACCTTTCCGATCCTGATCCTCACCGCGCGCGGCAACTGGCAGGACAAGGTCGAAGGCCTGGCCGCCGGCGCCGACGACTACGTGGTCAAACCGTTCCAGTTCGAAGAGCTGGACGCCCGGCTCAATGCTTTGCTGCGCCGCTCCAGCGGTTTCACTCAGTCAACGATTGTTGCCGGGCCGCTGCTGCTCGACCTCAATCGCAAGCAGGCGTCCCTCGACGATCAGCCGCTGGCGCTGACCGCCTACGAGTACCGGATCCTCGAGTACCTGATGCGCCATCACCAGCAAGTGGTGGCCAAGGACCGCCTGATGGAACAGCTCTACCCGGACGACGACGAGCGCGATCCGAATGTGATCGAAGTGCTGGTCGGCCGTCTGCGCCGCAAACTCGAAGGCCCGGCCGGGTTCAAGCCGATCGACACCGTGCGCGGCCTCGGTTACCTGTTCAATGAGCGCTGCACTTGATTCGTTCCCTTCGCGTTCGGCTGATGCTCGCCGCCACACTGTTGGCGGTGTTGTTCATGCTGGCGTTATTGCCGGCGATGCAGGGCGCGTTCAGCCTGGCGTTGCAGGATTCCATCGAGCAGCGCCTGGCTTCGGACGTCACCACGTTGATCTCCGCCGCCCGGGTGGAAGGCAATCGCTTGCAGATGCCGGCGCAGTTGCCGGATGAGCGTTTCAACCTGACCGACAGCCGTTTGCTCGGCTACATCTACGACCGCGAAGGGCATCTGGTCTGGCGCTCAAAAGCCACCCAGGAAGAAAACATCAACTACAAGCCGCGCTACGACGGGCGCGGTAACGAATTTGCGCGGATTCGCGAAGCCAACGGCCAGGAATTCTTCGTCTACGACGTCGAGGTCAAGTTGCTGGGCGGCAAAAGTGCGGCATTCAGCATCGTCGCCCTGCAACCGGTGCGCGAGTACGAAGTCACCGTTGAAGGCTTGCGGGAAAATCTTTATCTGGGGTTCGGCGCTGCCTTGTTGGTGCTGTTGGCGTTGCTGTGGATCGGACTGACCTGGGGCTTGCAGGCGTTGCGCCGCTTGAGCCAGGAACTGGACGAGATCGAAAGCGGCACCCGGGAAAGTCTCACGGAAGAACACCCGCGAGAACTGTTGCGGCTGACCGGCTCCCTCAACCGTTTGCTGCACAGCGAACGTGAGCAGCGCAGCCGCTACCGTGATTCCCTCGACGACCTGGCCCACAGCCTGAAAACCCCGCTGACGGTGTTACAAAGCGTCAGCGAAGACATGGCCCAGCGCCCGGAGGATCGTGATCAGGCCTGGGTGCTGCAAACCCAGATCGAACGCATGAGCCAGCAGATCAGCTATCAACTGCAACGCGCCAGCCTGCGCAAAAGCGGTTTGGTGCGCCATCAGGTACGCCTGCGCCCGGTGCTGCAAAGCCTGTGCGACACCCTGGACAAGGTCTACCGCGACAAACGCGTGCGGGTGGCTTTCGACTTGCCGGAACAGTGTTACGTGCCGATCGAACAGGGCGCCTTGCTGGAAATGATGGGCAACCTGCTGGAAAACGCCTATCGCCTGTGCCTGAGCGAAGTGCGCATCAGCGTGCGTGAAACCCTGAGCGGGATTGAGCTGTGTGTGGAAGATGACGGGCCGGGCGTGCCACCGGACCAGCGCGCGCGGATTCTGCAAAGAGGTGAACGGCTGGATCGCCAGCATCCGGGGCAGGGGATTGGCTTGGCGGTGGTCAAGGACATCATCGAGAGCTACAGCGCCAAATTGACCCTGGGGGATTCGGCGTTGGGCGGGGCGGCGTTCCGGATTCATTTTCCGGCGGTTTGATCGGATTGATGGTGTTCTTTCGGGCCTCTTCGCGAGCAAGCCCGCTCCCACATTTGGACGCATTCCCCTGTGGGAGCGGGCTTGCTCGCGAAGGGGCCGGCATATCCACCACAAAGTCTGAAGGTGCCTTCAGTTTTCCTGCGCCCGATAAGCCCCCGGCGTCAATCCAGTCCACTTCTTGAACGCCCGGTGAAACGCCGAAGGCTCGGAAAACCCCAATTGCTCGGCAATCTGTTGCAACGACAGATCCGCCCGCCCGAGGTGATAAATCGCAATGTCCCGGCGCAACTGATCTTTCAATTCCTGAAAACTGCTGCCTTCTTCACGCAAATGCCGGCGCAGGGTCTGGGGGCTGATGTGCAGGTGCGCGGCCACGGCTTCCAGGTCTGGCCAGCGTGCACTGTCGCGGCTGAGCAAGCGACGCAACTGGCTGCTCAAACTGTCGCCGTCGTCCGGGCGTGACAGCAGGTCGGCAGGAGAGCGTTCGAGGAAATGCTTGAGGGTTCGCTCGTCTTGCAGCAACGGCATGCTCAGGTAACGACTGTGAAACAACAGGCTGCTCTGTGGCGTCGAGAATTCCTGCGGGCAGGGAAACATCAAATCGTATTCGGCGCCGTGCGCGGGTTTCGGGTAACTGAATGTCGCTTGTTCCAGGCGGATACGCTGGCCGATCAGCCAACTGCCGAGTCGATGCCAGATCACCAGCAGGGATTCGCTGAGAAAGTGATCCGGGTCCCACAACTGCGAATCGTCGAGGCTCAAGCGGATCATTTCGCCTTCGCGGCTCAGGCTCAGGCGCGGAGCCTCGGGGAATAGGCTATAAAACAATAAGCCGCGATGCAGTGCTTTCTCGAGGTTGCGGCAATGGATGATGGCATGGCACATCATGGCGAAACTGCCGGGTTTGCTCGATGCCTGGCCGAAGCCCAGGTATTCGTCGTCCAGCGCCAGCCACAGGCCTTGGATCAGGCGCGTGAACTGTTCCGGCGCAATGCGTGCCCGCGGCTCGTCGAGCAACTCGGGGCTGATCCCCAGTTGTAACAACAGGCCGGAATAATCATAGCCACGCCGACGCGCGCCACCGAGGGCGGCACGGGCGAAATGACTGGCGATGGTGCGTTCGCGCATAGCAGGCAGGTCCGTCCATTAAGCGGCCGATGGTAGCCGCAGGACTTGGCGGTGAACAAGGCGGATATCCGCCATATTGTAGGACGAGGTCAGGACGATCGGCGGAAATCCGCCACATTGGCGTAACCGATCAGTGACAACGAAAACCCTGCAGCCCTTGATGTCAAAAGGCTTGCAGGGAATTTGGCGAAGGTGGCACGGGCTTTGCGATACAACGGGCAGATGCCTGCCGTTGCGCAGCTCGACAAAACAAATCCCTCCAGTGCAGGAGGGTTCGCAAATGAAGTGTCTTGGGCAACAGACGGATGTTGTCATGGGGCACTCTTGAGGAACTTTGCAATGACGACTCGTCAGCCACTGTACAAATCCCTGTATTTCCAGGTGATCGTTGCCATCGCCATCGGCATTCTGGTCGGTCACTTCTACCCGCAGACCGGTGTGGCCCTCAAACCGCTGGGTGACGGCTTCATCAAACTGATCAAAATGATCATCGCCCCCATCATTTTCTGTACGGTCGTCAGCGGTATCGCGGGCATGCAGAGCATGAAGTCGGTCGGCAAGACCGGCGGTTACGCGCTGCTGTACTTCGAAATCGTTTCGACTATCGCGCTGCTGGTCGGTCTGGTGGTGGTCAACATCGTCCAGCCGGGTGCAGGCATGCACATCGACGTGACCACGCTGGATGCCTCCAAAGTCGCTCAATACGTGGCCGCCGGTGCTGATCAAAGCGTTATTGGCTTCCTGCTCAACGTGATCCCGAACACCATCTTCGGTGCGTTCGCCACTGGCGATATCCTGCAAGTGCTGATGTTCTCGGTGATCTTCGGTTTCGCCCTGCATCGCCTGGGTGCCTACGGCAAGCCGATCCTGGACTTCATTGATCGCTTCGCTCACGTGATGTTCAACATCATCAACATGATCATGAAGCTCGCGCCACTCGGTGCCCTGGGTGCCATGGCGTTCACCATCGGTGCCTACGGTGTGGGTTCGCTGGTGCAACTCGGTCAGTTGATGGCGTGCTTCTACATCACTTGCCTGCTGTTCATCCTGATCGTGCTGGGCGGTATCGCTCGCGCTCACGGCTTCAGCGTGCTGAAAGTGATTCGCTACATCCGTGAAGAACTGCTGATCGTGTTGGGTACTTCTTCTTCGGAATCGGTACTGCCACGCATGCTGATCAAAATGGAACGCCTGGGCGCGAAGAAATCCGTCGTAGGCCTGGTGATCCCGACCGGTTATTCGTTCAACCTCGACGGTACCGCGATCTACCTGACCATGGCGGCCGTGTTCATCGCTCAGGCGACCGACACCCACATGGACATCACGCACCAGATCACTCTGCTGGTAGTGTTGCTGCTGTCCTCCAAAGGCGCTGCCGGCGTGACCGGTTCGGGCTTCATCGTACTGGCCGCCACCCTGTCGGCTGTAGGCCACTTGCCGGTTGCCGGTCTGGCGCTGATCCTCGGCATCGACCGCTTCATGTCCGAAGCCCGCGCACTGACCAACCTGGTGGGTAACGCTGTTGCCACCCTGGTCGTGGCCAAGTGGGTCAAGGAACTGGACACCGACGTGATGCACGCCGAGCTGGCTTCTGGCGGTCGCGGCATCTCCGACGAGCGCGCAGAAGACGACCTGGGCGTGGCCGAAGGCCCAACCCCAAGCAACGTCAAATAAGACTGCTGTAATGAAGAAACCCGCTTCGGCGGGTTTTTTCATGCCTGCGGTTTGAGCGAAACGGTCACTTTTGCTGACCCATCAGGTGATTGCTGCAATGGCATCATCTGCCTAGTCTGGAGGCATCGTCCCCGGAGAACACCCATGCTCGGTCCACTGGCATCACTCAAGGTTCTGGATTTCTCGACACTGCTGCCGGGGCCGTTCGCCTCCTTGTTGCTGGCGGACATGGGCGCCGAAGTATTGCGCATCGAATCGCCGACCCGCATGGACCTGCTGCGGGTGCTGCCGCCCCACGATCAAGGCGTTTCCGCCAGCCACGCTTACCTCAACCGCAACAAGCGCAGCCTCGCGTTGGACCTCAAGCAGCCCGAGGCGCTGGAGGTGATCAAGCAACTGCTGCAGGACCACGACATCGTGCTGGAGCAGTTCCGCCCCGGCGTGATGGAGCGTCTGGGCCTGGGGTATGAAGCGCTGAGGGCGATCAATCCGAAGCTGATTTACGTCTCGATCACCGGCTACGGCCAGACCGGTCCCTACAAGGACCGCGCCGGCCACGATCTCAACTACCTGGCACTGGCAGGGCTGTCGAGCTACACCGGCCGCGCCGACAGCGGTCCGGTGCCCTTGGGCATGCAAGTAGCGGATATCGCCGGTGGTTCGTTGCACGGGGTGATCGGCCTGCTGGCCGCGGTGATCGCGCGGCAGCAGACGGGGCAGGGGCAGCACCTGGACGTGAGCATGACCGACTGCGCTTTCAGCTTGAACGCCATGGCCGGCGCCGGGTATCTGGCCTGCGGCGTGGAGCCCGGGCGCGAAGAGCAGATGCTCAATGGCGGCAGCTTCTACGACTATTACCGTTCGCGGGATGGCCGCTGGTTATCGGTGGGCAGCCTGGAACCGGCCTTTATGCAGCACCTGTGTTCGGCGCTGGGGCGCCCGGAACTGGCGGCACAGGGCTTGTCGTCCAAACCCGAACAGCAGCGGGCGCTAAAGAACGAGTTGAAGATGGAATTCGAGAAGCATGACTTTGCCGAGTTGTGTGAGTTGTTTGCCGGGGTCGATGCGTGTGTCGAGCCGGTATTGAGCCTGGGCGAAGCGGTGCGGCACCCGCAGTTGCAGGCGCGGGGGCTGGTGACCGAGGTGCCTCGGGGCGATGGTTCGACTCAGCAGCAGATGGCGTGTCCGTTGAAGTTTTCCGAGGGGTTGCCGGCACCGCGGTTTATCGGGGCGGCGGTGGGGGCGCATACGGATCAGGTGTTGGGGGAGTTGGGGTTTAGTGCGCAGCGGATTGAGGAATTGCGGCGTGCCAGGGTGGTTGTGTAGCGCTATCAAGGACGCCTTCGCGAGCAAGCCCGCTCCCACATTGGATCTCCAGTGGACTCATTATTTGTGAACACCTCAGATACCCTGTGGGAGCGGGCTTGCTCGCGAAGAGGACGGCCCAGACAGCACAAATCTGACTTATTCGACCCGCATTTCCCCACTAAACACCAACGTGCTCCGGCATCGGCGGCACAAATACCGCCGCCCCTGCCTGACCAAACTATGCCGCTGTGCCGAGAACGGGAAATCGCTGTCGGCGCACGGGCATTTGTAGATGTAGCGGGTCACGCTGCGGCGTTTCACGTCATAGGTGTGGCAACGGTTGGGCGGCAGTTCGTACACGCCGCGCATGATCAGTTGCCATTCCTCACCGTGGGGCTGGATGCGGTCGCCGAACAGTTGATGGGCGATCAGGTGCGCGACTTCATGGGCCACGGTCTGCTTGAGGAAGTCTTCGGTGTTCTCGCGGTACAGCTGCGGGTTGAAGCGCAGCAGGTTCTCGTGCAGATGCGCGACACCGGCTTTTTGCCCGCGCAGCTTGAGGCTCACCACGGGGCGCTTGAAAGGTCGTTTGAAAAAGGATTCGGCTTGTTGGAAACAGTCTTCGACGCGGGTATTGAGTTGCTCGGGCATGCTTGATGGATCTCCAGAGACGTCGAGTATGCCGCAACCCCCGGGACTTGCGAATCCGTGAGGCGCCGAATGGTCGTGCCCCGCTCATTAGAAGGCCGCCTTGCGGCGGCCTGTATTGGCAGATCTTGTTCTATGAAAAGACTAGTTCGTATAGACCGGCCCCACGCCGAGTCCCCAGACAATCACGGTAAACGCCATGATCGCCACCAGCACCACCAGCCCGACGGCGAGCACCGAGCTTGAAAACAGGAATCCCTCGTCCGATGGAATGTTCATGAAGGTCGGTAGCCCCACGTACAGCAGGTACACCGTGTAACAGATCGCGGCGGTGCCGACGATCATCCCCAGCCACATGTGCGGATACAGCGCCGCCAACCCGCCCACGAACAGCGGTGTCGCGGTGTAGGTGGCAAACGCGACGCAACGGGCCAGGCTCGGGTTGGCGTCATAGGTACGGGCCATCCAGTGGATGAAGGCGCCCATCACGGCCACGCCGCCGAGCATCGCCACGTACGACATGATCGTCATCCATAGCGCGCTTTCTGTGGTCAGCATCACCGGCGCCCGACTGCCAATGACCCAGCCGACCTGGGTGGTGCCGATAAATGCGGACACAGCCGGGATGGCCGCCAGAATCAGCGTGTGGGTGAGGTACATGTGGCTGATGCTTTCCTCCTGGTCGCCACGGATTTCTTTCCATTCCTGGTCGGGGTGGGTGAAGAGCCCCACTACGTGATGGATCATGCCAGTCACTCCTCTTGTTTTTACCATCGCCCCCCAGCGGAGCGCCTACGGGCCAAAGTGGCCAAGTAAGTAAAGGTCTGGATATGTGTGCGACCTTATGTCGCAGTATAGAAAGGTCTTAACCGTGCAGGTTGCAGGGCGTTAGAGCAAATCGCGCTGTAAACGCGGCTGGTAATCGCCGCAGGGTCTGTTCATTTGCAAGCCAAGGGACCCGTAGCAGCTGGCGAAGCCTGCGTTCGGCGACGAAATCGTCGTAAAACCAGCCACCTCGGTGCATCAGACGAATCGCGTATACCGGATTAGCGACGACTTCGTCGCCGAACGCAGGCTTCGCCAGCTGCTACAAAGAGCGCGTCGGTTCACAGAGAGGCGGCAATCGGCAGGCACTTCGCCCATGATGTATTTTTGCGTAAAATGCCGGCCTTTCGTCACACCTCACGGATTCGCGTCATGGGCACTCTCACGGTCAACCAGAACAAACTGCAAAAGCGCCTTCGCCGCCAGGCCGGTGAGGCTGTTGCCGATTTCAACATGATTGAAGACGGCGACAAGGTCATGGTCTGCCTGTCCGGTGGCAAGGACAGCTACACCCTGCTCGACGTGCTGATGCACTTTCAGAAGGTCGCCCCGATCCGGTTCGACATCGTGGCCGTGAACATGGACCAGAAGCAGCCGGGCTTTCCCGAACACGTACTGCCGGCCTATCTCAAGGCACTGGGTGTCGAGTATCACATCGTCGAGAAAGACACCTATTCGGTGGTCAAGGAACTGATCCCGGAAGGCAAGACCACCTGCTCGCTGTGTTCGCGCCTGCGTCGCGGCACGCTGTACACCTTTGCCGACGAAATCGGCGCGACCAAAATGGCCCTCGGTCACCACCGCGACGACATTGTCGAGACGTTCTTCCTCAACATGTTCTTCAACGGTTTGCTCAAGGCCATGCCGCCAAAACTGCGCGCCGACGACGGGCGCAACGTGGTGATCCGCCCGTTGGCCTACTGCAACGAAAAAGACATTCAGGCCTACTCGGACTTCAAGCAATTCCCGATTATCCCGTGCAACCTCTGCGGCTCCCAGGAAAACCTGCAACGCCAGGTGGTCAAGGACATGCTGCAAGAATGGGAACGCAAGACCCCGGGCCGCGTCGACAGTATTTTCCGCAGTCTGCAAAATGTGCAGCCGTCGCAATTGGCGGATCGCAATCTGTTCGACTTTACCGGTTTGAAAATTGACGAAACCGCGGCCTCGCGCTTCGTCAACGTGGTCAACCTCTGAACAACCCCATGTGGGAGCGGGCTTGCTCGCGAAAGCGGTGTGTCAGGCAATATTGTTTCGACTGACACATCGCCTTCGCGAGCAAGCCCGCTCCCACAGGGTTTTTTGTTTCAATCCTCAGGAGAGGGCATGCGCGATTACAAGTGGCTACACGAGTACTGTCTGAACCGCTTCGGTTCGGCGGCTGAACTGGAAGCCCATCTGCCGGTGCCCAAGACCCCGGCGCAATTGCGCAAGATCAGCGACGACCGCTACCTCTCGACCATGGCGCTGCGGGTGTTCCGTGCCGGCCTCAAGCACAGCCTGGTGGACGCCAAATGGCCGGCCTTCGAAGAAGTATTCTTCAAGTTCGACCCGGAAAAAGTCGTGCTGATGAGCGCCGAACACCTTGAACGCCTGATGCAGGACGCGCGGATCATCCGCCACCTGGGCAAGCTCAAAAGCGTGCCACGCAATGCGCAGTTCATTCTGGATGTGGCCCATGAAAAGGGCAGCTTTGGCGAGTTGATTGCCGAGTGGCCGGTGACCGACATCGTCGGCTTGTGGACTTTTCTGAAAAAACGCGGCCATCAACTGGGCGGACTATCGGCGCCACGTTTCCTGCGCATGGTCGGCAAGGATACGTTCGTGCCGAGTTACGACGTGGTGGCGGGGTTGAATGCGCAGAAGATCGTCGACAAGGTGCCGACCAGCCAGCGGGACCTGGCGTTGGTGCAGGATGTGTTCAACCAGTGGCATGAACAGAGTGGCGGGCGGGCGATGAGCCAGATTTCGATGATGCTGGCTTACACCGTCAATCATTGAGACCGAGTCGCGCCCTTCGCGAGCAAGCCCGCTCCCACATTGGATTTGCCGTGTTCACAAATCCCCTGTGGGAGCGGGCTTGCTCGCGAAGGCGGCCTATCAGGCGACGGAAATCTCGCCCTCGCCAGCCAACTTGCGATTCAACTGAAACCGCCACCGCACATACGACAGCGCCGAGCAAAACACCGCCAGACTCGCCCCCATCTCCAGCAACCCAAACAGCTGCCGGTTCGGGTCGTAAGCCGCCAATGCGCCCTTGATGAAATACAAATTCACCACAAAGCACATCCACGAATGCCCGCGTGCGCTGCCGACAATCATCCCCGGCGCCAGCAACAACAGTGGCACCAGTTCAATCAGCAAAATCACCCACGGCCGCGCGCCATGCAGGTCGGCGACCAGCAGGTAGTAAGCGCACAGCAGCCCCACCAGGCCGAAAAAGCACAACAGGCTGACCACCCGCATCGCCCGGACGCGCGGTTCGAGCCATTCGATGGAGGGCAGAATCTTCGGCTTCTTCGCCATGTCAGCCCTCCAGCTTTTGCGCAGTCTTGCCCAGGCGCAGGCCCAAGGCCCGGCACAGCGCGACTTCATGCTCATTCAACCCCTGTTTGCCGTCCGCCCCGGCGTGATGACTGGCGCCGTAAGGCGTGCCGCCGCCACGGGTTTCCAGCAACGCCGATTCGCTGTAGGGCAGGCCGGTGATCAGCATGCCGTGGTGCAGCAATGGCAACATCATCGACAGCAGGGTGGTTTCCTGGCCGCCGTGCAGGCTCGCGGTGGAGGTGAAGACGCCGGCCGGTTTGCCGACGAGGGCGCCGGTCAGCCACAGGTTGCTGGTGCCGTCGAGGAAGTACTTGAGCGGCGCCGCCATGTTGCCGAAGCGGGTCGGGCTGCCGAGGGCCAGGCCCGCGCAGTTCTTCAGGTCGTCGAGGCTGGCGTACAGCGCGCCTTCGTCCGGAATATCCGGTGACACTGCTTCACACTCGGTGGAAATCGGCGGCACCGTGCGCAGGCGTGCTTCCATCCCTGACTGTTCGACCCCCCGGGCAATCTGCCGGGCCATTTCATTGGTCGAGCCGCTGCGGCTGTAATACAGAACCAGAATGTACGGCGCGCTCACGGCAACAGCTCCAGCACATTCTCCGGCGGACGGCCGATGATGGCTTTGTCGCCGGTTTCCAGAATCGGCCGCTCCATGAGTTTCGGATGCGCCGCGATGGCCGCGATCAATTGCGCTTCGGTCAGGCTGGCGTCGGCCAGGTTGAGGGTTTTGTATTCGTCCTCACCGGTGCGCAGCAATTGCCGGGCGTTGATCCCGAGCTTTTTCAGCAGGCCCTGGAGTTGCGCGGCGTTCAGCGGGGTTTCGAGGTAGCGGACCACGGTCGGGGTCAGGCCACGGGCTTCGAGCAGTTCGAGCGCACCGCGGGATTTCGAGCAGCGCGGGTTGTGATAAAGCGTCAGATCGGTCATGTGCGGGTCGCATCTTGCGTAAGGTGACGGCTATTCTAACTGTGCAGCGCGCAATCCAGAACCTCGGGAGGCGATGGGTCGCAGGCGCATTCAATTTTGAACAAGGATCACGACATGACAAGGCGATTGGCAGCGGCATTGGCGATCATCGGGGCGCTGATGCTGGGGGGCTGCGGCAACGACTATGGCATCGATCAGGATGGCCACAAAGTGGCAGCCGGGCGTCTCGACAAACAATGGTTCGTGCTTAATTACTGGGCCGAATGGTGCGGGCCATGCCGGACTGAGATCCCGCAGTTGAATGCGCTGGCCGAGGAGCTCAAGGCCAAAAAGATCGGCGTGTTCGGGGTCAATTTCGACAACGTGCAGGGCGAAGAGCTGAAAAGCGCCAGCGACAAACTGGGTATCAAGTTCACCGTGCTGGCCCAGGATCCGGCCGAGCTCTTCGATTTGCCACGCAGCGAAGCATTGCCGGTGACCTACATCATCGATAACAAGGGCAAGGTGCGGGAACAGTTGATGGGTGAGCAGACAGCGGCGGGGGTGATGGCGAAGCTGGAAGAGTTGAAAGCCACGAATTGAGCAGGTACACGATCTGTAGCAGCTGGTGAAGCCTGCGTTCGGCTGCGAAGCAGTCGTGAAGTCAGCGCATGCGGTCTTACAGAAAGACCGCATGCTCAGGGTTTACGACTGCTCCGCAGCCGAACGCAGCCTCGTACCTCGGCAGCTGCTACAAGGGCTGTGGCGCGTCAATCAACCCTCTTCAAGCCACCAACGCAACGGCTTGCCTTCGACCGGCCAGAAACGCATCTGGTCGATCGGCGAGATGTCCCAGCGCTGCACGTTTTCCAAGGCTTGCAGGAAACGCTTTTCCTGCTCCATCAACGCCGGCGCACAGAGTTTGCGGGTGCTGCCGATTTTGCCGAAGCTCAGTTTGTCGCCGTCCAGGGTGTACGGCGCGAACCAGTGGTTGCAGCCGCCATTGCCGTAGGCCCGACCGTCGTCACCGAGGGTGATGGTCAAGTGGCTGTAATCCATCAGCGGACGTTCGCCGATCCATTCCAGAATGTAGCTGCGGTTCTGTTGCAGTTGTATCGGTTCGGCGGCGCAGCCCATCAGACTGGCGCCCACCATGGCCGCCAGAGCAAGGTGTTTCATCACGCAGGCTCCTGGCATTTCGGGCACAGGTGTTTCTCGCCAGCGGTGGTCCAGCCCAACTCGGCAATTCGCGCAGTGGCGGCAGGCTTTTCGGCCTTGTTGCCGAGCTTGGCGTCGACCGCGAACTCGAAGCTCAGTTCTTTGGCGCAGCTGTCGCAATTGACCTTCCACGTGTGGATCGCCAGTTCGCCGAACACCGGACCACTGGCCACCGCGACCCATTGGCCGGGCGGGTTGATCAGGTGGCGAACGGTTTCGACGGTCAGGCGCATGGACAAGTCCTTGCTGCCTTTAAGGGTGACCACCAGGACGTCATTATTGCGAATCGAGCCGCCATTGCCGGTGACTTGATAACGCCCCGGCACCAGGGCGCGGCATTCGGTCAGGGTGTGCTGCGGGTTCATCAGGGTGTAGCGGAAATCGTGTTCGACCATGGGTCCTCCAAATATGCGCGGTATGCTAGCACGGGCATCAACGCAGCATGGCGCGGGCATGTGACCTTCGATCAGGTTCAAATCATCCACTCACTCATGGCACACTGCCGCTTTTTGCACCCCTAAGGAATGGAAATGGCCTTGACCGAATGTTTTGAATGCAAACAGAGCATCAGCTCTGAAACCAATTCGTGCATTCACTGCGGAGCGTCGGTCACGACAGGGCGAGCGGTTCCCTCCCGGGCTGCGCCTATCTCCTTCGGCCACCGGCCACGGGATAAGCAGGTACCCGAAGTTTCGACACTCGAACCGGCACCCGAAGTCGAGCCAACCCTCGGGATTCCACCGGCGCCTGTATCCCGGCACCGACGCCGTGGGGCACCGGCCAATGAGCCGGCGACCAACGCGTGGGCAGACACGGCGCGCCCAGTGGAAGGTTGGCTGAAGATCATGGCATTTTTACTGCCAGCGTTTTTCGTCTGGTTTCTGTTGCGTCCCGGACACTCCCTGCAACAGCGTTTGATCGGCTTCGGCTGGCTGGGGCTGTTGATCCTGGCTTCTTCGATCGCCCCCAAGCCCTGACCCGATCAGCCTTCGACCCGATTCTGCGGCGTACCGGCCGCCCAGGCAGCGATGTTCTGCAGGGTGGTCGCGGCAATCGCGCCCAGGGCTTCGCGGGTCAGGAAAGCCTGGTGCGCGGTGATGATCACGTTGGGGAACGTCAGCAATCGCGCCAGCACGTCGTCCTGTAGCGGCAGGTCCGAGCGATCCTCGAAAAACAGCTGCGCCTCCTCCTCATACACATCCAGCCCCAAATAACCCAATTGCCCGTCCTTCAACGCATCGATCAGCGCCGGGGTATCCACCAGGCCGCCACGACCGGTGTTGATCAGCATCGCCCCCGGTTGCATGTGGGCCAGTGACTGACGGTTGATCAGGTGTTTGCTCTGCTCATTGAGCGGGCAGTGCAGGCTGATGATCTGCGACTCGGCCAGCAGCTGCGGCAAGCTCAGGTAGCGCGCACTGAGGGCTTCGACCTGGGGATTCGGGAATGGATCGTAGGCCAGCAACTGGCAGCCAAAACCATTCATGATTTTTGCGAAGGTCGCGCCGATCTGCCCGGTGCCGACCACGCCGACAGTCTTGCCCACCAGATCGAAACCGGTCAGCCCATGCAGGCTGAAATCCCCTTCGCGGGTGCGGTTATAGGCCCGGTGCAGACGCCGATTGAGCGCCAGGATCAGCGCCACCGCGTGTTCGGCGACGGCGTGGGGCGAGTAGGCCGGTACCCGCACGATGGCCAGGTTCAGGCGTTTCGCCGCGACCAGATCGACATGGTTATAGCCGGCCGAGCGCAGGGCGATCAGACGCGTGCCGCCGGCGGCCAAGTGTTCGAGCACCGGCGCGCTGAGGTCATCATTGATGAAGGCGCACACCACTTCGTGATGCTCGGCCAGTGCCACGGTGTCGAGGCTCAGGCGCGCCGACTGGAATTGCAACTCGATGCCGGCGGGCACGTCAGCCGCGAGAAAGCTCTCGCGGTCGTAGGTTTGGCTGCTGAAAAGAATTGTGCGCATGGTGTCCTCCTTGAGAGCCTTTGTAGCAGCTGGCGAAGCCTGCGTTCGGCGACGAAGTCGTCGCTAATCCGGCGTACGCGGTTTGCCTGAGAAACCGAGGTGGCTGATTTTACGACGGCTGCGCCGCCGGACGCAGGCTTCGCCAACTGCTACACATATCGTAGCGCTCGGGGCGAAGGGGGGATTGCCCTGGATCACGCGCTGATGCGCGCCTGAGTGGCCAGGCGATTGATCGAGCGTTCCAGTTCTTCGAGGGCCGCCGCGGCTTTCGGGTCTTGTTGCTTAAGCAGGGTTTCACTGCGCTGGCAGGCGGCGCGCAGTTGCGGTACGCCGCAATACCGCGTGGCGCCGTGCAGGCGATGGACCCGCTCGATCAGGGCATTCTGATCGTTGGCTTCCCGGGCGACGCGAATCGCCTCGCGATCGGCCTCCAGCGAGGCCAACAGCATCGCCAACATGTCCGCCGCCAGATCGGCCTTGCCAGCGGCCAGACGCAAACCTTCTTCGTGATCGAGCACCAGCAAGTCGCTGCCCACAGGGTTGTCGCTGGAACGCTCCGGCACCTGATTGCGCAGGGCCAGGCCGGTCCATTTCAACACCACCTGCGCCAGTTGCCGTTCGCTGATGGGTTTGGTCAGGTAATCGTCCATGCCGCTTTGCAGCAGCGCGCGTTTTTCGTTGGCCATAGCGTGCGCGGTGAGGGCCACGATCGGCAGCGGCGTGCAATGCCGCTCGCTTTCCCACTGGCGAATCGCTTCGGTACTTTGGCGTCCGTCCATGCCGGGCATTTGCACGTCCATCAGCACCAGGTCGAAGGTTTCGTTCTGCACTGCTTTGACCGCCGCGTAACCGCTCTCCACGGCGAGCACTTTGGCGCCCATGTCTTCGAGCAGGGTTTGCACCAGCAGCAGATTGGCGGGGTTGTCGTCGACACACAGCACTTTTGGCGCGCGGCTCGACACCGGTTCGCCGGGTTCGCTGCGCTGCTGGCGCGGGTTGACCAGATCGGACAAGGCCCGACGCAATTTGCGCGTGCACGCCGGTTTGGCTTGCAACTGACTGTGAGGGTTGGGCACCGAGAGGTGGAACAGCGTCTGCTCGGTGGTCGGGCACAGCACCAGGACTTTGCAACCCAAATGCTCCAGGTCCCAAATATGTTGGTTGAGGCGTTCCGGCGGCATGTCGTTGCTGGTGATGCCGAGCACCGCCAGATCAATCGCCTGCTCGGTCTGATGCGCACCGGTAACGCCATTGGTCAGGCTTTCCAATGTGTTGAACGGCGTGACTTCCAGGCCGCAATCTTCCAGTTGATGCTGCAACGCCTGACGGGCCAGTTCGTGATTCTCCAGCACTGCCACCCGACGCCCGAGCAACGGTGGGCCGGGCAGGTCCTCGGCATCGTCGCGGGTTTTCGGCAGGCTCAGGCTGATCCAGAATTCCGAGCCTTCGCCCGGTGTGCTGTCGACGCCGATCTCGCCGCCCATCTGCTCGATCAAACGTTTGGAAATCACCAGCCCCAGACCGGTACCGCCGGGTTGGCGCGACAACGAGTTATCGGCCTGGCTGAACGCCTGGAACAACGCGCGCACGTCCTGGTTCGACAGACCGATGCCGGTGTCCTGAATGCTGATGCGCAATTGCACGCTGTCTTCGTGTTCTTCTTCGAGCATGGCCCGGGCAACGATAGTGCCTTCGCGGGTGAACTTGATTGCGTTGCTGACCAGGTTGGTGAGGATCTGCTTGAGTCGCAGCGGATCACCGACCAGCGACAACGGCGTGTCGCGATACACCAGGCTCACCAGTTCCAGTTGTTTGGCGTGGGCAGCGGGGGCGAGGATGGTCAGGGTGTCCTGCAGCAAGTCGCGCAGGTTGAACGGAATGTTGTCGAGCACCAGTTTGCCGGCCTCGATTTTCGAGAAGTCGAGGATCTCGTTGATGATCCCCAATAGGCTGTCGGCGGACTTTTCGATGGTGCCGAGGTAGTCGAGCTGGCGCGGGGTCAACTCGCTTTTTTGCAGCAGGTGGGTGAAGCCGAGAATACCGTTGAGCGGCGTGCGGATTTCATGGCTCATGTTGGCGAGGAATTCGGATTTGATTCGGCTCGCCTCCAGGGCTTCCTTGCGCGCCAGGTCCAGTTCGATGTTCTGGATCTCGATGGTTTCCAGGTTCTGGCGCACGTCTTCGGTAGCCTGATCGACGCTGTGTTGCAGTTCTTCCTGGGCATTTTGCAGGGTGCCGGCCATGCGGTTGATGCCGGACGCCAGTTCATCCAGTTCCTGACTGCCGAGGGGGGGCAGACGGGTTTCCAGGTGACCGTCCTTGAGTTGCGCCACCGCCAGTTTGATCTGGCTGATCGGCCGGTTGATCGTGCGGCCCATGCGCAACGCCAGCAGCGCCGCACCAGCCAGGCCGGCGCCGATCAGCAGCAGACTGGCAAACAGGCTGCGGTAACCGCGCAGCAGCATGCCGTTGTGGGACAGTTCGAGTTCGACCCAGCCGAGCAGGCGGTCGGTTTCCTCGGGAATTACGTCGCCGGCCAGGTTGCGATGCTTGCCGAACACCGGCAGCAAGTAGCGGGTCGCGTCATTGCCGCTGCGCCGCAGCATCTGCGAGCTGTTGCCGATCGGCGCCGCGTTGAGCATGGTCGGGCCGGCGTGGGCCAAAGGCGTGCGATCGGGGGCGAGGAAAGTCACGGCGCGCACGTCGGTCTGTTCCAGCGACTGGGTAGCGATGCGCTCCAGCAGATCGGTGTTCTTGTGGCCCATGGCCGGGGCCACCAGCGGTGCAAGCTGTTCGGCGATCATCTCGCCACGCTGCATGAGTTGGGCTTGCAGGTCCGATTGCTGCATCCAGGTGAAATAGCCGCCCAGCACTAACGCCATCAGGCTGGTGGGCAGCAAGGTCAGCAACAGCACGCGGCCTTTAATTCCCAGTTTCTTGAGCACGCATCTCTCCTGCATCCCGCTGTTTATTGGACCCGCACGTGCATCCGGCACGCACCACTTGCGCAGTGTAGCGATTTGCTTGCGGGCAATCTTCGTAAATTGATGTCGTCATTCGTCGGCTGGATCGCTGCTTTTGCCGGCAGGGCAAACCTTGGGTTGCCCCTGGCGAGGCAATCTTGAATAATCGACAACTGAGAATTATTTGCAGATAGTCATGACTCCCATCACTGCTGGCCATCCTCGTATCCTGTCTATAGAAGACGACCTCGTGCTCGGTGCTTATGTTCACGAGCACCTGGGGCGCTGCGGCTTTCAGGTGACCTGGTGCCAGAACGGCCAGGAAGGCCTGGCCATCGCCCGCGGGCAATCGTTCGATGTGGTGCTGATGGACATTCTGCTGCCGGGCATGGACGGATTGAACGTGCTGACCCAATTGCGCCAGAGCCATGCCACCCCGGTGGTGCTGATGTCGGCCCTGGGTGCCGAAGCGGATCGCATCAGCGGCTTTCGCCTCGGTGCCGACGATTACCTGCCCAAGCCGTTCAGCATGGCCGAATTGCGCGTGCGCATCGAAGCGATCCTGCGGCGGGTAGCCCTTGATCGTCTTCCAGAGCCTTTCGCGGCGGTCAGTCCGGTGCACAGCTTGTTGTTCGATGAGGAGCAGTGCGAAGTTTTCTATCGCGAGCAAGCCGCCGGCCTGACCCGCAGCGAGTACCGCCTGCTGGAAACCCTCAATCGCAATCACGACGAAGTGCTGAGCAAGGCCTTCCTTTATCAGCAGGTGTTGCAGCGCGGCTACGCGGCCCATGATCGCAGCCTGGACATGCACATCAGTCAGATCCGTCGCAAACTCAAGGCCATCGGCTACACCGAGCGGGAAGTGCGCACGGTGTGGGGCAAGGGTTATGTGTTGAGTGCCGTCGATGAAATGGTCTGACCTGCCGGGCCGGCACTCGCTGTTCTGGAAACTGGCGTGTTTGTTGGTGGCGTTCTGTCTGCTGATGATCTGGCTGAGCTGGTCCTGGGGTCGTCACATGGAACAGAAGAACCTGTTCCTGTCCGACGAAGCCCGGGGCACCCTGACGCGCTACGCCGCCGAGGCGGAACAGGCGTGGAACGAGGGCAAGCATGCCGGCGTCGATGCCTGGTTGCAGCGCGTCGGTCAGCGCGAGACGACGTGGGTCGGGGTGATTGGCGGCGACTTGCAGTCCCTGAGCAGCTATCCGCTGGTGGACAAGGAAATCCAGCGCCTGACCTTTCTGCGCGGCCTCGATTGGCCCACCAGTCGCCATACCCAAGGCTTGCCGTGGCTGCGCGTGCCGTTTCCCAAGGACCCGGGCGTCGGCAGCCTGGTGATCGAATTGCCGAAACGGTTTATGCCCGGGCAATATCGGGTGTTCTGGCGCGTGATCACCAACGGCGTGATTCCCGGATTGTTCACTTTGCTGCTGTGCGTCGGGTTGTACCGCTTGCTGGTGGTGCCGCTGAACAGCCTGCGCGAACAGGCCAACGCCTGGCGCGCCGATCAGTTGAACGTGCGTCTGTCGAGCTACACCACCAATCGCTCGGATGAGCTGGGCGAACTCGGTCGCGCCTTCGACCACATGGCCGAGCGCCTGCAAAGCACCGTGGCCCTGCAACAACAACTGCTGCGCGACCTGTCCCACGAACTGCGCACACCGTTGAGCCGTTTGCGGGTGGCCAGCGAAAGCGAGCAGGACCTGGTGCATTTGCGCGAGCGCATCGGTCGTGAAGTCGATGGCATGCAACGCCTGGTGGAAGACACCCTGCAACTGGCCTGGCTCGACACCGAGCGCACGCGATTGCCCGACGAATCGATCCAGATTCAGGCGCTGTGGGACATGCTCACAGAAAACGCGTGCTATGAAAGTGGCTGGCCGGCGAGCCGACTGCACTGCGCGGTGGATTCGTCGTGCTGGGTGCGCGGTCATCTGAATACCTTGGCCCAGGCGGTGGAAAACATCGTGCGCAACGGGATTCGGCATTCGCCTGAGGGTGGTGTCGTGAGCCTCGGCGGACGGCGTGATGGCGATTACTGGCATCTATGGATCGAGGACCAGGGGGGCGGGGTAGCTGAAGCCGATCTCGAACGGATCTTCTCGCCGTTCATTCGCCTCGACGGCTCGCGGCCGGGGGATGGTGGGTTTGGCTTGGGATTGAGCATTGCCAGGAATGCGGTGCAGCGTCAGGGTGGGACGCTTTGGGCTGAGAACACCGAGCGCGGGTTGCGGCTGAATATGCGGTTGGTGGCGGATGTTAGCGGCGCCAGTGACGACGCCTTCGCGAGCAAGCCCGCACACAGTGGACCTGAGTCGCCCACAAATTATTTGATCACCACCAACCCCTGTGGGAGCGGGCTTGCTCGCGAAGAGGCCCTCCCGGTCACCACCCTCTACATCGCTAAAAAGATAGTCGCACCAGTGGTGCGACAATTATCCTGGTTGATAACCCAATCCCTGTGGGAGCGGGCTTGCTCGCGAAAGGGCCTTCCGAGTCGCCACCCTCATTGCAGATGAAATAGTCTCACCGCTGGTGAGACATTTACCTCGGTCACTCATCTCCAGCCAACATTGGAATTGTGTAAGCCACAAAAATCGTGCGAACAAACTCACCCCCTGTGGGAGCGAGCTTGCTCGCGATGAGGCCCTCCCATCCGCTGAACAAGTGTCAGCACTGCCGACACAATTGCTCTGAACCTATGTGCTGTTCGAGCGCCGCTTCCAATCGCATCAATAAGCTACTTATTCCCATAAGCCATAAGCACCGCACTTTGCGTGATATGGCCTGCCAACGTTTGCCGGTATGATAGGCGCCCCCGCAGTCTGGATTGCGAATACGCCATGACCTTGCAGTACCCAACCATCGCCGATTGCGTCGGCAACACTCCGCTGGTTCGTTTGCAGCGCCTGCCTGGCGCCACCAGCAATACCCTTTTGCTCAAGCTTGAAGGGAATAACCCGGCGGGTTCGGTCAAGGACCGGCCGGCGCTGTCGATGATTACCCGCGCCGAGTTGCGTGGGCAGATCCACGCCGGCGATACGCTGATTGAAGCGACGTCGGGTAACACCGGGATTGCGCTGGCCATGGCCGCCGCGATCAAGGGTTACAAGATGATCCTGATCATGCCGGACAACTCCAGCGCCGAGCGCAAAGCCGCAATGACGGCGTATGGCGCCGAGCTGATTCTGGTCACTCAGGAAGAAGGCATGGAAGGCGCCCGCGACCTCGCCCAGCGCATGGAAGCCGAAGGCCGTGGCAAGGTGCTGGATCAGTTCGCCAACGGGGACAACCCGCAAGCGCACTACACCACCACCGGCCCGGAAATCTGGCGCCAGACCGAGGGCACCATCACGCATTTCGTCAGTTCGATGGGCACCACCGGCACCATCATGGGCGTGTCGCGCTACTTGAAAGAGCAGAGCGACAACGTGCAGATCATCGGCCTGCAACCGATGGAAGGCTCGGCGATTCCGGGCATCCGTCGCTGGCCGCAAGAGTATTTGCCGAAGATCTATCAAGCCGATCGTGTCGACCGCATCGTCGACATGGCCCAAAGCGAAGCCGAAGACGTGACCCGTCGTCTGGCCCGCGAAGAAGGGATCTTCTGTGGCGTGTCCTCGGGCGGTGCGGTGGCAGCGATGCTGCGCCTGTCCCGGGAAGTTGAAAACGCGGTGATCGTCGCGATCATCTGCGACCGTGGCGACCGTTACTTGTCGACCGGCATTTTCGACGCGCCCAACTGATGGCCAAGCAAGAGAGAGGCCTGCGCTTCCAACCCACGGGCGGCAGCAAGGCCCCACAAATTCCGACCGGCAAAAAGCAGCGCTTGAGCATCGAGCGCCTGGCCAATGACGGTCGCGGCATCGCGTTTTTCGAAGGTCGTACCTGGTTCGTCATCGGCGCGTTGGCCGGTGAAGAAGTCGAGGCGCGTGTGCTCAATGCCCACGGCAAAGTGGTCGAGGCGCGCACCGAACGGGTGTTCCAGGCCAGCGAATTGCGTCGCCCGGCACCGTGCCCTCACGCCGGTCGCTGCGGCGGTTGCAGCGTGCAGCATTTGCCCCACACCGAACAACTCGCCCTGAAACAGCGCATGCTCGCCGAGCAATTGTCCAAGGTTGCGGGTGTCGAACCCCAAGAGTGGGCAGCGCCGTTGAGCGGTCCGGAATTCGGTTACCGCCGTCGCGCCCGGGTGGCGGTGCGCTGGGACATGAAAGCGAAAAAACTCGAAGTCGGTTTCCGCGCTGCGGGCAGCCAGGACATCGTTGCGATCACCGAATGCACGGTGCTGGTACAGCCCTTGCAACCGATCATGAGCCGCTTGCCGGACATGCTCCGACGTTTGAGCAAACCTCAGGCACTGGGGCATGTGGAATTGTTCAGTGGTTCGTCGTTGGCGGTGTTGCTGCGGCACATGGCGCCGTTGTCCGAGGCCGACCTGACGATCCTCAAGGATTTCTGTGCGTTCCATGAAGCCCAATTGTGGCTGCATGGCGACGGCGATCCGCAACCGGTCGAGGCCGATCAGACATTGGGCTATCGCCTGGAGTCATGGGACCTGGACCTGGCCTATCGGCCGGGGGATTTCATCCAGGTCAACGCCGGGGTCAACGAAGCGATGGTCGCCCAGGCGCTGGACTGGCTCAAGCCGCAAGCGGATGAACGCGTTCTGGATCTGTTCTGCGGCTTGGGCAACTTTGCCTTGCCGCTGGCCAAGGCCGTTCGCGAAGTGGTGGCGGTGGAGGGTGTGCAGGCGATGGTCGAGCGGGCAGCCGCGAACGCCGCTAGCAACAATCTGCATAATGCGAAGTTTTTTCAGGCCGATTTATCCCAGCCTTTGACCGAAGCCGAATGGGCGCGCGAAGGCTTTTGTGCGGTACTCTTGGACCCACCACGGGACGGTGCTTTCGAGGTGGTGCGCAAGCTGGCATCCCTGGGCGCCAAACGGTTGGTGTATGTGTCGTGCAACCCTGCAACTCTGGCGCGCGACACGGTCGAATTGATCAAGCAGGGCTACCGGTTAAAACGTGCCGGGATTCTCGATATGTTTCCTCAGACGGCACATGTCGAGGCCATGGCGTTATTTGAAGCGAGCTAGGATGGCTCGTCTGGTCCGACTGGCCGCCCGTGCAGCCGCCGCGCACCAGCCCGGCGCGGGCTCACGGGCAATGAAGGTCAGCGATTTGACGCATTGAATCTGCGTCGTAGGGAAGGTAAAGCAAGATGGTACAGGTGAGAGCACACCAGCCGATCAACACCGACGGCAGTATCAATCTCGAGGCTTGGCTCGATCACGCGGTCACTGTCGATCAGGCACTGGATCGCGAAGCCTTGAAGGAAGCCTGCGAGTTCGCTCGACAGGCCGAACAACAAGCCAATGCGGCGAAGAATCTCTGGTCCGAAGGGACCTCGAGTTTCCGCACGGGCCTTGAGATCGCCGAGATTCTCGCCGACCTCAAACTCGATCAGGATTCGTTGGTCGCCGCGATCCTGTATCGCGGCGTGCGCGAAGGCCAGATCGAATTGCCGTCGATCAGCCAGCGCTTCGGTCCGGTGGTCGCCAAGCTGATCGACGGCGTGTTGCGCATGGCGGCGATCAGCGCCAGCCTGAGCCCCCGTCAATCCCTGGTGCTGGGCACTCAGGGCCAGGTGGAAAACCTGCGCAAGATGCTGGTGGCCATGGTCGACGACGTGCGCGTCGCGCTGATCAAACTGGCCGAACGCACCTGCGCGATCCGTGCGGTGAAAACCGCCGACGACGAAAAGCGCAACCGCGTCGCCCGTGAAGTCTTCGACATCTACGCACCGCTGGCTCACCGTTTGGGTATCGGTCATATCAAGTGGGAACTGGAGGACTTGTCCTTCCGTTACCTTGAGCCTGACCAGTACAAACAGATCGCCAAGTTGCTGCATGAGCGGCGCCTGGATCGCGAGCGTTTCATCGCCGACGTGATGAACCAGTTGAAGAATGAGCTGACCGCCACCGGCGTCGATGCCGACATCAGCGGCCGGGCCAAACACATCTATTCGATCTGGCGCAAAATGCAGCGCAAGGGTCTGGAATTCAGCCAGATCTACGACGTGCGCGCCGTCCGCGTGCTGGTGCCGGAAATGCGCGACTGCTACACCGCGCTCGGCATCGTCCACACCTTGTGGCGGCACATCCCGAAAGAATTCGACGACTACATCGCCAACCCGAAAGAGAACGGCTACCGCTCGCTGCACACTGCAGTGATCGGCCCCGAAGGCAAAGTGCTGGAAGTGCAGATCCGCACCCACGCGATGCACGAAGAAGCCGAGCTGGGGGTGTGTGCGCACTGGCGCTACAAGGGCACCGACGTAAAGGCCGGTTCCAACCAGTACGAAGAGAAAATCTCCTGGCTGCGGCAGGTCCTCGAGTGGCACGAAGAACTCGGTGACATCGGCGGCCTGGCGGATCAGTTGCGGGTCGATATCGAGCCGGACCGGGTCTACATTTTCACGCCTGACGGTCACGCCATCGACTTGCCGAAAGGCTCGACGCCGCTGGACTTCGCCTACCGCGTGCACACCGAAATCGGTCACAACTGCCGTGGCGCCAAGATCAACGGGCGCATCGTGCCGCTCAACTACAGCCTGCAAACCGGTGAGCAGGTCGAGATCATCACCAGCAAGCACGGCACCCCGAGTCGCGACTGGCTGAACTCGAACCTGGGTTACGTCACCACCTCGCGGGCGCGGGCGAAGATCGTTCACTGGTTCAAATTGCAGGCTCGGGACCAGAACGTCGCGGCGGGTAAAACCTTGCTCGAGCGCGAACTGGCGCGCCTGGGCCTGCCGGCGGTGGATTTCGACAAGTTGGCCGAAAAGGCCAACATGAAAACCGCCGAGGACATGTTCGCCGCCCTCGGTGCCGGCGATTTGCGCCTGGCGCAACTGGTCAACCTGGCGCAGCAACTGGTCGAGCCGGAACGCGGCAACGAGCAACTGGAACTGATCCCGCGCAAAGCCACCGGTTACAAGCCGGGCAAGCGCGGCGATATCCAGATCCAGGGTGTCGGCAACCTGATGACCCAAATGGCCGGCTGCTGCCAGCCATTGCCGGGGGATGCGATCGTCGGTTACATCACCCAGGGCCGCGGTGTGAGCATTCACCGCCAAGACTGCGCCTCGGTGCTGCAACTGGGCGGGCGCGAGCCGGAGCGGATCATCCAGGTCAGCTGGGGCCCGGTGCCGGTGCTCACCTACCCGGTGGACATCATCATCCGAGCCTACGACCGTTCCGGTCTGCTGCGTGACGTTTCGCAAGTGCTGCTCAACGAGCGGATCAACGTGCTGGCGGTCAACACCCGCTCGAACAAAGAGGACAACACCGCGTTGATGTCCCTGACCATCGAGATTCCGGGGCTGGATGCGTTGGGTCGGTTGCTGGGGCGGATTTCCCAATTGCCGAACATCATCGAAACCCGGCGTAACCGTACGCCATAAGCGGTGCTCGATCTCACTGTAGGCGCTGCCGAAGGCTGCGATCTTTTGATCTTGCTCTTTAAAATCAAAAGATCGCAGCCTTCGGCAGCTCCTACAGAGACCGGTTTAACGAGAGAAATCGATGTACAGCCTTGAAGACTTGTTACACCTGATGAACCGCCTGCGCGACCCGCAGTTCGGCTGCCCGTGGGACATCAAGCAAACCTACGCCACGATCGTCCCGCACACGCTGGAAGAAGCCTACGAAGTGGCCGACGCCATCGAGCGCGGTGACTTCGATCACTTGCAGGGCGAGTTGGGGGATTTGCTGTTCCAGGTGGTTTATTACAGCCAACTGGCCCGGGAAGAAGGGCGTTTCGAATTCGCCGGGGTCGTCGACAGCATCACCCGCAAACTGATCCGCCGTCATCCTCACGTGTTCCCCACCGGCGATCTGTACGCGCCGCTGGACGTCCCGCGTCTGAATGAAGAACAGGTCAAACAGCGTTGGGAAGAGATCAAGGCCGAAGAACGCGCCGAGAAATCTTCCGCGCCGGAACAACTGTCCTTGCTTGATGACGTACCCACCGCGCTGCCGGCATTGTCCCGTTCGGCCAAGTTGCAAAAGCGCGCCGGGCAGGTCGGTTTCGACTGGCCGGATGCGTTGCCGGTGCTGGATAAGGTCCGTGAAGAACTGGATGAAGTGCTCGAAGCCATGGCCGACAACGACTCGGCAGCGATTGCCGATGAGGTCGGTGACCTGCTGTTTTCCGTGGTCAATCTGGCGCGTCATTTGAAGGTTGATCCGGAAACCGCCTTGCGCGGCGCCAACAGCAAATTCGAAAGACGCTTCCGTTTTATCGAACAGGCATTGCGCGACACCCTCCGTCCCATAGAAGATTGCACCCTCGAAGAGTTGGACGCCCTGTGGGGCGAAGCCAAACGTCAGGAAAAGAATTTGCCCAGCTGCGGTTGAGCAGTTGCCTAAGTGAGAAATAAGCACCATGAGCATTTCCCTTCGCGACCAGTTGCTCAAAGCAGGGCTGGTCAACCAAAAGCAGGCCAAACAGGTCGGCAAAGAGAAACAGAAGCAGCAACGCCTGGTCCATAAAGGCCAGATCGAGCAGGACGATACCCAGCAGCGCCTGGCCCAGGAAGCGCTGGCCGAGAAGGTCAAGCGCGATCAGGAGCTGAACCGCTTGCAGCAGGAGAAGGTCGAGGCCAAGGCTCGCGCGGCCCAGATCAAGCAATTGATCGAAGTCTCGCGCCTGCCGAAGTTGACCACCGAGGATTACTACAACTTCGTGGACGACAAGAAGGTCAAGCGCATCTCGGTCAACACGCTGATGCGCAACCAGCTCAGCAATGGCTTCCTGGCGATCGTGCACCACGCCGGCGGTTACGAAGTGATCCCGCGTGAGGCGGCCCTGAAGATCCAGGAGCGCGATCCGCAGCGCATCGTGCAGCTGAACGTCAAGAAGGAAGAAGTCGCGGCCGAGGACGATCCATACGCGGCCTATCAGATTCCTGATGATTTGATGTGGTAGTTGTTGAAGTGTAGTGATGGGTAACTACACATTCGCTAGTACTTCAACTTATAAAATGCCTTGAGCCCGAAAGAGTGGTTGGATACGCTCTTTCGGGTTCTTCTTTATGGGTGTATTAAATATTCAAGGGAAATGTGCGGTTTCGGGTTTTTGTTCCTGTGTCTGTTGTTTCATCCCGTATTCAATTGTTCATCGAGGAGGCTTATTAATTAAATACGTTTGAGGTTCTTGATGTTAGTAACTATCGCTTCTCTGCAACACCCCACCTTTCATTCCGAGTTTTCCTGGCCACGTAAGCCAGGCCAGTCCATGACGGATTATGTGAGCCAGGAACTCGACAGGCGAATGCAGTTTGTCAGCGACCGGCTCGAAGTAGCGGCCAAGGCCGCCATTGATCAGCGTCCAGACAGCGAATGCCTGTTCTTTACCTTGCCCGAATTTTTTTGGAACGTGCCGTGGAGCAGCGCACAGCGCGAAGAAGAGCTGTTGGAGCTCAGTATGGCGTACATGGACAGAATGCCTGATTGTATGGAGATTCTGATGAATTGGCTGCCGGTGAATCAATATGGAAAAGTCATATTGCTGGCAGGCACTTGTGCCACGTTGATCAAAGTAGGAGAGGGGCAGGCAGCTTATTTTGATGTGATCAACTATGTGATGACCACCAGTAATTTCAAGGTTCTCAGTAACGGAACACCGGAGATGTCCATGTGGCCAAAACGTTATGTGTCCGCTATTGATTTCGGTCAGTATGTTGATAGTGCCGCTGGTTATTGGTTCTTCAAACTGTCGGATAACTTGAAGATCAAGGTCAAGGGTGTCAGTTCTACGGTGGCTGAACACAACTCCCTGGACGGTTATGGCCCGGTGTTTTCCAATACGTTAATTGCGCAATGCCCATTCAGCATTAATGTGTGCCTGGACTATGCGGTTCTGGAGAACGGGCAACGGGATGACGAGTTGGAAAAGACCGATTCGAAAATCGATTTCCTGATCGCCTGCGGAATGGATTTCGAAGACGGCAAGCGTTATCCGGACAGTGTCCGGTTTGCGGTCAGGAACGACGGGATGGGTAAGGGCCGTTGCGAGTTTGCTGAAGTGGAGTCCGGCAGGATCACTGGTCTGGCGCCTTCGGTGGTTGTGGAGGACACGCTGCATCTGGCGACGCTGGACCTGAGCTGATCAAAAGTCGCCTGCCTCGGCTGAGGGCCGGGCAGGCGCTTCACTCGTCACGCAGGCTCAGTTGGCCGACGCTTCGCGTTTCTGTTCCAGTGTTTCCAGTTCGGCCTTATAGCTGTGGGCGTCAGTCTCGGAGTGGAACATTCCCACCAGCATGTCTTGTTGATGTACGTCCCAGATGCGGATACCGGCGGCTACACCTTCGTGGGATTTATGTGAATCGTCGCGTTCAGTTACTTTTACAGTCATCTGCTAGCTCCAATCTCTGTTATCTGCAGCAAGGCGTGTGCAGGACTCTGTTATATGTTTGGTTAGGTTGCTAAGTAAATGCTTTCGTTCGGTAACGAATATTTGCGAAATCCGCAAAAGTGCTGCAGCCCGCCAAACACGCGACATTCGGTCGCAGGCCGCTGAGTTAAATGACAAAAGTTTCATGTTCGGCATGAACAAAACCGCTGTTTTAGACTGGCCACATTCCCTCCCTGTGGGAGCGGGCTTGCTCGCGAAGAGGGAATGTCAGTCGACATCTACATGGCTGACACACCGCTTTCGCGAGCAAGCCCGCTCCCACAGGGTCTTGTGTTGGTAGGGTGGGCCAGTTTTTCCAGGCACAAAAAAAACGCCCCGAACCAGTCGGGGCGTTTTTGTGTGCAGCGAGCGGGGCGGGGGTGTTACTTGCCAGCCCAGCGCTTCAGCACCAGCGTGGCGTTGGTGCCGCCGAAGCCGAAGCTGTTGCTCATCACGGTGTTGATGGTGGCGTCTTCGCGCGTCTTGGTCAGGATCGGCATGTCTGCCACTTCCGGGTCCAGTTCGTCGATATTGGCGGAACCCGCCATGAAGTTGCCTTCCATCATCAGCATGCAGTAGATCGCTTCGTGAACGCCGGCGGCGCCCAGGGAGTGACCCGACAGGCTCTTGGTGGAGCTGATGGCCGGGGCGTTGGCGCCGAACACTTCACGCACACCTTTCATTTCCGCGACGTCGCCGACCGGAGTCGAGGTGCCGTGGGTGTTCAGGTAGTCGATCGGGGTGTCGACGGTGGACATGGCCATCTGCATGCAGCGGATGGCGCCTTCGCCGCTTGGGGCGACCATGTCGTAGCCATCGGACGTCGCGCCGTAGCCAACGATTTCCGCGTAGATCTTCGCGCCGCGGGCCAGAGCGTGTTCCAGCTCCTCGACCACGACCATGCCGCCACCGCCGGCGATGACGAAACCGTCACGCTTGGCGTCGTAGGCACGGGAAGCCTTTTCCGGGGTTTCGTTGTACTGGCTGGACAGTGCGCCCATGGCGTCGAACAGGAACGACTGGCTCCAATGCTCTTCTTCACCGCCGCCGGCGAACACGATGTCCTGCTTGCCCATCTGGATCTGTTCCATGGCGGTACCGATGCAGTGAGCACTGGTGGCGCAGGCAGAAGCGATGGAGTAGTTCAGGCCCTTGATCTTGAACGGCGTGGCCAGGCAAGCGGAAACGGTGCTGCTCATGGTCCGCGTCACGCGGTATGGGCCAACGCGCTTCACGCCTTTCTCGCGCAGGATGTCCAGCGCTTCCATCTGGTTCAGCGTGGAGGCGCCACCGGAACCGGCGATCAGGCCGGTACGCGGGTTGGAGACTTGCTCATCGGTCAGACCGGAGTCGGTGATGGCATCTTTCATGGCCAGGTAGGCGTAAGCCGCCGCATGGCCGACGAAGCGATAGATCTTGCGATCGATCAGCTCTTCGAGGGGAAGGTCAATGGAGCCGGAAACCTGGCTACGCAGACCCATTTCAGCATATTCCGGGTTGAACCGGATGCCAGGGCGGCTTGCACGCAGGTTAGCGGAGACGGTCTCTTTGTCATTGCCCAGGCACGAAACGATGCCCAGACCAGTGATAACGACGCGGCGCATGCGGATAACCCTTAGAAGTTTTCAGTGGAGGTGAACACGCCGACCCGGAGGCCTTCGGCGGTGTAGATTTCGCGGCCGTCGACACTGACCGAACCATCGGCGATAGCGAGGTTCAGCTTGCCTTTGAGGACGCGCTTGATCTGAATGTTATACGTAACTTTCCTGGCGGTCGGCAGGACCTGACCAAAGAACTTCACTTCGCCCGAACCCAGTGCACGACCACGGCCCGGCAAACCTTGCCAGCCGAGGAAGAAGCCGACGAGTTGCCACATGGCGTCGAGGCCCAGGCAGCCCGGCATCACCGGATCACCTTCAAAGTGACAGGCGAAGAACCACAGGTCCGGAGTGATATCCAGCTCGGCGACCAATTCACCTTTGCCGTACTTGCCACCCTCTTCGCTGATATGGGTGATGCGATCCACCATCAGCATGTTCGGGGCGGGCAGTTGCGCGTTACCTGGGCCGAACAGCTCACCGCGACTGCAGCGCAGCAGGTCTTCCCGAGTAAAGGCGTTTTGTTTGGTCATGCGAGCTCCTCAATAGTCCCGTGCGGCAGGGTGGGGCAAATCTTCCCGGCCGATCGAAGCGTTCATGCCTCGAGTCGACAGCCTACTCATAGACTATTGCGTTGTGGTGAAAGTCACAGCACCAAGGACATGAATGTACACTTGTGCACTGAAATTATTATTCAAGCCCCTTTTCGGGCCTGTTCGGGTGCCTAAGACTGCCGCACTTTCGCCTTTCACGCCAGTCGCAGATAGCCGAAAGGACAGCACTACTGCACCCATCGCTGCAGAATTTGCTGCAGATCAGTGCGTTTGAAGGGCTTGGCCAGGTAATCGTTCATGCCCGCCGCCAGGCAAGCTTCGCGATCCCCCTGCAAGGCATTGGCCGTCAGGGCGATGATCGGCAGGTCCAGGCAGCCGGGCAGTTGGCGGATCTGTCGGGTTGCCTCATAGCCGTCAATGATCGGCAGCCGGCAATCCATCAGAATCGCCTCGAAGATCAGGCTCTCGGCACTGCGTACCGCCTGCGCGCCATCAGTGGCGACGCTGACAGTAAAGCCCAGGCTGCGCAACATCGCTTCGATAACGGTCTGGTTGACCGGATTGTCCTCCACCAGCAACACATTGCGTCCTTCGCCATGGCCCTTGCCCGTCGGCACCCGCGGTGGCGCCAGTTCCGGCAACGCCTGTTTATAAAGGGCCAGGGGGATTTCCAAGGTGAATGCCGAGCCGCGACCTTCTTCGCTTTGGGCGCGCAATGTGCCGCCCATGCGCTCGGCCAGGGTGCGGGCAATCGGCAAGCCGAGCCCGGTGCCGCCGTAACGTCTTGAAATGGAACTGTCGGCCTGCTGGAACGCGTTAAACATCAATTCCAGGCTTTCGGCCGAAATTCCGATGCCGCTGTCGCGCACGGTGCAGGTGAACCACAACAATTCGTGGTCCAGGGATTGCCATTGCGGCTCGATGGTGACGCGGCCCTGTTCGGTGAATTTCAGCGCATTGCCGATCAGGTTGACCAAGATCTGTCGGATCCGCGTCGGGTCGCCCTGAACCTGCAAGGCGCGCATGTCGTCGGGGACCCGCAACTCAAGATCGAGTTTGCGTTGCGCCGCACTGTGCTGGAAGGACTGGGCGCAACTGCCGATCAGGTCCGCGAGGTTGAACGGAATGTGTTCCAGTTCCAGCTCCGAGCGCTCGATACGCGAGAAGTCGAGGATGTCGTTGATCACCTTGAGCAAGTGCTCGGTGGACTCCGAGGCCAGCGCCGCGTATTCGACCTGCTCCTCGGTCATGTCAGTGGTTTCGAGCAATTGCAGCATGCCCAGCACGCCATTCATGGGCGTGCGCAGTTCGTGGCTCATCATTGCCAGGAAATCGGATTTGGCGTTGTTGGCCTTTTCCGCTTCTTCGCGGGTCTGGATCAACTGCGACATCGCTTGCTGCTGTTCGCGGCTGGCCTGTTCGAGGCCGTCGGCCAGGTTGTTGATGTGTTGCGACAAGGCGCCCAGTTCGGTGTCATCGACGATCGGCAGCGGCGTGGTGTAGTCGCCTTTCTGGATCGCCTTGACCGCGTTGCCGATGTCGCGGATCGGTTGCGACAGACTGCCCGCCAAACGCCGGGCCAGCAGGAAGGTAAACAGCAGGGCGAACAACGCGAGGATCCCGGCCTTGAACAGTATCTCTTGCTGGCGCTGACTGAAGGCGTCGTTGGACAGGCCGACGATCACCCGTCCCAGATAATCCTCGCTCGGCGCACTGATGGACGTGCGGGTGTTCTGGAAGAAGTCATTGTTCAGCGCGATCCGTTGCAGCCGCACCGGCGCCTGGAACACTTCGACCTGTTGCGAGCGGTTGTGGGATTCCGACGGTTGCTCGACGTACACCAGAATCCGGTTGGCGTTGTCCTGCACTTCCAGGAACCGCACATTCGGCGTCGCCAAAGTGGCCTTGAGCAGACTTTCGAGCACGTCGTTGTTACCGGAAATCACCCCGTATTCCGTGGCCGGTGCCAGTTGGTTGGCGATCAGTTGCCCGGTGTGGTTGAGTTCCTGGCGCAGGTCCTGAATCCGCACGAACGTGAAAAAACTGATCAACAACAAGGTCAGCAACAGGGCGGGGCCGAGGCTGATGATCTGGGTCCGGGTGTTGATGTCCCAACGGCGACGGAAGGTCATGGGCGGCTTTCTCCTTCGGCCAACTCTGATGCGACAAATGCTTCGTTCATCTGTTCAATACCTAATGAACGAGCCACTTGTGGATTGCTTAAGACTTTGAAGTGTCGCGGGTAGAGCGTGCGTGGCCAACTGGCCGGTGGCCGGTCGAGCAGATCGTCGAGAATCGCCAGCCAGTCGCTCTGGTCGCTGTAGGTGCTGGCCAGGCTGCCGGCCTTGACGAAAGCGGCGTTGGGGCCGATCAGCGCCATCTGCCGGGCATAGCTGCTGAGCAGCAGGTTTTTCGCGGTTTTCGGGTTGTACAGGTCGGGGTCGTCGAGGCCCAGTAGCACGTCGCTGTTTTTCAGCAGCGTTTGCAACGGACGGCTGTCATTGGTGTTGTCCCAGGATTCGCTGACGATCTCAAGGCCCAGGGGCAGGGCGGCCAGGCGCAGTTCTTTCAAGAGGAATTCGCTGTGCCGGTCGTAGAGCACACCGACGCGACGAACCTGAGGCAGGATCAACCGGGTCAGGCGCAATTGCCGCTCCAGTGGCGGATCGCTCCACAGCAGGCTCAGGTGGGTGGGCAGCAGATTGTTCAGGCGTTGCCGCGCTTGCAGGCGACTGATACGCAGCACCAGCGTCGCCGGGCCCTGGCTGTCTTGCAGGCGCCAGTCCAGGCTCGGCAGGTCGAGCAGGATGAGGCGCGTGCCGCTGGGCAATTTGCCCGGCACCGGCAGGCTGGCGAGTGGCTGGAAACGCACGCTGTCGGTGGGGCGCAACTCGCTCAGGGCCTGGGTGAAGGATTGCACGCCGGGGCTGTCTTCGGCGCCGGTCAGGAGAATCTCCACGGCACTGGCCGGCAGACTGCACAGCAAGCCGCTGACGAGCAGGCACAACCCGGCCAGCAGTCGGCCAAGGGTTGGCGTCTTCCATGACTGGGGTTGCATCTAAAACGCCAGCTCTGCGCTGAAGTAGAGCACCCGGCGTTCGTCGTAATTATTGTCGACGAACGTGGTGGGCTGATGGTCGAGACGCTTTTGCAGCACACCGGCCAATTCCAGGTTGGCCTTGCCCAGGTTGATGCGCTTGGCGATGCGCGTGTCGATCCGTTCGAAGCGGTAGCCGTTCAGCGCGTCGTCCCCATAGTAGAAGAGCGCGCTGTTCCAGCCCTGGCCCCAATTGCGCAGCCAACCGGCGGAGCCGCTGTTGCGTGCGGTCTGCCGTTGGTCCAGCGGGTTGCTGGACTTGGCATCGACGTAGGCATAGGTCAGGCGCAGGCGATCGACGCTGCTGACGTGCCAGTCCAGTTGGGTTTCGGTCCCGGTGAAGCGCGAGTTGTTGGCGTTGCTGGCGATGTACTGGTTGTTGCGCAACGGCTCGCTGATCATGCCGGTGATTTCGTCATAGAACAGTTTCACATCCACTGCCAGGCCAAGTTCGGCAAAGAAACCGTTGTAGCCCAGTTCCCGGGAACGCATGCGCTCCTTGTCGAGGTCGCCAGGGCCGCGGGTCTTGACGAAATAACGGGCGCTGGTCTGGCCGTAGGCACTGGGCCGCAGGTTGGTCACCTGATAGCTCCAGTTAACGTTGTTCTCGAACATGTCCGGGGAGCGGATCGCTTCGGAATACACCGCGCGCAGGCCATGGCGCGGGTTGATCAAGTAATTGACCGCCACCCGTGGGGTCAGCGAGCTGCCGGTCAATTGCGTGTCTTCGAACATGGCACCGCCCTGGAGCAACCAGTGTTCGCTGGCGCGCCACTCGAGTTGGCCGAACGTGCGCCACGTGGTGTCATCGAGCGTGCCATTGAAGTAGGTCTCGGAATCTGCCCGGTCGTAACGATAGTTCATGCCGCTGACCAGTCGCAGACTATCGGACAGGCTCAAGGTGTCTTGCAGTTCGAGGTCGTAGCGCGATTCCCGGGCGCTCTGGTCGATGTCACCGCACAGGGTTTGCCTGGCGCCGTTTTTCCATTGGTCCAGCACTTGATTGCCCAGGGCTTGTTCGGCCGGGGTACCTGCCGGTGCGCCGGGACCGGTGTAGCGCTCCATATTGCGCGCCAGGCGTTCGGCGTAGTTCGGGTTGAGTTGCCACAAATCGGTCAGTTGCGGGCTGAACGAGACTTCGGCATCACAGGCACGCCAGGTCTGCTGGCGGTCCCAATGCTGCGCCGAGCCCTGGATATACAGGCTGTGATCGGGATTGATGTCCAGGTTCCAGCGCAGGGAACCGGCGTAATCCTTGGCGATAACGTCGGAATTGTTCCCGGCGGCGGTAATCCCGGAGAACACCGGGCGGTAGGTGTAGGGCCGCTGATTGGTCCCGTCCTTGGCGTTCAATTGCCAGTCGATGCTTTGGCTCTCGTTGAGCGTCTGGCTGACGGCGAGGTTGAAGCGGTTCAAGCGCCGACTGTCACGGTAATCCGCGCCGTTGCGGTCCGAATCAAAGCCATCGTCTTGCTGGCCGGACAACGACAGACGCAGATCGCCGCCGTCCCAACCGGTGCCTTGGCTGGCGTAGAAATCATTGATGCCGCGCTGGCCCCGGGTGACTTTGATCCGCGTGCCGTGGCTGTCCGCCGGGTTGCGCGTGATGATGTTGACCACCGCCATCAGCGCGTTGGCGCCATAGCTGACGGTGTTCGGGCCGCGAAAGACTTCGATGCGCTCGATGTCTTCCATGGCCACCGGAATATCGCTCCAGTCCACCGTCGCCAGGCCGGCGCGGTACACCGAGCGGCCATCGATCAATACCTGCATGCGCCGCGCTTCGCTGGCATTGGTGCCGTGGTAGTTCACCGCCGCCTGGTTGCCATTGATGTTGCCGACCATCATCCCCGGCACCAGCCGCAGCAATTCGCTGATGTCCCGGGCGCCGCTGGCGTTGATCAGTTCGCTGTCGAGCACCGTCATGCTCCCCGGCACGGCGGCCGGCGACTGTTTCAGCCGCGTGGCCGTCAGCACTTGGGGCAGCGGCTCGTTGTCGAGGAACAGATCGTCAGCCAGCAGGGCCGGGCTGAACATCAGCGCCAGGACCAGCGACGAGCGAGGAGAGGGAGGGCCAAAAGACACGACACAGCCTTGATAGCGATTAAGTGGCGCGCATGTTAACCGAGCTCAGTCACTTTCCAGTCACGTTACGGGCATTTTCCTCGGAATTGTTGGTCTTCTTCCTACAAGTGTCGGTAATTGACGCGGGGGCTGGCCGCCACTGGGCCGCTCCGTATAATGCCGGCATCGCCACTGGTATGGATTAACGGATTGCATATGACTGAACAGCGCCCAATTGCGGTCCTGGGAGGCGGAAGTTTTGGTACCGCCGTGGCAAACCTGCTGGCCGAGAACGGGCTTCAGGTCCGGCAGTGGATGCGTGATCCCGAACAGGCCGAGGCCATCCGGGTCAATCGCGAGAACCCGCGTTACCTCAAAGGCATCAAGATTTTGCCGGGCGTGGAAGCGGTCACTGACCTGCAAGCTACGCTGGAGGCCTGCGACCTGTGTTTCGTCGCGCTGCCGTCCAGCGCGCTGCGCTTGGTGTTGGCCCCGCACGCCGAACGCTTGAGCGGCAAATTGCTGGTGAGCCTGACCAAAGGCATTGAAGCCCACACCTTCAAGCTGATGAGCGAGATCCTCGAAGAGATCGCCCCGCAAGCCCGTATCGGCGTGCTGTCCGGGCCGAACCTGGCCCGTGAAATCGCCGAACACGCGCTGACCGCCACGGTGGTTGCGAGCGAAGACGAAGAGTTGTGCGCGCGGGTGCAGGAAGCGCTGCACGGCCGCACCTTTCGTGTGTACGCCAGCGCCGACCGTTATGGCGTGGAGTTGGGCGGGGCGCTGAAAAACGTCTACGCGATCATCGCCGGCATGGCGGTGGCGCTGGGCATGGGTGAAAACACCAAGAGCATGCTGATCACCCGGGCGCTGGCGGAAATGACCCGTTTTGCGGTGAATCAGGGCGCCAACCCGATGACCTTCCTCGGCCTCGCCGGTGTGGGCGACTTGATCGTGACCTGCTCGTCGCCGAAAAGCCGCAACTACCAGGTCGGTTTCGCCCTCGGCCAGGGGCTGAGCCTGGAAGACGCGGTGACGCGCCTGGGCGAAGTCGCCGAAGGCGTGAATACGTTGAAAGTGCTCAAGGCCAAGTCCCAGGAAGCGGGCGTCTACATGCCGCTGGTCGCCGGGCTGCACGCGATTCTATTTGAAGGGCGCACGCTTGAGCAGGTGATCGAACTGTTAATGCGTGCCGAGCCGAAGACCGACGTCGACTTCATTTCCACCAGCGGTTTTAACTGAATACTTAATCCAAGGGCAGGGAGAACGGGACATGAACGATCCGAAAGTGGAAGCCAAGTATGAATCCATCCTGCTGCGGGTGTTGTGGATGATCGTTTTCTTGCTGGTCTGGCAAGTGGCGCAATTCATCCTCGGCGCGGTGGTGCTGGTGCAGTTGATCTATCGTTTGATTTATGGCGCCCCGAGCGCCAGCCTGATGAACTTCGGCGACAGCCTGAGCCAGTTCCTGGCGCAGATCGGTCGTTTCGGCACGTTTCACAGCGACCAGAAGCCCTGGCCGTTCGCCGACTGGCCGACGCCGCGTACACCGGAAGGTGAAGCGCCGCATGTGGTGGCGCCTGCTCCACATCCGGCTCGAGATGAGGAACCGAAACTATGAAACTCTGGGTATTGCGTCATGGTGAAGCCGAGCCACACGGCACGCGTCCGGATTCCGAGCGGGCACTGACCGCCCACGGGCGTGAAGAAGTACTGCGCACTGCCGCCGAGTTGATCGGTCGCCCGATTACGGCCATCTATGCCAGTCCGTACCTGCGCGCGCAGGAAACCGCGGAAATCGTGCGCACGGCGCTGGGGTTCGCCCCCGAGATCCGTACGGTCGAGTGGCTGACCCCCGACAATCGTCCACAAGCGGTGGCCGAGCAGTTGGTGTCGGTCGATCACGCCTTGCTCGTCAGCCATAACCCGCTGGTGGGCAATTTGCTGGGTTACCTGCAGCACGGTCACGTCCAGGACCCGGAAGCGGTGAAAACCGCCGGCCTGGCCGAACTCGAAGGCGAGGGGCCGCTGGCGGGGGCGATGAAGCTCAACGGCATCAAGCACCCGTAAAAGCAAAAGATCGCAGCCTCGTTGCACTCGTCAACTCCTACATGGGTTCCGCATTGCCCTGTAGGAGCTGACGAGTGCAACGAGGCTGCGATCTTTTGATCTTGCTTACAAATAGTTAACCAAGCACTTGCTTGGTTGACTACGCTTGCTCCAGACCAAAACACAGGAGCAAGCCGCATGTCTGCTGCCTTTCGTTTGCCGCTGGACGTGTTCTACGAGCGTGAAGCCCGCCATCCGCGCCAGCGGTTTCTGGTCCAGCCGGTGGGCGGTGGCCAGGTCGAAACCCTGACTTGGGAAGATGTCGGCCATCAGGCCCGTTGCGCCGCCCATTGGCTGCGTGCCCGGGAACTGCCCCAAGGCAGCCACATCGCCCTGATCTCTAAAAACTGCGCCCACTGGATCATCGCCGACCTGGCAATCTGGATGGCCGGGCATGTCTCGGTGCCGCTGTACCCCAACCTCACCGCCGAGTCCGTGGCCCAAGTGCTCGAGCACTCCGAAGCTGCGCTGGCGTTCATCGGCAAACTGGATGACTGGCCCGGCATGTCTCGCGGGGTCAGCCCCGACCTGCCGACCATCAGCCTGCCACTGCATCCGCCCGGCACTTTCGCTTTCAGTTGGGACGATTTGCTCAAGAGCTCGCCGATCCAGGACGACCCGAAACCGACCGCCGAGCAGTTGGCGACCATCATCTACACCTCCGGCACCACCGGCCTGCCCAAAGGTGTGATGCACAGTTTCGGCAACCTCGGTTTCGCCACCACCCGTGGCACGCAGTTGTTCGGCCTCAATGAGTCGGACCGATTGCTGTCCTACTTGCCGCTGTGCCACGTCGCCGAGCGGATGTTCGTCGAACTCGCATCGATCTATACCGGGCAAACCGTATTCTTTGCCGAGAGCCTCGACACGTTCCTCACCGACTTGCAGCGTGCCCGGCCGACAGCGATGTTCGGCGTGCCGCGCATCTGGACCAAATTCCAGATGGGCGTGTACAGCAAGATCCCGGCGAAGCGCCTCGATTTCCTGCTCGGTCTGCCGATCATCGGCAAGCGGGTAGGGCACAAAGTCCTCGCCGGGCTGGGGCTGGATGCGTTGCGCATTGCCTTGTCCGGCGCGGCCCCGGTGCCGCAGACCTTGTTGCTGTGGTACCGCAAACTGGGGCTGGACGTGCTGGAGGTGTACGGCATGACCGAGAGCTGTGGTTATTCGCACATCGGTCGCCCCGGAGACGACAAACCGGGCTGGATCGGCAAGCCCTGTCCCGAGGTTGAAGTGCGGATCGCCGAGACGGGCGAGGTGATGGTGCGTAGCGGTGCGACCATGCTCGGCTATTTCAAGGAACCGGAGAAAACCGCCGACACCCTCACCGAAGACGGCTTCCTGCGTACCGGTGACAAGGGCGAACAAGACGCCGAAGGCAACCTGCGCCTGACCGGGCGTCTGAAGGAAATCTTCAAGACCAGCAAAGGCAAATACGTGGCCCCGGCACCGATCGAAAATCGCCTGGCGGTGCATTCGCGGATCGAACAGGTGTGCGTGGTCGGCGATGGATTGAGCGCGCCGCTGGGATTGTGCGTGCTCTCGGCGGTCGGCCAGCAGGACGCAATCGGCACGGCGCGTGCGGGTTTGCATTCGAGCCTGGAAAAACTCCTGGAAGAGGTCAACGGTGCCCTCGACAAACATGAACGCTTGCGCCGGCTGGTGGTGGTCAAGGACAGCTGGGCTGTGGAAAACGGCTTCCTCACGCCGACCCTGAAGATCAAGCGCAACGTGATCGAAGCGGCGTATGGCGCCCGTTTCGAAGAATGGAGCGAGCGCAACGAAGCGGTGCTGTGGCAGGATTGAGCGACGAACAACATCAATAAAGGAAGTCAGCGATGAGTCTGTGGCGTACCGCTCCCAACATTGAACAATTGAATGCCATCCAGAAAAACACCATCGGCGAAGTGCTGGATATTCGCTTCGAAGCCTTCGACGACGAGTCCCTGACCGCGAGCATGGTCATCGACCATCGCACGCATCAGCCCTACGGCCTGCTGCACGGCGGCGCTTCGGTGGTGCTGGCGGAAACGGTCGGTTCAATGGCGAGTTACCTGTGCATCGACGCCAGCAAGTTTTACTGCGTCGGCCTGGAAATCAACGCCAACCACCTGCGCGGCTTGCGCAGTGGGCGGGTGTCGGCGGTGGCCAAGGCGATTCATATCGGCCGTACGACGCATGTCTGGGATATCCGCTTGACCAGCGACGAAGGCAAGGCCAGTTGCATTTCGCGGCTGACCATGGCGGTGGTGCCGTTGGGTGAGAATCCACCTGCGCGTTGATGCGATTCCATGTAGCAGCTGGCGAAGCCTGCGTTCGGCTGCGCAGCAGTCGTGAAACCTGAGAACCCGGTGCATCAGACACACCGAGTCGTCTGAATTGACGACTGCTGCGCAGCCGAACGCAGGCTTCGCCAGCTGCTACATGAGCCGAGCGCGAGCAAGCTCGCTCGCCACTGGGTTCTGCGCCAAGGCTGAATGACTCATAGCCATGGCCAGACTGTCACCCTTCCTGTCAGTTACAGTCATTGCTGTAAGGCGTGGTCTTACGGACAATCAACGCACGTTTCTCGCCCATGGATTGACCGGTATGTCGCAGCAGATCTTTTTCGCCCACGCCAATGGTTTTCCTTCGGGGACCTACGGCAAGTTGTTCGCGGCGTTGGCGCCCGAATATCAGGTGACGCATCTGGAGCAACACGCCCATGACCCGCGTTTTCCAGCCGATGACAACTGGCGCAACCTGGTGGATGAGTTGATCCATCACCTCAAGCGCCAACCGGAACCGGTCTGGGGCGTCGGCCATTCCTTTGGTGGTGTGCTGCACCTGCACGCAGCCCTGCGTTGCCCCGAGTTGTATCGCGGCGTGGTGATGCTCGATTCGCCGGTGCTGACCCGCGCCGATCAATGGGTGATCCTTGCCGCCAAGCGTTTCGGCTTCATCGATCGCCTGACGCCGGCCGGTCGCACCCTGGGCCGGCGTGAAGAGTTTGCCGACCTGGACAGCGCCCGCCGCTACTTCTCCGGCAAAACCCTGTTTCGCGGGTTCGATCCGGAATGCTTCGACGCCTACCTGCAACACGGTTTGCACAAGGTCGGCGACAAGCTGCGCCTGCGCTTCGATCCGGCCACGGAAATCAGCATTTACCGAGGCGTGCCGCACACCAGCCCCGGTCGCGCACGGCAGTTGAAAGTACCGCTGGCGGTGGTGCGCGGGAACAACAGCCGCGTGGTCATGCGCCATCACGCCAGCTCCGTCGGACGCATGCCGTTGGGCGAATCCCTGACCATGCCCGGCGGCCACATGTTTCCGCTCGAACGTCCGCAAGACACCGCCACGCTGCTGAAAAACCTGTTCAGCCGCTGGGAAGGTCGCCGCCAGCAGGATTGCGCATGAGCAGCGTCGAAGAAGTTCGCCTGAGCCTGCCGCACATCGAGCTGGCGGCGCATCTGTTTGGTCCCGAAGATGGCTTGCCGGTGATCGCTTTGCACGGCTGGCTCGATAACGCCAACAGCTTTGCGCGGTTGGCGCCCAAGCTCAAAGGCTTGCGCATCATCGCCCTGGACATGGCCGGTCACGGCCACTCCGGGCATCGGCCGAGCGGCGCCGGCTACGCGATGTGGGATTACGCCCATGACGTGCTGCAAGTCGCCGAACAGCTTGGACTCAAGCGGTTTGCGCTGTTGGGCCACTCCATGGGCGCGATTGCGTCGTTGATCATCGCCGGGTCGATGCCGGAGCGGGTCACGCACCTGGCGTTGATCGATGGCGTCATTCCTCCTACAGACAAAGGCGAAAATGCGGCCGAGCGCATGGGCATGGCCCTGCAAGCGCAACTGGACCTGCGGGAGAAGCGCAAACCGGTCTACAGCACGCTGGACCGGGCCATCGAAGCGCGGATGAAAGGCTTGGTGGCGGTCAGTCGCGAAGCCGCCGAACTGTTGGCGCAACGGGGGCTGATGCCGGTGCCGGGCGGTTACACCTGGCGCACCGACAGCCGTCTCACGCTGCCGTCGCCGCTGCGTCTGACACAAGAACAAGCCATGGCTTTCGTTGAGCGGATCACTTGTCCTGCGCTGTTGGTGGTTGCGGCTGACGGCATGCTCGCCAAACATCCCGAGTTGCTGGAGCGTCTACCCTTTAGCCGTGAACAGCTGCCAGGCGGCCATCATTTGCACCTGAATGACGAGTCCGGTGCCGACCTTGTCGCAGACTGTTTCAATCGGTTCTTCGCCGTTCCTTGACTTGCGCCGGGCAACTGTCGAGGCTGGGCGGGTTGAAAAGGGAGACAACCATGATAAATCTCTACACCGCTGCGACCCCGAATGGCCTCGCGGTCGCCCCGGCCATGCTGATCCGATGAGCCGGCCTAAGCGTTTACTCAGCCTGTTGGCGTTGTGTTGTTTCAGCCCTTTATTGTTCGCTGCCGATGTTCCGGGCAGCCAGGACCTGCCGATCGTGCCACGCCTGGCCGATGCGCAGATCGTCGACTATCGCCCGCCGGTGGAGCTTGAACGGATCTATCCACTGGGCTCGATCCGCAAGATCAGCGGCCAGTTGCGTTTTGACGGTCAGGTCAGCGCCCGTGGGCAAACCACCTCGGTGACCTACGAGCTACCGCCGGAGCATTCCTCCACCGAAGCCTTTACCGTCGCCCGCGAAGCCTTGCAGAAGCAGGGCGCCGAATTGCTGTTCTGGTGCCAGGCCCGTGATTGCGGTGAAAGCAGCCTGTGGGCCAATGAAGTCTTCGGCAATGCCAAGCTGTTTGGCGCCGACGATCAACAGGCGTATTTGCTGCTGCGCCGCGCCGCGCCCAACGACAATTCGCTGGTGGCGCTTTACAGCATCACCCGCGGCAATCGCAAAGCCTACCTGCACGTTGAGCAGTTTGACTCGGCAGCGCCGCTGGGGGATTTGTTGCCGACCTCGGCAACCCTGCTGCGCCAGCTCAAAAGCACCGGTGAGCTCGACTTCCCGAAACTGAATGCCGATCCCGACGACACCTGGTTGCGTTTGATTTCCCGTGGTTTGAACCTGGACACCACGCTGCGAGTCAGTGTTTCCGGGGGCAAGGCCGAAGCCTGGCGTCAATCGCTGATCGCCTTGGGCGTACGCGCGGCGCGCATGGAAACCGGCAGCGTCGAAGGCGCTGGCCTGCACATCGAACTGTTGCGATAAGCTGCATTTGGCGAACGCGTCCCGCGCGTTCGCCTACTCTTTTGCTGACTGACTTTTTCGAGACCTTACATGCTCAATAACGATCGGCTGTTGGTGCAGATTCTGCTCCTGGTGCTGTTTGGCGCGAGCTTCTGGGTGATGGCGCCGTTCTGGTCGGCATTGTTCTGGGGCGCGGTGCTGGCATTTGCCAGTTGGCCGCTGATGCGTTTGCTGACCCGTTGGCTCAATGGCCGCGAATCCCTGGCGGCCGCGTTGCTGACCCTGGGCTGGATGTTGCTGGTGGCGGTGCCGCTGGTGTGGCTCGGGTTCAACCTGGCGGACCACGTGCGTGATGCCACGGCCTTCATCAAGGACGTGCAGGTCGATGGCCTGCCGGAAGCGCCGGCCTGGCTGGTCAGCGTGCCGTTGGTGGGCGAGCGGCTGGTAGGCATCTGGAACAGCATCGACCAGCAGGGCGCGGCGATGATGCTGGCGGTCAAACCTTATCTCGGCCAGGTCGGCAACTGGTTGCTGGCGCGCAGTGCGCAGATTGGCGGCGGGATTCTCGAACTGACCCTGAGCATTGTCTTCGTGTTCTTTTTCTACCGTGACGGGCCGCGCCTGGCGGCGTTTGTCCATAGCTTGCTGTCACGCCTGATTGGTGACCGCGCCGGGTATTACATCGAACTGGTGGCCGGCACGGTGCAACGGGTGGTGAACGGGGTGATCGGCACGGCGGCGGCCCAAGCGATCCTGGCGTTGATCGGCTTCCTGATCGCCGGGGTTCCCGGGGCGCTGGTGCTGGGGATCGTGACGTTCCTGTTGAGCCTGATCCCGATGGGACCGCCGCTGATCTGGATTCCGGCCACGGCCTGGCTGGCCTGGAAGGGTGAGTACGGGATGGCGGTGTTCCTCGGCATCTGGGGCACGTTCATCATCAGCGGCGTGGACAACGTGCTGAAGCCATACCTGATCAGTCGCGGCGGGAATCTGCCGTTGGTGATTGTGCTGCTGGGGGTGTTTGGCGGGTTGATTGCGTTCGGGTTTATCGGGTTGTTCATCGGGCCGACGTTGCTGGCGGTGGCGTATAGCTTGTTGACTGACTGGAGCAAGAGTCAGGCGCGGGTTGAAGACCGCCGCTGATATTCCCCTGCTTATATAAATCCCACTGAACCTGTGAAGGTCAGTGGGATTTTTTGTTGGGGCTTAAGGCCTCTTCGCGGGCAAGCCTTGCTCCTACAGGATTATCGTCGTGTCGCGATGATGCGAGCGACATAAAACCTGTAGGAGCAAGGCTTGCCCGCGAAGCTTTTGGGTCAGCTCGTAACGTTCAGGTACTTGCCCACGCTCGCCACGTTATCCAGCGAATACTGCTTGCTCAAATTGGCGATCATTTTCTGCAGCGCTTCGCTCACATTCGACTGGTCGGTAGAGCTGTCGCTGTTTTTCTCGCGACCCGCCTGCAGGGCGGCTTTGAGTTCGTCGCTGCTGACGCCACCGCTGCTGTCGCTGTCGAGGATCTTCAGCAATGCGGCGCTGGTGTCGGTGGAGGTCGATGAACTGCTGGTGCTCGCTTGCAACGCGCTGCTCAGTTCGGTGGCGCTGACGCTGCCGTCGCTATCGGTGTCGAGCTGGCTGAACAATTGGTCGCCGGACGCCTGTTGCGGCGGCGGTGGCGGCGGGCTCAGGGCGGCGGTCAGTTCGTCCTTGCTGACGGTGCCGTCCTGATTCTTGTCCAGGGCCGAGAAGATTTCCTTGCTGTCGGCGGTGCTGCCGGCGGCGGTCAGGCCATTGCTCAGTTCATCGCTGCTGAGGTTGCCGTCGCCGTCGGCGTCCAGTGCGCCGAGGAGCGCGTCGGCCAAATCAGTGTTCGGCGCCTGATCCTGCGAGTGCGACGGCGGTGCCATCGCGGCCATTTCTTCACTGCTCAGGCTGCCACTGTCGTCGCTGTCCAGGTCGGTGAAGTTCTTGCTCAGGTCAGCCAACAGGCGATTGTCGGGTTTCTCTGTCTGGGCGGTTTTCAACTCGTCCTGACTGACCGAGCCGTCGCCATTGGTGTCGAGCTTGGTTAACAGTTGTTTCTGGAACTCTGCACGGCGGGCGGCGTTGGCCGCCGTGTTGCTGGTGCTTGTGCTGGTATAGCTCGTGTAGTTACTGCTGACGCTACCGATCATAAGGCTCACTCCTTTGGACGGAAAACCGGTGAGTGCACCGGCTTATGCAGCCTCAAGGGGCAAGTTGTCGTGGGTATGTGGCGTTTGTACCGGTTGGTACACAGAGTCGGTGGGCTCCACCAAGATCCCTTGTGGGAGCGGGCTTGCTCGCGAAGAGGGAGTGTCAGACGACATCATTGTTGACTGATACACCGTATTCGCGAGCAAGCCCGCTGGATCTCGGTATGGTTCAGGTTCGAGGCAGGTTAATGACAGCGGTGAGACCACCACCGGGCGTCTCTTCCAGGCTCAACTGCCCACCCAGCCGCTCCGCCGCTTCCCGCGCAATGGTCATGCCGAGACCGACGCCACCGGAGTTGCGATTGCGTGAACCCTCCAGCCGAAAGAACGGTTCGAACACCGCTTCCCGTTTGTCCGCCGCGATCCCCGGCCCATGATCGATCACCCGGATCACCAGATGCTCACGGCTGTCTTCCAGGGTAATCAGCGCGTCCCCGGCATAACGCAGGGCATTGTCCATCAGATTATTGATGCATGAGCGCAACGCCATCGGTTGCACTTGCAACGGTGCACAGTGACCACTGGCCTGAACGTCGGCCCCCTGGTCCTGGGCGTTTTCGCTCAGGGATTCCACCAGCGCCTGCACGTCCATCCACTGCCGGGCCTCGCTGGTGCGTTGTTCGTGCAGGTAAGTGAGGGTGGCGTCGAGCATGCCGATCATGTCGTCCAGATCCTGGCGCATCTGGCCTTGCAGCTTGTTGTCGTCGATCTGTTCCAGGCGCAGCTTGAGGCGCGACAGCGGCGTGCGCAGGTCGTGGGACACTGCGCCGAGCATCCGCGAGCGCTGCTGCACTTGCTCGATAATCCGGCGCTGCATCTTGTTGAACGTGTGGGCGGCTTGCCGCGCTTCCCGGGGGCCGGACTCGTCCAGCGGCGGGCTGTCGAGGTTTTCGCTCAAACGCTCGGCGGCATCGCTCAGGCGCTGGATCGGTCGGCTCAACAGTTTGGCGCCGTACCAGGCCGCAATGATCAGCGAGACAAACTGAAAGGTCAGCGGCACCAACGGCCCGCCGAACCACGGCCGTGGCGGGCGTTTTTCGAAGCGCGGGTCCATCGGTGGACGCTGCCCGCCGAAGTCCTCGGAAAACCCGGGCGGCGGTGGCGGGGGAGGCGGGCCGTAGTGGCGGAACCAGAAAAACGCCAGCAGGTGCGCCAGGATGATCGCGATCAGCAACACACCAAACAGGCGGCCGAACAGCGTATCGAAGCGCCCACGCATCAGCCGATGTCTCTCGCGTCGAACAGATAACCCTCGCCGCGAACGGTCTTGATCAACTGTGGGTTTTTCGGGTCATCCCCGAGTTTCTGGCGCAGGCGCGACACCAGCAGGTCGATGCTGCGATCAAAGGCTTCGATTGAGCGACCCCGGGCGGCATCGAGCAATTGTTCGCGGCTCAGTACCCGGCGCGGACGCTCGATAAACACCCACAGCAGCCGGAACTCGGCGTTGGACAGCGGCACCACCAGGCCATCAGCCGCGATCAACTGGCGCAGCACGCTGTTCAGGCGCCAGTTGTCGAAGCGAATATTCGCACGCTGTTCGGTGCGATCGTCGCGCACCCGCCGCAGAATGGTCTGAATCCGCGCCACCAGTTCCCGTGGCTCGAACGGCTTGGCCATGTAGTCGTCGGCGCCCAGTTCCAGGCCGATGATGCGGTCGGTGGGTTCGCAACGCGCGGTGAGCATCAGGATCGGGATGTCCGATTCGGCGCGCAGCCAGCGGCACAGGGACAAACCGTCTTCGCCGGGCAGCATCAGGTCGAGCACCACCACGTCGAAATGTTCCGCTTGCAGTGCCTGGCGCATGGCCGCGCCATCGGTGACGCCGCTGGCGTGGATGTTGAACCGGGCCAGGTAGTCGATCATCAATTCGCGGATCGGGACGTCATCGTCGACGATCAGGGCGCGAATGCTCCAGCGTTTGTCGTCGCCGGGCGCTTTTTGATCGTCGTTCACAGGTGCTGAGGTGTTGTGCATGCGTGCGTTCATCTGCCGGATAGGCTGCCAACCACAAAGATGGGCTGCGAGGTTGTGGCTTCAGCATAGGCGTCCAGCCCGAAGGCGGGAAGTGCTGTAAGGACGTGTTGCGGCTGCCGAGGGTAGCGACGCCCTTTGTTGTGGGCGTGTCCTGTGTGTATCGGGCTCGACACAATTGGCGCACAAGCTAGGCTTGCCAGAGTCTTCGGGACGATTTACCGATCATCGGGTCCCGCAGCGGCGCTGCTTCCGCTACAATGCGCGCCGATTTCGTCCTGCCTGAGAGCCCGCACATGTCCGTCTGCCAGACTCCTATCATCGTCGCCCTGGATTTCCCCACCCGTGACGCCGCACTGAAGCTGGCCGACCAGTTGGACCCGAAACTGTGCCGGGTCAAAGTCGGCAAGGAACTGTTCACCAGTTGCGCCGCGGAAATCGTCGGCACCCTGCGTGACAAGGGTTTCGAAGTGTTCCTGGACCTCAAGTTCCACGACATCCCGAACACCACCGCGATGGCCGTCAAGGCTGCGGCGGAAATGGGCGTGTGGATGGTCAACGTGCACTGCTCCGGCGGTCTGCGCATGATGGCGGCGTGCCGTGAAGTGCTCGACCAGCGCACCGGTCCCAAGCCGCTGCTGATCGGCGTGACCGTGCTGACCAGCATGGAGCGTGAGGATCTGGCGGGCATCGGCCTGGACATCGAGCCGCAGGAGCAAGTGCTGCGCCTGGCCGCGCTGGCGGAAAAAGCCGGGATGGACGGTCTGGTGTGCTCGGCCCTGGAAGCCCAGGCCCTGAAAACGGCCCATCCGTCGCTGCAACTGGTGACCCCGGGGATTCGCCCGGCGGGCAGCGCCCAGGACGATCAACGCCGCATCCTGACCCCGCGCCAGGCGTTGGATGCAGGTTCCGACTATCTGGTGATCGGCCGTCCGATCAGCCAGGCGGCGGATCCGGCCAAGGCGTTGGCCGATGTCGTCGCCGAAATCGCCTAAACAGACACCGCTAAACCTGTGGGAGCGAGCTTGCTCGCGATGAGGGTGTATCAGTCGACATCAATGTTGTCTGACACACCGCAATCGCGAGCAAGCTCGCTCCCACATTGGTTATGTGTTGCCTGCAAAAACCGGGTTAAACCTTCAACACCAACTTCCCGAAATTCTCCCCGCTGAACAATTTCATCAGCGTCTCCGGGAACGTTTCCAGTCCTTCGACAATATCTTCGCGGCTCTGTAACTGCCCCTTGGCCATCCAGCCGGCCATTTCCTGCCCGGCGGCGGCGAATTGCGCGGCGTAGTCCATCACCACAAAGCCTTCCATCCGCGCGCGGTTGACCAGCAGCGACAGGTAGTTGGCCGGGCCTTTGACCGCTTCTTTGTTGTTGTATTGGCTGATGGCGCCGCAAATCACCACCCGCGCTTTCAGGGCCAGACGACTCAGCACCGCGTCGAGGATATCGCCGCCGACGTTATCGAAATACACGTCCACGCCTTTCGGGCATTCGCGCTTGAGCCCGGCGACGACGTCTTCGTTTTTGTAGTCGATGACCCCGTCAAAACCCAGTTCATCGATCAGGAACTTGCACTTGTCCGCGCCGCCGGCGATGCCGATCACACGGCAGCCTTTGATCTTGGCGATCTGCCCGGCAATGCTGCCCACCGCACCTGCCGCGCCCGACAGCACCACGGTGTCGCCGGCCTTCGGTGCGCCGACGTCGAGCAAGGCGAAGTAAGCGGTCATCCCGGTCATGCCCAGCGCGGACAAGTAGCGCGGCAGTGGCGCCAGTTTCGGATCGACTTTGTAGAAACCCCGTGGCTCGCCAAGGAAATAATCCTGCACGCCCAGGGCGCCGTTGACGTAGTCGCCGACCGCAAACCCCGGATTGTTCGATGCCACGACTTTGCCTACGCCTAATGCGCGCATTACTTCACCGATACCGACCGGCGGGATGTAGGACTTGCCTTCGTTCATCCAGCCACGCATGGCCGGGTCCAGCGACAGGTATTCGTTCTTGACCAGGATCTGACCTGCCGCCGGCTCGCCGACCGGTACTTCTTGATAGGTGAACGTTTCACGGGTCGCCGCGCCGACCGGGCGTTTGGCGAGCAGGAACTGGCGATTGGTCTGGGTTGTCATGGCAGGCACTCAAGATGAATGAAGCCTTGTTGATAGCCCTTCAAGGCAGATGCCGCAAGGTTGGCTGATGCGGCGAATGCAGGCCGATCCAGTGCAGTGATAGTGACTCGGGCGGTTCTATCACTGTGAGTCATGGGCCCTCAACCGGCCTTCTGATAGTGCTGCCGTGGGACAGGTCCCTGTGGCTAGACTGCAAGCACGCGATCCCCCGCAACCTTCTCTTCGAGGACAGAACAATGAGCATGACGTTTTCCGGCCAGGTAGCCGTTGTGACCGGCGCCGCCAATGGTATTGGCCGCGCCACCGCCCAGGCCTTTGCGGCCGAAGGGTTGAAGGTCGTGGTCGCCGATCTGGACACGGCGGGGGGCGAAGGCACGGTGGCGCTGATTCGTACGGCAGGCGGCGAAGCGACCTTCGTGCGTTGCAACGTCACCGTGGAGAGCGAGGTAAAACATCTGATGGACGAGGTGATCAATACCTACGGTCGTCTCGACTATGCCTTCAACAACGCCGGCATCGAAATCGAAAAAGGCAAACTGCCCGACGGCACGATGGATGAGTTCGACGCAATCATGGGCGTCAACGTCAAAGGCGTCTGGCTGTGCATGAAGTATCAGTTGCCATTGCTGCTGGCTCAGGGCGGCGGTGCGATCGTCAACACCGCGTCGGTGGCTGGCCTCGGTGCGGCGCCGAAGATGAGCATCTACGCCGCCTCCAAGCACGCGGTGATCGGCCTGACCAAGTCGGCAGCCATCGAATACGCCAAGAAGAAGATCCGCGTCAACGCGGTGTGCCCGGCAGTGATCGATACCGACATGTTCCGCCGTGCCTATGAAGCCGACCCGAAGAAGGCTGAATTCGCCAACGCCATGCACCCGGTCGGCCGCATCGGCAAGGTCGAGGAAATCGCCAGCGCCGTGTTGTACCTGTGCAGCGACGGTGCGGCGTTCACCACCGGGCATTCGCTGGCTGTCGATGGCGGCGTTACCGCCTTCTGAGATCTGACAACCCTATCCATGTGGGAGCGAGCTTGCTCGCGATAGCGGTGTATCAGACAACATGGATGGTGACTGACACTCCCTCATCGCGAGCAAGCTCGCTCCCACAGGTTTCTCGATTGCGTGGGGAATGTGTTTCAAATGGTTAGAACCGCCGCTTTTGACGGCGTTGTCGCACAGCCTGACGCGCGCTCCTGTGATTAACTGCTGCCAGCAAAATGGACAGGAGTTTGCGTGCTCATGGAATTGAGAATTGATCGACAGGCAATGGTGCCCGTCGTACAGCAAATTGTCGACGGACTGGCGAGCTGGATCCGTCAAAGTGAAGTACCGCCCGCGACGCGTTTGCCTTCCGTGCGACACATCGCGCGGCTCAATTTGCTCAGTCAATCCAGTGTCGTCGAAGCCTGCGAGCGCCTCGTCGCTCAAGGGATTCTGGCGTCGCGTCCCGGTTCGGGTTTTTTTGTCGCCGCGTCGGCGTCGGTTGCGCCGCCCGCAGGGGACCTGCCCAGGTTCGAAGGTGTGGAGGCGATGCAGGCGGGTTTCACCGACAGTCTGTCGGGTGGACTGATGCTGGGGTGTGGCGGGCTGCCCGAAAACTGGCGCGAGACGGATGACCTCAGCTACGCCATCCGCGAGGTGGCCCGCGCCGACATGGCCGGTCTGTTCAACTACAGCACGCCGCTGGGCTTGCTCCCGTTGCGCGAGCAAATCCTCAAACGCTTGAAACAGCTCAATATCGAAGCGGACGAAAGCCAGGTCCTGACCACGGCGGGCGCGAGCCAGGGGCTCGACCTGATTGTGCGTGCCTTGCTCAGGCCGGGGGATTGTGTGGTGGTGGAAAGCCCCGGTTTTTCGCATCTGTTCGATCTGCTCAGGCTGCACGGTGTCCGCATGCTTGAGGTGCCACGAACCCCGCGCGGGCCCGACACGGAAGTGCTTGAGGGTTTGTTGAACGAGCACAATCCTCGTGCGCTGTTCATCAATAGCTTCCACCACAACCCGACGGGCAGTTGCGTGACGCCCGTGGTGGCGCAGCGGGTTCTGGAGCTGAGCAAGGTCCATGGTGTGCTGGTGATCGAAGACGATGTTTATGCGGATATGCACAACGGGCCCGGCACACGCCTCGCGGCGCTGGATGACGACGCCCGGGTGATCTACGTCGGCAGCTTCTCGAAAACCCTCAGCAGCTCATTACGCGTCGGCTTTGTGGTGGCTGGCGCCGGACTCATTGAGCGGCTGGCCGAGGTCAAGATGATCAGCAGCATGGGTGGCTCACGGTTTTGCGAGTCAGTGCTGGCCAGCCTGTTGGCCTCCGGTGCCTATCGCAAGTTGGTACAGCGTCAGCGTCAGCGGTTGAACGTGGATCGGGCCGCGGCGCTGCAGTTGCTTGAAGATGCCGAATGGGAGGTGTTCGGCAAGCCGGCCGGCGGCTTGTTCATCTGGGCACGATCGCCCATGTCCGACTACGCTCAGTTGCGCACGCAGGCGCGACGTTTCGGTGTCCTGCTGTCTTCCCCGACGGCATTCAGTCCGACCGGTGAGGCCAATGACTGGCAGCGTATCAATGTGGCCTACGCTTGCGATCCGCGCGCGCGCAGGTTTTTCCAGGCCACTGCTTCGAATCGACCTAAAACATTCTGAAAACGACGTGGGCGTAGCTTTTTGCCATTATTCCGATGCCAGAGACTTGTGTTGACACAGGCCCGTTGCGAATCTCCATCTACAGACTATGGCAGGGGACTACGAGCAATGATTTCGGCCGTGCAAGGACGTTTTGCCAACCTCGGTATGGCGAAAAAACTGGGTATCGGGTTTGTCCTGGTGCTGTTGTTGACAGCCTTGGTGGCAGCCATTGGCGTATGGTCCCTGCAAACCATCAGTCATCGCTTCGACGGGTTGAAGCAGATGTCGTCGCTCAACAGCGGTTTGCTCAAAGTGCGCTTGCTGGAGCAGGACTATGCCTTGCACGGCAACCCGAAAACCGCCGATGCCCTGCGGCAGGGGGTTGATGCGCTGGTCGCATTGGCGACCCAGTTGAAGGCGCAGTCGGCGGCCAACGTGCCGGTGATGAACGATGTCGAGCAGTCGTTGGGTGCTTATCGCAAGGCTTTCGACGAGTTTGTCTCGCTGACCCAGGCCAAGGACCTTGCGCTGGAAATGGCCAGTTGGTCGGTGTCCAGCGTGGCCAACAACCTCGACGTGTTGCAGGCCGGCCTCGCCGATGATGGCGCCTATACCTTGAAGGATTCCGAGGGCAAGGACGGCGCGCAATTCATCGAACAGGCCAACCAGGTCAGCCAGGTGTCGCGGTTGATGTTGCAGGCCATGAATGAGGCCCGAGTGCGTCTCGACCAGAGTCGCAAGGGTGACGATGACAGCGCCGGCAAGGGCAAGATCGAGCAGGCCGACCAGGCGCTGACCCAGGCTGAACAACTGAAAACCACGGTCAAGGACGAGGGCTATCAGACGGTCCTCAATGAAGTGACCGGCCACATCGCCAGCTTCAGCGAAAAACTCGCCGAGTACACCGGGCTGTTGGCCCAGGAAAAAACTGTTTATGAGCAGTTGCACCAGCGCGCCGCCCAAGTGGTGGAGCGGGTGGATCAGGCTTATGTGGCTGAAGACGGGGCGATGCAGGCTGAGCTGAAAAAGAATTCGTTGTTGATCGTCGGCTCTTCGGCGCTGGCGCTGCTGGTCGGGCTGATTGCGGCGTGGGTGATTACTCGGTTGATCGTGGCGCCGCTGCGCAGTGTGATCCGTGTCGCCCAGCAGATTGCCGCGGGGGATTTGAGTGCGACGGTTGAAGTGACCCGTCGTGATGAAATCGGCCAGTTGATGCTGGCGATGCAGCAGATGGGTGCAGGACTGAGCAGTATCGTCAGTGGTTTGCAGGCGGGCATCGAGCAGTTGGCCAGTTCCGCGCAATCGCTGTCGGCGGTGACTGAGCAGACCAATTTGGAAGTCAGCAGCCAGAAGGAAGAAACCGAGCAGGTCGCTACGGCGATGAATCAGATGACTGCGACCGTGCACGATGTGGCGCGCAATGCGGAAGAGGCGGCTACGGCGGCGCAGACGGCGGATGACAAGGTTGAGAGTGGTCAGCAGGTGGTGCGCCAGAGCATGGCGCGGATCGAGCAATTGGCGGATTCGGCTACGTCGGCCAGTTCCAGCATCGAGAGTTTGAGTGCCGAGATCCAGAACATTGGCACGGTGCTGAGTGTGATTAAAAGCGTGGCTGAGCAGACTAACTTGTTGGCGCTTAACGCGGCTATCGAGGCGGCGCGGGCGGGTGAGCAGGGCAGGGGGTTTGCGGTGGTGGCTGATGAGGTGCGGGCGTTGGCCAAGCGTACTCAGCAGTCGACCGAGGAGATTGAGCGGTTGGTCAGTGCGTTGCGTTCGGCGGCGCAATCGTCGGTGCAGCAGATTCAGAACAGTGGTGAGTTGGTGAAACTGGCGGTGAGTGATGCGCTGCAGACTGAGAGTGCGTTGGGGAGTATTGCGGCGGCGGTGTCGTTGATTCAGCAGATGAATCAGCAGATTGCGGCGGCGGCCGAGGAGCAGAGTTCGGTGGCTGAGGAGATTAATCGCAGTGTGACGAGTATTCGGGCGAGTGCGGATCAGTCTTCGCTTGCCATGCAGGGGAATGCGGCTTCCAGTATTGAGTTGGCGCAGTTGGGGGTTGAGCTTAAGGGGATGGTTGGGCATTTTCGGCTTTGACGCTTTACCTTGGCGACCTTTGGGTCGACCAGGTTCTTTGGTGGGTGAGTACATATCCGTTTCTGCGGTAACGGCGGCTTAGGGTTTCGCCCTTACGGCGAGTCCCTTTTGGCAAACGCCCCAAAAGGAACCAAAAGGTCTCGCCCCGGCGTCCGGCCCCTCGCTTGGGCTCGGCGTTCCCTCGCTCCGGTCCTGCTCCGTGGGCCCGCCGCCATCGGCCATCCATGGCCGGGGGCGGCTAGCCCGGCATCCATGCCGGGCTGCCCACTACGCAGAACCTCCACTCGGCCTCCCGAAGGGGCGGTAGAGCAAGATCAAGAGCTGCAGGCGAGCTAACGCTCGGCCTGATGAGTGGTGAAGAGCGGGGCGGTGTATGCCGCTCTGCTTTTGGTTTTGATCTTGTAGGAGCAAGGCTTGCCCGCGAAGGCGTCCTGACAGCCGACCAGCCTCTCCCGAATGTACTCATTCAAACTGTAGGAGCAAGGCTTGCCCGCGAAGGCGCCCTGACAGCGACCAATCTCTCCCGGAAACACTCGATCAAACTGTGGGAGCTGGCTTGCCTGCGAAGACGGCTTCGCAGCCGACCATTCTCTTGTAGGTTTAATGGCTTCTAATCTTGCCCCCATCAAACCCAAAGCAAAAAAAAGCCACCTCCCGGTGGCTTTCTCTGACTGTGCTGATCAGTCGTAAATCGCTTTCTTCTTCCAGTCGGCATCTGCCTCGACGTCTTTCAGCCCTTCGGTCAATTGGTTGACTTCGCCTTCTGCCGGGGCAGTCTGGTCCATGACCTGTGCATTGGCGCGGGCCAGGAGTTTTTCCAGGTATTCGAGTTGTTCGGCGTAGACCTGGGGTTCCTGTTGTTTGCGCAGGTATTGCACGCCGCGTTCGAATGCCAGGCGAGCCTGGCCGGGCTGGTTCTGTTGCAGGGAGTGTTGGCCGAGGTTGTTGAAGAACTCGATGTGCAGCAGTACCAGGATGTGGCGAACTTCGCGGATCCAGCGCTTGGCTTCGTTGGTCGGCAGGAAGCCGTCCTGGGCGGCGCGGGTGATCTGGCCGTGCAAGGCTTCGAGCAGGAAACGCACGTCTTTGGCCTTGGCTTCGGTCTGGATCGGTGCCGGCGGGTTGTTGACCGGGATCGATTCGCCTTGGGCGACCAGCGTGCTCAGTTCGGCAATTCGAGCCTTGACCGAGGCGCTGGTTTTTTCAAGGTGCAGCAGGCGCTGGCAGACGTTCAGCTCCAGGCGCGTCAGCAGCAGCTTGAGCGCTGGCGTCATCAACTGGCCGGGGAAGGTCTCGGTGATTTCGCCGCAGCGACGCAGGCGATCGTTGAGTTCAACCTTTGTGCGGGCCTTTTCCAGCTTATTGTTTTCCACCACATGGTTCATGTAGCCAATGGCGATCAATAGTGCGATCCCGGCTACGACTAGCAGGGTGATCATGAGTGGTGTCACCGGTAAGACCTCTTTATAGGGTTCGCGTGCGAGTGTAGTGGCTTGGCCTGGGGGCGCATAGGGCCGCTCGACGAGTTGAATCAGCCACGACTCTACTTATATCGGCCGTGATCCCGCTTATATAAGTAACAGCGAGCGCGGTGCACAATGCCATCACCTGTGGCGTGGGTGGACTATAGCGCCTTGGCGGGTGACAGAATATAGGCGTCAAACACCGGGCGACGGAAAACCCGGATTCGCCTCGCAAAGCACGGCGAAGTCATTGATTTAAATAAATTTATATCAGGGGGTTGACGACCCCTCAATCCATCCATAGAATGCGCGCCACTTACAGCGTAAAGCACACAGCGAAACGCGGTAAGGAGTGAATGTTGTACGTGTGTCCCCTTCGTCTAGTGGCCTAGGACACCGCCCTTTCACGGCGGTAACAGGGGTTCGAGTCCCCTAGGGGACGCCAATGCGGGAATAGCTCAGTTGGTAGAGCACGACCTTGCCAAGGTCGGGGTCGCGAGTTCGAGTCTCGTTTCCCGCTCCATTTTTAAACAGCACTGCTTTCGGGCAGGGCTGAGTGAAACCAGAACCGACATCTTCGGATGCGGATTTGGGCACTGAAATACACACCATGTGTTTCAGTTAGCGTGTCCCCTTCGTCTAGTGGCCTAGGACACCGCCCTTTCACGGCGGTAACAGGGGTTCGAGTCCCCTAGGGGACGCCATTTGCGGGAATAGCTCAGTTGGTAGAGCACGACCTTGCCAAGGTCGGGGTCGCGAGTTCGAGTCTCGTTTCCCGCTCCATATTCAACAAAAACGCCGCTCATTGAGCGGCGTTTTTGTTTGTGCGCGATTTGTACTGATCCAGAAAAAAGGCCCGCCAGTCAGACTGAGCGGGCCTTTTTATAGGCGCAGGTTTTACATCGACAGAATCAGGCGTCCGGCAAACAGGATCAGAATCACCCCCATGGTCCGTTCGAACCAGTGCCCCATGCGCATAAACAGCAGGCGCACCCGTGCACTGGAAAAGAACAGCGCGACGATCACAAACCACAGTGCGTTGACGAAGCACATCCACAGGCCATACAGCGCCTGAATCTGCAGCGGTGTCGTGGCACTGATGATGGTGGTGAAGATCGCCAGAAAAAACAGCGTGGCTTTCGGGTTGGTCGCGTTAGTCAAAAAACCAGTGGTAAACGCCTTCAACAAGGTTTGTTCCACGACCGGCTCGTCAGCCGGCTTTTCGCCTTCCAGTGCGGTCTTGGGTTTGCTGCGCAACAGGCTGACGCCGAGGTACAGAATGTAGGCGCCGCCCACGACCTTGGCCACCGTCAATAGCCAGGGCAGGGTGTGCATTAACGCGCCGACGCCGAGCAGGGTGTAAAGCACGTGCACGGAAATCCCCGCGCCGATGCCCAGCGCCGTGCAGATGCCCACCAGGCGGCCGAAGCGTACGCTCTGGCGGATGGTCACGGCAAAGTCCGGTCCGGGCGCGACCACGGCCAGAAAGTGAATGGTCGCCAGCGCCAGAAACTCGCCCAGGTAATTCGAAAGCATCTCAACTCCAAAAAGTAAGGGGTGAAGCATTGCCGCGATAGCCGACAAAGAACGAAAGGCTCAACCGCGGGTCGGCCACACCCGGGGTCACCGAGTGCATGCAGCGCGAATTGAACATGATGAAATCACCCGGATCCGGGCGTACCTCCAGGGTCGGAGGGCCAAGCAGGGTCGGGTCGATGCCGTAACTGTCGCCACGCATTTCATCGAACTGGTCGGGGGAAATGTCGTGGTCCCACATCTGCAACGCGCCGCCCTCGGTGGGCATGTTCAGGTAAACATTGCAGGCGAATTGCGCCTCCAGACTGCGGGCCTGAAAACTGTCCGGGGCGTCCTTGGCGAAGATGTCGTGATGGGCGAGGAAGCACACGCCAGGTTTCACCACGCGAGACAGCCCGACATACATCTTGCGGCCGTAGAGGTTTTCCAGATGTGCGCCCGCTGGCCAGGACTCGTCGAGCATGCAACGCAGGGTGTCGACCGGGGACGAGTAGGGCGCACAGCGATTGCGCAATTCCTCGATGTTGCTGGTGGCGCGCTCGAAATAGTCTTCAATCAGTAGCGGCTGGTTTTCCGCTTCGTAAAACGCCATGCCGATGCGACCGATACTCGGCGCGTTGATGTAACCCTCGAAGCCCGGCGCAAGGATCTTGTCGCCAATCTGCACCGCCAGCGGTTGAGGCAAAAAGCCTTTGACGCGGATGGCGAGGACTTCTTCGTTGGCCAGTTTTTTTATGCACGTCTCATCGAGACGCTCGACGTCAAGCATCATGGTTTAGGTCCATCTATCGAGTAGTCAACGGAGCTCGCGAATGCAGGCTCCCCCGGCGTCAGGCGATGACGGTGTCGACATCGCCAAAAAGCTCAATCCACGTGGTAGTGGACGGACAACGTGCCCTTTTTCAGTGAAAGGGAGTCGATCGTGACTGTGCCCAAATCCTTCAGGCTACGTACATGGGTGCCGCCGCAACCGTAGGCGGGCAGTTCTCCGAAACCGATTTCCCGGGCACCTTCGCGCAGTGACGTCAGGCGCGGCAGGTCGTGGGCGATCCACTGCTCGATGCCGTGCTGCACGGTCTGGATATCCACCTCGGCGGCCGACTCCGTCGGTTTGAACTGCACGCGGCTTTCGCCTGGCCAGTGATGGGCCTTGATCGGCATCCAACCCATTGCCTGGACGAAGTGGCCGATCAGGTGGCCGGCCGAATGCAGGCGGGTATTGAGCCGGCGGCGTGGTTCATCGACCCTGATCTGGGTCATGCCGAGTTTCACCGGGTGGTCGACGTAATGGACGATCCGGTCCGGATCCTGAACCACCCGCAATACCTGGCTTTCACCGATCCAACCGGTATCAAAGGGCTGGCCGCCGCCCTGTGGGTGAAACAGTGTGGCGCGCAAAACGACCGCGAATTCATTCTCGTGGGGCGTGCAATCCAGGACTTCCACATTGGCCTTGAGGTCATCACTATGGAAAAAGAGGCGAAGCGTCATATTCCATGCCCTTATTAAAGTTTCTATTTTTATTATATGAAGCGTGGAATTGCGTGATAATCCGTTCAAACATCAAAGGACTGTTGCGCTGTGAGCATAAATCTACCGTTGCCGCTGTTGGGTGAAATGGCGATTTTCGTCAAGGTTGTCGAGACCGGCAGCTTCTCCGAAGCGGCACGTCAATTAGGCTCGTCGCCTTCGGCGGTCAGTCGCAGCATCTCGCGCCTGGAAAAAGCCCTGGCCACCCGGTTACTGCAGCGCACCACGCGCAAGTTGCGGTTGAGCGATGGCGGCGAAGAAGTGTTCAAGCGTTGCCAGGAGATGGTCAGCGCAGCCAAGTCGGTGATGGAAATCAGCGGCCAGTTCACCCATGAGGCCGAAGGCCTGGTGCGGGTCAGCGTGCCCAAAGCGGTGGGGCGCTTTGTGATTCACCCGCATATGCCCGAATTTCTGCGGCGTTACCCCAAAGTGGATGTGGAGTTGTTGCTCGAAGATCGGCAAGTGGATTTGATCGACGACAACGTCGATCTGGCGATCCGGATTACCGATCGACCGCCCGCCGGACTGGTCGGGCGGCAGTTGCTGACCATCGACCATTTGCTCTGCGCGACGCCGCAATACCTGGCCGAACACGGCACGCCGACGCATCCCCACGATTTGCTCAATCACAGTTGCATCTACCTGGGCGAAACGCCGAGCGATGCCCGCTGGAAATTCAAGAAAGGTACCAAGGCCGTGACTGTCGGCGTGCGCGGGCGCTATGCGGCCAATCACACCGGAGTGCGATTGGGCGCGGTGTTGCAGCATATCGGCATTGGCAGCCTGCCGTACTTCACCGCCCGTTATGCGTTGGAGCAGGGGTTGATTGTGCAGGTGTTGCCGGACTGGACCTTCCTGGCCTCGTACCATGGTGGGGCGTGGTTGTTGCATTCACCGACGCGTTATTTGCCGCCGAAGCTGCGGGTGTTTATTGATTATCTGGTGGAGTGCCTGGAGAAGGAGCCGACCCTGAGCAAACCGGGTAAGCCGAGTGCCTTGAGCAAGGTCGCGGCGGAATATGAGTTGCCGGAGAGTGATGGGTTGCTCTGACGGGCCTCCTCTTCGCGGGCAAGCCTCGCACCTACAAGGATTGCGCATAACCTGTAGGAGCGAGGCTTGCCCGCGAAGGCGTCCTCACTAGTGCCACAAAAAAGGCCCGCATGAATCACCATGCGGGCCTTTTTGTATGCCTGATCCAGGATCAGTGCTTGCTGTCGTCCTGCGACATCGCCAGCAGTTGCTTTTCCTGGTTCCAGTCGAACGGTTCGTCGTTCTGTTCAGCTTCGAAACGACGCTCTTCCAACGCCTGGTACAAATCGATTTCATCATCGGGCATGTAGTGCAGGCAGTCACCGGCGAAATACCACAGCAAATCGCGCGGTACCAGGTGGGCGATTTGCGGGTAGCGGGTGATGACCTGGCAGAGAATGTCCTGGCCCAGGTACTGGCTTTCGATCGGATCGACCGGCAGCAACGCACGCAATTCGTCAAAGCGCTCCAGGAACAAGGCATGGCTTTCTTCGGGAACCTGTTCGGCCTCACCCACGGCGACCAGGATGCTGCGCAAGTGGTCAAGCAAGACGAGATGATCGGCAACGACATTGGACACGAGATAAGTCCTCAAGAGCAAAACGGGCGCGGGAGTATAAAGCTCCCACGCCCATATTTACAGGATCAGCGGACCTTTCCGTCGGCCAGCGCAAGTTCATCTTTGTCGAAGTCATCGACATCGATCACCTTGCGCCGCGCCACTTCGGCGTCGCGCAGGGATTGCGCCTCACCCGGTTGCAAGACCCCGGCTTCCAGTGCTGCATCGATGGCGTGCTCCCCGGCGGCCGGTTTCACCTGACCGCTCTTAAGCGCCACGTGCAGTTTTTTCTGCAACGGTTGCGCCGCGTTCAGCAGGTTGCAGGCATGTTGCAGGGCGCCGACAGCATCGTCGGCCGATTGTGGGCGGTAGCAACCGCCGAGCAACTCTTCGAGGGTCGGATCGCCCTTGGCCCGGCCGATCACCGCCGCCACTTCGGCACCGAGTTTGTCCGACGGGCCTTTGTGGCGACGACCGAACGGGAACACGATCACCCGCAGCAGACAACCCAATACCTTGTTCGGGAAGTTGCTCAGCAGTTCGTCCAGTGCGCGTTCCGACTGGCCCAGGCTTTCTTCCATGGCCCAGATAAACAGCGGCGCCATGTGCTCCGGCGAATCGAGGTCGTGATAACGCTTGAGCGCGGCGGACGCCAGGTACATGTTGCTGAGCACATCCCCCAGGCGGGCCGACAGGCGTTCACGGCGTTTCAATTCACCGCCCAGCAACATCATGCTCAAGTCGGCGAGCATGGCGAAGGCGGCGGCCTGGCGGTTGAGCGCACGGAAGTAACCCTGGCTGAGCTTGTTGCCCGGCGCGTGTTCGAAGTGCCCGAAACCGAGGTTCAGCACCAGCGTGCTGGCGGCGTTGCTTACGGCAAAACCGATGTGCTTGAGCAGCAGGCCATCGAACTCGGTCAGTGCCTGATCCTTGTCTTCACGGCCGGCAAGGGCCATTTCCTTGAGCACGAACGGATGGCAGCGGATCGCGCCCTGGCCGAAGATCATCAGGTTGCGCGAGAGAATGTTCGCGCCTTCCACAGTGATGAAAATCGGCGCGCCATTCCAGCTACGGCCCAGATAGTTGTTCGGCCCCATGATGATTGCCTTGCCGCCATGCACATCCATGGCGTGGCTGATGCACTCGCGGCCGCGTTCGGTCAGGTGGTATTTGAGAATCGCCGACAGCACTGACGGTTTTTCGCCCAGGTCCACCGCGTTGGCGGTCAGCATGCGCGCGGCGTCCATCATCCAGGCGTTACCGCCGATGCGCGCCATGGCTTCCTGAATCCCTTCGAATGCCGACAGCGGCACGTTGAACTGCTCGCGTACCTGAGCGTATTGGCCGGTCACCAGGCTGGTGAACTTCGCCGCGCCGGTACCCACCGCAGGCAGGGAAATCGAACGTCCCACCGACAGGCAGTTCATCAGCATCATCCAGCCCTTGCCGAGCATTTCCTGACCGCCAATCAGGAAGTCGAGGGGAATGAATACGTCTTTGCCAGAGTTCGGGCCGTTCATGAACGCGGCGCCAAGGGGCAGGTGACGGCGGCCAATTTCAACACCGGCGGTGTCGGTCGGGATCAGCGCCAGGCTGATGCCCAAGTCTTCCTTGTCACCCAGCAAATGGTCCGGGTCGTAAGCCTTGAAGGCCAGGCCGAGCAGGGTGGCCACCGGGCCCAGGGTGATGTAGCGTTTTTCCCAGTTCAGGCGCAGCCCCAAGGTTTCCTGGCCTTCCCATTCGCCTTTGCAGATCACACCGGTGTCGGGCATCGCGCCGGCGTCGGATCCGGCCAGTGGCCCGGTCAATGCGAAGCACGGGATGTCATCGCCGCGGGCCAACCGTGGCAGGTAATGGTTGCGTTGTTCGTCGGTGCCGTAATGCAGCAGCAATTCGGCGGGGCCGAGGGAATTGGGGACCATCACGGTGGACGCGAGGTCGCCGCTGCGGGTCGCCAGTTTCATCGCGACCTGGGAGTGGGCGTAGGCGGAGAAGCCTTTGCCACCGAATTCCTTGGGGATAATCAGGGCGAAGAAGCCGTTTTCCTTGATGTGGGCCCAGGCTTCCGGAGGCAGGTCCATGTCCTGGCCGATCTGCCAGTCGCTGACCATTGCGCAAAGTTCTTCGGTCGGGCCGTCGATAAAGGCCTGTTCCTCTTCGCTCAATTGCGCTTTTGGGTAGGACAGCAGCTTGTCCCAGTCCGGGCGACCGCTGAACAGTTCGCCGTCCCACCAGACCGTGCCGGCATCGATCGCGTCGCGTTCGGTTTGCGACATCGGCGGCAGGGTTTTCTGGAACCAACTGAACAGCGGCGCACTGAAGTATTTGCGGCGCAGGTCGGGCAGCAATAATGGTGCGGCGACTACGGCGATCAGCACCCAGAGAATCAGTAGCAACCAGCCCGGTGCGTGGCTGAACGCGCCCATCGCCACCACATAGACAGCCACGATGCTCAAGGCCGGCAGCGGTGCGATGCGGCGGTGGGCCAAATAAGCAATGCCGACGATCAGAACCAGTATCCACAACAACAGCATATTTAATCCTCCGTGAAACCAGGGCAAAACCAACTTTCAGAGCTTAGACGGCATCCGCAAAATCGGGTGGTCAGAACAATGTGATTGAAATCGTGGGAAACCTTGGATGGGTTTTGTAAGACCTGTTGGCATCAGGCCTCGGAAATCGTTCGCCAGGTGAGCGGCAAAGCGCCCATGTTTGGCCGAATCGTCGTTATCTCTGTGCTGAAGGTGTCGTTAGACTCGAGGTTCCCCCCAGGAGATCGCCCTCATGCACGAGTATCTGAGTCCCGGCCGCTTCATCGATAGTGACCACCCTGCGGTGGTGGAGTTCGCCGAAAAACATCGCGGTGTCAGTCGCGATCCGCTCGAGCAGGCGATCACTCTCTATTACGCCGTGCGCGAGGCCGTGCGTTACAACCCTTATACCTTCAGCCGCGACCCAGACACCTTGCGCGGCAGTTACGCACTGGCGGCCGGCGAAAGTTATTGCGTGCCCAAGGCCACGTTGCTGGCCGCGTGCGCCCGGCATTGCGGGATCCCGGCGCGCATTGGCCTGGCGGACGTGCGCAATCACCTGTCGACCCCGCGCCTGCTCGAACTGCTCAAGAGCGACGTGTTCGCCATGCACGGTTATACCGAGCTGTACCTGAACGAGCGCTGGGTCAAAGCCACTCCGGCGTTCAATCAAGGTTTGTGCGAGTTGTTCAATGTCGCGCCGCTGGAATTCGACGGTGTCAACGACAGTATTTTCCATCCCTTCAACCGCGACGGCGCGCCGCTGATGGAATACCTGGTGGACCACGGCCAGTTTCCCGACGTGCCGGAAGCGTTCTTTTTCGAGCACCTGGAAAAGTGCTACCCGCATCTGTTCGGCGAGCAACTGCCGGTCCTGTTGGGGGACATGCAGAGTGATTTGAGTCGCGCCTGATCCGGCGTATGCTGCCTGCGCATTCATCCATAAAGAGGCGGTCATGCTGAAGATCTGGGGTCGGAAAAACTCATCGAATGTCAGGAAACCATTGTGGGCCGCCGAGGAGCTTGGCCTGGCCTATGAAGCCATCGATGCCGGCGGCGCCTTCGGTGTGGTGGACACGCCTGAGTACCGTGCGATGAATCCCAATGGCCGTGTGCCGGTGATCCAGGACGACGATTTTGTGCTGTGGGAATCCAATGCCATCGTGCGTTATCTGCTGGCTCGCCATGCTGGCAACACCGCCTGGTTTCCGGAAGACCTGAAGGCACGTGCCACCGCCGATAAATGGATGGACTGGACCACCTCAAGTTTTGCCGGCCCGTTCCGCACCGTGTTCTGGGGCGTGTTGCGCACCCCGAAAGAGCAGCAGGACTGGGCCGCCATCCACGCCGCGATCAAGGAATGTGACGGTCTGCTGTCGCTGGCCGATCAGGCGCTGGCATTGAAACCGTACCTGTCCGGCGATGAAATCGGCATGGGCGACATTCCCCTCGGCAGTTTCATTTATGCCTGGTTCGAGATGCCGATCGAGCGCGCGCCGCAGCCGCATCTGGAAGCCTGGTATGCGCGCCTGAAACAGCGTCCGGCGTATCAAAAAGCGGTCATGACCGCGTTGACTTAATACTCACTATCGACACACTTGACTGTACTTGTGTGGCGGCGACAAGCACCATCGCGTTCATGCGCCGTGGTTGTATTGATCGCCGCCCGCCCTTATCTATCTCTTTCCTTCCTTCTTGGTGCGTAATCCGATATGAGTTCCGCTCTGTCCATCCGGCAGCTAACCAAAACCTACGGCAACGGTTTCCAGGCCTTGAGTGGTATCGATCTGGACGTCGCCGAAGGTGACTTTTTCGCCTTGCTCGGCCCGAACGGCGCCGGCAAATCCACGACCATCGGCATTCTCTCGACCCTGGTGAACAAGACCACGGGCACGGTGAATATCTTCGGTCACGACCTGGACAAGAATCCTGCGCAGCTCAAGCGCTCCATCGGTGTGGTGCCGCAGGAATTCAACTTCAACCAGTTCGAAAAGACCTTCGACATCGTCGTGACCCAGGCCGGTTATTACGGCATCCCGCCGAAAATCGCCAAGGAACGCGCCGAGCAGTACCTGACGCAACTGGGCCTGTGGGACAAACGCGATGTGCCTTCGCGTTCGTTGTCCGGCGGCATGAAGCGTCGCCTGATGATCGCCCGCGCTCTGGTGCACGAACCGCGCCTGCTGATCCTCGACGAACCGACGGCGGGCGTCGACATCGAGCTGCGTCGCTCGATGTGGGCGTTCCTCACCGAGCTGAATCAGAAAGGCATCACCATCATCCTCACCACCCACTATCTGGAAGAGGCTGAACAGTTGTGCCGCAACATCGGCATCATCGACCACGGCACCATTGTCGAGAACACCAGCATGAAGCAGTTGCTCAGCCAACTGCATGTGGAAACCTTCCTGCTCGACACCAAGAACACGCTCACCGTGGTGCCGCAGTTGCTCGGTTACCCGACTCGGCTGCTCGATGGGCATACCCTGGAAGTCCAGGTGGACAAGGCCATGGGCATCACCGCGCTGTTTACTCAGTTGGCGCAGCAGAACATCGAAGTGCTGAGCCTGCGTAACAAAACCAATCGCCTCGAGGAGTTGTTCGTGTCCCTGGTGGAGAAAAATCTGTCGAAGGTGGCGGTATGAGTTCCGAGCTGCAACCCAACCTCGTCGCCCTCAATACCATCGTTTACCGTGAGGTGAAGCGCTTTACCCGGATCTGGCCGCAAACCCTGCTGCCGCCGGCCATCACCATGGTTCTGTACTTCGTGATCTTCGGTAATCTGATCGGCAAGCAGATCGGTGGCATGGGTGGCTTCACTTATATGGAGTACATCGTGCCGGGGCTGATCATGATGTCGGTGATCACCAACTCCTACGGCAACGTGGTGTCGAGTTTCTTCGGCAGCAAGTTCCAGCGTTCCATCGAGGAATTGATGGTCTCACCGGTTTCGCCGCATACGATTCTGATCGGCTACACTCTGGGCGGTGTGCTGCGCGGGTTGATGGTCGGGGTCATCGTGACGATCCTGTCGCTGTTCTTCACCGATTTGCAGGTGCATCATCTGGGCGTGACCATTCTGGTGGTGGTGCTGACCGCGACGATCTTCTCGCTGCTAGGCTTCATCAACGCCGTATTTGCGCGCAACTTCGATGACATCTCGATCATCCCGACGTTTGTGCTGACACCGCTGACCTACCTGGGCGGAGTGTTTTACTCGATTTCCCTGTTGCCACCGTTCTGGCAGACCGTGTCTCTGGCTAACCCGGTGCTGCACATGGTCAATGCGTTCCGTTACGGCATCCTCGGCGTTTCGGACATCAAGATCAGCGTGGCGATCACCTTCATGCTGGTCGCGACCGTGGCGTTGTACATCGGTTGTGCGCGGTTGCTGGTGAGTGGGCGCGGGATGCGGACCTGATTCAAGACCGCGTCGTCTGCTTCGCGAGCAAGCCCGCTCCCACACTGGATCTGTGAACCACACAAAACCAATGTGGGAGCGGGCTTGCTCGCGAAGGCGCCAGACCAGACACCACAAAATAAAACGGCCTCCAAAAATGGAGGCCGTTTTGCATTCCTACATCCGGTTTTTCTTGCGCCGCGCCCATTGCCGCCCCACCCACCAACGCCAATACATCATGGTCAGGCAATAGCCCAGCGCCCCCAGCACCAATCCAACCACCACCGAACCCAGCAAAAACGGTTGCCACAAGGTCGAGAGTTGCCCGCTGATCCACTCCCAAGTGAGTTCATCCGGCAGATGCCGGGCGGGCACGCTCATCAGCCAGGCGCCTGTCTGATAAGTACAGAAAAACACGGCGGGCATGGTGATAGGGTTGGTCAGCCAGACCAGGCTCACTGCGATCGGCATGTTGCCGCGAACCATAATCGAGAGGACGGCAGCGAGCAGCATTTGCAGCGGGATCGGCAGAAACGCCGCGAACAGACCGACGGCCATCGCCCGGGCCACTGAATGGCGGTTGAGGTGCCAAAGGTTCGGGTCATGCAACAGCGTGCCGAGAAAGCGTAAGGATTTGTGTTCCCTGATGCTGGTCGGGTCTGGCATGTAGCGTTTGAATAAGCGCCGGGGCATAAGGCTTCTCGGTCGGTTCAGGCGGCAAGTATGTCTGGATTCTATGTGTGGCCCATTCAGACTTTGTGACAATTGATATCCACGCTCGTGCGCCGCGCCGTCTATGCCTAGTGAGGGAACTCTCAAGGACGGGCTTATGCGCACAGGGATGGTGGCGCTGGCGCTCGGGTTGTTGGCGCTGCGTTTTTTACCGGGTTTACCGCCGGTCGGGTTATGGCTGTTGCTGCCGGTGGTGGGTTTGATGCTGCTGCCGTTTCGCACATATCCGCTGGCGTTTTTTCTGTTCGGCTTCAGTTGGGCGTGCGGGCAGGCGCAGTCGGCGCTGGATGATCGGCTGCCGGCGAGACTGGACGGCGAAACGCGCTGGGTCGAAGGTCGAATAACCGGATTGCCACAAAACAATGAAGCGGTGGTGCGTTTCGAACTGGCGGACGCGCGTTCACGCCACGGAGCTGTGCCGCCGCTGATGCGCCTGGCCTGGTACGACGGGCCTCCGGTCAACAGCGGCGAGCGCTGGCGTCTGGCGGTGAAGTTGAAGCGCCCGACCGGGTTGCTCAATCCCCATGCCTTTGATTACGACGCCTGGCTGCTCGCCCAGGGCATCGGCGCCACTGGCACGGTCAAGGACGGCCAGCGACTGTCAGCGGCCCGCTGGGCCTGGCGCGACGGCATTCGCCAGCGTTTGCTCAGTGTTGACGCTCAGGGACGAGCCGGAGCGCTGGCGGCGTTAGTGCTAGGCGATGGCGCCGGGTTGAGCCGCGAGGACTGGCAGGTGCTGCAAGCCACCGGCACCGTGCACCTGCTGGTGATTTCCGGGCAGCACATCGGTTTGCTCGCGGGCGTGGTGTATTTACTGATCGCCGGGCTCGCCCGCTATGGCCTGTGGCCGGTGCGTTGGCCCTGGTTACCGTGGGCGTGCGGCCTGGCGTTCGCGGCAGCGCTTGGTTATGGGCTGCTGGCCGGTTTCGAAGTGCCGGTGCGCCGGGCTTGCGTGATGATCGGCCTGGTGTTGTTGTGGCGGCTGCGCTTTCGTCATCTTGGTGCGTGGTGGCCGCTATTGCTGGCGCTTGATGGCGTCTTGCTGTTGGACCCGCTCGCCAGTTTGCAACCGGGTTTCTGGTTGTCCTTTACGGCGGTGGCGGTGTTGATCTTCACCTTCGGTGGTCGATTGGGCCCCTGGCGCTGGTGGCAAACCTGGACCCGCGCCCAATGGCTGATCGCAATTGGTCTATGTCCGCTGCTGTTGATGCTGGGTTTGCCCATCAGTGTCAGCGGCCCGTTGGTCAATCTGCTGGCGGTGCCGTGGATCAGCCTGGTGGTGCTGCCGCCAGCCTTGCTCGGGACTTTGCTGTTACCGGTACCTTTCGTGGGGGAAGGGTTGCTGTGGTTGGCCGGTGGTCTGATCGACCTGCTGTTCAAGGGCCTGGCATTAATGGCGAATCAAGTGCCCGCGTGGGTGCCCGTGGCAGTGCCGGTATGGATCGGGGCCATCGGTGCATTCGGTGCTGTTCTTCTATTAATGCCCCGAGGCGTGCCGCTGCGCCCATTGGGTTGGCCGATGTTGCTGCTGCTGGTGTTTCCACCCCGCGACGAGGTGCCCGACGGCCGGGTCGATATCTGGCAACTGGATGTCGGCCAGGGATTGGCGATCCTGGTGCGCACGCGCCAGCACACGCTGCTGTATGACGCCGGGCCGCGCTTCGGTGATTTCGACCTGGGTGAACGGGTGGTGCTGCCGGCATTGCGCAAACTTGGGGTAGATCAACTCGACCTGATGCTGCTCAGTCATGCCGACGCCGACCATGCCGGCGGTGCTCGGGCCGTTGTCAAAGGCGTGCCGGTGTCGCGGGTGCTCAGTGGCGATCCGATGGCGCTTCCTGTCGAGTTGCAAGCCGAGGGCTGCGAAAGCGGACGGCAATGGACCTGGGATGGCGTGACATTCCAGCTCTGGCAATGGTCATCGGCCAGCGAAAGCAATCAAAAGTCCTGCGTCCTGCTGATCGAAGCCAATGGCGAGCGCCTGCTTTTGACCGGTGATATAGACACCCACGCCGAACGCGCGCTACTGGACAGTCCATTGGCTGTGCCCACCGATTGGTTGCAGTCACCGCACCACGGCAGTCGCAGTTCGTCGTCCATGGCGCTGCTCACCACGCTGCAACCCAAAGCCGTGCTGATCTCCCGTGGCCACGGCAATTCCTTCGGTCATCCCCATCCCACGGTCATGGCGCGCTATCGAAAACGGGGCCTGCGAATCTATGACAGCGCCGAGCACGGTGCCGTCCGTCTGCAACTGGGCAGCTTCAAGTCACCGCAAACAATGCGTCAAGAACGGCGCTTCTGGCGCGATCCACCGTCGGAGAATCAATAACCATGAGTTATTACAGCCGGACGGGATGCGACATCACGGTCTTCGGTGCGCCGACCCCCTATGTTAGAGTGGCGCACTTTTTCGAGGGGACTGTCACTGTGTGGGAATTGGTCAAATCCGGCGGCTGGATGATGCTGCCGATCATTCTGAGTTCCATCGCGGCCATGGCGATCGTTGCCGAACGTCTATGGACCCTGCGTGCCAGCCGTGTGACCCCGGAGCATTTGCTCGGGCAGGTCTGGGTCTGGATCAAAGACAAACAGCTGAATAAAGAAAAACTCAAGGAACTGCGCGCCAACTCGCCGCTGGGCGAAATCCTGGCGGCAGGCCTGGCCAACTCCAAGCATGGTCGCGAGATCATGAAGGAGTGCATCGAAGAGGCCGCCGCCCGGGTCATCCATGAACTGGAGCGCTACATCAACGCTCTGGGCACCATTGCTGCCATGGCCCCGTTGCTCGGGTTGCTCGGCACGGTGTTGGGCATGATCGATATCTTCAGTTCGTTCATGGGCACGGGCATGACCACCAACGCCGCTGTGCTGGCCGGTGGTATTTCCAAAGCCTTGATCACCACGGCTTCGGGCCTGATCGTCGGTATCCCGTCGGTCTTCTTCCACCGGTTCCTGCAACGGCGCATCGACGAGCTGGTGGTGGGGATGGAGCAGGAAGCGATCAAACTGGTCGAGGTGGTGCAGGGTGACCGTGACGTGGACCTGTCCGAGGGCAAAAAAGCGTGAAATTCCGCCGCAAGCAACGGGAGAACGTGGACATCAATCTCGTGTCGCTGATCGACGTGGTGTTTGTCCTGCTGCTTTTTTTCGTGGTGACCACCACGTTTACCCGGGAAACCCAATTGCGCGTCGAGCTGCCGGAAGCGGTCAGCGGTTCGCCGGCGGAAGATCAGCAGGTCAAGCAACTGGACGTTGCCATCAGCGCCGAGGGTGTGTTTTCGGTCAACAATCAGTTGTTGCCAAAGAATGACCTGACCAGCCTGATGGACGCCTTGCAGAAAGAATCCAACGGCGACACCAGCTTGCCGCTGTCCATCAGCGCCGACGGCAAGACTCAGCATCAGTCCGTCATCACCGCCATGGACGCCGCCGGCAAGCTCGGTTTCAGCCATCTGCGCATGACCACCGTCGAGGCGGCGCCGACCGCTCCCTGATGGCCATGTCTGATCGATTGCTCGCCGCGTGGTATGCCGGTCATCCGGCCCTGAAGCTGTTGCAGCCGCTGGAGTGGCTGTATCGGCGGGTGGTCACCGGCAAGCGCCAGCGCTTCCTGGCGGGTGAGGGCGAGATCTATCAGCCGCCGGTGCCGTTGATCGTGGTCGGTAACATCACCGTGGGTGGCACCGGCAAGACGCCGCTGATCCTGTGGATGATTCAGCACTGCCAGCGCAGCGGTTTGCGGGTGGGCGTGGTCAGCCGGGGTTACGGCGCCAAACCGCCGCAGTTGCCGTGGCGAGTCGAGGCCGATCAAGGTGCCGACATCGCGGGCGACGAGCCGTTGCTGATCGTCCAGCGCACCGGCGTGCCATTGATGATCGACCCGGAGCGCAGCAGCGCGGTCAAAGCGTTGCTGGCCAGTGAACCGCTGGACCTGATCCTGTCCGACGATGGCATGCAGCACTATCGATTGGCCCGGGACCTGGAGTTGGTGCTGATCGACGCCGCCCGTGGCTTGGGCAACAAGCGTTGCCTGCCCGCCGGGCCGTTGCGTGAACCGATCGAGCGTCTGCAAAGTGTTGATGCGGTGCTCTATAACGGCGCCGTGCATGACCGCGACGATGGTTTTGCCTTTCAACTGCAACCCACCGCACTGATCAATCTGAAAAGCGGCGAACGCCGACCGCTCGACCATTTTCCCCCAGACCAGGCACTGCACGCCGTGGCCGGGATCGGCAATCCCCAGCGTTTCTTCAAAACCCTCGAAACGCTACACTGGCAGCCAATCCCCCATGGGTTTGCCGACCACGCCGAATACAGCGTGCAGGCCTTGAATTTCACCCCGTCATTGCCGTTGGTGATGACCGAAAAGGATGCGGTGAAGTGCCGTGCCTTTGCCGCCGCCGACTGGTGGTACCTTGCGGTCGATGCTGTGCCGTCGCCGGCCTTCGTGGCCTGGTTTGATACGCAGCTGATGCGTCTGTTGCCGAATCGTCTTTTGCCTTAAAACCGTTTTTATCCAGGGAATGCTCATGGACACCAAATTGCTCGATATCCTCGCTTGCCCGGTCTGCAAAGGCCCGCTCAAGCTCAGTGCCGACAAGACCGAGCTGATCAGCAAGGGCGCCGGTCTGGCATACCCGATTCGCGACGGCATCCCGGTGATGCTCGAAACCGAAGCCCGCACCCTGACCACCGACGAGCGCCTGGATAAATGACCACAGCCTTTACCGTTGTCATTCCCTCGCGTTACGCCTCCACCCGCCTGCCGGGCAAACCGTTGCTGCTGATCGCCGGCAAGCCGATGATCCAGCACGTCTGGGAACAGGCGAGCAAAAGCAGCGCCCAGCGCGTGGTGGTCGCCACGGACGATGCGCGCATCGTCGAGGCCTGCAAAGGGTTTGGCGCCGAAGTGGTGCTGACTCGCGAAGACCACAACTCCGGCACCGATCGCCTGGCCGAAGTCGCCGCGAAACTCGGCTTGGCGCCGGACGCCATCGTGGTCAACGTCCAGGGCGACGAGCCGCTGATCCCGCCTAGCGTGATCGATCAGGTCGCCGCCAACCTGGCTGCCCACACCGAAGCGCGCATGGCCACGTTGGCCGAGCCGATCGAGGACGTGGAAACCCTGTTCAATCCCAATGTGGTCAAGGTCGTCAGCGACCTCAATGGCCTGGCGCTGACCTTCAGCCGCGCCACGTTGCCGTGGGCGCGAGATGCCTTCGCCAAAAGCCGCGAGCAGATGCCGGAAGGCGTGCCGTATCGCCGCCACATCGGCATCTATGCCTACCGCGCCGGATTCCTGCATGACTTCGTCAGCTGGGGCCCGTGCTGGCTGGAAAACACCGAATCCCTGGAACAACTGCGCGCCCTGTGGCACGGCGTGCGGATTCACGTCGCCGATGCGCTGATCGCACCGCCGACCGGTGTTGATACGGTTGAAGACCTCGAGCGCGTTCGTCGCCTGCTGGAGGCCTGATGCGGGTTCTGTTCGTCTGCCTGGGCAACATCTGCCGTTCGCCCACGGCCGAAGGCGTGTTGCGGCATAAATTGCGTGAGGCCGGGCTGGCCGATCAAGTCGAAGTGGCCTCCGCCGGCACCGGTGACTGGCACGTCGGCAAGGCCCCGGACAAGCGCAGTCAGGCTGCGGCAAGGTTGCGCGGTTATGACCTGTCGACCCAGCGTGCCCAGCAAGTCAGCCGTGCAGATTTCGCCACGTACGACCTGATCCTGGCGATGGACAACAGCAACCTGCGCAATCTCAAGGCCTTGCAACCGGCCGAGGGCAAGGCTGAGCTGGACTTGTTCCTGCGTCGTTACCCATCGGAAATCGACGAAGTGCCGGATCCGTACTACGACGGTGACCAAGGCTTTGAGCAAGTGCTGGATTTGATCGAACGCGCCAGTGATTTGCTGGTGATCGAGTTGAAGGGACGGTTATGAGTTTGCAGGTACAAACCGGGGTTTCCCTCAAACCGTTCAACAGTTTTGGCGTGGACGTCCGGGCGCAACTGTTTGCCGAGGCTCACAGCGATGCCGAGGTGCGTGAAGCGCTGGCCTATGCCGTGTCGCATAACGTGCCGCTGTTAGTGATCGGCGGCGGCAGCAACTTGCTGCTGACCGCTGATATCCAGGCGCTGGTGTTGCGCATGGCTACGCGCGGCATTCGCGTGTTGAGCGATGACGGCAGCCAGGTGGTGATCGAAGCCGAAGCCGGCGAGCCTTGGCATCCGTTCGTGCAACATACCTTGGCGCTGGGTTTGTCGGGGTTGGAAAACCTCAGCCTGATCCCCGGCACCGTTGGCGCGGCACCGATGCAGAACATCGGTGCTTACGGCGTCGAGATCAAAGACGTGTTCGCCGGCCTCACCGCGCTGGATCGCCAGACCGGCGAGTTGCGGGATTTCAGCCTGCAAGAATGCAATTTCGCCTACCGCGACAGCCTGTTCAAACAGCATCCCGGGCGTTGGTTGATCCTGCGGGTCCGCTTCACTCTGAATCGCACCGCGCACCTGCATCTGGAATACGGCCCGGTGCGCCAGCGCCTGACCGAGCAGGGCATCGACCAGCCGACGCCGACCGATGTCAGCCAGGCGATTTGCAGCATCCGCAACGAAAAACTCCCGGACCCGGCCGTACTCGGCAATGCCGGCAGCTTCTTCAAGAACCCGTTGGTGCCAGCGGCGCTGGTGACCCGGCTCAAGCTGGAATACCCGGACCTGGTGGCCTACGCGCAACCGGACGGGCAAATGAAACTGGCGGCGGGCTGGCTGATCGAGAAGGCCGGCTGGAAAGGTTTCCGCGAAGCTGACGCCGGCGTGCATAAATTACAGGCGCTGGTGCTGGTCAACTATGGCGGCGCGACCGGCCTGCAATTGTTGGATCTGGCGCAGCGCATCCAGAAAGACATTTCGCAACGATTCAGCGTCGAGCTGGAAATGGAGCCCAATCGCTATTGAAGCTACGCTTTAGAGGCGAATATCGAAGCCCTGCACAACTTCAATGGTGCAGGGCTTTTTTGTTAATGCTGGGTTAACTTAGCCACCTAACGATGCAAGCATTTGCTCCACCAAAGGCCCGACGCAGACGTTGCCGTCCGCGTAAGAGAGCCCATTAGCCTGAGCCGATCTGCGTGAACCTCCGCTAACCCCCCTGGCGGCAGATTGCTCGACCCCATAACCGAAACACTATGCGGGCGTGCCCATGATTACCCTGAAACTCAATGGTCAAGACCATCAGCTCGACGTCACCGAGGATATGCCGCTGCTCTGGGCGATCCGCGACGTGGCCGGCTACAACGGCACCAAATTCGGCTGCGGCATGGGCCTGTGCGGCGCCTGCACCATTCATATCGACGGTTTGCCGGCACGCAGTTGCATCACGCCGATTGGATCGGTAGTCGGCCAGAACGTCAGCACCATCGATAACCTGCATGCCGACCCGGTCGGGCAAGTCGTCCAGCAAGCCTGGCTCGACACCGCCGTGGCCCAATGCGGTTTCTGCCAGGGCGGGCAGATCATGTCCGCCACCGCGTTGCTCAAGACCAATCCCAACCCGAGCGATGAGCAGATTGAAGAGGCGATGGTCGGCAATATTTGCCGCTGCGGCACTTACAACCGTATCAAGACCGCCATCCGCCAGGCCTCCACCCATCTGAAGGAGGCCAAGGCATGAGCCAGCTCCCGAATGATTTCGCCCTCAGCAACCTGAGCAATCTCAGTCGTCGCGGCTTTCTCAAAGGCGTCGGCGCCACCAGTGCGTTGGTGCTTGCCGCCAGTTGGGGTTGGCAGGACGCTTTTGCCGAAGACAAACCGAAGAAATTCGGCGCCGATGGCATGCCCAATGGCTGGATCGACGATCCGAAGGTCTACGTCAGCATCGCCGCTGATGGTACGGTGACCGTGGTCTGCAACCGTTCGGAAATGGGCCAGGGTGTGCGTACCAGTCTGAGCATGGTGGTGGCCGATGAACTGGATGCCGACTGGGCGCTGGTCAAGGTGCAACAGGCGCCGGGTGATGAAGTGCGCTTCGGCAACCAGGACACCGACGGTTCGCGCAGCATGCGGCACTGGTACGAACCGATGCGCCGCTGTGGTGCTGCCGCGCGGACCATGCTGGAACAGGCTGCGGCTGAGCAATGGAAAGTGCCGGTCGGTGAATGTCGCGCGCAGTTGCACAAAGTGATTCACCAACCCACCAAACGCGAACTCGGCTATGGCGAGTTGGCCGCCGCGGCCGGTGCGCTGGCGGTACCCGTCCGTGACAGTTTGCGGCTCAAGCAGCCGTCAGAATTTCGCTACATCGGCAAGGAAGGCGTGCGCGCGATCGACGGTGCCGACATCGTTAACGGTCGTGCGGTGTACGGCGCCGATGTGCATTTCGATGGCATGCTCTACGCCACCATCGCTCGTCCTGCGGTATATGGCGGCAAGGTCAAATCCTTCGATGCCAGCGCGGCGATGAAAGTCCCTGGCGTGATCAAGGTCTTGCAGATCGAAAGCCGTCCGCTGCCGTCCGAATTCCAGCCATTGGGTGGCGTGGCCGTGGTCGCGAGCAACACCTGGGCCGCGATCAAGGGCCGCGAAGCGCTCAGCATCGAGTGGGACGACGGCCCCAATGCCAGTTACGACTCGATCGCCTACCGCAAGGAACTGGAAGCCGCCGCGCTCAAACCCGGCAAAGTGGTGCGCAATACCGGCGACATCGACAAAGCCTTGGCCAGCGCCGGCAGCACCCTTGAAGCGTCCTATTACTTACCGCACCTGGCCCAGGCACCGATGGAACCGATGGTCGCCATCGCCCGGTTCAAGGACGGCGTGTGCGAAGCCTGGGCGCCGAGCCAGGCACCGCAAGTCACCCGCGAGCGGATCGGCGAACGCCTGGGCCTGCCGTTCGATAACGTCACCTTCAATGTCACATTGCTCGGCGGTGGGTTCGGGCGTAAGTCCAAGCCGGATTTCGTCATCGAAGCGGCCATCCTCGCCAAAGAATTCCCCGGCAAGGCTGTGCGGGTGCAATGGACCCGTGAAGACGACATCCATTGTTCCTACTTCCACACCGTGTCCGCCGAATACCTGAAAGCCAGTCTCGACAAGGACGGCCTGCCCTCCGGCTGGTTGCACCGCACCGTGGCGCCGAGCATCACCGCGTTATTCGCCCCGGGCATGAACCACGAGGCGGCGTTTGAGTTGGGCATGGGCTTCACCAACATGGCGTACGCGATCCCCAATGTGCGCCTGGAAAACCCGGAAGCGACGGTTCACACCCGGGTCGGCTGGTATCGCTCGGTATCGAACATTCCCCACGGCTTCGCGATTCAGACGTTCGTTGACGAATTGGCCCACAAGGCCAAGCAGGATCCGCTGAAGTACCAGATCAAATTGCTCGGCCCGGACCGTCAGATCGATCCGCGCACCTTGAGTGAAGAGTGGAACTACGGCGAGTCTCCCGAGCGTTATCCGATCGACACCGCGCGGATGCGCACGGTGCTGGAAACCGCCGCCAAAGCCGCCGGGTGGGGGCGCACGCTGCCCAAGGGTCGAGGCCTGGGGCTGGCGGTGCATTACAGCTTCGTCACCTATGTGGCGGCGGTGATCGAAGTCGAAGTCAAAGACGACGGCACCTTGATCGTGCACAAGGCCGACATTGCCGTGGATTGCGGTCCGCAGATCAACCCCGAGCGGATTCGCTCGCAGTTCGAAGGCGCCTGTGTGATGGGCCTGGGCAACGCGGTGCTCGGCGAAATCAGCTTCAAGGACGGCAAGGTCCAGCAGGACAACTTCCACATGTACGAAGTGGCGCGCATGTCCCTGGCGCCGAAAGAGGTCGCCGTGCATCTGGTCACGCCACCGGGCGAAGTGCCGTTGGGTGGGGTTGGTGAGCCGGGCGTACCGCCGATTGCGCCGGCGCTGTGCAACGCGATCTTCGCCGCCACCGGCAAGCGCATCCGCAACCTGCCGGTTCGCTTTCAGTTACAAGGCTGGCAGAAGGCTGACGCCTGATGGACAGCGTCGATCTGAACGTCCTGCGCAGCGTGCTCGACTGGCGCCGCGCGGGTCAGCGGGTGGTGTTGTACAGCGTGGTCCAGACCTGGGGCACCGCGCCCCGGGCGCCTGGCGCCATGCTGGCGTTGCGGGAGGATGGCGTAGTGATCGGCTCGGTGTCGGGCGGTTGTGTCGAGGACGACCTGATTGCGCGGCTGCACGACGGCCGGATTCCGGCGGATGGGCCGCCGGTGCAATTGATCACCTACGGCGTCACCCGTGAGGAGGCGGCGCGATTCGGTTTGCCGTGCGGCGGTACCTTGCGCCTGACCGAGGAGCGGGTTAGTGATCCGGCATGGGTCGCTGAATTGCTGAGCCGTTGCGAGGCCCATGAAATCGTTGCGCGCTCGCTGGATCTCGCGACCGGTGAAGTGGTTTTGCAATCGGCGCACAAGAGCGATGTGCTGAGTTTTGACGGCAGTACCTTGCGCGCTATCTATGGCCCACGCTGGCGCTTGTTGCTGATCGGCGCCGGGCAACTGTCGCGTTATGTCGCGGAAATGGCGCGGCTGCTGGATTTCGAAGTGCTGATCTGCGACCCGCGCACCGAGTTTGTCTATGGCTGGGAAGAACAGCACGGTCGCTTCGTGCCGGGCATGCCCGATGAGGCGGTGCTGAACATCCAGACCGACGAACGCACCGCCATCGTCGCCCTGACCCACGATCCACGCCTGGACGACATGGCGCTGCTCACCGCCCTCGATTCCAAGGCGTTTTACGTCGGCGCACTGGGGTCGCGAGTCAACAGCCAGAAACGCCGGGACAACCTGGCTCAGCTAGGCTTATCCCAACAGGCCATCGAGCGGCTGCACGGCCCGATCGGTCTGCACATCGGCAGCCATACCCCGGCGGAAATCGCCTTGTCGTTGCTGGCCGAGATTGTGGCGATCAAGAACGGCGTCGAGCTGAAGCAGAAGAAGCCGTTGCGGGAGGACGTATGAGCGAACCCATCGGTGTCATCGTGCTGGCGGCGGGGCAGGGCAGGCGGTTTCGACAGGTAGCGGGGGCCGAAAAGGATAAGTTGCTGGCCGACTGCGTCGGTCGGGACGGCGCCGTGCGTTCGGTCATCGAACAGACGTTGGTGAATCTGCCTTCCAGCATTGAGCAACGCGTACTGGTGACCACCGAGGATCGTCCCCAGGTGATGCGCATGGCGCAGGCTTACGGTTACGAAATCGTACTGATCGAATCCACCGGCATGGGCGACAGTATTGCGGCGGGTGTGGCGGCGTGTTCGCAACTCGGTGGCTGGCTGATTGTGTTGGGTGATATGCCGTTCATTTTGCCGTCGAGTATCGAGCAAGTGGCGGCGGCGATGGCGGACGATTGCATCAGCGTGCCGGTGCACGCGGGCGAGTTCGGTCATCCGGTGGGTTTTGGCCGGCGCTTTGGGCCGGGGCTGATGGGTTTGTCCGGTGATCGCGGGGCCAAACCGTTGTTCGCCCAGGCGCGGGTGGTCGAGGTGGCGGTGGACGATCCCGGCGTGTTGTGGGATGTGGATGTGCCGGCCTCGCTGGTTTTTCAATAGCGTAATAATCGACTCTTCACTTCGCCCATTCGTATTTATCGATGGGTGCCAGATATAAAACTCGTTATTCAGCGGGTTATATCCGACATACGATCATGTGGCGTGCGGTGTTCACAGTTGGGGTGAATATCCGGTCAGCACTCATTAGAAAAAAGAGCCTACATGATAAAGCACTATATGGATGCGTCGGTCAGTGTCAGTCCTTTGGAACTGGACAGTGATATACAGGAGTTGGGGGCATTGGAGCGGGCATTAAGTTCTGCAGATGTTTTTCAACCTGTTCCGCGGTATGTAAAAACACTTCGACAACTTAGAAAAGCCGCGCAAACCATCAGTTGTCATCGCGACGAGATCAAGTTCGGCGTCACGTTTGGCGAACGCCTGAAAGAACTGGGCGATGACTTCGGTTTGTCTGCGCAGCACTTTACGGTCAATACCAGTGGTTCGCCGCTGCTGGTCAAGGAGCAGGTCGGGGAACATCTGATTTCCCCCACTCACTTTGAAAACGGTGCGTATTTCAGTCACCCCCATGCCGATCATCAACTTGATCACTCGGCGGACGAACTGCCTTCGATCAAGATTGGTCAGTACGTGCGTTTCGGCCGCAATGCCGCGGTCAATGCCGGGGGTGATGTGGATATTGGCGACGGTGTCTGGCTGTCGCCGGGCAGTCAATTGCTGCGTCAGGACCATGATCCTTATGGCCGACTCTCCATTGGCTCGCGGACTGTCGCGATGACGCGCCTGCCGCCGGTGCGACTGTGCGATTACGCGTGGGTCGGGCGTGAAGCGATCGTCGGCTGGAACGCGGATTACCTGGGCAAGGCCAGCATCGTCGGGATCCGTTCCTTCCTCAATACCTGGGTCGGCGACTATTCGATCGTGGGCGATCAGGGGAAAGTCCTGCAGTACCTGCCGTTCAAGGCGCACCTCATGGAAACCTACCAGCCGTCGATCGAGCAGACGCTGCAAGTCAGCGATTGGGCCGCGATCAATTCGGACTGGTTGATGATCTACCGTGACACGCCGAAGCGCGAGACGCCGCCCTTGCCGGCAGCACTGACGGACTATCTCGACACACCGGGCAAGAAGTCCGTGTTGCTGATCGCGCCGACCGATAACACGCAGCTGCAAGCGTTCGCCCGGCACAGTCTGGATGTCATCTCGACTTCCCGTCTGCCCTTTGCGCACCATTTGCAGTGGGCTCAGGACTACGGCCACAAACAGCTGAGACTGCGCGCAGACCTGGACTTTGCGAGGCTGCCATTCGCTTCGGCCGGCGACTTCCACTATCGCCGCCGACTGGGCTACTCACTGATTGTCGCCAACAGTTCGCCAGTCGAAGCCGAGCCTTGCCGCATCTACGTCAATGAACTGGCCCGGGTGCTGGCGACACAGGGCCTGTTGTTGGTGCCCATCACTGATGTGTTACAGGCGCAATTGTCTGTGTATCAGGACGTGTTCCACCTGCAAGGGGAAGTCGAGTTTGACGGCGCCTCTTTCATGTTAATGAAGAAGCTCTAACGGAGGCGCCAATGCCGTATTTATTACTTTCACTCGCCGCCGTGTTCTGGGGCGGTAACTATGTCGTCGGAAAGTTGATGGTAGTGGATGTTGATCCGGTGCTGCTGTCGCAACTTCGATGGTTGATTACCAGTGCATTACTTCTGTTGATCAACTATAAAGCCGTGATTGCCAGTTTGCCGGCCGCGCGCAAGTCATGGCTGACCCTGGTGATGCTGGCGGTTTGCGGGCAAGTTATCTTTCCGCTGACGTTGTATATCGGGTTGCAATACACCAGTTCGTTGAATGCGGCGATTTATCTGTCGGCCACGCCATGCCTGGTACTGGCTCTCAATCGCTTTGTTTTCGGTGATTTCATCTCCCGCTCGAACATGCTTGGGGTGGTGATCAGCACCGTGGGGGTGTTCTGGTTGGTGACCATGGGGCATTTATCCGATTTGAGCTTCCTGGAGGGCTTCAACAAAGGTGATTTCTGGACCATGGCTTCGGCCGCCAGTTGGGCTGTCTATTGTTCCTTCTTGCGGACCAAGCCCAAAACCATCGCCGGCAATGCGTTCGTGACGTATTGCGCGGTCGTGGGGGCGCTGTGCCTGATTCCGTTCAGCCTCGGGGTTTGGGCGTTGCACCCGGACCTGACGTTCAACCTCGGGCAGGGCGCGGCACCGTGGCTGGGCCTGGCCTATCTGGTGATCTTTCCGTCCTGGTTGTCGTATCTGTTCTGGAGCAAAGGCATCGGCGAAATCGGAGCCACCCGTGGCGAGATCTTCACGCACCTGGTGCCGCTGTCCGGCGGGCTGTTCAGTATCGTGTTCCTGGACGTGCAACTGCATGCCTATCACTTGGTCAGCCTGGTGTTGATCGTGTTTGGGGTGATCCTGTGTTCGATTAAACGCCGGGCGCCGGTGGCGCTGCGCACGGAGGCCGCTTGATGGACAGAATCATCGATGCGGTCGACCGCCACGGTGTGCGGTGGGTGGGTGTTGTGCAGGGCGAGGGAACATCGTCTGCGGTCTGGCAGGTTGAAGGCGCCGAGACTTCTCAGGCGTTGGCCGTGGGGTTCATGCGCAGCAAGCAATCCTGGGAACACTTCAAAAGCGGCTTGTCCGTGACAGCGGTACCGGTTGAAGCGCTGGCATCAATGACCTTCAACGTGCCGCTGCAGCCCGCGCTGGATGCGGTGTGTATGGTCAGCGGTTTCGGTTATACGCACCGTTCGGTCAATGGTCTGCCCATGCCTGAACGGTCCTCGCCGGACTGGTACTACAAAGGCAATGGCAAAGGCCTGGTATCTGCTTCCCGGGCGATCAAATCGCCGTGTCACGCCAGCGGCGCGGGAATTGAGATTGAGTATGCGTGTGTGTACCTCATCGACGATTGCCGAAATCCGCGTTACATCGGCTACACCCTGGCGGTGGATTTCTCTGATCCGGTGTTGCGTCACACCCAACCCGGGCTGGCCGGTCTTTCCAAGTTGCGCAACACCGCGTTGTGCCAAGAACTGGTGATCGCTGAACCACCGCGCCACACGGTGGTGAGGAGTTCGATTGTCCGGCGCGGGGAAACCGTGTGGGACAAGCAGTCACTCTTGGGGCTGGATCAACTGATGTTTACCAAGCGCGAACTCGAAGCCCTGCTGTTCCAGCATGAAGAACTCTGCGAGCCCGGAACGGTTCACTACGTGTTGCTCGGCGCTTCGATAAGCACCGACAAGGACGCTTTCGAGTTGCAGCACGGTGACGTCATTCGTGCGAGCAGCCAGGAGGATGGCCTGCAATTGTCCAACCTGTTCGAGGATGAGGTGGTGCGCCAATCGTGTAACTGCTGACAGGACCCCGGCCTGTTATCCCGCCGATGCCATCAGCGGCGGGCGGGCCGGTTTTTCGAAGTCCAGTACCCATTGCGCCAATGCCCTGGGGGCGGGTTTGCCAGGGTGATCGAAAAACACGAATTCGGTGGTCAGCGAGGCATAGGAGCCACTCAGGAAGTACGTTTGCACCTGTTCACTGCGACAGCACGTATCAACCAGTGACAGCGGCACCAGGGCCACACCGACGCCATTGATCACATTCGAAAACAACAGCGGATAAGAACCACACTCGATGATTTTTTCCGGGGTGATGTTGCCCATCAGAAACAGTTCGTCGAGATTGCGTTGCGAAGCACTGCGCCGACTATTGACCAGGAACACTTGGCCGCTGAACGCTTTCAGGTCCTGAATGGCCGGTTGTGTTGCGCTGTAGATCAGCGCCAACGGATCGTTGAATAGCGTCACCCGGCGATAATGCGCAGGTGCAAAGCCAGCGCCGACAATCACCGCGTCGAGCTTGCCGGCCTCAAGATCCTTGAGCAGCGACTGTGTATTGCCAATGCTGACATCCACCGCCAGGCCTTCTGGATTGGCCACGATGCTTTGCAGCAGATTCTGGCGAGTGATGGTGAGGTTTTCGATGACCCCAAGGCGAACCCGTGTTTCGGCTTTTGTCTGGTTCAGGCTGGCCTGGGCACGCGCCACCAGTTCGAGGATTTGTGAGGCGTAGGCATAGAGCTCCTTGCCTTGCGCCGTCATCGTGATGCCACGACCGGAACGTTCGAACAGCTTGGTATCGAGTCGTGATTCAAGCGTCTTGATCCGGAAGGAAATACTGGATTGAGCGCGGTTCAACCGGATCGCTGCCTGCGTAACGCTGCCATAGTCAACAATCGCTTTAAAAGCGTCCAGCTCAGCAATTTCCATAGTCATGCACTCTTACTCCATAACGGGCCGACGGTTTTCGGACCGTGGCAGGGCCTGCCTTGAGCCCTGCAACCGCTCTATTCTGCACGTTGCACGATGGTTTCGTAATACTTGCTTACAAATATTTCAACAAGGGTTTAGCTTGGGGCATAAGCGCTTCGATAATAAACCACTGCCGCGCATCGGTTTTTACAGGCAAAAAAAAGCCCCGCCTGGATCACCAGACGGGGCTTTTTAGTGGCCGATGGAATCAGACGAGGGGTTTAGGCTCGTGCTCTTTTTCCAGGGCTTCTTCGTGTTGCTGTACCGCTTCCTGAACGGAGCGCGGAGCTTCGTCGATCACGGATTCAACCGGTTCGGCAGCAACTTCAGCCACCGGGGCAGGCGCTGCCTCGACGACTTCAGCCACAACCGGTGCTGGCTCGGCAACAGCCGGTGCAGCAGCGGCAGCCAGTTCGGCTTCTTTCTGCAGACGCTCGGCTTCACGCTTGCGGCGACGCACTTCACGCGGGTCGTTCGGCGCGCGGCCATTTTCGGTCAGGGCGCTGACAGGAGCGGCTTGTACCACCGGTGCAGCCACTTCGGCAACAACCGGGGCTTCAACCACCGGAGCAGGCTCGGCAGCAGCAACCACTGGCTCGGACACCATCGCTTCAGCGACCGGAGCCTCAACCGGAGCTTCAACGACTGGCGCTGGTGCTTCGACGACTGGCTCGGCGGCTACCGGCTCGGCAACCCAGTTGAACGCGGTTTGCTCTTCACGCACTTCGCGAACAACTTCGGTCACGGTTTCGGTCGATGTTTCGGCAACCGGTTCTGCTGCAACCGTTGGCTCGGCGATGAAAGCAGGCTCGGCAGCGACCTGAACTTCAGGCTGTGCTTCACGAACCGGTGCTACTTCAACTTCCGGAGCGGCTGTGGCTTCTACCGGGGTAGTCGCTTCAACGGCCGGCGCTTCTACCGGTGCAGTTTCCTGAACAGCAGCAGTGGCGCGTTCGGCTTGCTCGTGAGCCTGCGCTTCAGCCGGAGCGCTGATCACGGTGCTGGCAACGGCTGCGGTAACAGCCAGGCCGGCGGCCAGATCGGCAGCGCTTGGCGCTTCGTTGGTTTCGCTGGCTTCGTTACCTTCGGCGGACTCGGATTCTTCCGAACCTTCGATCACGTTGCCGTTGGCATCACGTTGACGCTCGCGACGGTTGCTGCGACGACGCTGGCCACGGGAGCGGCGGCGTGGACGATCGCCTTCGGCGCCTTCCTGACCGTCTTCCTGCAGTTGCTCTTCGCCGGTCAGCACTTCTTCTTCGGAAGCAGCGGTGGCAGCTTGTTCGGCACGTGGTTGACGCTCTTCACGCGGTGGGCGTGGGGCGCGTTCTTCACGTGGCTGACGGGCCGGACGCTCTTCAGCGGTCGCAGCAACGGCAGCGGCGGCGACTGGCGCAGCCGGGGCGGCATCCAGTGGCTCACGCAGTTCACGTACCGGACGCTCTTCGCGGTCGCCACGTGGCTTGCGGTCTTCACGTGGAGCGCGCGGTGCACGTTCTTCACGAGGGGCGCGTGGAGCGCGTTCTTCGCGAGCAACGACCGGAGTCGCGGTCTCTTCACGGGCTTCGCGTGGTTGACGCTCTTCGCGTGGCTCACGTGGTGCGCGTTCTTCACGCGGTGCACGTTCCTCACGAGGCTTGCGTTCTTCATCGCGGCGACCGTTACGGTTGCGGCTCTGCTGACGACCGTTGCGACGCTCTTCGTTACGGGCCGGACGTTCGCTGGTCGCTGGTTTTTCAACCACAACCGGAGCGGCAGGCTCTTCCTTGGTGGCGAACAGGCTGACCAGCGACTTCACCAGGCCTTTGAACAGGCTTGGCTCTGGCGCGGCGGCCGGTGCGGCAACCGGTGCGGCAGCGACGACTTCGGTCGGCACTGGCGCGTTGGCGCGGGCCGGAGCAGTCTTGACCGCGGCTTCCTGGCGAACCAGGGTGCGGGTCGCGGCGGCTGGCTGGACTTCTTCCACTTCGGCAGCGGCAGCAGCGATTTCGTAGCTGGACTGGTTGATGTGGGCTTCCGGGCTGTCATCACGCAGACGCTGAACTTCGAAGTGCGGCGTTTCGAGGTGATCGTTCGGCAGAATGACGATGCGGGCACGGGTGCGCAGTTCGATCTTGGTGATCGAGTTGCGTTTTTCGTTGAGCAGGAACGCGGCCACCGGGATCGGCACTTGGGCGCGAACTTCCGCGGTGCGGTCTTTCAGGGCTTCTTCTTCGATCAGACGCAGGATCGCCAGCGACAACGATTCAACGTCGCGGATGATGCCGGTGCCGTTGCAACGCGGGCAAACGATGCCGCTGCTTTCGCCCAAGGACGGACGCAGGCGTTGACGGGACATTTCCAGCAGACCGAAGCGCGAGATGCGACCGACTTGCACGCGAGCGCGGTCGGCTTCCAGGCATTCGCGGACTTTCTCTTCCACGGCGCGCTGGTTCTTGGCAGGGGTCATGTCGATGAAGTCGATGACGATCAGGCCGCCGATGTCGCGCAAGCGCAACTGACGGGCGATTTCTTCGGCGGCTTCAAGGTTGGTCTGCAGGGCAGTTTCTTCGATGTCGCTGCCTTTGGTGGCGCGCGCCGAGTTGATGTCGATGGACACCAGGGCTTCGGTCGGATCGATAACGATGGAGCCGCCGGAAGGCAGTTCGACTACGCGCTGGAAAGCGGTCTCGATCTGGCTTTCGATCTGGAAACGGTTGAACAGCGGAACGCTGTCTTCGTACAGCTTGATCTTGCTGGCGTACTGCGGCATCACCTGGCGGATGAAGGTCAGGGCTTCGTCCTGGGCTTCAACGCTGTCGATCAGCACTTCGCCGATGTCCTGGCGCAGGTAATCGCGGATGGCGCGGATGATCACGTTGCTTTCCTGGTAGATCAGGAATGGCGCGGAGCGATCCAGCGAGGCTTCTTTGATAGCGGTCCACAGTTGCAGCAGGTAATCGAGGTCCCACTGCATTTCTTCGCTGCTGCGGCCCAGGCCGGCAGTGCGCACGATCAGCCCCATGTCGGCCGGGGCAACCAGGCCGTTCAGGGCTTCACGCAGTTCGTTGCGCTCTTCACCTTCGATGCGACGGGAGATACCGCCGGCACGCGGGTTGTTCGGCATCAGAACGAGATAACGACCGGCCAGGCTGATGAAGGTGGTCAGGGCTGCGCCCTTGTTGCCACGTTCTTCTTTTTCGACCTGAACGATGACTTCCTGGCCTTCGGTCAGGACGTCCTTGATGTTGACGCGGCCTTCGGGGGCTTTCTTGAAGTATTCGCGGGAGATTTCTTTGAGGGGCAGGAAGCCGTGGCGCTCGGAGCCGAAATCGACAAAGGCAGCCTCAAGGCTTGGTTCGATGCGAGTAATCCGGCCTTTATAGATGTTGGCCTTCTTCTGCTCGCGTGCACCGGATTCGATGTCCAGGTCGTAGAGGCGTTGGCCATCTACCAGTGCAACACGCAACTCTTCGGGTTGGGTTGCGTTAATCAGCATTCTTTTCATGTAGTACCGTCGGTTTCCGGGCTGCCGGAAACGGCGTTCGGCACACACGACTTCTCACGGTCGGTGTCAGGTGCGTCAGGAGTGGTTGGACACTCCAGTGTCTAGCGATGGCGGCCAATGTGGGCCGGCGTCGCGACGTACGCGTCCTGCTTGCTGTGGCTACTTAAGCACTCAGTCAGGAGGAGGAATCAACCAGCGGCTGTGGACGAGATGAAGCGTCTTGATAAAGCCTATTGCTACACAGTCCAGCGGTTGTGCATCTCCACCCTACACGTATCCCTGATAATTCGGGTGCTGCCGCGCGCAGAATCCGCAGCGGGTTGGCATTTACCGTGAGCTCCGAAAGGGGAGGTCACGCATCATGGCTAATTTAGGCGTTGTTTCCGAAGCGTTCGCTCGGGGTCATTCGCAGCTGACTGCACTTTGTGAACTGGCCATGAATATTGGCTCGCAAGGCGAGTGAAAACTCTGCTTTGCCGCTTGATTCAGGCCTCATGTCACCTGCGCTCGTTACACCTGCAAACTCCACCGTTACGTAGCGAAAGCCCCGTAGGACGGCCTCGCGTCCTGGTGAATTGCGTTGGTCAGGGCCGGTTTTTGACCGTTAGTCCGCTGTCCAGGCCGCTTTTGGCGGCGTTCGCGACTATAGCAGCAATGATTAAGTGCTTCAATTCCATAAAAAATTGTTATCATCCGCGCCATGACGACTACCGCCCCCTCGACCCCAGCCGTACAACTGCTGGAGGTCTCGCCGGAATATGCCGGCCAACGTATTGATAACTTCCTTCTCGCTCGGCTCAAAGGCGTGCCCAAGACCTTGATTTACCGCATTTTGCGCAAAGGCGAAGTGCGAGTGAACAAAGGCCGGATCAAGCCCGAATACAAGCTGCAGGCGGGCGATATCGTGCGCGTGCCGCCGGTTCGCGTGCCTGAGCGCGACGAGCCGGTACCGCTGGCACAAGGCCTGCTCCAGCGCCTTGAAGCCTCGATTATCTTCGAAGACAAAGCCCTGATCGTGATCAACAAGCCTTGCGGCATTGCGGTTCACGGCGGCAGTGGCTTGACCTACGGCGTGATCGAAGCCTTTCGTCAGCTGCGTCCCGATTGCAAGGAGCTCGAACTGGTTCACCGCCTCGACCGTGACACCTCCGGCCTGCTGATGATCGCCAAAAAGCGCAGCATGTTGCGCCACTTGCACACGGCATTGCGCGGCGACGGTGTCGACAAGCGCTATATGGCGCTGGTCCGTGGTAACTGGGCGGCCTCGATCAAGCAAGTCCGTGCGTCGCTGGGCAAGAGCAATCTGCGCTCCGGTGAGCGCATGGTCGAGGTCGACGAGGAGGAGGGCAAGGAGTCGGTGACCGTGTTCAAGGTTCTGCGTCGTTTCGGCGATTTTGCCACCCTGATCGAAGCCAAGCCGATTACCGGCCGGACTCACCAGATCCGCGTCCACACCTTGCACGCCGGGCATTGCATTGCTGGCGATACCAAGTACGGCGATGACGATTTCAGCAAGGAAATTCGTGACCTGGGCGGCAAACGCCTGTTCCTCCACGCCTACATGCTGACCGTGCCGTTGCCTGATGGCGGCGAGCTCAAGTTGCAGGCGCCGGTCGACGAGATGTGGGCCAAGACCGTGGAGCGCCTGAGTGCACCCCTCTGATTACAAACTGCTGATTTTCGATTGGGACGGCACCTTGGCCGATTCCATTGGTCGGATTGTCGAGGCGATGCACGTCGCGTCCGAGCGCTCCGGTTTTCAATTGTGCGATGACTTTGCCGTCAAAGGCATTATCGGCCTGGGCTTGCCCGAGGCGATTCGCACGTTGTACCCGGACATCGGCGGCGACGAGCTGATAGCGTTCCGTCAGCACTACGCGGATCACTACATCGCCGCGGAGGCAGTGCCTTCGCCGCTGTTCGAAGGCGTGGTTGAGTCGATGGCTGCGTTTCGCGACGCGGGTTATCACTTGGCGGTCGCGACCGGCAAGGCGCGTCGCGGGCTGGATCGGGTGCTCAAGGCTCACGGCTGGGAAGATTATTTCGATATCACCCGTGCCGCCGATGAAACCGCCAGCAAGCCTCATCCGCTGATGCTGGAAGAGATTCTCGCCCATTGCGGCGTTGCGGCGCCGCAGGCGTTGATGGTCGGGGATTCGTCCTTCGACCTGCAAATGGCGCGCAACGCCGGGATGGATTCGGTTGCGGTCAGCTATGGCGCCCAGTCCATCGAGGCTCTGAAACTTTTTGAGCCGCGACTGGCCATTGATCATTTTTCTGAATTGCACGCGTGGTTGAATCAACGCACCTAATACATTTTTGCTGGGGTAGATGGAATGACCGACGAATGGAAAGCGCCTGACAAGTCGAGCGCTGACGGTGGTGACGAGAAGAGCTGGAAGCTGCTGGAAAAGACCTTGCTGGCAGGTGTGCAGGAACAACGCCGCTCCCGTCGCTGGGGGATTTTCTTCAAATTCCTGGCTTTTACGTATCTGTTCGTTGCGATGCTGTTGCTGTCGCCGCTGATCAGCATGGAAAAAAGCGCTACTCGTGGCTCGAATTACACGGCGGTGATTGATGTCACCGGCGTTATCGCTGACAAAGAGACTGCCAGCGCTGACAACATCGTCACCAGTCTGCGTGCCGCTTTCGAAGACGAGAAGGTCAAGGGCATCATCCTGCGGATCAACAGTCCCGGTGGCAGCCCTGTGCAGTCGGGTTACGTCTATGACGAGATTGGCCGTCTGCGTGCCTTGCATCCGAATATCAAGGTGTACGCCGTGATCTCGGACCTGGGGGCTTCCGGTGCTTATTACATTGCCAGTGCGGCGGATCAGATCTACGCCGACAAGGCGAGCCTGGTGGGTTCCATTGGCGTGACGGCGGCCGGCTACGGTTTTGTCGGTACCATGGAGAAGCTCGGTGTTGAGCGCCGTACCTACACCTCCGGCGAACACAAGTCCTTCCTGGACCCGTTCCAGCCACAGAAACCTGAGGAAACCCAGTTCTGGCAGGGCGTGCTCGACACCACTCACCAGCAGTTCATTGCCAGCGTGAAGAAGGGTCGTGGTGATCGTCTGAAGGACAAGGATCATCCGGAGCTGTTCTCCGGGCTGGTCTGGTCGGGCGAGCAGGCACTGCCACTGGGCTTGATCGATGGTCTGGGGAATACCAGTTCTGTCGCTCGCGATATCATTGGCGAGAAAGAAATCGTGGACTTCACCGTCCAGGAGTCGCCGCTTGATCGGTTCTCCAAGAAGCTCGGCGCCAGTGTGGCTGAGCAGATTGCGATGTGGATGGGGTTTCACGGTCCATCGTTGCGCTGATTGCTTGAGCGCATAAAAAAACCGGCTTCGGCCGGTTTTTTAACGTCAAAAGATCGCAGCCTCGTTTCACTCGACAGCTCCTACAGGAGATACGCATTTCAATGTAGGAGCTGTCGAGTGAAACGAGGCTGCGATCTTTTGATCTTCAAGGTATCTGCATACCTTCAGCCAGCAGCATATCGATCAGGCGAATCAGCGGCAGGCCGATCAGGCTGGTGGCGTCACGGCCTTCGGTCCTTTGAAACAGGCTCACCCCCAAACCTTCGGCCTTGAAGCTGCCAGCGCAGTCGTAGGGCTGTTCTGCGCGCAGGTAACGTTCGATGCGCGCCGGGTCGAGCGTGCGCATGTGTACGGTGAACGGCACGCAGTCGACCTGGCAGTGGCCGGTCTGGCTGTTGAGCAGTGCCAGGCCGGTCAGGAAGGTTACGCTGGCGCCGCTGGCGGCCATTAGCTGTTCGCGGGCCTTTTCGAACGTGTGCGGTTTGCCGATAATCCGCTCGCCGAGTACCGCGACCTGGTCTGAGCCGATGATCAGGTGCGCGGGATGGCTCTCGGCCAGCGCGCGGGCTTTCTCTTCGGCCAGGCGCTTTACCAGATTAATGGCGGACTCGTCCGGCCGATGGCTTTCATCGATATCCGGCGAGCGGCAGGTGAACTCAAGCTGCAAGCGGGCCAGCAATTCCCGGCGATAAACCGAGCTTGAAGCGAGTAATAAAGGCAGCATAGGCATCTCCAAAAGGCAGGGGCGAATTCTAGCGAGGCTTCCAAGTGACGGACAGGGCTGAATTTCCTTTGACATGGCTGGGTGCATCCCTATAATGCTGCGCCTATGTTGAATGACCCGATTCCACCTCACGTTGACCCGCGCAAATTGGCTGATCGTGGCACCACCCTTCAAGGTGAACTGCTGCTGGCCGATTTGGAGAGACTCTGCGACCCGCTTTCCGACACTGTCGGTACGGTGCAGGCTAAATTCGTTTTTGAACGAGATGAACGTAAGTCTGTGGTAATCCACAGCTTTATCGACACCGAAGTCAAAATGGTTTGCCAGCGTTGTCTTGAGCTGGTCACCCTGCCGATCCATAGCGAATGCAGTTACGCTGTGGTGAAGGAGGGTGCGAATACCCAGTCGTTACCGAAAGGTTATGACGTGCTGGAACTGGGCGAAGATCCATTGGATCTGCAGTCACTGATCGAGGAGGAGCTTCTGCTCGCCTTGCCCATTGTGCCTGCTCATCATCCGGAAGAATGCCAGCAGCCGGCGGGTCTCGATGAGCCCGAACCGAGCGAGGACGAGGTAACGCGGTCCAACCCGTTCAGTGTATTGGCGCAGTTAAAGCGTGACCCAAACGTTTAGGAGTTAATCAATTATGGCTGTTCAGCAGAACAAAAAATCCCGCTCTGCCCGTGACATGCGTCGTTCGCACGATGCCCTGACGGCAAGCACTCTGTCTGTAGAAAAAACCACCGGTGAAATTCACCTGCGTCACCACGTATCGCCAGAAGGCGTATACCGTGGCCGTAAAGTGATCGACAAGGGCGCTGACGAGTAATCACTTGTCTGCTCAAGTCATCGCGATTGACGCAATGGGCGGGGACTTCGGTCCCCGCAGCATTGTTCAGGCCAGCCTTGCTTGCCTGTCTGCTACGCCCTCGCTGCACCTGACCCTCGTCGGTCAACCTACCCTTTTAGAAGAACTGCTCTCCGGCCATTCGGCTGTGGATCGCGCGCGCCTGTCGATTACGCCGGCGTCCGAGGTCATCACCATGGACGAAAAACCGGCCCAGGCCTTGCGTGGCAAGCCTGATTCGTCGATGCGCGTGGCGCTTGAGCTGTTGCGTGATGGCAAGGTCCAGGCTTGCGTCAGCGCCGGCAATACCGGTGCACTGATGGCGTTGTCGCGGTTTGTGCTCAAGACCTTGCCGGGCATCGATCGGCCGGCGATGGTGGCGGCGATCCCGACCGAGAAGGGTTATTGCCAGTTGCTTGACCTCGGTGCCAACGTCGATTGCAGCGCGGAACACCTGTTGCAATTCGCGATCATGGGCTCGGTGGCGGCGCAAACCCTGGGGGTTGTTCGCCCACGGGTAGCCTTGCTGAACATCGGTACTGAAGACATCAAGGGCAATCAGCAGGTCAAGCTGGCGGCGACCTTGTTGCAGAGCGCCCGTGGCATCAACTACATCGGTTTTGTCGAAGGTGACGGTGTGTACCGCGGCGAGGCGGATGTGGTGGTGTGTGACGGCTTTGTCGGCAATATCCTGCTCAAGTCCAGCGAAGGCCTGGCGACCATGATTGCCGGGCGCATCGAAGCGTTGTTCAAGAAAAGCCTGGCCTCGCGGATGGTTGGTGCTCTGGCGTTGCCGTTGATGAAGCGCTTGCAGGCGGATCTGGCCCCGGCGCGACACAACGGCGCCAGCTTCCTCGGCTTGCAGGGCATTGTCGTGAAAAGCCACGGTTCGGCCGGGGTGCAGGGCTTTCAGAGTGCAATCCAGCGCGCGCTTATAGAGATCCAGGAAAACCTCCCGGAACGGCTTCACGGTCGTCTTGAGGATTTGTTGCCTTAGGCGTTTTCGTCGGACAATGCTTAAATGTGACCGCTCAGTTCAATTGGCCATCCAACTGTCAGTTTCTTGCGTCCCCCAAGCGGGACGTCAATTCTCCGACGACAAGATCATTAGGGGCTTGTTACATGTCTGCTTCCCTCGCATTCGTCTTTCCAGGACAGGGTTCGCAGTCCCTCGGCATGCTGGCCGAGTTGGGCGCGCAACATCCAGTGGTCCTCGAAACATTCAAAGAAGCATCCGATGCTCTGGGTTACGACCTGTGGGCACTGACCCAGCAAGGGCCGGAAGAGCAACTCAATCAAACCGATAAAACCCAGCCGGCCATTCTGACCGCCTCGATCGCCCTGTGGCGTCTGTGGCTGGCTGAGGGCGGCGCGCGTCCGGCTTACGTGGCCGGTCATAGCCTGGGCGAGTACAGCGCGCTTGTAGCAGCGGGCAGTCTGAGCCTGGGCGATGCGGTGAAACTGGTCGAGCGTCGTGGTCAGCTAATGCAGGAAGCCGTTCCTGCCGGGCAGGGCGGCATGGCCGCTATTCTCGGTCTGGAAGATGCTGATGTGCTGGCAGCCTGTGCTGAAGCGGCGCAAGGCGAAGTGGTCAGCGCCGTCAACTTCAACTCCCCGGGCCAGGTGGTTATCGCCGGCGCCAAGGCGGCGGTCGAACGCGCCATCGAAGGCTGCAAGGCCCGTGGCGCCAAGCGCGCCATGCCGTTGCCGGTCAGCGTGCCGTCCCACTGCGAACTGATGCGCCCGGCGGCCGAGCGGTTTGCCGAGTCCATCGCTGCCATCGACTGGCAGGTGCCGCAGATTCCGGTGGTGCAGAACGTCAGCGCTGCGGTGCCGGCCGATCTGGAAACCCTCAAGCGCGATCTGCTTGAGCAGCTCTACAAGCCTGTGCGCTGGGTCGAATCGATCCAGGCGCTGGCGGCCAAGGGCGCGACCCAACTGGTCGAGTGCGGTCCGGGCAAGGTGCTTGCCGGCCTGAACAAACGCTGCGCCGAAGGCGTATCGACATCCAACCTCAATACCCCAGACGCTTTCGCTGCCGCTCGCGCAGCGCTGGCCTGAATCAGGAGAAACTTGCATGAGTCTGCAAGGTAAAGTTGCACTGGTCACCGGTGCGAGCCGCGGTATCGGCCAGGCTATCGCCCTGGAGCTGGGTCGTGAAGGCGCCATCGTCATCGGCACCGCGACCTCCGCCTCTGGTGCCGAGCGCATCGCCGCTACCCTGAAAGAAAACGGTATCCAAGGCACTGGCCTGGAACTCAATGTCACCAGCGACGAATCCGTTGCAGCGGTGCTGGCGAGTATCACTGCGCAGTTCGGTGTCCCGGTAATCCTTGTCAACAATGCCGGCATCACCCGCGATAATCTGATGATGCGCATGAAAGACGACGAATGGAACGACGTCATCGATACCAACCTGAACAGTCTATTCCGCCTGTCCAAGGGTGTTTTGCGCGGCATGACCAAGGCCCGTTGGGGACGAATTATCAGTATTGGTTCGGTTGTGGGTGCCATGGGCAACGCAGGCCAAGTAAACTACGCAGCCGCCAAGGCCGGTCTGGAAGGTTTCAGCCGTGCACTGGCGCGTGAAGTCGGTTCGCGTTCGATTACGGTAAACTCGGTGGCTCCAGGGTTCATCGACACTGATATGACCCGCGAACTGCCCGAAGCACAGCGTGAAAGCTTGATAACGCAGATTCCGCTGGGTCGTCTGGGGCAAGCACAAGAGATTGCGTCTGTGGTCGCTTTTCTTGCATCCGACGGTGCGGCATACGTTACTGGGGCTACAATCCCGGTGAACGGCGGGATGTACATGAGTTAAATGTGACGGGTTGCTTCAAAAAAATGTCATACGAGCTGTCTAAAATCCGTTATAAAGCTGCAATCTATTTATAGGCAGAGGGTCCCAGGGTTTGAGGAGTGAAGCTTTCAGTTGAAAAACTGAAAAGTCTTTCTATACACTTACCCACTGGCCAGCTGCCTGAATTTGTCCATTAGGAGTGAAAACAAGGTATGAGCACCATCGAAGAGCGCGTCAAGAAAATCGTTGCTGAGCAACTGGGCGTTAAAGAAGAAGAAGTGGTCAACACTGCTTCCTTCGTTGAAGACCTGGGTGCCGACTCCCTTGACACCGTTGAGCTGGTGATGGCTCTGGAAGAGGAATTCGAGACCGAAATCCCTGACGAAGAAGCTGAGAAGATCACTACTGTACAAGCTGCAATCGATTACGTTACTAACCATCAGGCTTAATAGCTTGTAATCGTTGCTCGCTGTCATGGAAAAACCGCACTGCCATCACGGCGTGCGGTTTTTTCTTTAGGCCTGATGCAAAGTCGTCATTTGAAAAAGGAGAGTGCTGTGTCGCGTAGACGCGTCGTAGTCACCGGTATGGGTATGTTGTCGCCACTGGGCACGGATGTGCCGAGCAGTTGGCAGGGCATTCTGGCTGGCCGCAGTGGCATTGGTCTGATCGAACACACCGACCTTTCTGCCTATTCCACCCGCTTTGGCGGCTCGGTAAAGGGCTTCAATGTCGAGGAATACCTGTCGGTCAAGGAAGCCCGCAAGCTCGACCTGTTCATTCAATACGGTCTGGCCGCAGGGTTTCAGGCTGTGCGTAACTCCGGTCTGGAAGTCACTGACGCCAACCGTGAGCGCATCGGCGTGGCCATGGGTTCGGGTATTGGCGGTCTGACCAATATCGAAGAAACCAGCCGCACACTGCATGATTCCGGCCCTCGTCGAATTTCGCCGTTCTTCGTGCCTGGCTCGATCATCAATATGATTTCCGGTTTCCTGTCCATCCATCTGGGTGCACAGGGGCCTAACTACGCCATCGCCACCGCGTGTACCACCGGTACGCACTGCATCGGCATGGCGGCACGCAACATCATGTACGACGAAGCCGACGTGATGATTGCCGGCGGTGCCGAGATGGCCGCTTGCGGTCTGGGCATGGGTGGCTTCGGTGCCTCCCGTGCACTGTCGACCCGCAACGACGAGCCGACCCGCGCCAGCCGTCCATGGGACAAGGGCCGTGATGGCTTCGTTCTGTCCGATGGCGCCGGTGCGCTGGTGCTCGAAGAGCTGGAGCACGCCAAGGCTCGTGGCGCGACCATCTACGCCGAGCTGATCGGCTTTGGTACCAGTGGCGACGCGTTCCACATGACCTCGCCACCGGCTGACGGTGCAGGCGCTGCACGTTGCATCACCAATGCTCTGCGCGATGCGAAGATCAATGGCGACCAAGTCCAGTACATCAACGCCCACGGTACATCGACTTCGGCCGGCGACCTCGCCGAAGCCTGTGCGATCAAGACGGTGTTTGGTGATCACGCCTACAAACTGGCGGTCAGTTCGACCAAGTCCATGACCGGTCACCTGTTGGGTGCGGCGGGCGCGGTCGAGGCGATCTTCAGTGTGCTGGCGATCAACAGCCAGGTGGCGCCGCCGACCATCAACCTCGATGAGCCGGACGAAGGCTGCGACCTCGACTTCGTGCCGCACACCGCGCGCAACATGGATATCGATGTGGTGCTGTCCAACTCCTTCGGATTTGGCGGTACCAACGGCTCGCTGGTGTTCCGCCGGTTCGCTGACTGATGGACAGCTGGGTCGACGGTCAGCCGGCTGACGCTCTGTCGCTGAAGGATCGCGGCCTGGCTTACGGTGATGGTCTGTTCGAGACCATTGCCGTGCGCGGTGGGCAGCCGTTGTTGCTGGACCGGCATTTGTCACGCCTGGCGCAGGGTTGTTCACGCCTGGCGATCACTGCCGATCAGGAACTGATCCGCAGCGAACTGCTGACCTATGCCGCAGCGCTGGGCGAGGGCGTGCTCAAGCTCATCCTCACTCGTGGTGACAGCTTGCGCGGTTATGCCCCCGACCCTTCGGCCCAGGCTCGGCGCATTCTGCAAGGCAATCCTCCGGCTGCTTATCCTGCTGCGCATGCCGAGCAGGGCGTTCGATTGTTCCCTTGTGCCACACGCCTGTCCAACCAGCCATTGCTCGCTGGTCTCAAGCATTTGAATCGCCTGGAGCAGGTTATCGCCCGTTCCGAATGGCAAGACACCGAGCACACCGAAGGCCTGATGCTCGATCGGGTGGGTAGGGTGATTGAGGGCGTCTTCAGCAACCTGTTCCTGGTGCGCGATGGTGTACTGATCACTTCCGATCTCAAGCGCTGTGGCGTGGCCGGCGTGATGCGTGCCGAATTATTGTTTCAGGCTGAGTCGTTGGGGATCCCCACGCGAATCACTGACATCAGCCTCGATCAGTTGCAATGGGCCGATGAGGTCTTCGTCTGCAACAGCGTGTATGGCGTTTGGCCGGTGCGCGCCTATGCAGCACTGAGCTGGTCGGTTGGCCCGCTCACCCGTAAACTCCAAACCATTGCCCGCGCGCTACTGGATGCTTGATACGTGAGACGTAAACTCTTGCTGCTGCTGGAAACCGGATTGGTTCTGGCAGGGCTGCTGTCAGCCGCTTCGGCCTGGAAAATCCATTCGGCGCTGGAACAGCCGCTGAACATCACCCAGGAAGAACTGCTGGAAGTGCCCAAGGGCACGACACCGACCCGCACTTTCTATCGACTCGAAGCCGATGGCGTCATCAAGGATGCCTTCTGGTTGCGCGTCTATTGGCGCTTCAACCTGTCCACCACGCCGATTCATAGCGGCGAATACCGCATGCTGCCGGGTATGAACGTCAACGGCCTGATCGATTTGTGGAAGCGCGGCGAAGTGGTGCAGTACAACGTGACGCTGGTCGAAGGCTGGAACTTCCATCAGGTCCGCGCGGCACTGGCCAAGGATGACAAGCTCAAACAAACCCTGACCGGCCTGAGCGACACCCAAGTGATGGACAAGCTGGGCCACAGCGGGATTTTCCCTGAGGGCCGCTTCTTCCCGGACACCTACAGCTTCGTGCGCGGCATGACCGACGCCGAGCTGCTGAAAAAAGCCTATGAGCGCCTCGACGAGGTGTTGGCCAAGGAGTGGGAAAAACGCGCGGCTGACGTGCCCTACACCGAACCCTATCAGGCGCTGATCATGGCCTCGCTGGTGGAGAAGGAAACCGGCGTGCCGCAAGAGCGCGGGCAGATTGCCGGTGTGTTCGTGCGGCGCATGGCGATGGGCATGATGCTGCAGACTGATCCGACCGTGATCTACGGTCTGGGTGATCGCTACAACGGCAAGTTGACCCGCGCCCATCTCAAGGAAGCGACGCCGTACAACACCTACATGATTTCAGGCCTGCCGCCGACGCCGATTGCCATGGTCGGCCGCGAGGCGATCCATGCGGCGCTGAATCCGGTGGCCGGCAACAGTCTGTATTTTGTGGCTCGCGGTGACGGCAGCCACGTGTTCTCCGATGATCTGGATGCGCATAACTCGGCGGTCCGGGAGTTCCAGCTCAAGCGGCGTGCCGATTACCGCTCCAGCCCGGCACCGACTAACGGGGCTGTGACGCCGGAAGCCGAGACGCCGATTCCTGCCGCTTCACCCGATACCGCGCCCGAAGCGGTGCCGCCAGTGCCGGCGCAAGAACCGCCTCCGGCACCCGCACCCGCACCCGCACCCGCGCCGGAAGCCGTACCGCCAATGCCCGCGCAAGAACCCGTACCCGAACCGGATGCGCCGACGCCGGCACCGCAAAGCCCGCAATGACTCTGATTAAGGACTGCCTGTGACTGGCTTGTTTATTACCCTGGAAGGCCCGGAAGGCGCCGGCAAGAGCACCAATCGCGAATACCTGGCCGAGCGCCTGCGCGCCGCGGGTATCGAAGTGCTGTTGACCCGCGAGCCGGGCGGTACGCCGTTGGCCGAGCGCATCCGCGAAGTGCTGCTGGCCCCGGTGGACGAAGTCATGAACCCCGACACCGAGCTGCTGCTGGTGTTCGCCGCCCGCGCCCAGCATCTGGCCGAGGTGATCCGTCCGGCGCTGGCCCGTGGCGCGGTGGTCTTGTGCGACCGTTTCACTGATTCGACCTACGCCTATCAGGGCGGCGGCCGCGGTTTGTCGCTCGATCGCATCGCCACTCTGGAAACTTTCGTCCAGGGCGACTTGCGCCCGGACCTGACCCTGATTTTCGACCTGCCGGTGGAAGTCGGCCTGGCCCGTGCCAGTGCTCGCGGTCGGCTGGATCGTTTCGAACTCGAAGGCCGAGCCTTTTTTGATGCGGTGCGCAGCGCCTTTCTCAAGCGCGCTGAGGCGGATCCGGCGCGCTATGTGCTGGTGGATGCCGCCCAGCCGTTGCCACAGGTTCAGCAGGCCCTGAATGCGTTGCTCCCGCGTTTGCTGGAGTTGACCCGTGGCTGAGGCTTATCCATGGCAGGACGAGCTCTGGCTGCAATTGGCGGGCCGCAAGCAACACGCCCATGCCTATTTGCTCCATGGTCCGGCCGGGATCGGCAAACGTGCCTTGGCTGAACGCTTGATGGCGCATTTGCTGTGTCAGCGTCCGACGGTCCAGGATGCCTGCGGTGAGTGCAAGTCCTGCCTGTTGCTCAAGGCCGGCAGTCACCCCGACAACTACATCCTGGAGCCGGAAGAGGCCGACAAGGCAATCAAGGTCGATCAGGTGCGTGATCTGGTCAGCTTCGTGGTCCAGACCGCGCAGATGGGCGGGCGCAAAGTGGTGCTGATCGAGCCGGTCGAGTCGATGAACGTCAACGCCGCCAACGCCTTGCTCAAAAGTCTTGAAGAACCGTCCGGCGATACCGTGTTGCTGTTGGTCAGTCACCAGACCAGCCGTTTGCTGCCAACCATCAAGAGCCGCTGCCAGCAGCAAGCCTGTCCGCTGCCCAGCGAGGCGATGAGCCTGGCGTGGTTGACCAAGGCCTTGCCGGATTGCTCGCAGGAAGAGCGCGTCGAATTGCTGACGTTGGCGGCCGGTTCACCATTGGCTGCGGTCAAGTTGCAAAACCAGGGCGTGCGCGAACAGCGCGTGCTGGTGGTTGAAGGCGTGAAGCAGTTGCTCAAGCAGCAGAAGTCGCCGACGCAACTGGCCGAAGAATGGAAAAGTATTCCGCAATTGCTGTTGTTCGACTGGTTCTGCGACTGGTCGAGCCTGATCCTGCGCTATCAATTGACCCAGGATGAAGAAGGCCTGGGCCTGATGGACATGCGCAAGGTCATTCAATACCTGGCGCAGAAGTCCGGGCAGGCCAAAGTCCTCACTATTCAGGACTGGATCCTCGCCCAGCGTCAGAAGGTGATGAGCAAGGCCAACCTCAATCCGGCGCTGCTGCTTGAAGCGCTGCTGGTGCAATGGGTGTCTTTGCCGGGCCAGAAGTGACTAGACTCTGAGCATCAGCCATGGAGGTCAGCATGAATGAACCCGTCAACACCGGGCCGCGCAACGGCATTTTGTCCCTGACCATCAAGGACAAGTCCGTGCTGTACGCGGCCTACATGCCGTTCATCAAGAACGGCGGCCTGTTCATCCCGACCAACAAAAGCTACAAGTTGGGCGACGAAGTGTTCATGTTGCTGAACCTGATGGACGAAGCGGAAAAAATTCCGGTCGCCGGCAAAGTCACCTGGATCACTCCGAAAGGCGCCCAGGGCAACCGCGCCGCCGGCGTTGGCGTGCAGTTCAACGACGGTGACAACACCGCTCGCAGTCGAATCGAAACCCATCTGGCCGGAGCGCTGAAATCCGACCGTCCCACTCATACGATGTAAGTTGCAGCCCTTTTATGCTCGTAGATTCCCATTGCCACCTTGACCGCCTCGACCTCGCCGCCCACGGCGGCTCCCTGGATGCCGCCCTCGATGCGGCCCGCCAACGCGGGGTCGGGCACTTTTTGTGCATCGGCGTCAGCGTCGACAATGCCGCCGATGTCAAAGCCCTGGCCGAGCGTTATGACGACGTCGATTGCTCGGTCGGTGTGCATCCGCTAGACGTGCAACCCGGTGCCGCGCCGGCGCTGGACTGGTTGCTGCAGGAGCTGAATCACCCGCGGGTGGTGGCGATTGGTGAAACCGGCCTCGATTATCACTACGAGCCGGAAGCGGCGGAGTTGCAGCAGGAGTCTTTTCGTCTGCATCTGCAAGCCGCCCAGCAAACCGGCAAACCGGTGATCATCCACACCCGTGGTGCCCGCGCCGATACCTTGAGCCTGTTGCGCGAAGCCGCATTGCCCCAGGCCGGTGTGCTGCATTGCTTTACCGAAGACTGGGACATGGCCAAGGCTGCGCTGGACATGGGCTATTACATTTCCCTGTCCGGGATTGTGACGTTTCGCAATGCCGATGCATTGCGCGACGTGGCGAGCAAAGTCCCGGCCGACCGTTTGCTGGTGGAAACCGATTCGCCGTACCTGGCACCGATCCCTTATCGCGGCAAACCGAACCTGCCGCAATATGTGCGGGAAGTGGCAGAGTTTCTGGCGATGCTGCGGGGTGAGTCTTACGAGCGATTTGCCGAGCAGACCACTGAGAATTTCAAGCGGTTGTTTCCGTTGGCGCATGTCAGGGCATCGGCGTAACGCCGGTAAAGATCGCAGCCTTCAGCAGCTTCTACGGGGTCGATGACCCCTGAATCGCAGGCAAAAAAAACCCGGGTTCTGGGGGGTGAATCCGGGTTAAGACCATTAGGAGTAAAACAAAGGTACGCGGTCCGTTGGTACCTATATCGGCGCGACACTTGGGGGAGATGCCTCGCCGACAGTTCAAGTATTGATCAGTATTGCGCCGACGCCAGTTTAGCCGCCCCGGTTTTTAAACAAATTTGGAATACGTGCGCTTCGGAAGAGTTCTCATCAACCGGTGGCCATGCGTGAAATGATCAAGAAACACAGATATGCTCGGATGATCCGTGCATTTTGGCGCAAGTTAGGCATAATACGCGGCTTCGAATTTTGACCCCAACAGACCTTTTCTTATGCATAAAGAACCTCGTAAGGTCCGTGAGTTTCGTCGCCGCGAGCAAGAAATTCTCGATACCGCGCTCAAGCTGTTCCTCGACCAAGGTGAAGACAGTGTCACCGTCGAGATGATTGCTGATGCCGTCGGTATCGGCAAAGGCACGATCTACAAGCACTTCAAATCCAAGGCCGAGATCTATCTGCGCCTGATGCTCGATTACGAGCGCGATTTGAACGAGCTGTTGCATTCCGCCGATGTCGACAAGGACAAGGAAGCCCTGTCCCGGGCCTACTTCGAATTCCGCATGCGCGATCCGCAACGCTATCGCTTGTTCGATCGTCTGGAAGAAAAGGTGGTCAAGGGCAATCAGGTGCCGGAGATGGTCGAGGAGCTGCACAAGATCCGTGCCTCGAACTTCGAACGCTTGACCCTGCTGATCAAGGGCCGGATCAGCGAAGGCAAGCTCGAAGACGTGCCGCCGTACTTCCATTACTGCGCGTCCTGGGCGCTGGTGCATGGCGCCGTGGCGCTGTATCACTCGCCGTTCTGGAGCAATGTGCTGGAAGATCAGGAAGGTTTCTTCCAGTTCCTGATGGACATCGGCGTACGCATGGGCAACAAGCGCAAGCGCGACACCGACACGCCGAGCAGCTGAATCATTCAGCTGCCTGATTGCGCCATTATTTTGCTACATGGCGCAGTACCGCAGGAATATACTCAGGCTTAGGTATTGCTAAAACTTGATTTGTGAGTCAAGTTTTAGCGGTCCCGAAACTTCTTCTGCCGGAGTGCTTCATGATCGTTGACCGTCAAGGCAGGCGTTTTCGCAATTTGCGGATCAGCCTGACCTCAGCCTGCAATTACGCGTGTACCTATTGCGTGCCGAACGGTAAGCGGCTGGTCGCTGCGCAGGATGAACTGTCGGCCGAGGCCATGGCGCGAGGCGTGGCGTATCTGATCGAAGCCGCCGGCATCGAACGGTTGCGCATCACCGGCGGCGAGCCGCTGGTCAGCCCCAAGCTCGAAGCGTTCATGACTGCCGTCGGCCAGATGGGCCTGGAAGACATCAGCCTGACCACCAATGGCCAGTTGCTGGCGAAAAAACTGCCGCTGCTGGTGGATGCCGGTATCCGGCGCATCAACGTTTCCCTCGATACCCTGGACGCCAGCGCGTTCCGCAGCATTGCCCGTGGTGGCGATCTGGCCACCGTGCTCGACGGCATGGACCAGGCTTCGGCGGCCGGGATCAAGATCAAGGTCAATATGGTGCCGTTGCGTGGGCAGAACCTGGATCAGGTGATGCCGCTGCTCGATTACTGCCTGGAGCGTGGCTACGAGCTGCGTTTTATCGAGCTGATGCGCATGGGCCACCTGGCCAGCGACAACAACGCCTTCCTGCAACAGTTCGTCAGCCTCCAGCAATTGCTGAGCCTGATCGGCGACCGTTACGAATACCTCCAAGCCAACGCGCCAGTGGATGCCACGGCGGTGCGCTACGAGATTCCGGGGCAGGGCTACTTCGGCGTGATCGCCAACGAAAGCGTGCCGTTCTGCCGGACGTGTTCGCGGCTGCGGTTGTCGTCCACGGGTTGGCTGCATGGCTGCCTGTCGTCGAGCAATCGCCACTATGTCGGCGACCTGCTGGACAAACCGCGTCATCAGGCGCTTCCGGCGTTGCAGCGATTGCTGGTGAAAGCCCTGGGAGACAAGCAGGAAGTGGCGTTCTCCGGTGGGGCGACCATCATGAAAATTATCGGCGGCTGAAAAACCGTATTCGCGAGCAAGCCCGCTCCCACAGGTGAAATGCATTCCCTTGTGGGAGCGGGCTTGCTCGCGAATGCTCTTTATCAGGCGCCGATATACATGAGCTGGCGCGGAAGCTGCATTCAACGCCCATTCGCCGGTTTTCCGTCACCGGCTTCTGGAGGGTAGGATGCGTAGCCTGGTTTTGCTGCTGGCCGTTTTGGCGCTTGGTGGCTGCATGAATGTCAGCGACATGGGCGAAGGTGTTCGCTACCACATGAGCGACGCGGGGTTGCTGGATCACAGCAACAGTCAGCGCGTGAATAACTTCCGCATTCAGCCGGACTCCTTTATCTACATCGCCCAAGGCGCATTCGCCCCGCCGGGCAGTGCTTATCCGCGACCGAACGTGGTGGCTGAAGAGGCGTTCGACGGCTTTATCGAATATTTCCCGATGGTCCGCCGCGCCCGCGCGCCGGAAGGCCTCGATGCCGCCATGGGCGAAGCCCGCGCCGCCGGTGCGCATTACCTGCTCTACACGCGGTTTGCCAAGGCTGACGACCGCATCGGCAACTCGGACGAATGGCTCGACCAGGAAGCCGTGGATCGCCTCGGTATCGACAGCGGCGTGATTCAGATCATGTTGATCGAGACCAGCACCCAGTATTTGATCGATACTGCACGGATCAAGAGTCGTGGCGGTTTACTGACGTTCCACGACACCAAGCCAGAAGACCTGCTGGGCCCGCCGCTGGAGCAATACGCTCGTAGCCTGTTGGGGCTCAGCGACCAGTAATTCCAAGGAGATCGCCATGAGTGGCCCGCAAAAAGCCAACGACCTGCTGGGGCAAATCCCCAAGACCAAAGGCTTGCCACCGGTCCACTTGTGGAACCCCGACTTCTGCGGCGACATTGACATGCGCATCGCCCGGGACGGCACCTGGTACTACCTGGGTACGCCAATCGGGCGCAAGCCGATGGTCAAGTTGTTCTCCACCATCATCCGCCGCGACGGCGATGATTACTTTCTGATCACCCCGGTCGAGAAAGTCGGGATCAAGGTCGATGACGCGCCGTTCGTGGCGATTGCCGTGGACGTCGAAGGCGAGGGCGAAGCGCAGCTCCTGCGCTTTACCACCAACGTCGATGAGACAGCCGAGGCGGGTGCCGAACATCCGATTCGCGTGGTAATCGATCCCGTGACCCAGGAACCTGCGCCGTACGTACACGTGCGGACCAACCTTGAAGCGCTGATCCATCGCAATGTGTTCTACCAATTGGTGGAATTGGCGGTGAGCCGTGAGATTGACGGGCAGCGTTGGTTGGGTGTGTGGAGTGGCGGGGTGTTTTTCCAGATCGGCCTCGAACCCTAAGCAAATCCAAATGTGGGAGCGGGCTTGCTCGCGAAGGCGTCGTGTCAGTCAGCATATAAATAAACTGACACACCGCTTTCGCGAGCAAGCCCGCTCCCACAGTTGTTTTGTGTGTTTCGCGCAAAATTCAAATTGACACCCAATCATATGATGATTAGCGTGGTCCTCCATCGCGAACGGCTTTTTGCCGTCCTTGCTTCGAGGTTTTCATGTCCAGCAGTTTTCATGCGTCGACGGTCGATTGGCTCGGTGGCTGGATTGCCGCCGGCCAGGTGAAGCCCGGCGAAACCATCAAGGTTGAAGCCGACCTGGGCGAGCAGCTCGGGGTCAGTCGCACGGTGATTCGCGAAGCCATCAAGACCCTGGTCGCCAAGGGCATGCTCGAAGTCGGGCCGAAGGTCGGGACGCGGGTGCTGCCGATAAAGCGCTGGAACCTGTTCGATCCACAAGTCGTTGGCTGGTTGTCCCGCAGTGGCCTGCCGGAAAACTTCGTCGACGACCTGCTCGACCTGCGCCGCACCATCGAACCCATGGCCGTGCGCTGGGCCTGTGAGCGCGCCACTGTCGAACAGGTCCAGGCGATTCTCCAGGCCTACAACGCACTGGAACGCGCCGTGGACAGCGGCATCGATTACAACCGCGCCGACCAGTTTTTCCACGAGTGCATCCTCGCCGCCAGCCACAATCAATTCATCGAACAAATGGTGCCGGCTCTTGGCGCGCTATTGGCGGTGTCGTTCGAAGTCTCCGCCGCCGACCCGGATGAACTCCGTCGCACGCTACCGATCCACAAAGACATGGCCGACGCCATCGCCGCGCGGGATGCCGCGCGGGGTGTGTGGGCCTGCATGACCCTGATCGACAACGCCGACCTGGCGATCAAACGCTTCTACCCACAAGTCATGGCCGACAAAAAAGCCAGCTGACACTAAAGCACCCTTTGGGAGCGGGCATGCTCGCGAAAGCGTCGACACATTCAACATAGATGTCACAGATACACCGCTTTCGCGAGCAAGCCCGCTCCCACATTTAAAACAAGAACAATGCAGGAGGTTTCATGTCGTGGACTGCCGTTACCGAACACCGCGCCCAGCTCGGTGAAGGCCCGTTCTGGGATGCGCCCACCCAAGCGCTCTACTGGGTCGACATCGCCGGCAAGCAAGCGCTGCGGCTGATCGGCGCCAACGTGCAGATCTGGCAGATGCCCGAGCACGTGTCCGCGTTCATCCCCTGCGAAAGCGGAGATGCATTGGTGGCCATGAGCAGCGGCGTGTACCGGCTGGATCTGGATTCCCCCGGTCTGGAACCGCGGCTCACATTACTCTGCGTCGCCGATCCGCAGCCCGGCAATCGCCCCAATGAAGCCCGTTGCGACGCACAGGGCCGGCTCTGGCTTGGCACCATGCAGAACAACATCGGTGAGCAGGGCGAAGACTTGCCCATCCTGCGCCGCTCCGGTGGCCTGTTCCGCATCGACCGCGATGCCCGGGTCACGCCGTTGCTCCGAGGATTGGGCATTCCCAACACCCTGTTGTGGAGCGATGACGCCACCCGGCTGTACTTCGCCGACAGCCTCGACCGCACGCTTTATCAGCATTTCATCCGCACCGACGGCAACCTCGACCCGGCCCAGGTCTGGTTCGGCCCTCATGAGCGCGGCGGCCCCGATGGTTCGGCGATGGATGCCCAAGGGTATCTGTGGAACGCGCGTTGGGACGGCAGTTGCTTGCTCAGGCTCAGCCCCGAAGGTCAGGTCGATCGGGTAATCGAATTGCCCGTCAGCCGCCCCACCAGTTGCGTATTCGGCGGCGAAGACCTGCAAACCCTGTACATCACCAGCGCCGCCAGTCCGCTCAGCCATCCACTGGATGGCGCGGTGCTCTCGATTCGGGTCGATGTGCCCGGGAAAACCTGTACGCGATTCGCTGGTTAAATCCCAAAATATGGGATGTGAAATTATATATTGAGATTATTTGGCGGTCGGGTTTATAGTCGACTCCATCAGTTACACGCACTCACACTTAAAAAAACAAAACAGGTGAAGTGATGCAGGGATTTTCCACACAGTTTTTTGGCCGGACATCGACAGATGCCCGGTTTTTGCCGTGCCTGAAAAAGGGAGCCGGGATTCGTGGCTGAGCCTCTCTCCCTGCCGCCCGTGCCCGAGCCGCCGAAGGGCGAACGACTGAAAGACAAAGTCGTGCTGCTGACCGGCGCGGCCCAAGGCATCGGCGAGGCGATTGTCGCGACCTTCGCCTCCCAGCAAGCCAGGCTGATCATCAGCGACATCCAGGGCGAGAAAGTCGAAGAAGTCGCGGCCCACTGGCGGGACAAGGGTTTTGACGTGCAAGCGCTAAAGGCTGATGTGTCGAACCAGCAAGACCTGCACGCTATGGCCCGACTGGCCGTCGAACGCCACGGTCGCATCGATGTGCTGGTCAACTGCGCCGGGGTCAACGTGTTCCGCGATCCGCTGGAAATGACCGAGGAAGACTGGCGCCGCTGCTTCGCTATTGACCTCGACGGTGCCTGGTTCGGCTGCAAAGCCGTGCTGCCGCAAATGATTGAGCAGGGCATCGGCAGCATCATCAACATTGCCTCGACCCATTCTTCCCACATTATTCCGGGCTGCTTCCCGTACCCGGTGGCCAAGCACGGTTTGCTCGGCCTGACCCGCGCCCTTGGCATCGAGTACGCGCCCAAGGGCATTCGCGTGAATGCCATCGCGCCGGGCTACATCGAAACCCAACTGAACGTCGATTACTGGAACGGTTTTGCCGACCCCCAGGCCGAACGTCAGCGGGCCTTTGATCTGCATCCGCCGCGACGTATCGGCCAGCCGATGGAAGTGGCGATGACGGCTGTTTTCCTGGCCAGTGATGAAGCGCCGTTCATCAATGCGTCGTGCATCACCATCGATGGTGGGCGCTCGGTCATGTACCACGACTGAGCACATCGGGTTTCAACGCGGAACTCCGTGCGAAATCCAATCATCATACGATATGACTTTTGACTACAGGTTTGACCGCTGTACCGGCTTTCAAAATAACGCTCAAAAAAAATAACAAGGAGTCAGCTTATGAATCGTCGTCGTGCAATACATTCTCTGTGCTGTGCCGCCCTGGCGGTCACGGCGGTCAGCCTGAGCAGTTCGCTGCTGGCGGCCGAACCGGTGAAAATCGGTTTTCTGGTCAAGCAGGCGGAAGAGCCCTGGTTCCAGACCGAATGGGCCTTCGCTGAAAAGGCCGGCAAGGACAAAGGCTTCACCGTGATCAAGATTGCCGTGCCTGACGGTGAGAAAACCCTTTCCGCTATCGACAGCCTGGCGGCCAACGGCGCTAAAGGCTTCGTGATCTGCCCGCCGGACGTCGGCCTCGGCCCGGCCATCGTCGCCAAGGCCAAAGCCAACGGTTTGAAAGTGATGACGGTCGATGACCGTTTCGTCGATGCCAACGGTAAGTTCATGGAAGACGTGCCTTATCTCGGCATGGCGGCTTTCGAAGTCGGCGAGAAACAGGGGGCCGCCATGGCCACCGAGGCAAAAAATCGCGGCTGGGACTGGAAAGAAACCTACGCCGTGATTAACACCTTCAACGAACTCGACACCGGCAAGAAACGCACTGACGGTTCGGCCAAGGCCTTGGAAGCGGCGGGCCTGCCAAAAGAGCACATCCTCTATACCGCGCAGAAAACCCTCGACGTTCCCGGCAGCATGGACGCCACCAACTCCGCGCTGGTGAAACTGCCTGGCGGCGCGAAAAACCTGATCATCGGCGGCATGAACGACAACACCGTGCTGGGCGGCGTGCGCGCCACCGAAAGCGCCGGGTTTACCGCCACCAATGTGATCGGCATCGGCATTAACGGCACTGACGCCATCGGCGAACTGAAAAAGCCCAACAGCGGCTTCTTCGGCTCTATGCTGCCGAGCCCGCACATCGAGGGCTACAACACCGCCGCGATGATGTACGAGTGGGTCACCACCGGCAAAGAACCGCCGAAATACACTGCCATGGACGAAGTGACCCTCATCACCCGGAAAAACTTCCAGGAGGAGCTGACTAAGATCGGCCTGTGGAACTAAGGCCGGTTGATTTCATCGGCGGCCCTGGCGACGGGGCTGCCTGATCTGTGTGATGAGGTGGTTATGCAAGCGCAAACACAAACACAAGAACACCGCGGCGGCAGCTTGCGCTTCAACGGGATCGGCAAGACCTTTCCCGGCGTGAAGGCGCTGGACGGCATCAGCTTCGTCGCGCACCCGGGGCAGGTGCATGCCTTGATGGGCGAGAACGGCGCCGGCAAATCGACGTTGCTGAAAATCCTCGGCGGCGCGTACATCCCGAGCAGCGGCGATCTGCAGATCGGCGAACAGACGATGGCGTTCAAATCCACCGCTGACAGCATCGCCAGCCGCGTGGCGGTGATTCACCAGGAACTGCACCTGGTCCCGGAAATGACCGTGGCGGAAAACCTGTTCCTCGGGCATCTGCCGGCCAGTTTCGGCTTGATCAATCGCAGTACCTTGCGCCAGCAAGCGTTGGCCTGCCTCAAGGGCCTGGCGGATGAAATCGATCCGCAAGAGAAAGTCGGGCGCCTGTCCCTCGGCCAACGGCAATTGGTGGAAATCGCTAAGGCCTTGTCCCGTGGCGCGCATGTGATTGCGTTCGACGAACCCACCAGCAGCCTCTCGGCGCGGGAGATCGATCGTTTGATGGCGATCATCGGTCGCCTGCGGGACGAAGGCAAAGTGGTGCTCTACGTGTCCCATCGCATGGAAGAAGTGTTCCGCATCTGCAACGCGGTGACGGTGTTCAAGGACGGCCGCTTTGTGCGCACGTTCGAGAACATGAGCGAACTGACCCACGACCAGTTGGTGACTTGCATGGTCGGTCGCGATATCCAGGACATCTACGATTACCGCCCGCGTCAACGTGGCGCGGTGGCGCTGAAGGTCAACGGTCTGCTTGGGCCGGGCCTGCGCGAGCCGGTGAGTTTCGAGGTGCACAAAGGCGAGATTCTCGGGCTGTTCGGATTGGTCGGGGCAGGGCGCACCGAGCTGTTCCGCATGCTCAGCGGCCTGACCCGCAACACCGCCGGACGTCTTGAATTGCGTGGCCATGAACTGAAACTGCGTTCACCGCGCGATGCGATTGCCGCCGGGATTCTGCTGTGCCCCGAGGACCGCAAGAAGGAGGGCATCATGCCGCTCTCCAGCGTCGCCGAGAACATCAACATCAGTGCGCGCGGCGCCAATTCGACTTTCGGCTGCCTGCTGCGCGGCCTCTGGGAAAAGGGCAACGCCGACAAGCAGATCGCGGCGCTGAAAGTGAAGACACCCAGCGCTTCGCAGAAAATCATGTACCTGTCCGGCGGCAATCAGCAGAAGGCCATTCTCGGTCGCTGGTTGTCGATGCCGATGAAAGTCCTGCTGCTCGACGAGCCGACTCGTGGCATCGATATCGGCGCCAAGGCCGAGATCTACCAGATCATCCATAACCTCGCGGCCAGTGGCATTGCGGTGATCGTGGTGTCCAGCGACTTGATGGAGGTCATGGGTATTTCCGACCGCATCCTGGTGCTGTGTGAAGGCGCGATGCGCGGCGAGCTGTCCCGCGACGAGGCCAATGAATCCAACCTGCTGCAACTGGCTTTGCCGCGCCAACGCGCTGACGGCGTGGCGAACTGAGAGGTAACGATGATGACGATTCAAAACAATGCTTTGCCCACCCCGCGCAAACCCCTGGACCTGCGGCGTTTTCTCGATGACTGGGTGATGTTGGCAGCGGCCATCGGCATCTTCCTGGCCTGCACCTTGCTGATCGACAACTTCCTGTCGCCGTTGAACATGCGCGGCCTGGGCCTGGCGATTTCCACCACCGGGATTGCGGCGTGCACCATGTTGTATTGCCTGGCGTCCGGGCATTTCGACTTGTCGGTGGGCTCGGTGATTGCCTGTGCCGGCGTGGTCGCGGCGGTGGTGATGCGCGACACCGACAGCGTGTTCCTCGGCGTCGCGGCGGCGCTGTTCATGGGGCTGATTGTCGGGTTGATCAACGGGATTGTGATCGCCAAGTTGCGGGTCAATGCGTTGATCACCACGCTGGCGACCATGCAGATCGTGCGGGGCCTGGCGTACATTTTTGCCAACGGCAAAGCGGTGGGCGTGTCCCAGGAACAGTTCTTCGTGTTCGGCAACGGCCAGTTGTTCGGCGTGCCGGTGCCGATCCTGATCACCATCGTGTGCTTCCTGTTTTTCGGCTGGTTGCTGAACTACACCACCTACGGGCGCAACACCATGGCCATCGGTGGCAACCAGGAAGCGGCGCTGCTGGCCGGGGTTAACGTTGATCGGACCAAGATCATCATCTTCGCCGTGCACGGTTTGATCGGCGCGTTGGCCGGGGTGATCCTCGCGTCGCGCATGACCTCGGGCCAACCGATGATCGGCCAGGGTTTTGAGCTGACCGTGATCTCGGCGTGTGTGTTGGGCGGGGTGTCGCTGAGCGGCGGGATCGGCATGATCCGGCATGTGATTGCCGGGGTGTTGATTCTGGCGATCATCGAGAATGCGATGAACCTGAAGAACATCGATACGTTTTATCAGTATGTGATTCGCGGTTCGATTCTGCTGTTGGCCGTTGTGATTGACCGTCTGAAGCAGCGCTGAGATCAAGAACCACCCCTCACCCCAACCCTCTCCCCAGAGGGGAGAGGGGGAAAGGGAGCAGATCTTCAAGCCTTTCAAGCCTGAGCCCGACTCAGGCTTTCGCCTTTCAAGTCTGGAGTTCGACTCGGACTTTCGCCTTTCAAGTCTGGAGTTCGATTCGGACTTTCGCCTTTCAAGTCTGGAGTTCGATTCGGACTTTCAGGTCCCAGTAAATCCATCAAACACCCCGGTCAGCCCCCTCTACCCCTTGGGGAGAGGGTTGGGGTGAGGGGTGGATTTATCTGACACCCCACTGATCAAAAGCCCACCTCCCGTCACCTCCCGAAAAATATCCCTTGCCCGCCCGGCCCTGTTTCGGTTATCACTTTGTACATGATTAGACAGGTTCGATTTGACAAGAAACAACGGGTGGTCGACGAGCTCATTCGGCGCATCGAAAGCGGCCTCATGGAGGACGGCTTTCTGTTGCCGGGCGAGCATCAGTTGGCTCAAGAATTCAAGGTCAGCCGCGGCACGCTGCGTGAAGCCCTGGCCGAACTGAAGAGGCGCAACTACATCGCCACGCAAAGCGGAGTCGGCTCTATCGTCACCTTCGACGGTGTGGTGCTCGATCAGCGCAGCGGCTGGGCCCAGGCTCTTGCGGACAGCGGGGCGCTGGTCAACACCGAAGTGCTGCGGCTGGAGGCGATCAGCCGGCCAGACCTGCTGTCGCGTTTCGGCACCGACAAATTCATCACCCTCGACCGTCGCCGCCGGGCCAATGACGGCACGCTGGTGTCCCTTGAACGATCATTGATGCCCGCCACCGGAGGCCTGGAAAGCTTGCCGCGAGTGGGGCTGATCGATAACTCGTTGACCATTACCCTGGCCGCCTACGGTTACATCGGCGAACGCGGTGATCAGTGGATCGGTGCCGAGCCGCTGAACGCCGAAGATGCCGAGTTGCTCGGTCGTCCGCTCGGCACGGTATTCCTCAAGGCCCTGCGCACCACGTATGACCGCCAGGGCCGGTTCATGGAGCAGGTCGAAAGTTTGCTCGACCCCGTACATTTTCGTTTGCACCTGCAGTTTGGAGAGTCAAAGTGACCGCGCTCAATCGTGCCTTGGGCGCGTTCTATGGTTTGGCCTTGGGCGACGCCCTGGGCATGCCGACCCAATCCCTGAGCCGCGCCGAGATCAAGGCGCGCTTCGGCGAAATTACCGACCTGGAAGACGCCGGCCCCGATCAACCGATCGCCGCCAACATGCCCAAAGGCTCGATCACCGACGACACCGAGCAGGCGATCCTGGTCGGTCAATTGTTGATTGAGGGTGAAGGCCGAATCGAGCCTTCGGTGCTGGCTCAACGGCTGATCGAATGGGAAGCCGAGATGCAGGCCAAGGGCTCGCAGGATTTGCTCGGCCCTTCGACCAAACGCGCGATCGAAATGATCCTCGCGGGCCATTCGCCGGAAGAAGCGGGGCGCTACGGCACCACCAACGGCGCGGCGATGCGCATTACGCCGGTCGGGATCGCGGCGGATGTCGCCGATCCGCAGCGCTTTATTAACGCGGTGGTGCAAGCCTGCCAGGTCACCCACAACACCACGCTGGGAATTTCCAGCGCGGCGGCGGTGGCGGCAGTGGTCTCGGCCGGCATCAACGGCATGGACCTCGGCGAGGCGTTGAACCTGGGCATGCAAATCGCCCAGCAAGCTGAAGGCCATGGCCACTGGGTCGCGGGCGGACGCATCGCCTCGCGCATCAGTTGGGCGCGGACCATCAGTATCGATAGCGACAAAGCCTTACTGGCCGACTTGCTCTACGACGTGATCGGCACTTCCGTGGCTTCGCAGGAATCGGTGGTGGTGTCGTTTGCCCTGGCCCAGCAAGTGGCCATTGGCGAGATGAACGCTTTTGAAGCCGTGTGCATGGCCGCAAGCCTGGGTGGCGACACCGACACCATCGCGGCGATTCTCGGCGCGATGCTCGGGGCTTGCCTGGGGCTGGAGAGTTGGCCGGCGGGGATGATCGATAAGATCAAAGCCGTGAATGGGCTGGAGTTGGAACCCCTTGTGAAAGGACTCCTCACTCTTCGCTGAGGATCGAAACCCCTGTAGGAGCTGCCGAAGGCTGCGATCTTTTGATCTTGGCAGCCTTGAGGCGACTGTAAATCAAGATCAAAAGATCGCAGCCTTCGGCAGCTCCTACGCGGAGTTGCGCAGGACACTTAGAAATCCGTCTGCCCACAACCAAAACAATGGCAACAGGAGCATCCATCATGAGTTCATCGAACGCCGGGCCAAGCGCCGGGCAACTGGAAACCCGTGGCATCGAACCGGTCCCGGAAAGCGAGTGCAACGGTCATCCGCTGCAACTGTTCTGGGTCTGGTTCGCCGCCAACATCTCCATCCTCGGCTTGCCGCTGGGCGCCACGCTGGTTGCGTTTCGTGGGCTCGCTATCTGGCAGGCCATCATCGTCGCGATCCTCGGCGCGGCCGGTTCGTTCGCGGTGGTCGGGATCATCTCCATCGCCGGCCGTCGCGGTCGTGCGCCGAGCCTGACCTTGTCCCGAGCGATCTTCGGCGTTCGCGGCAACATCGGCCCGACCGTGGTTTCGCTGATGTCGCGCCTGGGTTGGGAAACCGTCAACACCACCACGGCGGCATTCGTGTTGCTGTCGTTGTGCTCGATCCTGTTCGGCTCGCCGGTGGAAGCCAAAAGCGCGCCGGTTCTGACCCTGCTCTTCATTGCGATTTTTGTCCTGCTGACCCTGTCGGTGTCCGGCCTCGGTCACGCCACGTTGCTGGTGATCCAGAAGTGGGCGACCTACGTGTTCGGCGCGCTGAACATTCTGGTCGGCGGTTTCCTTTGCGCCACGATCGACTGGAGCGCGGTGTTCAACGCCACCCCGGCACCGCTGAGCGCGATGATCATCGGCGTCGGCACCATGGCTGCGGGCACCGGGATCGGTTGGGCCAACGCCGGTGCCGACATGTCGCGCTACCAGCACAAAAGCGTCAAAGCCGTGCGTCTGGTGGCCTCGGCCGCATTTGGTGCGGGGATTCCGCTGGTGCTGCTGATCACCCTCGGCGGCTTGCTGTCGGTGGGCAACAACGACCTGGCGCAAGCCACGGACCCGATCATTGCGATCCGCGACATGTTGCCGACCTGGATGGCCGTGCCGTACCTGATCACCGCGTTCGGCGGGCTGCTGCTGTCGAATAACCTCTCGGTATACTCCGCCGGTTTGACCACACTGACCCTCGGTTTGAAGGTTCCTCGCGTCTACGCAGTGGTCGTGGATATCGTCGCGATCTTCGCCGGTTCGATCTACTTCATGCTGATTGCAGACAGCTTCTACGGCCCGTTCATCACCTTCATTTCCCTGCTGGCGGTGCCGATCACGGCGTGGGTCGGGATCTTCGTCGTTGATCTGATTCACCGTCATTACTACAGCCCGAAAGACCTGCTGGACGTCAGCCCGAGCAGCGCCTATTGGTATCGCGGCGGCGTCGAGTGGCGTGCCTTCGGTGCCTGGGCGCTGGCGATTGTGCTGGGCTTCAGTTTCACCACCATCGGCACCACGGCCGAAAACATCTGGTTCCGCGGTTTCCTCTCCGATTCGTATCTGGGGCATAACGGCCTCGGCTGGATCGTGACCTTCCTGGTGGCCGGCGGGATTTACTTTGTACTCGGCGGGGCCAAGGATCGTCGTGCTGCGTTGATCGAGAATGCTCATGCCTAAGCTGTTGCATACCGGCCAGGTCATCATCGACCTGGTCATGGCCGTAGATAAACTGCCCCAGGCTGGCGGCGACGTACTGGCGCAATCCGCCAGTTTCGAGGCCGGCGGCGGCTTCAACGTGATGGCCGCCGCCCAGCGTAATGGCTTGTCGGTGGTTTACCTCGGTCGCCATGGCACCGGCCGTTTCGGCGATCTGGCCCGGGAGGCGATGAAGGCTGAAGGCATTCAGATCGGCATCGCCCACAAAGCCGAACGCGACACCGGGTTGTGCGTCGCGGTGACCGACGCCTCGGCCGAACGCAGTTTCATTTCCTACATCGGCGCTGAGGGTGAGGTGTCCACCGAAGACTTGGCGAGCGTTCCGGCGGAGGCGGGCGACTATGTCTATGTCAGCGGCTACAGCCTGCTGCACGCTGGCAAGGCGCAGGCGCTGGTGGATTGGCTGCTGAAGTTGCCGAAAGGGATCAACGTGATTTTCGATCCGGGGCCGCTGGTGGATTCGCCGGACGAACCGCTGATGAACGCATTGCTGCCGCGCATCGATGTGTGGACCAGCAACGGCGTCGAGGCGCTGCGGTTTACCGGGGCTTCGGACATTGCCCAGGCGCTGGATCGGTTGGTTGATCATCTGCCCGCCGAGGTCTTGATGGTGGTTCGCGATGGGCCACAGGGTTGCTGGATTCGCCAGCGTGGTGAATGTCAGCACGTGCCAGGTTTCGAGGTTGAAGCGGTGGACAGCAACGGCGCCGGGGATGCGCATGCCGGGGTGTTTGTGGCTGGATTGGCGCGAGGGTTGTCGGCGGTTGAGGCGGCGCGGCGGGCGAATGCGGCGGCGGCTTTGGCCGTGACGCGGTGGGGGCCGGCGACTTCGCCGGGGTCTGCTGAGGTGGATGCGTTGATCCATAAGACCTTCGGCGACTGACAGACCCTCTTCGCGAGCAGGCTCGCTCCCACATTTGATCGGTGGTACATGCTGATCGGTGTGGGGCGCGGCGGCTTATTTGCTATCCCGTCTGAAAATTCGCACAATGCGCGCCCCCCAGGAAGGGGGGAAGCGTCTGACACCTTGTCAGGCCAGTTTCGTACGCTCAAGGAGAGAGTCCCTCGTTGCAAAACCTCCCACCGAATCCCCCCGGCAAGCCATGCATGGCCCGCCGCGTTTTTTTATGGATGAGAAAGAATGAAATTCCGGATGATGATTGCCGCGACATTGGTCGCGACCTCTGCACTGTTGGCCGGTTGTGGTGACAAGCCTGACGCGACAGCCGCTGCGCAGCCAACGCAAAGCGCCGCTGAACAGCAGCAAATCGAGAAGTACAACCAGTATGTCGATGTGGCCAACAGCCTGACGACGTCGTTCCAGGAAGCCCGGGAAAACTACGAGACTCAGCAGATGCCCCTGTTGAAGGGCAAAGCAGCGCCCACTTCGATGCGCATCGAGAATGACATTCTGGTCGATCGCTCGGCCACGAAACTGGACACCGCCGCGGCCATCGACGCCCCGATCGTCGAAATCGATCCCGCCGCCAAGGACTTTTCCGCTGCGCTCAAGGTGTTGTCACCGTTGAGCCACGAGCTGAACAACTACGCCGACTCCAAAGGTTACCTGGCCGACAATGGCGAGAAGGCGCGTCAGTTGAGCAAGGATTACCTGGCGGCTCTGACGCTGGTGGCGCAAAAAGAAGCGGCGTTCTACAAAGGGCTGAGTGATCGTGATCAGGCGCTGACCAAAGAAGCGTTCGACAAGGCGCCGAAGGACACGGCCGCCTACTATCGCGCGGGGCTGATTTACTACGGCAAGCTGAACAATGCCGATGCCAGCGTATTGTTTGCCGCACCCAATAATCCGGCGGCGCTGGAGGCTTTTGAAAAGTCCCTGGCCCAAGTAGCGGACGCCGCGGCAGGCTGGGACAAGAAAGTCACCGAACAGTCTGCCAAGTCCGGCAAGAGCTGCAGTGGCGGCATGTTGGAGATCAACGATTTTCTGGGCCAGTCCCGCTCGATGGTCAAAGACATCAAGGATGGCGTTTTCAAGCGTGAAGAAACCGGCGCCATGGCGCGTATGAGCAGTTCGAACATTGTTAACGCGGCTAACCGCTACACCAGCAAATACTCGAATGTGATTAACCGGTTCAATCACCCGATGTGCTGAGTGTTAGTGCTTTTGACATTGGGTGCCTGATCGGCCGCCTTCGCGAGCAAGCCCGCTCCCACATTGGTTTTGTGACCGCCACAAATCCCCTGTGGGAGCGGGCTTGCTCGCGAAGGGGCCCTCAAATCAGTACACATCCAGATCGCTAACCCGCCTTGCGCAACGCCTCAATCAGCTCCTGCTTGCGCATCCCCGACCGCCCCGGAATCTTCTTCGCCCGGGCTTCTTTCATCAAACTGTCCACGGTTTGGGTATCGCGCGAAGCCTTGCTGTTACGCGGGTGACCTTCACGGCTGGCCGCCGCCCGGCGCGATGATTCCTGGCGATCTTCAGACTTGGCGCTCGCCGGTTTCTTGCGCCCGGAGCCACCGGCGCGTTCGCCGCCACCCGACTGTTTGTTCACCGTCGCCCAGGCCCGGGCTTCGGCTTCGTCTTTCGAAACACCTTTATGTTCGTAGCTTTCTTCAATGTGCTCGGCCTTGCGCTTTTGCTCGGCGGTGTATTGGTCTTTGCTTCCACGAGGCATGGGATTTCTCCTGCTGCTTGTAGAGTCTGTCTGACGGCCGCAATCGCGTACGACTGCGACCTGTTTCGGCTTACTGGAGTTCTAACTTGCGCGCCGCCTCAACCCCCGCCGCGCTGAGTTTGATCGGCAAGCTCAGCGAATGCTCGCCGGCCTCGTTGCAACTGACATGACCATGCTGGATCAATCCGCGATCCTGCAAAGTGGCGAGGGTACTGGCCACGACTTTCTCCCCCCGGTAATTGTCCAGGACCTCCTTGCCCAAACCACCCGGATGGGCGTGCAGCAGGCGGGTCAGGACTTCTTTTTCCAGGTTTTTATCGACGTTCATGGTTACCTCTTTCATGGATGTGGATAGGGTGTTGCGTCGCTCGCGTGGGCGAACTATTGGCCGGCACCTTCAGAGCCCGAACCACCGGTGGTGGTTTTCGAGCCCGTGCCGCTGCCGGCGTTATCGGGTGTCTGGCTGTCCGGCGTGCCCATTCCGCCCTGACGGCCGGTGTCGTTGCCCTTGAGGCGCGGATCAGTGCCCGTGGACGGTGGCAGACTGCTGTCGATGCCCGAGCCGTCGGTGTTCATGCCGGGCGCACTCTGGATAGCGGGGGCCTTGGGTTTTTCGACCGGGTCGGTGGGGCCGGTATCGGCCGTCGAAGTGGCGGCGAATGCCGTAGAGGACAGCAGGGCAGCAAGAGCGAGAGCGGTCAGCCGGGACATGATCATGGTGTCGTCTCCAGATTATTAGAGTCCTTACCTGATGTTGGTCCGCCCTCGATTTGGATTGGTGCCTGATGAACGACGAACGGTTCAGGCCTGTTGCAGGTTTTTGCCGAGGGTTTTGCGCCAGATCAGCCGGCCCACGGTGATCAGCCAGTTCAACGCGGCGATCAGCAAAACTGTAAACAATAATGTCGCCATGCCCTGCTCGACGATGAGCTTCCCGGCCAGCAACGGAAAGCCGAATACGCCGATAAAGTAGGACAGGCTGAACAGCAGCAACGCTTGCGGAGTGGTGCCATTCGGCGCTTCGTTCGCCGCCAGGCCGTTGATCACCGAGTACGTCAGGCCGTAGCCGACGCCGAGTATTACCGCCGCCAGCAGGTAAGTGAAGCTGCTGTCGACCACGAAGCCGAACATCCCGATCGCCGCCATCATCAGTCCCGATAACAGGCACGATGTGCGGAACGGATCGCGTCTGACCACGAAACTGGCGATCAGCATCCGGCTGCTGATCGCCGCGCCCATGAAGCCGAAAAAGAACAGCGAGTAATCCAGCGAGCGAGACGCTGCGTAGCTGGTCTGGAAACTCGACAGCCCGCCGAACACGCAGCCGCCGAGGCCGACCATGAGGATCGGGAACAGCGCTTTGGATGACAGCACTTGTCGGGTGGCGCGCCAGGAAATGCGCGAGACCGCTGCCGGGTTGGTGTGGGCTTTTTTCAGCTGCGAATCCAGGCGCCAGAACAGCACGACGCCGATCAGACTCGCCAGTGCCGCCAGGTAAAACGCAGCGGTCACCGGATACCCCAAAGCGCTGGCAGCGCGGCCCAGTAATGGACCACTGCCAATGCCCGTCATCATGCTGCCCGACAGCAGCGCGAAGTATTTCGCCCGCTGCGCCGGCGTCACCAGGCTCGCAACGATGATCGGGCCCAAGGTGTAAAAAACGCCCCAACCGAGGCCCAGCAGCAAACCGAAAAACAGCAGCAGGTTGCCGAATCCCGGCGTCAGCGCGAAGCCCAAACTCGCGGCCACCAACAGGAGGCCGAACAGCGCGATCGACCGCGCCGCGCCAAGCCAATCAGACAGGTGCCCGGAAACAATCACCGCCGCAAAGGTGCTGAGCATCGCCGCCGAAATCACGCTGCCGGCGTCATGCTCATTACCGCCCCGGGAGCCGATCAGCAGCGAGAGCAGGAACGTCGAGCCGTAGGACAGCGACAGGAGATAACTGGCGAGGCAAAACAGGCCGAACAACTTGCTCGGGACCTGGGCTGGTGCGGTAGACATTAGGCGGTTCCTTGACCCGATAGACGTGCGTGATACCTATCTACCATGCAAGACACCGCGGTTAGGTCCGGGGTTGTCGATTTCAGGGTTAGTGCCGGCCGGAGTAAGGGGTTCAGCAGACGCCGATTTCTTCCTTGAACAACTCCATGAATCCCTTAAGTCGCTGGTGACGAATCTGCGCCAGATGCTGGCCCGTGGTGGTCTGGAAACCGTCCGCCAGGTGCAGCAGCTTGGTTTGGAAATGATCGAGGCAAAAGCGTTTGTCGTCGTAATCCCGGGCCTTGGCTTCCGGGTCTTGCGGATCGTACAGCGCACTGCCCATGCGTCCGGCGATGTAGAAGGTGCGCGCCACGCCAAGCATGCCGAGGGAGTCGAGGCGGTCAGCGTCCTGCATGATTTTCGCTTCGAGGTTGGTCGGGGTGATATTGGCGGAAAAACTGTGAGCCTCGATGGCGTGCACGACGACGGCGATTTTTGTGGCTGGCCAATTCAGTGTCGTGAGCAACGTCGCCGCTTTCTCCGCCGCCAGCCTTGAGGCTTGGGAGCGCAGCGGCGAGTACTTTTCTACTGCCACACAGTCATGCAACAGCACCGCTGCCAGCAGCACCTCCATGTCGCCACCTTCTTGTGCCTGAAGCGTGCGCACGTTGTGCCACACCCGCTGCAAGTGCGACAGATCGTGGGCGCCATCCTCCGAGGGCTCCAGTGCATGGGGCAGCAGGGTTTCGGCGAGAGTTTGCAGAGGGGCGAAAGCGGTGGTGGTCATAAACATCCTTTTTGTCCAGAGCTCTTGTGGCAACGCGCACCTGTAGCAGCTGGCGAAGCCTGCGTTCGGCTGCGCAGCAGTCGTGAATCCAGGCGACTCGGTGTATCCGATGGACCGCGTGCGCAGGTTTGGCGTCTGCTGCGCAGCCGAACGCAAGCTTCGCCAGCTGCTACAGGTGAGCGGTGGGTTACAGGGTACTTTTTGCTTTCCCATGTGACGAGCGCCAGGTACCGCCTTAGTATGGCGTTTTCAACTTCCGACAAGGCACGTCCATGACGATCGAGATCCGCCCGGCGACCCCCAGCGATGCACCGCAAATCCTCGGGTTCATCACCGAACTGGCCGACTACGAACGTGCCCGTCACGAAGTCATCGCCAGCGTCGCGGACATCGAGCGCAGCCTGTTCAGCGAAGGCGCCACCGCCCACGGCCTGATCTGCCTGCGGGACGGTGTGCCGATCGGTTTCGCGGTGTTCTTCTTCAGCTATTCCACTTGGCTGGGCAGCAATTGCCTGTACTTGGAAGACCTCTACATCACCCCCGAACAACGCGGCGGCGGCGCCGGCAAAACCTTGCTGCGCCACCTGGCAAAAATCGCCTGCGCCAATGATTGCGGACGTTTTGAATGGAGCGTGCTCGACTGGAACAAACCAGCCATCGAGTTCTACAAATCCCTCGGCGCGCAGCCGCAGGAAGAGTGGGTGCGGTATCGGATGGATGGGGCGGTGTTACGGGAGTTTGCCGAGGGGCGCTGATGTGTGAGGGGGATCCGCCTATGAATCTGTTGTCGGTACTGCCCTAGTCCGGCACTCTGTGCGCCCTTTGCGCGCTCACGGACGACATCTGCAATGCAACTTGGCTTCTGCATTTTCCTGCGTTTTTTTACCTTGATGCTGTTCTGTGCACTCTGTTCGGGGTGCCTGCATCTCGATGTGCCGCCGGCACGCATAGAGTTCGTATCGATTAATCACGATAGATATTCGCTCTATGACGTGCGGTTCACCTCGGACAGGGATCTGATTCATTTGTATGAGGCCCATGGTCGGAGCGGACAGATAGGCACCAGCCTTCATTGTTCGCTCAATGGCGATCTCGACTTTTCCGTCGAACACAAGATTGCGCTGGAGGGTTATGGCCGCATAGAAGGTATGCGCCTGATCGAGGGCGATCGGCGTTATGAAATCCTGGCCAGTGTGCGATTTGAGAACAATGAGGACCGCTCTGGTTTGAGTTACATCGCTCCAGCAGAGCTGGTCCGGCTCCTGGAACCTCAGGATTACATGCCCTGCAAAGTCGTCATCACCGCGTTTCCGTTCAAGGCTTACTATTCGAAAGTGATGTACGTCCCGACGTCGCGGATTATTGCCGAGGTGAAAAATCCTCGAATTGCGCCTCGACGCGTTTCACTCAAACCCGCAGATCGCCCTTTGACCTGGCTGCAATTCGAGCCGGTTTGCATCGTTCGTTGGCGCGAAGAATTGTCACCGGCTTACGACCAGATCGACGACGTCGGTTTATGCCGCGATGTGCCTTACGCCGGTCTGTTGGCTTCATTCGCACCCAGCAACAAGAAACTGAGGCTTGTGACCTGGTCGGACCAAACCCCCAAGCCTCTGACGGCTTACACCCTGATTCGAGGCGATGGTCGGCGCGAACCCGGCATCTCGGCTGAGAACGGCGATACGCATCTGGTGGGTTCGATGACGCAGGAGACGCTGAAGGCTGAAGTCGGGGCGGATATTGGGGCCAGAGAGATATGGACACCGCAAATCGACGAGTCCCAATATGTGGGAGGATTAATTACATATTGAGATTTAGCCTCTAGGAGGTCTATAGTCCAGCTCACTCACTGCCAATAAAACAAAACAGGTGAAGCGATGCTGGCGCAATTGATCGCGCTCGATTGGGGGACAACCTCATTACGTGCTTACAAACTCGCCGCGGGTGGCCAGGTGCTGGAACAGCGTTCGCTGTCGTCCGGGATCATGCAGCTGCCCCGCACGCCCAGAATCATCAACGGCCAGGCATGCACCAACGGCTTTGAACTGGCCTTTGATGAGGCCTGCGGTGACTGGCTCGACGCCCAACCCGATTTGCCGGTGATCGCTTGCGGCATGGTCGGCAGCGCTCAGGGCTGGCGCGAAGCGGCCTACCGGGATACGCCGGCAAACGTCGCCAATCTCGGAACTTCCCTACAAACCGTTCGCAGTCTTCGCGGTGTCGATGTGCACATCGTGCCGGGCGTGATTCAGCGTTCGCACCTGCCGAATGTGATGCGCGGCGAAGAAACCCAGGTCCTTGGCGTGTTGCAGAGTCTGCCGGGCGGGGCGGTCGGCGATCTGTTGATCGGCCTGCCGGGCAGCCACTCGAAATGGGTGGAAGTCGCGGACGGCTGCATCGTGCATTTCGATACCTTCATGACCGGCGAAATCTTCGCCGTGCTCAGTGAACACAGCATTCTCGGGCGCACCCAGCAGCAGGGTGCGTCGTTCGATGGCCAGGCGTTTGATCGGGGCGTGCAAGTGGCCTTGTCGGCGGATGGCGAGATCGGGCCGTTATCGACACTGTTCAGCGCGCGTAGTCTCGGCTTGACCGGCGAACTCAACGCCACCGCCCAACCGGACTATCTGTCCGGGTTGTTGATCGGCCATGAACTGTCGGCCCTGGCCAGCGTTCAGCGGCATCGACGCAATAGCGTGCACCTGCCCTCGATCATCCTCATCGGAAACGCCCAACTCTGCGCGCGCTACTGCCGGGCCCTCGATGCCTGCGGCTTTGCCCGGGTGACCCTGGCCGAACAGGCCACCGAGCGCGGGTTGTGGCAACTGGCGGTCGCCGCCGGACTGATCAAACCCAATCCATCCCGTTAAACCTGACTGGAGGTCTGACATGCTCAAGCAAGCCCTGGCGCAAAATGGCCTGATCGCGATCCTGCGCGGCCTGCGTCCTACAGAGGCGGCTGCCATCGGCGAAGTCCTGTATTCCGCCGGATTTCGCGTCATTGAAGTGCCGCTTAATTCCCCGGAGCCGTACGAAAGTATCCGCATCCTGCGCAGTACCTTGCCGGCCGATTGCCTGATCGGCGCGGGCACGGTGTTGACGCCGGAACAGGTCGAGCAGGTGAAAGCGGCGGGCGGTCAGGTGATCGTCATGCCGCATAGCGATCCCAAGGTCTTGCGTGCGGCGAAAGCGGCGGGGTTGTTTCTGTCGCCGGGTGTGGCGACGCCGACCGAAGCCTTTGCCGCGTTGGCCGAAGGCGCGGACGTGCTGAAGATGTTCCCCGCCGAACAGATGGGGCCTGCCGTGGTGAAAGCCTGGCTCGCGGTGTTGCCGGCCGGAACGATTCTGGCACCGGTGGGCGGGATCACGCCGGACAACATGCAGGTGTTTATCGACGCGGGCGTCAAGGGTTTTGGCCTGGGTTCCGGGTTGTTCAAACCGGGCATGACGCCTGAGCAAGTGGCCGCCAATGCCAAGGCCTACGTGGCTGCATGGAACGCTCTGCAATAAGACTTTTTTGGCGCCGAGCGCGCTACCTCTAACAAGAGAGACGAACAGATGAAAATCACCAAACTCACCACCTTCATCGTCCCGCCGCGCTGGTGCTTCCTCAAGATCGAAACCGATGAGGGCGTGACCGGTTGGGGTGAACCTGTGGTCGAAGGCCGCGCCCACACCGTGGCCGCAGCCGTCGAAGAATTGTCCGACTACCTGATCGGCAAAGACCCACGCAACATCGAAGACATCTGGACCGTGCTCTATCGCGGCGGTTTCTATCGCGGCGGCGCGATCCACATGAGCGCACTGGCCGGTATCGACCAGGCGTTGTGGGACATCAAGGGCAAGGCCTTGGGTGTTTCGGTCAGCGATTTGCTCGGTGGTCAGGTGCGGGACAAGATTCGCGTGTATTCGTGGATCGGTGGCGACCGCCCGGCTGATACCGCCCGTGCGGCGAAAGAGGCGGTGGAGCGTGGTTTCACTGCGGTGAAAATGAACGGCACCGAAGAACTGCAATTCCTCGATTCCTTCGAAAAAGTCGACCTGGCCCTGGCCAACGTTGCCGCCGTGCGTGACGCGGTCGGCCCGAATGTCGGCATTGGCGTCGACTTCCATGGCCGGGTGCACAAGCCCATGGCCAAGGTGCTGATGAAGGAACTCGACCCGTACAAGTTGATGTTCATCGAAGAACCGGTGCTCAGTGAAAACTACGAAGCGCTGAAGGAACTGGCGCCGCTGACCAGCACCCCGATTGCCTTGGGCGAGCGGTTGTTCTCGCGCTGGGATTTCAAGCGCGTGCTCAGTGAAGGTTACGTCGACATCATCCAGCCCGATGCGTCCCACGCTGGCGGCATCACCGAAACCCGCAAGATCGCCAACATGGCCGAAGCCTACGACGTGGCGCTGGCCTTGCATTGCCCGCTGGGCCCGATTGCATTGGCCGCTTGCCTGCAACTGGATGCGGTTTGCTACAACGCGTTCATCCAGGAACAGAGCCTGGGCATCCATTACAACGAGAGCAACGACCTGCTCGACTATGTGAAAGATCCGCGGGTGTTCGATTACGACAAAGGCTTCGTGAAGATCCCGAACGGCCCGGGCCTGGGGATCGAAATCAACGAGGAATACGTGATCGAGCGCGCGGCGGTGGGTCATCGCTGGCGCAACCCGATCTGGCGTCACGCCGATGGCAGTTTTGCGGAGTGGTGAGTGCTCTCTGATCTCACCGAAATCCATTGTGGGAGCGGGCTTGCTCGCGAAAGCGGTGTGTCATTCAGCATCGATGTCGACTGACACACCGCATTCGCGAGCAAGCCCGCTCCCACAGGGTTTCAGCGCAAGTCTTGATACCGCCCTCAATAAACATAAGAAGAGGCATCCCTCATGCAACCGCAAACCCTCACCGGGCAGGCGTCGTTGGTGACGCCCAGCCGCAAGCGTTTTTTCATCATGGTGCTGCTGTTTATCACCGTGGTGATCAACTACCTGGACCGCAGCAACCTGTCGATCGCCGCCCCGGCGCTGACCACCGAACTGGGGATCGACCCGATCCACGTCGGATTGATTTTCTCGGCGTTCGGCTGGACCTACGCCGCCATGCAGATCCCCGGCGGCTGGCTGGTGGATCGCGTGCCGCCAAGGATTCTCTACAGCGTCGCACTGCTGCTGTGGTCGATCGCCACGGTGATGCTCGGTTTTGCCGGCAGCTTCATTGCGTTGTTCGTGCTGCGGATGGCGGTTGGTGCGCTGGAAGCCCCGGCTTATCCGATCAACAGCCGCGTGGTCACCACTTGGTTCCCTGAGCGCGAGCGCGCCACCGCCATCGGTTTCTACACCTCCGGGCAGTTTGTCGGGTTGGCGTTCCTGACGCCGGTACTGGCCTGGCTGCAGCATGAATTTGGCTGGCACATGGTGTTCGTCAGCACCGGTGTGGTCGGCATTATCTGGGCGGTGATTTGGTACGCGGTGTATCGTGAGCCCCGGGATTTCAAGGGCGCCAACGACGCCGAAATCGACCTGATCCGCGAGGGCGGCGGGCTGGTGGATATCCAGGCTGAACAGGCCAAAGTCAAAGCCAAGTTCAGCTGGACCGACCTCGGAATCGTCCTGAGCAAACGCAAGCTGTGGGGCATTTACCTCGGCCAGTTCTGCCTCAACTCGACGTTGTGGTTTTTCCTGACGTGGTTCCCGACCTACCTGGTGAAATATCGCGGCATGGACTTCATCAAGTCTGGCCTGCTGGCATCGCTGCCATTTCTCGCAGCGTTTGTGGGCGTGCTGTGTTCCGGGTTCTTCTCGGACTTTTTGATCCGTCGCGGTTACACCGTCGGTTTCGCCCGCAAGCTGCCGATCATTGGCGGCCTGCTGATTTCCACTTCGATCATCGGCGCCAACTTCGTCGAATCGACACCGCTGGTGATTGCCTTCCTCGCGCTGGCGTTTTTCGGTAACGGTCTGGCCTCGATCACCTGGTCGCTGGTGTCAACGTTGGCCCCGGCGCGGTTGCTCGGGTTGACCGGCGGGGTGTTCAATTTCATTGGCAACCTGTCGGCGATTACCACGCCGATCGTCATCGGTTTCCTCGCCACTGGCGATTCGTTTGCCCCGGCGATTACCTACATCGCGGTTCTCGCATTGATTGGTGCACTTTCCTACGTGCTGCTGGTGGGCAAGGTCGAGCGTATCAAGTTGTAGTGGCAGCCATCGGGCGACCATAATGCCGCCCGTTCCCTCGCTCAACGGTAAAGGCTGGATATGCAGGAAGACGCCCCAAAAATCGCCAAGGACGCCGCGCCGACCGGCACCCAGACACTGCTTCGTGGTTTGGGTGTGGTTCAGGCCGTGGCCAGTGGTGCCCGCGATCTCAAGGAAATTGCCCGACTCATCGGCACCACGCGCAGCACCACTCATCGTCTGGCCAGTTGCCTGGTGGACGAGCGTTATTTGCGTGTCGTCCCGCAAGTTGGCTATTTGCTGGGGCCGAAGCTGATCGAGCTGGGCTTTCAGGCACGGGAAGAGTTGCCGTTGGTGACGTTGGCCGGACCGTATCTGGATGAGTTGTCGGCGCTGACGGGCGACACCATTCACTTGGCGATTCGCGAAGGCGACGAGGTGTTGTACCTGCACAAGAATCCAGGGCGCAATGGCCCGGAAATGCGCTCGCGGGTCGGCCATCGCATGCCGTTGGCGCGGACCGGGATCGGTAAGGCGCTGATGCTCGATGATACTCAAGAAGACTGGAAACGGCTGTACGAAGTCAGCCTGCCGGCCGGTGGGAAAAATCTGTTTTGGCCGCAGCACCCGGAGCAATCCTGGGAGCAGTTTCAGCAGCGCATGGTGGACTATGTGGCGGGGGGCTACGCGTTCGATCTGGAAGACAACGAACCGTCGATTCGTTGTGTGGCGGCGCCGATCCGCGATGCCAGCAAGCGCATCGTTGCCGGTATCAGCATCGCCAGCACCGTGCCGTACATGCCGCTGGAAAAAATGGCCGAGCTGATTCCCCTGATCAAAGGGGTCACGGCCCGGCTCTCGGCTGAACTCGGTGCGAAGGCTTAGACCTTCAGCGTCGCCATGTCGATCACGAAGCGGTACTTCACATCACCGGCAATCATGCGGGTGAACGCTTCGTTGATCTGATGGATGTCGAGCATTTCGATGTCGCAGGTGATGTTGTGCTCGGCGCAGAAATCCAGCACTTCCTGGGTTTCGGCGACGCCACCGATCAGCGAACCGGCGAGTACGCGACGGCTCATCACCAGTTTGCCGGCGTGGACCGGCGGATCGATCGGTTCGATCAAGCCCACCAGAATGTGCACGCCATCAAAACGCAGGGTATCGAGGTAGGGGTTGAGGTCGTGCTGCACCGGGATGGTGTCCAGCAGGAAGTCGAAATGCCCGGCGGCGGCCTTCATCTGTTCGGCATCGGTGGACACGATCACGTGGTCCGCGCCTTGACGCCGCGCTTCTTCAGCCTTGCTCGCCGAGCGGGTGAACAGTGTCACTTCCGCGCCCATGGCTTTGGCGAACTTGATGCCCATGTGGCCCAGGCCGCCCATGCCGAGGACCCCGACCTTATCGCCAGCCTTCACGCCGTAATGCTTGAGCGGCGAGTAGGTGGTGATGCCGGCGCAGAGGATCGGCGCGGCGCTGGCCAGGTCGAGTTTTTCCGGGATGCGCACCACGAAGTGCTCGCTGACCACGATGCTGTCGGAGTAACCGCCCATGGTGTTGCTGCCATCGACCCGGTCCGGGGTGGCGTAGGTCATGGTCGGGCCTTCGAGGCAATATTGCTCGAGGTTGGCTTGGCAGGCATCACAACTGCGGCAGGAATCGACCATGCAGCCGACACCGACCAGATCACCGATTTTGTGTTTGGTCACGTTCGCACCGACGGCAGTCACTTTGCCGACGATCTCGTGGCCGGGCATCAGTGGATAAACGGCGATGCCCCATTCGTTACGGGCTTGGTGGATGTCGGAATGGCAGACGCCGCAGTAGAGAATCTCGATCGCCACGTCGTCGGCCCGTGGGCTGCGGCGCTCGAATTTCACGGGGGCGAGGGGAGTGGTGGCCGACTGGGCGGCGTATCCGATAGCGGTGTACATGAGGAACCTCGCAAAAGCAGTGACAGGTGAGATGCGCCATTTTGGGGGTCGATACCGACATCAGCCATGACGATTCCTCCGGGTGTCATGCCTAATCCTCCGGCATGTACCGTTGATGGGTCGCATTGCCCGCCAGACCTGCGATGATGTTTTCATCCCTTTTTTCGTCACTTTTGAGTGAAGAGCTGCCCATGTTGTTGACCCGTCATCTCGACGCCAATGCCACGCTGGTTTCACTGATTCAACCGCTGACCACTCGCGACGGTTTCGCCCCCACGGCGTTGCCGGGCGTGCAGGTGTTGCGCGCCAGTTGCGACGTGGCGCGGGGGCCGCAGATTTATGAACCGAGCCTGGTGATCATCGTTCAGGGCAGCAAATTAGCGTATCTGGGACCGCGTACCTTGGAGTACGGCGCCGGACACTATCTGATTCAGGCGTTGCCGGTGCCGTTCGAGTGCGAAACCTTTGCCGCGCCGGAAGGGCCGATGCTGGGGATTTCCATCGCCATTGACCGGGTGTTGCTCGGCGAATTGGTGCTGGCCATGGGGTTGGTGTCGGGGCGCAGCGTGGCGGCGCAGACGCTGGAGTCGATGACCTCGGCGGTGCTCGATGACGGGATGCGCGGTTGTGTGGAGCGGCTGTTGCGTTGCCTGCACGATCCGCTGGAATGTCAGATCATGGGGCCTGCGCGTTTGCGTGAATTGTTGTTCGTCGCGTTGCGTGGCCCCCAGGCCGATGTGCTGCGGGCATTGGTCGAACAGCAGGGGCAATTCGCGCGGATTGCGGCGTCGCTGAATCATCTACACGGGCATTTCACCGAACCGCTGAATGTCGAGACGTTGGCCAGTTGCGCGAACATGAGCGCGTCGACTTTTCATGAGCATTTCAAGCGCAGCACGTTGTTGTCGCCAGTGCAGTATCTGAAGCGCTTGCGCTTGCTCAAGGCGCAGCAATTGTTGCTGTCCCAAGGGTTGGGCGTGGCGCAGGTGGCGCATCGGGTGGGGTATCAGAGCACGTCGCAATTCAGTCGCGAATACAAGCGCTACTTTGAGCGTAGTCCGGGGGATGAGCGGGCGGCCTGACACACCACAATCCCCTTGTGAGAGCGGACTTGCTCGCGAATGCGGTGTGTCAGTTGATTTAAAAGGTGACTGGTACACCGCATTCGCGAGCAAGCCCGCTCCCACAGGGGGGGCTGTGTGGTTGCTTAAATCCCGGGCAACAAAAAGGCCCCCATGTCGGGAGCCTTGATGTTCAGGCGTTCGGCTTACATATTCGGGTAAGTCGGGCCGCCGGAGCCTTCCGGCGCCACCCAGGTGATGTTCTGTGCAGGGTCCTTGATGTCGCAGGTCTTGCAGTGAACGCAGTTCTGGGCGTTGATCTGGAAGCGCTTCTCACCGTCTTCCTTTGTCACCACTTCGTACACGCCGGCCGGGCAGTAACGCTGGGCAGGTTCATCGTACAGCGGCAGGTTCTTGCTGATCGGGATGCTCGGGTCGGTCAGCTTCAGGTGGCACGGCTGTTCTTCTTCGTGGTTGGTACCGGAGATGAACACCGAGCTGAGTTTGTCGAAGCTGATCTTGCCGTCCGGTTTCGGGTAGTCGATCTTCTTGCAGTCGGCCGCGAGCTTCAGGCACGCGTAATCCGGCTTGGTGTCGTGCAGGGTGAACGGCAGTTTGCCGCCGAAGATGTTCTGGTCGAGCCAGTTGAAACCGCCGCCAACGATAGCGCCGAACTTGTGGATCGCCGGGCCGAAGTTACGGCTGGCGAACAGTTCGTCGTAGAGCCAGCTCTTCTTGAACGCGTCGACGTAGGTGGTCAGTTCTTCGGTGCCGTCTTTCTCTGCGAACAGCGCCTCGGCCACGGATTCAGCGGCCAGCATGCCGGACTTCATCGCGGTGTGGCTGCCTTTGATCTTGGCGAAGTTCAGGGTGCCGAGGTCGCAACCGATCAGCGCGCCGCCCTTGAACACCATTTTCGGCAGCGAGTTCAGGCCACCCTTGCAGATCGCACGCGCGCCGTAGCTGATGCGCTTGCCGCCTTCCAGGTACTGCTTGAGCACCGGGTGATGCTTGAGGCGCTGGAATTCGTCGAACGGCGACAGGTAGGTGTTGCTGTAGGAAAGATCGACGATCAGACCGACCACCACCTGATTGTTTTCCAGGTGATAGAGGAACGAGCCACCGGTGTTCTCGGTGCCCATGATGTCCAGCGGCCAACCGGCGGTGTGCACCACCAGGCCTGGCTGATGCTTGGCGGGGTCGATTTCCCAGATTTCTTTCAGGCCGATGCCGTAGTGCTGAGCGTCGGCTTCGCTGTCGAGGTTGAAGCGCTTGATCAACTGTTTGCCGATGTGGCCACGGCAACCTTCGGCGAACAGCGTGTATTTGCCACGCAGCTCCATGCCCGGGGTGTACAGGCCTTCTTTGGGGTTGCCTTCGCGGTCAACACCCAGATCACCGGTGATGATCCCGCGCACTACGCCGTTCTCGTCGAACAGCGCTTCCTGGGCGGCGAAGCCCGGGTAGATTTCCACGCCCAGGTTCTCGGCCTGCTGGGCGAGCCAGCGGCACAGGTTGCCCAGGGAGATGATGTAGTTGCCTTCGTTGTGCATGGTCTTGGGCACAAAGAGGTCTGGGATTTTCTGCGCGCTGTCGGCGTTCTTGAGAACGAAGATGTCATCGCGGGTGACCGGCGTGTTCAGCGGCGCGCCGAGTTCTTTCCAGTCCGGGAACAATTCGTTCAGGGCCCGTGGTTCGAACACGGCACCGGACAAGATGTGAGCACCGACTTCGGAGCCTTTTTCGACCACGCAGACGCTGATTTCCTTACCGGCTTCAGCAGCCTTCTGCTTCAAGCGGCAGGCGGCGGAAAGACCAGCGGGGCCGGCACCGACGATGACCACGTCGAATTCCATGTATTCGCGTTCCACAGGTTATCTCCTACTCAAGGCTCAACAGTTTTTTTTCTAATTGGAGGTTTGGTGTCGCATCCATGAATCCCGGCGCAATGCCGGAAGAGGACAATCGATGAACCACCTTTCTCTCTGGGTGGCGCATTATATCTACACCACTCCTAGCGTCCAATACAAACGTTTGTTTGAATTGGCTCCAGGCCAGAGAAATCAAAGTAACGCGGCTTATGACTGGCCATTTTGCCGTATTGACCGGAATAGGCGTTCCGGTCAAGATACGGGCGGTTTTGCGCTCGCCGTAGGCTGACTGTTGGTTTCAAGAGCACCTCTAAAGACAGGGCGATGGCAGTACAAGGTGATGCGCAGCAAGATTCGGCGCGCAGTTTACACGCCGCGCTAATGAATGACTCGTCAGTCACCACTGACGAACGGTCATTATTAACGCAGGGCAGTGTCACCCCGTTCAGATGCCAGCGTTTTTAGAGGTGCCCTTGCGCCCACGAGCATCAACCGCCAGGTTCGCCTAGGCGACTTTCTTTTCACCGGAGAGTAACGAGGAATCCATGAAGGTTCTTGTAGCTGTCAAACGCGTTGTGGATTACAACGTCAAGGTTCGCGTCAAGGCGGACAATTCCGGCGTCGACCTCGCTAACGTGAAGATGTCGATGAACCCATTCTGCGAAATCGCCGTGGAAGAAGCCGTACGCCTGAAAGAGAAAGGCGTTGCGACTGAAATCGTCGTCGTTTCCGTCGGCCCGTCCACCGCTCAAGAGCAACTGCGCACCGCGCTGGCTCTGGGTGCCGACCGCGCCATCCTCGTCGAATCCGCTGAAGATCTGACGTCCCTGGCCGTTGCCAAACTGTTGAAAGCCGTTGTCGACAAGGAACAGCCTCAGCTGGTGATCCTCGGCAAACAAGCCATCGACAGCGACAACAACCAGACTGGCCAGATGCTCGCTGCATTGAGCGGCTACGGTCAGGGCACGTTCGCTTCGAAAGTTGAAGTCACTGGCGATACCGTTGCCGTGACCCGCGAAATCGACGGCGGCGCGCAGACAGTTTCCCTGAAACTGCCGGCCATCGTCACCACCGACCTGCGTTTGAACGAGCCGCGCTATGCGTCCCTGCCAAACATCATGAAAGCCAAGAAGAAGCCTCTCGAAGTGCTGACTCCGGACGCTTTGGGCGTTTCCACCGCCTCCACCAACAAGACCGTGAAAGTCGAAGCGCCTGCTGCACGCAGCGCGGGTATCAAGGTCAAGTCGGTGGCTGAACTGGTCGAGAAACTGAAAAACGAAGCGAAGGTAATCTAAATGACTATCTTGGTTATTGCTGAACACGACAACAAAGTGCTGGCCCCGGCCACGCTGAACACCGTGGCCGCTGCCGCTAAAATTGGTGGTGACATTCACGTTCTGGTGGCCGGCCAAGGCGCTGGTTCCGTGGCTGAAGCCGCTGCGAAAATCGCTGGCGTGGCGAAAGTGCTGGTGGCCGACAACGCCGCCTACGCTCACCAGTTGCCGGAAAACGTTGCTCCGCTCGTCGCCGAGTTGGGCAAGGGCTACAGCCACATCCTGGCTGCCGCGACGTCCAACGGCAAAAACATCCTGCCGCGCGTTGCCGCGACCCTGGACGTTGACCAGATCTCCGAGATCATCTCGGTCGAAAGCGCTGACACCTTCAAGCGTCCGATCTACGCCGGTAACGCCATCGCCACCGTTCAATCGAACGCGGCCGTGAAAGTGATCACCGTGCGCGCCACCGGTTTCGACCCGGTTGCCGCTGAAGGTGGTTCGGCTGCTGTTGAAGCGGTTGCTGCTGCCCACGACGCTGGCACTTCGAGCTTCGTCGGCGAAGAACTGGCCAAGTCCGATCGTCCGGAACTGACCGCTGCCAAGATCGTCGTTTCCGGCGGTCGCGGCATGCAGAACGGCGACAACTTCAAACACCTGTACGCCCTGGCCGACAAGCTGGGCGCTGCTGTCGGTGCTTCCCGCGCTGCGGTCGACGCAGGTTTCGTACCCAACGACATGCAGGTCGGTCAGACCGGCAAGATCGTTGCTCCACAGCTGTACATCGCGGTCGGTATCTCCGGCGCGATCCAGCACCTGGCCGGCATGAAAGACTCCAAAGTGATCGTTGCGATCAACAAGGACGAAGAAGCGCCGATCTTCCAGGTGGCCGATTACGGCCTGGTGGCGGACCTGTTCGAAGCAATCCCCGAGTTCGAGAAGCTGGTCTAATCCAGCGGCTTAAACTATAAAGAGCCCGGCCTTTTGGTCGGGCTTTTTTTTTGTTCCGCTGTAGGAGCTGGTAGGAGCTGTCGAGTGAAACGAGGCTGCGATCTTTTGATCTTTCGCTTGAGTCTCAAGTGAACTCGAAAAGATCGCAGCCTCGTTTCACTCGACAGCTCCTACAGCGCTCCTACAGGTGACATAACCGGGATTGAGCGGAGTGTATTGCTATGGATCTGCGTCTTGTATGGGGCTTGCTGGGATTGTCACTATTGCCAGGGCTATGCGCAGCCGCAGGCAAGTGCGAACGCCTGGTGGTCACCGGCAGCCCGGACGCGCCGCCGTACCTGTGGCAAGACCCGCAAAACCCCAAACACCTGATCGGCGCCAGCGCCGATTTGTTGCAGCAAGTGGCGGGGGAGTTGGGCATCAAGATCGACATGCTGTATGCCGGCAAACGCGCCCAGGCCCTGGATGAAGTGCGCAGCGGGCGCATGGACATGCTGGCGGACGCACCGTTGACGATCAACGAGCTGGAAACCCTGGATTACATCCATCCGCCGCTGCTGGAAAACGACTATCTGGTCTGGACCCGCAAGGGCTCAACGCTGGTCTACAGCGAAGCGAAAGACCTGCACGGGCACCCCGGCGCCGTGTCGGAAAAGTCTCGAATGACCCGGGAGTTCGGCACTTTCGCCGAGCAGCAATTGACCCTGACCCGTACACCAAACCTGACCCAGACCCTTCAGAAATTGCTGCTGGGTGAAGTGGAATATGTACTCGCCGGGCGCTACTCAGGCATGGCGGCCGCGCAGGCATTGGGCATGGGCAATGACCTGCAAGCCTATCCGCAACCGGTCGATAAACCCGGCCTGTTCCTCGCGGTTTCCCATAACTCCGCCTGCAACGATCCGTGGTTGCGCGGACAGCTGGCCAAAAAGATGACAGAATTGCCCGCGTCCGGACTGACGGAAGCTGTTCTGCTGCGCAATATCGAGCGTTGGAAAGCACAACTCTCCCAACGGCAGCAACAACCCGTCAGTACCCCAAAACAGTAGGGATTTTTAGTGAGTATTCGACCTCTTTTCGCTGCCCTGGCCGTTCTGGCTCTGGCGGGTTGTGCAGCCGATCCGGCGCCGAATGAACAAATTCGCCTGACCGAGCAGGCACTCGAACAAGCCAAAGCCGTTGGCGCCACCGCTGACGAAGTGCCGGAGCTGAAACTGGCCGAAGACAAGTTCTCCCGCGCACAGGGCGACATGACCGATCAGTCTTACAAACACGCCCGCATGCGCGCCGAACAGGCCGAGTTGGACGCGCGCCTGGCCGAAGCCCGGGTCCTGACCCTCAAGAGCCAAGAGCAGTTGAACCTGCTCAATACCCGCATCACTCGCCTGCGCAAGCAACTGGGGGATGCCCAATGAGCCTCAAATCCAAAGCACTCGGCGGTTTGATCCTCGCAGGTTGCGCCAGCCTGTATGGCTGCGCCGGTCAGCACAGCGAGACGGCGTTGCAGCAGGCCGGTGCCGACTTCCAGAAGGTCAAGGAAGACTCGAATGTGTTGCGTATTGCGCCCAAGGACGTCATCCGCGCCGGTGAGTCCCTGGCCCGCGCCGATCGCTTGTCCAGCTACTGGGGCAGCGGTTCGGATGTGGTGCATTACGCTTATCTGAGTCAGCGCTACAGCGAAATTGCCCGCGAACACACCAACCAGGTGCTCAACGAGGAGCAGGCGGCCAAGCTCGAACTGGAACGCCAGCGCCTGCAACTGGCCCTGCGCGAATCCAAACTGCTGAGCGTGCAGCAACAGGGCAAGTGGCTCGAAGAGCAAATCGTCGCGCTGGCGACCACCCAGACCGATCGCGGTCTGGTGATGACCCTGGGCGACGTGTTGTTCGATACCGGCGAGGCAGAATTGAAGAATTCGGCGAACCGCGTGGTGCTGAAGATCGTGCAGTTCCTGCAGCTCAACCCCAAGCGCGTGGTGCGGATCGAGGGCTACACCGACAGCACCGGCGGCAAGCAGGACAACCTCAAACTGTCCCGCGACCGTGCGCAATCGGTGGCCGACGTGCTGATGGACCTGGGTATCGACGATAAACGCATTCAGGTCGAAGGCTATGGCGATGAATACCCGGTGGACGTGAACGCCTCTGAGCGCGGTCGCGCACAGAACCGTCGGGTAGAAATTGTGTTCTCCGACGAAAAAGGCCAGCTCGGCGCCGCCCGCTAAGGGCTGCGTTTCTGGAAAACCCGGCCTGCCAGACAGCGCCGGGTTTTTTTACGCCTGCCAATCGCTTCACAAAGCAGTACAGATTTTGCTGACACTGCACTGTACGGTCGACTATTGTGGCAACTGTCCCCGTACACTTCTAAACTGTTCCGGTATTGTTTCACACAAGAATAAAATGCCCGTGAAATCGAGTGCTGCGTCATGACCAATCTCTTGCTCTACCAACGTATTGCTCAGCAACTGGCCGAAGACATCCGTCGCGGTGTCTATCAACCGGGGGAGCGCGTGCCTTCGGTGCGCAAGATGAGCTCGCAGCTCAATGTCAGCCATGCAACGGTGTTGCAGGCTTACGCCAACCTTGAGGACCAGGGCCTGATCCGCGCCCGGCCGCAGTCCGGTTACTACGTACACCAGACCCCGGCCCTGACGGCGCCGACGCCGGACATCGCTCGGGTCGAACGGCCGGGTCTGGTTACGCGCAGCAGCATCATTCAGCAAGTGCTGGTCGAATCCCGCCGCGAGGGTGTGTTCCCCTTGGGCGCGGCGGTGCCGAGCGTCGATTATTTGCCGGTCCGCGCGCTGCATCAACAACTGGCCAAAGTCACCCGATTCCATAGCCCGAGGGCGTTCAGCTACATGTTCAGCCCGGGTTTTGAACCGTTGCGCCGTCAAGTGGCGATCCGCATGCGCGATGCTGGCGTAGTGGTTGATCCGTCCGAAGTCGTGATCACCCACGGTTGCGTCGATGCGTTGCAGATGTCGCTGCGGGTATTGACCCGGCCCGGCGACCTGATCGCTGCCGAATCACCGACGTATTACGGCTTACTGCAACTGGCCGACTTGCTTGGCCTTAAAGTCATCGAAATCCCCAGCGACCCTGCTACCGGGATGAGCCTCGAGGCCCTGCAACTGGCCGCCAACCAGTGGTCGATCAAGGCGTTGGTGCTGACCACCCGCCTGAGTAATCCACTGGGCGGCACCATGCCCGAAGAGCGGCAGAAACAATTGCTGCGCCTGGCTTCGGATTTCGATATCCAAATCGTCGAAGACGACATCTACGGCGAATTGATGTTCGAGCAGGGCCGTACCAAAGCGCTCAAGGCCTATGATCGGCTGGATCGGGTGATCTACTGCTCAAGCTTCTCCAAAACCCTGTCGCCGGGGGTGCGGATTGGCTGGATGATCGCCGGCAAGTACCAGCAGGAGATCCAGCGCTTGCAGACGTTCAGTACGCATTCGGCGTGCAGCGTCACGCAGATGGGCATTGCGGCTTACCTGGAAAACGGCGGTTACGACCGGCATTTGCGTTACATCCGTCAGGAGTACCGGAAAAACCTCAGCGCCTTCCAGTTGGCGGTGCAGCAGTATTTCCCTGAAGGCACGCAAATGAGCCGGCCAACCGGTGGCTTTATTTTGTGGGTCAGCCTGCCGGGGCGGGTCAATACTCAGGAATTGCATGTGCGGGCCTTGCAGCAGGGCATCAGCATCGCGCCGGGGCTGATTTTCAGTAACACCGAGCAATTCAATCATTGCATTCGACTGAACTGTGGCACGCCCTGGAACCGTGAAGCCGAGCGTGCATTGATGACCCTCGGGCTGCTGGCGACCCAACTCTGTCAGGAGACGGCCAGCGGTTTTTGATCGCACGGGCAGGTATCCACTGCCCGTGCTTGTCATGTCGCGTGCAACAAGCGAGCATATGCCCCCTCTGCCGTTAGCGCCGTTGGGTCCATGAAACCGATTTTTTCTGCCGCTTGGCTGTCGATCTGCCTGTTGATGACTGCGTTACCGGAAGGTGTCATGGCTGCTGCTGTCCAGGAAAAACCGGCCGCCAGCAGCACCAAGGCGACAGCAAAGAAGCCGGTGACGGCCAAAAAAGCGGCGCCGGCAAAGAAGGCCGCTCCGATCAAAAAACGTCCGCCCATTGCTTCCAAGTCCAAGTCGGCCAGTGAAGTGGTCAAAACCACCCAACTGCCACCCGCCAATCTTGACTTGAGCTTGCCGCAACACATGGTCGACGAACTCAAGCCCATCGGGACTGTGCCATTGCCCAGGCACGATGCGGTATTGCCACAAATGTTTGGCGACAAGAGCAGTCAGTTCCAGCTCAACGGCCGTCTGCTCAGCAACGAAATGCAGTTGCAACTGCGCAACGAGGAGCGTCGTGAAGTCGAAGGCGCGGCGTTGGAATTCGAGTTCAAGCAGTAAATCATTCCCATCGGTGAGCCGCGGGCCAGACGCTTCGTCGGAGACTGGTCAGTCACGTTCGCTTGAATGCAAAAACCCCGGTCCAGGCAATTTTAAACAGTCGTTTTAGCGGTTACTCTGTGCCACGTCCCTTTTACACATCACCCGTCGCGAGGAGCTTGTCGTCATGAAATGCCGTGAAGGCTGTGGCGCCTGTTGCATTGCCCCTTCCATCAGTTCTCCGATTCCAGGCATGCCCGATGGCAAACCTGCGGGAGAACGTTGCGTACAACTCTCTGTCGAAAACCTGTGCAACATTTTCGGCCAGCCAGAACGCCCGGCAGTCTGTTCGGCTTTCGAAGCCGATGCCGAGGTCTGCGGAAACAGCAGTGAAGAAGCCATCAGGCTGCTTGGCTGGTGGGAGCAAATGACGGCGGCGTGATGTTCAAACGAACGGAACTTCAACAATAAGGAATAAGACTATGGGTTCGTTGCATCGTATTGCTGTGCTATGTGGTTTGACGGTTTTGCTGGCCACCTCGGCGGCTCAGGCCGAAGACTGGAAAGTCGCCAAAAACGAAGAGGGCATCAAGGTGTCCCTGAGTGAAGTGGCCGGTTCCGATTACAAGGCTTACCAGGGCGTCACCCTGATGAAGACCACCATCGCCAAATTGCGCACGCTGCAGGAAGACGTGGCAGGAGCCTGCTCGTGGATTCACGAGTGCAAAGCCCAGAAGTTGCTCAAGCATGAAGGCGCTGATAGCTGGACTTACACCCAATTCAATACCCCATGGCCCGTCACCCCGCGCGATTCGGTATTGCATGTCACCACCGTCGAAGGCGCCGATGGCAGCCTGACCCGTAAACTCGAAGGCGTGCCGAAATACATTCCTGAGGAAAAAGGCTTTGTCCGGGTCGCCAAGGTCGATGGCTTCTGGAAGTTCGTGCCCAAGGGTGACCAGGTTGAAGTGACCTATCAGGTACACACCGAGCCGGGCGGCAGCGTGCCGTCGATGATCGCCAACAAATTTGTGGTCGATGCCCCGTTCAATACCTTGAAAGCCCTGAAAGAACGCGCCGAGAAGTAACCGCGCTGTTCTTCCGATAACGCCCCGACCTGTTCGGGGCGTTTGTCATTAAGGAGCAGCTTAAACACAATCTCTGTGGGAGCGGGCTTGCTCGCGAATGCAGTGTGCCAGTTAAAGCAAATATCGACTGTCACACCGCATTCGCGAGCAAGCCCGCTCCCACAGGTTCAGAGCGTCAGGTTCAGGGCTTTATTGTGTTTCCAGATATGCGTTGCACGAAATTTTCACAAAGCCTCCAAGACAATTCGCCCGCGCCAACATCCCGCACAGTAATCAATGGCAATGCCGCGAGTGATCGTGCAACATTTGCGCACCGCGCAAGCCCCGGGGCCAAGTACTGGCCAACAGAGGGCAGGGCGCAGCTGTATTTTTGCAACTTCAACTTTCCAATGGGTCCTAAAACGACATGGCAAACCCGGACGCCCTGAATCAGCAGCGAGCTTCTAGTCGCCTGCTGCAACCGACCGTCAAATCGCATCTGGCCTACACGTTATTGTGTGCCCTGGTCATGATGGTCATGTTCAGCCTGCTGCGCGTCGCGCTGCTGGTCTACAACCGCGCGATGATCCTCGACACCCCGGCTTCGACCTTCCTCGAAGCGTTCGCCAATGGCCTGCGTTTCGATCTGCGCCTGGTGGTCTACCTCAGTATTCCGCTGCTGCTGGCACTGTTCAGCGCTCGGGCCATGGCTGCCCGCGGGTTCTTCCGTTTCTGGCTGACCATCGCTTCGAGCATCGCGCTGTTCCTCGGCCTGATGGAGATGGACTTCTATCGTGAGTTCCACCAGCGCCTCAATGGCCTGGTTTTCCAGTACGTTAAAGAAGACCCGAAAACCGTGATGAGCATGCTCTGGTACGGTTTTCCGGTGGTTCGCTACCTGCTGGCGTGGGCCGTGGGCACCTTGGTCCTGACCCTGGCGTTCAAGGGCGCCGACCGCGCCACCCGTCCTCGCGGTCCGTTCAGCGGTGGCAGCATTGGCACCCGGCAAATCGCCCCGTGGTATGCGCGCATTGCGGTATTCGTGGTCTGCCTGCTGGTCTGCGTGGTCGCCGCCCGTGGCACCTTGCGTCAGGGCCCGCCCCTGCGTTGGGGTGACGTTTACACCACCGACTCCAACTTCGCCAATCAGTTGGGCCTCAACGGTACGCTGTCGCTGATTGCAGCGGCCAAGGCGCGGATGTCCGAAGATCGCGACAACATCTGGAAAGCCACGCTGCCGCAGCCTCTGGCCCAGCAGACCGTGCGCGACATGTTGCTGACCCCAAGCGACAAACTGGTGGATCCCGACATTTCTGCCGTGCGCCGCAACTACACGCCTGACGCCAGCAAGACCCTGCCGATCAAGAACGTCGTGGTGATCCTGATGGAAAGCTTCGCCGGTCACTCGGTGGGCGCCCTGGGTCGTCCGGGCAACGTCACGCCAGCCTTCGACAAACTGTCCAAGGAAGGTCTGTTGTTCGACCGTTTCTTCTCCAACGGCACGCACACCCACCAGGGTATGTTCGCCACCATGGCCTGCTTCCCGAACCTGCCGGGTTTCGAATACCTGATGCAGACCCCGGAAGGCAGCCACAAGTTGTCCGGCCTGCCGCAGTTGCTCAGCGCTCGTGACTATGACGATGTGTACGTCTACAACGGCGACTTTGCCTGGGACAACCAGTCGGGCTTCTTCAGCAACCAGGGCATGACCAACTTCATCGGGCGCAACGATTTCGTTAACCCGGTGTTCTCTGATCCGACCTGGGGCGTGTCCGACCAGGACATGTTCAACCGTGGCCTGGAAGAACTGAAGGCGCGCGATGGCAAGGACAAAAAGCCGTTCTATGCCTTGCTGCAAACCCTGTCCAACCACACGCCGTATGCCTTGCCGACGCCATTGCCGGTAGAGCCTGTGACCGACCGGGGCAGCATGAACGAGCACTTGACCGCCATGCGCTACTCCGACTGGGCGCTGGGTCAGTTCTTCGAGAAGGCCCGTAAAGAGCCGTACTTCAAGGAAACGCTGTTTGTGGTTGTCGGTGACCACGGCTTCGGTAACGAGGAACAGATCACCGAAATGGACCTGGGCCGCTTCAACGTGCCGATGCTGATGATCGGGCCGGGTATCCAGGAAAAATTCGGTCAGCGTGACCACACCGTGGGCACTCAGATCGACATCGTGCCGACCATCATGGGCCGCATCGGTGGCGACGTGATTCATCAGTGCTGGGGTCGTGACTTGCTGAACCTGCCGGAAGGCGACAAGGGTTTCGGCGTGATCAAGCCTTCGGGCAGCGATCAGACCGTAGCGTTGCTGACGGCGGACCGTGTACTGGTGTTGCCGAAAGAGATGCCGCCAAAACTCTATCACTACGAACTGGGCGCCAATCCGAAAGGTGAAGTGATTCCGGAGTCGGCTGACGAAGCGGCGCTCAAACAGAAACTTGAGGCGTTCCTGCAAACCGCGACCAAGAGCCTGCTGGATAACACTGCCGGCGTGGTTAACGGCAAGCCGGACTAACGTTTGACGCAATAAAAAAGAGGCCCTTTTTCAAGGGCCTCTTTTTTTGGTCGGGTTAAATCTTTATATCTTGCCAAGCAAGAGCAGAATCAACAGCACTACCAACACTACGCCGAGGATACCCGATGGGCCATAACCCCAACTTCTGGAGTGTGGGAAGACTGGCAGACCACCGATCAGCAAGAGGATCAGGATAACGATAAGAATTGTGCCCATGTCTATTTCCTTGTTGGAAGTGTTCTGAATGACCTAACGTTTTAACTGTCAGCCGGAATGCGATAAATCCGAACTGCTTACAAAATCCGACTCTCGCGGATGAAAGAAAATTCAAAGTTTTTTAATGTTTTTTAGATTGCAGGCTTATTTCGTTTTTATCCCCAGGCAAGTTCATAAGTTAGACCGCGTTATCGTTCTTCGCGAGCAAGCCCGCTCCCACAGGGGAACGCGATCAACTGTGGGAGCGGGCTTGCTCGCGAAGGCGGCGACGCGGTCTACAGACAAACCGGGCCAGTCACTCCCACGGTTTGCGCGGACCATTCAGCAATCTGATGGAGCGTGGGTCGGGCAATATCCTTCGCTACACTCGGCGCATCTTCCCCAGAACAACAAGGCTGTTTGCTATGCAAAATCGCATGATGATCACTGGCGCAGGCTCGGGCCTGGGTCGCGAAATCGCGCTGCGCTGGGCCCGCGAAGGCTGGCAACTGGCCTTGTCGGATGTCAGCGAGCCCGGCTTGCAAGAAACCCTGAAGCTGGTTCGCGAAGCGGGCGGCGACGGGTTTATCCAGCGCTGCGATGTCCGTGATTACAGCCAACTGACCGCGTTCGCCCAGGCGTGCGAAGAGAAACTCGGTGGCATCGACATCATCGTCAACAACGCCGGTGTGGCCTCGGGCGGGTTCTTCAGCGAGCTGTCCCTGGAAGACTGGGACTGGCAGATCGCAATCAACCTGATGGGCGTGGTCAAGGGCTGCAAAGCCTTCCTGCCACTGCTGGAAAAAAGCAAAGGCAAGATCATCAACATCGCCTCCATGGCGGCGCTGATGCAAGGTCCGGCCATGAGCAACTACAACGTGGCCAAGGCTGGTGTGGTGGCGTTGTCCGAAAGCCTGCTGATCGAACTGGCGCAACAGGAAGTCGGCGTACACGTGGTGTGCCCGTCGTTCTTCCAGACCAATTTGCTGGACTCTTTCCGTGGCCCGACCCCGGCGATGAAAGCCCAGGTCGGCAAGTTGCTGGAAAGCTCTCCGATCACCGCCACCGACATCGCGGACTACATCTACACCCAAGTGGCGGCCGGCGAATTCATGATCCTGCCCCACGAACAGGGGCGCATGGCGTGGGCGCTGAAGCAGAAAAACCCGCAACTGCTCTACAACGAAATGACCGTCATGGCCGACAAAATGCGCGCCAAGGCCAAGCAGACCGCCGGTTGATCTTGCCCGCAGGCGACACCGTCGATAGGGTGGCCGCATTCGGCCATCCTCACGAGACGTCTGCATGCTCAATTACCTGTGGTTTTTCCTCGCCGCGCTGTTCGAAATCGCCGGTTGTTTCGCGTTCTGGATGTGGCTGCGCCAGGGCAAAAGTGCCTGGTGGGTCATACCGGCGCTGCTGAGCCTGACCTTGTTTGCGTTGCTGCTGACCCGGATCGAAGCGACCTACGCCGGCCGCGCCTATGCGGCCTACGGTGGCATTTACATCATTGCGTCGATTGGCTGGTTGGCGGTGGTCGAGCGGGTGCGTCCGCTGGGCTCGGACTGGATCGGCGTGGCGCTGTGCGTGATCGGCGCGTCCGTCATCCTTTTCGGCCCGCGTTTCTCCGCGTCCTGAAGGATGGGTCCTGCATTCAACGTGTTTGTAAGAGGTGTCTGTCGGTGGCGACGTCCTGTCCTGTAGGGCAAGCCTGATTTGCCTGCATCGCATTGAAGCCCCGGCGCGCGCCGGGCATCTTCGGGGTCCGGTAACCCTGAAGGATAAAGACCATGCTTGTACTCAGTCGCGTTGTAGGCGAATTGATTTCCATCGGTGACAACATTTCCGTGCGCATTCTGGCGGTCAACGGCGGCAGCGTGCGCTTCGGCGTCGAAGCGCCAGAAAACGTCAATGTGCATCGGGCCGAAGTCTACGAACGCATCCAGGTCAAATTGGCCAAAAGCAAAGGACGCTGAGCGATCAGTCGAACAGATGCTTGGGCACATCGTGCTTGAGCATCAACTGGCATTGCTCGCTGTCCGGGTCGAAAACGATCAGCGCCTGGCCCTTGGTCAGCGCCTGACGAACCCGCAGTACGCGGGTTTCCAGCGGCGTGTCATCACCGTTGTCCGTGCCGTCGCGGGTCACGAAATCCTCGATCAGGCGGGTCAGGGTGTCGACTTCAAGTTGGTCGTAAGGGATCAGCATAAGCACCTCGGCTAAAACAATGGCGCGATGCTACGGCGAATGATGGGTTGCGGCTAGCCTTGACCTCCTGTGGTGTTTGATCTGACGCCTTCGCGGGCAAGCCTCGCTCCTACAGGTTGCGGGATCGACACATACCCTGTAGGAGCGAGGCTTGCCCGCGAAGGCGATTATTCAAACACCGCAGGACTTAGCTATCGGTTCGCTGCCCGACAAGGCTATCCACCGACGGCACCCGCGTATCACTTTCCATCTGCGTGTCATGTTCGATCTGATGACTGAACCGGTCCAGCGAACCCTTGGCCGGTTGTGCATCGCTGGCGAACACCGGCGGACTCAGGATGTATGCACCGAGCAGACGACTCAGCGCCGCGAGGCTATCAATGTGCGTTCGTTCATAGCCATGGGTCGCGTCGCAACCAAACGCCAGCAGCGCGGTACGAATGTCATGCCCGGCGGTCACCGCCGAATGGGCATCACTGAAGTAATAGCGGAACAGGTCGCGGCGCACCGGCAACTCGTTGTCACTGGCCAGCCGCAGCAGATGCCGCGACAGGTGATAGTCGTACGGCCCGCCGGAATCCTGCATCGCCACGCTCACCGCGTGTTCGCTGGAGTGCTGGCCCGGCGCGACCGGCGCAATGTCGATGCCGACGAATTCGCTGACATCCCACGGCAATGCCGCCGCCGCGCCGCTACCGGTTTCTTCGGTGATGGTGAACAGCGGATGGCAATCGATCATCAGCTCTTCGCCGCTGTCGATGATCGCTTTCATCGCTGCCAGCAGCGCCGCTACACCAGCCTTGTCGTCGAGGTGACGGGCGCTGATGTGACCGCTTTCGGTGAACTCCGGCAACGGGTCGAAGGCGACGAAATCACCGACGCTGATCCCCAGGGAATCGCAATCGGCACGGGTCGCGCAATAGGCGTCCAGGCGCAGTTCGACGTGGTCCCAACTGATCGGCATTTCATCCACTGCGGTATTGAACGCATGCCCGGAAGCCATCAACGGCAACACGCTGCCGCGAATCACACCGTTGTCGGTAAACAGGCTGACCCGGCTGCCTTCGGCAAAACGGCTGGACCAGCAGCCGACCGGGGCCAGGGTCAAACGACCGTTGTCCTTCACCGCGCGCACCGCCGCGCCGATGGTGTCGAGGTGGGCAGACACGGCGCGGTCAGGGCTGTTTTTCTTGCCCTTGAGCGTGGCGCGGATGGTGCCGCGCCGGGTCATTTCGAACGGAATGCCCAACTCCTCGAGCCGCTCGGCGACGTAACGCACGATGGTGTCGGTGAACCCGGTCGGGCTGGGAATGGCGAGCATTTCCAACAGGACTTTTTGCAGGTAGTTGAGATCCGGTTCGGGAATTTTGCTGGTCATGGAAACTCCTGATGAGTAAACAGCATCGATGGTTTCGATGAGGGGAAAGGATTTTGTAGTGCCTGGTAGGCCGCCTTCGCGAGCAAGCCCGCTCCCACATTTTGGAATGCGTTCCCCTGTGGGAGCGGGCTTGCCCGCGAAGGCGCCAGTCCAGGCACTACATCACTAAGAAACCGCCGGCTGACTATGCGGAAACAACAAATCCACAAACCGCTCCGCCGTCGGCTGCGGTTCATGGTTGGCCAGGCCGGCGCGTTCATTGGCTTCGATAAACACATACTCCGGCTGGTCGGCGGCCGGCACCATCAGGTCGAGCCCGACCATCGGGATATCCAGCGCCCGCGCCGCGCGTACGGCGGCATCCACCAGCGTCGGGTGCAGGATCGCGGTGACATCTTCCAGCACGCCGCCGGTATGCAGATTCGCCGTACGCCGTACGAACAAATGCTCACCGGCCGGCAGAATGCTTTCGTAGTCGTAACCCGCCGCCTGCAAGGTGCGCTCGGTTTCGTGGTCCATCGGGATTTTGCTTTCGCCGCTGGTGGCCGCTTGACGTCGCCGGCTCTGGGCTTCGATCAACGCACGGATGGAATGCTGGCCGTCACCGACCACTTCCGCCGGCCGGCGAATCGCAGCGGCGACCACTTCGAAACCGATCACCACAATCCGCAAATCCAGCCCTTCGTGAAAGCTTTCCAGCAGTACGCGGGTGTCGAACTGGCGCGCCGTTTCGATGGCTTGCTGAACCTCTTCAATCGTCTGCAAATCCACCGCCACACCCCGGCCCTGTTCGCCATCCAGAGGTTTGACCACCACCCGTTCGTGCTCGTCGAGAAACGCCAGGTTGTCGTCACCGTTACCCGCCAGTTGCTGGGAGGGCAGGTTCAGGCCAGCGGCTTTCAGCACCTTGTGGGTCAGGCTCTTGTCCTGGCACAGGCTCATGCTGATGGCGCTGGTCAGGTCGCTCAGGGATTCGCGGCAACGCACCCGGCGCCCGCCGTGGCTGAGGGTAAACATCCCGGCATCGGCGTCATCCACCTGCACGTCAATGCCACGTCGATGGGCTTCCTCGACAATGATCCGCGCGTACGGATTGAATTCGGCTTCCGGCCCCGGCCCGAGAAACAACGGCTGATTAATGCCGTTCTTGCGTTTGATGGCGAAGGTCGAAAGGTTACGAAAGCCAAGCTTGGCGTACAGGCTTTTCGCCTGGCGGTTGTCGTGCAACACCGACAGATCGAGGTAGCTCAGCCCACGGCTCATGAAGTGCTCGATCAGATGCCGCACCAGCACTTCGCCGACACCGGGCCGCGAACAGTGCGGATCGACCGCCAGGCACCAGAGGCTGCTGCCGTTTTCGGGATCGTTATAAGCCTTGTGATGATTGAGGCCCATGACGCTGCCAATGATCGCGCCGCTGTCCTCGTCTTCCGCCAGCCAATACACCGGGCCGCCCATATGACGCGGGGTCAGTAACGACGGGTCGATCGGCAACATGCCGCGTGCCTGATACAGCAGATTGATCGCCTGCCAATCGGCGTCGCTCTGCGCCCGACGAATGCGGAACCCGCGAAACACCCGGGTCGACTGACGATAGTCGCTGAACCACAGGCGCAAGGTGTCGGACGGATCAAGAAACAACTGGGCCGGCTCCAGCCCCAACACTTGCTGGGGCGCTGCCACATACAGGGCGATATCGCGCTCGCCGGGCTGCTCGTTGAGCAATTCCTGGGCGATGCTCGCCGCGTCAGGAAAGGTGTGCCCGATCAGCAACCGGCCCCAACCGCAATGCACCGCGATCGGCGCGGCGCCCAATTCGCTGCCATCTTCGGCCAGCCGCGCCTGCAAGCGTTCGTAGGAGGGTGACTGACCGCGCAACAAACGTTGGCTGTAAGCCGTGGCGTGGGGTTTCATCGATCAGATTCCTTGTTCACTGAGCCACAGGTTCAGCGCCGCCAATTGCCACAGCTTGGAGCCGCGCAATGGGGTTAACTGGCCTTGCGGGTCGGTCAGCAGGCGGTCGAGCATGGCCGGGTTGAACAAGCCGCGATCCTGGCTTGGATCGAGCAGCAGTTCACGCACCCAGTTCAGCGTATCGCCTTGCAAATGCTTGAGGCCGGGCACCGGGAAGTAACCCTTTTTGCGGTCGATCACTTCGCTTGGAATCACCAGCCGCGCCGCTTCTTTGAGCACTTGTTTGCCGCCATCCGGCAGTTTGAATTTACCCGGCACCCGGGCCGACAATTCCACCAGGCGATAGTCGAGAAACGGCGTGCGCGCTTCCAGGCCCCAGGCCATGGTCATGTTGTCGACACGTTTGACCGGGTCGTCCACCAGCATGATTGTGCTGTCCAGACGCAACGCTTTGTCCACCGCCGCATCAGCGCCGGGTTGTGCGAAATGCTCCTTCACGAAGTCACCGGCCGCGTCATTCGCCGTCAGCCATTTCGGCTGCACGGTGGCGGCGTAGTCTTCGTAACTGCGGTCGAAAAACGCATCGCGATAGGCCGTGTATGGATCGGCCGCACCGTCCACTTGCGGATACCAGTGATACCCGGCGAACAGCTCATCCGCGCCCTGGCCGCTTTGCACCACTTTGCAGTGCTTTGCCACTTCACGGGACAACAGATAGAAGGCAATGCAGTCATGACTGACCATCGGCTCGCTCATGGCGCGGAACGCCGCCGGCAGTTGCTCGATGATCTCGCTTTCCTGAATGCGCAACTGATGATGCTGGGTGCCGTAATGCTTGGCGATCAGGTCCGAATACTGGAACTCGTCGCCACGTTCGCCGCCGGCATCCTGGAAACCGATGGAAAAGGTCGACAGGTTTTCCACGCCGACTTCACGCAACAGGCCCACGAGCATGCTCGAATCGACACCACCGGACAGCAGCACACCAACATCCACGGCAGCACGCTGACGGATGGCGACCGCGTCGCGGGTGCTGTCGAGCACACGGTCGCGCCAGTCTTCCAGGGTCAGGTTCATCTCGTCGGCGTGGGGGCCGTAGGGCAGGGTCCACCAGGTTTTCTGCTCGGTGGTGCCATCCGCCTCGATACGCATCCAGGTCGCGGGTGGCAGTTTTTCGATGCCGGCGATCAAGGTGCGCGGGGCTGGGACCACCGCGTGGAAATTCAGGTAATGGTTGAGCGCCACCGGGTCGAGCATCGGGCTGATATCGCCGCCCTTGAGCAACGCCGGCAATGCTGAGGCAAAGCGCAGGCGCTGGCCGGTGCGCGACAGGTACAACGGCTTCACGCCGAGACGGTCGCGGGCAATGAACAGGCGTTTGGCGTCGCGTTCCCAGATGGCGAAGGCGAACATGCCATTGAGTTTTGGCAGCAGCGCTTCGCCCCAGGCGTGATAGCCCTTGAGCAGCACTTCCGTGTCGCCACCGGAATAGAAGGCATAACCAAGCGCTTCAAGCTCGGTGCGCAGTTCCGGGAAGTTGTAGATCGCGCCGTTGAAGGCCAGGGACAAGCCTAGTTGGTTGTCGATCATCGGCTGCGCCGAGCCGTCCGACAGGTCCATGATTTTCAGGCGACGATGGCCCAGGGCAATCGGCCCCTGGCTGTGAAAGCCCCACGCATCCGGGCCGCGAGGGGCCAGGTGATGGGTGATTCGTTCAACGGCCGCGAGGTCCGCAGGTTGATGATCAAAGCGTAACTCGCCAGCTAATCCGCACATAAAGTCCTTACCGGTTTTTCCGTTGGGGAGGGTCAATCGCTACCGCGCCAAAACGGCGGGTACTCTGAAACTGACCCGGCGGGTTGGTGGGAGTTTTAGATCGATCGGTTATAAGTAGCGGGGCTGGGCTGTAACGGACGGCAGGCACAACCGGATGGCTGCCGGGTGGTAAATAGATATATGACTCATGCAAGTTACTGCTCGAAGCAGTGCCGGAACGCACCACAATTCGTGTTTTTTTTCCTGATGCAGAGCCGATAGGTTAAGGGCTACTGACCTGCAATAAGGAATATTGCTGATGTTGACCACGCAAACGCCGGCGCCGGTGCGCCGGCCATTGAGTCCCACCGAAACGCTCACTGCGCTGCTGGAAGCCACCGGGGATCTGGAGATCGCCGAAACGTTGCAGCAGGGGATTCCCGCCTGGTTGCTCAAGGGCGCCTCGACGGTGCTCGCGGCCCTGGACACGGATGCACGGGAGCTGCTGGCTTATCAGCAAAAGTTCGAATTGCTGATGCAGAAGCTGCAACCGCTGGACACCTGGTGTGCCTCGAAACTGGCGAGCGCTCTGACAAAGAAGTGGCCCGTGGCGTTCGATGTGAATAATGACGCGCTGGTGCTTCCCGGCTTCGACTGTGGCTGCGAAGGCACCCCGACAACCACCGAGGGCGTGAAAAAAATCCCGGCGATCCGGCGTAGCCTGCTTCAGGCGGCGATGCAAAACTTCACGACCGCTGAAACTGAAACGGACGGTTTTCCGGCCGATAGCACACTTGACATCGCCTCGACCCCGAAAGGTTTGGCGGGCCTGACACCTCAGGCATTTGCCACGTTGTGTCGAGAGCTCGACCTGGGCCAAGGCTATCAGGCGCATATCCGCGAGGTGTTCAACCTGCCGGCAACCTCCGACGGCCTTGTCAATGACCTGAAATGGCTCAAGGTCAAGAAGCTCCGGGTGGATGCGCACCTGGCCTTTTTGAAAGGGCACATCACCGAAGCGGCCTATAAAACCTTGCTGACGCTAGGTACTCATAGCGGAACAGGTAGCGAAGAGGGCATTCAGAAAATAACCCACGGCACCACGCCGCTGATTATCCAGGGCATGGAATTGTTCGGCAGTTGTGTGTGGGGCGTGGTGGTGTTCTCCAAACGTTCGGTCCAGACCTATCCGACCGAATGGTGCATCGTCTACATGCCCAACGAACCCGGGCGGCCGCTCTACGAATACAAGACCTTCGCCGAGTTCCAGTTGTATCTGGGGCTGAAATTGAAGGTCAACCGCTACAAGGACTACTTCGCCCACGGGATCGAAGACGACCACAAGCTGGAGTTCTTCAAGTCAGCGGCACAGGCTACTCAGCTCGACACGTTCAAAGCGCTGCCGATCGAGGTGCCGCTGTTTCAATTCATGATCCAGAGTGCCCTCGGCAAGATGCAGATCGATGCGCGGCAGACGGTCGTGCCCACGGCGGATGTCGATGAAGAAGTGCGCAAGAAACGCGTGGAGAACCTGCTTGAGCTGGGGCTGACGGTGGCCAATGTCGCGGCATTTTTTGTCCCGGTGCTGGGGCAATTGATGATCGGTGTGAGCGTCGGGATGTTGCTGTCCGAAGTGTATGACGGGGTCCGGGACTGGCAGCACGGCGACAGGCAGGAGGCACTTTCACACCTGCTCAGTGTTACGGAAAACCTCACGTTGATGGGGGCGTTCGCGGCCGGTGGCAAAGTGGTCTCTTCGCTGATCAGGAAAACCGTGCGCGAACACCCGGAGTTCTTCAGCCAGTTCGAATCCATGGCCGACGGCAACGACAAGCCACATCTGTGGAAAACCGACCTCAAGTCGTACCAGCGCCCCCTGAGCACGCTGAGTGGCCGCGCCGCCGACGCAGAGGGCGTCTACCAGATCGAGGGGCAACCGCATATCCGCATCGACGACAGCGCCTATCGAATTCACTACGACCCAGTGCTGAAAAAATGGCGGGTTCGTCATCCCGCGCGGGTCGATGCCTTTTCTCCGATCCTGGCGCACAACGGCGAGCGTGGCTGGCGGTTGGCATTCGAGCAACCGCATCAATGGCGTGAAGGCAGCTATGCACTCAAACGCATCGATTCACACTTGTCGGCGCTGGAGGACAGCCGGGTGGAAAACATTCGACGTATTACCGGTACTTCTGTCCCCGACCTTCATCACCTCAACGAAGAAAGTCTGGTCTTGAGCGCTCGGTTGAAGGACTGCATCGAGCGTTTTCGCCTGGAGCAACGAATTCGTGACTGTATCGCCGCCCTGGAAACCGGCGATCCGCGCAGCGCGTTGCATGCGACAGAACAGCTGCATGCCTTGCCCTCGATGAGCGGCTGGCCGGCCGGGCGCTATATACGGTTGCTGGAAAGCGACCTGAAGGTCACTGCCGTGTATCCGAAAACCGCGCGTGTCGCTGATGAAGATCTGGCCGTTGATGTCCTTGAAACGGAAGTGGCCCAGGGCAAGTTGTTTGAGAAAGTCGTGGCGGGTTTGTACCAGAGCGAGGTGGACACCTTGCTCGGTGCCAAAACCAGCGCGGAGCAGGAAGTTGATGCGCTGGCCAAAAAACTTGGCGCCGCGTTGAAACAGGAGCGTTTGCCGCTGTTCAATCGTCTGTATGAGTTGCATGACGTCAGCACGGCGAGTGACGCGGCCATCGTCAGAAAAGCATTTGCCCAACTTCCCGCCGGCGTGGCACAGGAGCTGATCGATCAGGCCAGCAGTGTCGAGCGTTTGCGTTTGCGGGCCACTCAGCGTGTGCCCATGGGGCTGGCGCAAAAATCCCGGGACGCTTTGGCGGATGTGCGGCTGGACAAAGCCATCAGCGGGCTCTACTTGCCAGAAATCGCCACTGGCGATACCGAAAAACTGGCGATTGCCTTGCTCGAACACCTGCGTGGCTGGGACAACAAATTGTTGCTGGAAGTACGTGACGGCGCCATGACCGGAAAAGTGCTGCAGAGCATGGGGCCGCAAGCTAGCGTTTTGAAGCGTACCCTCGTCAAATCGGCGGCGGGTTACCAAGCGTTTGGCAGCGATGCAAAGTCGCTGGGCGCTGTGACAAAAGGCCCGGACGCCATATACGAAGCCATCGTACAAGCCCTGCCTACCGCACAACGGACGGCCATGGGGCTGGGCGACCAGGCGTCGGAGCAAGCCAAGCTGTTGCGCGGCCAGTTGCTGGCCCGGGCCACGGAGGAACGTGCGCAATCCGCGCGTTTACTGGCGGGCAAACCCTTGGATATCGAGCTGCCAAACGCCTGTGTCCAGGCAGACCCGGCGCAGCCTTCGTCGACCCATGCCCGTGCGTTGCTGCGCAAAGTCAAAAAGCTCTATCCGCTGCTGACCGATAAACAGATCGATGCTCTGCTCGATGGGCTGGGTACTGACCACCTGACCCGGGCGACGGCAGTCAAGCAGCGCCAGGCACAACTCAAGTCCCTGCGCGGGTCGCTCAAGACCTGGCGCAATGACGACGCTGAAATGCGCAAACTGCCGGGCGCCTTGAGTGAGTATCGGCAAAGTCGTCACCAAGTGGCCGAGGCCATCGAGAACAGTTGGCGGCGGGTGGCAGTGCTGCGTGATGAGCAGGGGCGCAGTGTGCCGGGGCTTAGCCTGGACGGGATGCGGGTCGGCAAGCTGCCGGTACTGCCGGCCGATATCGACTTCAGTCATGTGCAGCGTCTGTCATTGAAAGGCATGGCGCAGGGCGATGAAGTGACCCACTTCCTGACGTCCTTCAAGGGCATTCAATCTCTGGAGCTGGATGGCAACCACGTCACAGCGCTGCCTGAAGAACTGGCGCTGATGCCCAAACTCATCCACTTGAGCCTGGCCAACAACCGATTGCGCTTATCCGAGACGACGCTGGTGAAACTGGCGGCCATGCGTTCGCTGCAATCGTTGAACCTGAGCAAGAACGCATTGGGCGCCACGCCTGACGTCAGCAACATGTTCGATCTGCGCCTGCTGTCGTTGCGAGATACCCAGGCCACGGAGCTGCCCAAAGGCCTGGTCCGGTTGCCGAATCTGAACTTCGTCGACCTGCGCGAGAACACCATCAGGACGCTGCCCGACTGGCTGTTCGAGGTGCCCGTGCGCTTCAGCAAAAGCATCAATCTGCGCACCAACACCCTGGACGACGCCAGTCGCATCAAGCTCGAGACCTATCGGGATAACACCGGGGTGGGCATGGGCTATTTCGACGATGACATCGCCCGCATGAACGAACAGAGCGCCAAGGCGCTTTGGCTGCCAGAGGAAACCACGGTCACTTACACCCGGCGTGGCGAGATCTGGAACGCGTTCAAGGATGATCCACAGTCCGAAAGCCTGTTCCAGTTGCTGGCTGAACTGGGGAACACCGCTGACAGCGAATACGTGCGTGACGACATGACCGGCAGAGTCTGGTCGGTGCTGGAGGCGGCTTATGACGATGCGGCGTTGCGTGACCAGGTGCTCAATCAGGCGGCCAATCCGATCAATTGCACGGACACGGCGGCCATGAATTTCAGCAACCTCGAAGTGGCGGTGGAGGTGGACAAGGTCCGGCGTCTGTCCGGCACCACCACCGCCTCGGCGAAGCCATTGCTGCAATTGGGGCGCGTGCTGTTTCGAATCGAGCGGTTGAATGCCATCGCCCTGGAACATAAAACCACCCATCCGGCGGTGGACCCGCTGGAGGCCAACCTGGCCTTTCGAACGGGGCTGGCGGAGGATCTTGAACTGCCGGGGCAGCCCAAGTACATGCGTTTTTCTTCCCTCGGCGATGTGACCCCCACCGACATCGCGGCTGCAAAAAGCCAGATCCTCGCCGCCGAGCTTTCCCCGGCGTTGCGCGGGTCCCTGGCGAAGCAATACTTCTGGGCCGATTACTTGAAACAGCATTCGCCCAAGGCGTTTTCGACGATGAATGCGCCGTTTCAGACTCGGTTGAGCAAGGTGTTTGATACGGCCCCGACCCTGAAGGATGCCGATTACCGTGGGCAGGTCGAGGCCATTAACAAAGAACGCGATCTGGCCGAGACAAAGCTGCTGGAGCGCTTGACGGACGAGGCCTTGAAACGGGTCGACCTCGGTTTGTGTGCGATCGCCGAGGTTTGATTCAACTGCCGCGGATCAATCGGCGCAAGGCAAAGCGGTTCGGATGACAGGCCTCAGCCACGGCGCGTGGCAGGGGCAACGGTTCGTTATCCAGCCAAGCGGCCAGCAACTCGCCGGACAGCGGCGCAGTGATCAGCCCCCGTGAGCCGTGACCACTGTTGACGTACAAACCTTCGAGCCAAGGGCACGGGACATCCGGCACTTGTCGGGCGTCCTTGGCCAGGGCGGTATAGGCCAGGTTGAACGCCGGGCCATCCGCCAGCGGGCCGACAATCGGCAGGTAGTCGGGACTGGTGCAACGGAACGCCGCACGGCCTTGCAGCTGTTCGGCGTCCAGTTGATCGGCGTGCAGACGGGTGACCAGATCGCTGGAAATCTCTTCCAGCAATTGCAAGTTGCCCAAGTGCTCGGCGGTGGTCGGCGTCAGGTCATCGCTGGTGAAGTCGAAACTGGCGCCCAGGGTGTGTTCGCCCAGCCGCGCCGGTGCGACATACCCTTCGGCGCACACCACCGTGGCCAGGCTCTGGCTCTCGCGGGTTTGCGCCAACCGGGTGATTTGCCCGCGAATGCGCTTGAGCGGCAGGTCTGCACTTTGCGTAAACCGTTTGATCTCGGCGGCGCCGGCCAGCACCACCACTGGTGCGCTGGCGAGCAAGGTGTCGCCGTCCCTGGCTTGCCACTGGCCGTCGACCTTGCGCAACTGCAACACGTCACCATGTGGCAGCAGTTGAACGTTGGAATGTGAAGCCTGCCATTGGCACAGCGCCGGCGGATGCACCCAGCCACCTTCGGGATAGAACAACCCGCCATGGGCCAACGCAATGCCGGCCCGCGCCTCGGCATGTGGTTGATCCAGTACGTGCAGCAGGTCTTCAGGAAACGCCGCCGCCAATTGTGCCTGACGCTCGGCTTCCTTGGCATTGAACGCCAGTTGCAGCACCCCGCAGCCGTCCCAGTCGACTCCGCGATGCAAGTGTTCGAGCACCCGCCGGGTGTGGCCGAAACCGCTGACAATCAATTGCGACAGTGCGGTGCCATGGGCCGACAGTTTCAGGTACAGCACACCTTGTGGGTTGCCCGAGGCTTCTTGCGCGATCCCGTCATGCCGTTCGAGCAAACTCACCTGCCAGCCCCGGGTTGCGAGGCTGGCCGCACTGGCGCAACCGGCCAGGCCCGCACCGATCACCAGAGCGCGACGCTCGCCTTTATGCGCGGGCGGGCGGGCGAACCACGGCTTGGCGACGGCGGGTGCAGACGTCTCGGCGGGCCAGCCCAGAAACGCGCCGCGCAGGATTTCCCATTTGTGGCCGATGCCCGGCGTGCGCTTCATTTTGAAGCCCGCCGCGTTGAGCAGACGCCGGACCCAACCGGTGCTGGTAAAGGTGCTGATGGTCGAATCGGGGGCGGCCAGGCGCGCCAGTTCGGCGAACAGCTCGGCGGTCCACATGTCGGGGTTTTTCGCCGGGGCGAAGCCGTCGAGAAACCACGCATCGATCTGCGCGTCCAGTTGCGGCAACTGCTCCAGCGCATCGCCGATCAATAGCGTCAGGGTTACCCGACCGTTATCCAGCACCAGGTGTTGGAAGCCTTGATGAATCGCCACGTACTGGGTCAGCAACTGATCGGCAAAGGGCTTGAGTTCCGGCCACAAGGCCAGCGCCCGCGCCAGGTCCGGGGCGGCCAGCGGGTACTTTTCCACGCTGACAAAATGCAGACGCGCACCGGCCACGGCCTGTTCTTCGAACAGTTGCCAGGCGCAGAGGAAATTCAGCCCGGTGCCGAAACCGGTCTCGCCAATCACAAAATGGCCCTCGGCGGGCAGCGCGGCAAAGCGCTCCTTCAGGCGGTTTTGTTCGATGAACACATAACGGGTTTCCTCCAGACCGGACAGGTCGGAAAAATACACATCATCGAACACCCGCGAGTGCGGACGTCCCTGGTCGTCCCAGTCGAGCTGGGCGTGGGGCATTTCAGGGTTCATGGCAGGCTCGGCAACGACAAGGCGGGCATTCTAGCTGATTGGTGGGGGTGTGCTTGATCCATGGCAAGTGTGGGTGCAGGCCAGATGAGGAAAATGCAGAGCAAGATCAAAAGATCGCAGCCTCGTTGCACTCGACAGCTCCTACAGGGAACGAGGCTGCGATCTTTTGATCTTGATTTTGATTTTGATCTTCTCCCCGCACGAGAGGTCAATCCGCTAGTCTTGCTCAATCTAGGAACGGAGCCGCCCATGTTCGAATCTGCCGAAATCGGTCACGCCATCGACAAAGAAACCTACGACGCCGAAGTGCCGGCCCTGCGCGAAGCTTTGCTTGAGGCGCAGTTCGAACTTCAGCAGCAAAAACGTTTTCCGGTGATCATTTTGATCAATGGCATCGAAGGCGCCGGCAAGGGCGAGACGGTCAAGTTGCTCAACGAGTGGATGGACCCGCGCCTGATCGAGGTGCGCACCTTCGACCAGCAGACCGACGAAGAGCTCGCGCGGCCACCGGCCTGGCGCTATTGGCGGATGCTCCCGGCCAAGGGCCGCATGGGGATTTTCTTCGGCAACTGGTACAGCCAGATGCTGCAAGGGCGGGTGCACGGTTTGTTCAAGGATGCGGTGCTGGATCAGGCGATCAACCAGTCCGAACGCTTTGAAAAAATGCTCTGCGACGAAGGCGCGCTGATCTTCAAGTTCTGGTTCCATCTCTCCAAAAAACAAATGAAGGCGCGCCTCAAGGCACTGGCTGACGACCCGTTGCACAGTTGGCGTATCAGCCCGCTGGACTGGCAGCAATCCCAGACCTACGACAAATTCGTGAAGTATGGCGAACGCGTGTTGCGCCGCACCAGTCGCGACTATGCGCCGTGGCATGTGATCGAAGGTGTTGACCCGCATTACCGCAGCCTGGCGGTGGGCAAGATCTTGCTCGAAGGCCTGCAGGATGCGTTGAAGCGTCCCAAGATTCATCCCGACCAAGTCAACGCCGCGCCGTTGCCGATCCATGTCGATCAACTGAACTTGCTCGACAGCCTGGATTTGACCCAGCACCTGGAAAAAGACGATTACGAAGAACAACTGATTACCGAGCAGGCGCGGTTCTCTGGCCTGATGCGTGATAAGCGCATGCGTCAGCACGCTCTGGTCGCGGTGTTCGAAGGCAATGATGCAGCGGGCAAGGGCGGGGCGATTCGGCGGGTCGCGGCGGCTCTCGATCCACGGCAATACAGCATCGTGCCGATCGCCGCGCCGACCGAAGAGGAGCGGGCGCAACCGTATCTGTGGCGATTCTGGCGTCACCTCCCAGCCAAGGGCAAATTCACTGTGTTTGACCGTTCCTGGTACGGCCGGGTGCTGGTGGAGCGCATCGAGGGGTTCTGCCCGCCAGCGGACTGGCTGCGGGCCTACAGCGAAATCAACGATTTCGAAGAGCAGATCTCCGAGTCCCACGTCATCGTGGTCAAGTTCTGGCTGGCCATCGACAAACAGACCCAACTGGAACGCTTCCAGTCTCGCGAAGAAATCCCCTTCAAACGCTTCAAGATCACCGAAGACGACTGGCGCAACCGCGACAAGTGGGACGCCTACCGCGCCGCAGTCGGCGACATGGTCGATCGCACCAGCACCGAGATTTCGCCCTGGACCCTGGTCGAGGCCAATGACAAGCGCTGGGCGCGGGTCAAAGTGTTGCGCACGATCAACCGGGCGCTGGAAGAAGCGTTCGAAAAGGCCGACAAAAAGGCCAGGAAGCACAAGAAGTAGGGCGATGGTTGCGCATACGCGGGGTGAATGATTGTCGCGGTCGGCAATGGGGTGGACTTATGCTCGGTCCACTCTCAACCGACAACAACAATGAGGTATGCCATGCGTGAAGTGGTGATCGTCGACAGCGTACGGACCGGCCTGGCCAAATCCTTTCGCGGCAAGTTCAATCAGACCCGCCCGGACGACATGGCGGCGCATTGTGTCAACGCATTGTTGTCGCGCAACGCCATCGACCCGGCCAGCGTCGAGGATTGCATCGTCGGCGCCGGCTCCAACGAAGGCGCCCAGGGCTACAACATCGGGCGTAACGTCGCGGTGCTCTCGCGCTTGGGCATCGGCACCGCCGGCATGACCCTCAATCGTTTCTGTTCCTCGGGTTTGCAAGCCATCGCGATTGCTGCGAACCAGATCGCCTCGGGTTGCAGCGACATCATTGTGGCCGGTGGCGTCGAGTCCATCAGCCTGACCATGAAAAGCGTCAACACCGACAACGTGATCAACCCGTTGCTCAAGGAGCAGGTGCCGGGCATCTATTTCCCGATGGGGCAAACGGCGGAAATCGTCGCCCGACGCTACAACGTCAGCCGCGAAGAGCAGGATCTTTACGCATTACAGAGCCAGCAACGCACGGCGTTAGCCCAGGCAGCCGGTTTGTTTGACGATGAAATCGTGCCGATGGTGGTCAAGTACCGGGTTGAAGACAAGGCTACCGGCCAGGTGCAGATCCTTGACGGCGTGGTTGATCACGATGACTGCAACCGCCCGGACACCACCCTGCAAAGCCTCGCCGGGTTGAAACCGGTGTTTGCCGAGGACGGTTCGGTGACGGCGGGCAACTCATCACAGTTGTCGGACGGTGCGTCCATGACCCTGATCATGAGCCTGGAAAAAGCCCTGGAACTGGGGTTGAAGCCGAAAGCGTTCTTCCGTGGTTTCACCGTCGCCGGTTGTGCGCCGGATGAAATGGGCATCGGCCCGGTGTTCTCGGTGCCGAAGTTGCTCAAAGCCAAGGGCTTGCAGGTTGCCGATATCGATTTGTGGGAACTCAACGAAGCGTTCGCGTCCCAGTGCCTGTACAGCCGCAATCGGCTGGAAATCGATAACGCGAAATACAACGTCAATGGTGGGTCGATTTCCATTGGCCATCCGTTCGGCATGACCGGGTCGCGACAGGTTGGGCATATTGTGCGCGAGCTGCAACGGCGCGACTTGCGTTATGGCGTGGTGACCATGTGCGTGGGCGGTGGGATGGGGGCAACGGGGTTGTTTGAGGCGGTGCGTTAAACCGCAGGATTTGGGTTGTCTGTTGAATGGTTATCGCGGGCAAGCCTTGCTCCTGCAGAATCTACGCGAACCCTGTAGGAGCAAGGCTTGCCCGCGATGCAGACGCCTCGGTCTACCGGTTCTTGCTCTGCAACTGCATCCGCTCGATATACGCCTGAATCTCCCGCGCCGCCGCTTCGGGGTTGTCGAACGGCCCTTCGAGGGTGTTTTCCCGAGTGCTGAAATACAACTCCCCATTCACACGACACATCCGGTCACTGCGAAAGTGCGTGGCGGGGCCGTTGTCCTGGGCGCGCACGCCGTACATGGCGATCTCCTGTTGGCGAATCCAATGAGCTTAGTTCTGAAGGTCTTGCGGCGCCTGGCGAGCTGATCGACGGCATTTCGTCAATTAAGCGTTGCGACCTGTACAGTTTCATTTGCGGCTAACCCACAACTGTCCCTGTGTGCCACACGGCGCTGCGCCTAGAATGGCAATTTCGCCATTGGGCTTCGGGGTCAGCATGCATATTTCATCGGGTCGCTGGGCGTACGGTCTGTTCCTGGCGTTGCTGACCGCACTGCTGTGGGGAATCCTGCCGATCAAACTCAAGCAAGTGCTGCAAGTGATGGACCCGGTGACGGTGACCTGGTTTCGCTTGCTAGTGTCCGGCGGTTGCCTGTTCCTGTATCTGGCGGCGACCCAGCGTCTGCCAAGCCGCAAAGTGCTCGGTCCGAAGGGCGGTTGGCTGGTGCTGATGGCGGTGCTCGGGCTCGTCGGTAACTACGTGCTGTACCTGATGGGCCTGAACCTGCTCAGCCCCGGCACCGCGCAACTGGTGGTGCAGATGGGCCCGATCATGTTGCTGATCGCCAGCCTGTTTGTGTTCAAGGAACGCTTCAGCGTGGGGCAAGGAATTGGCCTGCTGGTGCTGCTGATCGGCTTCGGGCTGTTTTTCAATCAGCGTCTGGCTGAACTGCTCACGTCCCTGACCGATTACACCGCCGGCGTGTTGATGGTGTTGGCAGCGTCCACGGTCTGGACGTTCTACGCCCTGGGCCAGAAACAATTGCTGACGGTATGGAATTCGTTGCAGGTGATGATGGTGATTTATCTGTTCTGCGCGTTGCTGCTGACGCCGTGGGTGCATCCGCTGGAAGCGCTGAACCTGAGCCCAAGACAAGGCTGGCTGCTGCTCGCGTGCTGCTTGAACACCTTGATCGCCTATGGCGCGTTTGCCGAAGCGCTGGCGCACTGGGAAGCTTCGCGGGTCAGTGCGACGTTGGCGATTACGCCGCTGGTGACGTTTGTGGCGGTGGCCGTGGCGGCGTGGGCATGGCCGGAATATGTGCATGCCGAGACGATCAATGGCCTGGGGTATGGCGGGGCAGTGTTGGTGGTGCTGGGCTCGGCGCTGGTGGCGTTGGGACCGTCGTTGATGGCGGGGCTCAGGGCGCGGCGTATTCGAATGGCCTGAAAATCAAAAGATCGCAGCCTGCGGCAGCTCCTACACCGATCTCTGTAGGAGCTGCCGAAGGCTGCGATCTTTTCGCTTCAATGCAATCTCAGTCCTTGGCCCCAGTTAGACCGCGTTAACGTTCTTCGCGGGCAAGCCACGCTCCCACAGGATTTGTGGCGTTCGGATAATCGGTAAACGACACAACTCCTGTAGGAGCTGCCGAAGGCTGCGATCTTTTCGCTTCACTGCAATCTCAGCCCTTGGCCCCAGCCTCCAGCATATTCTCCGGCCGCACCCAGGCATCAAACTGCTCATCGGTCAGATACCCCAACTGCAACGCCGCCTCGCGCAAGGTCAGCCCTTCGGCATACGCCTTCTTGGCAATCTCCGCCGATTTGTCGTAGCCAATGTGCGGATTCAACGCCGTCACCAGCATCAAGCCACGTTCCAGGTGTTCCGCCATTTTCTCGGCGTCCGGTTCCAGCCCGGCGATGCAATGCTGCTGGAAGTTGCTGCAGCCATCGGCCAGCAGGCGAATCGATTGCAGCAGGTTATGGATGATCACCGGTTTGAACACGTTCAATTGCAGATGCCCCTGACTCGCGGCAAAGCCGATCGCCACGTCATTGCCCATCACCTGGCACGCCAACATCGACAGCGCTTCGCACTGGGTCGGATTGACCTTGCCGGGCATGATCGAACTGCCCGGCTCGTTGGCCGGCAGTTTCACTTCGGCAAAACCTGCGCGCGGCCCGGAGCCGAGCAAACGCAGGTCATTGGCGATTTTCATCAACGTCACAGCCAGGGTTTTCAGCGCGCCCGACAACGTGGTCAGGGGTTCATGGCCGGCGAGGGCGGCGAATTTGTTCGGCGCGGTGACGAACGGCAAACCGGACAGCGCGGCCAATTCAGCGGCAATCGCCTCACCAAAGCCGTGGGGCGAGTTGAGCCCGGTGCCGACCGCCGTGCCGCCCTGGGCCAGTTCACAGACTTGTGGCAGGGCGCTGCGGATCGCCCGTTCGGCGTAATCCAGTTGCGCGATATAGGCTGAGAGTTCCTGGCCGAAGGTGATCGGCGTCGCATCCATCATGTGGGTGCGGCCGGTCTTGACCAGTTTCATGTGCCGCGCCGACAGTTCGGCCAGTCCGCCGGACAACTCACTGATCGCCGGCAACAGGCTTTGCTGTACTGCCTGAACGGTGGCGATGTGCATGGCGGTGGGGAAGCAATCGTTGGAACTCTGGGAACGGTTGACGTGGTCGTTGGGATGCACCGGCGACTTGCCGCCGCGGGCGTTGCCGGCCAGTTCGTTGGCGCGACCGGCGATCACTTCGTTGACGTTCATGTTGCTCTGGGTGCCGCTGCCGGTCTGCCACACCACGAGCGGGAACTGGTCGTCGTGGCTGCCGGCGAGCACCTCGTCGGCGGCCTGCTCGATCAGCCGGGCGATGTCCGCCGGCACGTCGCCATTGCGGTCATTGACCCGGGCCGCGGCCTTCTTGATCAGCGCCAGGGCGTGCAGGACCGCCAAGGGCATACGTTCCTGACCGATGGCGAAGTTGATCAGCGAACGTTGGGTCTGTGCGCCCCAGTAGGCATCATCCGGGACGTCCACTTCACCAAGGCTGTCGGTTTCGATACGGCTCATCGGTCACACTCCTGTAGGTCTGATTGCGCAGTTTAGGCCGTGATCGTCGGCCGTGGTTCCATCAGTCTGTTTTTTGACCATTCAACCCCTCTAATTCAGGCCCGACAAGGCTTGGGGTTGAGTGACACACTTTTTTAGGTGCAGAATGGTCGCCCTTGGGGTAACGACCTCGCCTGCTAGAAAAGGAAACTCGATGACTCGTCTTCGTGCCATCTGTACCGCGGTTGCACTGGTTTGCGCCAGCGGCCCTGTTTTTGCCGATACCGCCAGCCACAACGCCAGTGCCGAAGCTTTCCTGACTCTGGCGCACGCTGACAAATTGGGCACTCCGGTGTACATGCAAGTGCAGCAAATGTTCGCTCAGCGCTTTGAACAGACCAAAGCCCCTGAATCGAAAAAGGCCCTGCTGGAAACCTACCAGGCCAAGGCCAACGCCGCTCTGGACCAAGCCATTGGCTGGAACAAGCTGAAGCCGGACATGGTCAAGCTGTACACCACCAACTTCAGCGAATCCGAGCTCAAGGACCTGGTCGCGTTCTACCAGTCGCCACTGGGCAAGAAAGTCCTGGAAAAAATGCCGCAGCTGACCCAGCAATCGGCCCAGATGACCCAGGCCAAGCTTGAAAGCGCGGTGCCGGTTGTCAACAAACTGTTGGCCGACATGACCAACGAGCTGGACCCTAAAGCTGGCGCTGCTGCTCCTGCTCCGGCCAAGAAAAAGCCTTAAGCGGAGTCGGGTATGACCATGCAACAACGCATCGAATCGACGCTGGGGCTGTTGCAGCCCGAGCACCTGCAAGTGCTGGATGAAAGCCACATGCACAGCCGTGGGTTGCAGACCCACTTCAAGGCCGTGGTGGTCAGCCAGCAGTTCGAAGGGCTCAATCGCGTCAAGCGTCACCAGAAGGTCTACGGCACGCTCGGCGAGCTGATGGGCGAGTTTCATGCGTTGGCGCTGCATACCTACACGCCTGAGGAATGGGCACAGATGGACGCGGCTCCTGCCTCGCCGACCTGTGCTGGCGGCAGTAAGCATTAAGATCAAAGGATCGCAGCCTTCGGCAGCTCCTACATGGGAATGCGTTCTCCTGTAGGAGCTGCCGCAGGCTGCGATCTTTTTTGCTAGAATCCGCAACGCGCCGCTTACCCGGCGCGTTTTTTTTCGCATCCGGTTCACCCCTTACGAGGGTAGCCACCTGGAGAATCACCCATGACACAACAGATTGTCGTGGCGGCACTGTATAAGTTCGTCACCCTGGAAAACTACGTCGAGATGCGCGAGCCATTGCTGCAAGCGATGGTCGACAACGGCGTCAAAGGCACACTGCTGATCGCCGAAGAAGGCATCAACGGCACCGTCTCCGGCAGCCGCGAAGGCATCGACGGGTTGATGGCCTGGCTCAAGAACGACCCGCGCATGGACGATATCGATCACAAAGAATCGTACTGCGACGACCAGCCGTTCTACCGCACCAAGGTCAAGCTCAAGAAAGAAATCGTCACCCTCGGCGTCGAAGGCGTAGACCCGAACAAAGCCGTCGGCACCTACGTCGATCCGCAGAACTGGAACGCGCTGATCAGCGACCCGCAAGTGCTGCTGATCGACACCCGCAACGACTACGAAGTCGCGATCGGCACCTTCGAAGGCGCCATCGATCCGAAAACCACCAGTTTTCGCGAATTCCCCGACTACATCAAAGAACACTTCGACCCGGCCGTGCACAAGAAAGTCGCGATGTTCTGCACCGGTGGCATTCGTTGTGAAAAGGCATCGAGCTACATGCTCAGCCAGGGCTTCGACGAGGTCTATCACCTCAAGGGCGGCATTCTGAAGTACCTCGAAGAGGTGCCGCAGGAAGAGACCAAGTGGCAGGGCGACTGCTTCGTGTTCGACAACCGCGTGACCGTGCGCCACGATTTGAGCGAAGGCGACTACGATCAGTGTCATGCCTGTCGTACACCGATCAGCGTCGAAGACCGCGCATCCGAGCACTACGTGGCCGGCATCAGTTGCCCGCATTGCTGGGATAAGCTGAGCGATAAAACCCGTCGTAGCGCCATCGACCGGCAGAAGCAGATCGAACTGGCCAAGGCGCGCAATTTGCCGCACCCGATCGGTTACAACTACAAGCAAACCCCTTCCGAGGCTTGAATCCATGTCTGCTCGCCGCCTGCTCTATGTGATGGACCCGATGTGTTCCTGGTGCTGGGGCTTTGCGCCGGTGGCTGCAGCGTTGGTCGAGCAGGCGCAAGCGGCGGGCGTTGAGTTGCATCTGGTGGTGGGCGGTTTGCGTACCGGCAGTGGCGCGGCACTGGAGCCGACCACCCGGCGCTACATTCTTGAGCACTGGCAGGCGGTCACCGAGGCCACCGGCCAGCCGTTCAAGCGCGAAGGCGCGTTGCCTGACGGCTTTGTCTACGACACCGAGCCGGCGTGCCGGGCATTAGTGACCGCGCGCAGCCTGGCGCCGGACTGTGCGTGGAAACTGCTCGGGCTGATCCAGCACGCGTTCTACGCCGAAGGTCGCGACGTCACCCACGCCAGCGTGCTGGTGGAGTTGGCGGAGCAGGCCGGTTTGCCGCGCATCGAGTTCGCCGCCGCGTTCGATCGCGCCGACCAGCACGCTGCCACCGCTGCTGATTTCACCTGGGTCCAGGACCTCGGCATCGCCGGGTTTCCAACCTTGCTCGCCGAGCGCGACGGGCAACTGGCGCTGCTGACCAACGGTTATCAACCCTTGAGTGTCCTGTCACCGCTGCTCGGCCGCTGGCTGGAGCGCGCTGCCTGTGCATGATCTGCCCGATGACGCACCCGCAGTCCCGCGTACCGATCGACTGAGCTGGGCGGAAATCCGCCGACTGGCCCTGCATCACAAAAAATCCCTGTGGATCGCCAACGGCGTGGCCGTGCTGGCGACCCTGTGCAGCGTGCCAATTCCACTGCTGTTGCCGTTGCTGGTGGACGAAGTGCTGCTGGGTCACGGCGATTCCGCGCTGAAGATCATGAACCACGCACTGCCCGATGCCTGGCAGAAAGCCGCCGGTTACATCGGCCTGATGTTGCTGGTGACCTTTGTCCTGCGCTGTGGCGCGTTGCTGTTCAACGTGGTGCAGGCCAAATTGTTTGCGGCGCTGGCCAAGGACATCGTCTACCGCATCCGCGTGCGGCTGATCGAACGGCTCAAGCGCATTTCCCTGGGTGAATACGAAAGTCTGGGCAGCGGCACGGTGACCACGCACCTGGTCACCGACCTGGACACCCTCGACAAGTTTGTCGGCGAAACCCTCAGTCGTTTCCTCGTGGCGATGCTGACCCTGGTCGGCACCGCGAGCATTCTGGTGTGGATGCACTGGAAACTGGCGCTGCTGATCATGTTGTTCAACCCGCTGGTGATCTACGCCACGGTGCAGCTGGGCAAACGGGTCAAGCACCTGAAAAAACTCGAGAACGACAGCACCTCGCGCTTCACTCAAGCGTTGACCGAAACCCTGGATTCAATCCAGGAAGTGCGCGCCGGCAACCGCCAGGGCTTTTTCCTCGGACGGCTCGGCCAGCGTGCCCGGGAAGTGCGGGATTACGCGGTGAACTCGCAGTGGAAAACCGATGCGTCGAACCGCGCCAGCGGCTTGTTGTTCCAGTTCGGCATCGATATTTTCCGCGCCGCGGCCATGCTCACGGTGCTGTTTTCCGACTTGTCCATCGGCCAGATGCTCGCGGTGTTCAGTTACCTGTGGTTCATGATCGGTCCGGTGGAGCAACTGCTGAACCTGCAATACGCCTATTACGCCGCTGGCGGTGCGCTGTCGCGGATCAATGAGTTGCTGGCCCGCGCCGACGAGCCGCAATACCCCGGTGGCGTCGATCCGTTCCAGGGCCGCAACACCGTGGGCATCGAGGTTCAGGGCCTGTGTTTCAGTTATGGCGATGAGCTGGTGCTGGACCAGATGAACCTGAGCATCGCCCCCGGTGAAAAAGTCGCGATCGTCGGTGCCAGCGGTGGCGGCAAAAGCACCCTGGTGCAATTGCTGCTGGGCTTGTACACGCCGCTGGCGGGGACGATTCGCTTTGGCGGCGCGACACAAGAAGAGATCGGCCTGGAAACCGTGCGGGAAAACGTCGCCGTGGTGTTGCAACATCCGGCGCTGTTCAACGACACCATCCGGGCCAACCTGACCATGGGCCGCGAACGCGGCGATGACGCGTGCTGGCAGGCCCTGGAAATCGCTCAGCTCGATGGCACCGTGCGCGCCTTGCCCCAGGGCCTGGACAGTGTGGTCGGGCGTTCCGGCGTGCGTTTGTCCGGTGGCCAGCGTCAACGCCTGGCCATTGCGCGGATGGTGCTGGCGCAACCGAAGGTGGTGATTCTCGACGAGGCCACCTCGGCGCTGGATGCCGCCACCGAATACAACCTGCACGAGGCACTGGCGCGTTTCCTCAGTGAACGCACCACCCTGATCATTGCCCACCGACTGTCCGCCGTGAAACAGGCCGACCGGGTGTTGGTGTTCGATGGTGGGCGGATCGCCGAGGATGGCGACCATCAGCAACTGATTGCCGATGGTGGTTTGTACGCCAAGCTTTATGGGCATTTGCAGCAGTTGTAGGTTATTTCCACAGGACTTGCAGGGCGTTTTCTCCGCCGTCGTATCCAAATTCTTTGACGACCACCGAGCAACTGTTGCAGGGGCATGGTCGTGGCGATATTGACGGACCGGATCATTTCGCGATTTGGGTTCTTCTCACGGATCACTCCGATCAGTTTCGCCTCGCTGTCCAGATAGGTCGGAGGGTCCTCTGGAACAGCGGCAAATAATCCGTCAGCCCTCTGCGCACCTGAAATGCTGACATAAACCTCCCCAGGGCCTCGATTACAAGCGATCAAGTGAAGGCCGAGGTGGTACATAGTTATGGCGGCGGATGTTATTGGGTCGCTGTGACCGTCCTTTTTGGCCGATCTGCACTGAAAAACCGTTATTTATGGCAACTTGTCCACGTTGCGAGCAGGCGCGTCCTTGCGGGGAGAGGGAACGCCTCCTAGTCTTGCGGGAGCGGTCAGATCTGGATGATGATCAGGCAGTACCTATGCAAGGGACCTCATGAAGCCAAAACGGACTCTCGGAACGCCACGATTGTTGGGCATCGTCTGGCCGTTTATCGCCGTCGTGCTATTTCAAGCGCTGCTCGGCGGCGTCAGCCTCTATGTGCTGTCGGCAGTGCGCGGCTATGTGGCTGGTGAAAGTTTGTGGTCCAAGGGCCAGAAAGACGCCATCTATTACCTCAACCTCTACGCCGACAGCCGCGACGAGGCGATCTTCCTCAAATACCAGAACGCCATTGCCGTGCCCCAGGGCGGGCATGAATTGCGCGTGGCGCTGGACAAGCAGCCGCCGGATCTCGACGCCGCGCGGGTGGGGATTCTCAAGGGCGGCAACCATCCGGACGATGTCGCCAGCCTGATCTGGCTGTACCTGAACTTCCGGCACTTCAGTTACCTGGAAAAAGCCATCGATCGCTGGACCGTGGGCGATGCCTATCTGGTGCAACTCGATGACGTCGCACGGGAGATGCACCAAAGCGTCGTCGATAATCAGGCCACTTCGGCCGATATCAAGCGCTGGAAGGATCAGATTTTTGCGATCAACGACGGCGTAACCCCGGCCGCCAAAGCGTTCAGTGATGCATTGGGCGAGGGCTCGCGGGTCATCCTGCGGCTGTTGCTGGTGACCAACCTGGCCACGGCGCTGGGGTTGATCGTCCTGGCGTTACTGCGTACCCACAAATTGCTCAAGCAGCGCCATGCCTTCGCCGAAGCCCTGCAACTGGAGAAGGACCGGGCGCAGATTACCTTGCAGTCGATTGGCGATGGCGTGATCACCACGGATGTCGAAGGTGCGATTGCCTACATGAACCCCGCCGCCGAGGCCATGACCCACTGGAAAGCCGAGCAGGCCACCGGATTGCCGCTGGCGGCGTTGTTCAATCTGCTGGACGAGAACGCCCAGGCCGACGGCTTTACCCTGATCGAGCACATTTTGAGTGGACAGCTCAGCGGCGGTAGCGAGCATTCGAAACTGATTCAGCGCCTGGACGGCAGCACGGTGTCGGTGACCCTGGTCGGCGCGCCGATCCGCAATGCCGGCAAAGTCAGCGGCACGGTGCTGGTGCTGCACGACATGACCCAGGAACGGCAGTACATCGCCAACCTGTCCTGGCAGGCTACCCACGACGCCTTGACTGGACTGGCCAACCGCCGGGAATTCGAATATCGCCTGGAGCAGGCGCTGCACAACCTGACGCGCCAACCGGGGCGTCACGCCTTGATGTTTCTCGATCTTGATCAGTTCAAACTGGTCAACGATACCTGCGGCCATGCGGCGGGGGATGAACTGCTGCGGCACATCTGCGCGTTATTGCAATCCGGCCTGCGCGAAGGTGACACCCTGGCGCGGCTGGGCGGCGACGAGTTCGGCATCCTATTGGAGAACTGTCCACCGGAGCATGCGGAGAAAATCGCCGAGGTGCTACGCCAGACCGTGCAAAACCTGCATTTTGTATGGAAGGGCCGGCCATTCCTGACCACCGTCAGCATCGGCCTGGTGCATGTCGCACAAACGCCGACCACTCTCGAATCATCGCTGCGCGCCGCCGATATGGCCTGCTACATGGCCAAGGAAAAGGGGCGCAATCGGGTGCAGGTCTACCATGCCGACGATTCGGAACTGTCCCTGCGCTTCGGTGAAATGGCTTGGGTGCAGCGTTTGCACATGGCGCTGGAGGAGAATCGCTTCTGCCTGTACGCCCAGGAAATTGCGCCCCTGGGGCATGTCGAGCACGGCGGCGGGCACATCGAAATCCTGCTGCGCCTGCATGACGAGGCCGGGCGGATGATCTTGCCCGACAGTTTCATTCCGGCCGCCGAGCGTTATGGTTTGATGACGTCGCTGGATCGCTGGGTTGTGGAGAATGTTTTTAAGATCATCGCGCAATGTATTGCCGAACAGCGCAAAGGTCCGTTGGCCATGTGTGCGATTAATCTGTCAGGTATTACTATAGGAGATGAGGCGTTTTTGGACTTCCTGCGTGAACAGTTTGTTGCTTACGCTATTCCTCCTGAAATGATTTGTTTTGAAATTACAGAAACCAGCGCTATTTCGAATTTAGGAAGTGCAATCAGATTTATTAATGAACTCAAAGGTTTAGGTTGCCACTTTTCACTTGATGACTTTTGCGCCGGAATGTCCTCGTTCGCTTACTTGAAACATTTACCTGTAGACTTCTTGAAGATCGACGGGAGTTTCGTAAAGGACATGCTGGACGACCCGATTAACCGCGCTATGGTCGAGGTGATTAACCACATCGGCCATGTCATGGGTAAGCGCACCATTGCCGAGTTTGTCGAGACACCGCAGATCGAGCAGGCCTTGCTTGAAATCGGTGTCGATTACGCTCAAGGGTATGTCATAGAACGCCCGCAATTGTTTACCTGCGACAGTTTGCAAAGTCGTCCCGCCAGACCGCAGCCGCTGTTATTCAAGGCGCCTGGCACGTTCCGTTGAAATCTCTTGCTGATCTTACAATCACAAATCAAAAGGAGCCGAACAGTGATCGACACATTCAACCGAACCGGACCACTCATGGAAGCTGCAAGTTATCCCGCCTGGGCTCAGCAACTGATCCAGGATTGCAGCGAGAGTAAGCGCCGGGTTGTCGAACACGAACTGTATCAGCGCATGCGAGATAACAAGCTCAGCGCAAAGACCATGCGTCAGTACCTGATAGGGGGCTGGCCGGTCGTCGAGCAGTTCGCGTTATATATGGCACAAAACCTCACCAAGACCCGCTTTGCCCGCCACCCCGGCGAAGACATGGCGCGCCGCTGGCTGATGCGTAACATTCGTGTCGAACTTAACCACGCCGATTACTGGGTGCACTGGAGCCGGGCTCACGGTGTCAGCCTGGAAGATCTGCAAGCGCAACAGGTTGCCCCAGAGTTGCATGCATTGAGCCATTGGTGTTGGCACACCAGTTCGGCGGATTCGCTGATCGTCGCCATTGCCGCCACCAACTACGCCATCGAAGGCGCGACCGGGGAGTGGTCGGCGTTGGTGTGTTCCAGTGGCGTATATGCGGCGGCCTTCCCCGAGGAAGATCGCAAGCGGGCCATGAAGTGGCTGAAGATGCACGCCCAGTACGACGACGCCCATCCTTGGGAGGCGCTGGAAATCATCTGCACGCTGGCTGGCCTGAATCCGAGCAAAGCCTTGCAAGTGGAATTGCGCCAGGCCGTGTGCAAGAGCTACGACTACATGTTCCTGTTCCTCGAGCGTTGTATGCAGCAGGAGCACGCGGAGCGCGCACCGGTAGCTCGCGAGCGGATGGTGTTGGTCGAGAGCTGATTCTTTAGGCAACACAAACCAAATGTGGGAGCGGGCTTGCTCGCGAAAGCGGTAGATCAGTCAAATTAAATGGTGACTGTCAGTCCGTCTTCGCGAGCAAGCCCGCTCCCACATTGGTTATGCGGTGTCGCTAAGTATTTAGCCCGCCATCGCCAATCGATTACGCCCCTCGCGCTTGGCCACGTACAACGCACTGTCGGCCCGACGCAGCAGACTCTCGGCAGACTCCCCCGGCAACAACGTCGAACACCCAAGGCTGACCGTCAATTCGATCGATTGACCATCGGCCCTATATTCCTGAGCCTGGGCAGCAAACCGCAAACGCTCGCCAACCATCGCTGCCGCTTCCCGGGTGGTGTTGGACAGCAGAATCAAAAACTCCTCGCCGCCAAACCGGAACACCATGTCCACGTTGCGCAACTGACCCTTGATCGAAGCGGCCACTGCCTTGAGCACTTCATCGCCAGCGCTGTGCCCGTGGCTGTCATTCACTCGTTTGAAGTGGTCGATATCCAGCATCAGCAACGACAAGGGCTGCAAATGCCGCCGTGACATTTCGATTTCCCGCTGCAGGGTCTGGTCCATGGCGACGCGGTTGCCGGTGTCGGTGAGCGGGTCACGCAAAGCGCTTTGGGTCGCGGCACGGTAGAGCAGGGCGTTGCGCATCGGATACAGCAGCGCCGACAGCAGCGACTCCAGGTTGCCCTGTTCCTGTTCGTTGAAACGCTGGTTGCGGCGGAACACCAGCTCACCCAGATGTTCACCTTCATGGCTCAGGCTGTAGCTGACCGAATGATGACCGCGCTGACCGAACTCCAGGCGCAAGTCGCTGGTTTTGTGCTGGTAGCTCAGGGCATCCAGAGGCACAAGACGTTGAATTTCGCGGAAAAAGAGCCCGAGTATGCGTTGCGGCTCAAGACTGGTTTGCAGCTGCAGGCTCAGTTGCTGGCGCAATTGCGCGAGGCTGACCGGCCGCTCCAGCAGCGGTGGCTGCTGACCAAAGCCCAGGCGTTGCAATTTGGCACTGTCGAAGTCAATTGCGTTGGTCTGGGAAGGTGATTTCATATGGCGTGAGCCCCTAAGCAGTAAGGCTGTCTTACAGGCTGGGTGAGAGCGGCTTTGGGCTGCGCGTCATACTGGTCCATCAGTCCCGTAGGACATTTGGTACGAGTTTAGTCCGCTTTGCCGAAGAGAAGTAACCTATCGACTCAGGCGCCACCGCCAGCTGCTGTCACACTGCGTGTCTGAACAAAATTAGAGCGAAAGTCGTGCCATTCGGTTCATTTGGATAAAAGCCGTTCCAAATCATTGGATTAGAACGGTTTCCTGAAAATGGTGCTGGAGGTCGCGGCATTTGTTTGACTGGAGCGGGCGAAAGTTGCAGCGGTTGTAACGTGCCGCGGCGGTTAAATGCCGCGGCACAAAAGCGACGTGCGGGCGTTACTGAGCGTTGAATGCCTGGCCATTGATGCCTGTGCTGTCCGGGCCCATCAGGTACAGGTAGACCGGCATGATCTCTTCGGGTGTCGGGTTGTTCAGCGGGTTTTCACCCGGATAGGCCTGGGCGCGCATGCTGGTGCGGGTGGCGCCGGGGTTGATGCTGTTGGAGCGCACCGGTGCCACGGTATCGACTTCGTCGGCCAGGGTTTGCATCAGCCCTTCGGTGGCAAACTTCGAAACACCGTAAGCACCCCAGTACGCCCGACCCTTACGCCCGACGCTGCTGGAGGTGAACACCACCGAGGCGTCTTGCGACAGCTTGAGCAACGGCAGCAGGGTGCTGGTGAGCATGAACATGGCGTTGACGTTGACGTGCATCACGCGCATGAAGTTTTCGCCGGACAACTGCTCGATCGGCGTGCGCGGACCAATGATCGAGGCGTTGTGCAGCAACCCGTCGAGATGGCCGAACTCAGTCTCGATCATCGCCGCCAACTCATCGTATTGATGGGGCAGGGCGGTTTCCAGGTTGAACGGGATCACGGCGGGTTGTGGATGCCCGGCCGCTTCGATGTCGTCATAGACCTGAGTCAGGTTGGCTTCGGTCTTGCCCAGCAACAGCACGGTGGCACCGTGGGCGGCGTAGGTTTTCGCAGCGGCAGCGCCGATGCCACGGCCGGCGCCGGTCACCAGGATGACCCGGCCCTTGAGCAATTCAGGGCGGGCGGAGTAATCAAACATAAAAAACCTCTACAAATCAGAGTGCAGACCGCGGCGTGGCCATTCGCGAGCAAGCCCGCTCCCACAGGTACGGCGAAACCCTGTGGGAGCGGGCTTGCTCGCGAAGGCGTCAGCGCCGACAACCCGAAATCAGGATTGGAAAATCGATTCTTAGCAACTACACAACGCGCTATCGAGGACTTTGCGTAACTCCAGCGGATGATCCACCACCACATCCGCCCCCCAATGCCGCGGGTTGTCGTCCGGGTGGATGTAGCCATAGGTCACGGCGGCGGTCTTGGTGCCGGCATCGCGACCCGACTCGATATCCCGCAGGTCATCGCCAACAAACAGCACGCTGGCAGGGTCCAGGTCGAGCATCTTGCAGGCCAGGATCAACGGTTCCGGGTCCGGTTTGCTGTTCTTCACGTGGTCCGGGCATATCAGCAGCGCCGAACGCTCGGCCAGGCCCAGTTGCTGCATGATCGGTTCGGCAAACCGCAGCGGCTTGTTGGTGACCACGCCCCAGATCAGGTTGGCTTTCTCGATGTCGGCCAGCAGTTCACCCATGCCGTCAAAGAGTTTGCTGTGAACTGCGCAACCGACGAGGTAACGCTCCAGGAACTCCAGGCGCAGTTCCTCGAAACCTGGCGATTCCGGGTCCATGGAGAACGTCACCGCGACCATCGCCTTGGCGCCGCCGGAAATCTCGTCGCGAATGTGCTGGTCGTTCATCGGCGGCAAGCCGCGATCGGCGCGCATCGCCTGGCAGATGGCAATAAAGTCCGGCGCTGTGTCGAGCAGGGTGCCGTCCATGTCGAAAAGGACTGCTCTGATTCGCATCGGCTTACTCCTCGCGCAGGGTCTGGATCATGTAGTTGACGTCCACGTCGGCCGCCAGTTTGTAGTGCTTGGTCAGCGGATTGTAGGTCAGACCGATGATGTCCTTGACGGTCAGGCCGGCCATGCGGCTCCACGCACCCAGCTCGGACGGGCGGATGAATTTCTTGAAGTCGTGGGTGCCGCGCGGCAGCAGCTTCATGATGTATTCGGCGCCGATGATCGCGAACAGGTACGCCTTCGGGTTGCGGTTGATCGTGGAGAAGAACACCTGGCCACCCGGCTTGACCATTTTGAAACAGGCGCGGATCACCGAGGACGGGTCCGGCACGTGTTCCAGCATTTCCAGGCAGGTGACCACGTCGAACTGCTCGGGCATTTCTTCGGCCAGGGCTTCGGCGGTGATCTGCCGGTATTCGACGCTCACGCCGGACTCCAGTTGATGCAACTGCGCGACCGCCAGCGGCGCTTCGCCCATGTCGATGCCCATGACAGTGGCGCCGCGCTGGGCCATGGCTTCGCTGAGGATGCCACCGCCGCAACCGACGTCGAGGACTTTCTTGCCGGCCAGGTTGACCCGTTCGTCAATCCAGTTGACCCGCAGCGGGTTGATGTCATGCAGCGGTTTGAACTCGCTTTCGCGGTCCCACCAGCGATGGGCCAGGGCTTCGAATTTGGCGATTTCGGCGTAGTCGACGTTGCTCATGGTTTAAGTCCTCTAAAACTTGAAAAATCCTGTTGCCCCGGGTGTGCGCCCGAGGTGCTTACGATTCGGTGTGGCCGCTGATGCGCTGGCCCCAGGCCTTGGCCGTGGCGCAGAGTTGTGCTTCATCCAGGCGCGTCAGGCGCTTGTCGTCGAGCAGTTGCTTGCCGGCGACCCACAGATGTTTCACGCAGTCGCGGCCGGTGGCGTAGATCAGTTGCGAAACCGGGTCGTAGATCGGTTGCTGGGCCAGGCCGGAGAGGTCGAACGCGACGATGTCCGCGGCCTTGCCGATTTCCAGCGAGCCGACTTCAGCCTCGATGCCCAGCGCGCGGGCGCCGTTGAGGGTGGCCATGCGCAAGGCGCGATGGGCGTCCAGCGCCGTGGCCGAGCCAGCGACAGCCTTGGCCAGCAACGCGGCGGTGCGGGTTTCGCCGAGCAGGTCGAGGTCATTATTACTGGCCGCGCCATCGGTGCCGACGGCGACGTTAACCCCGGCCTGCCACAGGCGTTCCACCGGGCAGAAGCCGCTGGCCAGTTTCAGGTTCGATTCCGGGCAATGAATCACATTGGTGTTGCTTTCTACCAGCAAGGCCAGGTCTTCATCGCTGATCTGGGTCATGTGAACCGCCTGGAAGCGCGGCCCTAGCAAACCCAGGCGCCCGAGGCGCGCCAATGGGCGTTCACCGCGCTGTTCCACCGATTGCTGCACTTCGAACGCGGTTTCGTGGACGTGCATGTGGATGGCAGCGTCCAGTTCTTCGGCGATCACCCGGATTTTCTCCAGGTTTTCGTCGCCCACGGTGTACGGTGCGTGAGGGCCGAAGGTGATTTTGATACGTTCGTGGTGCTTGAGATCGCCGAACAATTCCACGCCCTGACGAATGGCTTCATCCGCCGTGGCGGCACCGGGAATCGGGAAGTCGAGGATCGGAATGGCGATTTGCGCGCGAATGCCGCTGTTATGCACGCGTTCGCTGGCAACCTTCGGGAAGAAATACATGTCAGAGAAGCAGGTGATGCCGCCTTTCAGCTGTTCGGCGATCGCCAGGTCCGTGCCATCGCGCACAAACGCTTCATCGACCCACTTGGCCTCGGCCGGCCAAATGTGGTTTTCCAGCCAGGTCATCAACGGCAGATCATCGGCCAGGCCGCGGAACAACGTCATTGCCGCGTGGCCGTGGGCGTTGACCAGACCGGGGCTCAAAAGAACATCCGGGAGCTCGCGGACTTCGGTCGCGTTAAACTTCAGCGCTTCGGCACGCGGGCCGATAAACACGATGCGACCGTCGCGGATGCCCAGGCCGTGCTCTTTGAGGACCACGCCAGCGGGTTCGACGGGTACCAGCCAGGTCGGCAGCAATAATAAGTCGAGCGCAACGGCAGGTTTCGGCATCGAGGGTCGGTTCCAGTGCTTTTGTAAAGGATGGCGAAGTATACCCGAGCGTCTTCGCGGGGGGATCGCTATAATCGGCGGCTTTTGTTCATGAGTGCGGGGTGAAGGATGCGCGACCGACTGTTGGCTGCAGAGAAAGTTAAGGCCATCGATTGGCGTGATGGCGCCCTGTACCTGCTGGATCAGCGTATTTTGCCGTTCGAGCAAACCTGGATCGCCTACACCAGCGCCGCTGGCGTGGCCGAGGCCATTCGCTCGATGGTGGTGCGCGGTGCGCCGGCGATCGGCATCAGTGCCGCGTACGCCATGGTGCTGTCGGCCCGCGCCCGCATTGCCGAGGGCGATGACTGGCAAGCCTCGTGGGAAGAAGATTACGCGCTGTTGGCCGACTCCCGCCCAACGGCAGTCAATCTGTTCTGGGCCTTGAACCGCATGCGTGACCGCCTGGATCGCCTCAAGGAGGATGCAGACCCGCTGGCGGCGCTGGAGGCCGAAGCCATCGCCATCCACGAAAGCGACCGCGAAGCCAACCTGACCATGGCCCAACTGGGCGTGGACCTGATTCGCAAGCATCAAGGCAACGCCCAGGCCATCCTGACCCACTGCAACACCGGCGCACTGGCGACTGGCGGCTTCGGCACGGCACTGGGGGTGATTCGTGGTGCATTCATTGAAGGCATGGTCGAGCGCGTCTACGCCGACGAAACCCGTCCCTGGCTGCAAGGTTCGCGGCTGACCGCGTGGGAGCTGGCCAATGAAGGCATTCCCGTCACCCTCAACGCCGATTCCGCCGCTGCCCACATCATGAAGACCAAAGGCATTACCTGGGTGATCGTCGGCGCCGACCGGATCACCGCCAATGGCGACGTGGCCAATAAGATCGGTACCTACCAACTGGCGGTGAGCGCCATGCACCACGGCGTGCGCTTCATGGTGGTGGCGCCGAGTTCGACCATCGACATGAACCTGGCCAGTGGCGATGACATTCCGATCGAAGAGCGCGACGGCAGCGAATTGCTGGATGTCGGTGGCAAACGAGTCGGGGCGGATGTCGAGGCGTTCAACCCGGTGTTTGACGTGACGCCGGCAGATTTGATCGATGCAATCGTTACCGAGAAGGGCATCGTCGAACGGCCGGATACGGCGAAAATGGCCCAATTGATGTGCCGCAAGCGTCTACATTGACGGTATCGGGTGTCAGTCAAATCGCCTTCGCGAGCAAGCCCGCTCCCACAGGTGGCCGAGTCCTTTCATGGGAATGCGGTCAAATGTGGGAGCGGGCTTGCTCGCGAAGAGGGCCTACAGCCAACAAACAGCCCTGATCCTGCCCCGAAATCTGCATTCACCACGGCTCTAAGCCTCTCTCGTCCCCGTTAAGCCTGTCACCGGTCAACTAACTATGCTCCATGCGCATCAGGGGGATAGGTGCGTGGCGGCTCTTGTGATAACATCCGGCGTTTTCCGAGGCAGCCCCACGGGGTTGTCTTTACTGCGCAGATCCATGGCATAACTCGTTGATTTGTCGTAAGTCGGTGCATGGCACTCAGCCTGCGTCGGCGAGCTTCGTTCGTCCCATATGGATGTGACGAAGTTTCACCAGAAAAAGGAATCAGGCTTCTCATGGGCGAACTGGCCAAAGAAATCCTCCCGGTCAATATCGAAGACGAGCTGAAGCAGTCCTACCTCGACTACGCGATGAGCGTAATTGTCGGGCGGGCACTGCCGGATGCGCGCGATGGCTTGAAGCCCGTGCACCGGCGTGTGCTGTTCGCGATGAGCGAGCTGGGCAACGACTTCAACAAGCCGTACAAGAAATCTGCCCGTGTTGTCGGTGACGTGATCGGTAAGTATCACCCTCACGGTGATACCGCGGTGTACGACACCATCGTTCGGATGGCGCAGCCATTCTCCCTGCGCTACCTGCTGGTAGACGGCCAGGGCAACTTCGGTTCGGTGGACGGCGACAACGCCGCGGCCATGCGATACACCGAAGTGCGCATGACCAAGCTGGCGCACGAGCTGCTGGCTGACCTGCATAAAGAAACCGTGGACTGGGTGCCGAACTACGACGGCACCGAAATGATCCCGGCGGTCATGCCGACCCGTATTCCCAACCTGCTGGTCAACGGCTCCAGCGGTATCGCCGTGGGCATGGCGACCAACATCCCGCCGCACAACCTCGGTGAAGTCATCGACGGTTGCCTGGCCCTCATCGACAACCCCGAGTTGACCATCGATGAGCTGATGCAATACATCCCGGGTCCGGACTTCCCGACCGCCGCGATCATCAACGGTCGCGCCGGCATCATCGAAGCCTACCGCACCGGTCGCGGCCGTATTTACATGCGCGCCCGCTCGATGATCGAAGACATCGACAAGGTCGGTGGTCGCCAGCAGATCGTCATCACCGAACTCCCTTACCAGCTGAACAAGGCCCGTCTGATCGAGAAGATCGCCGAGCTGGTCAAAGAGAAAAAGCTGGAAGGCATCACCGAACTGCGCGACGAGTCCGACAAGGACGGTATGCGCGTCGTGATCGAACTGCGTCGCGGCGAAGTGCCTGAGGTGATCCTCAACAACCTCTACGCCCAGACCCAGCTGCAAGCGGTGTTCGGTATTAACATCGTTGCGTTGATCGACGGCCGTCCACGGATCCTGAACCTCAAGGACCTGCTGGAAGCCTTCGTTCGTCACCGCCGCGAAGTTGTCACCCGCCGTACCGTGTTCGAGCTGCGTAAAGCCCGCGAACGTGGCCACATCCTTGAAGGTCAAGCGGTTGCCCTGTCGAACATCGATCCGGTCATCGCCCTGATCAAGGCCTCGCCGACGCCGTCGGAAGCCAAGGAAGCGCTGATCAAGACCGCGTGGGAATCTTCCGCCGTGGTCGCGATGGTTGAGCGCGCCGGTGCCGACTCTTGCCGTCCGGAGACCCTGGACCCGCAATACGGCTTGCGTGAAGGCAAATACTTCCTGTCGCCGGAACAGGCGCAAGCCATTCTGGAACTGCGTCTGCACCGTCTGACCGGTCTCGAACACGAGAAGCTGCTGGCCGAGTATCAAGAGATCCTCAACCAGATCGGCGAGCTGATCCGCATCCTCAGCAGCGCCACGCGCCTGATGGAAGTGATCCGCGAAGAACTGGAAGTGATCCGCGCCGAATACGGCGACGTGCGCCGTACCGAAATCCTCGATGCCCGTCTCGACCTGACCCTGGGTGACATGATCCCGGAAGAAGAGCGTGTCGTGACCATATCCCACGGTGGCTACGCCAAGACCCAGCCATTGGCTGCGTACCAGGCTCAGCGTCGTGGCGGTAAAGGCAAATCGGCCACTGGCGTCAAGGATGAGGATTACATTGCTCACCTGCTGGTCGCCAACAGCCACACCACGCTGCTGCTGTTCTCCAGCAAAGGCAAAGTGTACTGGCTGAAAACCTATGAAATCCCGGAAGCCTCCCGCGCTGCCCGTGGTCGTCCGCTGGTCAACCTGCTGCCGCTGGACAGTGATGAATACATCACCACCATGCTGCCGGTCGACGAATACACCGAAGGTCACTTCATCTTCATGGCGACCGCCAAAGGCACCGTGAAGAAGACCCCGCTGGAATCCTTCAGCCGCCAACGCAGCGTCGGCCTGATCGCGCTGGAACTGGATGAAGGCGATGTGCTGATTTCTGCTTCCATTACCGATGGCAGTCGCGAAGTCATGCTGTTCTCCGACGGTGGCAAGGTGACTCGCTTCAAGGAAACCGACGTTCGCGCCATGGGCCGTACCGCTCGCGGTGTGCGCGGCATGCGCCTGCCGGAAGGCCAGAAGCTGATTTCCATGCTGATCCCGGAAGAAGGCAGCCAGATCCTCACGGCTTCGGCCCGTGGTTATGGCAAGCGCACGGCGATCACCGAGTTCCCTGAGTACAAGCGTGGCGGTCAGGGCGTTATCGCCATGGTCAGCAACGACCGTAACGGCCGTCTGGTCGGTGCAGTCCAGGTGCTCGACGGCGAGGAGATCATGCTGATTTCCGACCAGGGCACCCTGGTTCGTACCCGCGTCGACGAAGTCTCCAGCCTGGGTCGTAACACCCAGGGCGTGACGCTCATCAAGCTGGCCAGCGATGAAACGCTGGTTGGTCTGGAGCGGGTGCAGGAGCCGTCGGAAGTCGAGGGCGAAGAGCTCGAAGGTGAAGAGGGCGAAGCAGGAGCGGTGTTCGACGGTGAAGTCGTGATCGACGACGTTGCCGACGACCAGCAACTCGACGCCGCAGCCGACGAAGAACCGCAGGAATAAGCGGACAAGCAGGGGGCGGATGAGAATTCGCCCCTTCTTGTTTCTCCTGTTTGAATGTAGAAACGTAGGACCTGTAGGCGCTGTCGAGTGAAACGAGGCTGCGATCTTTTGATCTTGCTTTGTAAGATCCAGGAAAAGATCGCAGCCTCGTTTCACTCGACAGCTCCTACAGGATTTCGAGTTTTCAGATTTATTGCGTGATACCACCAAATCAGAGCGAGATTGGATGTGAGCAAGAGAGCCTATAACTTCTGTGCCGGTCCTGCGGCGCTGCCTGAAGCTGTCCTGAAGCGCGCTCAGGGTGAACTCCTCGATTGGCACGGCAAGGGCCTGTCGGTCATGGAAATGAGCCATCGCAGCGATGAGTTCGTGTCCATCGCCACCAAGGCCGAGCAGGATCTGCGTGATCTGCTGAATATCCCCTCGAACTATAAAGTGCTGTTTCTGCAAGGCGGCGCCAGCCAGCAATTTGCCCAGATTCCGCTGAACCTGCTGCCTGAAGGCGGCTCGGCCGACTATATCGACACCGGTATCTGGTCGCAGAAAGCCATCGAAGAAGCTTCGCGCTACGGCCACGTCAACGTTGCGGCGACCGCCAAGCCTTACGACTATTTCGCCATTCCCGGCCAGAACGAATGGAACCTGTCGAAAGACGCGGCCTACGTTCACTACGCGCCGAACGAGACCATCGGCGGCCTGGAATTCCAGTGGATCCCGGAAACCGGCGATGTGCCGCTGGTAGCCGACATGTCTTCGGACATCCTCTCGCGTCCGGTGGATATCTCGCGTTTCGGCATGATCTACGCTGGCGCCCAGAAAAACATCGGCCCGAGCGGCATTGTGGTGAACATCGTCCGCGAAGACCTGCTCGGTCACGCCCGTTCCCTGTGCCCGACCATGCTCAACTACAAGGTCGCGGCCGATAACGGCTCGATGTACAACACGCCGCCGACCCTGGCCTGGTACTTGTCGGGTCTGGTATTCGAGTGGCTGAAAGAGCAGGGTGGTGTCGAGGCCATCGGCAAGCTCAATGAAGTCAAGCAGCGCACGCTGTACGATTTCATCGACGCCAGCGGCCTCTACAGCAACCCGATCAACACGTCGGATCGCTCGTGGATGAACGTGCCGTTCCGCCTGGCCGACGACCGCCTGGACAAGCCGTTCCTGGCCGGTGCCGACGAACGTGGCCTGCTGAACCTCAAGGGTCACCGTTCCGTGGGCGGCATGCGCGCCTCCATCTATAACGCCGTCGATATCGTTGCGGTCAACGCACTGATTTCGTACATGGCAGAGTTCGAGAAGGAACACGGTTAATGTCTGAGCAAGAACTCAAGGCACTGCGGGTTCGCATTGACGCTCTGGACGCCAAAGTCCTGGAGCTGATCAGCGAGCGCGCACGCTGCGCCCAGGAAGTTGCGCGAGTAAAGATGGCCTCGCTGGCCGAAGGCGAAGTGCCGGTGTTCTATCGGCCTGAGCGTGAAGCTCAGGTGCTCAAGCGCGTGATGGAGCGTAACCAGGGGCCGCTGGGCAACGAAGAAATGGCGCGGCTGTTCCGCGAAATCATGTCCTCGTGCCTGGCCCTCGAGCAGCCGTTGAAAGTGGCGTACCTCGGCCCTGAAGGCACCTTCACCCAGGCCGCGGCCATGAAGCACTTCGGTCACGCGGTGATCAGCAAGCCGATGGCGGCGATCGACGAAGTGTTCCGTGAAGTGGCGGCCGGTGCGGTGAATTTTGGCGTGGTCCCGGTGGAAAACTCCACCGAAGGCGCGGTCAACCACACCCTCGACAGCTTCCTCGAACACGACATGGTGATCTGCGGCGAAGTCGAGCTGCGGATTCACCATCACCTGTTGGTCGGTGAAAACACCAAGACCGACAGCATCAGCCGCATCTATTCCCACGCCCAGTCCCTGGCCCAGTGCCGCAAGTGGCTGGACGCCCATTACCCGAATGTCGAGCGCGTGGCGGTGTCCAGCAACGCCGAAGCGGCCAAGCGGGTCAAGGGTGAGTGGAACTCGGCGGCAATTGCCGGCGACATGGCCGCAGGCTTGTACGGGCTGACCCGTCTGGCCGAGAAAATCGAGGATCGCCCGGACAACTCCACGCGCTTCCTGATGATCGGCAGCCAGGAAGTGCCGCCGACCGGCGACGACAAGACCTCGATCATCGTCTCCATGAGCAACAAACCTGGCGCGCTGCACGAGTTGCTGGTGCCGTTCCACGACAACGGCATCGATCTGACACGGATCGAGACCCGTCCGTCGCGTAGCGGTAAATGGACCTACGTGTTCTTCATCGACTTCGTCGGCCACCATCGCGATCCATTGATCAAAGGTGTGCTGGAAAAGATCAGTCAGGAAGCAGTAGCACTCAAAGTGCTGGGTTCCTACCCGAAAGCAGTTCTCTAAGGGGTAGCAAATGAGTGGTGACTTCCTCGCTCTGGCACAGCCGGGCGTGCAACAACTTTCGCCGTACGTTCCGGGCAAGCCTGTGGACGAACTGGCACGTGAGCTGGACATCGATCCGGCGAAAATCGTCAAACTGGCCAGCAATGAAAACCCGCTGGGCGCCAGTCCCAAGGCGTTGGCCGCGATTCGCGAAGAATTGGCCGAGCTGACCCGATACCCGGACGGCAACGGTTTTGCGCTCAAGACCTTGCTGGCTGAGCAGTGCCGCGTCGAGCTTAATCAAGTGACCTTGGGCAACGGTTCCAACGACATTCTGGAGCTGGTGGCGCGCGCGTATCTGGCGCCGGGCCTGAACGCGGTGTTCAGCGAGCATGCGTTTGCGGTCTATCCGATCGCAACCCAGGCGGTGGGCGCTCAGGCGAAGGTGATCCCGGCTAAAGAATGGGGTCACGATCTGCCGGCCATGCTGGCCGCGATCGATGCCAATACTCGCGTCGTGTTCATTGCCAATCCTAACAACCCGACAGGGACCTGGTTCGGCGCCGAAGCGCTGGACGAGTTCCTGCAGGACGTTCCGGCCCATGTGCTGGTGGTTTTGGACGAGGCCTACATCGAATACGCCGAAGGCAGCGACTTGCCCGATGGCCTGGACTTCCTCGCGGCCTATCCGAACCTTTTGGTATCGCGCACCTTCTCCAAGGCCTATGGTCTGGCGTCGTTGCGGGTGGGTTATGGCTTGTCCACTGCCGTGGTCGCCGATGTGCTGAACCGCGTGCGCCAGCCCTTCAACGTCAACAGCCTGGCCCTGGCCGCGGCGTGCGCGGCGCTGCAGGACGCCGAATACCTGGCTGAAAGCCGTCGCCTGAACGAAGCTGGCATGCTGCAACTGCAAGCGGGCTTCCGTGAGCTGGGGCTGAGCTGGATTCCGTCCAAGGGCAACTTTATCTGTGTCGATCTGGGGCAGGTTGCTGCGCCGGTCTTCCAGGGCTTGCTGCACGAAGGCGTAATCGTGCGTCCGGTAGCCAATTACGGCATGCCGAACCACTTGCGCATCACCATCGGTCTGCCGGCGGAGAACAGTCGCTTCCTTGAGGCGCTGACCAAGGTTCTGGCTCGTGGTTGATGTCACTGCACTGCAATCTGCTGAACCTATGATCGGGCGCCTGGTGGTGGTCGGTCTGGGGTTGATCGGTGGTTCGTTTGCCAAGGGTTTGCGTGAAAGTGGTCTGTGCCGCGAAGTGGTCGGGGTCGATCTTGATCCGCAGTCGCGCAAATTGGCGGTTGAGTTGGGCGTGGTGGATCGCTGCGAAGAAGACTTGGTCGCTGCCTGCCAGGGCGCGGACGTGATCCAGCTGGCAGTGCCGATCCTCGCCATGGAAAAAATGCTGGTCCGTTTGGCCGGCATGGATCTGGGGCAAGCGATCCTGACCGACGTCGGCAGTGCCAAAGGCAATGTGGTGCGTGCAGCCACCGAAGCGTTCGGCGGCATGCCGGCGCGCTTCGTGCCGGGCCACCCGATTGCCGGTTCCGAGCAGAGCGGGGTGGAAGCCTCGAACGCTGAGCTGTTCCGTCGCCATAAAGTGATTTTGACGCCGCTGGATCAAACCGATCCGGCAGCGCTGGCCGTGGTTGACCGCTTGTGGCGCGTATTGGGCGCCGATGTCGAGCACATGCAGGTCGAGCGCCACGACGAAGTGTTGGCGGCGACCAGCCATTTGCCACACTTGCTGGCGTTCGGTTTGGTCGATTCGTTGGCCAAGCGCAATGAAAATCTTGAGATCTTCCGTTACGCTGCGGGCGGTTTCCGCGATTTCACAAGAATCGCGGGTAGCGACCCGGTCATGTGGCACGACATCTTCCTCGCCAACCGCGAAGCTGTCCTGCGCACACTCGATACATTTCGCAGCGACCTCGACGCCTTGCGCGACGCGGTCGATGCAGGGGATGGGCACCAATTGTTGGGCGTATTCACTCGCGCCCGGGTTGCCCGCGAACATTTCAGTAAAATCCTGGCACGCCGGGCTTATGTGGACGCTATGAACTCCAACGACCTGATTTTCCTGGCACAACCTGGTGGCCGCCTGACTGGGCGGATTCGTGTACCGGGCGACAAATCGATTTCTCACCGCTCGATCATGCTCGGTTCCCTGGCCGAAGGCACCACTGAAGTGGAAGGTTTCCTCGAGGGCGAAGATGCCCTGGCGACCTTGCAAGCCTTCCGCGACATGGGCGTCGTGATCGAAGGGCCGCACCACGGTCGCGTGACCATTCACGGAGTCGGCCTGCATGGGCTGAAGCCTGCGCCAGGTCCGATCTATCTGGGCAACTCCGGCACTTCGATGCGTCTGCTGTCCGGCCTGTTGGCGGCGCAGAACTTCGACAGCACCCTGACCGGTGATGCCTCGCTGTCCAAGCGTCCAATGAATCGCGTGGCTAACCCGCTGCGCGAAATGGGGGCGGTGATCGAGACTGCTGCTGAAGGTCGTCCACCGATGACCATTCGTGGCGGCAACAAGCTCAAAGGCCTGACTTACACGATGCCGATGGCCAGTGCCCAAGTTAAATCCTGCCTGCTGCTGGCCGGTCTGTATGCCGAAGGCAAGACCACTGTCACTGAGCCAGCACCGACCCGCGACCACACCGAACGCATGCTGCGTGGCTTCGGTTACCCGGTGACCGTCAACGGCGCTACGGCGTCGGTCGAGTCCGGCCACAAGCTGACCGCGACCCACATTGAAGTGCCGGGCGACATCTCGTCGTCGGCGTTCTTCCTGGTGGCGGCGTCGATCGCCGAAGGTTCGGAGCTGGTGCTCGAGCACGTCGGCATCAACCCGACCCGCACTGGCGTGATCGACATCCTGCGCCTGATGGGCGCTGATATCACCCTGGAAAACCAGCGTGAAGTCGGCGGCGAACCGGTGGCGGACCTGCGCGTGCGAGCAGCTAAACTCAAAGGTATCGAGATTCCCGAGGCGCTGGTTCCACTGGCCATCGACGAGTTCCCGGTGCTGTTCGTGGCCGCGGCCTGTGCCGAAGGGCGCACCGTCCTGCGCGGCGCTGAGGAGTTGCGGGTCAAGGAGTCGGACCGGATCCAGGTCATGGCCGATGGCTTGCTGGCGTTGGGCGTCAAGTGCGAGCCGACCCCGGACGGCATCATTATCGACGGCGGACTGATTGGCGGTGGCGAAGTGCACGGTCACGGCGACCACCGGATTGCGATGGCCTTCAGCGTGGCTTCGTTGCGCGCCACGGCACCGATCCGCATCCATGACTGCGCCAACGTCGCGACGTCGTTCCCGAATTTCCTTGCGCTGTGCGCGCAGGTCGGTATCCGTGTTGCACAAGAGGCTCAGTCGTGATTATCAAGCCACCGGTCATCACCATCGACGGGCCCAGCGGTTCAGGCAAGGGCACTATTGCCGGGATTCTGGCCAAGCGTCTGGGCTGGTGCCTGCTGGATTCCGGTGCGCTGTACCGTCTGCTGGCGTTTGCGGCGCGCAACCATGGTGTCGACCTGACCAACGAAGAGTCGCTGAAATTGCTGGCCGCTCATCTGGATGTGCAGTTCGTCGGCGCGACCGAAGGGCATCCGCAGCGAATCATTCTCGAAGGTGACGATGTCACCGATGATCTGCGCAACGAACAAGTCGGCGCCTGGGCTTCCCAGGTCGCTGCGCTGCCGGCGGTGCGCGATGCGCTGCTACAACGCCAGCGGGCATTTCAGGAGCCGCCGGGCCTGGTGGCCGATGGCCGCGACATGGGCACGGTGGTATTTCCCGATGCGCCGCTGAAGATATTCCTCACTGCCAGTGCCGAGGAGCGTGCGCGCCGTCGATACTTGCAGTTGAAGGGCAAAGTCGATGGTGTTAGTCTGTCGAGTCTGCTAGATGAGATACGTGTCCGCGATGAGCGTGACACCCAGCGAGCGGTAGCCCCGCTCAAACCGGCGGCTGACGCCATACAGCTGGATTCCACGGAATTATCCATCGATCAGGTGCTGGAACGCATCATGAGTGAGATCGCCATTCGCGATATCACCGGGTGACCAAGAAGCTGCGCAGGGGACCAGTCATAGTCTTGCGCCGCTTCTTCTAATGAACGTAACCCACGTCGTCTGGGATGTGGAGATGGGCGTATCCTTCGCCCTTATTCAACAGGAATTAAAATGAGCGAAAGCTTTGCGGAACTCTTTGAAGAAAGCCTAAAAACCCTGAACCTTCAGGCAGGCTCCATCATCACCGGTGTTATCGTTGATATCGATTACCAAGCTCGCTGGGTAACCGTTCACGCTGGCCTGAAGTCTGAAGCACTCATCCCGCTTGAGCAGTTCTACAACGATGCTGGCGAACTGACTATCAACGTCGGTGACGAAGTTCACGTTGCTCTGGACTCGGTTGAAGACGGCTTTGGTGAAACCAAGCTGTCCCGTGAAAAAGCCAAGCGCGCTGAATGCTGGATTGTTCTGGAAGCAGCCTTCGCAGCCGAAGAAGTGGTCAAGGGCGTTATCAACGGTAAGGTTAAAGGCGGCTTCACTGTCGACGTTAACGGCATCCGTGCGTTCCTGCCAGGTTCTCTGGTTGACGTCCGTCCAGTGCGCGACACCACGCACCTGGAAGGCAAAGAGCTGGAATTCAAGGTCATCAAACTCGACCAGAAACGCAACAACGTTGTCGTTTCCCGTCGTAGCGTCCTCGAAGCCGAGAACTCCGCTGAGCGTGAAGCTCTGCTGGAATCCCTGCAGGAAGGCCAACAAGTCAAAGGTATCGTCAAGAACCTCACCGATTACGGCGCATTCGTCGATCTGGGTGGCGTCGATGGCCTGCTGCACATTACCGACATGGCTTGGAAGCGTATCAAGCATCCTTCCGAAATCGTCAACGTTGGCGACGAGATCGATGTCAAGGTTCTGAAGTACGATCGCGAACGCAATCGTGTTTCCCTGGGCCTGAAGCAACTGGGCGAAGATCCATGGGTTGCTATCAAAGCCCGTTACCCAGAAAGCACTCGCGTTACCGCTCGTGTAACCAACCTGACCGACTACGGCTGCTTCGCTGAGCTGGAAGAAGGCGTTGAAGGCCTGGTACACGTTTCCGAAATGGACTGGACCAACAAGAACATCCACCCTTCGAAAGTCGTACAAGTCGGCGACGAAGTGGAAGTTATGGTTCTGGACATCGACGAAGAGCGTCGTCGTATCTCCCTCGGTATCAAACAGTGCAAATCTAACCCATGGGAAGATTTCTCTGGCCAGTTCAACAAGGGCGATAAAATCTCCGGCACCATCAAGTCGATCACCGATTTCGGTATCTTCATTGGTCTGGATGGTGGCATCGACGGTCTGGTTCACCTGTCCGACATCTCCTGGAACGAAGTGGGCGAAGAAGCCGTTCGCCGCTTCAAGAAGGGCGACGAGCTGGACACCGTTATCCTGTCGGTTGACCCAGAGCGCGAGCGCATCTCCCTGGGTATCAAGCAACTGGAAAGCGATCCGTTCTCCGAGTACGTTCAAGAGAACGACAAAGGCGCAATCGTTAAAGGCATCGTGAAAGAAGTTGACGCTAAAGGCGCCATCATCACTCTGGCCGACGATATCGAAGCGACTCTGAAAGCCTCCGAAATCAGCCGTGACCGCGTTGAAGACGCGCGCAACGTTCTGAAAGAAGGCGAAGAAGTAGAAGCCAAGATCATCAGCGTTGACCGTAAGAGCCGCGTAATCCAGCTCTCGATCAAGTCGAAAGACGTTGAAGAAGAGAAAGAAGCAATCCAGAGCCTGCGCGACAAGCCAGCTTCGGATGCTCCTGCTGCTGGTCCTACCACTCTGGGCGACCTGTTGCGTGCACAAATGGAAAAACAGAACTAAGTTCTGTCAGACCATAGAAAAAGGGCGACTTCGGTCGCCCTTTTTTGTGCCTGGAATTTGACCAAGGCTGTGCGCTCGCTGAGCTGATTGCTGAAGGCTGACGTCGCCAGCAACCTTGCGAGCGCCCCATAAACGACAGGTGTGAAACCAATCCCCTCCACGTGATGTCTCTTTCTTTAACAGGATCAATCGTTTATTTGCAGCTAGGCTTGCACTTGATGCGAACGATAGTCGGGCGGGGTGCCCGGTATAAGGAAGTGAATGAACAGGCTTATTGTCGTAGCGGTGTTGCTCACACTGGCAGGCTGTACCACCAACGCCAAGACTCACGTCGTGCGTGGCGTCAGTGGTATTGAGGTCGACTGTTCAGGTCTGGGTTCTGGATGGGAAAAGTGCCGTAAGCGAGCCGACAGGGAGTGCAAGGGGAGCGGTTACAAGGTTATTGCCCGATCTGATGAGGCCAAGGACGAGGATGAGTTTCCGTTCGGTTTCAATCCTGCTGGGTTGTTAACGCGCACCATGTTGGTTATTTGTCGGTGAGAGCGTAACGATTTTGTCGTGTTGTGGTGCTCCGTAATCGGACGGCTCACCCTTGGTAAATATATGTCAATACTCGGACTGTTCAAATTCCTCCGGGCATGCTAAAACCTTTGAAGCGCTGATCTAGCTGCTTGAAAAAGAAGGGAAAAATATGACGAAGTCGGAGTTGATCGAACGAATTGTCACCCATCAAGGGCTGCTCTCATCCAAGGATGTGGAGCTGGCCATCAAGACCATGCTTGAGCAAATGTCCCAATGTCTGGCCACTGGGGATCGTATCGAGATCCGTGGTTTTGGCAGCTTCTCCCTGCACTACCGCGCACCGCGCGTAGGTCGCAACCCCAAAACCGGCCAGTCCGTCAGCCTTGATGGCAAGTTTGTTCCGCATTTCAAGCCGGGCAAGGAATTGCGTGATCGGGTGAATGAGGAAGAGGAGGAAGGTTTTGACCTTCATAACTAAAGGGTCGGCAGATGCGTAACCTTAAGCGTGTGCTCCTGGGCGTCGTTGTCCTGCTGGTGATTATGGCGGTGCTGGCATTTGTCCTTGAAAATCAGCAATCGGTTTCGCTGCTGTTCTTCGGCTGGGCAGGTCCGCAATTGCCGATATCGCTGGTTATGGTTCTGGCGCTGCTGATCGGCATGCTGATCGGGCCGATCCTGGGCTGGTTTGTGGGACGTGCGTCCAGAGCTTCCCGTAAGCGTCTCGTCTGATTACGACGGGTACGCCATACGTATCGAGTTCGCATCACAGCTTGTCTATATCCATTAGTAAAACGGTCATTAAGCTGTAAAATGCTGCGCTTGTCCGTTAATGGTATGTTCCCTTATCGGTCAGACTGACTCTGTCAGAAGCCTCGGTTTGAATGACGGCTCCTGCATTCATGGATTAGACAGTGCGCGATTGGCGGCCCTGTCAGTTACTCAAAGGGTATGGTTTCGCGTGAAAATTCTAGTAACCGGCGGCGCCGGATTCATCGGTTCGGCAGTCATCCGTCATATCATTTCCAACACTGCCGACTCCGTCGTTAACGTCGACAAGCTGACTTACGCCGGAAATCTGGAATCATTGGCCGAAGTGAGCCAGAACCCGCGTTATGCGTTTGAGCGCGTCGACATCTGTGACCGCGATCAAATCGACCGAGTCCTGCGTGAACATCAACCGGATGCGATCATGCACCTGGCCGCCGAGTCCCACGTTGATCGTTCGATCTCCGGTCCGTCCGAGTTTATCCAGACCAACATCATCGGCACTTACACCCTGCTGGAAGCTGCGCGCCACTACTGGGCGACAATGGACGAAGCGCGCAAAGCCAACTTCCGCTTTCACCATATTTCGACCGACGAAGTCTACGGTGACCTCGAAGGCCCGGAAGACCTCTTCACCGAGACCACGCCTTACCAGCCAAGCTCGCCTTACTCGGCCAGCAAGGCCAGTTCGGATCACCTGGTTCGCGCCTGGAGCCGTACCTATGGCCTGCCGACCCTGGTCACCAACTGCTCGAACAACTACGGCCCGTGCCACTTCCCCGAGAAGCTGATCCCGCTGATCATCCTCAATGCGCTGGAAGGCAAGCCGTTGCCGGTTTACGGTAAAGGCAATCAGGTTCGTGACTGGCTATACGTCGAAGACCACGCTCGCGCTTTGTACAAGGTCGTGACCGAAGGTGTTATCGGCGAGACGTATAACATCGGCGGCCATAACGAAAAGCAGAACATCGAAGTCGTGAACACCTTGTGTGCACTGCTCGACGAGTTGCGCCCGGATTCTGCGCATCGCCCTCACGCCAGTCTGATCACCTATGTTCAGGATCGCCCGGGCCACGATCAGCGTTACGCGATCGATGCCAGCAAAATCCAGCGCGAGCTGGGTTGGACGCCTGAAGAAACTTTCGAAACCGGCATTCGCAAAACGGTCGAGTGGTACCTCAATAACACTGAGTGGGTTGCTCACGTGAAGAGCGGTAGCTATCAGCAATGGATCGACCAGAATTACGCGGATCGTTCGAATAAGGCATGAAAATCCTTCTGCTGGGAAAGAACGGCCAGGTGGGATGGGAGCTGCAGCGCTCCCTTGCACCACTGGGTGAGCTGATTGCCCTTGATCGTAGCACCGGCGGTGATTTGTCCGATCTGGACGCGTTGCGTGCGACGATCCGCCAGGTCAAGCCTGACGTCATCGTCAACGCCGCGGCCTACACCGCTGTCGATAAGGCCGAGTCGGAGACAGAACTGGCCGATCGTGTAAACGGTCAGGCAAGCCAGGTCATGGCTGAAGAGGCCGTGTCCCTGGGAGCGTGGCTCATCCACTACTCGACGGACTACGTATTCAATGGCCAAGGTTCAACACCATGGCAAGAGACAGATGCAGTTGCGCCCGTGAACCACTACGGTGCCAGTAAGCTGGCCGGTGAAGCGGCGATTACCGCATCTGGCTGCAAGCATCTGATCTTCCGCACTAGCTGGGTCTACGGCGCTCGCGGTAACAATTTCGCCAAGACCATGCTGCGCCTGGCCAAGGATCGCGAAACCCTGAGTGTCATCGCCGACCAGATCGGAGCCCCGACGGGTGCCGACCTGATTGCCGATGTGACTGCGTTGGCCATTCAGCAAGTCGTGCGGCGCCCTCAACTGGCAGGCTTATATCATCTGGCCGCCGGCGGCGAGGTGTCCTGGCACGGCTACGCCAGCCATGTCATCGAATTTGCCCAGGCCAATGGCGAGCAGCTCGCTGTAACGGCGGTGAATCCGATCGAAACGACCGCCTATCCAACACCCGCACGTCGCCCTCTTAATTCGCGTTTGAATACTCAGAAGCTGCGCGACAATTTTTCTCTACACTTGCCGGATTGGCAAAGTGGTGTAACCCGAATGCTTAGGGAAGTTCTGAACAAATGACCACGACAAATCGTAAAGGCATTATCCTCGCTGGCGGCTCGGGCACGCGCTTACATCCGCTTACTCTTGGTGTGTCCAAGCAGATGCTGCCGATCTACGACAAGCCGATGATCTTTTATCCGCTTTCGGTATTGATGCTCGCGGGCATGCGAGAGATCCTGATCATCTCCACACCTGATGACCTGCCCTGCTTTCGCAAGTTGTTGGGTGACGGCAGCCTGTACGGCATCAAGCTGACTTACGCTGAACAGCCTAGCCCGGACGGTCTGGCGCAAGCGTTTATCATCGGTGAAGAGTTCATCGGCAAGGATCCTTGCTGCCTCATCCTGGGCGATAACATCTTCTACGGCCAGCACTTCTCGGATAACTTGCGTTCAGCGACTGATCAGAAAAAAGGTGCAACAGTGTTTGGCTATCATGTATCGGACCCCGAGCGTTTTGGCGTGGTTGAATTCGATGCTACTGGTCGTGCACTCAGCATTGAAGAGAAACCGCTGAAACCCAAGTCCAATTACGCGGTAACCGGTTTGTATTTCTACGACAACGAGGTTGTCGAGATTGCGAAGAATATCAAGCCTTCCGAGCGTGGTGAGTTGGAGATTACCGACGTGAACCGTGCTTACCTTGAGCGCAAGTCCCTCAACGTCGAAATGCTTGGTCGCGGCTTTGCGTGGCTCGATACCGGTACTCACGACTCGCTGCTTGAAGCCAGCCACTTCGTGCACACCATCGAGCAGCGCCAAGGCCTGAAAGTGGCTTGCCTGGAAGAGATCGCGTACCACAACGGGTGGATAACTGCTGAACAGCTTAGTGCTCAAGCTGACGCCTTGAAGAAGACTGGCTACGGTCAGTACCTGCAGAAATTGCTGGATTCGCCTTCTCACTGATTGGAAAGACCCATTCTTTTAATCAGTAGCGTTCAATTGGTATAAGCAGGAATGGCATGCCAGTAAAACATCCCAAGGTTGCGGTTTTACTGGCTGCCTACAATGGCATGCGATGGATCGAGGAGCAGTTGAATTCGATCCTCGTCCAGTCAGGTGTTGAAGTAACCGTTTATATCAGTATTGACCCCTCCACCGATGGCACTGAGGGTTGGTGTGCGGCATATGCCGATCAGCATCCCGCTGTTATTGCTCTACCCGCTGCTGGTACCTTCGGCGGCGCTTCTCGCAACTTCTTCAGGTTGCTTCGCGATGTCGACCTCGACGCTTATGATTTCGTTGCCTTCTCCGATCAGGACGATGTTTGGCGCCCGGATAAACTACAGCGCGCGACCCATGCGATTCAAACCCGCCAGGTAGACGCCTACTCAAGCAACGTTACGGCGTTTTGGGCTGATGGCTGTACTCATCTTCTGGACAAGGCACAGTCTCAGGTCGATTGGGATTTTCTGTTCGAAGCTGCGGGGCCAGGCTGCACCTATGTGATGAGCAACGGCCTTGTGGATAAGCTGAAGGCTTCGATGCTCGCTAATTGGCAGCCACTGCAAGAAGTCAGCCTGCATGACTGGTATTGCTACGCTTTCGCCCGCAGCCACGGCTACCGTTGGTATATCGACCCGATACCCTCGATGGACTACCGCCAACACGAACGTAATCAGGTAGGCGCCAACAAAGGCTTGAGCCCGCTTATTGCCCGCTACAAAACGATCCACGATGGATGGTGGTTCAACCAGGTGCAGATGATTGCAGTCTTGACAGGGCTGGGGTCTGATCCGTTTGTGCAAAGCTGGATGGCATTGCGTCGCAGACAACTGATGAGGCTTTCATTCAGTGCCTGGCGTTGTCGGCGGCGAGTGAGGGACAAGGTGTTCTTTTTTTGTATTTGCTGGGCCAGCGCTTTGATAGGGAAGAAAGCTAAATGACCGCCCCGAAAGTATTAATAACGGGGGCAAGTGGTTTTGTTGGAGAAGCCCTGGTTTTCAGGCTGTTGGTGGACCGCAAGTTTGTTCCGATTGCCGCTGTGCGTGGTAGCACGAGACTGCACGGGTTATGCCCAGTGCTGCCGTTCGATCTGAATCATGTTCAAGCAATGCCTTCACTTGTTGGCGTTCAAGTTGTTGTTCATGCCGCAGCCCGGGTACATGTCATGAATGACAGTGCCGAGGATGCCTTGTCGGAGTTTCGCAAGGTGAATGTGGAGGGGACCCTCCAACTGGCGCGGCGCGCTGCGGAGTCAGGCGTCCAGCGTTTTATTTTCATCAGCTCGATCAAGGTCAATGGCGAAAGCACTGTTCTGGGTAAGCCATTCAATGCGGATGACCGGCCAAATCCAATGGATCCGTATGGCGTATCAAAATACGAGGCAGAACAGGCTCTGGCGCAGTTGGGCCGTGATACCGGTATGACCGTGGTCATCATTCGTCCTCCGCTGGTCTACGGTCCTGGGGTGAAAGCCAACTTTTTGAGCATGCTGAAGTGGCTAGATAAGGGGGTTCCGCTACCCTTTGGGTCCATTCGAAATCAGCGAAGCCTGGTCGCCATCGAAAACCTGGTGAGTCTTATCGTTACCTGTATTGATCATCCCGCTGCGGCTAACCAGACCTTTCTGGTTAGCGACGGCGAGGATGTCTCCACTACTCAATTACTGCGTCGGCTGTCCAGGGCACTCGGCAAACCTGCTCGCCTCTTGCCTGTACCTGAATATCTACTGAAACTGGCGGCCTTGGTTCTGGGTAAGCGGGCTGTTGCGCAACGAGTATGTGGCTCGCTGCAAGTTGATATCAGTAAAAGCCGCGAGTTACTGGGGTGGATTCCACCCACAACCATGGAAAAGGCTATGCGACAGATCGCCGGCCACTATCAGGAAACGCAAACGAAATGACTGCTTGGTGGCTGCTGTTCGTGGTGTTCGCTTTTTCCTGGGTATTGACGCTCGGTTTGCGCCGATATGCGTTGTACAAGACCTTGATGGACATTCCAAATGAGCGCAGTGCCCATTCAGTGCCGACTCCGCGTGGGGGAGGGGTCGCCATAGTTGTCTGCTTTCTCCTTGCGTTGCCCGTTTTGGCGAAGCTGGATCTGCTTGAGGCTACGGCGTTGTATGGGTTGCTGGGTTCGGGAGTGCTTGTTGCGGTTATCGGATTCGCCGACGACCATGGGCATATTCCCGCCAGATGGCGTTTACTCGGGCACTTTATCGCCGCAGTCTGGGCTCTGTTCTGGTTGAACGGCCTGGCGCCTATTAAATTATTCGACACAACAATTGATCTGGGATGGTTTGGTCATCTGCTGGCGCTGGTATATCTGGTCTGGATGCTGAATCTTTATAACTTCATGGATGGCATTGATGGCCTGGCCAGTGCTGAAGCAATCAGTAGTTGCCTGGGTATGTGTCTGGTGTATTGGCTTAGCGCAGACACCGATCTGATTTGGGCGCCACTTGTGCTGGTAGCTGCCGTGGCTGGTTTCATTTTGTGGAATTTCCCTTCGGCGCGAATTTTCATGGGCGATGCCGGAAGTGGTTTCCTTGGGCTCATCATTGGGGTGTTTGCCATGCAAGCGGCCTGGCATAGACCTGAATTACTTTGGAGCTGGATCATTCTGTTAGGTGTGTTCATTGTAGATGCGACGTGGACGCTGGGTTGCCGGTTAGTCCGTGGTGATAAGGTGTATCAGGCCCATAGCAGCCACGGTTATCAACATGCAGCGCGTCGCGCCGGACACAAAAATGTCACGTTGACGGTCGTAGCCATTAATGTTGTGTTTTTGCTTCCCGTTTCAGTTTTGGTGGCACTGAATCATTTGAGCGTAATCGTGGGGCTGCTCATCGCCTTTGTTCCTTTGGTTATCCTGGCGGTCCTGATGAAGGCGGGCACGTCCAAAATCGCATAGTTAGGGCCGGCCAGGCTGGTCTAAAATTTCGGCGCGGGCCTTTAGCGCTTTACCAGTTGCCGTGGTAGGCCACTCGCTAATGGTCCAAACACTAAATGACGAGAAATCATGCAGAATAATCTCACCTCCCAGCGTATCTCGACGACCGGTCGCGTACGTGGCGAGCAAAAAAACCAACGTCCCGTGGTGATCTGGCTGACCGGCCTCAGTGGTTCGGGAAAATCCTCTCTTGCCGACGCGCTTGAGCAACGACTTGTGGCCAAGGGCTGCCACACATATTTGCTGGACGGTGACAATGTCCGGATGGGGTTATGTAAGGATCTTGGCTTCGGGGATCTTGATCGCGAAGAAAACATAAGACGAGTCGCTGAGGTCGCTAATCTGTTTTTAGACGCGGGGCTTATCGTCATCACTTCTTTCATCTCTCCATTTCACCGTGATCGTGCACTTGCACGCAGCGTGATCGGAGAGCGGTCCTTTATTGAAGTCTACGTTGATACACCACTCAGCGAGTGTGAGCGACGTGATCCCAAGGGCCTTTACAGTAAAGCGAGACAAGGGTTGATCAAAAACTTCACGGGTATTGATTCTCCCTATGAACCGCCCACTTCTGCGCAGATAACAATCGATACGCTGAGCCACTCAATAGAGGATGGCGTGGATGTCGTCATGGCCTATTTAGAACAATGGAATGCAAAGTGAAACGGCTAGTCATCATTGGCGCAGGTTTTAGTGGTGCAGTAACAGCGATCGAGTTTCTCAATCGTGCGCCTGAAGGGGCTCATCTTACTATCATCAATAGATCGGGAAAGATGGCGCGTGGCTTGGCGTATGGCACAAACAGCCCGCATCATTTGCTGAACGTGCCGGCGGGTAACATGTCTGCCCTGGTTGATCTGCCTGACTCATTCCTCACCTTTTGCCAAAAGACTGATCCTGAAACTCATTCAGGCAGTTTCGTTTCGCGCAAGATGTACGGTGCTTACCTGAGTGATCTGCTAAACCAGGCCGAAATGCAATCCGGCGTAAAGTGCTCACGTATCGTAGGAGAAGTCCTGTCGATCCAGCCTGGCGGCTCGGGAGCGGTCATCGAGATGGGCTCTGGTGAGCGTATCGTTGCGGATCACGTGGTGCTGGCGTTTGGTAATTTCCCTCCTGTCAGACCTCAAGGATTACAACCGCTTGATAGCTGCCCAGCTTATACGGAAGATCCCTGGTCTCCGGGGGAGCAGGTCAGTTCAGGTAGAGCGCCACGAGTTCTTCTTGTCGGCAGTGGTTTGACTGCGGTCGATACCCTGATCTCGCTGCGTCACTCATATCCTACCGCCAATGTAACAATGCTTTCCCGTCGAGGACTATCACCGACGGCTCACCGCGAGCGGATGCCAGCTCCAGGTTTCTCTACAACTATTTGTGCGCAGTTGCTGGCTGCTTCTTCGTTGGCTTCCTCGTATGTAAGGCTGGTTCGCCGGGAAGTGGCCCGATCTCCGGAACACTGGCGCGAGGTCGTGGCGGCGCTCAGGCCTATTACGTCCGAACTGTGGGCACGTTTGCCGCTTGATGAGCGCAAACGCTTTTTACGCCACGTGCAGCCTCACTGGGATGTCTATCGGCATCGAGTGGCGCCGCAGACTTTCCGTATTTATCAGGAGGCGTTGGCTGCTTCCAGCGTAAGCTCGATTGCTGGACGAATTCTCTCAACTTCTGTTGAGGGAACATGCATTTCGGTGCAAATCAAGAAGCGCGGTACGGATCAGGTGATTGAAGGCCAATTTGATCAGGTGATCAATTGCACTGGCCCATGCACCGATATTGATAAAATCAGCGATACGTTCATTTCGTACTTGTCGAAAGAAGCGATGATCTGCGCTGATGCCTTGAACCTTGGAATCAAGGTCGATAAAGATTACGCGGTTGTCGATCGCTCCGGGAAAAGTCTGGATTGGTTGAGTTATGTAGGTCCAATGCTCAAGGCGGAGTTGTGGGAGGCCACTGCGGTTCCCGAACTTCGTCAGCACGCTCGGGCGTTGGCTATTGAAGTTGTTAAAAGCTTCATGCCGGTGAACCCGATTTGATCTAGACGTTTTTTCTGACTGAATGCAAAAGCCCCTAACCATTCTACAGGTAGGGGCTTTTTGCGTTAGGGCGCCAGTGCCCGCTTAAAGGTTAGCCGCAGGGTTGATATAACCAGACCCCTTGCCATCCAGAAAGCGCTTCACCAAGTCAGCGTACTCTTCGTCGGTGATGTCTCGTACGGTTTGGTATGCGCGCATTTCTATACCGTCGCCCATTGGGAATATTTCGGGGGTTGGGTTTACAGCTGCACCAATACCAGTTCCAGTGATCATGTCTTTTTGAACGATTTCTAATGTGGATTGCTGGCCGGCAGTCATGTGAGTCTGGAAGGGAGCTCCGACCACAAAAATTTCACACTGCCTGATAGTAGGTGCAGGGGGGCCATTGACGCTATCTACCTGACCCAATTGAATGAGTCTCTTATCATATCCATGCTTTGCAATACTTGGTTCGATCTGCCAAAGCTCGCTAAAAATACCTTGATTTATCGCGGCACTAGAGGCAATCAGGCAAAACTTTTTTTCTACATTTTCTGGCTTTGCAAGCCAATGAGATAACTTGCTAAAGCCTTCAGCATATGGTTGGTATTGCGGTTTCCAGCCATCGTAATTGCCAAAAGCATTAGCATCTGTCTTATTGCTCATAGTAATTGTTGTTACTGCACCGCCCATGATCAGAAGCATAGTAAGGCTCGCCGCAGGGAAGAAGCCAAAACGTCGGGCTGTGAGAATGGTTAGTCCCGCCAAATAAGCTCCAAGCAAGGGCATAAGAAGGAAAAAATGATGGCGGCCCGGGCTTTGAACATGGAGAAACAATGCGCAGGCAACAAAGGTCGAGACGGTTAGAAGAAAAAGCAATCGTCTTTCCTTGCCAAGACGCAAAAGCAGTACGCCTCCTATAATGCACAGAAAAGGAGCGACAACACCAAATAGAACGCCGAATGAATGTATGTCTTCGGCCAGTGAGTGCTTATATGAAGCGTACAAGGTGGAATAGTCATGCTGCCCAAAATCTCGTGACCAGACGAATATCACCCAGCACAATAATGGTAACGCTGATGCAGCCATCAATACTGCGGCATTGATGGCACGAATCACCACCTGTACCCGAGATTGTTTAGCGCGCAGAATCTCAATCATTACTAGGATGAATAGCGAGCAGGCTATGCCTGCGGCAGCAAATACATACCAGCGCCGGAAAACGAACATGACGCTGAAGAGTACGCCGAGGCTAACACTGGCTCGCAAAAGTGCCTTGGATATTTCCCAAGGTTGCGTTTCATCCTCTTTAGATCTGATCGCATCCAAAAGAGTCGAGGCGCTCAATAAGGAGCCTACAAACAGGATGACGCCGCCGATATCTGGCATTAGGTAGAGCGTAGTTTCGAAGTAAATTGGCAGACCGAAGAAAATTGGAAGGCTTGCCAGGATCCATCCATTACGCACCGGATTTGCAGCTGTGAGGGAGGGCCCATCAATCAATCTTTTTGCGAGGTACGCCACCATGAGATATGCCGGAACAGCGTACAGTAACGTAATGGTGAGCGAATAGTTTAGTCGCGTCGGATATCCTGTAATCAGGCTCAGCAGGCTTGGTAGAATCGACGGTAGCATCGAATAGTCTGTGGCGTAACTGGATGAGAATGCACTTATTGCTTGTGTCCAAGAGGCGGCCTTAAAGAGTTCGTAAAGGGTTTCTGTTTTTTCCCAGTAATTACGAAAATCCCAAAAAAATACGTATGACGTTCGGCTTTCCGACCAATATGCTATTAGCATCAAACCAGCGAATATAAGGCTGCAATACAGGGCGTTTCGTGGCCACAGTATTCTGGGAAAAGTTGTTGAGCCTTTTGCGGAAAACTCTAGATTCAGAACAAGAAACAGGCCGACCACAAAGAAACCGATGCACACAAGCATCAGTTTTCCGATCTGATCGGCAAAGGTGTGCCAGTTCCAGACCTGAAATCCTACAATGGTGGAGTCGAAATTAGGTGTACTTCCGGGCGGTCCCCACCCGAGCGTGACTTTCACTGAAGCAACACCGCCATCCATGCTTACGACTTTCTCAATCCACTTGTTTTTCAGGAAGCTTTCCTGGGAGATCAAAAAGTTTTTCGAATAACCAAGGTTACCCTTTGCGTCAAAAGCATTCAGTTCGACGGAAATACCATCGCTGTCAGTGGGTGTCCCGTCGGGTTGGAATAAAGCATGTGTTGGTTTGGCGAATAAAAGTCGGACCTTTCCGGGATGTGTATGGAATTTGGCCTCCAGCGTGTTCAGCACGACCGCAGTCCCGTAGGCAGGGTGCATGTAGTAGCCACCGACAGTGCGGCCCCAAGCGCTCAGGCTTGCAGGTTTTTCGTCGTCAGTTTGCTTGCCGTCCGAATAGTGCGCCAGAGCAGTGTCAGCGGACTGAACTTCAATTTGAGAGGATGTGTATAGGCATACTCCCAAAACTAACGTCGCACCTAACAGCCAGTACTTGATAGTGCCAATTCTTTGGAACGGCTGGCGGATCAGTATAAATGCCAGCATAAAAATGCTGATGACGACACCGGTACTGAGCAGTCGTATGCCATGAGGCAACGAGGCCAGCGCTTGGTAGAACGTGACCGACACTGGCCCCAGGATCAAAGCTCCAATCACTGCGGATATCATCAGAGATGTTTTACTGAGCATTATGGTATTCCATTATCTTGTTTTTGCGTACAAGTTGACATTCAAGGAGCCGCCGTAATACCGCTCCATGACGATCGATCAGTTCGTTTATTGACGAGTACTTTTGGACTCAAGTGCGGGCGAAAATACATAGAATCGCGTCAAAACGTACATTGCGAAGGTGTAGACGAACGCAGCAACAATTTGGGCTGCTATCGCCGCTAACCCGAGCTTATCCAGCGCGAGGTGCAGGACAATAAAATTTAAAGTAAAGGCAGCGAGAAATGCGACTAGGTAACGAACACTTTCTTTTACGAAGCTACCATTACTTCGGAACACGATTTTTTTGGACAATACGAAGCCCAATATAAAACCTGCAGCATAGCCAGAAATATTGGCGGCTGAGGGCGAAAAACCCGCCCACATTGCCAGGAATATGACGGCAAAGCCCACTAGTGTGTTAAATGCACCACTTCCAATGTAACGTCCGAGATAGCTCGACTCAGCCCGCCATCTGGACATAATACTGAGCTCCTAATGGCAAGCGTTTGAGCCAGGGTTCAAGTTTACGCAAGAAGGCCAGTTGCTTCGGAAAAAACAAGGTGTAGGCATGTTGCTCTGAGGCGTAACCCGCTTTATGCGCCAAATCGAGACCAGTACTGAGGCTCAGCATTTCGGCGTCGGCGTCAAACGGGCATCGTTCAAAAATCCAGCGTGTCAACGGGTTGTACGGGTTGTGTTCAAACATGAACATTTGCCCTTCGGCACTTAATGATTTCCGACACAGTATCAGGGCAGGCAGGCGCTCGGTGACTGGAATGTGATGGAAGACATTGGCGGCGATAATGGCGTCAAACCGTACTTCCCCCAAGGTTGACCAGTCAGAGAATAGGGTGGCTTCCGGCAATTGAGTCGAGGCTACTTTCAACGACTCTGGAGAGACGTCGTAGCCCCATATTTCGCTGTCTGGGAAATAGATTTTCAGAAAAGCCAGGCTTCTGCCGGCACCGCAACCAAAGTCAAGGATGCGGGTGATTTTTTTCCCTTTCAGGCGTGAGGCCATCAATGCAATTTTGTATTCGGCAAAGTAGGCATCTTCATTCAATGCGTCGGGGATGGTATCACCCAGAACCTGGTTGTACTCATCAGCGAACTTATCAAACTCGGGTTTGTTCATGTAATCCCGTTCCTTGCCATGTAGTGCTGCCGATAATGAACTGCTGTTTGCAGTTTAATTTCAAATAAGTACGGCCGAGGTATTCCCCCACCATGCCTATGCATAAAGTCTGAATCCCGCCAATAAATAACATGACAGCGATCAGTGATGCCCACCCTGGCGGATACTCGGGGTGTAATATTTTTGCCGCTATAACGAATGTACCCGTAATCAGGCTGAGTGCTGCCAGGGTAAATCCCAGGTAAGTAGCAATCCGCAAAGGCAAAATCGAAAAGCTGGTAGCCATTTTTAGCCACAGCGAAAAAAGACGACGAAGGTTATAGTTGCTTTCACCTTCGTAGCGCGCAAGGTGGACGATATCGATGGCCGTAATGGACTGAGTGACGTCCAGAATCAGGCCATCGATATAGGCATAAGGGCCGTCATACTTGATGACATCTTTCACGATTTCTCGTCGCATAGCCTTGAATGAGGAAAGGTACAAGCCCTTGGGTTTGTCCAGCAGAAGCGAGGCAACATAATCATTGAAGCGGCTGCCAGCCTTTTTCCACCAGGCATGCTGTCGATTCAAGTAGCGGGTGTAGCAGACGTCATAGCCGCCTTCGAGTGCTCGCACCATCTCTCCGAGAGCGCTGGGAGGATGTTGGAGGTCGTCATCCATGATTGCGACAAACTGCCCGCGAACGTGATTCAGTCCAGCCATGATTGCATTGTGCTGGCCAGCATTTTTTCGCAGGTTGATACCGCGGATAAAATCATGCGTTTCAGCCAGAGTCTGAATGACTTCCCAGCTGTTATCGGGGCCGGCATCATTTACGAAAATTAATTCGAACGAACCTGATAGCCCCTCTTTAGTCATCGCTTCCTGTGTCTGCTGCACCAGCGTCGGTAAAATAGTAGCGCTTCGGTAGACGGGCACGACGATAGACAACTTTATGTATTTATCTTCTATGATCATCATACTAAGTCATCAATCTCATTTTTTTAATCATTTCTGTAGGCCTTGGGGCTCACTGGAAGACAAGGGGCCCGATAAAATATACTGAAGCCTTCGAGCCATTTTGTCTCCTTCGGTAGCCCAGGAGGCTGATGCCGCGAAAGCAAAGGCATTCTCCCGGATCCGTAGTGACAATTCCGGAGCTAGCAGAACCTTCTCCAGAGCGCCAGCCAATGCGTCAACTGTGGGTTCTGCCAACATGGCGATGTCATCGTTGAGCAACCATTCCGTATAGTCTGCGCGATTGCTGACAACGGGCACACCGCACGCCATGATCTCAAGTGGCAAAAGCGACAGGTTTGTCATCGACAATACAAGCGCTGCGTCGCAGGAGCTGTATAGCTTAGCAAGTTGGTCGGGGTTTTGCAGCCCGGCATGTTCACAGGCAAAAGGGAGTGCGTAATGGTGTACATCCCAGCCTGCCATCACGACCGTCAGGTCTGGAATGCGTTTGGCAAGCTCCGCCAGTACCATCACGCCAAGGTCAAAAGCGCGTCTCGCCGTGGGTGGGCGTACGTAAAAAAAGACGCGTTTGGCTGCTCCTCTCTCTGGAGTGGAGCAAGGTTTGTAGAGCGCTCTGTCGTAGGAAAAACCTAATGCAGTGGCTTGCATGCCAAACTGCTCTTCCAACAGGCTGGATAGCCAACTACCAGCGGTAAACCCATGGAAACCAAATCGATAGGTCTGCTCTGCCAGTGCGTATTCTGTTCCGGCAGGATAGAACCAAGGCTCGTAATCCTGAACAAAATAGCACTTATGTGTTTTTGCGCCGATGTTGTTCACCGCATATGCGGTTTGCCATGAAGTTGCAATTGATACAGCAGCAGAAGGGATGGGTGCATTAATATAATACACGTCGACATTGTCGAGACTAAACCATTCCAATATCGTTGACTTTACTTTGGCGACTGAAAGGTTGCTGTCGTCTTCTACAATGATCACACGATTGGTGAAACCTTGGTTTTCCAAGTGCTGCATAAACCTGAATATATTCAGGTGCCCCCCGGATCCTTTACCAATCGGAGGGATATACCAGTTGATGGTTTGCTCTGAGTTATTCAGCGAATCGTCCGGTTGTTGAATCTGGGGTGTGAACTTTAAGAACCGATAGGTATGCATAACATCAGGCTTGGCGAACAGCGAGCGGGACCCTTTGAAACGACGCAACAATATATTAAAGAAGGAGGAAATGCCCTCCTGCCTGATGTGGTTCACGGATTTCTTGACTTGAGCTGCAATTAAATGAGTATTCACGTCTACCGTTTCACTCGTTTAAGTTTTTTGTCTCGGGAGCAAAACGATATCAATGCGGGGCAGTCGAATCCCGCCTGAGCGCCCAGCCAGCCACCCGATATCCGCATAAAATTATCGATAGGCATTCTTATCGCCGGCAATATCAACTTCCAGTTTTCCTTGGGACCGTGCTGGCGAATCAGTTTGAGATCCCTCAGCGTCAGGCCGATCCAGTTTCTAAGTAAAACAAGAATTCCCTTGGGCTGGTCATAATGAAACAGGTCGTCGAGGGCCATGCTTTCATCGAAGCTACGCTGAAATCGTTCCCAAAGGCCGTAATTGTGAGAGTGATAAACGACAGCATCGCGACTGTAGGCCTTCTTGAAGCCTGCTTCTATGACGACGCGAGCCCAAGCTTGATCTTCCGAGAAATCCACTTCCGGATAAGGATAACGTTCCCAGACGGAACGTCGAATCAAGGCATTGTTGTCGGAAAAAAAATACAGGTGTTGCTGATAACCGACATCACGAAGATATCGCTCCGGATCAGTCATTTGGACCACGGGCTGCAATTCGAAGCCGGCGAAATGCTGCACCAGTTCCTCGCGGGTAAAAAGAGAGGCGTCATCGTAGGCAATATGTTTACCAAACACGCCGGCAATCTGCTCATCAGCCTCGATTTCAGTTACTAACGTACTCAGCCAAGTGTTTGCAACTGGCTGAGCATCTTGGGTAATCATGGCGACAAAGTCGCCTTTCGCGCTCTGGATCGCTACGTTACGAGTCCGCCCGTGCTGGAAATCTGCAGGCTCGACATTGATTATGCGGACCGTTGAATTTTCTCGGGCAATGGCCAGGGTTTCATCACTCGATCCGGAGTCAATAACAATGACTTCGAAGGGCCACTCAGTCTGCTGCTCCAGAACGGCATCCAAAACTGACTTGAATCGGCGCCCACCATTTTTTGTGGGAATGACTACCGAAACTTTGATGCCGGAAGCGTCCATCATTTTCCGATTGTTCTCTTCATCCATGTAGAGGTTAATTTTAACCCATCATCCAGACCGACTTTAGGTGACCAATTCAACTCTCTGGCGGCCAGTGCATTGTCCAGAACACTTACGGGGACATCGTAGGGACGACCTGGCAGATATTCTTTGGAAATGGTTCCATCGACCACGGTCTCGATCCGTTCGATCAGTTCATTAATGCTGACACCGGTTCCAGAGCTGATGTTGAATACACTGTAAGGGCCTTCATACTTCAGTGATAAAGCAAAGGCTTCGGCGACATCCGAAACATAGATGTAATCTCGGGTCACGCTGCCATCCCCCCAAATCTGGATGGATTCATCTTTCAGCGCCCGGCTCAGGAATACGCCTACCGCGCCTTGGGCGGTTTCAACGCGCTGCCGTTCGCCATAAGGATTGGTTACTCGTAATACCGTCGCGTTGATACCGTGCAAGTGCTGATACATCAGCAGGAACTTTTCGATCGCTAGCTTGGTGATGCCATAGGACACCTGTGGTTCGGTTGGATGAAGCTCGTCGATCGGCAAATAGGTTGGTGGGCCATACACGGTTCCACCGGAGGAAATGAAAATGATCCGGGACACGCGCTTTGCGACCATAGCATTCAGTATCTGGAGTGTGGCAACCAGATTACTCTGCACATCGTAAATAGGGTCATCGTTAGATGTCTTTGGCAGCGTGGTCGAGACCAGATGCAATACCGCATCCATGCCGTCCAGCGCCTCGCTGACATCGTGATTGCTCATCAGGTCGCCGGTGATCCATTCAACGGACTCGCCAGTGGAGAATTTTCGGTAAGGTTCGACTCTTGGGCGCTCGAAGATACGCAACGCATGACCATCGGCCAAGAGACGATCCGCGATAGCAGAACCAATAAAACCGCCGCCGCCAAAAATTAAAATTTTCATTTTATCTCGTGATGTTCTGAATATTAGTTAAGGAGATCTCGTAACCTTGGGATAGCACCACCGTAGGGAAAAGCCTTTCCAGTGCATGCAGGATACTGCCGTCATAAGGAAGCGGTTCCTCGGGGTAGTCATCCCACGTCAACCCTAGCGCGATAAACGGCTTGAGACTTTCAGTGCGGGCCCAAAACATCGTACCGATGGGGAACACGATGCTCGAGGGCAGCGAGGATAAGCCTAACTTACCAGAAAACTGTTCTGCATAGGGGTGGTTAGCATCCCAGCCAACCACGTTGGGGTCGTCGGCAAAGACCAGGCCGATTCGCGGGTCGTCAATCATTTTTGCCAGAATGACATCGGCCATCGCGTGCGAAGAACCCAACAGATTTTCCAACAAAAAATTGTACCAGATCTGCCCGACCTCAGGATCCTTGTAGTCTTTGGTTTTCTTGGTATGGAGGTGACCAACAATTTCATAATCAGTCAGGTGGCGCTGATCGAATGCGCTGAGAAATGGACCGATGTCTCTTCCTTTGTTCGGTACAACCTCAATGGCAATTACCTTCCCTTTATACCGTTGGCAACTGGCTTGCAGGTCATGCCTGACCTGCTCATTGGGTACGCTCAGAAAGAGATCGGGGTGTGCCTTGTTGTTATTCAGGCATCCAAGTAGCTGATCAAATAGATCGATGTAGTAAACATGCACATGAAGTGCAATCTTTGCCAACTCCGGCTGGGCGGTGGTGATGGTGTTTGGCGTTATCACCTCATGTAGCCAGGGCCCAGAAGGTTGCTCATGTCGCAGGTAGCTGGCCAGAGGATCCTGGGTTTGGACGTGTTTACTATATAGATCGGCAAAAACCCCCGGGTGGAAGCCTGGAAATAGCTTGCGTTTCCCCACGTCGCTGGCCCAGGCCCTGACATAGAGTCTCACCGTCTCAAAACGAGTGCCGCCCCTCAAATGGTGGGCGACAAAGTCTTCTCTATAAACGCTGGACTCATTAATGGTCATTGAATCCAGCTTTTCCTGCGCCGCACGAGACACCGCCGATGCCGCGATCAACTCAAGTTCTCGAACGTAAGTATCCATCGAGAAAACGTGCGCGGCGTTCTCTTTCAAAATCGAGCTCATGCGGATTATGGCTTCAGGCGCACTTAGTAGGGCGAGTAACTTATCTGCCAGTTCCGGTACGTGCAGGTAGCGAGCAACGCAGGCTTCGCCTAATCCGCATTGATTCAAGAAGTCGACCACTCCAGTTGTGCGCTCGAAGCAAAGAACCGGTATTCCTTGGCACATCGCGTCGATAGCGACATTAGGTAGAGGGTCAAGTCGAGATGTAATCAAAACAGCCGTAGCATGTTCGTACGCTACATCAATTTCAGGTGTTTCCGGCAGGAAGGTGATGTGATTCTCAAGCCCCGCCCGCAGAACCTGATCATATAAATAAGCTGAGTATTGGACGTCGTTCTCAGGGTCATAGCCTTTCCCTACCCAAACAAAGTGCAGGTCATTTATTTCTCCGCGCTCCAGTACTCTTAGTGCGCAGTCAATAAAAAGATCTACGCCTTTGCGGAGCTGGATCATTCCCGCTCCGAGGACAATTTTCTTGTTATTGCCCTTCAGGCGTTTAAACACAGAATGCAGTTTTTCTTTTTCATCCGATAATTTATCTTCTTCGGTGTCTTTGAATGTTACCTCACAGCGCCCTTGCGGCAGGATGTGCACAGGACGCTCCGCCAGAGAAGGGAACTCTTTGGTTGCACTTTGATGAATCACCGTTGAAGAGAAAACAACCTCAGTTGACCAGAACATCATATCGGTGAAAGCTATTTTAGGCCGGATGTAGGCGGCGAATTCGTGAATGAGGCTGATGGTCGGGACGAAGTTAATGGCCAATCCAGGCAAAACAATGCGTGACTCAATGCTGTTGATCAATGCGAACTTGATTGTTATCAATTGACAGAGTTTGTCTATCAGCACGCGAGCATGATCAGGGCTGGAGCGAAGCCCATTTGAATTGATTACGATGGCACCTGATTTTTTAAAATCGTCCAGCAGTTCCCCTTCACCCAGCACCATTGCAATCACGTTGTATCTTTGTTGCAGGCGTATTACGAGATTGAGGCTCAAAATTGGAGCCCCTGTGCGCGATGCCTCGTGGCTCACCACCAATACTGTTTCTTTCGAGGGGTCGAGCAGAGCTATATCGCCGGCGTTTTCCAACTGTGGTGATTGCCCCACGCGGCCTTCATGCCTGCCGTGAAATACATAATGGCGGTACGGATCCACTCCCATTGCTTCAATATCCGGGTATTGAGCGAGGTAGAAATCCGGGTCAAACTGGATCGTTGAACGGTTGATGAAAACATAAATGCGCGCATACAAATTTTTAATTACGCGACTCGCCAGCCGTTTGATTCGACCGGCGGCACGGCGTAATAGTTTTTTCTTGGGTTGGCTCATGAAAAATCGACTGCACTCAAGTTAGTAGGTAATGCCGGGAACTACGGTAGTAGCGATGCTTTTACCGTGGCTACGACAGGCTTGAGCCAGCAGGCGTGCAAGGACGTTTTCCTGGTCCGAAGCAGAAAGTTTCAGGCTCTTCAGCGTCGATTTCCAGCCACCGTCACCGGTCAGGAAGCGGCCCCAAATTTCTGGCGAGCTCCAGAACGAACCATTCATGGGGAATGGAAGGTGATGTGACGTGGGAACGTCAAACCCAAGCGATTCGCAAAGGGTGGAAATGATTGCCGCATCGTCAACAAGGGCATGAACGTTCGGGTCGTCAGGGAAGATCATCCCCAGATCTACATCCGATGAAGTACGGCTCAAGCGACCAACAATGACTTTCAGCGCGTTGTACCGGCCGCCTATCATGTTTTCGATCAGGTACTGTTGATAGGTGTCTCGATCACTGAAATCTATGTCGAGCGGATCGATACTCAAGTTGATATGACCAATCGCGTCATAATCCTGATAAGGCGTGTTCGCCAAATGGGTCAGTGTTGTGAGTAATGGCCGGTCTTCAGTCACCAATATACTCAGTGAAGAGTACGGCTGCTCCTGAAAATGTTGCTTCATGGAAAGAGCGGTTAACTCGTCCGGAACAAGAACGACGAGATCGGTGGTGCCGGGGTTTTTCGGCAGTAGCGTGATGATTTTTTCCATCAAGTCGCAAGAGCGCAGGCTGATAAATATCAGAGATTTGCTCTTGGCCGAGGTCGCGTAGTCCTCTTCCCATGAAAGGTGCTGGCAGTTCCATGGCCCTTCGGGGCGGCCGGAACGTAGAAAGTGTGCCAGCGGATCCTGAGCCCCAATCGCCAGGGCATTCATACTGTGATATACGGCCGGATCGAAACCCGGGAATAGCTTGCGTCGCAACAGTCCGCGTGCCCAAGAGCGAACATACCGGCGAATGGCCTCGGTAGCCCCTGCTAATTGCACGCTCGCCGGAGGGTAGTATCCAAGATCAACGACACTGGCTTGTTCGATCGTAGCGACGTCAATCTGCTCCTGGCGGGACAAAGCTGCGTTTACTTTTGTAAGGGCGAGTAACTGTTCGACGTAATGGGGCATATTGAATTCACGTGCAGCCAGAGCTTTGGCCTGCGTTGCGACCTGATCCCGAGCTTCTTGCGACGACGCCAATCGAATGAGTTTGTCGGCCATGCTATGGGTGTCCAGGTACGGTGCGACGCATTCTTCCTGAAGACCATTGCGTTTAAGTATGTCGGCAATCCCCGTCGTCTTGTCGAAGCACAGGACTGGCAAGCCCCTTACCATGGCGTCAATAGCCACGTTGGGCAATGGATCCAGACGGGAGCTCAGCAGCATCATGTCGCTCAAGGCGTAGACATGCTCAATTGCAGCTGTTTCCGAAATGATAGTGAGTCGCTCTGTAATCCCTGCACGCTGAATCTGATCATGTAGATACACCGAGTAATGAGTGTCTTGCTCTGGATTGTAATTATTACCAATCCAGACAAAACGGCATTTGTGACCTATCGGTGAGTTTAGAACGCGGGTCGCGCATTCAATAAACAGGTCTACACCCTTGCGGATCTGCACCCAGCCGGCTCCCAGAATAACGATCGTATCGTCTTCAGGTCCGTCCGGGCGCATCACTGCTTGCAGCATTGCTTTCTCTGCTTCGAGATGAGCCGGGTCATGTGCTTCGGCAGGGACAATGCTTTTTCCTTGCGACAAGACCGGAAGTTCGCACTGAGTCATTTCGGGCAATACGAGTGCCGCGCTTTCGAGTGTAACGCTCGCAGAAAAAACGGTTTGACTGGCCCACAAGACTGCGTTTTGAATGGCCGTGCGTGGTCGGGTGTACACCGCGAATTCGTGAATCAAACTAACTGTAGGGATATACCGATCAGCCAACGGTTTGAGCGCTACATAAGATTCCAGACTATTCACGATTGCAAATTCAAAGGAATACTTATCGAGGAATTGGCCCATTATCCATTCGGCATTTATCGGTTTATGACGAAGATCCACGGGGCCGGCGACTATCGCCCCGGATGAGATAAAAGACTCTTCCAGTGGGCCATCACCGAACAGCAACACCACCACGTTGAACTGCGAGGTGAGATGCTGGACGATATTCAGGCTGAGGATAGGAGCACCCGTTCTGGAAGCCTCATGGCTGATCAGAAGGATGGTGGATTTATCCGTAGGCAGCGACTCGATTGGCCGACTCAACGCGATAGTAGGAACATGGCCGAGGCGGCCCTCAGCCCGCCCATGCTCCAGGAAGTGCCATTCTGGATCGATTCCCGACTTGACGATGTCGGGATACATGGCTTGGTAGAAATCGGCATTGAACGGTAATGTTGTGTCATGTATCAAATTACCGCTCAGCGCGAGCGGTGCGTCGGCGACCTGATGCTCCGATGCGGAGGCGTGCTTTATGCTTTCTGAGTTAGCAGAGCCGGCTCGTCCTTCTTGAAGACCATGACACAGATAGTGAATGGCAGCCGGTATACCCGCTACTTTCACATCGGGGTAAGTCCTCAGGTAATAGTGCTCGTCAAAAGGTTCTCCATTATGAAGAACCACAGCCGGTGGCCTTCTTTTAATGGTTAGCAGGCTGATCAGTCGCCAGGTCCGTGAGTTGAAGAACCGTGTCCAAGAGTTGGACAGGACTTGAATATGTGTTTGCTTCAGTTCGAGTTCACGTAATGCGTTTTCCTCGAACAAACGATGTTTTTTCTGCTCGACTTCGGCCGTGGCTAAAGAGGTCTCCAGCTCTTGTATCTGCTTGGCAGACAACAATTCAGAGGCTTTCAAGGTGTCCAGATGTATCGCTTGTGTTTGGAGTTGGGGTGTTACTTTCGCCAGTTCTGATTTGAGGCGGGTATTTTCAGCCGTTAGTTGAGTAATGCCAGCATCGTTGTTGAACCTCCGTTCATCACTTGGCACCGTCTGCGTTAACGATAAATTACTGCTTAGGTTCGCAATCGCTTCATCTTTTTCGGCGAGCAAGGACTGTTGATCAAGGGCTGATCTTTCCGCTTCGAATTTCAGAGTATTACAAAGTGCCTCCAGTCCTCGAATCTGCGCGATCAGGTTGTGTGTTTCTGCCGCCGTGGCGCTGTGTGTCGTTTCAGTCGCGACGGTTAGCGCATTGATCTGCGCCTTCAAGGAAATGTTTTCCAGGTTGGCATTGTTCAGGGATTTTAAAGCGGCATGGAGATGTTCTTCGCTTGAGTGCAGTTTCACATTGAGGTCCAGGACTCTCTGGCTCTCTACCTCTGCAGTGCGCTCGGAGCTTGCGATGAGTTCGAGCGTCGGCAGCATGCCTCTGAGTTCGGCCAGCATGGGCTTGAGGCAATCTTCAAATACTTCACTATTGATTGCGATCTTGTCCAGCGCGCACTCGTTAAGCAGCTGATAAGCCTCGACAAGTAGCTTCGGTTCAATCTGTCCGTTGAGTAATTCGCTTTCGGAATGCTGGGCGTGACGTAATCCTGGATCAAGAAATTCATTGATGTAAGTCGATATCTCATCTTCGATTGGCTCAGGTAGCTCAAGCGCTGCCGAGATACGAAGAATTTCCTGGCGAGGATTACTCAGCAAGTTATCGTAACCCACAACCAACCGTTTCTCCGAAGTGGTATAAGAAACCGCCTGCAGCATATGTTCCAGCCACAGAAGATAGGACTTCAGGCTGGCGAATTGATTGCGATGAGCTAAAGAGTTGGCAACATTTAATGGATTGCGCAGGGCGATGACATAACTAATGTCGAATTCGAGCTCTGTCAGTAGTTTCTGCCAGAAGGGCAATAGCCGCGGTATCCGCGGATCTTTCATGCCCCACATCAGGATGCCAGCCGTTTTCTCGACGATGAGCGTCTTGGCTTCTTGATAAATCACTTCAACGATAGGGTCATCACTCAGATCAACATCCAGTACGCCGACCCTGTCATAGGCAGAGCCCAATCGGCTTAAGAGTTTGTTATTAATGCTGATGACGTCTCGGTCTTCCCAGAAGCCGGTAGGGTTGTCTACGCCGGCTGGGTGCAAGGTGTCGCCCAAACCGATACCCATGGTGCTGAGTGCGCGTGTAAGGGCGCTGGTTCCGCTGCGGTGCATGCCCAGAACAATAATGATTTTTTTAATGGTCATAATCTTATCGTCCTTGAACAATATTCAATGTCGGGGAGCAGTGGAAATCAACTAGGCTAGTTGCTAAGCAGTCGGACTCGTTCATCACGCGAAACGCCGCAGCATCCAGGGCGCGATGAAGGAAGGTTTCAGTGTCATTTGTCAGACCGGTCACGCCGGCGTTTAGGAAGAAAAGGCCGGGAGTCAGGTTGCAAGTGAATTTGAACTGTACTTCGACGGTTTTTCCATTTTCTACGAGCTCTATCGATTCACCTATCGAGGCAGCAGACATGGCCCCGCCCAGTTCTGCGCCGCTGACTGTCTTGATCAGCATGCTGAAGCGTACGCGCTCACAGTCCCTTGAGAAATCCACCGAGTACCGATACAGGTAGCTACGACCACGAACCAGATTGTTAACCTTGATGCCTGATTGTGTAAAAACGCCCGGATCCCTGATTCGAGCGCCGTGGTCCTGGTATTCGATCGTGCTGTCCGGCTTAAGGCCCGGATCATAGCTTTCGTCCATCTCGATGAGAGGCTGGTCCTGCTCTATCTCATTTGTAAATACATCGTTGCCTGGCTCAGGCGCGCCAGCAGTGCTTAGATCGCCATCGATAATTTGCTGGCGAATGATTGTCCGTCGATCTGCAGCGGCGTAGAGCATTTTCTGGTAGTTGCCGACTACTTGCTTGGGTGCGCCTTCTGTCAACTTGTCCCCGCTGTCCAGTAGGATGGCGCGATCGCACAACTCGATAATGGCGCTGCCGGCGTGAGAGACGAATAGAATTGTGGCGCCTTTTTGTCGAATGGCTTCAATTCTCGAAAAACACTTGCGCTGGAATAATTCGTCACCTACCGAAAGTGCTTCATCGACGATAAGGATTTCCGGATCAGCGTTGATCGCTACCGCAAAAGCCAGGCGTACGGCCATGCCGCTGGAGTAGGATTTGACCTGTTGATCAATGAAGTCGCCGATATCGGCAAAGGCTTCGATGTCGGCGAATCGGTCGTCGATCTCCTGGCGGGTCAGCCCCAGAATTGTGCCGTTAAGGTAAATATTTTCCCGGCCGGTGAAGTCTGGGTTGAAGCCTGAACCTAACTCCAATAGGGCGGCAATCCGCCCATTTACTTCGACCGAGCCTTCAGAGGCAGTCAGTGTTCCGCAGATGATCTGCAGCAAGGTGGATTTGCCTGATCCGTTTTTGCCGATGATGCCAACCGTCTCGCCACGAGATATTTCGAAATTAATGTTCTTGAGCGCCCAGAACTCTCGATAGTATTTGACGTGTGCGTTTTGAAACCGGCTTTTGAGTGGGGCCACTAACAGTTGCTGCAATCGTTGGCGAGGGCGCTCGTAGATATGAAAACACTTACTCAGGTTTTCAACACGAATGGCCAGCGTCGATACCGGCGCTAGCACCGCAGAAGGATCTACCGCAATAACTTCAGAGGACATCAGCGAAACCCGATCTTGTTTTCTGGAACCACGCGTATCCGGCAGCGGCGACGATTATTGAAACAATCAAATAGACACCCAACCCCAAAAAGTCGGGCATCCGTCCCCAAACCAGAATTTCCCTCATTTGTTCGATGATGAAGGTCAGCGGGTTGAGCAGGATGATGGTTTGATACTGTTCAGGTAGAGAATGCAAGGGGAAAAAGACAGGTGATAGAAACAACATGATCGTCGTGATTATGCCGGTGGTCTGTCCCACATCCTGAAGGTAGACCCCCAGTGATGCCAGTATCCATGCCAGGCCCAGTGTCAGGACAATAAGGGGGAGCATCACTACCGGGGCCAATAGAATGGTGAGATGAGGAACGCCCTGAAAGATCGCATACGCCAGTATCAGGACAGTCAGACTAACCAGGCCATGAAAAAGAGCCGCGCCGAGCGTTACGATCGGCAGGATTTCCAGCGGGAAAACCACTTTTTTGACGTAGTTGACGTTGCTTAACACGATGCTTGGGGAGCGGTTTATGACTTCGGCGAATACGGCATGCACGATCAGTCCGGCAAAAAGCATGATCGCAAACATGGTTTTGCTCTCCTCGGTCCCGGGAGGCGAAATCCCCCAGCGCGATTTGAACACGACAGAAAATACAAACGTATAGACGCTCAGCATCATGAGCGGGTTCAGGAATGACCAGAGCAAGCCCAGTACCGAACCCCGGTACCGGCCAACAACTTCACGCTTGGTCATCTGGAAAATCAGATGACGATGCAATATCAGATTTTTGGAAAGGCCATACAGGCTTGATGTCTTTTGCGGAACACTCATTAAAATATCCAGACAAATGAAAATGATAAGGCGATTGCGTCCGTGCGGGGCGATGTCAAAATTTGTTTGCAGGCAGCCGAGCGGCTTCAGGAGCTGCCGACCAATCGTCCCGAGGGAGGGTATTCATCATTAGATCCTTTTGATCAGGACAGCCAGAGCGAGGCCGAGATTGCCTAAAAGGGTCTGTCGATAAAAGCGGCTGACGACCATTAGCTTGATCCTTGTTGTAAGCGGGGCGTTACGAGCCTGCTCAAAACGCATGAGGCTTGCTGCGCTATGCGGATTCAAACGGGGAGAGAAGGTAGACAGCGCTGCGATGTTCTTGGCGTTCCATTCACTGAATGAACCTTCAAACATGCTCTTTAGACGAGTCGCTCGGCTCTTTATGGATGTGTTGGCTCCAATGACGTTTTGAGTGTGCTGACGATAGTCAAGTGTCGGTTCGGGGTCGTAGTAGACATTGCCGCCACAACCGCTGACCAGTAGGTAGGTCCACCAGTCGTGGCATACCAAGGGGGTACCGGCTGGGGTTTCATTCAGTAAGACACAGGCCGCCCGGTTGATCAGCATCGTATTGCCGCCAGCCAGGTTTTGCATTAGGGCATTTTCGAAGCTTGGGCGCTTTTTGAACAGCGGGGATAGCCCGATGATTTTCCCGGTGATGTCGACAACCTGTGTACGACCGCAATAAAGCGAGGGCGTCTCGGGAGGCTGACGTTTCAGCCAGTTGAGTGCCTTTTGAAGTTTTGCCGGGTGCCAACGGTCGTCCTGATCACAAAATGCGTAATATTCGTGATGGCCACAGGCCTGGCCCAGGACGGACAGGAAATTGTTCGAAAACCCTTGTCGAGGCCCCTCGCTGATCAGCAGCCGATCACTACCCCAGACCTCGCGATAGTGTTGCAAAATTTCTAGCGTATCATCCGTTGACCCGTCGTCTGATGCGTACACCACCCAGTGCTCATGGCTTTGGGCGGCTATCGAACTCAGTTGCTCCTTGAGAAAGCTTCCCCCGTTGAACGTACACAGCAAGACAGCCACGCATCCCGGATCTGTCGCGGGATTAATCATGGGTATAGTTGTGGTGGGAGGATGATTTGGCACAAGGTTGAACGCTCTTTCCATGGTGGCGAATATGGCTCTGACGTTGCAGCGAGGCTGGATAGTTTACCGGGTTTATCAATGTTTTACACGGTGTCGTTACCCGCAGGGAATTCCCGCAAGTCGCCGTAAAATGAGCAGCAGATGCCCATTCCTGCCGCTTGTGGCGATTTTTCTCACGCGCTTGCGTGCAGTTGCGGCCCGCTTTGTCTGGAAATATCTACTACGGGATGTATTGGTATTCCGCCTCTGAGCTTGGGCGAGGGGCGGGACTATGTGCCATCATTCGAACCATCGAATTAATTCGATCTGGAGATGTCGAAATCTCAATTATTGAGATGCCGATAGTGATCCGGCAATTCAGTTATTTTAAGTTGATGCATTATGCCATTTGGACTTCACTACGGTGATGCAACATTTCAGGGGAGACATCCGAGGTGAGTGGGGTATTTATGGATAAAGTCAGGACGTATTTGCTTGGACTTCCCAGGCGGCGAAAACGATTGATCCAGGTTGCCACGGATATTTTTCTGGTCTGGGTTGCCTTGTGGCTCGCGTTCATCGTTCGTCTGGGAATCGACGACATGTACAATCCGCTCAGGATCCATCTGTGGCTTTTCGCCTGTGCCCCGGTCATCGCCATTCCGTTATTCATTCGATTCGGTATGTACCGTGCGGTCATGCGCTATTTCGGTAACGACGCGCTCATCGCCATCATTAAAGCTGTCAGCCTTTCTTCCCTGATCCTGGCGCTTGTCGTCTATTGGTACAGCAACCACGAAACGGTCGTTCCTCGCTCGATCATCTTTAACTACTGGTGGCTCAGCTTGGTCATCATTGGCGGCTTGCGCCTATGCATGCGTCAATACTTCATGGGTGACTGGTTCACCGCCGCTCAGCACGTTCCTTTCACCAATCGTGACGACGGTCTCACCAAAGTCGCCATCTACGGTGCTGGTGTTGCTGGTAATCAGTTGGTTGCTGCGCTGCGCATGGGCCGGGTCATGCGTCCGGTGGCTTTCATCGACGATGACGCCAGTATCGCTGACCGCTCTATTTCGGGCCTCCAGGTCTACAAACCCAAGCACATCCAGCAAATGATCGACGTCACCGGCGCGCAGGAAATCCTCTTGGCATTGCCGTCATCAACCCGCGCTCGACGCAGGGAAATCCTCAATCTGCTTGAAGACTACCCGCTTCACATACGAAGCGTCCCGAACTTCACCGATCTGGCCAGTGGTCGGGTAAAGGTCGAAGACATTCAGGAAGTGGATATAGCCGACTTGCTGGGCCGCGACTCGGTGCCCGCGCAACCCGACCTGCTTGCACGCTGTATCAAAGGCAAAACCGTGATGGTAACGGGCGCCGGCGGATCAATCGGGTCAGAGCTTTGCCGACAGATATTTTCCCTGGGCCCCACCACGCTTTTGCTGTTCGAGCACAGTGAATTCAATCTCTACAGCATTCTTTCCGAGTTGGAGCAGCGTGGCTGTCGCGAGTCGGTGTCGGTCAAGTTGTTGCCGATCCTGGGCTCTATCCGCCATAAGGACAAACTGCTGGACGTGATGAAAACCTGGCGCGTAGACACCGTCTACCACGCAGCCGCTTACAAGCACGTCCCGATGGTCGAACACAACATAGCCGAAGGCGTCCTCAACAACGTCATCGGTACGCTCAACACCGCTCAGGCAGCATTGCAGTCAGGAGTTTCCAACTTCGTCCTGATCTCGACTGACAAGGCCGTACGTCCGACCAACGTCATGGGCAGTACCAAGCGTCTCGCCGAATTGACCCTCCAAGCCCTCAGCCGCGAAATCGCCCCCGTTCTGTTCGGCGACAAGGCCAACGTGTCCCGCGTCAACAAAACCCGTTTCACCATGGTGCGTTTCGGCAACGTGCTTGGCTCTTCCGGTTCGGTTATTCCGCTGTTCCACAGCCAAATCAAATCCGGCGGCCCGCTGACCGTCACCCATCCGAAGATCACTCGCTACTTCATGACCATCCCCGAAGCCGCGCAATTGGTGATTCAGGCCGGTTCGATGGGCTTGGGCGGTGATGTGTTTGTGCTGGACATGGGCGAGCCGGTGAAAATCGTCGAACTGGCGGAGAAGATGATTCATCTGTCCGGGTTGAGTATTCGCTCCGAGAAAAACCTGCAAGGTGACATCTCCATCGAGTTCACCGGTTTGCGCCCCGGGGAAAAGCTCTACGAAGAATTGCTGATCGGTGACAACGTTGTGGCGACGCAGCACCCGATGATCATGAGCGCCCACGAAGATCATCTGCCCTGGGACGTGCTCAAGGCTCGTTTGACTGCGTTACTCAATGCTGTCGAACATGATGATTATTCCCGCGTGCGCCAACTCCTGCGTGAAACCGTCAGCGGCTATACTCCCGACGGTGAAATCGTCGACTGGATCTATCAGCAGCGTCACCTCGAACCCTGATTGTTTCACATTCTGTAACGTACACACTTTTGACAGTTCCAGTGCATCGCCTAAGTTTGGAGAGCAGCTTCGGAAAAGCTGCTTTCTCAAACGATGTCATGGAGCTTCACTTATGCGTACAGGCTATTTCACCTCCCTGGTTTTTGCCCTGCTCACTAGCGCCTCAATTGCTGCCATTGCGGCGCCTGCGGGCAAACCTGAGGCTGTCAATGCGCCACTGGTGCTGGACGTTGGTGCCAAGGCGCAGGCCGAAAAAATCGATTTGAACGGTGCTGATGCCCCGACACTGCAGCGCGAACTGGCGGGTGTCGGCGAAGCCAAGGCCAAGGCGATTGTTGCATATCGTGATACCAATGGACCATTTGCGTCCGTGGACGAGTTGCTGGAAGTGAAAGGCATCGGCAAAGCGATTCTGGACAGGAATCGCGATAAGCTCGAAGTGAACTAAGCTTTTGGATCAACGCCAAGAGGCCGGTCATTGACCGGCCTTTTTGCATTCTGGCCAAGTGATGAAACGGGCCTTACGTCGGGGTATGGAAAATTACGTCTATCATATGGCGTTGGGATTATGCCTATAATAAAACCCCGAAGCGCCCAGGCGCTTGTCTTCCTAAAGCCATTCCCTCAGGAGCACCGTCATGACCTCCACCCAGTCCCAAGGTACAGCCCTCGTCACCGGCGCTTCGTCCGGTATCGGCGCGATTTACGCCGAGCGGTTGGCGGCACGTGGTTTTGATTTGTTGTTGGTGGCTCGCGACGAGCAGCGTTTGGAGGCAGCGGCGAGCAAGCTGAGCGCCGAGCATGGCGTTCAGGTCGAAGTGCTCAAGGCTGACCTGACGCAAAAGGACGAAGTGCTGAAACTTGAGCAGCGCCTGCGTAGCGATTCAAGCATCACCCTATTGCTCAATAACGCCGGCGTTGCGGCGGATGGCTTGCTGGCCAACGCCGACATGGAACAACTGGAGCGCTTGATTCAGCTCAACATCACCGCCGTTACACGTCTGGCCTCGGCGGCGGCGGCCAGTTTCGCCAAGGCGGGTCGAGGCACGATCATCAATATTGCGTCGGTAGTGGCGTTGTTCCCCGAGCGTTTCAACGCGACTTACAGTGCCAGCAAGGCGTATGTTCTGAGTCTGACCCAATCGTTGAATGCTGAACTCAACGGCACCGGGGTCCAGGTTCAGGCGGTGTTGCCAGGGGTAACACGCACCGAAATCTGGGAACGATCCGGTATCGATGCCAGTGGCATCCCGGCAGAAATGATCATGGAGGCCGGGGACATGGTCGACGCGGCGTTGTCCGGCCTGGACCAAGGTGAGCTGGTCACCATTCCTTCGTTGCCGGATGCGTCCGACTGGGATGCTTTCGTAGCGGCGCGTCTGGTGTTGGCACCGAATCTTTCCAAAAGTAAGGCCGCCACGCGTTACACGTGAGGCGCCATGAATCGGCTTGAGGTAATTGCGGTATGAGTGATCGTCGAGTGGTTGTAACGGGTATGGGCCTGGTGTCGCCACTGGGTAGTGGCGTCGAGACAGTTTGGGCGCGCCTGCTGGCCGGGCGCTCCGGGTTGCGAGCATTGCCGGATGAGGTGGTGGCGGATTTACCGGCTAAGGTCGGTGGCGCCGTGCCCAGCGTGGCTGAAGATGCGCAAGCAGGTTTCGACCCGGACCGGGCAACGCCGCCCAAAGAACAGAAGAAGATGGATCGCTTCATCATGTTTGCCATGGAGGCTGCACGCCAGGCGCTGGAGCAGGCCGGTTGGAAAGCCCTGGACGCCAACGCCCAGGAACGCACCGCCACGATCATCGGTTCCGGTGTGGGTGGTTTCGGCGCGATAGCCGATGCGGTGCGCACCACGGACACTCGCGGTCCGCGACGGTTGTCGCCGTTCACCATTCCATCATTCCTGGTCAATCTCGCCGCCGGTCACGTGTCGATCCAGCATGGTTTCAAAGGCCCGCTGGGCGCACCGGTCACCGCGTGTGCGGCGGGCGTTCAGGCGATCGGTGATGCGGCGCGGCTGATTCGTTGTGGTGAGGCCGATATTGCCGTGTGTGGCGGCGCGGAAGCGTCAATCGATCGGGTCAGCCTGGCCGGTTTTGCCGCGGCTCGTGCCTTGTCCAGCGGTTACAACGAAACGCCGGAGCGCGCTTCGCGACCGTTCGACAGTGGGCGCGATGGTTTTGTGATGGGGGAGGGTTCCGGTCTGCTGGTGGTTGAATCCCTTGAGCATGCGCTGGCCCGTGGTGCTCAGCCCATCGCCGAGCTGGTCGGCTACGGCACCAGCGCCGACGCCTATCACCTCACCGCCGGTCCCGAAGATGGCAGCGGTGCCCGGCGGGCGATGTCACTGGCGTTGGCGCAGGCCGGGGTTTCGCCGGCGCAGGTCCAGCATCTCAACGCTCACGCCACTTCGACTCCGGTTGGGGATCTGGGTGAGTTGGCGGCGATCAAGTCGTTGTTCGGGACCGATAACAAGATTGCCGTGACGTCGACCAAGTCGGCCACCGGGCATCTGCTCGGTGCCGCCGGTGGGATCGAGGCCATCTTCACGTTGTTGGCCATCCGCGATCAGATCGTGCCGGCGACCCTCAATTTCGAGAACCCGGACCCGGCGGCGCAAGGCGTGGACATTGTCCATGGCGAGGCGCGATCGATGCCGATCGAGTACGCGCTGTCCAATGGCTTTGGTTTTGGCGGGGTCAATGCCAGCGTGCTGTTCAAGCGCTGGCAGGGCTAATCGTTGATCTGCTTGAGGTGATCGCGCGTGACGTCGAGAATCCGCTGAGCCAGCTCCGGGTTCTCGACACTGCGTGATAGCAGCAGCGCGCCGATTAGCGTCGACATGATGACGATGCTGCGCTCGGCAGTGTTTTCGCCTTCCAGGGTGCCTTGCACCTGTTCAAGTCGCGCGTTGAGCACCGCATCGCTGGTGGGGCTCGGCTGCCCGCGCAGCCCGAGTTCCGACGACATGGTCGGCAGCGGACAGCCTTCATCGGGTGACGTTTGATGCCATTCGGACAGATACGTGTCGATGAACGCATCCAGTGGACGCTCCTGGGCGAACAGCTCGGCGCATAAGCCTTCGACTTGTTCGCCTGCGGCCACCAAGGCCTTTTCGACCAGTTCGTCCTTGGACTTGAAGTGCGAATAAAAGCCGCCATGGGTCAGCCCCAGCGCTTTCATCAGCGGTTGCAAGCCGGTCGCACCGATTCCGTCGCGGCGGAAACGTGCTGACGCTTCCTTGATGATGCGTTGGTGGGTCTGGGCTTTATGGTCCTGCGAGTAACGCATCTCTAATCTCCGCGACAATGCGCCATCTTAACCAATGAACGTTGAATGGTGACTGTACTTCTACTTCTAAAAAGCATGCAGATGCGTCCAACTCGGTTGTGCCGATTTTAAGATTTGGCATGAATAGTGATTACTCCTTCGCTAACGATTGTTGAACAATCATGAGGCGATCCCTATGAGCAGCGGGCTGTCCCTGGCCGACCACATCACCCTGGAGTTGCGCGCCGACATCATCGGTGGTCGCTTGCTGCCCGGCATGGCGCTGGTAGAAAACGATCTGGTGTCGGCCTACAACGCTTCGCGCAACACCATTCGTGAAGCGCTGCATCGTCTGGGGCAGGAGGGCTTGACCCGCTATGTGCGCAACAAAGGCGTGATGGTGCGCCGGGTCGGCGTCGATGACGTGCGCGATCTGTTCAACGTTCGCCGCACTCTCGAATTGCAAGCCATCAGCGCCAGCCAGCCGCTGCGGGAGTACCAGTCCGACCGGATGCTCGAAGCCCTGGAGGCCACCGAACTGGCCCGGGACCGCGAAGACTGGCGCGCCGTCGGCACCCACAGCCTGGCTTTCCATCAACACATCGTCGGGCTGTTGCGCAGCCCTTTGTTCGATGAGTTTTTCACCAATGTCGTCGCGCAGTTGCGCCTGGTGTTTTGCAGTGCTCCCGATGAGTCGCGTTTTCAGGCGCCATGGCTGGCCCGTGACCGGTTGATCCACGATTGGCTGGCCGAAGGTAACAAGGCTGCGGCGCTGGAGGCCATGAGCCTGTATCTCGACGATTCCGAGCAGTTGCTGTTGCAACTGCTGACCCCTGTTCCCCATCACTGATCGAGGATTCGTGCCATGTACAAAGACTATCCGGCGGCCTATCAAGTCAGCAAAGGCTCGGCATTGCAGGTGGACAAGGCGTTTTATGAGCGGGTCCGCGACAGCAAGGACGGGCGCACGCTGATCGAGCAATTCGAAGTGCCGATTCGCACCGGCCGTGCCTGGCATGTGCCGGCGGGGCATGTGTTCCGGGTGACCACGCCGGTCGGCCCGCAGGTCGGGGATTTCAACGTCTGGAATGCCCACGACCCGCGCGAACGCCTGTGGGCCGCACGCACCCGGCAGTTGCAGGGCGCCCACGTCAGCACCCATGACCGGCTCTGGTCGAATCTGCCGTTTTTACGGCCGCTGGTGACCATTACTGATGACAGCCTGGCCGGTTACGGCATCGACGAGCATGGCGGTCGGCTGCACGACTTGCTCGGCACGCGCTGCGATCCCTATGTGAACAAAATGCTCACTGGCGAGGACTTTCATCACCATTGCCACTCGAACCTGACCCGCGCCGTGCTGCCCCATGGCCTGACCGAGTTTGACGTGCATGACGTACTGAATATCTTCCAGTGCACCGGCCTCAATCATGACGACATGTACTTCATGAAGGCATGCCCGGCGCAGAAGGGCGATTACCTGGAGTTTTTTGCCGAAATCGATTTGTTGTGTGCGTTGTCGACCTGCCCGGGCGGCGATCTGTCGCTGGCCATGTGGGGGCCGGATGCGCAGGATCCGCTGAGCGTGTGTCGCCCGCTGGGGGTGGAGATTTATCGCTTGGAGGATACGTTGCTCGAAGGCTGGAGCCAGCCTGAGCGCGCGGCGTACAAAGGCCTGCATGGCTTGCACATCGCCAAGGCCGATTGGGAAAAATAAAGGCAAAAAAGATCGCAGCCTTCGGCAGCTCCTACAGGATGTACAACAAACCCATGTGGGAGCTGCCGAAGGCTGCGATCTTTCGATCTTTCGATCTTTCGATCTTTCGATCTTTCGATCTTTCGATCT
>NZ_JAAVVC010000010.1 GCF_018449725.1 Pseudomonas sp. dw_612 | reverse complement strand
CAGGCCTATCCTTACTCAATCCCCACCTGATTGCGCCCATTATTCTTCGCCAGATACAGCCCCTTATCCGCCGCCGAGATCAATTGCCGGCAATCACTGCCCGCCTGCGGAGTAATCGTCGACAGGCCAATACTGATCGTCAAATTCGACCCTTCAACCGGGAACACATGCGGGATCTTCAGCGCTGCCACGGTCTGGCGCAGTTTCTCCGCCACCAGCCGCGCACCGCCCGGCGAGGTGTTGGGCAGCACTAACACAAACTCTTCGCCGCCGTAACGGGCCGGCAGGTCTGAAGGCCGGGCGCTGGCGTCGCGGATCGCCGTGGCGACCTTGCGCAGGGCTTCGTCGCCTTCCAGGTGGCCGAAACTGTCGTTATAGGATTTGAAGTAATCCACGTCGATCATCAGCAACGACAGTTGAGTCTGGTCCCGCAGTGAGCGTCGCCACTCCAGTTCCAGGTATTCGTCGAAGTGGCGGCGGTTCGACAGGCCGGTCAGGCCGTCGGAGTTCATCAGGCGTTGCAGCACCAGGTTGGTGTCGAGCAATTGCTGCTGGCTGACCCGCAACGCGCGGTACGCCGCATCCCGTTGCAGCAAGGTCATGTAGGAGCGCGAGTGATAGCGGATGCGCGCCACCAGTTCGATGTTGTCCGGCAGTTTCACCAGGTAATCGTTGGCCCCGGCCGCGAACGCCGCGCTTTTGATCAGCGGGTCTTCCTTGGTCGACAGGACAATGATCGGAATGTCCTTGGTCGCCGGGTGGTTGCGGTATTCACGCACCAGGCTCAAGCCGTCGAGCCCGGGCATTACCAGGTCCTGCAGGATCACTGTCGGCTTGATCCGAATCGCCTGGGCAATGGCCTGGTGCGGGTCGGCGCAGAAGTGGAAGTCGATGTTCTCTTGATTCGCCAGGCCACGCCGAACCGCCTCGCCGATCATCGCCTGATCGTCCACCAACAACACCATGGCGGCGTTTTCATCGGTCTTGAAGTCGTCGAGCTGTAAGTCATTCATGTGCGGTCACCTGAGTACTACTTGGGCCAGGATTGCGGAGAAAAGTCTTCATTTTGGGAATATCTCCAGCAATCGTGGCGCTATCTTTTCCAGTGGGCGAATTTCCACGGCAGCGTCGATGGCCGCGGCCGCTTTCGGCATGCCATACACCGCACTGCTGTTCTGGTCCTGAGCGATGGTCAGGTAGCCCTGTTGGCGCATGAGTTTAAGCCCCTGCGCCCCGTCGCGGCCCATGCCAGTCAGCAAAACGCCGACGGCGTCGCCGTTCCAGTAACTGGCCACGCTTTCGAAAAACACGTCGATCGAGGGCCGGTAAATCTCGTTGACCGGTTCGGCGGTGTAAGCCAGCGTCCCGTTTTTCAACAAGCGAATATGGTGGTTGGTGCCGGCCAGCAACACCGTGCCGGCCTGGGGCGGTTCGCCTTCCAGGGCCAGCCGCACATTGAGGCCGCTGGCACTGCTGAGCCATTCGGCCATGCCGGCGGCGAACACTTGGTCCACGTGCTGCACCAGCACGATGGCCGCCGAAAAATCCTGCGGCAGCCCTTTGAGCAACACTTCCAGCGCCGCCGGCCCGCCCGCGGACGACCCGATGGCCACCAGTTTTTGCCGCGACCCGGAGTTGCGCAGCGGGCTCGGCGCCGAACGCACACGATTGCCCTTGTCGCCGATCAGCCAGCCGATGTTCATGATCTTGCGCAGTAACGGCGCCGCCGCTTCCGCCGGATTGCCGGCACCGATCGCCGGGGTATCGACCACATCCAGCGCACCATGGCCCATGGCTTCGAACACCCGGTGCACGTTCTGCTGGCGGTCGACGGTGACGATCACAATGGCGCACGGGGTTTCGGCCATGATCCGCCGGGTCGCCTCCACGCCATCCATCACCGGCATGATCAGGTCCATCAGGATCAGGTCCGGGGTGTTCTCGGCGCAACGTTGCACGGCCTCGGCGCCATTGCTGGCGACCCAGATCACCTGATGCGCCGGTTCGAATGCCAAGGCGCGGCGCAAGGCCTCTACCGCCATGGGCATGTCGTTGACGATTGCGATTTTCATGCCCGCGCTCCCCCGATGAGCTCAACCACTGCATCGAGCAGGGCGTCGTCATGAAAACTGGCTTTGGCTAGATAATAGTCGGCTCCGGCGTCCAGTCCACGACGACGGTCTTCTTCGCGATCTTTATAGGACACCACCATAACCGGCAGCGATTGCAGGCGATTGTCCCGGCGCAATAAAGACACCAGTTCGATGCCGTCCATGCGCGGCATGTCGATGTCGGTGATCAGCAGATCGAAATCCTCCGAACGCAGGGCGTTCCAGCCATCCATACCGTCCACCGCGACGGCCACGTCGTAGCCGCGATTGAGCAGCAACTTGCGCTGCAACTCGCGAACGGTCAGGGAATCGTCCACCACCAGAATCCGCTTGCGCGCCGCTTCCGTGGCTTGATTGCTGTGGCGGGCAATGCGTTCCAGTCGCCCGGTGTTGAGCAGTTTGTCCACCGACCGCAGCATGTCTTCGACGTCGACGATCAACACCACCGAACCGTCGTCGAGCAAGGCCCCGGCGGAAATGTCCTGAATCTTGCCCAGGCGCTCATCCAGCGGCAATACGACCAAGGTCCGCTCGCCAATAAAGCGCTCGACCGCCACGCCGTAAATCGCATCGCGCTCGCGAATCACCACGACCTTGAGGGTTTGCTGGCTGCTTTGGCTCGCCGGGCGCTGCAACAACTGACTGGCCGCCACCAACCCGACATGCCGGCCTTCGTACCAGAAGTGCTGGCGGCCTTCGAGCTGGACGATGTCGTCCGGCTCCAGGTCGCACATGCGCTCGATGTGCGCCAACGGAAACGCATAAGCCTCATCGCCGACTTCCACCACCAGACTGCGCACCACCGACAGGGTCAGCGGCACTTCCAGGTGGAAACGACTGCCCTCGCCCGCCGTCTGCTCCAGCACCACCGCGCCGCGCAACTGCCGGACCATGTGCTGAACCGCATCCAGACCGACCCCGCGCCCGGAGACTTCGGTGACCTTGTCCCGCAGGCTGAAACCCGGCAGGAACAGGAACGTCAGCAGTTCTTCCTCGCTCAACTGTGCAGCGGTTTCCGCCGGGGACAAATGCCGCTCGATGATGCTGCGGCGGACCTTTTCCAGATCGACGCCGTAGCCGTCATCGCTGAGTTCCAGCACCAGCAGACCGGCCTGATGGGACGCGCGCAGACGGATCAAACCTTCAGGTGGCTTGCCGGCCAACAACCGTTGCTCCGGGGTTTCGATGCCATGGTCCACGGCGTTGCGCAGCAAATGGGTCAGCGGCGCTTCGAGTTTTTCCAGCACGTCGCGATCGACCTGAGTCTTTTCGCCTTCGATCTCCAGGCGCACCTGTTTGCCCAAATCGCGGCCCAGGTCACGGACCATACGCACTTGCCCGGTCAGCACATCGGCAAACGGCCGCATGCGACAGGCCAGTGCGGTGTCGTACAACACCTGCGCACGCTGACTGGCGTGCCAGGCGAATTCATCCAGTTCGGCGTTCTTTTCCACCAGTAACTGCTGGGATTCGGCCAATAACCGGCGAGCATCGTCCAGCGCTTCCTGGGCTTCCAGGCTCAGGTTCAAATCCTTGAGGTGGACGTTGAGATTTTCCAGGGCGCGCAGGCCATTGCTTTGAGTGCGTTTGAGCCGTTGCATGGTGGCCAGGTGCGGTTTGAGCCGCAGGGTTTCCACCAGGGATTTGCTCGACAGGTCGAGCAGGCTGTTCAGCCGTTCGGCAGTGACCCGCAGCACGCGCTCGCCGTTTTCGGTGGTGCGTTTGGTCTTGCGCGGCGGCTCGGCAGGGGCAACCGGTGGCGGCTCGACGACCGGAACCGGTATCTCGACCTGAGGCGGTTCCAACTGAAGCTCGGCCATGAACGGCGCAATCGGCGTGCTGATCGGCGGCGCCAATGCCATCGGATCGAGCAAGCGCCCCATCAGCGCGACGTAGGCGTCGATTTCTACTGCTGACGGCGCATTGTTCGGCGTGGCGATGCGCATCAGCAGATCGGTGCCTTGCAGCAACGCGTCGATGTGTTCCGGGCGCAGGTACAACCGTCCTTCCTGGGCACTGACCAGGCAATCTTCCATGACATGGGCCACGCTGACCCCGGCGTCCACACCGACAATCCGCGCCGCCCCCTTGAGCGAGTGCGCCGCGCGCATGCACGATTCCAGGTGATCGGCCTGGGTCGGATCGCGCTCAAGAGCCAGCAGACCGGCGCTCAGCACTTGGGTCTGGGCCTCGGCTTCCAGACTGAACAGCTCCAGCAAAGAGGAGTCGCGCATTTGCTCGGGGGTCATGTGAGGCTCCGGGTCACGGCGGACAGCAACTGTTCTTCATCCAGCCAACGCAGGCTGCGACCTTTGAACTGCAACACACCACGGGTGTACTTGGCGCTGGCCTGGGCGCCGGATTGCGACGCGGCATCGAGGATGCGTTCATCGATGGCGTGAATGCCGTCAACCTCGTCCACCGGCACCACCACCGGCCCGCCCCGGGCGGCGATGATCAACATGCGCGGCATGACCCGGGCACCCGACGCCACAGGGTTGGTGGTGTCGAGGCCGAGCAACTCCACGAGCGACAGGCACGCGACTAACGCACCGCGCACATTCGCCACGCCGAGCAAGGCCCGGGAGCGCTGGTGCGGCAGGGAGTGAATGGTTTGCAGCGGCGCGACTTCCACCAGACTGCGGGTGGCCAGGCCCAGCCATTCTTCACCGAGGCGGAACATCAGCAGCGAGCGGGTTTTGACGTCGGTTTCGACCGCCGTCGCCACCTGCTCGCGATCTTCCTGCTGCAAGGCGTAGCGATCGAGCAAACGGGTGGCGGCCGCCGAATACACCGCGCAATTGCGGCAATGAATGTGCTCGGTCAGCAGCGGGCAGGACTTGTCGCCGTGGATACCGATGCGGTTCCAGCAGTCGTCGATGGCCTGGGCATCTTCGTGGGTGACGCTCAAGGAGTCGGAGACGGTCATCGTTTACGCTCACTGTCGGCGGCGCGCTCGCTGCGGGCGGCGCGTTCCTGCAATCGTCTGGCGCCCGCGGTATCGCCCTGGGATTGCAGCAAGGCAGCCAGGTGCATCAACGCGTCGGGGTGTTGCGGCTCGAGGTACAACGCCTTGCGATAAAAGCCTTGGGCCTCCAGTGCCCGGCCGGCAACATCGCTAAGCAGCCCCAGCCAGTAAAACACTTGGGCCACCGGTTCGTGACTGCGCAGATAACTGTCGCACGCGGCCCGGGCTTCGGCGCTTTTGCCTTCGTTGGCCAGCGCGGCGATGTTCGCCAGCAGCGTGGCGGCGTCCGGGTTCGCGGTTTTGCCGGTATTGGGCAACGGCACAACCGTGGCGAACGGGCGATTGCGGACTGGCGGCGGGGTCACGCTACGCACCGGTTGGCGCACCGGCAGCGGGGTCGGCACGAAGGTCGGCAGAGGTTCGGGTTCCGGCGCGCTTTGGCGGCTGAAGGCAAACGACTGCGGGATGCCGATCGAACGCATGCCGAAACGCCCGAGCAGGCTGCCCTCCGCCGGGCCGATAAACAGCACGCCATCGACGTGGGTCAGGCGCTTGAGCACTTCGAACACTTGTTGTTGAGTCGGCTGGTCGAAATAGATCAGCAGGTTGCGGCAGAACACGAAGTCATAGGGCGGTTCGCTGGCCAGCAAGGCCGGATCCAGCAGATTGCCGACCTGCAAACGCACCTGTTCCAGCACCCGTTCGCTGAGCCGATAGCCGTCCTCTTCGGCGCTGAAATGCCGCTCACGAAATTCGATGTCCTGCCCGCGAAAGGAGTTCTTGCCGTACAGCGCACGCTTGGCTTTCTCGACCGAGAGCGGGCTGACGTCCATGCCTTCGACCTTGAACTGATGGGGTTTGAGCCCCGCATCCAGCAAGGCCATGGCGATGGAGTACGGTTCTTCACCGGTGGAACACGGCAGACTGAGAATCCGCAGGGCGCGCATGTTGTTGATGTCGGCCAGACGCTTGGCCGCCAGTTTCCCCAGCGTGGCGAAGGATTCCGGGTAACGGAAAAACCAGGTTTCCGGGACGATCACCGCTTCGATCAACGCTTGCTGTTCATCCCGCGAGCCCTGCAATGTGTGCCAGTACTCGTCGGCGCTCAGCGCCTGTGAAGCGGTCGTTCGCTGACGCACCGCACGTTCGATGATCGCCGGGCCGACCGACGCGACGTCGAGGCCAATGCGATCCTTGAGAAAATCGAAAAACCGCTGGTCGCTGCTCATGACGGCTCCTTAAGCAGGTCCAGGGGCTGCGCCGGAAACAGCAGCGCACGCACCTGCTCATCGAGCAGATCGGCGACGCGCACCCATTGCAGCAAACCCTGGGCATCCTTGCGTACCGGACCGAGGTACGGCGCCTGGGGATTGTCCAGGCCATAGGGCTGAAAATCCGCCGGGTTGCAGCGCACGGTGTCGGTGGCCTGTTCCAGGATCAGCCCGAGCAATTGCGAAGGCTTCGCCTCGTCCGGTCGATAGTGCACCAGCACCAGACGCGTACTGGTGCGGGCCTGGGCCGGTTGACCGAAAGTCAGTGCACTGAGGTCGATCACCGGCACCACCGCGCCGCGATAGGCGAACACCCCCGCGACCCAGTCCGGGGCCCGGGCAATCGGCTTCAACGGCAGGCGCGGCAGCACTTCCGCCACCTCGATGGCTTGCAGGGCATAACGCTCGTTACCGATGCAAAACACCAGGAACAGCGCAAGCCTGGCCGCGTTCACGGCGCTGCGTTTAGCCGTAAGTTCGCTCATCAGACTTTGAATCGCGAGACGCCACTACGCAGCCCGACCGCCACCTGACTCAGTTCGTCGATGGCGAAACTGGCCTGGCGCAAGGACTCGACGGTCTGGCTGCTGGCATCGCCCAATTGCACCAGCGCGTGGTTGATCTGTTCAGCACCGGTGGCCTGGGCCTGCATGCCTTCGTTGACCATCAACACCCGCGGCGCCAGCGCCTGGACCTGATGGATGATCTGCGACAGCTGCTCGCCGACCTGCGTCACTTCGGACATGCCGCGACGTACTTCTTCGGAGAACTTGTCCATGCCCATGACCCCGGCCGACACCGCCGACTGGATCTCACGGACCATTTGCTCGATGTCGTAGGTGGCGACGGCGGTCTGGTCCGCCAGGCGCCGCACTTCGGTAGCGACCACGGCAAAACCGCGACCGTACTCGCCGGCCTTCTCGGCCTCGATGGCGGCGTTCAGCGACAACAGGTTGGTCTGGTCGGCGACCTTGACGATGGTCACCACCACCTGATTGATGTTGCCGGCCTTCTCGTTGAGGATCGCCAGTTTGGCGTTGACCAGATCCGCCGCGCCCATCACCGAATGCATGGTGTCTTCCATGCGCGCCAGGCCTTGCTGCCCGGAACCGGCGAGCACCGAGGCCTGATCGGCGGCGGTGGAAACTTCGGTCATGGTGCGCACCAGGTCACGCGACGTAGCGGCGATTTCACGGGAGGTCGCGCCGATTTCCGTGGTGGTGGCGGCGGTTTCGGTGGCGGTGGCTTGTTGTTGCTTGGAGGTGGCGGCGATTTCCGTCACCGACGTGGTGACCTGCACCGACGAGCGCTGGGCCTGGGACACCAGGGACGTGAGCTCGGTCATCATGTCGTTGAAACCGGTTTCCACGGCGTTGAATTCGTCCTTGCGCTCCAGGTTCAGGCGACTGCTGAGGTCGCCGGTGCGCATGATTTCGAGGATCTGCACGATGCGATTCATCGGCGCCATGATCGCCCGCATCAACAACAGGCCACAGAGGCCGGCGGCCAGCACCGCGATCAGCAGGGACACGCCCATGATGACCTTCGCGGTGACCACGGCGTTATCGATGTTGACCATGTCCTGGTCGGCCACGGCTTTGTTTTCGCGCAGGATGTCATTGAGCTTCATGCGCCCGGCGGTCCACGCCGGGGTCAGTTGTTCGTTGAACAACTTGATGGCCTCGGCTTCCTGATTGCGCTTATGCAAGTCGAGCACAGCGGCCAGGATCGCGCCGTATCGCTCATGGAGTTTTTCGAAGGTCGCGAATTCGACTTTGTCTTCATCCGTGGTGACCGTGCCGCGATAGCTGTTCATCGCATCTTGCACGCGCGTTTCGAAGCTTTTGAATTCAGCGGCATCTTCGGCACTGATGCCCTGCCCTTCCTTCAAGCCCAGCATTTCCTGGGTCTGGAGAAAACTGTCGACCCAGGCGCCACGAATGGTCGAGCTGTAATAGACCCCGGGCAGCGCGTCGTCACGTACGCTTTGCTCGCTCTCTTCAATCTTCAGCAACCGGGAATACGAGACCACCACCATCAACAACATGATGGCAATAATGACCGCAAAGCTCGCCAAGATGCGTTGGCGCAACGTCCAGTTCTTCACAGTATGTCCTCGGGCCATTTTCAAATGCTGCGGAGTATAGCTGAGGGCGGTGTTTCATTTATAAGACGGATGCGCGTCGCCCGCCGTCCCGCGGATAAATAGCCGGGACGGGCTCTGGAATGGGACTTTCCGCTAGAAAGGGGGACGGTTGCCAGTGGTGATCTGGCAGAAAGGGGCGGTGGATTGGTCATTGGATGATGAAGTGCAGTTGAAAATGCCTTAGCGAGCAGGCTCGCTCCCACGGGTTTGATCGTGGCGAACACCAATCCTGTGTTCGCCGGAGATCTCCTGTGGGAGCGGGCTTGCTCGCGAAGGCGGTGGTTCAGTAACAGATGTATTGCCTGACACGACGCCTTCGCGGGCAAGCCTCGCTCCTACAGTTTTGTGTCGAGCCACAAAAATGACCTGTAGGTGCGAGGCTTGCCCGCGAAAGCGGTTGAAGGGATTACATCGCAGCCTGCCGCACCTGTTTCTCCAGCTCAGCCTTCAACCCCGGCTCCAGCTTCAGCTGCCGCGCCAGTTCATCGAGGTAGGATTTCTCCATGAAGTTCTCCTCATCCACCAGCATCACGCTGGCGATGTACATCTCGGCGGCCATTTCCGGAGTGCTGGCGGCGCGGGCGACGTCGGTCGGGTCCAAGGGTTTGTTGAGTTCGGCGTGCAGCCAATGCCGCAGTTCCTGGTCGTTGTCGAGCTTGGTGAATTCGCCTTCGATCAGCTCGCGCTCACGTTCGTCGACATGGCCATCGGCTTTGGCGGCGGCGACCAAGGCCTTGAGAATCGCCTGGCTGTGTTGCTCAACCTGCGCAGCTGGCACGCGGTCGACGGTTTGCGGTTCGCCCTTCGGGGCCGCGCCCTGCTGGGCCTGCCAATTGCCGTAAGCCTTGTAGGCAATGACGCCCAATGCCGCGAGGCCACCGTAGATCGCGACCTTACCGCCCACTTTGCGGAGTTTCTTGTTACCTATCAGCAGCCCCATCGCCCCGGCCGCCAATGCACCACTACCTGCCCCCGAAAGCAAACCACCGAGGCCACCCGAGCCACCGCTGCCGCCGAGCAAACCGCCCAGTCCGCCGCCGGAGGTCCTGTTCTGATGGCCGCCAGACTTGTTCTGCAACATCTCCTGACCGGACTTGAGTAGCTGATCGAGCAATCCACGGGTGTTCATTTGCTGCCTCCACGAATTCGGGGTAACCGGATCATTCAGGCCACCAGCCTAGATCGAAAGTGCCCGCAACCTGCCCGCGAGAGTGCTTCCAGATGTTGCTCGCTCGCCGAGGCCCCCACCTGGGCCATCGATTAAAAAGATATACACTCGAATGAATCTATAAAAACCGCCCACCGGGTACTTTCCAATGATGACCCTGCGTCAAATCCGCCATTTCATCGCCGTGGCCGAGACCGGCTCAATCTCCGCCGCCGCGCAAACCGCGTTTATTTCCCAATCCACCCTGACACTGGCGATCCAGCAACTGGAGCAGGAAATCGGCGTCAGCCTGTTCAACCGACACGCCAAGGGCATGACCCTGACGCACCAAGGTCATCAATTCCTACGCCAGGCGCACCTGATTCTGGCCACCGTCGATAACGCCAAGCGCAGCCTGCAACAGAGCACCGATCAGGTTGCGGGGCAGTTGATCATCGGCGTGACCAGCCTCGTCGCCGGTTACTACCTGGCGGATTTGCTCACCCGGTTCCAGCGCGCTTATCCCAACGTCGAGATTCGGGTGATGGAGGACGAACGACCCTACATCGAGCATTTGCTGGTCAGCGGCGAGATTGATGTCGGGGTGCTGATCCTTTCCAACCTCGAAGACCGCCACGCCTTGCAGACCGAAGTGCTGACCCATTCGCCCCACCGCTTGTGGCTGCCGGCCCAGCATCCGTTGCTGGAACACGACAGCATCAACCTCGCCGACGTGACGCGGGAGCCGCTGATTCAATTGAACGTCGATGAAATGGACCGCAACGCCCAGCGCATGTGGTCGGCGGCCTCTTTGCAACCGCGCATCACCCTCAGAACCGCGTCGACCGAAGCCGTGCGGAGCTTGGTCGCCGCCGGTTTGGGCGTGTCGATCCAGCCCGACATGACCTACCGCCCCTGGTCACTGGAGGGCGACATCATCGAAGCCCGGCCGATTGCCGACCTCAGCCAGACCCTCGACGTCGGCCTGGCCTGGCGCCGTGGCACCGCGCGGCCGGCACTGGTCGACCCCTTCCTGACCGTCGCCCGAGAACAACCTCACGGCGGGCGCAAGCCATCTATTTAATCGAACGCCACCTTCAGTATTAAGAATTTGTCGACCTCGGGCCCGCGCACTAGTCTTGTTACATCTTTATAAGACGGCCGGGCTCCAGTCACTGGGAGCATCATGGCCACACAAGAAAAGAGAACCCGAAAAATGGCTGGCGCGCAGACCCCGTTGTTCACCGCGTTGTTGATCGATGGCGAATTGGTCGCGGGCCAGGGCTTTGTCGAGCCGATCCTCAACCCCGCCACCGGGGAAGTGCTGACCCACATCGCCGAAGCCAGCACCGAGCAAGTGGAAGCCGCGACCCTCGCCGCCCACCGTGCCTTTGCCGATTGGTCGCGGACCACGCCGCAGCAACGTTCGAACTTGTTGCTGGACATCGCCAACGCCATCGAAAAAAACGCCGACCTGCTCGCTCGCCTCGAATCCCTGAACTGTGGCAAGCCGTTGCACCTGGCCCGTCAGGATGATTTGAGCGCCACGGTGGATGTGTTCCGTTTCTTCGCCGGCGCCGTGCGCTGCCAGACCGGCCAGCTCAGCGGCGAATACTTGCCGGGTTACACCAGCATGGTGCGGCGCGATCCGATCGGGGTCGTCGCGTCCATCGCGCCGTGGAACTACCCGATCATGATGGCCGCGTGGAAAATCGCCCCGGCCCTGGCCGCCGGCAACACCCTCGTATTCAAGCCGTCCGAACACACGCCGCTGTCGATCCTCGCGTTGGCCCCCGCGCTGGCGGAAATCCTGCCACGCGGGGTGATCAACATCATCTGCGGGGGCGGTGAAGGGGTTGGCAGCCATTTGGTCAGCCACCCGAAAATCCGCATGGTGTCGCTGACCGGCGATATCGTCACCGGGCAAAAAATCCTGCAAGCCGCAGCAAAAACCCTGAAGCGCACCCACCTCGAACTCGGCGGCAAAGCCCCGGTGATCGTGTGCAACGACGCGGACATTCAAGCGGTGGTCGATGGCGTGCGCACCTACGGCTATTACAACGCCGGTCAGGATTGCACCGCTGCGTGCCGGATTTATGCACAGGCCGGGATTCACGACCGTTTGGTGGCGGAACTCGGCGCAGCGGTCAGCAGCCTGCGTTTCGCCGGCAAGCGCGACGCCGACAACGAGATTGGTCCGCTGATCAGCACCCGCCAGCGCGACCGCGTGGCCAGTTTTGTCGAGCGCGCCCTCGGCCAGCCGCACATTGAACGCGTCACCGGCGCGGCGGTGCATTCCGGCGCCGGTTTCTACTACCAGCCGACGTTGCTGGCCGGTTGCAAACAGAGCGATGAGATCGTCCAGCGCGAAGTGTTCGGACCGGTGGTCACCGTGACCCGTTTCGATGAACTCGCGCAAGCCGTGGACTGGGCCAATGATTCGGAATACGGCCTCGCCTCGTCGGTCTGGACCCAAAACCTCGACAAAGCGATGCAGGTCGCGGCGCGCTTGCAGTACGGCTGCACCTGGATCAACAGCCATTTCATGCTGGTCAGCGAAATGCCCCATGGCGGCCTGAAACGTTCGGGCTACGGCAAAGACTTATCCAGCGATTCGCTTCAGGACTACAGCGTGGTGCGCCACATCATGGCCCGCCACGGCCAGCATCTCTGACTACGCTAATAACAAGCCGCCAACGGCATGCTTCACCACGTTCACAACTGCCCCGACCATAATTAAAGAAGAGGGAATCCCCATGTTCGTGCACAAGACCGCACTGCTCAGTGCAATCACCACTGCATTGCTCGCCAGTGCCAGTATCCAGGCCGCCGAACCGCTGAAAGCCGTCGGCGCCGGCGAAGGTCAGCTGGATATCGTGGCCTGGCCCGGCTACATCGAACGTGGCGAGAGCGACAAAGCCTACGACTGGGTGACCGGTTTCGAGAAGGAAACCGGCTGCAAGGTCAATGTGAAAACCGCCGCGACCTCCGATGAAATGGTCAGCCTGATGGCCAAGGGCGGGTACGACCTGGTCACCGCGTCGGGCGATGCCTCGTTGCGTCTGATCGTCGGCAAGCGGGTGCAGCCGATCAATACTGCGTTGATCCCGAACTGGAAAAGCCTCGATCCGCGTTTGAAAGATGCGCCCTGGTACGTGGTCAACAAGCAGACTTTCGGCACCCCGTACCAGTGGGGCCCGAACGTGCTGATGTACAACACCAACGTGTTCAAGACTGCGCCGACCAGTTGGGGCGTGGTGTTCGACGCGCAAAACCTGCCGGACGGCAAGGCCAACAAGGGGCGCGTGCAGGCGTATGACGGCCCGATCTACATCGCCGACGCGGCGCTGTACCTGAAGAGCACCAAACCTGAACTCGGCATCAAAGACCCGTATCAACTGACCGAAGCGCAGTACAAAGCCGTGCTCGATCTGTTGCGCGCCCAGCAGCCGTTGATTCACCGCTACTGGCACGACACCACCGTGCAGATGAGTGACTTCAAAAACGAAGGCGTGGCCGCGTCCAGCGCCTGGCCGTATCAGGTCAACGGCCTGATCAACGAGAAACAGCCGATCGCCTCGACCATCCCGAAAGAAGGCGCCACCGGTTGGGCCGATACGACCATGTTGCACGCCGAGGCCAAGCATCCGAACTGCGCCTACAAGTGGATGGATTGGTCGCTGCAACCGAAAGTCCAGGGTGACGTGGCGGCGTGGTTCGGCTCGTTGCCAGCGGTGCCGGCGGCGTGCACCGGCAGTGAATTGCTCGGCGCCGAGGGGTGCAAGACCAATGGCTTCGACCAGTTCGACAAGATCGCTTTCTGGAAAACCCCGCAGGCTGAAGGCGGCAAGTTCGTGCCGTATAGCCGCTGGACCCAGGATTACATCGCGATTATGGGCGGCAGATAACCCTCGGACACGACTCGGTCCGCTCCCTTTCCCCCTCTCCCCTCTGGGGAGAGGGCTGGGGTGAGGGGTGGCTTTTGAGGCTGCCTCGAAATTTTGGATAAGGGCCAAAATCGCAGCCCTCACCCCCCGCCCTCTCCCGGAGGGAGAGGGAGCTAAGAGCAGGCCGAGTACATCGAAACGATTCAGTTTTTCCAGAAGTCCAGGCAGGGCCGCTGCGACGACCCTCGCCTTTTCGGAGCACCGCACCATGACGCTTGCAGTCCAGTTCACCAACGTTTCCCGGCAGTTCGGCGAGGTGAAGGCCGTTGACCGGGTTTCCATCGATATCCAGGACGGCGAGTTCTTTTCCATGCTCGGCCCTTCCGGCTCGGGCAAAACCACGTGCCTGCGCCTGATCGCCGGGTTCGAACAACCGAGCACCGGCTCGATCCGTATTCACGGCGAGGAAGCCGCCGGGCTGCCGCCGTATCAGCGTGACGTGAACACCGTGTTCCAGGATTACGCGCTGTTCCCGCACATGAACGTTCGCGACAACGTCGCCTACGGATTGAAAGTCAAAGGCGTCGGCAAGGCCGAACGCCTGAAACGCGCCGAAGAAGCCCTCGACATGGTCGCCCTCGGTGGCTACGGCGAGCGCAAACCGGTGCAGCTTTCCGGCGGCCAACGCCAACGTGTGGCCCTGGCTCGCGCCTTGGTCAATCGCCCTCGCGTGTTGCTGCTCGACGAACCCCTTGGTGCCCTCGATCTGAAGCTGCGCGAACAGATGCAAAGCGAGTTGAAGAAGCTGCAACGTCAACTCGGTATCACCTTCATTTTCGTCACCCACGACCAAACTGAAGCGCTGTCGATGTCCGACCGCGTGGCCGTGTTCAACAAGGGTCGCATCGAACAGGTCGACACCCCGCGCAACCTGTACATGAAACCGGCGACCACGTTCGTCGCCGAATTCGTCGGCACCTCCAACGTGATTCGCGGTGATCTGGCGCAGCAGTTGAGCGGCAATCCGCAGCCGTTTTCGATTCGCCCGGAACACGTGCGTTTTGCCGAAGGCCCGCTCGCGAGTCATGAGATCGAAGTCAGCGGCTTGCTCCACGACATTCAGTACCAGGGCAGCGCCACCCGTTATGAAGTGAAACTGGAAAACGGCCAGGTGCTGAACATCAGCCAGGCCAACGTGCAGTGGCTGGACACCAGCGCCCAGCACCAGACAGGGCAACGCATCAGCGCGCGCTGGGCTCGTGAAGCCATGATTCCGTTGCACGACACTGTTGCAGGCGGGGTTTGAGATGAACGCCTTGGCAATTTCTCAAACCCCGGCCAGCGGTTCGCCGTTGCGGCGGTTTTCCAATCTGCTGTATCGCCGGCCGAATTTTTACCTGGCGCTGTTGCTGGTGCCACCGTTGCTGTGGTTCGGCGCGATTTATCTCGGCTCACTGCTGGTGCTGTTGTGGCAGGGTTTTTACACCTTCGACGACTTCACCATGGCGGTCACCCCCGACCTGACCCTGGCGAACTTTGCCGCGCTGTTCCAGCCGTCGAACTTCGACATCATCCTGCGCACCCTGAGCATGGCGATTGTCGTGTCGATCGCCAGCGCCATCGTCGCGTTCCCGATTGCCTACTACATGGCGCGCTACACCAGCGGCAAGACCAAGGCATTTTTCTACATCGCCGTGATGTTGCCGATGTGGGCCAGTTACATCGTCAAGGCCTACGCCTGGACCTTGCTGCTGGCCAAGGGCGGCGTGGCGCAGTGGTTCGTTCAGCACTTGGGGCTGGAGCCGATTCTGCAATTCATACTCGGGATTCCCGGCGTGGGTGGCAGCACCTTGTCGACCTCGCACCTGGGGCGCTTCATGGTGTTCGTCTACATCTGGCTGCCGTTCATGATCCTGCCGATCCAGGCTTCGCTGGAACGCTTGCCGCCGTCGCTGCTGCAAGCCTCGGCGGACCTTGGGGCCAAGCCGCGCCAGACCTTTATGCAGGTGATTTTGCCGCTATCGATTCCGGGCATCGCCGCCGGTTCGATCTTCACCTTCTCGCTGACCCTGGGCGACTTCATCGTGCCGCAACTGGTGGGGCCGCCGGGGTACTTCGTCGGCAGCATGGTTTATGCGCAGCAGGGTGCGATTGGCAATATGCCGATGGCCGCCGCGTTCACGCTGGTGCCGATTGTGTTGATCGCCGTTTACCTGACCATCGTCAAACGACTGGGGGCCTTCGATGCGCTCTAAACCCGTGAAACAAGGCGATCAAGCGTCTCTGGGCCTGAAAATCGCAGCCTGGGGCGGGTTGGTGTTTCTGCACTTCCCGATCCTGATCATCTTCCTCTACGCCTTCAACACCGAAGACGCGGCGTTCAGCTTCCCGCCCAAGGGTTTCACCCTGAAGTGGTTCAGCGTGGCGTTCTCGCGGCCCGATGTGCTGGAAGCGATCAAGCTCTCGGCCGAAATCGCCGCCATCGCGACGCTGATCGCCATGGTCCTCGGCACCCTCGCGTCGGCGGCGTTGTACCGCCGGGAGTTCTTCGGCAAGCAAGGCATCTCGCTGATGCTGATCCTGCCGATCGCGCTGCCGGGGATCATCACCGGGATCGCGCTGCTGGCGACCTTCAAGACGTTGGGCATCGAGCCGGGGATGTTCACCATCATCGTCGGCCATGCGACCTTCTGCGTGGTGATCGTCTACAACAACGTCATCGCCCGCTTGCGCCGAACCTCCCACAGTTTGATCGAAGCTTCGATGGACCTCGGCGCCGACGGCTGGCAGACCTTTCGCTACATCGTCCTGCCGAACCTCGGCTCGGCGTTGCTGGCCGGCGGCATGCTCGCGTTTGCGCTGTCGTTCGATGAAATCATCGTCACCACCTTCACCGCCGGCCATGAACGCACCCTGCCGCTGTGGCTGCTCAACCAGCTCAGCCGCCCACGGGACGTGCCAGTGACCAACGTCGTCGCGATGCTGGTGATGATGGTGACCATGCTGCCGATTCTGGGGGCGTATTACCTGACGCGGGGTGGTGAAAGTGTGGCGGGTAGTGGCGGGAAATAACTGAAAACGACTACTCACTGTGGAATACGGACCCCATGTGGGAGCGGGCTTGCTCGCGAAAGCGGTGGTTCAGCCAACATCGATGTTGAATGTAATGGCCCCTTCGCGAGCAAGCCCGCTCCCACATTGATCCGGTTCCGACAGAACAATAAAAGCTGCAATGAGGACACAAACCATGCAAACCAAACTCTTGATCAACGGCCAACTGATCGACGGCGACGGCCCCGCCCAACCGGTGTTCAATCCTGCTTTGGGTCGCGTACTGGTAGAAATCAACGAAGCCAGCGAAGCCCAGGTCGATGCCGCCGTGCGCGCCGCCGACAACGCCTTCGAAGCCTGGTCGCAAACCCCGCCGAAAGAACGCTCGCTGCTGCTGCTCAAACTCGCCGATGCGATCGAAGCCCACGGCGAAGAGCTGGCCAAACTGGAATCGGATAACTGCGGCAAACCCTACAGCGCCGCGCTGAACGACGAGATTCCGGCGATTGCCGACGTGTTCCGTTTCTTCGCCGGCGCCAGCCGTTGCATGAACGGTTCGGCGGGCGGTGAATACCTCGCCGGCCACACCTCGATGATCCGCCGCGACCCGGTGGGCGTGATCGCCTCCATCGCGCCGTGGAACTACCCGCTGATGATGGTCGCCTGGAAAATCGCCCCGGCCCTCGCCGCCGGTAATACCGTGGTGCTCAAGCCGTCGGAACAAACTCCGCTGACCGCGTTGCGCCTGGTTGAGCTGGCGTCGGAAATCTTCCCGGCGGGTGTACTTAATCTGGTGTTCGGCCGTGGTCCTACGGTGGGCAGTCCATTGGTGACCCATCCCAAGGTGCGGATGGTCTCGCTGACCGGTTCCATCGCCACTGGCGCCAACATCATTTCCAGCACCGCCGACAGCGTCAAACGCATGCACATGGAACTGGGCGGCAAGGCTCCGGTGATCATCTTCGACGACGCCGACATCGACGCCGCCGTGGAAGGCATCCGCACCTTCGGTTTCTACAATGCCGGCCAGGATTGCACCGCCGCGTGCCGCATCTATGCGCAAGCAGGCATCTACGAGAAATTCGTCGAGAAACTCGGCGCGGCGGTCAGCAGCATCAAGTACGGCTTGCAGGATGACCCGGCGACCGAGTTGGGGCCGCTGATCACCGCACAACATCGCGACCGCGTGGCCGGGTTTGTCGAGCGCGCCGTGGCGCAATCGCATATCCGTTTGGTCACGGGCGGCAAGGCTGTGGACGGCAATGGTTTCTTCTTTGAGCCGACGGTGTTGGCTGACGCGCAACAGGACGACGAGATCGTGCGTCGGGAGGTGTTTGGGCCGGTGGTATCGGTGACCAAGTTTAACGATGAAGCGCAGGTGCTGGGCTGGGCCAACGATTCGGACTACGGACTTGCGTCGTCGGTCTGGACCTCGGACGTCGGTCGCGCCCATCGCCTGGCCGCACGCTTGCAGTACGGCTGCACTTGGGTGAATACGCACTTCATGCTGGTCAGCGAAATGCCCCATGGCGGTCAGAAATTGTCCGGCTACGGGAAGGACATGTCCATGTATGGGCTGGAGGACTACACCGTCGTTCGGCATGTGATGTTCAAGCATTAAAAGCGAAAAGATCGCAGCCTTCGGCAGCTCCTACAAGAGTTGCATCAGGCACGAAATCTGCGGTGTATGCGGTTGGTGTAGGAGCTGCCGCAGGCTGCGATCTTTTCAGCAGACACACGGACGATGTCGGCGATTTACCACAAGGCCTCACCGCGATTCAAAAACAATAACCACCGACCCGGGCAGCGCCGCCAAGGCCCCGCCACGGTTTCGGACATCCGAAATCTGCCGATTTTCCGGAGCTGACAGACCATGAGTGCATCACCCGAACTCTCCCCCGCCGTTGCCGACAGCGATGCCGAACAACTGCGCAAGCTGGGCTACACCTCGAACTTCAACCGCAGCATGAGCCTGTGGGAAAACTTCGCCCTGGGCTTCACTTACCTCTCGCCGGTCGTAGGGGTTTATACCCTGTTCGGCCTATGCCTCGCCGCCGGCGGGCCACCGATGTTCTGGGCCTATCTGCTGGTCGGTTGCGGCCAATTGCTGGTGTGCCTGATCTTCGGTGAAGTGGTCTCGCAATTCCCGATTTCCGGCGGCGTCTACCCGTGGGCCCGCCGCCTGGTCGGCAAAAAATGGGCGTGGATGGTCGGCTGGATCTACTCCATCGCCCTGTGCGTGACCATCGCCGCGGTTGCCGTGGGTGCCGGTCCGTACCTGGCCGCGATGATGGGTTTTGAACCGAGCAACAACACCAACATCGTCATCGCGCTGTTCCTGACGTTGTTCGCCACCCTGGTCAACCTCAGCGGCACCAAAGTGCTGGCGCGGATCGCCATGTTCGGCTTCCTCTGCGAGCTGATCGGCGCGGTGATCGTCGGCGTCTACCTGCTGATCTTCGAACGTCATCAACCGATCAGCGTGCTGTTCAACACCTTCGACATCCGCATCGACGGCTCCTACCTGCCAGCCTTCCTCACCGCCTCGCTGGCCGGGATGTTCCTCTACTACGGCTTCGAAGCCTGCGGCGACGTCGCCGAAGAAACCCCGAACCCGAGCAAGCAAATCCCGATCGCCATGCGCATGACCATCTACATCGGCGGCATCTCGGCCATGTTCGCCTGCCTGGCCCTGATCCTCGCCGTACCGGACATGCAAGCCGTGATCAACGGCACCGACAAAGACCCCGTCACCACCATCCTCAACAACGCCTTCGGCCCGGTCGGCTCGAAAGTGGTGATGGGCGTGGTCATGATTTCCTTCATCTCCTGCGTCATCAGCCTGCAAGCGGCGGCGAGTCGTCTGCTGTATTCCTACGCCCGGGACGAAATGGTCATTGGCAGCACACTGCTGAAGAAGATTTCTCCTACGACTCAAGTGCCGGTTGCGGCGCTGTTTGTGTCGGGTGTCCTGCCAGCGTTAATCATCGTGCTCGGATTCTTCCTGCAAGACGCGGTGGCGACCATCGTCAGCTTCGCGGCGATCGGCATCTATCTGGCGTTCCAGATGATCGTGTTGGCTGCGTTGTATGCACGGATGAAAGGCTGGAAACCGAGCGGCAAATTCACTCTTGGTGCGTGGGGTTTGCCGGTGAATATCGGAGCTCTGGTGTATGGCGTTGGCGCGATCATCAACATGGCTTGGCCGCGTACGCCGGATGCGGCTTGGTACATCAATTATGCGATGGTGTTGAGTACGGCCATTGTGATTGGGTTGGGGTTGATCTACATGTTGATTGCCAAGCCGTATGACCACGGGACTGCGCCTGCGGGGGATGCTTGGAAGGTTAGTCGGTAACGATTATTCCCAGGCGCTGTTAGTGGTGCCTGAACTGAAAAATCCCCCTTTCTCACATGCGTGGAGAAAAGGGGGATTAATGACGCCTATTGACAGAAGCGAAAACCATCAAAGCAATAGCTCCGCCTGATCGTGTTTCAGCAAAGAGATACGATCGAAAAGTTTGATTTTTTCATCTGCTTTTTGTTTTGCATAATCCGACATAAACGTAAGAAGCTCCTCAAGCTGACTCACACTCCCAACTACTTTAAAAGCTTTTTCTTTATTAACAAAAACAAGCGACTTTTTCTTTCGAGACAACAGTTCAATTACGTTGCTCAGTGTCCCCGTACTTTTTGCATCCCATATCATCAAGCCGTAATCAGCGGCCTCGGCCATGACAACGTCCTTCGCGGTAAAAAATGCTCGCGACCCCTTGGAGTGTTTGGTTTCTACTGTTCTAGCCGGCCATTCTCCAAGATTGTTTCGCGGGACCACGCCACTGCAATAAACAGTAGTTTTAGATCGAACCAGGCTTAACAGATACTCTTGGATAGATGTATCAGCTCCGCCTGCATCGCCAACGACGACGTCAAACTCTGAATCAACGATATTATTGATACGCTCTTTAACCTTCGGATCAAGGTGCTTGATATTAATAGAGCCCGCAATGAATACAGTTGTCATCTATCTCATTTCCAAGTTAATGCCGCGACGTAGATTTTTCCAACTTTTGGATATTGACGTAAAACCGCACAGGCGGCATCCATTGACGCGCCACTGTCAAACAAATCATCAACAACCAAAACATTCCAACAGCCGGCATTGGTAATTTCATCATTCACACTGAAGCTAGCGCCAATAGCAGCAACCTTTTGCTCCTTGGAATGCAGATCTTTAAGCGACTGTTGCGTAGCAGCCTTTCGGAGTAAATCCGAGAAAACAGGCTTTCCGATTATTCGTCCTAACTCGACGGCAACCTCGGTAACGGGTTGTCTAGCCCGGACATTCGAGGCAGGCATAGGCACTACGAATCCTACCTGAGCAAGCTTAGGTAAAACATTCGTCGCTACAGCTTGAGCAAGAGGGCTCACCTGACTCCAATCCTTCTGATATTTGAGCTGGTAGGTCGCTTGTCCTACCTCTGTACGGAGATTATCGAAACGTGGGTTTCCATGCTCGTCATCTCCTAGAAAGGTACTACTTATCATGTGCTTGTCCAGCACCCATCCCTGGTCCCAAGGGCCGTTTATCTGTTTCAGGCATACTTTCAAGGCATTCTCCATTTTCTGAGCCTGTCCGCTAAGCACCGAAAATTCCTTGGTGCTCTTTGACCACAGGCAATGAAAACTAGAGATACCACTCGACTACCGCGTGGCGCTGCAGCTCATGCAAAAACAGGAAATTCCTACAGACCGAGCCTTCCGATAAAAGCTCCAATTCCTACAACACGCGGCGCCAGAGTAGACTTGGCACCGCGAGCGCCTGGACGATAGGCTTTACCTCGTCGCTGCCAAATCAGCGACCCGGTGTCGAAGCTGGGAAAAGTCAGAACGGTGCTCGCGTGCCCTCCATAGAACTGCGGCTGTTTATGCCTTTAGTTCTGCTTTATGGCGGGCCGTGTGGCGCGGGCCTTCCGGCTTTGCCGTTTTGACTGGAAGTATCCCGACTTCGAACGCCACTCGGTCCGCCACCCAACCTGTCGAAGGGTTGGTGGCGACTTTCCTAATCAAAACGGAAGTTAGCCTTCATGCCTAAGTACGCTCAAAATTCGCCTTACTTCACCCCCACAGTTTTCACCCGCCACAACCGCTTCCTCCACACCCTCATGCAAGACAACCAAGCCTGGTTCTGCGTCCACGATCTCGGTCGCCTGATGGGCCGTTCAATGGCCGAACGCCTCACCCTGAAACTCGACCCCGATCAACGCCGAAACGTCTGGCTGCTGAAAAGCGGTAACACCGTCGAATCCCTGATGGTCAGCGAATCAGGCATGTACGCCCTCCTCGTCCACCATTTCATCCCGGAAAACCGAAACCTGCGCCAATGGCTGAGCAACGAAGTCATCCCGATGCTGCGTGAATCGAACGCGGCCTCTGTGGATAACGTTCCAAGCCTGAGTTCATTGCAGTGGGCCGGCATCTCGGTGCCGCTGCTGCACTGGCAGCATCAGGCCTGGATCAAGTGGCGGGATATGCCTGATCTGATGCAGGTACAGCGGCCGTTCAAGATCATGGGCACTTGCAGTTGAGGGTCAGCTGAACAAACGAAAAGGGGCAGACCTTACGGCCCGCCCCTTTGGTTAGTCGAAGCACCTTCCTTGTAGCAGCTGGCGAAGCCTGCGTTCGGCTGCGAAGCAGTCGTAAAACCTGAGTGCGCGGTGTATCAGGTACACCGCGCAACCTGAATTCACGACTGCTGCGCAGCCGAACGCAGGCTTCGCCAGCTGCTACAGATCGGGTTACGGCCGCAACACAGTGTCACGCCCCCCTCAAAACCTCGAAACACTCCTCATCGCATCCACCAAATACCTCATCGCAATCCGATCACTCTCGGACAGCTCCCGATACCGCTCCACCAATTTCATCTCCTCCGAATTGAGCCGTCGCCTGCGCCTTCCGGTCGACAGGCATGGAAAGATCCCTAACAGTTCGGTGATGCCTTGTACTTTCGACATGGACGATGTCCTTTTAATACGTCAAAGAAAACTTCAGAAAACCGCATCGCCCTACTACTTTTTCAGCAGTCGCTTGGTGCGCGCTGAACCCACCGGCCTGAAGGGCCGAAACCGGTCATGCCCATAGAATAGGAATTAAATCGGCGCTGAAAAGTGGTTTTTAGAGTAATTAGTCGAAAAAGGCACAAATGCCATACAAAACAGAAAGTACTGTGGGAAACGTTACCGGACATGTCTTGTTTCATTGCCGCAACATCGATGTGCTATCAATCATTTTTTCTCGATGACCGAACGGTTTAAGCTATTTGGCATCTGTTTAAAGTCCGTTGCGTTTGGCCGAAGGCATGTCCGAACCTCCTTTTTTGATCCCAGCAGTGCCAGGAACGGCGCGGGATTGTTCACGACAGGTTGTACTTATGCACCGCAGGAATTTGCTCAAAGCGTCCATGGCTATCGCTGCCTACACCGGTTTATCGGCCACCGGCCTGCTGGCCGCACGCGCCTGGGCCGGGAATGAGGCGGCGGATGGCGACGCCCAGGCGTTCGACTTCGAAGCGCTGAAGATCCAGGCCAAGCAGCTCGCCGGTAATCGTTACCAAGACACCAAGCAAGTGTTGCCGCCGACGCTGGGGACCATGACGCCGCAGAACTTCAATGCGATCCAGTACGACGGCAAGCATTCGCTGTGGAATGACTTGAACGGTCAGTTGGACGTGCAGTTTTTCCATGTCGGCATGGGGTTCAAGCAACCTGTGCGCATGTTCAGCGTCGATCCCAAGACGCGTCAGGCCCGGGAAGTGCATTTCCGCCCGTCGCTGTTCAACTATGAAAAAACCACGGTCGACACCAAGCAGCTTGGCGCCGACCTGGGTTTTTCCGGGTTCAAATTGTTCAAGGCCCCGGAGCTGGACAAGCACGACGTGTTGTCTTTTCTGGGCGCCAGCTATTTCCGCGCGGTGGATGCTTCTGGCCAATATGGCCTGTCGGCTCGCGGGCTGGCGATCGATACCTACGCCAAGAAGCGTGAGGAATTCCCGGACTTCACCAAGTTCTGGTTCGAGACGCCGGACAAGGACAGCACCCGTTTCGTGGTCTACGCGCTGCTCGATTCGCCGAGCGCGACCGGTGCCTATCGTTTCGACATCGACTGCCAGGCCAGCCAAGTGGTCATGGGCATCGACGCGCACATCAATGCCCGTACCGACATCGAACAACTGGGCATCTCGCCGATGACCAGCATGTTCAGCTGCGGCACCCATGAACGGCGCATGTGCGACACCATTCACCCGCAAATCCACGACTCCGATCGCCTGGCCATGTGGCGTGGTAATGGCGAGTGGATCTGCCGTCCGTTGAACAACCCGGCGACCCTGCAGTTCAACGCCTTCGCCGACACCGACCCGAAAGGTTTCGGCCTGGTGCAGACCGATCACGAGTTCGCCAGCTATCAAGACACCGTCGACTGGTACAGCAAGCGCCCGAGCCTGTGGGTAGAACCTACGACCGCATGGGGCGAAGGCTCTATCGATCTGCTGGAAATTCCTACAACCGGCGAAACCCTGGATAACATCGTCGCGTTCTGGACCCCGAAAAAACCGGTAGCGGCCGGTGATTCGCTGAATTACGGCTACAAGCTGTACTGGAGCGCTTTACCGCCGGTCAGCACACCGCTGGCGCGAGTCAACGCGACCCGTTCGGGCATGGGTGGTTTCATTGAAGGCTGGGCGCCGGGCGAGCATTACCCGGAAGTCTGGGCCCGTCGCTTTGCGGTGGACTTCACCGGTGGCGGCCTGGATCGCTTGCCGCCAGGAGCGGCGATCGAGCCGGTGGTTACCTGCTCGAATGGCGAGGTGAAAGACTTCAACGTGCTGGTGCTGGATGACATCAAGGGTTACCGCATCACGTTTGACTGGTTCCCGACCAATGACAGCGTGGCGCCAGTGGAGCTGCGGTTGTTTATTCGCACCAATGACCGGACGTTGAGTGAAACCTGGTTGTACCAGTATTTCCCGCCGGCGCCGGAGAAGCGTAAGTACACCTGATATCAGGTGGTTGTTTGGGCGGGCCTCTTCGCGAGCAAGCCCGCTCCCACATTTGGAATGCATTCCCCTGTGGGAGCGGGCTTGCTCGCGAAGACGGCCTGACCGACAACAAAAATCCCGCGCCAGAAACGCAAAAGCCCCGATCAATCCGATCGGGGCTTTTTGCTTTTACAGCGTTAATCAGTCCCGCAAATCCGACTCATGAATCGGCTGATCCCGATGCGTCGCCCGCTGATACTGCGCCGGCCACACCGCTTTGCGCCCACCCAGGTCATCATCGGCATGCAGCGGCCAGTACGGATCACGCAACAACTCGCGGGCCAGGAAGATGATGTCCGCCTGACAGGTCCGCAGGATGTGCTCAGCCTGCGCCGGCTCGGTAATCATGCCCACGGTGCCGGTGGCGATGCCTGACTCCTTACGCACGCGCTCAGCGAAGCGGGTTTGATAACCCGGGCCCGTAGGAATTTCCGCATTGGCCGCCGTACCGCCCGACGAGACGTCGATCAGGTCCACGCCCAAGTCCTTGAGGCGTCGCGCCAGTTCCACGGTTTCATCCGGATTCCAGCCATCCTCGACCCAGTCGGTAGCCGATACCCGCACGAACAGCGGCAACTCTTCAGGCCAGATCGCGCGTACCGCTTCGGTGACTTGCAGCACCAGCCGAATGCGATTTTCGAACGAGCCGCCATATTGATCGCGCCGCTGATTGCTAAGGGGCGACAGAAACTGGTGCAGCAGATAACCGTGAGCGGCATGGATCTCGACCACTTTGAAACCGGCGGTCAGGGCACGTTTGGCCGCATCGACGAAGGCCTGAATCACTTCCGCGATCTGCCCTTCATCAAGTTGTTTAGGCGGCGTGTGTTGTGGATCGAAGGCAATCGGTGAAGGCCCGACCGGCGTCCAGCCACCGTCGTCAGGTTTGACGCTGCCATGCTTGCCGATCCACGGCCGATGAGTGCTGGCCTTGCGCCCGGCGTGGGCCAGTTGAATGCCGGCGACGGCGCCTTGGGCCGCGATAAACCGGGTGATGCGTTGCAACGGTTCGATCTGTTCGTCGTTCCACAGGCCGAGGTCCTCGGCGGTGATGCGACCATCGGCGGTCACCGCCGTGGCTTCGGTAAAAATCAGACCGGCCCCGCCGACGGCGCGGCTACCGAGGTGCACCAGGTGCCAGTCATTGGCCAGGCCGTCGACGCTGGAGTACTGGCACATCGGCGACACGGCGATGCGGTTGAGCAGGGTCAATTGGCGAAGGGTATAGGGTTCAAGCAGCAGACTCATGGGGCACCTCTCGAATCAGTGGGCAGGCTCCAGGGTTCTGTTTGAAAAGTCGACGAGTGACAGGAAAAGGTGCAGCACCCGCCCCCGCGGGCAAAAAATTCGACAAGACGTCACAAGGCCAATCAAGCAGTGCTTAGAGCCTAGTCGACAACGGGGGATGAGGGAGGGTTCCGGGGATATTTGGCGTCTGGGAGATCGCTATCGCGGGCAAGCCTTGCTCCTACAAGGGTCTGAGAAAATCCTGTAGGAGTAAGGCCTGCCCGCGAAGGGCTTAACGCGGTTCGATGTGGGCAATCATCAATTGCACCGTCTCATTCCCGCGAAACTCGTTAAGGTCGAGCTTGTAAGCCAATTCCACCCACTTGATGGTCGGATTCGGCCAGATATCGCGGTCGATCCCGAAAGCGATGCCATCGAGCTTCACCGAACCGCACTCACTTTTTAGCACCACTTTTAGGTGCCGCTCACCCACCACCCGTTGCTCGACCAATTGGAACACCCCGTGAAACAGCGGCTCCGGGAAGTGCTGCCCCCATGGCCCGGCGTGGCGCAGGGCGCGGGCCAGTTCCAGGTGGAATTCCTCGACCGCCAGGGTGCCGTCCGACAGCAGGCGCCCGGTCAGGTCTTCTTCGCGCAATTGCCTACGCACTTCAGCGTCAAAGGCTTCGGCGAATAGCGGAAAATTCGCTTCCGGCAAGGTCAAACCGGCCGCCATCGCGTGGCCGCCGTACTTGCTGATCAGGTTCGGATGCTGCGCCGCCACCACGCTCAAGGCATCGCGAATGTGAAAGCCCTGAACCGAACGCCCCGAGCCCTTGAGCAAACCATCGCCGGCATCAGCAAAGGCAATGGTCGGACGGAAATAGCGCTCTTTCATCCGTGAGGCCAGGATGCCGATAACCCCCTGATGCCACTCGGGATCGAACAGGCACAAGCCGAACGGCATCGACTCCACTGGCAAATCCTTGAGCTGGGCCAGCGCTTCACGCTGCATGCCTTGCTCGATGGATTTGCGGTCCTGGTTCATGCCGTCGAGCTGGGCCGCCATTTCCCGCGCGAGCCCGGCATCGTCAGTGAGCAGGCATTCGATGCCCAGGCTCATGTCGTCCAGGCGACCCGCCGCATTCAAACGCGGGCCGACAATGAAACCCAAATCCGTAGAGGTGATGCGCGCAGGTTCACGCTTGGCCACTTCAAGAATCGCCTTGATCCCCGGCCGCGCCCGCCCGGCGCGAATCCGCTCCAGGCCTTGGTGCACCAGAATCCGATTGTTGGCATCCAGCGGCACCACGTCGGCGACGCTGCCCAACGCCACCAGATCCAGCAATTCACCGATGTTCGGTTGCGGCTTGCTGTCGTACCAGCCGAGGCTGCGCAAGCGTGCACGCAGGGCCATCAGGACATAGAAGATAACGCCGACGCCGGCCAGCGCCTTGCTTGGAAAGTCGCAACCGGGCTGGTTCGGGTTAACGATGGCATCGGCCAGCGGCAGTTCATCGCCGGGCAAGTGGTGATCGGTGACCAGCACCTTGAGCCCGGCCTTTCTCGCCGCCGCCACACCTTCGACACTGGAGATGCCGTTGTCCACGGTGATCAGCAACTGCGGGGTGCGGGTCAGCGCCACTTCGACGATTTCCGGGGTCAGGCCGTAGCCATACTCGAAACGGTTGGGCACCAGATAGTCAACGTGCGCCGCACCCAACAGGCGCAAGCCGAGCACACCGACGGTACTGGCCGTCGCGCCATCGGCATCGAAGTCGCCGACGATCAGGATCCGCTGACGCTGTTCCAGGGCCACCACCAGCAGATCCACCGCCGCGTCGATGCCCTTGAGCTGCTGGAACGGAATCAGCCGCGCCAGGCTCTTGTCCAGTTCAGCCTCGCTCTGCACGCCCCGCGCCGCGTAAAGACGGGTCAGCAGCGGCGGCAGATCACCGAGGAATGGCAGGGTGTCGGGCAACAGGCGAGGTTCGATGCGCATGGGGTGACAGGTGCTTCTCTTGAATACGTAGGATAAAACCGGATGACGCGTCGTAACGGCGAATGATCAGCCGCGTTCGCCGCTCAGCCACTGCAACTGGACTTCATGCTGACCACGGTCGTCGGTGACGAAAATCGTCCCTTCGCTGATCATCACGTCCCACTTGATCACCCGGGGCATGTCTTTGGCCAGGGTTTCGAGGATTTCCTGCGGCACGGCGGCGATGTGCACGTTTTTCAGGTTCTTGATCGCCGGGATCACTTTGGTTTCCCAGACCCGCAGGCTGCCGTAGGCCAACAGGCTGGTGCGCTCGGTACGACGCGAGCACCAGGTCAGGCGATCGGCGTCCGGCTGGCCGACTTCGATCCAGTGCAGGACGCGGTCATCCAGGCTCTTTTCCCACAGGGCCGGTTCATCCACGTCTGACAGACCGCGACCGAAGGACAACTGCTCGTTGTACCAGAAGGCGTAGGCCAGCAGCCGCACGGTCATGCGCTCTTCGGTTTCCGAAGGGTGACGGGCGATGGTCTGCTTCACGCTCTCGTAGACGCTGCGGTCGAGGTCGGTGAGGTTCAGTTCAAACTTGTAGGTCGTGGACGGCTGGGCCATGAACGGGCTTCTTGATACGAGGAAAGGCGGCAAGTCTAACCGATGCAGTAGGTAATCAGAGCATTGACGACCATCAACTTTGGGCGACTGACACGCGGCTATGTTAAAACGCACTACTCACACGACTTTGTCCTACAGGATCACGCATGCCATTCACCGGAAAACCGCTCTCAGGTCTGAAAGTCATCGAATTGGGTACGCTGATTGCCGGGCCGTTTGCCTCGCGCATTTGCGGAGAGTTCGGCGCCGAAGTGATCAAGATCGAATCCCCGGATGGCGGTGATCCATTGCGCAAATGGCGCAAGTTGTATGAAGGCACCTCGCTGTGGTGGTTCGTGCAGGCGCGCAACAAAAAGTCCCTGACCTTGAACCTCAAGCACCCGGATGGCCTGGCGATTCTGAAAAAACTGCTCAGCGAAGCGGACATCCTGATCGAGAATTTTCGCCCCGGCGTGTTGGAAAAGCTCGGTTTGGGGTGGGAAGTTTTACACGCCCTGAACCCGAAACTGGTGATGGTGCGACTCTCGGGCTTCGGCCAGACCGGACCGATGAAAGATCAACCGGGGTTTGGCGCGGTCGGCGAATCCATGGGCGGCCTGCGCTACATCACCGGGTTCGAGGATCGAGCGCCGGTGCGCACCGGGATTTCCATCGGCGACTCGATTGCCGCGCTCTGGGGCGTGATCGGCGCGCTAATGGCCTTGCGTCATCGCGAGGTCAACGGCGGCCTGGGCCAAGTGGTGGACGTGGCGCTGTATGAAGCAATCTTCGCCATGATGGAAAGCATGGTCCCGGAGTTCGATGTGTTCGGCTTCATCCGCGAGCGCACCGGCAACATCATGCCCGGCATCACGCCCTCCTCCATTCACACCAGTGCTGATGGCAAACACGTGCAGATTGGCGCCAATGGTGACGCGATCTTCAAGCGGTTCATGCTGATCATCGGTCGCGAAGACCTAGCCAACGACCCGGTATTGGCCAGCAATGATGGCCGCGACAGCCGACGCGACGAGATTTACGGAGTGATCGATCGCTGGGTCAATTCGCTGTCGCTTGATCGCGTCATCGAGCTATTGAACCAGGCCGATGTCCCGGCCAGCCGGATCTTCAGCGCCGAGGACATGTTCAGCGATCCGCAGTACCTGGCCCGGGAAATGTTCCTGCACGCCAAGCTGCCGGACGGCAAGGACTTCAAGATGCCGGGGATCGTGCCGAAACTCTCTGAGACACCTGGCTCTTCCGAATGGGTCGGACCGCAGCTGGGTGAACACAATGCGCAGGTACTCCACGATCTTGGCTACGACAAGGGACAGATCGCAAAGCTGCGTGAAGACGGGGCCATTTAAGCTGAAGCGCCTGCTTTCATCAGCGCCCAAACCTGCCCTGCACTGGCGTGCGTGGGTGGTTATCGGGCTATTGGTGGGGTTTGCGTCAACCGCTTCGGCACAACCCAAAGAGACGCTGATCTGGCTCTTGAGGGACCTGCCGCCCATGACGATCTTCGAAGGCCCGAAAAGAGGCCAGGGCGTGATTGATCAACTGATGCCGCTGTTGATTGCAGGCATGCCGCAATACGAGCACAGCCTGATGCGGGTGAACCGCGCCCGCGGCATGCAGATGCTCCAAGAAGAATCATTCACCTGCGACCCTTCGCTGATCTGGACCAAGGAACGGGAGAAGTGGATTGCGTTTTCCACGCCGGCATTTCTGGCGGTGACCAATGGCCTGGTGGTCCGTCAGACAAATCGAGCGGCCCTGGAACCGTTTCTTGTCGATGGCGAAGTCGATCTCCCCGCATTGCTGGGTAGCGGCAATAACAAAGTCGGCGTCATCGCCGAACGCAGCTATGGCCCCTACCTCGACGGCCTGCTGCAAAAAGCGCCGACCGGTGCTCTGACCGCTCATTACGGTAATGATGCGCTCGGCAGTCTGTTACAAATGCAGCGCCTGGGGCGGCTGCAGATGGTGCTGGGCTATTGGCCGGAAATCCGCTATCGGGCCAGTGTTGAACACATTGCCGACAATGAACTGGCGTTCTACCCGGTCAAAGGCACTGGCAAGTACCTTCCTGGCTACATTGGTTGCTCCGCGACGCCAGCAGGTCGGCAGGCCATCAGCGAGATCAACCAACTGCTGCGCACCCTGCCCCACGAGCGCCTGGCCCATGCCTACGCCGACTGGCTCGATCCGGAACGGCGCAGCGACTACCTGGGCGAAGCCAAGCGCTTTTTCGAGCATCAGGACGCGCAATGACAAATTTCAGGCAAAAAGAAACCCCGAGAAGTGGGGAGACGACTCGGGGTTAAACGTGGCCTACATAAAGACCAGTAGCAGCAAGCTACAAGCACCGGAGCACAATGCTTGATCCTGCTGTTACATGGTCTGACGACCTTCGCGCAGGAAGGTTCCCACAAAAAGGCAATTCAATTTCGATTGGCCAGGATCTTGTCCTGGGCCGCATTGCGCAACGCCGCTATCACACAGGGCTCCAGGCGACCTTCGGCAATCAGCACATCGCGGTGCAATCCGTCGACGACATCCGTCAGTTGCCACTTGTCGCGCAACTGCGCCTGATTGAACTCACGTTCCACCACGATAGCGCCGGCCGCATTCTTCAAGGTCACCAGGCATTCGCCGTGGGCACCCGACGGGGTCAACGAAACTTGATACGGGCTCAGAGCCTCACCGAGCAATAGGCTGATACTTTCCATCTCGCGATCACCACTCAATAGTCCGAAAACAAAGTGCCTGGGAGGGCGTGTCTACAGTTAATGACCCCTGGCCCGAGAAGAAAGTTCTGAATACCGCATGGCAGCGGTACCTGCGTCTCCGGGGAAATTGAGCATGCACCGCAAAGATGACAAGGAAAAAACAGTCGGTTTCAGGCCCTGGCTTGAAGCATCGACTCCAGCAGATAGACATCCAGCAGCCGGCGCATCAACACCGCGGAAACAGGTGTGTGCAGTTGGCCAAGGAGTTTCACGTCGCTGTCGGCCAGCATGGCCGTCACGTCGGGCATGACGCTCGACGCCACATTGCCAAGCAGAATCAGCGCACGCGCCTCGCCCTGCTCCGCCAGATGCCGCACCAGGGCCAGGCCGTCGCCGCCCTTGAGTTGCGGGTCGCAGAACGCGATATCGACCGGGCCCCTGCGCCCCAGGGAACACAGCGCCGCCGACATCGACGGCGCCGTGAGCACGTCATAGACACCAATGGCGTTGAGCATCTGGTGCAACGCCATCATCTGGAAAGGATTGTGTTCAAGGATCAGGATTTTGAGCGTGCGCATAAGCGACCTCTGGAACGACACGCGCGGACTCTCACCGCAGTTGTCGACCACTCTAGGGGAGCATCCTTCAGCATCCCATCGGAAAAGTAGCCACGTCCCATAGGAAAATTCCGAAACTCACCGGAAGCACTGACACTCCCCTTCACTCCTTCGCTGACCGATATCCGTCCATCCCCCCAGCAACCCGCGCACCTGACCGTCAGCACCGTAGAAAGGCACCGTCCATTGGTAGATGTCCCGTACGCCATTGTTGAATTTCAACTGACGCTTGGTGAATCTGGGCTTGCGGGTGTCGAGCTGGACGATGAACTCGGCATGCAACCGCTCGGCAGTCTCCCTGGGCAAGACGTCGACTTCGATCAGTTGCCGCCCCTGAACCTGGTCCAGCCGGGTCGACAGGGCCTCCTCGTAACTTTTGTTGCACATGATCAAACGCCCCTCCAGATCACGCACAAACATGGGGTCGGGCATGGCATCAATCAGCGCATGCTGAAAGGCGAGTTGATCGCTGAGGCTTTTCTCGACGTCCAGGCGTTGCTTGATCAGTACCGCGAGCCGGCGGTTCCAGAGCAAGGACAGCAGACCGAACAGGCTGACGACAAACATGCCCCAACAGCCCCATTGGGTCACCCGCTGCCAGAAAGAGAGCGACGGTTTCGGGGTAATGCCATCGAGCCATTTCAGGCGAATGGCCCGTAACTCGGCGGGAGGGAAGGCTTCAAGCGCCTTGTTGAGGATACTCAACAACTGCGGCTGCCCTTTGCGTACGGCCAGATGATCGGCTTCCCACGAGCCTTCCACCGTATGGCCAATTTTCAACTGCCCGGTCGGATAAAGCTGCGCCCCGGTTTCGTTCTCGATGGTGGCGTCAGCCTCGCCACTTTCGACCAACGCCCGGGCTTCGGCATAGGTCTTGACCGAGCGTAGCTCGATGGCCGGGTGGTCACGCCGAATCGTTGCCTCCATGGCGTGTCTGGCCGGTAACACCAGTTTCTTTTCCGACAGTTGTTCCAGGGACTGAAGACGCGGAGCCCCGGCACGCCCAACCAACACCCAGGCAGAACCGCCAAAGGCATGGCTGAAATCCAGGAACAGCTTGCGCTCATCATTCAGCGCCAGGGTCGTGGTCATATCGGCGGCACCGCTTTCCAGGCGTCGGAGTAAATGCTCGGTGGAAAATGTCTCTTCATGAACGAAACGCAGCCCCGTCATCACGCTGATGCGGTCGAGCACATCAACGTTCAAGCCACTCCAATGCCCGTGCTCGTCCTTGAACTGGTACAGCGGGTATTGCTTCGATGCCACGATGACTTGCGGGTGGGCGCGAATCCATTGCAACTCTTCGGCGTCCAGCTCAATGGACTCGACGGCCACCGGCGCCTTGGCGTCATAATCCATTAATTGTGCCGCCCGCGCGCAATGCCCAAGGCTCAGGGCGCCCAACAAAAAAATCCAGCACATGGCTGGTATCAACCCTCTTAAAAACAGCATTGCCACTTCCTTCGTGATCAACTCGCCCGTCCTTCAGGGGGCGAAAACGCGACAAGTGTGGCACGCAGAAACAAGAAAGCCCGTCAGGAGACGGGCTTCAAAATGTGACAGCTTTTCAGGCTTAAAGTGGCTTGCCGCGGTTGCCATGCTGACTGACAAAGGCCTGCACGGCTTTCAGGTCATTCGGCAACACGGTGCAGCGCTCTTCTCGCTCAAACAAATCAGAAAGATGTGCAGGTAGTTCGAGAGCTTTTCCTACACCGGCTTTTTCCACCGCGTCCGGGAATTTGACCGGATGGGCCGTGCCCAGGATCACCATCGGGATATCCAGGCTGCGACGGCATTCCCGTGCAGCCTTGACGCCGATGGCGGTGTGCGGGTCCAGCACCTCGCCGGTCTGCTCGTAAACCTCGGCAATGGTTTCGCAGGTTTGTGCGTCATCCACGGCCAGGGAATCGAACAGCTTGCGGGCTTCGGTCCAGCGCTCCTGCTCGACGCTGAAACCACCACCCTGCTTGAAGTTGTCCATCAAACCCGCGATTGCCGCGCCATTGCGACCGTGCAGGTCGAACAGCAGGCGTTCGAAGTTCGACGACACCATGATGTCCATCGACGGCGACAGCGTGGCGTGCAGGGTTTCCTTGACGTACTGATTGCCGCTCATGAAGCGGTGCAGGATGTCGTTGCGGTTGGTGGCGACGATCAACTGATTGATCGGCAGGCCCATGTTGCGCGCCAGGTAACCGGCGAAGATGTCGCCGAAGTTGCCGGTCGGTACCGAGAACGACACCGAACGCGCCGGGCCACCCAGTTGCAGGGCCGCGTGGAAGTAGTAAACGATCTGGGCCATGATCCGCGCCCAGTTGATCGAGTTCACCGCCACCAGGCGCGTGCCCTTGAGGAAGCTCTGGTCGGCGAAGCTGTTCTTGACCATTTCCTGGCAGTCATCGAAGTTACCTTCGATGGCGATGTTGTGGATGTTCTCGCCGAAGATGGTAGTCATCTGGCGACGCTGCACGTCGGACACACGGTTGTGCGGGTGCAGGATAAAGATGTCGACGTTTTCGCAGTGCTTGCAGCCTTCGATGGCGGCCGAACCGGTATCACCGGAGGTGGCGCCAACAATCACCACGCGCTCGCCGCGTTTTTCCAGCGTGTAATCGAGCAGACGACCGAGCAGTTGCAGGGCGAAGTCCTTGAACGCCAGAGTCGGGCCGTGGAACAGCTCCAGGACCCATTCGTTGCCGTTCAACTGACGCAACGGCGCCACGGCGTTATGGGAAAACACGCCGTAGGTCTCTTCAAGGATCTTTTTGAAATCGGCATCGGGAATGCTGCCGGCCACGAACGGGCGCATCACCCGGAAGGCCAGTTCGTGATACGGCAGGCCGGCCCAGGAAGCGATTTCTTCCTGGGTGAAACGGGGCAGGCATTCCGGCACATACAGGCCGCCGTCCGTGGCCAGACCGGCCAGCAGGACGTCTTCGAAATTCAGGGCCGGTGCCTGGCCGCGGGTACTGATATAACGCATAAGATCAAACCTTCGGTTTGGGCTTCAAGCTTCAAGCCACAAGCTACAAGTTAACACCAACCAAACTGCCTTTAACTTGTCGCTTGGAGCTTGCCACTTGCCGCTGCTTTAATTTAGTTCAGGTGTTCGACACGAATCCGCATCACCGGACCAACAACGCCCGCCAAAGCTTCCAGGGCGGTGATCGCGTCGTTCATATGCTGTTCCAGCACACGATGGGTCAGCAGGATCATCGGCACCAGGCCGTCGTGTTCTTCGACTTCCTTCTGCATGATCGATTCGATGTTGATGCCGCGCTCCGACAGGATGCTCGCCACCTGGGCCAGCACGCCTGGATGGTCCTTGGCCTGAATCCGCAGGTAATACGCGCTTTCGCAGGCCTCGATCGGCAGGATCGGGTGGGCCGACAGCGAATCCGGCTGGAAGGCCAGGTGCGGTACGCGGTTTTCCGGGTCGGAGGTCATGGCGCGAACCACGTCCACCAGGTCGGCGATCACCGACGAAGCGGTCGGTTCCATGCCAGCGCCAGCCCCGTAGAACAGGGTCGAACCGGCGGCGTCGCCGTTGACCATCACCGCGTTCATCACGCCGTTGACGTTGGCGATCAGGCGATCGGCCGGGATCAGCGTCGGGTGCACGCGCAACTCGATACCAGCCGCAGTGCTGCGCGCCACGCCGAGGTGCTTGATGCGATAGCCCAGGGCTTCGGCGTAGTTCACGTCAGCGGTGGTCAGCTTGGTGATGCCTTCGGTGTAAGCCTTGTCGAATTGCAGCGGAATGCCGAACGCGATGGACGCCAGGATCGTCAGCTTGTGGGCCGCGTCGATGCCTTCAACGTCGAAGGTCGGATCCGCTTCGGCGTAACCCAGGGCTTGCGCCTCGGCGAGTACGTCTTCGAAGGTACGACCCTTCTCGCGCATTTCGGTGAGGATGAAGTTGCCGGTGCCGTTGATGATGCCCGCGACCCAGTTGATGCGGTTGGCGGACAAGCCTTCACGGATCGCCTTGATCACCGGAATGCCACCGGCCACGGCCGCTTCGAACGCAACGATCACGCCCTTCTCGCGAGCCTTGGCGAAAATCTCATTACCGTGAACCGCGATCAGTGCCTTGTTCGCGGTGACCACATGCTTGCCATTCTCGATGGCCTTGAGTACCAGCTCGCGGGCAACGGTGTAGCCGCCCACCAGCTCTATAACGATGTCGATCTCAGGGTTCGTGGCCACTTCGAACACATCGTTGGTAATCGCAATACCGGTCGTCTGGAACTGAGGCTTTGGCGTGCGCGTGGCAATTTGTGCCACTTCGATTCCACGCCCGGCACGACGAGCAATTTCCTCGGCGTTACGCTGAAGTACGTTGAAGGTACCGCCACCGACGGTCCCTAACCCACAGATGCCTACTTTGACCGGTTTCACTGTGAACTCCCCATAAAACGGCCGACGCAAGGTCGGCCGTGAAAACAGCCGCATGCTCGCGGCTCTCTATTAATGGTCAAGCGGATGACCGCCGGACCATGATCGTCAAAGGCTGACCGTAACGATGCGAATTATTTCGCGCCCAGTGCCAGTTTGGCGACTTGTGGCGCAGGCTGGTAGCCCGGAATTACCTGACCGTCAGCCAAAACGATGGCCGGCGTACCATTGACACCGATCGATTGACCCAGGGCGAATTGTTTGGAAACCGGGTTATCGCACTTGGCGGCCTTGATTTCCTTGCCATCGACCATCTTGTCCATCGCGGCTTTCTTGTCCTTGGAGCACCAGACCGCTTGCAGTTGTTCGTCACCCGGCGAGCCCAGGCCCTGGCGCGGGAACGCGACGTAACGCACTTCGATGCCGCGCTTGTTCAGCTCAGGCACTTCGGCGTGCAGCTTGTGGCAGTACGGGCAGGTGGTGTCGGTGAACACGGTGATGTGCGACTTGGTTTCGCCGATCGCCGGGTAGACCACGGTTTCGGCCACCGGGATGTCATTGATCAGTTTGGAAACGCCCAGGCGCTCGGTCTTCTCGGTCAGGTTGACCGGTTTGCCGTCCTTGAGCTGGAACATGTAGCCCTGCATCACGTACTGGCCATCGGCGCTGGCGTAGAGCACGCGGCTGCCTTTGAGCTTGACTTCGTACAGACCGGCCAGCGGGCTGGCGCTGATGGCTTCGATCGGGGTTTCAAGCTGGAGGCTTTCCAGGCTTTTACGGATCGCTTTGTCGGCCGCGTCATCGGCGACGGCAAAGGTGCTGACCAACGCAATGGCTGCGGCGGCGAAAATCTGGGTCAGACGCATGAGAACTCCTGAAGGCGGACAAATGGGACGATCAGAACGCCCGTGCCGAAACACCGGGTCATAATCGCCCATCGTGCAAACCGGCAAAGCCTACCACATAAGGCTGGCGTGGCCGAATGCGGGTGATGCACGACATTGAAACGAGGGGGCACAACGTTTATGTAGCAGCTGGCGAAGCCTGCGTTCGACTGCGTAGCAGTCGTAAACCCTGCGCTCTCGGTTTAACTGAATATTCGCAGCGTCTGATTTCACGACTGCTACGCAGTCGAACGCAGGCTTCGCCAGCTGCTACAGAGGCGTGCGGGCGCGGCCAGAGGTTGTGTCAGCCGCGCGGGTGGTGTTTGGCGTGCAGGTCTTGCAAACGGGCGCGGGCGACGTGGGTGTAAATCTGAGTGGTGGACAGGTCGCTGTGGCCAAGCAGCATTTGCACCACCCGCAGGTCGGCGCCGTGGTTGAGCAGGTGCGTGGCGAAGGCATGGCGCAGGGTGTGTGGCGACAGCGACTTGGCGATCCCGGCTACTTTGGCCTGGTGCTTGATTCGGTGCCAGAAGGTCTGACGGGTCATCTGCTCGCCGCGCTGGCTGGGGAACATCACATCGCTGGGCCGCCCGCCGAGCAGTTCGCCACGACCATCACGCAGGTAGCGCTCGACCCAGACAATCGCCTCCTCGCCCATCGGCACCAGCCGCTCCTTGCTGCCCTTGCCCATCACACGCAGCACGCCTTGGCGCAGGTTGACCTGTTCCAGGGTCAGGCTGATCAGCTCGGTGACCCGCAGGCCGCAGGCGTAAAGCACTTCCAGCATGGCGCGATCGCGCTGGCCGATGGCTTCGCTCAGGTCCGGTGCGTTCAGCAACGCCTCGACATCCGCTTCCGACAGGGATTTAGGCAACGGCCTACCCAGTTGCGGCATGTCGACACGCAACGTCGGATCGACGGCGATCAGTTTTTCCCGCAACAGATAGCGATAAAAGCCACGTACACCGGAGAGAAATCGTGCAGTGGAACGGGGTTTGTAGTTTTGCTCCAGGCGCCAGGCCAGATGGTCGAGGATCAACTCGCGGCCGGCGTTGATCAGCTCCAGGTTTTTTTCCTGTAGCCAGCCGTTGAACAGCGCAAGGTCGCTGCGATAGGCGTCGCGGGTGTTATCGGACAGGCCTTTTTCCAGCCACAGTGCGTCGAGGAATTGGTCTATCAGGGGGTGGTCGATGGCGGGCATAGAGGCTCAGGTAGCGGAAATCTGAGGGTAAGTCTTTCATAGCAGGACAGGCCTTCACAGTGTTTGATGCAATGCGGTGACGGCGTGATCTCTTGTAGGAGCGAGGCTTGCCCGCGAAGACGGACTTACATTCAACATTGATGTTGGCTGATATGACGTCTTCGCGGGCAAGCCACGCTCCTACAGGTTTGTATCAGGTAAATCGCAGGCAACAAAAAAGCAGCCCGCAGGCTGCTTTTTTTGCATCGGAAGCTGGGCTTAAGCCAGTTTTTCCTTGATGCGAGCTGCTTTACCGGACAGGTCACGCAGGTAGTACAGCTTGGCTTTACGTACGTCACCGCGACGTTTAACGGCCATGCTGTCGATTTGCGGGCTGTAGGTCTGGAAAGTACGCTCTACGCCAACACCGTTGGAGATTTTGCGAACGGTGAATGCACTGTTTACGCCGCGGTTACGCTTGGCGATAACAACACCTTCGAACGCTTGCAGACGCGAACGGTCGCCTTCCTTCACTTTCACCTGAACGACAATAGTGTCGCCCGGGGCAAAGGTAGGGATCTCTTTGGTCATCTGCTCTGCTTCGAGTGCAAGAATGATTTTGTTAGTCATGCTGTGCTCCTAAGGTAAATCGTCGGATTTACCATCGATACGTTGTTAACTATCGTCCCGCTCGCGGATGTATTCCTCGAGCAGCTTCTTCTCTTCTCCAGAAAGCGAGCGGCTTTCCAGAAGATCGGCGCGTCGTTCAAAGGTCCTACCAAGGGACTGCTGTAAACGCCAACGCCGGATATGCGCGTGATTGCCACTAAGCAACACGTCGGGAACACGCTGATCCGCATACACCTCCGGTCGGGTGTAGTGCGGGCAATCCAGCAGACCGTCCGTAAAGGAATCTTCCTCGGCGGAGTCCGCATGCCCTAAAGCTCCAGGCAGCAGTCGTGTAACCGCATCGATCAGGACCATCGCCGGCAGCTCGCCGCCAGACAGTACATAGTCGCCAATCGACCACTCTTCATCGACGTGAGCCTCAATAAAGCGCTCGTCAATGCCTTCATAGCGGCCGGCAATCAGGATCAATGCATCCAGATTCGCCAACTCGCGGACCGCCGACTGAGTCAGCTGACGGCCTTGGGGGGACAGGTAAATTACCTTCGCCGCCTCCCCGGCTGCTGCCTTGGCCTGAACCAGAGCATCTTCCAGGGGCTTGATCTTCATCACCATGCCCGGGCCACCGCCAAATGGGCGATCGTCCACAGTGTGATGTCGATCCGTCGTGTAGTCTCGCGGATTCCAACAGGTGAGCTGCAACAGCCCCTGTTTCACCGCACGACTGGTGATGCCGTACTCGCTGATGGCGGAGAACATCTCGGGAAACAAACTGATCACTTCTACGCGCAAGTTAGCCACGCTTAGAAGTCCGCATCCCATTCCACCTTCATCTCGCCTGCGGCAAGGTCGACTGCCAACACGCATTGCTCCGTATAGGGCAACAGGCGTTCGCGATCATCCAGGCTGCCAGCGCAAGGCTTGACCACCATTACATCATTGGCGCCGGTTTCCAGAAGATGATCGATTTTCCCGAGCAGTTGCCCGAGTTGATCAATAACCTTCAGACCTTCCAGCTGGTACCAGTAGTACTCGCCGTCGGTCAATTCAGGGAACAGGTTGCGCGGCACGCAGATCTCATAACCGGCCAGAAGACGCGCTTCTTCCCGATCATCAAGACCCTTGAGCTTTGCGACCAGGAACTTGTCGTTCCCGCGTCCGCTGACCAGCTCGACCTGTTTCACATTGCCTTCGCGCTTGAGCGTCCAGGTTTTGTACTGCAACAGGTTTTCAGTCGGATCAGTAAAGGAATAAACCTTCACTTCGCCGCGAACGCCATGAACAGAATAAATCTTGCCGATAACGATCAAATCATCAGCAATGGCAGGCGTCGCGTTCATATTGCTCAGGCCGCAGCCTTAGATGCATCCTTCAACAACTGAGCAACACGCTCAGAAGGTTGTGCACCAACGCTCAGCCAGTAGGCTACGCGCTCTTGGTTCACGGACAGACGAACTTCTTGACCACGAGCAACAGGGTTGAAGAAACCAACCTGTTCCTTGTGCGAACCGTCGCGCGGGTTGCGGCTGTCGGTTACGGTCAAGTGGTAAAACGGGCGCTTTTTGGAGCCGCCAAGGGCAAGACGGATTGTTAGCATGTGAACATCGTTCCTGTAGTCGGTGCTGCAAATCTAAAGGCACAGCGGGCATAGGTGCCCGAAAGGCCGCATATTCTAAGGAATATCCGGACTTTTGCAAATGTCTTTTTCCGGCGGCCTTCCGGTCGCCATCAGGATTTGCTATAGAGCCGTCGTTGAAAACGGCCAGTCAGCTCCCGCCAAGCGCGGGTTTGCTGGAGTTCCCACATTGCTGTGGGTCTGCGCCGACATGACTGCCGGCGCGGAATCTTTACATCTTGGGCATGCCGCCGCCGGGCAACATACCGCCCATGCCGCGCATCATTTTGGCCATTCCGCCTTTCGCGGAGAATTTCTTCATCATCTTCTGCATCTGCTTGTGTTGCTTGATCAAGCGACCGATGTCCTGCACCTGGGTGCCGGACCCCATGGCGATCCGACGTTTGCGCGAACCGCTGATCAGCTCAGGGTCGCGGCGCTCGGCCGGGGTCATGGAATTGATGATGGCTTCCATCTGCTTGAATTGCTTCTCTGCCGCGCCCTGGGCATTGCCCATTTGCGCCAGGTTCACGCCGCCGATATTCGGCAGTTTGTCCATGAGGCCGCCGAGGCCGCCCATGTTCTTCATCTGTTGCAACTGATCGCGGAAGTCTTCGAGGTCGAATCCCTTGCCCTTCTTCAGTTTCTTGGCCAGTTTGTCGGCCTTGTCCTTGTCGAGGGTTGCTTCGGCCTGTTCGATCAGGCTGAGCACGTCGCCCATGCCGAGGATGCGCGAAGCGATACGCTCAGGGTGGAACGGTTCGAGCGCTTCGCTCTTCTCGCCCATACCGATGAACTTGATCGGCTTGCCAGTGATGGCGCGCACCGACAGGGCAGCACCGCCACGGGCATCGCCGTCGACCTTGGTCAGGATCACACCGGTCAGCGGCAGCGCATCACCGAAGGCCTTGGCCGTGTTGGCGGCGTCCTGGCCGGTCATGGCATCAACCACGAACAGGGTTTCGACTGGGTTGATCGCGGCATGCAGCGCCTTGATCTCGCCCATCATCTCTTCGTCGATGTGCAGGCGACCGGCGGTATCGACGATGACCACATCAATAAATTTAAGCTTTGCTTCTTTAATAGCCGCTTGCGCGATCTCGACCGGCTTCTGGCTCAGGTCGGACGGGAAGAAGGTAACGCCCACTTCGCCGGCGAGCATTTCCAGCTGCTTGATTGCCGCCGGACGGTAAACGTCCGCGGACACGACCATGACCGTCTTCTTCTTGCGCTCTTTAAGGAAGCGCGCAAGTTTGCCAGCGGTGGTGGTTTTACCCGCGCCCTGCAAACCGGCCATCAACACGACGGCGGGCGGAACGGCGCTCAGGTTCAGGTCTTCGTTGGCCGCGCCCATCAGGCTTTCGAGTTCGGCCTGGACGATCTTCACGAAGGCCTGGCCCGGCGTCAGGCTGCGCGACACTTCGGTGCCGACGGCGCGCTCCTTGACCGAATTGACGAAGTCCTTGACCACCGGCAGGGCGACGTCGGCTTCGAGCAACGCCATGCGCACTTCACGCAGGGTGTCTTTGATGTTGTCCTCGGTCAGCTTGGCCTTGCCGGTGACATGGCGCAGCGTCTGCGAGAGACGGTCGGTTAAGTTTTCAAACATTGCGCGATCCTTTCAGGCCCTGTGTAGACCGGGATAATGGCGGCCCAGACCGGAATAAACATGTGCTCGGCGAGCCTGCGGCGTGGGCAGGTCGCGGATTATAGCGAAGACTGCGTCTGGCGCCCACCTCGCTGTCAGATTGGTTGGTCTTTCGTGCCATGTTGGTTCTGTGCCAAACTCAGCGCCTTTCGGGCTTGCCTAACAGGATTTATGCTCCCCTTGTCACCCAGTTTGCTTACCACCCTCGCCGCCGCCTGCTTATATGCCGCTGCGACCATCTATCAAGGCACTCGCCTGGCCTCCGGCGCCAAGGCGAACAAGCGCCTGCTGGTCACGCTCGGCGTACTGGCGGTGCTGGCTCACAGCGCCAGCCTGTTCACCCATCTGCTGACACCGATTGGCCTGGGCCTGGACTTCTTCAGTGCCGCCAGCCTGATTGCCGCCGCAGTCATCGCCCTGACCCTGCTGGCCTGCTCGCGGATTCCGGTGGAGAACCTGCTGATATTGCTGTTCCCGCTCGGTGCCGCCACCGTGCTGCTGGCGCAGTTCGCTCCCGCCGGCACCGTGCAGATCATCGACGAAGAGCCGGGCATCCTCGCCCACATTCTCTTGTCGATCCTGGCTTACGGCATGTTCACTATTGCGGTGTTCCAGGCCTTGCTGCTGCTGGTGCAGGATCACCAGCTCAAACACAAACACCCGTCCGGACTGATCAAGAACTTCCCGCCGCTGCAAACCATGGAAAGCCTGCTGTTCGGCTTCCTCTGGGCCGGTTGGACCTTGCTGTCGCTGTCGCTGATCTCCGGCTGGCTGTTCGTCGACAACCTGTTTGCCCAGCATCTGGTACACAAGACCTTGCTGGCCTGCCTGGCCTGGATCGTGTTCAGCGTGTTGCTGTGGGGGCGGAATCGCCTCGGCTGGCGCGGACACAAGGCAATCCGCTGGACCCTCGCCGGTTTCTGCCTGCTGATGCTGGCCTATTTCGGCAGCAAGCTGGTTCGTGAATACATTCTGCACATCTGACGGGCGGCAATAATGGACGACTTGCCCATAGGGCCGATGCTCGCAGTGATCGCCCTGCTGATTCTGTGGTCGGGGCTGTTTACCGCCATCGAAGTCGCGCAACAGCACCTGCTGGCCCAACGCACCGCCTCACGGGCGAGCGACAAGCCCCTGGCGAAACTGAGCTTTCCGCTGAACAGCCTGATCCTCTGCAACACCCTGTGCCGCGCACTGGTCATGGTCATCAGCACCTTGCTGGCGATTTTCACCTGGGCAGAAAACGGTCCATGGGCCGCCTGCGTCGGCGCCGGTGTGGTCCTGCTGGTGTTCGCCGACTACCTGCCGCGCACCCTCGCCGTGCGCTACCCGGACGCGATCCTGAGCCTGGGCAACACCTTGCTCGGCGCGCCGCTGAAAATCATCTACCCCGCTGCCTGGCTGCTCAATGGCGTCAGCCAACTGCTGATGCGCCCGTTCGCCCGCAAAGTCAAAGTAGTGCAACAGAGCGAAGACGAGGCGCCGGCGGATCGCCACGACGAACACGAACACGCACCCTCCCGCCCGCACGCCCTGTCCGGCATCCATGCGCTGGACAACATCACGGTCAACGACATCCTGGTGCCGCGCAGTGACGTTGACGGGATCAACCTCGACGACTCCCTCGAAGAAATCATCGAACAATTGCGCAACAACCGCCGCACGCGCCTGCCGGTGTTCCATAGCGACATCAATCAGGTCGAAGCGGTGCTCAACACCCGGCAGATCCGCCACTTGTTGCCGGATGCCAGCCTGACCCTCGAAGCGTTGCTGACAGCTTGCCACGAACCGTACTTCGTGCCGGAAAGTACGCCGCTGCAACTGCAGCTGCTGAACTTCCACAAACAACAGCGGCGCCTGGGCATGGTGGTGGACGAGTACGGCGAAGTGCTCGGCATCGTGACCCTTGAAGACATCCTCGAAGAAATCGTTGGTGAATTCGAAAGCGAGCACAGCCTGGACAACCCGCACATTCACCCGCAGGCCGATGGCCGACTGGTGATTGAAGGTGCGGCGTCGATTCGCGAATTGAATAAAAGCCTGGGCTGGCACCTGCCCAGCGACGGGCCGAAAACCCTTAACGGCCTGGTGACCGAGGCGCTGGAAACCATTCCGGAAAGCGCGGTTTGCCTGAAGATCGGGCGTTATCGGTTGGAGATTCTTGAGACCGAGGACAACCGCGTCACGCGGGTGCTGGTCTGGCATACCAGTTCGGTTCCGGTGCTCGCCAAAACCTGACACGCACAGAACCTGTGGGAGCGGGCTTGCTCGCGAAGACGATTTCATATTCAGCAGAGATGTTGACTGATAGTCCGCCTTCGCGAGCAAGCCCGCTCCCACATAGATTTCACCTAGCCACAAAAAACTCGCCAGCCTTAAGCCCCTTGTTTGATCATTAGCCTCCTTCCTATAATCGAGCCGCTTACCCAAGCCCCGCCCTACCCCTGTGCTACCCGCACGCTGCGTTAAACCCACATCCCTGGGTGTTCGACCATAATAATTCGCTCCACTGGAGCATGACTGTCAGGGATCACCGCATGACGACCAGCACCGCTTACAGCGACACCACGCCTGCCCAACCGACGAACTCCGCCACGCGAGTGGCCACCGCGAGTTTTATCGGCACCGCCATCGAGTTCTACGACTTCTACGTCTACGCCACCGCCGCCGCGCTGGTGATCGGGCCCGTGTTCTTCCCGCAGACCTCCGGCACCGCGCAGATGCTCTCGGCGTTTCTCACGTTCGGCATCGCTTTCCTGGCGCGACCGCTGGGTTCGGCGCTGTTCGGCCATTTTGGCGACCGTATCGGGCGTAAATCGACCTTGGTCGCTTCCCTGCTGTTGATGGGCGTCTGTACTACTTTGATCGGCGTGTTGCCAGGTTACGACAGCATCGGGGCGTGGGCGCCGATCCTGCTGTGCATGCTGCGCTTCGGCCAAGGCCTGGGGTTGGGCGGCGAATGGGGCGGGGCGGCACTGCTCGCCACGGAGAATGCGCCCAAGGGCAAACGCGCCTGGTTCGGCATGTTCCCGCAGCTCGGCCCTTCGATTGGTTTCCTGGCGGCCAACGGGCTGTTCCTGACGCTGGCCATGACCCTCAACGACGAGCAATTCCGCTCGTGGGGCTGGCGCATTCCGTTCCTGCTGAGCGCGGTGCTGGTGATGGTCGGTCTGTATGTGCGGCTCAAACTCCACGAAACCCCGGTGTTCGCCAACGCCATGGCGCGCCAGGAGCGGGTGAAGATTCCGTTGGTCGAGCTGTTCAGCCAGTACTGGGCGCCGATGTTGCTGGGTGCCGGATCGATGGTGGTCTGCTACGCGCTGTTCTACATCTCGACCGTATTTTCACTCAGCTACGGCGTTTCCACGCTGGGCTACACCCGCGAAACCTTCCTCGCGCTGCTGTGTTTTGCGGTGCTGTTCATGGCCGCAGCCACGCCACTGTCGGCCTGGGCCAGTGACCGTTACGGGCGTAAACCGGTGCTGATCATCGGTGGTGTGTTGGCGATTTTGTCCGGTTTCCTGATGGAACCGCTGCTGACCCACGGCACAACCTGGGGCGTGGCGCTGTTCCTGTGCATCGAACTGTTTCTGATGGGCGTGACATTTGCGCCGATGGGCGCGTTGTTGCCGGAGCTGTTTCCGACCCATGTGCGCTATACCGGAGCGTCAGCGGCCTACAACCTGGGCGGTATTGTCGGGGCCTCGGCGGCGCCGTTCTTTGCGCAGAAACTGGTGGCGATGGGTGGTTTGAGTTATGTCGGCGGGTATGTGTCGGGGGCGGCGGTGTTGAGTTTGATTGCGGTGCTGTGCCTGAAAGAGACGCGGCATAACGATTTGAATCGGGTGGTCTGAAGCAAGAGCAAAAGCTTCGCGAGCAAGCCCGCTCCCACAGGGGACCGCGTTCTTTCAGAAGAAATGCGGTCAATGTGGGAGCGGGCTTGCTCGCGAATGTCGCGCCTCGGTTAAAGCTCTACAACGACCGCTTGAGAAGCACGGGTCGCTTTCGCCCGAGCCGCTTCAATCGACTCATCCCGAGCCAACGCCACGCCCATCCGGCGCTGACCGTTGACTTCAGGCTTGCCGAACAGACGCAATGCAGTGTCCGGCTCGCTCAACGCGGCGCCCAGATTGGCGAAAGCGGTCTGGGTCGACTGCCCTTCCACCAGAATCACCGCCGACGCCGATGGGCCGAACTGACGGATCAATGGGATCGGCAGGCCCAGAATCGCCCGGGCGTGCAGCGCAAATTGCGACAGGTCCTGGGAAATCAAAGTCACCAGGCCAGTGTCATGCGGGCGCGGCGAGACTTCGCTGAACCATACCTGATCACCTTTGATGAACAGCTCGACGCCAAACAGACCACGGCCACCCAAGGCTTCGGTCACGGCTTTGGCGACGCGCTCGGATTCAGCCAGGGCAATCGGGCTCATGGCTTGTGGCTGCCAGGATTCCTGATAATCGCCCTTCTCCTGACGGTGACCGACCGGCGCGCAGAACGTAGTGCCGCCGACGTGACGCACGGTCAGCAGGGTGATTTCGTAGTCGAAATCGATAAAGCCTTCGATGATCACCCGTCCTTTACCCGCACGGCCGCCTTCCTGTGCGTAATCCCACGCGGTTTTCACGTCGTCGGCGCTGCGCAGCAGGCTCTGGCCTTTGCCCGAGGAGCTCATGACCGGTTTGACCACGCATGGGAAGCCCAGGTCTTCAACGGCTTTGCTGTAGTCCTCGAAGGTATCGGCAAAGTGGTACGGCGAGGTCGGCAGGTCCAGTTCTTCGGCGGCCAGGCGACGGATGCCTTCGCGGTTCATGGTCAGCAGCGCGGCGCGGGCGGTCGGGATCACGGTGAAGCCTTCGGCTTCCAGTTCCACCAGGGTCGCGGTGGCGATGGCTTCGATTTCCGGCACGATGAAGTGCGGCTTCTCGGCCTCGATCACGGCACGCAGGGCCGCGCCGTCGAGCATGTTGATCACATGGCTGCGATGGGCGACTTGCATCGCCGGCGCGTTGGCATAGCGATCCACGGCGATCACTTCAACGCCCAGGCGTTGCAGCTCGATCACCACTTCCTTGCCCAACTCGCCACAGCCACACATTAATACGCGGGTCGCGGTGGGCGACAATGGAGTTCCGATACGGGTCATCTGAAGGTCCTCAAAGAAGCGGATCATCGAGGGTCGCGCGGCCAAGGCGCACTTCCCATGGGGAGAAAGCGCGGCATTTTACATGAACCGCAGGGTTTGGCTTCAGCTGGCGACAGCCTGTTTGCGCAAGCGCCAGGCCATGATCAGCCAGACGACTGTCACACCGGCGAACTTCGAGCCCATGGCGGTGAGGATCACGGCTGGGGTGAAGGCGTCGATCAAGCCGAAAAAAATGAAGGTATCGAGGGGAATGCTCAGGGCTGAACTTATCCACAGGCGATCGTGCAACGGACGCTTGGTGATGCTGAACACCAGCCAGTCGATGCACTCGGACACCGCGAACGCCGTGGCGCTGGCCAGAGCGATGGACGGGTCGGACGTCACGTAGGACAGCACCAGCGCCGCCAGCATCGCTGCGATGGCGCCGTGGCCGAAGCGGGTTTGCACCATGTCGCGCAGGACAAACACCAAGCCGCCCCAGGCTGACCAGATGATGTCCAGGTGCGGGGCGGTGGAAAAGGCGTAGTTGATCAGCACGACGCTGCTGATGTAGGCGATCAGGAAGAGCATGGGGCGTGGAGATACCTGTCAGTTTGGCGCACAGGGTACTTCAGGGAGTGAGGTTGGGCCAAGGGAGAGAAATGGTTGAGATCATTGCCAGATTCAAGAGCCACCCCTCACCCCAGCCCTCTCCCCAGTGGGGAGAGGGGGAAAGGGAGCCGATCTTCGATGTTTTCAGGTTCTCGGCTCAATCCGAAGCCGCTTTTCCAGAACCTGAGTTCGGCACAGTCTTTCAGGTCGATGCAGCTCCAAGAACAACCCCGTCAGTTCCCTCTACCCCTTGGGGAGAGGGGGAAAGGGAGCCGATCTTCGATGTTTTCAGGTTCTCGGCTCAATCCGAAGCCGCTTTTCCAGAACCTGAGTTCGGCACAGTCTTTCAGGTCGATGCAGCTCCAAGAACAACTCGGTCAGTTCCCTCTACCCCTTGGGGAGAGGGTTAGGGTGAGGGGGCGATCTCAAGCCGCATCAAGACTTCGAAGGCAACATCCAGATTAGGCCGCTGGATTTCGCCCGCTCATGACACAACCCCAACACCTTGCGGCGCTCGTCATTGTCCATCCGGCTCCAGCGGGTAATCTCTTCCACCGTGCGCTGGCACCCGGTGCAGATATCATCCTCGTCCAGCGCACAGATGTTCACGCACGGCGACAGGACCGGTCGTTCGGTGGCGTTCATTCTTCCTGCTCGACCAGGTCGCGGGCATAGCGCTGCGAGTTGTGCACATAGTGGGCGGCGCTGGCTTCGAGCATTTTCTTCTGCGGCTCGGTGAGTTCGCGCACGACCTTGCCCGGCGAGCCCATGACCAGCGAACCGTCGGGGATTTCCTTGTTTTCACCGATCAGCGAATTGGCGCCGATGATGCAGTTCTTGCCGATCTTCGCGCCGTTGAGGATCACCGCGTTGATGCCGATCAGGCTGTAATCGCCGACGGTGCAGCCGTGGAGCATGGCGTTGTGGCCGATGGTTACGCCGGTGCCGATGGTCAGCGGGTAGCCCATGTCGGTGTGCATCACGGTGCCGTCCTGGACGTTGCTGTTCTTGCCGATCAGGATCAGTTCGTTGTCGCCGCGCAATACCGCGTTGAACCAGACGTTGGCGCCCTCTTCCAGTTTGACCTTGCCCACCAGCACGGCATTGGGCGCAACCCAGCTCTGTGGATGGGTTTCGACGCGGGCGTCGCCCAGGCGGTATTTCATCGTGTTGTCCTCAAGGCTCAGGCCGGGTTCACACCATTCGAACGGTGGCTTCAGGTGTTGATAAAACTCTTGGGCGGATGATGCAGGCTGATGTCGGCGTCATACAGCAGATTGATCAGCTCGACGATCATGATCGCCGTCAGCCCCCAGATCTTGTATTCGCCATACCGATAGCTCGGTACGTACCAACTGCGGCCCTGGTAATCGATGCGGTGTGTATGTTCGCGCGGGTCCTCGCGGAAGAACTCCAGGGGCACGCTGAACACCGCGGCGATTTCCGCATCGTTGGCCAGGTATTCAACGTAATCGGGAATGACGCCGACATAAGGCGTGACCTTAATGCCGTGCAGGGAGATCAGCGGACTGAGCGGGCCGATCACTTCCACCAGGCCGGGCGGCAGGCCGATTTCTTCTTCGGCTTCGCGCAGGGCGGTGAAGATCAGGTCGGGGTCTTCGGGGTCGCGGCGTCCGCCGGGGAAGGCGACTTCGCCGCCATGGGTCGAGAGCCCGCTGGCGCGCAGGGTCAGAACCAGTTCCGGTTCGTCACTGCGGGTGATCGGCACCAATACCGCAGCCTCGGGGAAACGCTTGTCGGTTTCAAGGGTGCGTGGCGTGTGGTTGCTTACCCGATGCAGTAGCTCGTCCAGCATGAGTGTTCTCGATCTGTGCCTTACCTGCATCATGCACCAAACCTAACGACCGCCCAACCCCATAACCGCTGCATGTCGCGAAAGGACAACTTGCCGACTGATACCGCCGCACGCCAAGATAGGCGCAGCCTCCAGGAACCCAAGCATGAAATTTTGCAGTCAGTGCGGTAACCCGGTCATCCAGCGCATTCCCGAAGGCGATTCGCGCCTGCGATTTGTCTGCGACAGCTGTCAGACCATTCACTACCAGAACCCCAATATCGTCGCCGGTTGCGTCGCGACCTGGGGTTCAAAAGTGTTGCTCTGTCGCCGCGCCATAGAGCCGCGCCTCGGTTACTGGACCCTGCCCGCCGGTTTCATGGAAAACGGCGAGACCATCGAGCAGGCCGCGATCCGCGAAACCGCCGAAGAAGCCTGCGCCCGGGTGCGCAACCTGAGCATCTACACGCTGATCGACGTGCCGCACATCAGCCAGGTGCATGTGTTCTTCCGCGCCGAACTGGTGGACCTGGACTTCTCCGCCGGCCCCGAGAGCCTGGAAGTCATGTTGTTCGAAGAAGCCGACATCCCTTGGTCCGAGCTGGCTTTCCGCACGGTGGGCCGTACCTTAGAATGCTTCTTCGCTGACCGGCAGACAGAGGTCTACCCGGTGCGATCCGAGTCGATTCCGCCGCTGACTCAAGCCGCCATCACTTAAGCGTCCGTTAATCCAGAACCATCTATAACTTATAAATAGTCGCGACACCTCTAGGGATATCGTTTCAATGCGCTGGTTGCTTGCCTTGTTTTGCCTGTCGTTCGTTGTCGTGTCCCAGGCCTCCACCGTGGTCACTCTGGACGGCAAACCCATCGAAAAAGTGCTGGTGCTTAAATCCGCCCATCAACTGCAATTGATCGCCGACGGCAAAGCGCTGCGAACCTATCGCATTTCCCTGGGCAAAAACCCCCGGGGCACGAAGCTGATGGAAGGCGACAAGCGCACACCCGAGGGCTTTTACTGGGTGGATTGGCGCAAGGTCAGCGACCGCTTCAACCTGGCGATGCACATTTCCTACCCCAACCGGGACGATGCCGACCGCTCCCGGCGCGAAGGCGTCAATCCTGGCGGCATGATCATGATCCACGGTACCCCCGACACCTACGACTACCCGGAAAACCTATTCCACACCCTGGACTGGACCGACGGCTGCATCGCCATGCGCAACATGGACATGCGTGAAGTCTGGGGACTGGTGCCGGATGGCACGATGATCGAGATTCGACCGTAACGCCCTTCGCATGATCGTTCCCACGCTGTGAACGATCAATCCTCTGCGAAACGACGACCTTCGGTCGCCCTCCAAAAAAATAAATCAAAAGATCGCAGCCTTCGGCAGCGCCTACAGGGTTGATACCAATTCCCACTGTAGGCGCTGCCGCAGGCTGCGATCTTTGCTTTAAAAATCCCCACCCGTAATACCACTTAAAGCCAACCCCTACTTAATCACCCCGAAAGCCCCGGTTTTCCTGCGCCTTGAGCAAAGTGGTCTCATTGACATGGTATTTAAGTGGTATTAGGTTTCGCCCTACAACCGAGCGACAACAATCCAACATCCGCATCGGAAAAGACCTACATGAATGACATCCAGGCCCTACGTCCTGACGACACCCAGCCGACGCCCCTGTACCTGCAACTGGCGCGCAATCTGGAAGCGGCGATCCATGCCGGCCAGTGGAAAGCCGAGCAGGCCATGCCGTCGGAGCGCAGTCTCAGCGAGTCGCTGGGCATTTCCCGCGTCACCGCCCGCAAAGCGCTGGAAGTGCTGTTCGATCAAGGCTTGATCCGGCGTAACCAAGGGTCGGGCACCTTCATCACGCCACGCCTGGAGCAACCGCTGTCGCGCCTCTCCGGTTTCAGCGAAATGCTCCGTCTGAAAGGCTTCGTCCCCGGCTCGCAGTGGCTGGAGCGGGAAATCACCCCGCCGACCCACGAAGAGCTGATCCGCCTCAGCCTGTCGCCCAACGACAAGGTCGCGCGGCTCAAACGCCTGCGCAAAGCCGACGATACGGTGATGGCGATCGAGATGAGCACCCTGCCCGCCTCGATCATTCCCAAGCCGCAAGCGGTGGGCGATTCCCTCTACGAATACCTCGACGGCATCGGCAAACCGATCGTCCGCGCCTTGCAGCACATCCAGGCAATCAACGCCTCGGACGAATTTGCCGCGCTGGTCGGCATCGCCCCCGGCACCGCCATGCTGCTGATGACCCGGGTCGGCTACCTGGATGACAACACGCCCATCGAAGTCACCGACACCTATTGCCGCAACGACTACTACGACTTTGTTGCAGAGCTTCGTAGATAAAAAGCTTCGTCGCTAAACGAGAACCGATCATGTCCGAAGACAACATCCTCACCGCCCACGGCTGGGTTCGCGGCCGGCTGATTCACCAGCACGGCAAAGTCGTGTCCATCGAAGGCGTGACCTGCGATCCGGCGGACAACGACCTGCCTTACCTGCTGCCGGGTTTCATCGACCTGCACGTGCACGGCGGCGGCGGCAAAGACATCATGGAAGGCGCCACGGCCTTCGAAACCATCACCAAAACCCACGTGCGTTTCGGCACCACCTCGCTGCTGGCGACCACCATGACCGCGCCCAGCGAAGAGATTTCCAGCGTGCTCAAAGCCGTCGGCGAGTATTGCGAGCAACGGCCGAAAGGCAGCGCCCGGGTACTCGGCGTGCACCTCGAAGGGCCGTACATCAACCCCGGCAAACTCGGCGCGCAACCGAATTTCGCCCACACCGCGCTGATGGCCGAAGTCGAAGCGTACCTGGCCCTGGCGCCGATCCGCGTGATCACCATCGCTCCGGAAATCGCCGGTCACGACGCCTTGATCCGCGCCCTCAGCGCTCGCGGCGTGCGCATGCAAATCGGCCATACCCTCGGCAGTTACGAGGAAGGCGTGGCCGCGCTGGAGGCCGGTGCCAGCAGTTTCACCCACCTCTACAACGCCATGAGCCCGCTGCATCATCGCGAACCCGGCATCGTCGGCGCAGCCCTGGCCCACGCCAAATACGCCGAACTGATTCCGGACTTGCTGCATGTGCACCCCGGCGCCATACGCGTGGCCCTGCGCTCGATCCCGTGCCTGTATTGCGTCACCGACTCCACCGCTGCGGCGGGAATGCCCGACGGTGAATACAAGCTCGGCAGCCACACCGTGACCAAATGCCTGGGCGGTGTGCGCCTGGCCGACGGCACGCTGGCGGGCAGCACCCTGACCATGGATCAAGCCCTGCGCAACCTGGTGAAGATCGGCTTGCCCATCGCCGAAGCGTCGCAACGCCTGTCGCAATTCCCCGCCGACTACCTCGGCATCCCCGAACGCGGGCGCCTGCAATCCGGCGCCTGGGCCGACTGCGTGCGGCTGGATCGCTCACTCACACTCACCGCCGTCATGGTCGAAGGAGAAGACATTGACTTCAAAAATGCTTGAAGAGGCGCTGTCCTCATTCGAGGCCGTGCAAGCCCAACTGCAGCAACTCGACCCGCAGATGATCGAGATCGCCGGGCGCCTGCGCCGGCAGCCGCCGCAAGTGGCGATGACCGTTGCCCGTGGCAGCTCCGACCACGCGGCGAATTACTTCGCCTACCTGACCATGCAGCAACTGGGCATTCCGGTGGCGTCGTTGCCGATGTCGGTGGTGACCATGCAACAGGCACCGTTGAAGGTCAGCGGCCAAGTCGCGTTTGCCTTCTCACAATCGGGGCAGAGTCCGGACCTGGTGAACAGCCTGCGTCTGTTGCGCAAACGCGGCGCCCTGAGCATTTCCATGGTCAACGCGGCCGACTCGCCGCTGGAAGCCGCGTGTGAATTCAGCCTGCCGCTGTTGGCCGGCACCGAAAGCAGCGTCGCCGCAACCAAGAGTTTTATCGCCACCCTCAGCGCCAGCGCCCGGTTGATCGCGCATTGGAAAGAAGACGTGGAATTGCTCGAGGCCGGCAACACGTTGCCAGAAGGCCTGCGCGACGCGGCGCAACAGGATTGGAGCGTGGCCATCGATGCCTTGCGCGATTGCGAGCGCCTGATGGTGATCGGCCGTGGCGCCGGTTTTGCCATCGCCCAGGAAGCCGCGCTGAAGTTCAAGGAAACCTCGGCGATCCAGGCCGAAGCCTTCAGCAGCGCCGAAGTCCGCCACGGCCCGATGGCGTTGATCGGCGAGCAATACCCGCTGCTGGTGTTTGCCCCGCGCGGCGCCGAGCAGGCCGGTTTGCTCAGCCTGGCCGCCGACATGCGCCAACGCGGCGCCCGGGTATTGCTGGCCGCGCCGGATGACGTCAGCGAACGCGACCTGACCCTGACCCGCGCCGAACACCCGGCCCTCGACCCGATCCTGGCGATCCAGAGTTTCTACGTGATGGCCGCCGGTCTAGCCGTCGCCCGAGGCATGGACCCGGATCAGCCACGGCACCTGAGCAAAGTGACGCGCACCCACTGAGTCGACTACCTCTTTGGTGGCGCCTGAATAACCGTAGGAGCTGACGAGTGAAACGAGGCTGCGATCTTTTGATTTTGTTTTTAAAGGCAAGATCAAAAGATCGCAGCCTCGTTTCACTCGGCAGCTCCTACGCAGCTCCTACGGGGAACGAGTGATCCGAACCGAATTGTTTACTGATGAGTACCGAGCCATGCACAACAATAATAAAGAGCTGACCCTCAGCGCCCCGCTCAGCGGCCCGGTGCTCACGCTCGCCAAAGTCCCGGACCCGGTGTTCGCCAGTGGCGCCATGGGTGACGGGATCGCCATCGATCCGCTGAACGACACCCTCCACGCTCCTTGCGCCGGGGTGGTGGTACACGTCGCCCGCACCGGCCACGCGGTGACCTTGCGCGCCGACAATGGTGCCGAATTGCTGCTGCACCTGGGCCTCGACACCGTCGAGTTGCAGGGCGAAGGCTTTTCGATGCTGGTCAAGGAAGGCGCACGCGTCGCCAATGGCCAACCGCTGCTGCGCTATGACCTGGACAAGGTCGCGCAGCAGTGCAAAAGCCTGGTCAGCCTGATGATCCTGACCAACAGCCAGGATTTCCAGGCACGGCCGATCACCTTGAAATCGGTGAAGGTCGGTGATCCATTGCTGCATATCGTGCGGCGACTGGCCAATGGCGTGCAGGCTGAAGTCGAGTTGTCGGGCATCGAAGTTCACGGGCATATCCGCATCGCTCATCGCGGCGGTTTGCACGCGCGGCCGGCGGCGCTGATTCGACAAACGGCGCAAGGTTTCAAGAGCAAATCGCAGCTGCATTTCGCCGGCAAGTCGGCGTCCTGTGACAGCTTGATCGGGATCATGAGCCTGGCCGTCGGCGAGCAGGAAGAAGTGCAGGTCAGCAGTCAGGGCCCGGATGCGGAAGCGGCGTTGCAAGCGCTATTGACCGCATTGTCCACCGCATTGGCCGAAGACAGTCACGCCGCCGCGCCGACATTGATCGCCCAACGTCATCGCCCCGCCGAAGCCGGCGTGTTGAACGGCGTTTGCGCGGCGCCCGGTCTGGTCGCCGGGCCGTTGTTTCGATTGAACGCGATCAGTCTGCCGGTGGACGCCGGCGCCCATGATCCCGAGCAACAGCTGCAAGCCCTCGACACGGCGCTGAGCGTGGTGCGCAGCGAAATCGATCACACCCTGACCCAGGCCAGAAAGCACAAAAACACCGACGAAGAAGCCATCTTCGCCGCGCACCTCGCGCTGCTCGAAGACCCGGCGTTGCTGGACGCGGCGGCGCATTCCATCGACAAGGGCAGCGCCGCAACCCACGCCTGGAGTGAATCCATCGACGTGCAGTGCGACGTCCTGCAGCAACTTGGCAGCCCATTGCTGGCCGAACGCGCCAACGATCTGCGCGACCTCAAGCAACGGGTCCTGCGCGCCCTGCTCGGGGAAACCTGGCACTACGACCTTCCGGCCGGGGCCATCGTCGCCGCCCATGAACTGACCCCGTCCGACTTGCTGCAACTGAGTCAGCACGGTGTCGCCGGGTTGTGCATGGCGGCGGGTGGTGCGACCTCCCATGTGGCGATTCTCGCGCGCGGTAAAGGTCTGCCGTGCCTGGTGGCGCTGGGTTCGACGCTGCTGGATCAGGAGCAAGGCCAAGCGGTGGTGCTGGACGCCGATGGCGGTCGCCTCGAATTGACACCGAGCGCCGAACGTTTGGCCGAGGTGCGTCAGGCGCAACTCGATCACCAGCAACGCCGCGCGCAACAACGGGCGCAGGCGCACACCCCGGCGTTGACCCTTGATCGCTTGCACATCGAAGTCGCGGCCAATGTCGCCTCCAGCACGGAAGCGGCGGATGCGCTGGCCAATGGCGCCGACGGTGTCGGTTTGTTGCGCACCGAGTTTCTCTTCGTCGACCGCACCGCCGCGCCAGACGAACAGGAACAACGCCTCGCCTATCAATCCGTGCTCGACGCCATGGGCGACAAGTCGGTAATCATCCGCACCATCGACGTCGGCGGCGACAAGCAACTCGACTACCTCCCACTGCCGACCGAGGCCAACCCGGTGCTCGGCCTGCGCGGCATTCGCCTGGCCCAGGTACGCCCGGAATTGCTCGACCAGCAACTGCGCGCGTTGCTGCACGTCAGCCCGTTGTCGCGCTGCCGCATCCTGTTGCCGATGGTCACCGAAGTCGATGAGCTGCTGCACATCCGCCAGCGCCTCGATGCCTTGTGCACCGAGCTGGAGCTGACCCAGCGCCCGGAGCTGGGGGTGATGATCGAAGTCCCGGCCGCCGCGCTGCTGGCCGAGCAACTGGCCGAACACGCGGACTTCCTGTCCATCGGCACCAACGATTTGTCCCAGTACACCCTGGCCATGGACCGCGACCACGCCGGCCTCGCCTCACGGGTCGATGCGTTGCACCCGGCGCTGCTGCGCTTGATCGCGCAGACCTGCGCCGGCGCGGCGGTGCATAACCGTTGGGTCGGGGTCTGCGGCGCCCTCGCCTCCGATCCGCTGGCCACGCCGGTACTGATTGGCCTGGGAGTCCGCGAGTTGTCGGTGAGCCCGGTGCAGATCGGTGAAATCAAGGACCGCGTCCGCCATCTCGACGCGAGCGAATGCCGGCGTATCAGCCAGGATCTGCTCAAGCTGAGCAGCGCCGCTGCCGTGCGTCACGCCTGTCACCAACATTGGCCTCTGAGCTGAACAACAGCAGCTCTAAAACAAAAAAAGCACAGGGAGAAACGCCATGTACCAATACTTTATCGAAGGCTTGCAGCGCCTCGGTCGCGCGCTGATGCTGCCGATCGCGATCCTGCCCATCGCCGGCCTGTTGCTGCGCCTGGGCGACACCGATCTGCTGAACATCGCGATCATCCATGACGCCGGTCAGGTGATCTTCGCCAACCTGGCGATGATCTTCGCCATCGGCATCGCGGTCGGGTTCGCCAAGGACAACAACGGCACCGCAGGCCTCGCCGGGGTCATTGGTTACCTGGTAATGATCTCCACGCTCAAGGTGCTGGATGCGAGCATCAACATGGGCATGCTCGCCGGGATCGTCAGTGGCTTGATGGCCGGCGCGCTGTACAACCGCTTCAAGGACATCAAGCTGCCGGAGTACCTGGCGTTCTTCGGTGGCCGGCGCTTCGTGCCCATCGTCACCGGTTTCGCTGCCGTGGGCCTGGGCCTGGTGTTCGGCTTGATCTGGCCGCCGATCCAGCAAGGCATCAACAGCTTCGGCGCGTTGATGATGGAGAGCGGCAGCTTCGGTGCATTCATCTTCGGCGTGTTCAACCGCCTGCTGATCGTCACCGGCCTGCACCATATCCTCAACAACATGGCGTGGTTTGTGTTCGGCAACTTCACCGACCCGACCACCGGCGCCATCGTCACCGGCGACCTGTCGCGCTACTTCGCTGGTGATCCGAAGGGTGGCCAGTTCATGACCGGCATGTTCCCGATGATGATCTTCGGCCTGCCCGCCGCGTGCCTGGCGATGTACCGCAACGCCTTGCCGGAACGGCGCAAAGTCATGGGCGGGATCTTCCTGTCGATGGCGCTGACCTCGTTTTTGACCGGGGTGACCGAGCCGATTGAATTCGCCTTCATGTTCCTCGCGCCAATGTTGTATCTGGTTCACGCCTTGTTGACCGGCCTGTCGATGGCCGTCACCAACATGCTGAACATTCACCTCGGCTTTACCTTCTCCGGTGGCTTCATCGACATGGTGCTGGGCTGGGGTAAATCCACCAATGGCTGGCTGGTGGTGCCGGTGGGCCTGGCGTATGCGGTGATCTACTACGGGGTGTTTGATTTCTGTATTCGCCGCTTCAACCTCAAGACGCCGGGGCGTGAAGAGGTGGCTTCAGCCGAGAAGATTGTGTTTGCCGAGAACGAACGCGCCGGGGCCTACATCAAGGCATTGGGCGGAGCGGCCAACCTGATCACCGTCGGTGCGTGCACCACCCGCTTGCGACTGGACATGGTCGATCGCAACAAGGCCAACGATGCCGAGCTGAAAGCCCTCGGCGCGATGGCCGTGGTGCGTCCGGGCAAGGGCGGGAGTTTGCAGGTGGTGGTCGGGCCGATGGCGGACAGCATTGCCGATGAGATTCGACTGGCGATGCCTTCTTTGGGCCGCGCGGTCATCAGCACTCCCGCCGCCATGGTCGACGTCGCGAAACCTGTCGCCGTGCCGGAAGCGCAGCAATGGTTGAACGCGCTGGGCGGTGGCGACAATGTGCTGCAAATGGACTGCATCGCCATGACCCGGATTCGCCTGCACCTGGCGGATGGCAAGGCACTGTCGGAATGTGATCTGAAGGCGTTGGGTTGTCAGGGTGTCAGCCAACTTGAGGGCGGCGTCTGGCATCTGCTGATTGGCGACAAGGCGTCGAGTTTGAGTGAGGCGCTGGAGGCGTTGGTCAATCGTAGTGAGGTGAGTGCCAAGGTCTAGATCTTCGGCGCCTGTTAGTCCGTCTTCGCGAGCAAGCCCGCTCCCACATTGGATCTATGCACGCCGGACCATTGTGGGAGCGGGCTTGCTCGCGAAGGGGCCGGTTCTATTCGCGAGGATCTAATTGATCCAGCACTCGATTCGCGGTGATTTCGGCCAGCATCACGCTGTTTGAGATGCCCAGCAGGGCGTTGCGCGCTCCGCCATCCAGAAGGTCCACCAAGTGATGGACCATCACGTCGACCGAGGCCAGGGTTTCGACCAGATAAGCCATCAGGGTTTCGCTGGTGGCTTCGGGGCTTACGGCAAACAGGGTACTGGGTGTGCGTGGGGTGGCTTTGATGTCGGCGAATGAGGGGACGCGCTCGGCGGCGTCGCTGGGTGTTGTTGAATCGGATTCAGGTGGATTGGGCGTTACTTTGAACATGACTAACTCCTGAAATAGAGCCGCTCACTCGTCGCTGCTAAACGAATGGGTGGCGGCTGTGCGCGGGTTAGCAGACCGGGGAGTTAGCAAACCGGCGCGTCCGAGGACGCCCCGCACACAGCCACCATCAAGTTCAGGGGTATGAAGTCCTGACTGACGGGAACGTTATGCACCTCACTAACACACTCAGGCTGCTAAACCCGATCACTGATGGGCAGTGACAGGAATCAAGTTACCGAGCAGCCCCAAGGCGCACAAGCCGGCGGATTCTGGCGTAGCCGTAGGCAACGGCGCAAGAATTTGTAGCTCTCAGGAAGTTACTCAAAGGGTGTTTTAAACAAGGTCCCGCCAGCCATGTTTAATCGTCGGACACGCGCGCCCTACATCACAAAAAAGCGATAAATATGTACCGCCACCCCCCCAACCGCCCACCCCATGCTGATGGTTTCCGCCACCTGCATGGAGCCCACGCCAATGAGCCGCCCCGCTGCCTTACCCTCCTTCGACGAGATAAAGGGTTATCTCAACCAGATCGGTCATCATCTGTTCAAAACCGACACCGCTCTGGTGCCCGAACAAAAGCCGTCCGCCGAACAGCTCTACCTGACACACCTGAACGGCACGCTGAAGAATGACCGCGAACAATTCCTGCGCAAAAGCCGTGCGCTCTATCAAGGTCTGGAAAACAGCGATCTGCGAAGCCCGACAGGCCAACACCTGCTCGCCACGCTGAAGAGCACCCTGAACGCGCAATTGCTGGACATGGACCTGCGCGAGCAGATCGACGGCAAGGGTCGCAAAGCCTTCATGACCGATGAAGCGGGGTTCACTGCCATCGGCCACGAGGGCGGGCTGGGGGTTCAGGATCGCCTGATGCACCCGCAAGCGCGCACGATGCTCGATGGTCTGGCGCTGGGACCGACGCTGCGCCCGGGCCTTTACGCCGTGGGGTTCAGTTATCAGGCAGAACACGTCGAACTGGCCGGAGCCTTTGTCGTCACGCAAAAAAACAGCCCCGTGGTCACGGGGTTGATGGCCGACGAGCAGGTCGGCCAAGTCGTGCTGTTCACGCCCTCACGCGGGATCGAGTCCTTCGATTCCCTGGCGGATCTGGACGCTCATTTGTTACGGAACATGCAGCACGCTGCCGGACGTAGCGAGTTCATGGCCATGCTCCCCACCCGTTATCACGCCTTGAGCAGTGCGGGGATCTGGCCGCTGGAGCTGTCGGCCATCGATGCTGAACCGTTGTTTGAACACACCTATAACGCGCGGATCGACAAACGCACGCAGGATATCGAGCAAGCCTTGAGCCTCGCGGACAATGTCGAGCACGATCCGGCGCGTTTGATCAGCGCCCTGGACGCGGCCATCGCCGCCGCCCTGCCCGACCTCACCGCCCGCCTCGAACTGCGCGCCCAGGCCCTGCTCGAACGGTGCCTGCGCGACAGCGCGCCGGATTGGTATCGCAGCGCCAGCGAGACGCGGCGAGCGGCATTGGCCGAACATCTGGGCCATTACGACAAGGCCCGCCAGCGCGTGCTGGACTTGCTCGGCCCGGCCGCCACGGCGCATACCCTCGCCCGCCATCAATGGCTTGAACGGCTGAGTGATGAGCTGGAGATCCATGACCTGGACCCGGAACACCTGCACGTCCACACCCGGCGTTCACTCGCGGGCTTCGGGGAGTATGAACAGCAACGCAGCCTGATTGAGTTGGCGTTGCGCGGCTCGCATGCCGGCGACGAATTACCCGGATCGGACTTCCGTGACAAATCGCAACTCACTTATAACAAGGCGCCCTTGCACGCGTCCTACAAGGACCTGACGCCGACCTGGATCGCCCAACAATTAGCCACCCTGCAACCGCGCGTGGCGTTTGCCGAGGTACAAAAAGAGGCCCATGCCAGGGTTGAAATCCGGCAAGCCATCGAGCACCTGCTGGACCAACGGATCAACGCGCTGGCGTACGCAGCCGTCCTGCAAAATCATCTGCTCGACGACGACTTTCAATTGATCCAGCGCCTGCGCGCGGGCAGTGATTCGCGACTGAGCGCCGCCCTCCTGGGGGCTGGCACACCGTCTCTGCATGGCGCGCAACTCAAGGATCTCTGGGTGCTGCGCCAGACGGACGCCAGCGGAACGCTCAAGCGGCTGCTGCTGTGCACGCCCGAAGCACCGCGAGATCAACAATTCCAGGCGTTCGACAGCGAGCACGACTGTCAGCAACACATCCTTGGCTGGGCTCGGGACAGCGGCCTCCAGGCGAGTGCGGGCAGCATGGCGGACTATTTGATCAAGCGCCTGCCCCTGCGCTTTCGCGACGCCATGAAACAAGTCTTGAGCCGTTTGACCTTCACCCCCGTCGCCCCGAACAAACTGCAGTTCAACCACGCCGTCAGCCATCGCCAATGCCTGCAATCGATGGCCGAACATGTGCTGGCGACGCAGGTTGACGACGATGAATTCGTCACGCCCCTCTGGTATCGCTCGACCACTTTCCAGACCCGAAAGAAACTCACGACACTGGCCGAGAACACCGATGGCGCGCTGCGTATCTACCGCGCCCATGCCTGGTCCGAATCGCGCTTTCCCGAATTCGAACACTATGTGCATGAGCAGGCCAGACTGCGCTTGAACGGGTTACTGGGCCGCTCCCACAACGATGTCGACCCGGATACCGTTTGGGCCCACTCGCCGCCGAATCTGGTGGGGGTCTGGACGCCGCAGCCGATCACGTACACCCGGTTGTTTCGCGATGGTTATGCCGACGGCGTGGGGTTTCTCGATGAAAAATTCTCGGGTTCGGCACGTTTCACAGGCCCGGCCAGTATCGACCTGAGCGCCCTGACCGCTGAAAACGTCACACGCTCCGTCACCGGTGTCTGGATTGGCCAACGCTACATCGACAAACTCAAAAACGAACTGCTGAGCGCTTATAGCCGAGGCTATTACTTCAGGCGCTTTGCAACACTGAGCATCACCCAGTGGCAAATGCAAAGCGCCGCAATTGAATGCCACCTCAAGGGGCACATTGCCGGGGTCGATCTGCAATGGCTTGAACAAGCCATCGCCAGCATGGACGACACCAAGTCGAGCACTCGCAACCAGTACGCTTTCCATCGACTGCTGATCGATGGCGACTGGGTCATCGACGCCTGGCTGCTCCGGCATGCCGACAATCCCGTTCTGCTCTACACCCCTCAGGCACCCGACGGCATCAGCTTTCGCGAAGCACGATTGTTCAATTACGTGCTGAAGAAACAACCCGGCATGCTCGACTACCTGACCCAACGCGTCGGCGTTCAATCCCGGGTCAGGGTCCGCGCGTTTCTGGAAGGCGCAAAAAGAGGACTGCCAGAGCACTTGAATAGCACCACGCCCAGCCCCGCGCGCTACGACTCCCTTCGCCGAGTGGCTCCGGTGCCCGACCTGCCTCAGTGCCTGTACAACATGAAGCTGCAACGCAAGATCGACGACGTGAGCGCAACCACTGTCAACCGCACGCAGATGATCACCGACATGCTCTGGACCTGCGTGGAATGGGTCGCCGCCGTTGCCACCGCACCGTTCCCGGTCCTGAGCCTGAGTGTTGGCATGCTCCTGGCGTTCAAGGACGCCATGCTCGCGCTGCACGCCTACCACCAGGGCGACACCTCGGCGGCGCTCGAGCACTTTTTCGGTTACCTGCTCAACAGCGCTGGCGCGCTTGTGACCGACCTGCGTCCAGCCTTGCGCACGCTCAAACCCATCAGCAAACCGCTGCGCCTGGCCACGGTTGGCCAAGAGCCCGCCCGCGCGATGGAATTGATCAGCCAACTGGAGCCTGCTGCTGCGGACCCGGCCAGTTTGCAACCGGTGTTCTTCAACGGCCAGGCTCTTTGGGCGGCAAAAAATCCGGATTCGATCGGGCGCTATTTGCTGTATCGCCTAGACCCCGACAGCGGCACGCTGATCTCGACGTCGCGCCTGGCCGCGCCAAACGCCGAGGGTGTGTGGGTGCGCAGTGGCGTAACCGGAGGGGCGCCGAAGTATGAAAGCGTGCCAGAAACACCGGGACCGCATAAAGACTACGGACTGCCCGCGAAACACTGGCGGAGAATCGAACCGGTCCTGGACCCGCAAACCCGCGCCAACATGATGAGTTACAGCGCGGACCTCTACGGCAGTTCGCACCTGATTCTGAACACCGCCGCCCTGGACCTGCGGAAAATACGCATCGTTTACCTGCAACAGGCCGAACGCCTGACCAAAGACGCCGAACGTTTTTTCAAAGACCTCGGCTCCTTGCCCGCCCGTGCTGACGTCCCTCCCGTCGAGGCCAACACGTCACTGGCACAACTGATCAGCAGCGATGCCTTTGCCGGAAACCGCAACCTGGTCATCGGCGCCGTACCGGACTCCATTGCCAGCAAACAGGTGTTGATCATGAGCCTGGACGCGCTGATCGAAAAAGGCTTCAAGCGTCTCTACCTGGAGTACCTGCCGGGTGACGTGTTCAGACTCAAACTGACGAAGCTCAACAGCGGCCAATCCTGGCGCCACATCGAGCAGCATCTCAAAACTATCGACACCGCCTTCGGTTTCGCCCCGGACGCTGAATATTCGTACCTGGCCCTGGTGCGCAAGGCGCGGGAAAAGGGTGTGAGCATCATGGCGCTGGACGCCTCGACCTCCTATCAACTGGACGACGCCCTGCTCATGGGCGATATCCCGCCCACGACAGCACGCAACAACAGCGCCCGAAACTTCTACTCCCACAAAGTCATCGAAGCCGATGCGGCCGACGCCCCCGAGGAGCGCTGGATCGCCTTGGTCGATCACTCACGCATGAGCACCTTCATCCAGACACCGGGCATGGCCGATCTGCAAAAAGCCGTGGCGCTGCGCATTGAAGATGTCGGCCCCCATCAACCCGTGGGCCTTTGGGCAGACACCCCTGGCGCGATACCGGGCGATCCGTTGGCCAAGGGCGACTACCGCATGACGTTGCAAACTCCGTACAAGGCGCCCGATCCCGTCGTCCCCACAACCGCTGCACCGCTCCCTCACGCTCAATCCTTCAACGACTTCGATTTCCCGCCGTCGCTGAGGGACGATATTGACCGTCTGGCGGGTGAGCCCCATGGCCTGGACCATCGTTACCCGCCAACCAACGCCACTCGCAAGGAAGCGTTCGACACCTTTTTCGAGATCCGCTCAAAGCTCAAGGCCAGGGCCGAAAGCTTTTTTGCCGATTATGCGCCGAGCCCCAGGCCGACGTTCCCGGCGATAGACACTGGCATCACGCCCGAATCATTCCTGCAAACAATCGGCGAAAGCCGTCTGACGGGGTTGGTGATCGGCGAGGGCCACGCCGCAGAATCGAGCAAGGCGCTGCTCAGAACCCAGATGAAAACGATCAGGGACTCGGGGTTCAAGACGCTTTACGTAGAACACTTGTTTACGGATCTGCATCAGGCCGAACTGGATGTTTTCCATCGTACCCAGCGACTTCCCGCCAGGCTCAAGGCCTACCTACGCGATCAGGACAGCGGTCATATGCCCTTCTACAGCGGGCCCAATACGTACTCGCAAGTGATCCAGGCCGCCGCCAAATATGGCCTTCGTGTGAGGGCGCTCGACTGTATCGCCAGCTATCGCCTCAAAGGCTTGCCGGTCCCGACCGATGTCACGCGAAACCAGATGTTCAGCTACTTCGCCACTCGGGTCATTCAGGCTGACCAGGCGGCAAATGGCCCGCACAAATGGATCGCCTTCGTGGGCAGTGCCCACACCAATAACAACCTCGGGGTGCCGGGGCTGGCAGAGATGCTCGGAGCGGCGAGCCTTCACGTGCGCGATACCGCGCCGACACTGTCCAAAGGCATTCATCCGGGTTACTGGGAAACCAGTATCAACGATCCCGCGTCGATCGCCTTGCGCAGCGACTTCAAAATGGAGGTCGGTATGGCTGGAAATCCACAGCCGCAGCCCATCGCACCGATCAATAGGTCGAGGTTATCCCAGGCCGGGCACTACCTCATCGACCGTCCCTCCTCCGCCGAGATTTACCTGGTGCACCGCTCCAGCACCGGAGAAACCCTCACGACGCCGATTCAGGTGGACGACAACGGGATGTTCTTTATCGATCGCTGGGGCAAACAGGACAAGCGCTTCAAGCACCTGAACACGCTGTTCCAGATGCTGGAGGCGGAGATCAACCTGACGCCTGCACCCTGAGCCGAAGGCCGAATAATCCGACTTTCCCGTGATCAACAAAAAACCCGCTGGCCGTGATGGCGCAGCGGGTTTCCATTTACAGCGGCGAGCGGATCAGAAATCCTCCAACCGCCACACTTCATAAGCCGGCGTCTCATACGGGTGGCTGAGTTTCAAAGCGGCCACTGCAGCCACGATCAACTCATCCGCCACCACCAGCTCAACCTTCCATTCCTCAACCTGCTCGACCTGCCCCGCTTCACCAATAAACGGCTGACTGCCATCCAACGGTCGAAACTGGCCCAGGCCCAACACCTGCCATGCGCAGTGATCATAAGCGCCGATCCGTCCGCCACCGGCAGCGAATACAGCGCTTTTGACCTGTTCCACATGGCTGGTCGGAACAAAAAAACTGAGCTTGTACACAGCGCTTAGTTAACCCAGACGCGGGCATTACGGAACATACGCATCCAAGGTGCATCTTCGTTCCAGTCTTCCGAACGCCACGAGTTCTGCACGGCGCGGAATACGCGTTCCGGGTGCGGCATCATGATCGTTACGCGACCGTCGCGGCTGGTCAAACCGGTGATTCCGCGCGGCGAGCCGTTCGGGTTGGCCGGGTAGTTTTCGGTGACCTTGCCGTGGTTGTCGACGAAACGCATCGCCACGCAACCGGACAGATCGGCTTCCAGCAGGGCTTCTTCGCTTTCGAACTCGGCATGACCTTCGCCGTGAGCGATGGCGATCGGCATGCGCGAACCGGCCATGCCTTGCAGGAAGATCGAGTTCGATTCCTGGACCTGGACCATCGCAACGCGGGCTTCGAACTGCTCAGACCGGTTGCGCACGAAGTGCGGCCAGAACTCGCTGCCCGGGATCAGCTCGTGCAGATTGGACATCATCTGGCAACCGTTGCACACGCCGAGGGTGAAGCTGTCGTTACGTTCGAAGAAACCCTGGAACGCATCGCGAGCGCGGCTGTTGAACAGCGCGGACTTGGCCCAGCCTTCGCCGGCACCCAGCACGTCACCGTAGGAGAAACCGCCGCAAGCCACCATGCCCTTGAAGTCGTTCAGGTCGACACGGCCGGCCAGAATGTCGCTCATGTGCACGTCGATCGCGTTGAAACCGGCGCGGTCGAAGGCAGCCGCCATTTCCACCTGACCGTTGACGCCCTGCTCACGCAGTACGGCAACCTGTGGGCGGATGTTCTTCTTGATGTACGGCGCGGCGACGTCCTGGTTGACGTCGTAGCTCAGCTTGACGCTCAGGCCCGGGTTGTCTTCTTCCAGCAGCACGTCGAATTCTTGTTCGGCGCAGTCGGCGTTATCGCGCAGACGCTGGATCTGGTAGCTGGTTTCAGCCCAGGTACGTTGCAGCAGACGACGCTGGCCTTCGAACACGGTTTCGCCGTTGAAGGTGATGTTGACCTGACCGTTGTTCATCGGCTGACCGATCACCGACACGCAATCGCCCAGACCGGCCGCGCTGAACTGCGCGAGGATGTCCGGGGTAGCGTCCTGGCGAACCTGGATCACAGCGCCGAGTTCTTCGTTGAACAGAATCGCGGCGATGTCGGCGGAGGTTTCCGCCAGACCGTCGAGGTTCAGGCTCAGGCCGCAGTGACCGGCGAAGGCCATTTCCACGACGCTGGTCAGCAGACCACCGTCGGAACGGTCGTGGTAAGCCAGCAAGTGACCGTCGGCGTTGAGGCCCTGGATCACCGCGAAGAAGGCTTTCAGGTCTTCGGCATCATCGACGTCCGGCGCTTGCGAGCCGAGCTTGCCGTGAACCTGGGCCAGGATCGAGGCGCCCATGCGGTTCTGGCCACGGCCCAGATCGATCAGAATCAGGTCGGTGGTGCCTTTGTCCATGCGCAGTTCCGGCGTCAGGGTCTGACGGATGTCAGCCACCGGCGCGAAACCGGTCACGATCAGCGACATCGGCGACGTCACGGTCTTGTCGACGCCTTCGTCGTTCCAGCGCGTGGCCATGGACATGGAGTCCTTGCCCACCGGAATGGTAATGCCCAGGTCCGGGCAGAGCTCCATGCCGACGGCTTTCACGGTGTCGTACAGACGCGCATCTTCACCCGGGTGACCGGCGGCGGACATCCAGTTCGCCGACAACTTGATGTCGGAGATCTTGTTGATGCGCGACGCGGCGATGTTGGTCAGGGTTTCGCCGATGGCCATGCGGCCCGACGCCGGAGCGTCCAGCAGCGCCAGCGGAGTACGCTCGCCCATGGCCATGGCTTCACCGGTGTAGACGTCGAAGCTGGTGGCGGTGACGGCAACGTCGGCCACCGGCACCTGCCAAGGGCCGACCATTTGGTCACGGGCTACGAGGCCGGTGATGGTGCGGTCGCCGATGGTGATCAGGAAGCTCTTGCTCGCGACAGCCGGGTGATGCAGAACGCGTTCAACGCAGTCGGCAATTTCCAGCGTCGACGGATCGAAGTCGTCGCCCAGTTCGTTTTCACGCACGGCCGAACGGTGCATGCGCGGGGCTTTGCCCAGCAGCACTTCGAGGGGCATGTCCACCGGGCTGTTGCCGAAGTGGCTGTCGGTGACCGTCAGTTGCGGCTCGGCAGTGGCTTCGCCGACCACGGCAAACGGGCAACGCTCGCGTTCGCAGATTGCCTGGAAGCGTTCGAAGTCCGCCGGGCCGACCGCCAGAACGTAGCGTTCCTGGGATTCGTTACTCCAGATTTCGTGCGGGGCCATGCCCGGCTCGTCGTTTGGAATGTTGCGCAGTTCGAAGCGGCCACCACGGTTGCCGTCGTTGACCAGCTCCGGGAAGGCGTTGGACAGACCGCCCGCACCCACATCGTGGATGAAGCTGATCGGGTTCTTGTCACCCAGTTGCCAGCAACGGTCGATGACTTCCTGGCAGCGGCGCTCCATTTCAGGGTTTTCGCGCTGTACCGAAGCAAAGTCCAGGTCCGCCGAGCTGGTGCCGGTGGCCATGGAGGAAGCAGCGCCGCCGCCCAGGCCGATCAGCATCGCCGGGCCGCCGAGCACGATCAGCTTGGAGCCAACGGTGATTTCGGCTTTCTGTACGTGTTCGGCACGGATGTTACCCATGCCGCCGGCCAGCATGATCGGCTTGTGGTAACCGCGAACTTCGTCGCCACGCGGGGTGGTGATCGACTGTTCGAAGGTCCGGAAATAACCGGTCAGGGCTGGACGGCCGAATTCGTTGTTGAACGCGGCGCCACCCAGTGGACCTTCGATCATGATGTCCAGCGCGGTGACGATGCGCTCAGGCTTGCCGTACGGCACTTCCCACGGCTGTTCGAAGCCCGGGATTTGCAGGTTGGACACGGTGAAACCGGTCAAACCAGCCTTTGGCTTGGCGCCACGCCCGGTTGCGCCTTCGTCACGAATCTCGCCACCGGAACCGGTGGATGCGCCCGGGAACGGGGCAATCGCGGTCGGGTGGTTGTGGGTTTCGACTTTCATCAGGATGTGCACCGGTTCCTGCACCGCGCCGTACTGGCGGGTCTCAGGGTCCGGGAAGAAACGGCCGGCGACGTTGCCGACGATCACCGAAGCGTTGTCCTTATAAGCCGACAGAACGCCTTCGCTGTGCATCACGTAGGTGTTCTTGATCATGCCGAACAGGCTTTTTTCCTGGCTCTGGCCGTCGATGTCCCAACTGGCGTTGAAGATCTTGTGACGGCAGTGCTCGGAGTTCGCCTGGGCGAACATCATCAATTCGATATCGTGCGGGTTGCGCTTCAAGCCGATGAAGGCGTTGACCAGATAATCGATCTCGTCTTCGGCCAGGGCCAGGCCCAGCTCGGTGTTGGCTTTTTCCAGCGCGGCGCGGCCGCCACCCAACACGTCGATCGCGGTCAGGGGCTTGGGCTCGGCGTGGCTGAACAGGCCGGCGGCTTGTTCAAGGTTGCCCAATACGATCTGGGTCATGCGGTCGTGCAGCACATCGGCAATCAGCTGCGCGTCAGCGTCGCTGAACTGGCCCGCCACGTAGAACGCGATGCCGCGTTCCAGGCGCTGGATCTTGCTCAGGCCGCAGTTGCGAGCGATGTCGCTGGCTTTACTGGACCATGGCGAAATGGTGCCGAAACGCGGCAACACCAGGAACAGGCGACCGGTCGGTTCTTGCACCGGGACACTTGGGCCGTACTTCAGAAGGCGCGCAAGCACCTGCTGTTCGTCGCCGGTCAGGACGCCGGTGACTTCGGCGAAGTGAGCGAATTCAGCATACAAGCCGCTGACAGCCGAAACTTTCTGGCTCAGTTGCTCAAGGAGTTTGCTGTGGCGAAAGGCAGAAAGGGCAGGAGCGCCGCGCAGGATCAACATCTTCGGGACAGCCTCGGGAAGGGGTGTGCTTTGAGGCCGTGCATTCTAGCCTAAACCGCCCGCGACATCACCCGAAACGGTACGGGCGGCGTCACCCGGACGTCGGGCTGGGTTTTCGGCGCGCGAACCGATGCGTTTCACGGGTTATTTTTTCTGTCACAAAATGTGGTTTGAGCCCATTCCTGCGGGCTCCCGAGCAGTTTTCAGTTGCCTAGCAGACAAGCCCTTCGCTGTCGAGATATGGCGCTTGCGGTCCTTTGCGTATACTGCGCAGATGTTTTCCCCAACGGCTTTGCGTCCGCGGTACGCCAAATGGCTGATCGCAACCGGACTCTTCCTGATGCTCAGTGGCTGTGTTGATAAACCCAACACCCTGGAGCGCGTAAAGGAGGATGGCGTGCTGCGGGTGATCACCCGGAACAGCCCCGCCACCTACTTTCAGGATCGTAACGGCGAGACCGGCTTCGAATACGAGCTGGTGAAGCGCTTTGCCGAAGATCTGGGGGTCAAGCTCGAAATCGAAACCGCTGACAACCTCGACGACCTGTTCAATCAGGTGGGCAAGCCCAAAGGCCCGGTGCTGGCGGCGGCCGGTCTGGTCAGCAGCGAACAGCGCAAGAAGCAGGTGCGGTTTTCCCACTCCTACCTGGAAGTCACTCCACAGATCATCTACCGCAACGGCCAGTCGCGGCCCACCGATGCTGGCGACCTGGTCGGCAAGAAGATCATGGTGCTCAAGGGCAGCACCCATGCCGAGCAACTGGCAGAGCTGAAGAAGAAATATCCCGGCATTGAGTACGAAGAATCTGACGCGGTTGAAGTCGTCGACCTGCTGCGGATGGTGGATGAAGGCCAGATCGATCTGACCCTGGTCGATTCCAACGAAGTGGCGATGAACCAGGTCTACTTCCCCAACATTCAGGTCGCATTCGATCTAGGCGACGCCAGCAATCAGAGCTGGGCCGTGGCCGCCGGTGAAGACAACAGCCTGCTTAACGAGGTCAACGCCTACCTCGACAAGGTGCAGAAGAACGGCACCCTGCAACGCCTGAAAGACCGTTATTACGGCCACGTCGATGTCCTCGGCTACATGGGCGCCACCACCTTCGCCCAGCACTTGCAGCAACGCCTGCCCAAATACGAACAGCATTTCAAGAACTACGCCAAGAAAGAGAAAGTCGACTGGCGCCTGCTGGCGGCGATCGGCTATCAGGAATCGCTGTGGCAACCGGCGGTCACGTCCAAGACCGGCGTGCGCGGTCTGATGATGCTGACCCAGAACACGGCGCAAGCCATGGGCGTGTCCAATCGTCTCGATCCGAAGCAGAGCATCATGGGCGGCGCCAAGTACCTGGCCTACATGAAGGATCAATTGGACGAGTCGATCCAGGAACCGGATCGCACCTGGTTTGCCCTGGCGGCCTACAACGTCGGCAGCGGCCACCTGGATGACGCGCGCAAACTGGCGGCCAAGGAAGGGCTGAACCCGGACAAATGGCTGGATGTGAAGAAGATCCTGCCGCGGCTTTCAGAGAAGAAGTGGTTCAGCAAAACCCGCTATGGCTACGCCCGTGGCGGCGAGCCGGTGCACTTCGTGGCGAACATCCGTCGCTACTACGACATCCTGACCTGGGTGACGCAGCCGCAGCTTGAAGGCGATCAAGTGGCCGAAGGCAACCTGCACGTGCCAGGGATCGACAAGACCAAGCCGAATCAGGAAACGCCGCCGCTTTAAAGCAAAAGATCGCAGCCTTCGGCAGCTCCTACACAGGTATGCGAACACCCTGTAGGCGCTGCCGAAGGCTGCGATCGTTTGATCTTAGCCTTTCAAAGCGGCCGCCAGAATCAGCGCCTTCATTTCCGAAACAGCCGACTTGAACCCGACAAACAACGCATGGGCCACCAGCGCGTGGCCGATGTTCAGTTCGTTGATGCCCTTGATCGCCGCCACCGCTTCGACGTTGTGATAATGCAGACCGTGGCCGGCATTGACGATCAAGCCCTGGGTCAAGCCGAACGCCACGCCATCCGCCACGCGCTTCAGTTCTTCAGCCACTTCGGTCGGCGTCTCGGCATCGGCGTAACGGCCAGTGTGCAGCTCAATGGCGGGCGCGCCTACACGCTTGGACGCCGCGATCTGCCGCTCGTCAGCGTCGATGAACAACGACACTTCACAACCGATCTTCGACAGGCGATCCACCGCAGCCTTGATCCGCGCTTCCTGCCCCGCCACGTCCAGGCCACCCTCGGTGGTCAATTCCTGACGGGTTTCCGGCACCAGGCAAATGTGCGCCGGGCGGATGCGCTCTGCGAAGGCCATCATTTCTTCGGTGACGCCCATTTCGAAGTTCATGCGGGTTTGCAGCACATCCTTGAGCAGCAGCACATCTCGCTCCTGGATGTGCCGACGGTCTTCGCGCAGGTGCACGGTGATGCCGTCAGCGCCCGCCTCTTCCGCGTCCAGTGCAGCCTTGACCGGATCCGGGTAACGCGTGCCCCGGGCCTGACGCAGGGTGGCAACGTGGTCGATGTTCACGCCAAGAAGAATGCGATTGCTGGTGGTCACGGAAGCGCTCCTGAATTTAAAGATTCGGCGCACAGCATACGGGGAGACTACGGCTTTCGGAACAACTCGCGACTGACTAAAGGACGACCGCCCAGATGAACGGCCAGCGCCTGGCGCATCAAACGCTTGGCTGCCGATAGCGCGCCGGGGGCGGTCCAGTCGGCTTCAGCCATGGCCAGCAGTTCGGTGCCGTTGAACAGACCGGGTTGCAGCAGGTAAACCCGCTCCAGTCCGGCATCGACTTGCAAACGATAGAGGCCATCCGGCGCGATGGGCTCGCCGTGGATGTCGGTGTTCAGCGCGAAGCCGTAGCCGAGGTCATCCAGCAGCCGCCACTCGAAGGAGCGCAGTAACGGCTCCAACGGACGGCCTTCTGCCAGCGCGAGCAGGGTCGCGGCGTAGTGATCGAAGACACCGGGGTGCGGGTCTTCGGCCGGCAGCAGGCGAATCAATAGCTCATTGAGGTAGAGACCGCTGAACAGCGCCTCGCCGACAAGCCACGTAGAAGTACCCGAGCTTTCCATGCGCCCGACATTCTTCAGCTCGCCCCGCCCACGGAACTCGACTTCCAGCGGCACGAACGGTCGCGCCAGCGTCCCGGCCTTGCCCCGCGCACTGCGCAACACCGCCCGCATCCGACCTTGCGGCGTGAGGAAATCCACCAGCGCGCTGCTTTCGCGGTAGGCGCGGGAGTGGAGCACGTAGGCGAGTTGGCCGAGGGGCTGGGACATGGGGGTTCTCAATGGCGGAACGCAGTTTTACAAACAACCCAAAACCAATGTGGGAGCGGGCTTGCTCGCGAAAGCGGTGTAACAGTCAACATCAAGGCTGAATGTTACATCGTCTTCGCGAGCAAGCCCGCTCCCACAGGGGTACTACGGTGTATCGGGGACCGAGTGTTACAAGTCGCCATAACCCAGCGAACGCAAGGCGCGTTCGTCGTCGGACCAGCCGCCTTTCACTTTCACCCAGAGGTTGAGCATGATCTTGGAGTCGAACAGCAGCTCCATGTCCTTGCGCGCTTCGGTACCGATGCGTTTGATGCGCTCGCCCTTGTCGCCAATGATGATCTTCTTCTGGCCGTCACGTTCAACGAGGATCAAGGCATGGATGTGCAGGGTTTTGCCCTGCTGCTTGAACTCTTCGATTTCAACGGTGATCTGGTACGGCAGCTCAGCGCCCATCTGGCGCATGATTTTTTCGCGCACCAGTTCAGCGGCGAGGAAGCGGCTGCTGCGGTCGGTGATCTGGTCTTCCGGGAAGAAGTGCTCGTTTTCCGGCAGGTAACCGGCGATCACACGTTCCAGCGCTTCGAGGTTGTGCCCGTGCTGGGCCGAGATCGGCATGATCTGCGCGTTCGGCAGCTGTTCCTGCAACCAGCTCAGGTGCGGCATCAGCTCGGCTTTGTCTTCGATGCGGTCGGTCTTGTTCAGCGCCACGATCAACGGGCCGGTCACGTACTGAACGCGTTCGAGAACCATCTGGTCTTCGTCGGTCCACTTGGTGCGGTCAACCACGAAGATCACCACGTCGACGTCTTTCAACGCCGCCGAAGCAGTCTTGTTCATGTAGCGGTTCAGGGCCTTCTCGCCACCTTTGTGCATGCCCGGGGTGTCAACGTAGACGGCCTGGATGGCGCCTTCGGTCTTGATGCCCAGCATGTTGTGACGGGTGGTTTGCGGCTTGCGCGAGGTGATCGCCAGTTTCTGGCCCAGAATGTGGTTCAGCAGCGTGGACTTGCCCACGTTGGGACGGCCGACGATGGCAACATAGCCACAGCGTGTTGCGGTTGTATCAGTCATTGCCATTCTCCACACCCAGGGCAATCAGTGCTGCGGCGGCCGCTACCTGTTCGGCAATACGACGACTCACACCCTGACCTCGGCTTTTTTCATTCAGTAAGGTGATTTCGCATTCGACGAAGAAGACTCGGCAATGCGGCTCACCCTGGATATCCACCACTTCGTAACGTGGCAGCTCACAGCCCCGGGATTGCAGGAATTCCTGCAGGCGGGTTTTCGGATCTTTGTTGGTATCGACCAGGGTCAGACCCTCGAACTCCCCGGTCAGCCAGGCCAGCACACGCTCGCGCGCCATGTCCATGCCGGCATCCAGGTAGATCGCACCAATCAGCGCTTCCAGGGCATCGGCCAGAATCGACTCGCGACGGAAACCGCCACTCTTCAATTCACCGGAACCCAGGCGCAGGTAATCGCCCAGATCGAAACCACGGGCCAGCACGGCCAGGGTCTCACCTTTCACCAGCCGTGCGCGCAAACGCGACAACTGGCCTTCGCGGGCCAGCGGGAAGCGATCGAACAGCGCCTCGCCAGCGACGAAGTTGAGGATGGCATCACCGAGGAATTCCAGGCGTTCGTTGTTGCGCCCGGCAAAACTGCGGTGAGTCAGGGCCAGGACCATCAGTTCCTGGTCCTTGAAGGTGTAGCCGAGCTGACGCTCTAGACGACTTAAGGAGACGCTCACGGTTTACCCACGCTGAGTTCGTGGTTGGATTCCACCGCCATCGCCGTGATGCGGCGCAGGCTTGGGACACTTAACGCTGTGTTCAAAAATAACGTCCTGAATATCATTGGCTTCATGCGTCTGCCGCCGATTGTGCCGGCTCCAGAAATGCATTCGGCGCTGTGTTCAACAGCGCCGTGTGTGATTACTTGATCAGGCCAACCCGCGAGAAATTCGGCAGGTGACTGAGTTTGGGTTCCGGCCAGCTCATCCAGACAGCGAAGGCCTTGCCGACGATATTCTTGTCGGGAACCATGCCCAGCAGATCCTTGGGAATACTCGGATCATCCCAGTAACGACTGTCGTTGGAGTTGTCGCGGTTGTCGCCCATCATGAAGTAGTGCCCGGCTGGCACGGTCCAGGTATGGTCCGGCGTCGCGCGGTAGCGGCTCATTTCCTTGCGGATCAGGTGCTCGGCTGCGCCAAGCTTTTCCTCGTAGAGCTCTGCACTGCCCAACGTGCCCGGCTCGGAGCCGACCAGTTGTTCGGCGATCGACTCGCCGTTGACGAACAGACGCTTGTCGGCGGTGTAACGAATCTGGTCACCCGGCAGGCCCACTACACGCTTGATGTAGTTGACGTTCGGATCGCTTGGATAGCGGAACACCATCACATCGCCACGCTGCGGATCACCGACTTCGATGACTTTCCTGTCGATCACCGGCAAGCGGATCCCGTAAGAAAACTTGTTCACCAGAATGAAGTCGCCCACATCCAGGGTCGGCTTCATCGAGCCGGAAGGAATCTGGAACGGTTCCACCAGGAACGAACGCAGCACCAGCACGATGAACAACACCGGGAAGAACGACTTGCCGTATTCGACCAGCAGCGGCTCTTTGTTCAGTTTCTCGACCACCACCACATCAGGCTGGCTGACGCTGCCCTGATAGGAGGTTATGGCGGCACGCCGACGCGGCGCCAGGAAAACCAGATCGAGCAACGCCAACAGGCCGCAGACGAACACGGCGATGACCAGCAACAGCGGGAAATTTAGTGACATAGGACCTAACTATCCAACCTGAGCACTGCAAGGAAGGCTTCTTGTGGAATTTCCACGTTACCGACTTGCTTCATGCGTTTTTTACCGGCCTTTTGCTTTTCCAGCAGTTTTTTCTTACGGCTAACGTCACCGCCGTAGCATTTGGCCAATACGTTCTTTCTGAGTGCCTTGACGGAGGTCCGCGCAATGATCTGCCCGCCAATGGCGGCCTGGATCGCGACGTCGAACATCTGGCGCGGAATCAGTTCTTTCATCTTCTCGGTCAACTGGCGACCTTTGTAGTGCGCGTTATCCTTGTGCACGATCAACGCCAGGGCGTCGACCTTGTCACCGTTGATCAGCACATCCAGTTTCACCAGATTAGCTGATTGATAACGATCAAAATGGTAATCCAGCGAAGCATAGCCGCGACTGGTGGACTTCAGACGATCAAAGAAGTCCAGAACCACTTCGTTCATCGGCAAATCGTAGGTCACCTGGACCTGGGTACCGAGGAAAAGCATGTCGTGTTGAACGCCACGCTTTTCGATACACAGGGTAATGACGTTGCCCAGGTGCTCTTGCGGCACAAGAATATTGGCCCGCACGATCGGCTCACGCATGTCTTCGATCGAGGACAGGTCTGGAAGCTTCGACGGGTTGTCGACGTAAATCGTTTCACCGGTTTTCAGCAACAGCTCGAAAATTACCGTCGGCGCCGTGGTGATCAGGTCCAGGTCGTACTCGCGCTCCAGGCGCTCCTGGATGATTTCCATGTGCAGCATGCCGAGGAACCCGCAACGGAAGCCGAAGCCCAGGGCGTCGGAGCTTTCCGGGGTGTACTGCAGGGACGAGTCGTTGAGCGTGAGCTTTTGCAGGGCTTCACGGAAATCTTCGAAGTCGTCGGAGCTGACCGGGAACAGACCGGCGTAGACCTGCGGCTGAATGCGTTTGAAGCCGGGCAGCACGTCCACGTCGGGGGTGGAGCTCAAGGTCAGGGTGTCACCGACCGGTGCACCGTGAATGTCCTTGATACCGGCGATGATGAAGCCCACTTCGCCGGCCTTCAGGTCAACGGTGGCGGTGTGTTTCGGGTTGAAGACACCGACGCTGTCCACCAGGTGGATCTTGCCGGTGGACTTGACCAGAATCTTGTCGCCCTTGCGCACACGACCGTGGCGCACACGTACCAGGGAGACAACGCCCAGGTAGTTGTCGAACCAGGAGTCGATGATCAACGCTTGCAGCGGATCTTCGTAGTTGCCGGTCGGCGCGGGAATGGTGGCTACCAGACGCTCAAGCACTTCGTCGACGCCCAGGCCGGTCTTGGCACTGCACTCGACCGCATCGGTGGCGTCGATGCCAATGATTTTTTCGATTTCTTCTTTGACGCGGTCCGGATCGGCCTGTGGCAGGTCGATCTTGTTCAGGACCGGCATGACTTCCAGGCCCTGCTCGATCGCCGTGTAGCAGTTGGCAACCGACTGCGCCTCGACGCCCTGACCGGCATCGACCACCAGCAACGCACCTTCACAGGCCGCCAGCGACCGGCTGACTTCATAGGTGAAGTCAACATGGCCGGGGGTGTCAATGAAGTTCAGCTGGTACTTGATGCCATCGCGAGCTGTGTAATAAAGGGTGACGCTGTGGGCCTTGATGGTGATCCCGCGTTCACGTTCCAGGTCCATGGAGTCCAGCACCTGGGCTTCCATTTCGCGCTCGGCAAGGCCGCCGCACATCTGGATGAAGCGATCGGCCAGCGTCGACTTGCCATGGTCAATGTGGGCGATGATGGAGAAATTGCGGATATGACTCAAATCACTCACGGATCAACACTCAAAAAGGCTGCAGGCATAGCCCGCCGAAAAATAGCCGGGAATTGTACCTGATCCGCGGCGCAAGCGTCACGTTCGCAGGTCAGACGGCGAATACAAAAACGCCCCGGTCTTGCGACAAGGGCGTTTTCAGCGAACGGCAAACTCAGGAGAACCCCGGAATCAACCGGCCCGACGCAGCAACCAGACCCCGGCCAAGGCGCAGACACTGGCCGGCACCAACACCGCAAACAGCGGTGAGAACCCGAACACCAGGCTCGAAGGCCCGAGCAGGTCCTGGACGATACGGAAGGTGAAGCCCACCAGTACGCCGGTAAACACGCGCTGACCGAGAGTCACCGAGCGCAGCGGACCGAAGATAAAGGAAATCGCCATCAGCACTAGCGCGGCAGTGACCAGCGGTTGCAACACCTTGACCCAAAAAGCCAGCCAGTAACGGCCGTTGGCCAGGCCCTGATCAGCCAGATAGTGGATATAACCCCACAAGCCACTGATCGACAGCGACTCGGGCGCCATCACCACGGTGCTCAGCAACTGTGGGCTCAGGGCCACTTCCCAGCGCTCGACCGGCGTGTTGACCACTTCGGTGTTCTTTTCATGGAACAGCGTGGTGGTCACCTCACTGAGCTGCCAGTGATCCTTGTCGAACTCCGCACGCTTGGCGAAGCTCGCCGATAGCATGTGCCGCTCTTTGTCGAAGTGATAACGGGTCACGCCATACAGCAAACCGTTAGGTTGCACGGAGTTGACGTGAATGAACTCGTCACCCTGGCGGTGCCACAGACCGTGCTTGGCGCTTTGCGCATCGCCACTGCCCTGGGCCAGCGAACGGTTGGCCTGAGCGGTGACTTCGGTGGCGGGCGCCACGTATTCACCAATCAATACTCCGACAACCATCAGGACCAGCATCGGCTTCATGACCGCCCAGACAATCCGCCCGATCGACACGCCAGCGGCGCGCATGATGGTCAGTTCGCTGTTACTGGCCAAGCTGCCAAGGCCGATCAGGCAACCGATCAGCGCAGCCATCGGCAACATGTCGTAAAGACGTCGTGGCGCGGTGAGCAGCACGTAGCTCAGGACATCCAGCAAGGTATAGGTGTCGCTGGCGTCGCCCATTTCATCGATGAAGGCGAACAACGTTGCCAGACCGAGAATGATCCCCAGCACCGCCAGGATCGCGACAAATACGCTGCTACCAATGTAGCGATCGAGCTTAACCACGAGCCACCTCCAGTGCATCGCGGCGACTCGCCAGCTTCAAGCGCATCGGCTCCCAGTAGAGTAAGCCCAGGCCAATGGCCAGGAAGATCCCGTGCACCCACCACAAGCCCAGCGCCGCCGGGATCTTGCCCTTCTCGAGGGCGCCGCGAGCGGCAATCAGGATGGTCAGGTAAGCCATATAAAGAAGAATCGCCGGCAACAACTTGAGGAAACGGCCCTGGCGCGGGTTGACGCGCGACAGCGGCACCGCCATCAGGGTCACGATGAAGACCAGCAGCGGCAGGGACAGGCGCCATTGCAGTTCGGTGCGCGAGCGAATGTCATCACTGCCCAGCAAGGAACCGGTGGTCATGGCATCACGGTCGGTCACTTCGTCACTGACGTCCGGCTTGGGCAGCAAAACGCCGTATTCGTCGTACTTGATCTTCCGGTAGTCGGCCTGCCCCGGATTACCGTCGTAGCGGTAGCCGTTGTCGAGAATCAGGTAACGGTTGCCGTCAGGGCGGATTTCCTGACGCCCCTTTTCGGCCACCAGCACGGAAATCCCGCGATCCTTCTGGTCGGACGAGACATTCTTCTGCGAAATGAACACGCCACCCAGGTTGATACGGTCGTCCGTCAGGGTTTCGGTGTAGGTCACCCGCGTACCGTCGCGCAACGCCTGGAAGCGACCTGGCTCCAGGGTATCGAACTCGGTCAGGGCATCCTGCTTGTTCAGCAGTAACTGGAACTGATTGGCGCCTTGCGGCGCCAGGCTCAGGCTCAGCCACGCAACCACCAGCGCCACCAGGGTGGCCGGAAACAGGGTGATACGAAACAAACGCTGCTGGCTCATGCCGGTGGCCGACAGCACGGTCATTTCGCTTTCCAGGTACAGCCGGCCGTAGGACAACAGGATCCCGAGGAACAGACCCAGTGGCAGGATCAGTTGCAGGAAGCCTGGCAGACGAAAGCCCATGATCAGGAACAGTGAACTCGGATCCAGTTGGCCTGAAGCCGCCTGCGCGAGGTACTTGATGAAGCGACCGCTCATGATGATGACCAGCAGCACGGCGCTGACGGCGCTCAAGGTCAACAGGACTTCGCGGGATAGATAACGGAAGACGATCAAACCAGACACTCCAGGGTTGTCAGGCTAAGGCGGCCAAACAAACAAACGTATCAGCCGGCCCGCAAGGCAGGGCCGCCGAAAAAGATGGCGCATTATCCTGTGATTGGGTGCGCCTGTCACTTCGCATGCTCAAGCACGTGTCCAAAGCACTGAAGATCGTACAACCGAGGGTTGTCAGGCGCTGGTGGCGAGGTTCAAACTGCGGCCTTTGTCGCGGGCCGTGACCTGCGTCTTTTCTATTTATATAAGCAGGCGTTTGCAGACACTGCCGAACGCTGCGTGTTGACCATTAATTCAGGGACCCGGACATGGAACTGGTTGTAAAAAGCGTTAGCCCAGAAACGTTGAAAACCGCCACTCTGGTGGTCGCCGTCGGCGAAAACCGCAAGCTCGGCGCCGTTGCCAAACAGCTCGACGAACTGAGCGGCGGCGCCATCAGCGCCGTACTGAAGCGCGGCGACCTCGCCGGCAAAGTCGGCCAGAGCCTGTTGTTGCACAATCTGCCGAACCTCAAGGCCGAACGCGTGTTGTTGGTCGGCGTGGGCAAGGATGAAGAACTGGGCGACCGCCCATTCCGTAAAATCATCGCCGGCGTGCTCAACACCCTTAAGGGCCTGGGGGGCAGCGATGCCGTGCTGGCACTGGACGAAGTGGTCGTCAAAGGCCGTGACAGCTACGGCAAGACCCGCCTGCTGGCGGAAACCCTGGTGGACGGCGAATACACCTTCGACCAGTTCAAGAGCCAGAAAGCCGAACCCCGCGCCCTGAAGAAAGTCACCCTGGTGACCATTAAGGCTGCACAAGCAGAAGTCGAGCGCGCCGTGGCCCACGCCACTGCCATCGCCAACGGCATGGCCTTCACCCGCAACCTGGGCAACCTGCCGCCGAACATCTGCCACCCGACGTTCCTGGGCGAACAAGCCAAGAACCTGGGCAAAGAATTCAAAACGCTGAAAGTCGAAGTCCTCGATGAGAAGAAGATCAAGGACCTGGGCATGGGCTCGTTCTACGCCGTCGGCCAGGGCAGCGCCCAGCCGCCGCGCCTGATCGTCATGCAATACAATGGCGGCAAGAAAGCCGAGAAGCCGTATGCACTGGTCGGCAAGGGCATCACCTTCGACACCGGCGGCATCAGCCTCAAGCCTGGCTTGGGCATGGATGAGATGAAGTACGACATGGGCGGCGCCGCCAGCGTGTTCGGTACCTTGCGTGCCGTGCTCGAACTGAAACTGCCGATCAACCTGGTGTGCATCCTGGCGTGCGCCGAGAACATGCCGAGCGGCAATGCTTCGCGCCCTGGCGACATCGTCACCACCATGAGTGGCCAGACCGTGGAAATCCTCAACACCGACGCCGAAGGCCGTTTGGTGCTGTGCGATGCGCTGACCTACTCCGAACGCTTCAAGCCACAGGCCGTGATCGACATCGCGACCCTGACCGGCGCTTGCGTGGTTGCACTGGGCGCTCACACCTCCGGCCTGCTGGGCAACAACGACGAACTGATCGGCCAATTGCTGAGCGCCGGCCGGTCGGCTGACGATCGCGCCTGGCAATTGCCGCTGTTCGATGAGTATCAAGAACAGCTGGACAGTCCGTTCGCCGACATCGCCAACATCGGTGGCCCGAAAGCCGGCACCATCACCGCTGCCTGCTTCCTGTCGCGCTTCACCAAGAACCTGAACTGGGCGCACCTGGACATCGCCGGCACCGCTTGGACCAGCGGCGGCAAGGACAAGGGCGCCACTGGCCGTCCGGTTCCACTGCTGACCCAATACCTGCTGGACCGTGCCAAAGCCTGAAACCGATGACCTTGGGCGGCGTTGCTTTCGAGCAACGCCGCCCTTGGCTCAGGAACCGCAATGACCAAAGTCGACTTCTATATCCTGCCCAGCGCCGATCCGTCAGCGCGGCTGGACTTTGCCTGCAAGCTCACCGAAAAAGCCTGGCGCATGGGTCACCGCATCTACCTGCATTGCAGCGATGCCACCCAGCGTGAGGACCTCGATGCGCGCCTGTGGGCGTTCAAGGGTGAAAGCTTCGTGCCTCACGGTCCCGCCGAAAGCGAACCGGATAGCTTGATTGTCCTGGGTCTGGGTGATGACTGCGGTCCGCATCAGGATTTGCTGGTCAATCTCGACCTGAAAGTCCCGGCCTTCGCCAACAAATTCGTCCGGGTGGCGGAAGTGGTGGTGGAAGACCCGACGATTCGTGCGGCGGCGCGGGAGAGTTTCCGTTTCTACCGCGAACAGGGCTATCCTCTGCAAGATCACCGTTTACAGCGACTCTGAGCATTCCGATGGACACTCCAAAACCGCAACAAAAGTCCGCGCATCTGCTGGATGACCTTGAGTCGATCCGCCAACTGCTCGGTGATGACAACCTGCAGCCGCCCTTGTTGACCGACACGGTCAATGAAGACGAACAGGAACAAATTCCAATGCTGTTCGACAACGTCGGCGACACACCGCCCGCCGTCGGACCGGCACCCACCCGCGCCGCGCAACCCGCCACCAGCAAAGGCCCTGACGCCCTGCTGCATCTGGACAGCGAACTGCGCGCCGCCGCGCAATTGATCATGCAAGACGTGATCGACGACTTCGCCCCGCATATCGAAACCGAGATCAAGCGTCGGCTGGATGCGCGGATGGAGCGGCTTCTCAGCCAATACGAATAACCCCATGTGGGAGCGGGCTTGCTCGCGAAGGCGGTGTATCAGTCGACTTAATGGTGACTGACACACCGCCTTCGCGAGCAAGCCCGCTCCCACATTAGTTCTGCGCCCGGTCCGCCCCTGCTCGCCCTCGGCCCCATGCCCCGCTATACTCGTCGGCTTTTCCTGAATTGATGCCAATAGGGTCCCGCCGCGCATGGATAAGACCTACCAGCCGCACGCCATTGAAACTTCCTGGTACAACACCTGGGAGTCCGAGAACTACTTCGCCCCGCAAGGCGCGGGCGAGTCCTACACCATCATGATCCCGCCGCCGAACGTCACCGGCAGCTTGCACATGGGTCACGGCTTCAACAACGCGATCATGGACGCCCTGATCCGTTTCCGCCGCATGCAGGGTCGCAACACCCTGTGGCAGCCGGGCACCGACCACGCCGGTATCGCCACGCAAATGCTGGTGGAACGCCAACTTGAAGCCCAGGGCCAGAGTCGCCACGACCTCGGCCGTGAGAAATTCCTGGAAAAAATCTGGGAATGGAAGGATCAGTCCGGCGGCAACATCAGCCGTCAGATCCGCCGCCTCGGCTCGTCCGTGGACTGGAGCCGTGAGCGCTTCACCATGGACGACGGCCTGTCGGAATCGGTGAAAGAAGCCTTCGTGCGCCTGCATGAAGACGGCCTGATCTATCGTGGCAAGCGTCTGGTCAACTGGGACACCAAGTTGCACACGGCGATTTCCGACCTTGAAGTGGAAAACCACGACGAGAAAGGTTTCCTGTGGAACCTGAAGTACCCGCTGGCCGACGGCGCCAAGACCGCTGAAGGCAATGATTACCTGATCGTCGCGACCACTCGCCCGGAAACCATGCTCGGCGACGCCGCCGTGGCCGTTAACCCGAACGATGAACGCTACAAAGCCCTGATCGGCCAATTTGTCGAGCTGCCGCTGGTCGGCCGCCGCATTCCGATTATTGCCGACGATTACTGCGACCCTGAATTCGGCACCGGCTGCGTGAAAATCACCCCGGCCCACGATTTCAACGACTACGAAGTCGGCAAGCGCCACAACCTGCCGCTGCTGAACATCTTCGACAAAAACGCTGCGGTATTGCCAGCCTGCCAGGTGTTCAACCTCGACGGCACGCTGAACGAAAGCATCGACGGCAAGATCCCGGCCGAATACGCCGGCCTCGACCGCTTCGAAGCCCGCAAGCAGATCGTGGCGGCCTTCGACGCCGCCGGCCTGCTGGTCAGCGTTGACGATCACGGCCTGAAAGTGCCGAAAGGCGATCGCTCCGGCACCATCATCGAGCCATGGCTGACCGACCAGTGGTACGTGTCGACCAAGCCATTGGCCGAACCTGCGATTGCTGCCGTTGAAGACGGCCGCATTCAATTCGTGCCGAAACAATACGAAAACATGTACTTCTCGTGGATGCGCGACATCCAGGATTGGTGCATCAGCCGTCAGTTGTGGTGGGGCCACCGGATTCCGGCCTGGTACGACGAGTCGGGCAAAGTCTACGTCGGTCGCGACGAAGTCGAAGTGCGTGCCAAGCACAACCTCGGCCCGGACGTTGCGCTGCAACAGGACAACGACGTTCTCGACACCTGGTTCAGTTCGGGCCTGTGGACGTTCTCCACCCTGGGCTGGCCTGAGCAGACCGAATTCCTGAAGAAATTCCACTCCACCGACGTGCTGGTGACCGGTTTCGACATCATTTTCTTCTGGGTTGCCCGGATGATCATGCTCACCATGCATTTGGTGAAGAACGAAGACGGCACGCCGCAGGTGCCGTTCAAGACCGTTTATGTGCACGGTCTGGTACGTGATGGCCAGGGCCAGAAGATGTCCAAGTCCAAGGGCAACGTCCTGGACCCGCTGGACATCATCGACGGTATCGAACTGGAAGAACTGGTGCAGAAACGCACCTCCGGCCTGATGCAGCCGAAACTGGCGAAGAAGATCGAGAAGCAGACCCGCGACGAGTTCGCCGACGGCATCGCCAGCTACGGCACCGACGCCCTGCGCTTCACCTTCTGCTCGCTGGCCTCCACCGGTCGCGACATCAAGTTCGACATGGGCCGCGTCGAAGGCTATCGCAACTTCTGCAACAAGATCTGGAACGCCGCGCGTTACGTTCTGGATAAGGGCGAAGACTGCGGCCAGAACGGCGAAGCCTACGAGCTGTCCCTGGCGGATCGCTGGATCATCTCGCAGTTGCAACGCACCGAAGCTGAAGTGACTCGTCAGCTCGACCAGTTCCGCTTCGACCTGGCGGCGCAAGCCTTGTACGAGTTCATCTGGAACCAGTATTGCGACTGGTACCTGGAACTGTCCAAGCCTGTGCTGTGGGACGAAAACGCCCCGGTTGAACGCCAGCGCGGCACCCGTCGCACCCTGGTTCGGGTACTGGAAGTCGCGTTGCGCCTGGCGCACCCGTTCATGCCGTTCATCACCGAAGAAATCTGGCAGCGCATCGCGCCGCTGGCCGGTATCGAAGGCAAGACGATCATGCTGCAACCTTGGCCGGTGGCCAACGAAGCACGCATTGATCAGGGCGCCGAAGATGATATCGAATGGCTGAAGACGCTGATGCTCGGCACGCGCAACATTCGCGCCGAGATGAACATCGGTCCAGGCAAACCGCTGAACCTGTTCCTGAAAAACGTCAGCGCCGAAGACCAGCGTCGCCTCACCGAAAACGAAGCCTTGCTGAAGAAGCTGGCGCGTCTGGAGTCGATCACCGTATTGGCGGCAGGCGAAGAAGCGCCGCTGTCCGCCACCGCTCTGGTTGGCGAGATGGAAGTGCTGGTGCCGATGGCCGGCCTGATCGACAAGGACGCCGAACTGGCACGCCTGGACAAGGAAATCCTGCGTTTGCAAGGTGAAGTCCAGCGTGTCGGCGGCAAACTGTCGAACGCCGGGTTCGTTGACAAGGCTCCGGCCGAAGTCATCGACAAAGAACGGGCCAAATTGGCTGAAGCTGAACAGGCTTTGGGCAAGTTGGCCGAGCAACATGCGCGGATTGCCAGTTTGTAACGGCACATCGCAATGAAAAAGGGAGTCCCGAAATGGCCTCCCTTTTTTACACCCCACAAACGCCTCTCCTGTAGGAGCTGTCGAGTGAAACGAGGCTGCGATCTTTTGACTTTGTCTTTCCAGGGGCAAGATCAAAAGATCGCAGCCTCGTTTCACTCGTCAGCTCCTACAGGTGAAGATCTTTGCGACCGGGTGCTCAAGGAGCGGATGTGGGACAATGCCCCCCACTTTCAGCCATACCCGAATCGACCACACCCATGAACGCCCCCCGCACACCCCGCCCTGCGCGCAAGAAGCCTGACTCCGCCACCCCGGCCAAAGCCGTGGAACCTCGTCCGAAGGCCAGCCTGCACCCGCGCAACCGCCATCAGGGTCGTTACGACTTCCCGGAGTTGATCAAGAGCACGCCGGAACTGGCGAAGTTCGTGATCCTCAACCCGTACGGCAAGGAAAGCATCGACTTCGCCAGTCCCGACGCGGTGCGGGTGTTCAACCGGGCGCTGCTCAAGTCCTTCTACGGCGTGGCTCACTGGGACATCCCGGCGGATTACCTGTGCCCACCGGTGCCGGGCCGCGCCGACTACGTGCATTTCCTGGCCGACCTGCTGGCCAGCGTCAACGACGGCGAAATCCCGCGTGGCGCGCCGGTCAAGGTGCTCGACATCGGCATGGGCGCCAACTGCGTCTATCCGTTGATCGGTTACAGCGACTACCGCTGGCACTTCCTCGGCTCGGAAATCGACCCGACGGCCGTGGCCGCTGCCAAAGCGATCGTGCAGTCCAACGGGCTGAACAAGGCCATCCAGTTGCGCCAACAGAGCAATCCCAAGCACATCCTGCTGGGTCTGCTGGAGCCGGGTGAACGCTTTGACCTGACCATGTGCAACCCGCCGTTCCATGCCTCAATGGATGAAGCGACCAAGGGCAGCGAGCGTAAATGGCGCGCCCTGGGTCGTGCCGACCCGAAACGCAAACTGCCGGTGCTGAACTTTGGCGGTCAATCGGCAGAATTGTGGTGCGAGGGCGGCGAAGCCCGTTTTGTGACGCAATTGATCGCCGAGAGTGCGAGCTTCCAGCACAAAGTGCTGTGGTTCAGCACGCTGGTGTCGAAAGCCTCGAACCTGCCGGCGATCCAGACCGCGCTGAAAAAGGCCGGTGTGCTGGAAAGCCAGGTGGTGGAGATGTCCCAGGGCCAGAAGCAAAGCCGTTTCGTAGCCTGGACGTTCCAGACCAAGTCCGAGCAGCAAGCGTGGCGTGAGCGCTGGGTTCGCAAAGGCTGAGTCACTGATCGACTCAGATCAAAATGTGGGAGCGGGCTTGCTCGCGAAAGCGGTGTGTCAGTCGACTCAAATGGTGACTGACCCACCGCTTTCGCGAGCAAGCCCGCTCCCACAGTTGGTTTTGGGGTGTTTGTGGGTCAGCCGTCAAATCCCAGACACAAAAAAGCCGTGCCCGGATCGCTCCGGAGCACGGCTTCTTATTACTGCGTCTTACTTGTTAACAGCGTCGGTCAGGCCTTTGGCCACAACCAGCTTGATAACTTTCTTGGCAGCGATTTCGATGGCAGCGCCAGTCGAAGGGTTACGGCCGGTACGGGCAGGACGCTCGGTCACTTTCAGTTTGCCGATACCTGGCAGAGTGATTTCGCCGCCGTTTTCCAGCTGATCGGCAACGATTTGGCCCAGTTGGTCCAGAGCGTTACGCGCGGTGGTTTTTGGCGCGTCGATAGCTTCAGCGATGTCGGCGATCAGTTGGTCTTTAGTAAGAGCCATGTAGTGTTCCTTCCCTATCAAATTCATATGGATTGCAGAGTGCAGTGTCAGCCATCGAGCCCGATCTTCTGGATCTGGCACCCTCGGCCATAACCGCGACGAGTCGGGGTTATAGATACCGAAATCAGGGTTTGGTTCGACCTGACAAATGCTGAATGCACGCTTAACGCAGTGACTTCGCGTAAGACGGGGCAAAACTAGCACAGAGACGGGGAAATATCCGCCTCTTGCTACCCATTTGGTCAGCTTTATTGCTCTAAACCGGGAAAAAACTGCATAAGGGCCGCCGCGCACCGGCGTTTTGCCCTTCCCGCCCCCGTAGGAGCTGCCGAAGGCTGCGATCTTTTGACTTTGCTTTTTTAAAAAACAAGATCAAAAGATCACAGCCTTCGGCAGTTCCTACAAAGAGGCGCGCTGGCCCAGTTGCGGTACACTTGGCACTTTTTTGGGGGAGCACGCCCTCCTCTCTTCAATCAGCCGAGAAGCCCATGCCGATCCGTCATTGCATCGTCCACCTGATCGACAAAAAACCCGACGGCACACCCGCAGTTCTTCACGCTCGCGACTCCGAACTGGCAGAGTCCACAGCCATCGAGAACATGCTCGCCGACCTCAACGAGAGCTACAACGCCAAACAAGGCAAGGCCTGGGGTTTCTTCCATGCCGAGTCCGGGGCGCATCCGTTCAGCGGCTGGCTGAAGGAATACCTCGACGGCGGCAAGGATTTCACGGCGTTCAGCCGCGTGGCGGTGGAACACCTGCAAAAACTGATGGAAGAGTCGAACCTCTCTGTGGGCGGCCACGTGCTGTTTGCGCATTACCAGCAAGGCATGACCGATTACCTGGCCATCGCCCTCCTGCACCACAGTGAAGGCGTTGCAGTGACCGAAGCGCTGGACGTGACGGCCTCTCGCCACCTGGATCTGGGCCAGTTGCACCTGGCGGCGCGGATCAACATTTCCGAGTGGCAGAACAACAAGCAGTCCAAGCAGTACATTTCATTCATCAAAGGCAAGAACGGGAAAAAGGTTTCGGAGTATTTCCGCGACTTCATCGGCTGCCAGGAAGGCGTCGACGGCCCGGGTGAAACCCGCACCTTGCTCAAAGCCTTCAGCGATTTCGTTGAAAGCGAAGATTTGCCGGAAGAGTCCGCCCGCGAGAAAACCAAGACCCTGGTGGACTACGCCAGCAGCCAGGCCAAACTCGGCGAACCGATGGGCCTGGAAGAACTCTCGGAGCTGATCGATGAAGAACGCCCGAAGGCTTTCTACGATCACATCCGCAACAAGGATTACGGGCTGTCTCCGGAGATTCCGGCGGATAAGCGCACCCTGAACCAGTTCCGCCGCTTCACCGGGCGCGCCGAAGGCCTGTCCATCAGCTTCGAAGCGCACCTGCTGGGCTCGAAGATCGAATACGACGAAGAAGCCGGCACGCTGATCATCAAGGGCTTGCCGACCCAACTGACTGATCAGCTGAAGCGACGCAACTGATGTTCAACGCAATCCTGAAGAAATTCCTGCTGATCCTGCTGGTGGTCGTGGTTTACCAGAACTGGGGCAAGATCGAGCGCTACCTCCACCCGGCGCAGGTGGTGTCCGAGCAGACTCAGGCCAAGGCCAACGTTGTGCTCTACGCCACCGACTGGTGCGGCTACTGCAAGCTGACCCGGCGTTTTCTCGATCAGAAAGGCATTCCGTACAAGGAATTTGATATCGAGAAAGATGCCACGGCGCGCAAGGCTTATGAGGCGTTGGGTGGGCGTGGGATTCCGTTGATTGATGTGAACGGCACGTTGATTCGCGGGTATGACCCGGATGAAATTCTCGCCGCCCTGAAATAACTAATGTGGGAGCGGCGGTGCGACGACTCGACTTGCTCGCGAAGGCGATGTGTCAGACAACATTTATGTCGACTGATACGCCGCCTTCGCGAGCAAGCCCGCTCCCACAGGGTTGTGCATAACGTGCAAATCGTCAGTTAACCGTTACTTCGCTTCGATACGGAAGCCAAACCGCGGAAAGTGCACATGCACCACCCCGGCCCGCTCGTCTTCACGCCGCAGAATCAATTCCTCACGCCCCGCAAACACCAGCTCACCGGCCACCGGATCACAGCCATAGTCGGTGGCCGCAATCACCACCTGCTGACCCGCCTCAAAGCCGTTAGGCTCATCGAACGCTTCATCCGGCAACGCAGCGGGCGTGGCATTGCGCGACACCTCCAGCGCCTCCTCGGCCGTCATCTCGCTGAACGCGCCATGACCGAAGCCCATCACCCGACCAAACCACGCCAGAACCGCCGGATAAGCATCGACCAATGGTGCCGTGACAGGCGTTGCCTTGAGAAACCACAAACAATGCGCCAGGGAAAAATCGGCAATCGACGGCTCGCCGAACAGAAAATCGCCCTGTTCACGCTGAAGCTGCAATTCGAGACGCCCCATAATGGTCGGCCACTGGTGCCGCGCCTGTTCCGCCGACAACTTCGTCGAGCTGCCACCGCTGAACAACCCCGCGCGATCGGCCAGGAAGGCCTTGATCGCTTCGGGCGACAACTTGCCGAAACGCACCGCCACCGATTCCGGCTGGAACACCAGGCTGACCGCATGCTGGAACACCACCGAATCGACCCACGTGGCAAAGGTCGCGGCGATCATTTCCTGACCTTCCGGGAAGAACGCCGGCAGCGCTTTCTCTTGTTCCAGGCGACGGGCGATCAGCGCAGTGTCGCAGTAGATATCGGCACCGATCTGCAACACAGGCGTCTTGCGGTAGCCACCGGTCAGCGCCGTCAGTTCGGGTTTCGGCATCACCGGCGAGATCTTCACCGAACGCCACGACAGCCCTTTGAACCCCAGCAGCAGGCGGGCCTTTTCGGCAAAGGGGGACGTCGGGTAATTGTGAAGAATCAACTCTGACATGCTCGGCTCCGCTGCTCGGATAAGGAGCTGGCAGCTTAGCGCGCAATCGGTGAGCGGCCTACGGATCCGCCTAATGGGCACTTATCAGTCAGATTGATAAGTCAGCACCAGGCATTCCTTGGCGCTTTTCTTGAGTTTTTTGATCAGCCGTTCCTGGCGCAGCGCTTCGCTTTTATCGCGGCAGATTTCGGTATAGACCAACGCCATCGCGGGGCTGGACAGGAAAAACCGTGCGCCCTTGCCGCTCTGGTGTTTGGCAAACCGGCGCACCGGATCGTCGCTGACCCCGCAGTAAAGCGAACCGTTGGCCGCGCGAACGAGGTAGACGAACCAGGGCTTGCTCACTGGGGTATCGGCGGGGATTTCGCTCGGGGTGTTCACGTGACGATCATGGCTTGCTGGGAAACAAGCCGCGATCTTATCAGCGACTGGCCTGAAATGCCTTCAGCCCCTTCAAGGCCTGGGCGCGAACCGCGTTGCGCACCAGCGGCGTCCAGCCCAGCAACAGGCCTTTGGTGCCCAGCGCCTGACGCGACCAGCGCCACAGATCGAAGCTGTCGTGATGCTCGCAAATCTTGCCATCGCGAAACACGAAACGCGCCTGAATGTCGTTGACCACGGTATTGCCGGTCTGGCTGAACAGGTACGTCGCCACCCAATGCGCGCCGCCGGTGCGCTCGTCGCTGCGGATGTTATCGAAGGTCAGGGAAAAGTCTTTCGCACGGGTCGTGAGCATGCGCCACATGTCGCCGGCCTGTTGGCCGCGCAATTCGCCGAACGCCGGATCACTGAACACCACGTCGTCGGTGTAGCAGGCGGCCATGGCCTCGGCATCCAGCCGCTGGAAAGCCTGGTAGAAACGGTTGATCAAGGCGTTGTGGGCATCACTCATGGGCAAGCTCCGTGCAGTTGCAAAATGGCTACAAAAGATTGCCTGCACGATAGTCTGCAAATGCGCGGAAAACTATCGGCATTCGCGGGCCGAATACCGATAGTGCGAGGGCTGTCAGATTTTTTCGCTGTGCACTTGAACGTACAGCGAACGGCCGGCACCGAGACCGGCGATGATCGCGCCGAAACCGATGATGCCGAAGATCCAGCCCAACGCGTTCCAGCCGCCGGTCCAGTCGTGAACGATGCCGACCGCGAACGGCCCCATGGACGCCAGGGTGTAACCGAAACCCTGAGCCATGCTCGACAGGTTGGCGGCCACGTGGGAATCCCGCGAGCGCAGCACGATCAAGGTCAACGCCAGGCTGAACGTACCGCCCTGCCCCAGACCCAGCAGGATCGCCCAGCCCCACAGGCCTTCGATCGGCGCATAGAGACAGCCGAACAAGCCACCGAGGGTCAGCAACATGACGATCACAATCGACAGTCGCTGATCCTTGCCCCGGGTTGCCAGCCACGGCGCGGCGAGGGAACTGGCCAGCTGGATGATCACCGAACCCGACAGTACGAGCCCCGCCTGGGTTGGCGTCAGTCCACGGCCGATCAGGATCGACGGCAACCAGCCGAACACGATGTAGGCCAAGGACGATTGCAGGCCCATGTAAAGCGTCACTTGCCAAGCCAACGGATCACGCAGCAGACCACGAACCCGATAGGCCACGTTATGCGAGCCGTGTTTCTGCCCCACTTGCGGCAACCAGAAAATCGCCGCGACCACCGCCGGAACCACCCAGAAACCCAAACCCAACGCCCAGCTCTTGTCGAGATGTTCGCTCAACGGCACGGTCGCGCCCGCCGCCATCGCCGCGCCCAGGCACAGGGCCATGGTGTAGACGCCGGTCATGGTGCCGGCCTGTTTCGGGAAGTCGCGCTTGACGATCCCCGGCAGCAACACGCCAATCACGCCGATGCTGGCGCCGGCCAACACACTACCCGCGAACAGGCCGATTTCACCGAAGGAACTGCGCAGGATGATTCCGCCGGCCAACACCAGCAAAATCCCCAGCACCACGCGCTCGGCGCCGAAACGCCGGGCCAGGATCGGCGCCAGCGGCGCGAACAACCCCAGGCAAAGCACCGGCAACGTGGTCAGCAAACCGGCCTGGGCCGCGGACAAACCGAGGCTCTTCGACACCTCGCTGAGCATCGGCGCCATGCTCGACAACGCCGGGCGCAGGTTCAGCGCCACCAGAATCAAGCCCAGCAACAACAACCACGGCCGCCGCAGAATCGGGTGACTTTGCTGGACTTGTTCGTCATCGGCCTCGGCATCGATCAGCAGCTCTTCGAGCTCCGCCGTGCGCTTGGGTGGCTGGATGTTGCTGTGATTGGCAGACATGGAATTCTCGGTTTCAAGGTTCATTGATCAGCTGCCTCGACAGGGCTTTGGCCCGCTCCGGGTCGCGTTGCTCGACGGCCTCCAGCAATTCGATATGCAGATCGAACACTTCCTGGCGTCGCGGGGTGATGTTCAGGGTCTGGCGCAGTTGCGCGCCGACGATGCTGGAGAAGTAGCGATACAACTCGCTGAGGGTAGGGTTGTGTGCGGCGTCCACCAGACGGCGGTGGAACACCAGGTCGCAAGCGATATAGCTGTCGAGATCGCCGTGGTAATGACTGCCGCTGACGCCCAAGGCTTCGCGTAATGCGACCAAGTCTTCATCAGTGCGGCGCAAGGCAGCCAGGCCAATGGCCTCGACTTCCAGAATGTGCCGGGTTTCGCGGGCCTGTTCGAGGGTGCATTGGGACAAAGCTTTCATGGTGTCCAGCGGGTCGATCACCGCCCGCAGGTAACTGCCGTCGCCCTGGCGAATCTCGATCAACCCGGAAAACGCCAACACCCGCATGGCCTCGCGCACGGTGTTGCGGCTGATGCCCAGCTCGGCGGACAGCTCCGGCTCGGTGGGTAAACGCTGACCGACGGTCCAGACGCCTTCGGTGATGCGCAGGCGTAACTGGTCCAGCGCCTGATCGACCAAAGATCGTTTGATGAGTGGAGAAATGTCTGACATAGAATTCGCCCTTTCATCCAATCATAGGATGAATTTTCTGACATGTTAGTCAGCTTCATGTAGGACGGCAACCGCCTACCGTCAAAGCAGCAACATTCAGAGGGATTTTCGATTGGTCAAAATTACCCTTTAAGGGTAATTTCAGGGATAGGGTTTACGGCTTCTTATGGAAAAGAACACACCCCACTACGCCTTGTCCGTCATTAAGGATGAGGTCCGGAGGCAAGGAGCCAAAGCGTTCACACACGTCGCATTGAGTTCCGGCAAGCGAATGGGGTTGGCCCTGCGAGATATGGAGTCAGTCATTTGTTCGCTGGAGCGCCGGATGCTCTACAAGTCGATGAAGTGCTACACCGATCACCGAAACTGGCAGGACGTTTACCACACAAACTTTCAAGACATGGAGCTCTACATCAAAGTGACCTACTGCTCCAACGGAGGGCCCCCTGTGATCTCTTTCAAGGAGAAACAAGTATGAACTCGCGGCAATGCATGAGTTGTGGCGCTCACGACGCAATGCAACATTTCGAAGGTCGCAGTCTCAGTGTCGACTACAAGAACGTTTCACGATGGGTGCACGATATTGCCGGCTGGGAGTGCAAGGTCTGCAGTGAAATCATTTTTGATAATGATACCGACAGCGCCGAGCGCTACTCCGACGCTGGCGACAAATTGCTCGAAGATTGTTTTCAGATCATGGGCACCGAGATGAAACGCATCCGACGCAAACTGCACCTCACGCAAAAGGAAGCGGTGAAACTGCTTTCCGGCGCTGGGCACAACGCGTTTTCACGATACGAGCGCGGCGAACTGCAACCGCCTCAAGCCTTGTTTACGCTGATGCGCGTGCTGGATCGTCATCCTCACTTGCTGGTTGAAATACAAGCAATGAACGAGGGCACTGACTTGAAACGGCTACTGGCCGCACGCCTTCCGGAACAGGAAACGGTGTTGGCGTCCTGATCCCAAACACCAGACAAAACAAACCCGGAACTCAGTCCGGGTTTATTTCACTGCCTGACTTCGATCAATGCAAAATCTGACTCAAGAACAACTTGGTCCGATCATTCTGCGGGTTGTCGAAGAAGTCATTCGGCGCCGCTTGCTCAACGATTTCGCCCTTGTCCATGAAGATCACGCGGTTAGCCACGGTGCGGGCGAAGCCCATTTCGTGGGTCACGCAGAGCATGGTCATGCCGTCTTCGGCCAGGCCGATCATGGTGTCCAAAACCTCTTTCACCATCTCCGGGTCGAGTGCCGAAGTCGGTTCGTCGAACAGCATGATTTTCGGTTTCATGCACAGGGCACGGGCAATCGCCACACGCTGTTGCTGACCGCCGGACAGTTGCCCCGGGAATTTATGCGCCTGCTCCGGAATACGTACGCGCTCCAGGTAGTGCATGGCGATTTCTTCGGCCTTGCGCTTCGGCATCTTGCGCACCCACATCGGTGCCAGGGTGCAGTTCTGCAGGATGGTCAGGTGCGGGAACAGGTTGAAGTGCTGGAACACCATGCCGACTTCACGGCGGATCGCTTCGATCTGCTTGAGGTCGTTGGTCAGTTCCACGCCATCAACCACGATGCGGCCCTGCTGGTGTTCTTCCAGACGATTGAGGCAACGGATGGTGGTCGACTTGCCGGAACCCGACGGACCGCACAGGACAATACGCTCGCCCTGCTTGACGTTCAGGTTGATGTCTTTCAACACGTGGAACTGGCCGTACCACTTGTTCACGCCCTGCATCTGAATAATGCCTTCAGGGCTCACAGGCTGTTTGATCGCTTCGCTCATCAGAAAACTCCTAACGCTTGTGGCCAGTGTCCAGCTTACGTTCCAAATGCATGGAGTAGCGGGACATACCAAAACAGAAAATCCAGAACACCAGGGCCGCGAACACGTAGCCTTCAGTGGCCATGCCCAACCATTTCGGGTCGGCGGCGGCTTGCTTGACGCTGTTGAGCAGGTCGAACAGGCCGATGATGATCACCAGGCTGGTGTCCTTGAACAGCGCAATGAACGTGTTGACGATGCCAGGGATTACCAGCTTCAGGGCTTGCGGCAGAATCACCAGGCCCATGCTGCGCCAGTAACCGAGGCCCATCGCCGCAGCCGCTTCGTACTGACCTTTGGGGATCGCTTGCAGACCACCGCGCACCACTTCGGCCACGTAGGCCGACTGGAACAGGATCACGCCGATCAGGGCCCGCAGCAGTTTGTCGAAGTTCATGCCTTCGGGCAGGAACAACGGCAGCATCACCGAGGACATGAACAGCACCGTGATCAACGGCACGCCGCGCCAGAATTCGATGAAGGTCACGCAGACCACGCGAATCGCCGGCATGTTGGAACGACGACCCAGTGCCAGGACGATCCCCAGCGGCAAGGCGCCGGCGATCCCGACAGTGGCGATCACCAGAGTCAGCATCAGACCGCCCCATTGGCTGGTCGCGACGTTGGTCATGCCGAAGATGCCGCCATGCAACAGGAAGTAGGCAATGATCGGGTACGCCACCAGGAAGCTCAGCCCGTACACCGCTTTACGGTGAAAACGCGAGATGAACAACGGCGCTACGCCGATGACCGCCAACCACACGGTCAGGTCCACGCGCCAGCGCAGTTCCGGCGGGTAATAACCGTACATGAACTGGCCGAAACGCTGCTGGATGAACACCCAGCAGGCGCCTTCCTTGGTGCAGTCGGCGCGGGTGGTGCCGACCCAGTTGGCGTCCAGGATCGCCCAATGCAGCAGCGGTGGCACCACCAGGTAGATCAGGTAGAACGCGAACAGGGTCAGCAGGGTGTTGATCCAGCTGGAGAACATGTTGGCGCGCATCCACGCCACCACACCGATGCTGCTGCTCGGTGGAGGCATGTCAGGCTTGAAAGTATGAGTACTCATGCGCTTTTCCTTACCGCTCGATCAGCGCAATGCGCTTGTTGTACCAGTTCATCAGCAGGGAAATGCTGATACTGATCGCCAGGTACACGCTCATGGTGATGGCAATCACCTCGATCGCCTGCCCGGTCTGGTTCAGCACCGTACCGGCAAACAACGAGACCATCTCCGGATAACCGATACCGGCCGCCAGCGAGGAGTTCTTCGCCAGGTTCAGGTATTGGCTGGTCAGCGGCGGGATGATCACGCGCAGGGCTTGCGGGATGATCACTTTGCGCAGGGTTGGACCGTTGCGCAGCCCGAGGGAACGCGCCGCTTCAGTCTGGCCGTGGCTGACCGACTTGATGCCCGAACGCACGATCTCGGCGATAAACGCCGCGGTGTACACGGTCAGGGCCAGGGTCAGCGCCAGCAGTTCCGGGATCAGTACCCAGCCACCGACAAAGTTGAAGCCTTGCAGCTTCGGCAGTTCCCAGTGCAGCGGAGCACCGAAGACCAGCGCACACAGCGCCGGGATCACCAGGAACAGCGCCAGGCCGACCCAGAACTTGTGGAACGGTACGCCGGTCGCTTCGAAGCGCTTGTTGGCCCAGCGAGCCATCAGCACGATAGCGACGATCGCCACCACGACACTGACCACGAACGCCCAGAACCCGTCCGCCATTTGCGCGGCCGGCATGTTCAGGCCACGGCTGCTGACGAAGAAGGTGTCGCCGAAGTTATGGCTGGCGCGCGGCCCCGGCATGGTCAGGAACACCGCGAAGTACCAGAACAGGATTTGCAGCAGCGGCGGAATGTTACGGAAGACTTCCACGTAAACCGTCGCCAGCTTGCTGATGATCCAGTTCGGCGACAGCCGCGCCACGCCGACGATGAACCCGAGGATGGTGGCCAGAATCACGCCGATGACAGTCACCAGCAGTGTGTTGAGCAGACCGATGACAAACACCCGGGCATACGTGTCCGATTCGGTGTAGTCGATCAGGTGTTGAGCGATGCCGAATCCGGCACTGCGATCCAGAAAACTGAAGCCGGAGGTAATGCCCCGGTGTTGCAGGTTGGTTTGCGTATTGTCGAACAGATACCAGCCCATCGCGACGACCGCGACAATCGTGATGATCTGAAATAGCCACGCACGCACTTTCGGATCGCTGAGGCTGAGCCTCTGCTTTGGTGCGCCGATTGATTTTTGCATGAAGTGCCCCGGAAATAATGGAACAGAACATCACCCGGTGGTTGGCCCACCGGGTGACAGAACCATCAGCGCACTGGTGGTGCGTATTGAATGCCGCCGTTGGTCCACAGGGCGTTCAAGCCACGGTCGATTTCCAGCGGAGTGCCCTTGCCGAGGTTTTTCTCGAAGATTTCGCCGTAGTTACCGACTTGGGAAACGATCTTGACGACCCAGTCCTTCGGCAGTTTCAGGTCTTTGCCGTATTCGCCGTCTGCACCCAACATACGGGCAACGTCCGGGTTTTTGGTGGACTTGGCTTCTGCCAGAACGTTTTTCGAAGAGATACCGGCTTCTTCGGTGTTCAGCAGCGCGTAGCCAACCCAGCGAACGATCGCCAGCCACTCATCGTCGCCGTTACGTACGACTGGACCCAGTGGTTCTTTGGAGATGGTTTCCGGCAGAACCACGTAGTCTTTTGGCGAAGCCAGTTTGCTGCGCTGTGCGTACAGTTGCGACTTGTCGGAGGTCAGTACGTCGCAACGACCGGATTCCAGCGACTTGGCGCTTTCATCGGAGGTGTCGAAAGTGATCGGGGTGTACTTCAGGCCGTTGGCGCGGAAGTAGTCGGACACGTTCAGCTCGGTGGTGGTACCGGCCTGGATGCAGATGGTTGCGCCATCCAGTTCCTTGGCACTTTTCACGCCCAGCTTGCTGTTGGCCAGGAAGCCTACGCCGTCGTAATAAGTAATGAAGCCAGGGAATTTCAAGCCCATGCCCGCGTCACGGGAACTGGTCATGGTGGTGTTACGCGACAGAATGTCGATTTCGCCGGACTGCAGCGCGGTGAAACGCTCCTTGGCGTTCAACTGGCTGAACTTGACCTTGGTGGCGTCGCCGAATACGGCGGCTGCCACAGCGCGGCAAACGTCAGCGTCGATCCCGAGGATCTTGCCGGTGGAGTCCGGAACCGAGAAACCCGGCAGACCGTCACTCACGCCGCACTGAATGAAACCTTTCTTCTGCACTGCATCCAGGGTTGCACCCGCCTGAGCGAACCCACTGACACCGAGCACTGCGGCTGCAGTCACGATAGCCAGGGTGGATTTCAACATTTTCATTCAAACCTCCAGTTTTGCTCTTGTTGTGTCGGAGCGAGAGTCCCGTCGCACCCTTTTGAGGCGTTGTTGACCCGTGTTGGCTTTTTTTGGGGTCAACCGACGTAAGACCTTAGCTATGAGTCTAGTAGGAGAAAATCCACGTCATGGACAACTCACTTCTCACCAATCGGCCGAACGGGCTGTAGCCCTTTCACGTTCGCTAAGCCCGTAACGGCCACTGGCGAACATCCATCACCGGATTCTTTGCTATCCCGTCGTCAGCAGTACACTGATAGTGTTACCGCCAGGCGCGAGAATGGTTGCACAGGTTTTCCCATAGCAAAGCCCGTACCACACCGCTCGCTCAAGCGATTCAGCGACAGGTCAATAGCAAAACTTGTAGCCTTGCGACATCTTCTTAACTGATCAACCTGACGCGCACTCGGATCACGCACTCAATGAGAGCGCACGCACAAAATTGGAGCAGACATGACCCAGCCCTTGATTCTTCAGCCCGGCAAGCCCGTAGACGCCTGCGTCATCTGGCTGCACGGCCTGGGCGCCGATCGCTATGACTTTCTGCCGGTAGCCGAAGCGCTGCAGGAAAGCCTGCTGACCACTCGTTTCGTTCTGCCCCAGGCACCGACCCGCGCAGTCACCATTAATGGTGGCTACGAGATGCCAAGCTGGTACGACATATTGGCCATGAACCCGGCGCGCGCGATCAGCCGCGAGCAGCTGGATGAATCAGCCGAGATGGTTATCGCCCTGATCGAAGAGCAGAAGGCCAGCGGAATAGACGCCTCGCGCATCTTCCTCGCCGGTTTTTCCCAGGGCGGCGCGGTGGTGCTGCACAGCGCTTTCCTGAAATGGCAGGGACCGCTCGGTGGCGTACTTGCCCTGTCGACGTATGCCCCGACGTTCAGCGATGAACTGGAGCTTTCCGCCAGCCAGCAGCGCATTCCTGCGCTATGCCTGCACGGCCAGTACGATGACGTTGTGCAAAACGCCATGGGCCGTAGCGCTTATGAGCATTTAAAGCAGCGTGGTGTCACCGTGACATGGCAGGAATACCCAATGGGCCACGAAGTGTTACCCGAAGAAATTCGCGATATCGGCACCTGGCTCGCCGAGCGCTTGCGTTAAAAGCCTTCCTTTGATCATCCCGCTACGCCGCGCCTGATTCTTGCATTACACTGGCCGGCGTACATTCCTTAACCAATTGATGAGATGACCGTGCTCAAAGCACTCAAAAAAATGTTCGGTAAAAGCGAGACTGAGCAGCTCGCGCCAGTCGCCAGCGCTCCGTCTCACACCCCCAGCCACCGCACCGACGGTCGTCAGCCTGGCCGGACCGCAGCCGCAGCGGCACCGAAACACGAGCCAGTGACCACACCGGCCGCCCTACCTGTCGAGGCAATCGTTGCCGAACAACCGCTCGACGAAGCCCCGAAGCCTGCAAAACCGCGTCGCGAACCGAAGCCAAAAGCCCCGGTTATTCCCTGGAAACTCGAAGACTTCGCCGTCGAGCCCCTGGAAGGCAAAACCCGTTTCCACGATTTCAAGCTTGCCCCGGAACTGATGCACGCCATCCAGGACCTGGGCTTTCCGTACTGCACGCCGATCCAGGCGCAAGTCCTCGGTTTCACCCTGGCCGGCAAAGATGCCATCGGTCGCGCCCAGACCGGCACCGGCAAAACCGCCGCGTTCCTGATTTCGATCATCACCCAGTTGCTGGAAACCCCGCCGCCCAAGGAACGCTACATGGGTGAACCGCGGGCGCTGATCATCGCGCCGACCCGCGAACTGGTGGTGCAAATCGCCAAGGACGCCGCCGACCTGACCAAGTACACCGGCCTCAACGTCATGACGTTTGTGGGCGGCATGGACTTCGACAAGCAGCTCAAGCACCTCGAAGCCCGTCACTGCGACATCCTCGTCGCCACCCCGGGCCGTTTGCTGGATTTCAACCAGCGCGGCGACGTGCATCTGGACATGGTCGAAGTCATGGTCCTGGACGAAGCTGACCGCATGCTCGACATGGGTTTCATCCCGCAAGTGCGTCAGATCATTCGCCAGACCCCGCCGAAGAACGAGCGTCAGACGCTGCTGTTCTCCGCGACCTTCACCGAAGACGTAATGAACCTGGCCAAGCAATGGACCACCGACCCGTCGATCGTCGAGATCGAGTCGCAGAACGTGGCCAGCGAAAACGTCGAGCAACACATCTACGCCGTGGCCGGTGCCGACAAATACAAATTGCTCTACAACCTGGTCACCGACAACGGTTGGGAGCGGGTGATGGTCTTCGCCAACCGCAAGGATGAAGTGCGGCGCATCGAAGAACGCCTGGTGCGCGATGGCGTCAATGCGGCGCAATTGTCGGGCGACGTGCCGCAGCACAAGCGCATCAAGACCCTGGAAGGTTTCCGCGAAGGCAAGATCCGCGTGCTGGTGGCCACCGATGTGGCCGGGCGCGGCATTCACATCGACGGCATCAGCCACGTGATCAACTTCACCCTGCCGGAAGTCCCGGACGACTACGTACACCGTATCGGTCGTACTGGCCGCGCGGGGGCCGATGGTGTGTCCATCAGCTTCGCCGGGGAAGACGACTCTTACCAGCTACCGTCCATCGAGGCATTGCTCGGTAAAAAAATCAGCTGTGAAACGCCACCGACGCATCTATTGCGCGCGGTTGAGCGTAAGCGCCCATAACCCAGGCGTATCGAAAAGAGGCGCAGCCGGCTACGGACTGCGCTTTTTTTTCGCCCGGCTGTTGCCCAAGAAAACTAAAAGTCCATAATGGACAAATTAGTTTACTTTCAGCACCCGGAGCCGACCATGTCCAGTACGCCCTACGTGATCAACCAACAGCAGGCCCGCGAGCTGTTGGCACAAGTCGATGTGCCGCAGATCCTGTGCAAGCTGTTCCGTGACCTGGCCGCCGGGCGCGCCGTGCAACCGGCGCAGCAACTGGTGGAATTCCCCCAGGGTGCCGGCGACTTCATCAACTACTTGGGCGTACTGGCCGAGGACGGCGTGTACGGGGTCAAGACTTCGCCTTATATCGTGCGCGAACAAGGTCCGCTGGTCACGGCGTGGACGCTGTTGATGTCCATGCAAACCGGTCAGCCGCTGTTGCTGTGCGATGCCGGTGAACTGACCACCGCCCGCACCGCCGCGACCACCGCCGTGGCGGTCGATGCCCTCGCCCCGCTGAATGCCCGACGCCTGGCGATCATCGGCAGCGGCAAAGTGGCCCAGGCGCACTTGCATTACGTCAAGGGCCTGCGGGACTGGCAGAGCATCAGCCAGTATTCGCCAGGTTTGAGCGAACTGAGCACCGGCGCTCGGGCACAACTGCAAAGCCTCGACCCACGACTGACGCTGGTCGACAGCCGAGAAGCCGCGATTAAGGACGCGGATGTGATCATGCTCTGCACCTCGTCCGCCGGTCCGGTAATCGATCCGGCCACCCTGAGCAAACCGGCGCTGATCACTTCAATCAGCACCAACGCACCACGGGCCCACGAAGTGCCGCCCCAGCGCCTCAACGACATGCAAGTGTTCTGCGACTATCGTCAGACCACCCCAGGCTCGGCGGGTGAAATGCTGATCGCTGGCGAACACCATGGCTGGGACAAGCGCGCGATTGTCGGCGATTTGCCGGATCTGCTCAGCGGCAAAGTGCAACGCCCCGATTACGACCGCCACGTGTTCTTCCGCTCCATCGGCCTGGGGCTGGAAGACATTGCGTTGGCTAACGCTCTCTATCGCCTACAGCCCTGACACCACAATTCCCATGTGGGAGCGGGCTTGCTCGCGAAAGCGGTGTGTCAGTCGACATCAAGGGTGAATGTCAGACCGTATTCGCGAGCAAGCCCGCTCCCACATAGGGCCCCTATACATTGGCAATTACGCCCCACAGGAGACGTTCATGAGCCAGGCAGACTTCATCATCATCGGCGGCGGGATTGCCGGCGCCTCCACCGGTTACTGGCTGTCGCAGCACGCACGCGTCATTGTGCTCGAGCGCGAAACCCATCCGGCCTATCACTCCACCGGACGTTCGGCTGCGCTATTCACCGCCGCTTACGGCACGCCGCAAGTGCGCGCCCTGACCCAGGCCAGCCGCGACTTTTTCGACACCCCGCCCAGCGGTTTCTGCGATCACCCGCTGCTGACCCCGCGCGGCGAGATGACCGTGGATTTCACCGGAGACCCGGACGAGCTGAACAATCAATACCTGAGCGCCAAAGCCACGGTGCCGGAGATGCAACTGCTCAGCGCCGAAGAAGCCTGCGCGCGCGTGCCGATCCTGCGTCGGGAAAAAGTCCACGGCGCGCTCTACGACCCGACGGCCTGCGACATCGACACCGACGCTTTGCACCAGGGTTATCTGCGTGGCATCAAGCGCAATAAAGGCGAAGTGCATACCGACAGCGAAGTGCTGGGCCTGGCCCATGACGCCGAAGGTCAGTGGCAGGTGCACACCAATGGGCAGACCTTCAGCGCGCCCGTGATCATCAACGCTGCGGGCGCCTGGGCCGACAAGATCGGTGAACTGGCCGGCGCCACGCCTTTGGGCCTGCAACCAAAACGCCGTGCGGCGTTCATCTTCGCCGGGCCGGAGGGCGTGGACATCCACCATTGGCCGATGCTGGTGGCGCTCGATGAATCCTTCTATATGAAGCCCGATGCCGGCATGTTCCTCGGCTCACCCGCCAACGCTGACCCGGTGGAACCCCACGACGTGCAGGCCGAAGAACTGGACATCGCCATGGGCATTTACCAGATCGAAGAAGCCACCACCCTGTCCATCCGCCGCCCGACCCGCACGTGGGCCGGTTTGCGCAGTTTCGTGGCCGACGGTGATTTGCTGTCCGGTTTCGATCCGCGGGTGCCGGGGCTGTTCTGGGTTGCGGCGCAAGGTGGCTACGGCATCCAGACGTCGCCGGCCATGGGCCAGGCCAGCGCTGCACTGGTACGCGGTGAAGCCTTGCCTGAACAACTGAGCCGTTTCGGCCTGGACGCCGCAATGCTCTCCCCGGCGCGCCTGGGTTGAATCCGGACTTGGGTGACGCGCCGACACGATTGCGGCAAACTTCCAGCGCCCTGCCTGATGGGGCGCTGACGTTGCCTGGAGCCCGCCTGATGAATGCACCCGAAAAAGACCCGGTCCTGGACAACTTCCGGGCGATCGCCGACGCCATCGCCACGCTGTTCTTCCCCCACGCCGAGGTGGTGCTGCACGATCTGCGCACGCAAAAAATCGACTACATCGCCAACAATCTGTCGAAACGGGAAATCGGCGATGACGCGGCGCTGGAGGACATGCTCAGCGAGGACGTCAGCGACCGAAACATCGGACCGTACGAAAAGCTCAATTGGGACGGTCAGAAGATTCGCAGCCTCAGCAGCGTGCTGCGCGACAGCGACGGCCACCCGCTGGCGGTGCTGTGCATCAACCTGAATATTTCGCTGTTCGAGAATGCCAAGGCTGCGCTGGATTTGTTCCTGTCGCCGACCAAGTTGATTCCGCAACCGGACTCATTGTTTCGCGATGACTGGCAGGAGCGGATCAACACGTTCCTGCATGCCTGGCTGCGCGAACGTCAGTTGAGCCTGAATGTGCTGACCCGTGACCACAAACGCGAGCTGGTGCTGGCGCTGCACGCTGAAGGCGCGTTCAAAGGCAAAAGCGCCTCCAACTATGTGGCCAATGTGCTGAACATGGGGCGGGCGACGGTGTACAAGCATTTGAAGGAATTGAAGGGCTAAGCATTTTGAGGTGTGTTGTTTGAACGGGCCCCTTCGCGAGCAAGCCCGCTCCCACAGACGAAACGCATTCCAATGTGGGAGCGGGCTTGCTCGCGAAGACGGTTAATCAATCGCCATAAATGTCCGACTTGAAATACTTATCCGAAATCTTCTGGTACTCGCCATTCGCGCGAATGCCATCAATGGCCGTGTTCAGCTCACTGACCAACTCGACATTACCCTTGCGCACCGCAATCCCGGCACCCTCGCCCACGTATTTCGGGTCCTTCAGCTCCGGCCCGACAAAGGCGTAACCCTTGCCGCGCGGCATCGACAGGAAATCACTCAATGGAATGGTGTCGGCAAAAATCGCATCGAGGCGGCCGGCGGCCAGGTCCATGTAGATTTCTTCGTTGTTGCCGTAGCGCTTGACGTTGATGCCCTTCGGTTCGAAAACCTCGGTGGCGTAACGGTCGGTGGTGGTCGCGCGCTGCACGCCAATGGTCTTGCCCTTGAGGCTCGCGTACTGATCATCCACCACCGCGCCATCCTTCATCACCAGACGCGATGACGTGAAGTAGTACTTATGGGTGAAATCCACCGACTTCTTGCGGTCTTCGTTGATGGTCATGGACGACAGCGCCATATCGATTTTCTTCACTTTCAGGGAAGGAATCAGACCGTCGAACTCACCTTCGACCCAGATGCACTTGACCTTCATCTGCGCGCACAACGCATTGCCGATGTCGTAGTCGAAGCCGACGATCTCGCCTTTGTCAGTCTTGGAGGCGAACGGCGGATAGGCCGCTTCGATGCCGATGCGCAGGGTTTTATCGGCGGCGAACACTGTGCTGCACGCCAACAGGCTCAGGGCCAGACCGGTGATGAGGGGGAATTTCTTCATGTTCGTTTTCTCGCGGTTGTTGTTGGTTTGGCAAGACAGAAGAAAGAACGGAAACAGGGGAACGCCTTTTTTTGTACTTATAATTCCATACTGGACTTTTATGTATAAATCGTCAATCGGGTGCGCGAAGAACCGCCGAGCCTCTGGTCGGGAGAAAAATCAGGGGAATTTGCGGTGTGGCCGATGGCCTCTTCGCGAGCAAGCCCGCTCCCACAGGGGGAAACGCATTCCCATGTGGGAGCGGGCTTGCTCGCGAAGACGGACCGGCAAACAACAAGGAAACAACTGACCGCCTACTGCTTCCAGCGATCCGCCGCCGCATGATCACTGTCGCGCCCTTCCACCCAACGCGGGCCGTCGCTGGTGTTTTCTTTCTTCCAGAACGGCGCTCGGGTTTTCAGGTAGTCCATGACAAAGGCACAGGCATCGAACGCAGCCTGGCGATGGGCGCTGGCGGCGCCAACGAAGACGATCGGCTCACCCGGTTCCAGGGCGCCGATGCGGTGCAGCACTTCGAGCTTGAGCAACGGCCAGCGCTGCTCGGCCTCCAGGGCAATCTTGCCCAAGGCCTTCTCGGTCATGCCCGGATAGTGTTCGAGAAACATCCCGGCGACGTCGAGCCCGTCATTGAAGTCGCGCACGTAGCCGACAAAACTCACCACCGCGCCGACGCCGACATTGGCAGCGTGCATGGCGTTGACTTCAGCCCCCGGATCGAACGCCGTGACTTGCACGCGAATCGCCATGGCTCAGCCCCCGGTCACAGTGGGAAAGAACGCCACTTCATCGCCATCGACCACCGGCTCGTCGAGCTGACAGAGGTCTTCGTTGCGCGCGCACATCAAGTTTTGTTCGCTCAGCACCTCCGCGTCATCACGCTGGGCCAGCAGAGCACGCACGTCATCCACCGTGGCGAAATCACCTTCGACCTTGATCGCGTCCACGCCCAGCGCTTCACGATAGCGGGCAAAAAACTTCACCGTAATGTTCATGACGGGTCCGCCTGAAAATGCCCGCTCTTGCCGCCGAGTTTCTCCAGCAGGCGCACGCTTTCGATGGTCATGCCGCGGTCCACAGCCTTGCACATGTCGTAGATGGTCAGGGCCGCGACGCTGGCGGCAGTCAGGGCTTCCATCTCGACGCCGGTCTGCCCGGACAACTTGCAACGGGCGACGATGCGCACGGTGTCGTCGCCTTCGGCACTGAGCTCGACCTTGACGCCGGTCAGCATCAGAGGATGGCACAGGGGAATCAGGTCACTGGTTTTCTTCGCCGCCTGGATGCCGGCGATGCGCGCCACGGCGAACACATCACCCTTAGGGTGACCGCCACTGACGATCATCTGCAGGGTTTCGGGCTGCATACGCACCAGCGCTTGAGCGGTCGCTTCACGGAACGTCACGGCTTTTTCAGTGACGTCGACCATGTTGGCGCGACCTTGGGAATCGAGATGAGTCAGCACAGGGATACTCCTGATCAGGAGCGTCGATTGTAAACCTGCGGGTCAATTTTCCGCACGTTTGATTATTTGATTGATGACCCCTGTAGGAGCGAGGCTTGCCCGCGAAGGCGGCGTATCAGTCACGTTGATGTTGGATGTGCCGACGTCTTCGCGGGCAAGCCTCGCTCCTACAGGTTTTACGCGGACAACAAAAAACCGGGCGACCTGAGGAGGCCGCCCGGTTCCGGTGCTGCGGTTACAAATGCGTTTCGGCGTATTCGGCCAGAATCGAACGAGGCACCCCTTGCAGGGTGATGTGTACACCGTTCGGGAAGTCTTTGAAGCGTTCAGTCAGGTAGGTCAGCCCGGAGCTGGTCGCGGACAGGTAAGGGGTGTCGATCTGCGCCAGGTTGCCCAGGCACACCACTTTGGAACCGGCGCCGGCACGGGTGATGATGGTTTTCATCTGGTGCGGCGTAAGGTTCTGGCATTCATCGATCAGGATCAGGCTCTGCTGGAAGCTGCGACCCCGAATGTAGTTGAGGGATTTGAACTGCAACGGCACTTTGCTGAGGATGTAGTCGACGCTGCCATGGGTGTTTTCGTCATCCATGTGCAAGGCTTCGAGGTTGTCGGTGATGGCGCCCAGCCAAGGCTCCATTTTTTCCGCTTCGGTGCCGGGCAGGAAGCCGATTTCCTGGTCCAGGCCCTGCACGCTGCGGGTGGCGATAATGCGGCGATAGCGTTTGCTGACCATGGTCTGCTCGATCGCAGCGGCCAGGGCCAGGATGGTTTTACCGGAACCGGCGGCGCCGGACAGGTTGACCAAGTGAATGTCCGGATCAAGCAAGGCGTACAGCGCCAGGCTCTGATAGATGTCACGCGGTTTCAGGCCCCAGGCTTCCTGGTGCAACAGGGGTTCCTGATGCAGGTCGAGAATCAGCAGGCGGTCTTCCTCAATCTCCTTGATCCAGCCGACAAAGCCCTGCTCGTCGATGATGAATTCGTTGATGTGCACCGCCGGCAGGTTGTCGATCAGCTTCACCTGGTGCCAGGTGCGGCCATGATCCTGACGGGTTTCGACCTTGCTCACGAGGTCCCAGAAGGAGCCGGTCATGTTGTGATAACCGTTGGGCAGCAGCGAAACGTCGTCGACCAGTTGGTCGGTGCTGTAGTCCTCGGCCGCAATCCCGCACGCCCGGGCCTTGAGGCGCATGTTGATGTCTTTGGTCACCAGCACCACGGGCAGTTTGGGTTCGCGCGCGTGCAGGTCGATCAACTGGTTGATGATGATGTTGTCGTTCAGGTGCTCGGGCAAGATGATGTTCGGCTCGGCGCGTTTGCTCATCAGAATTGACAGCAAACCCTTGGGCCCACTCTTGCCGCGCTGGATCGGCACACCGAGTTCGACATCTTCCGGGCTGGCATCGCCCAGGGTCTTGTCGATCAGGCGGATCGCCTGACGGCATTCGGCCGCAACGCTGTGATGCCCGCTCTTGAGCTTATCCAGCTCCTCAAGCACGGTCATCGGGATCGCAACATGGTGTTCTTCGAAGTTCAGAAGGGCGTTTGGATCGTGAATCAATACGTTGGTATCGAGTACATAAAGGATTGGCTGGTTGGAAGAAGAACTACGTCCGTGATCATCCATACTCGGTCACCTTTGTGGGAGCCATTCGACGCAATACCTCGACGGTGCTGCGCCTCGAAGTGACTGCCGAATTCACCTGCAAGGGATCAAGTGAACTGCACACAAACTGGGGTCTTGGGAGACGCCACCTGTGTTGCAGGTTTCGGCGGTCTGTCTTCGTAATACTCCAAAACCCATGACAGAAAAAAGCACTTTGACGTTTTTTTGAAGTTTATTTTTCAGAGTGACGAATAGCCCTTGGCGTGCAGGCATTGTGCCGTTAAAGTCGGAAGTCCGCCTGCATCGAAACTCCTTGAAAAATCACCCCGCCCTGCCCTCTGCCCCAATGATTGCGGGCTTTTCCCGATTTCAGCGAAACGCCACCTGACAGTCCTGCCAACCGATCCCGCTTTGCGCCGTTTGCGCGATCAGCCAGGGCATCGACGTTTTCACCCCGTCCTGCTTCACATTGAAATTGATCACGCCATGGCGCCATAAAAGCATCAGGGTCAGCACCCGCTGAGCGCTCTGGCTACCCTTGAGCTTGCCCGCACCGTCCTGGGGATCGATGTCCCACAGCGCCACCTGCAAACCCTGCGATTCAAAGAAGCCCTGGGCGTCGGAACGCCGTTGACCGTCCGGCGGGCGAAACAGCGGCACATAGTTCTCGGGCAGTTTGCTCTTTACCAATTCGGTGCTGCGTTTCACTGAGTCCTGCCAGTCCTGCCAATGGCTGTGAGAACGGAACTCCCAGCCCTGCACGCCGAGGCATTGCTGTGAATACGTCGCTTGCAGGCTGGCGACCGAACGTTCGGCCAGACGCGCCTGGATGTCCTTGCCAAGGACAAAGAACGTGCCGTTCATGTTCGACTTGCGCAGATACTCAGTCACCCAACCGGTGTTGTCCGGAATGGCATTGGCCGCGCTGTCGAAGGTCAGCAGAAACAGCCGGTCATGCATCTCGTCGCCGTTGCGCTCATAGTCGCCGAAACGATCGACTTCGCTGCTGGTTTGCGGGAACAGCGCGGCCTTGCGCAACTGCTCGTCCAGGTACTGGGCGTGGAACAGACGGCTCGGTTCGGACCACTTGATATAGAAGCTGTCGTCACTGACCACGAACTTGGCCGCTTGCTCGCGCAGGGTCGGCAGGTCTTCGACGAAGAAACAGAACGACGCATCCTGATCGCAGCTCTGCTGGGCGAAGTTGTAGTTGGTGAGCAAGCGCTGCCACATCCGCTCGCGCAGGCTGTTGATCGCGTCCAGATTAATGGTGCGCAGGCCCAGGCGTCGGGTCAGGCTCGCTTCGTCCAAAGACTCGCTGGCCAGCAGGACGCGGGCGAACATCAGGATTTCGGCCCGGGACGCGACATCGAATAGCGTCGGGCTGGTGAGCTGTTCCGGCCAGGTGCCGCGATCCAGCGTCGCCACATCGCCGGGCGCCGCCAGGGCACCGAAGCTCAAGAGCCAGGCCGAGAATAAAAGAACGATACGCAAAGGGATGTCTCCATAACAAAACCCGCGCGGCACTATATCGTGGGATATCGCAGTGGGGCTAAAAGATCGCAGCCTCGTTTCACTCGACAGCTCCTACACAGCTCCTGCACAGCTCCTACATAGCTCCTGCAAATCCTGTTTCACGTCAATTTCGCGCCAACCCGGTCCCGTAGGAGCTACCGAGTGACACGAGGCTGCGATCTTGTCCCATGACACCACCGATCACCTATGACACCCATAGCTGGAGTCAACCGGCGCAACCCCCTAGAATCGCCCCACGATTAAAGGAGACGACTTCATGCTGATGGTGATTTCCCCCGCCAAGACCCTCGATTACGAAACACCGCCGGCCACCCAGCGTTTCACTCAGCCGCAATACCTGGACCATTCCCAGGAGCTGATCATGCAGCTGCGCGACCTCACGCCGGCGCAGATCAGTGAATTGATGCACGTCTCCGACAAGATCGGCGGGCTTAACGCCGCGCGTTTCGGCAGCTGGACGCCCGCGTTCACCCCGGAAAACGCCAAGCAGGCACTGCTGGCCTTTAAGGGCGACGTGTACACAGGCTTGAATGCCCAAACCTTCAGCGAAGCCGATTTCGATTACGCCCAGCAGCATTTGCGCATGTTGTCCGGCCTGTACGGCCTGCTGCGCCCGTTGGACCTGATGCAGCCGTATCGGCTGGAAATGGGCACCAAACTGGCTAACGCCCGTGGCAAGGACCTGTACGCCTTTTGGGGTACGCGGATCAGCGAATGGTTGAACGAAGCCCTGGCCGATCAAGGTGACGACGTACTGCTGAACCTGGCGTCCAACGAGTATTTCTCGGCGGTCAAACGCAACGCCTTGAACGCGCGCATCATCAACACCGACTTCAAGGACCTGAAGAACGGCCAATACAAAATCATCAGCTTCTACGCGAAGAAGGCTCGCGGGATGATGAGCCGTTTCGTTATCGAAGAACGCATCAACGACCCGGCAGCGCTCAAGCAGTTTGATGTCCAGGGTTACCGCTACAGTGCCGAACAGTCCAAACCGGACAATTTGGTATTCCTGCGCGATCACGCCCCCGAGTAATGCACTCAATCGGCGCACGACCGTCGGTCGTGCGCACCGCCGAATCGTCCAACAATTCCCCGCCCGTTTCGCCATTCTCTTGGCGCCAAAAATCCACCACCTTGATTTCTAACTTTTGTTTCACTCGACAATCGTGATTTTTTTCAGTAGTGGCACTGACATTTTTTAACAATGGTGGCACTTACCCATCTAATTCGATAATTGCCCTATATATAAAGGGCCAAACGGCAAGTGCTATCAATTTGAAAGCAGTGCCATCTTCCTCAATATTTCAAGAAATTTCAGAATTCGCGATGGGCGGACCGGAACTATGTCCAAATGCGTCGTTCATACCACCGGTAACGATTCTTCTTGAGTTTGTAGGAGATAACTTACGCAGAGACGAGAACCATGTAGCGAAGTTGTCATACTAACTTCTGCTTAATGACCTCTTATTTGGGCAGCACCAATAGGACAGGAGATACGCACCATTACTATCCCCTATATGGCCAAGGCTGCGCCCCTATAAACGTGCTCATCCGAGCACCCAACCGCTTGATTTACGGGCCTCACGCCTGGCATTGAGCGCGGAAGACCTTTGCACGAATGCCCTCTGATCAGGGGACAGGATGCATAACAGGGCACATCATAATAACAAGGCCTAGTTGCGCACATCTTGAGTGCACTTATTTAGTCACTCGGAACTTAGTATGCCTGCACGCTGCATTGTGGCGCCTGTACGGCTGCACTTGCGAGTGCACTACGACCGCTGAACACCATTAACTCCGGCCATCTAATGGCTTGATAATTACAGAGGTAAATGCGATGCGCATCAGCATATTTGGTTTGGGTTACGTCGGTGCAGTATGTGCCGGTTGCCTGTCTGCACGTGGCCATGACGTCGTTGGCGTAGATGTCGCCAAAGACAAGATCGATATGATCAACGCCGGCAAATCGCCGATCGTTGAACCGGGTTTGGGCGAACTTCTGCGTAAGGGCATCGATACCGGCAAATTGCGCGGCACGACCAACTTCGCCGAAGCGATTCGCGACACCGACCTGTCGATGATCTGCGTCGGTACGCCGAGCAAGAAGAACGGCGACCTGGAACTGAACTACATCGAAGCGGTGTGCCGCGAGATCGGCTTTGTCCTGCGTGACAAGACCACCCGCCACACCATCGTGGTCCGCAGCACCGTTCTGCCGGGCACGGTCGCAAACGTTGTCATCCCGATTCTCGAAGACTGCTCCGGCAAGAAAGCCGGCGTCGACTTCGGCGTGGCGGTCAACCCTGAGTTCCTGCGTGAAAGCACCGCGATCGCCGACTACGACCTGCCACCGATGACCGTCATCGGCGAATTCGACAAGGCCAGCGGCGACGTGCTGCAAGCCCTGTACGAAGAGCTCGACGCGCCGATCATCCGCAAGGACATCGCCGTCGCCGAGATGATCAAGTACACCTGCAACGTGTGGCACGCCACCAAGGTGACCTTCGCCAACGAGATCGGCAACATCGCCAAGGCTGTCGGCGTCGATGGTCGTGAAGTGATGGAAGTGGTCTGCCAGGACAAAACCCTGAACCTGTCGCAGTACTACATGCGTCCAGGCTTCGCGTTCGGCGGCTCTTGCCTGCCCAAAGACGTGCGTGCTTTGACCTTCCGCGCCGGCTCCCTGGACGTCGATGCGCCGCTGCTCAACTCGCTGATGCGCAGCAACGTGTCGCAAGTGCAGAACGCCTTCGACATCGTGTCCAGCCACGACAAACGCAAAGTCGCCCTGCTCGGCTTGAGCTTCAAGGCCGGCACCGATGACCTGCGCGAAAGCCCGCTGGTGGATCTGGCGGAAATGCTGATCGGCAAGGGCTACGACCTGAGCATCTACGACAGCAACGTCGAGTACGCCCGTGTCCACGGAGCGAACAAGGATTACATCGAGTCGAAGATCCCGCACGTTTCGTCGCTGCTCAACTCCGACTTCGACGACGTGATCAACAACTCCGACGTGATCATCCTCGGCAACCGTGACGAGAAATTCCGCGCCCTCGCGGAACAGGCTCCACACGGCAAGCAAGTGATCGACCTGGTCGGCTTCATGTCCAAAGCCACCAGCGTCAGCGGCCGCACTGAAGGCATCTGCTGGTAACACAGAACGCTGTGCGGCAACGCGCAATCACTGTGCGAACCCGTCGTAGGAGCTGACGAGTGCAACGAGGCTGCGATCTTTCCCGGGCCACTTGAGTCCTGAGTGAACCCAAAGATAAAGATCAAAAGATCAAAAGATCGCAGCCTTCGGCAGCTCCTACGCAGGTTCACCCGAGCTCCGAGTGAACCCGAAAAGATCGGTGTCACCCGTGGCCTTGCAAGTTTTTGTAAGCCTGCCTTAACCCCATCGGGCCACCCAACAGGCTCGCCCGAGATAGAGACGGATGCAGATTATGCACAGGCTAAAGCACGGCCTTTTACAGGCCGCCGGTTGGCTGTTTTACCTAAGTTTATTGATGGGCATCGCCATGGCGTTGCCTTCGTCCACGTTCGACTCCGAGTCGAAGGACTTCATCTTCCTGATTGGTTTCATCGGGATCTGGCGTTACTCGATGGGGGCCACGCACTTTCTGCGCGGCATGCTGTTCCTGTACGTGGTCTACCCGCACCTGCGGCGCAAAGTGCGCAAGCTGGGTAAAGCGGCAAACCCGTCCCATGTGTACCTGATGGTCACCAGTTTTCGTATTGACGCCCTGACCACCGCCCAGGTCTACGCCTCGGTGATTCGCGAAGCGATCGACTGCGGCCTGCCGACCACCATGGTCTGCTCCATCGTGGAAATGTCCGATGAGAAACTGGTCAAGAGCCTGTGGTCCCGGATGAATCCGCCGGCGCGGGTCAAGCTCGACTTCGTGCGCATTCCCGGCACCGGCAAGCGCGACGGCCTGGCCTACGGCTTCCGCGCCATCTCCCGCCACCTGCCGGATGACCGCGCAGTGGTTGCAGTGATCGATGGCGACACCGTGCTCGCCCCTGGCGTCGTGCTCAAGACCGTGCCGTGGTTCCAGTTGTTCGGCAATGTCGGCGGCCTGACCACCAACGAGTTCTGCGAAGTGCGCGGCGGCTACGTCATGGCCGAATGGCACAAACTGCGCTTCGCCCAACGCCACATCAACATGTGTTCGATGGCCCTGTCCAAACGCGTCCTGACCATGACCGGCCGGATGTCGGTGTTCCGCGCCACCGTCGTGACCGACCCGGACTTCATCGCCGACGTGGAAAGCGACTCGCTGCAACACTGGCGCCTGGGCCGCTTCAAGTTCCTCACCGGTGACGACAAGTCGAGCTGGTTCAGCCTGATGCGCCTGGGCTACGACACCTTCTACGTACCGGACGCGGCGATCCACACCGTGGAACACCCGCCGGAAAAAAGCTTCATCAAGGCCAGCCGCAAACTGATGTTCCGCTGGTACGGCAACAACCTGCGCCAGAACTCCCGTGCCCTGGGCCTGGGGATGAAACGCCTCGGCCTGTTCACCTCGGTGGTGCTGTTCGACCAGCGTGTGTCGATGTGGACGTCGTTGCTCGGCCTGACGGTGGCGATCATCGCCAGCTTCAAGTACGGCGGCGCGTTCATCCTCGCTTATCTGCTGTGGATCGGCCTCACTCGCCTGATCCTGACCTTGCTGCTGTCGTGCTCCGGTCACCGGATCGGCCCGGCCTACCCGATGATTCTCTATTACAACCAGATCGTCGGCGCGCTGGTGAAGATCTACGTGTTCTTTCGCCTCGACCAACAATCCTGGACTCGCCAGGACACCAAATTGACCCGTGATCTCGCCAGCTTTCAACGTTGGTTCAACACCTGGTCGTCTCGGACCATGACCTTCTCCGCCGGCAGCGTTTTCGTCGCCGTGCTGCTGATGATGGTCTGACCGCCCCCTTATTGAATTAACCAGGAAATTGCCCCTATGAATACCGCCGTCAATGCCAACGTAGTGCACGAATCCGAAGCCCAGCGCCAACACGCCCGAGTGAAAATCCCGGCCAAGCTGCGGTTCTTCGGTCCCGACCGGACGCCAGTCGACGCCCGGGTCATCGACCTGTCCGCTGGCGGCCTGGCGTTCAACGCCGGTCAACTGCCGCTGAAAGTCGGCGAGGTGTACAAGGCTCGTCTGCAATTCGTCATCGATAACCTCGGCCTGGCCATGGACGTGGAGTTGCAGGTCCGCTCCTTCGATCGCCAGACCGGTCGCGCCGGTTGCCAGTTTCAGAATCTGGAACCGCAAGACATCTCGACCCTGCGCCACCTGATCACCTCTCACCTGGCCGGCGACATCGTCAGCATGGGTGAAGTGCTGGCGACCCTGCAGCGCGACAACTTCACCAAGGCGCGCAAGGTCAAGGATGGCGGCCACGGCATGACCGCGTTCGGTCGTCTGCGTGCGGTGACCTTCAGCTTCGCGATTTTCCTCGTCGGCCTCGCGGCCTTCGGTTTCATCTTCAAGTCGGTCTACGGCATGTACTTCGTCAGCCATGCCCAGGCCGGCATCGTCAGCGTACCGGGCATGAACATCACCATGCCGCGCGACGGCACCGTGCAGAGCCTGATCAAAAGCGACGGCGTTGCCGCCAAAGGCGCACCGCTGGCGACCTTCAGCACCAGCATGCTCGATGTCCTCAAGGGTCATCTGGACGAAGACCAGTTGCAACCGGCCAAGGTTGAAGAACTGTTCGGCAAGCAAATGACCGGCACCCTGACCTCGCCGTGCGATTGCACCGTGGCCCAGCAACTGGTCGGCAACGGTCAGTACGCCAGCAAGGGCGACGTGATCTTCACCCTGGTGCCGCGCAACAGCGAAGCCAACATCGACGCGCGCTTCACCTATCGCCAGTTCGCCGACGTGCGTCCAGGTGCACCAGTGACCTTCGAAATCGCCGGCGAAGACAAGACCCGCACCGGCAAGATCGTCAGCAGCACCAGCCTGAAAAGCGCCGACCTGTCCTCCGACATCCGCGTGCAGATCAAGCCTGACGAGCCGCTGGACAGCACCTTCGCCGGTCGCCCGGTGGAAGTGAACAGTGATCGTGGCCCGAACCTGAACTGGCTGATCGACAAAGCCATGGCCGCCGGTATTTAAGTCGAGGACATGCCTGTGATGACGTCTATTTTCAACACACCGACGACCCTGTGGGAGCGAGCTTGCTCGCGATGGGATCACCGCGGTCTGTCTGATGCACCGAGCCGCCAGCATCGCGAGCAAGCTCGCTCCCACAGGGGTTTTGCGTTGTGTGCGATAGCACTGGCAGTCAGCCTCAGCGGTTGCGCCAGCCTGCCCGACCAACGCCTGGCCAACGAAGCCCTGAAACGCGGCGACACCGCGCTGGCGCAGCAGAACTACCAGCAACTGGCCAACCTGGGTTACAGCGAAGCCCAAGTGGGCCTGGCCGATATCCAGGTCGACAGCCGTGACCCGGCGCAGATGAAACAGGCCGAGGCGACTTACCGCGCCGCGGTCGACGTTTCGCCGCGAGCCCAGGCTCGTCTCGGTCGCCTGCTGGTGGCCAAGCCCGGTTCCACCGAAGCCGAACAGCACGAAGCCGAAGGCCTGTTGAAAAAAGCCTCGGCCAATGGCGAAGGCAACACGCTGATCCCGCTGGCGATGCTGTACCTGCAATACCCGCACAGTTTCCCGAACGTCAACGCCCAGCAGCAGATCAGCCAATGGCGCGCCGAAGGCAAACCGGAAGCGGGCCTGGCCCAAGTGCTGCTCTATCGCACCCAGGGCACGTACGACCAGCACCTGGATGAAGTCGAATCCATCTGCAAAGCGGCGCTGAACACCACCGACATCTGCTACGTCGAACTGGCCACGGTTTACCAGAAACAAGCCAAGCCCGAGCAAACCGCCGAGCTGATCAAACAGATGCAAGCCGCACACACTCGCGGCACCGTTTCCGCACAACGCGTGGACAGCGTCGCTCGCGTCCTCGGTGATGCAACCCTGGGCAAGACCGACGAGAAAACCGCGCAGTCGCTGCTTGAAGACATCGCCCCTGGCTACCCCGCTTCCTGGGTCAGCCTGGCGCAATTGCTCTACGACTTCCCGGAGCTCGGTGACGTCGACACGATGATGAAGTACCTGGACAACGGTCGCGCCGCGGATCAACCCCGCGCCGAACTGTTGCTGGGCAAGCTCTACTACGAAGGCAAATGGGTGCCGGCCGACGCCAAGGTCGCCGAAGAACACTTCCAGAAAGCCGTGGGCCGGGAAGTGGCCGCCGATTACTACCTCGGCCAGATTTACCGTCGTGGTTACCTGGGCAAGGTCTATTCGCAGAAGGCCCTGGATCACCTGCTGACCGCTGCGCGCAACGGCCAGAACAGCGCCGACTTCGCCATCGCCCAACTGTTTTCCCAAGGCAAGGGCACCAAGCCCAACCCGCTCAACGCTTACGTCTTCAGCCAGTTGGCCAAGGCTCAGGACACCCCGCAAGCGAATGAGCTTGCGACAACGTTAGAAGCCCAACTGCCGCCTGCCCAGCTCGCCGAGGCCCAACGCCTGTTGAAACAAGAACAGGCCGTTCGTGGATCCTCGAGCCAGAACAAGCTGGATTTGCAAGCCCTGCAAGAAGAAGACGGCGAGGAAAAACTATGAAGCTGAATCCATTCGTTCAGGCCGGTATTGGCCTGACATTCGCCCTGCTGTGGTCGTGTCCGACCCTCGCCGCGATGACCGAAGCCAAGAACTACGGTCTTGAAGTCAAAGTCACCGGCCAATCCGAAGATGACGCCGACCTCGGGACCGCCAAGGGCGGCGACGTCAACGGCATCGGCCTCGACCTGCGCCCTTGGGTCTACGGCGAAAGCGGCTCGTGGAGCGCCTATGCGATGGGTCAGGCGGTAACGTCTACCGACATCATCGAAACCGACACCCTGCAGCAGTCCGACAGCGACGGCACCCAGACCACCGACAATGGTGATCGCAAGTCGAAGAAAAACTACCTGGCCATGCGTGAATTCTGGGTCGGCTACAGCGGCCTCACGCCTTACCCGGGCGAGATGCTCAAACTCGGTCGCCAGCGCCTGCGCAATGACGACGGCCAGTTCCGCGACACCAACATCGAAGCCCTGAACTGGACCTTCGACACCACCCTGCTGCGTGCCAACGCCGGTGTGGCCGAACGCTTCAGCGAATACCGCACCGACTTGAAAGAGCTGGCGCCCAAAGACAAGGATCGCCTGCACGCCTACGCCGATGCGGCATATCAATGGACCCCGGGCAACTGGGTCGGCATTCGCGGTCATCACACCCACGATGACGGCAAGCTCGACTACCCGGAACCGGGTGTGGCCGGCGACTCGCTGGACAAGAAACAGAACGGCGACATCAGCTGGCTCGGCCTCACCGCTGACAGCGACGCCTACAACTGGCGCAACACCAACACCGTCAATTACTGGGGCAGCATCACCGGTATGAGCGGCGACACCGATACGGTCAACGCGCTGAATGCCGATGGCACCCGCCCGACCGAAGCCAAGACCGGTGAAGACCTCAACGGCTGGGCCACCGATGTCGGCGTGCGTCTGCGCCTCGATCCGCAATGGCAAGTCGGTGCAGCCTATGCCCGTGCCAGCGCCGATTACGAACAGAACGGCCTGGAAAGCAACCGCTCGAACTACACCGGTACTCGTTCGCGGGTTCACCGTTTCGGCGAAGCGTTCCGTGGCGAAATGAACAACATGCAAACCGCGACCCTGTTCGGTTCGTGGATGCTCAACGACGAATACGACGCCAGCCTCGTGTACCACAAGTTCTGGCGCGTGGACGGCAACAAACCAGTGGGCAGCAACGGTATCAACGCCGTCGAGAACAACACCGACGACGCCACCGGCGCGATTCTCTCCAGCACTTCCCTGCCACTGGAAGATGGCAACAAGGACCTCGGTCAGGAAATGGACCTGGTGGTCACCAAGTACTTCAAGCAAGGGCTGCTGCCTGCTGCTTTGAGTCAGTCGATCGATGAGCCTTCGGCCCTGGTGCGTTTGCGTGGCGGTGTGTTCAAGCCCGGCGATGCCTACGGCAAAGAAGTCGATTCGTACATGCACCGCGCGTTTATCGACGTGATCTGGCGCTTCTGATGCGAGCCGCGAAAGGAGTGCCCGACATGACCTATCCGAAGAGAGGTTCGATCACGTTGCTGGCCGGCGCAATGCTGCTGGCCAGCTCGGTCGCCCTCGCCAACGCGGAGCCGGTTGCGCCTGTGCAAAAAGGCCAACCGAGCACCCTGGCCAAAGGACTGCAGCAAGCCAAGACCTACACCGTCAGCAGCGCACCGACCGCGCCGCTGGAGCTGGCCAAGCCGAAGCTGCCGGACACTTCCGGCTATACCGCCGAAGCCATCGCCGCGAAAGTCGTGCGGACCAAACCGGGCAAGGTCAGCGTGCGCCGGATGATGCAGGAAGACGCCTTGAAGGACTTCATCGGCGGCGACAACAAGATGGCCGAGTGGGTGGTGCGTCAGCACGGCATCCCGCAGGCAATCTTCGTCGACGACGGCTACATGAACCTCAAGGACCTGGCCAAGAAAGAACCGAAGTACATCAGCGAATCCTCGCCGGGCGTTTACCTGGCGAAGTTGCCGATCGTGGTTGGCCGCAAGGGCATCCTCGAAATCGACAAGCAGACCCAGGAATTGCGCCTGTCCCAGGAGGCCGGCGCGTTCCTGGTCAACGACGGCCAGTTGTTTGTGCGTGACACCAAAATCACCGGGTGGAGCGAGAAGAACAATGGTCCGGCGCTGTTCAAGACGCCGAAGGAATTCCGTCCGTTCCTGCTGTCCTGGGGCGGTACCGAAACCTACATCGCGAACAGCAAGATCGCCAGTTTCGGCTATGCCAACAGTAAGTCCTACGGCGTGAGTATTTCCCAGTACACGCCGAACATGGCCAAGGTGCTCAAGCGCTCCGAACCGACCGGCTGGATCGTCGGCTCCGAGTTCTCGGACATGTGGTACGGCTTCTACTGCTATGAAACCCGCGACTTCGTGGTCAAGGGCAACACCTACAAAGACAACATCGTCTACGGCATTGACCCGCATGACCGTTCCCACGGTCTGATCATCGCGGACAACACCGTCTACGGGACCAAGAAGAAGCACGGGATCATCATTTCCCGTGAGGTCAACGACAGCTTCATCTTCAACAACCGCAGCTACGACAACCACCTCTCGGGGCTGGTAATCGACCGTAACAGCGTGAACAACCTGATCGCCTACAACGAGATCTACAAGAACCACACCGACGGCATCACCCTCTACGAGAGTGCCGACAACCTGCTGTGGGCCAACAAGGTGATCAGCAACAAACGCCACGGCATCCGGATTCGAAACAGCGTGAACATTCGCCTGTACGAAAACCTCGCCATGGCCAACGGCCTGACCGGCGTCTACGGCCACATCAAGGACCTGAGCGACACCGACCGGGACATCAAGCTCGACCCGTTCGACGCCCAAGTGTCGCTGATCGTGGTCGGCGGCGAACTGGCCGGCAACGGCAGCGGACCGCTGTCCATCGACTCGCCGCTGAGCGTCGAGTTGTACCGCGTGTCCATGCTCGCACCGACCAAATCCAGTGGCATCAGCTTCAACGGGATTCTTGGCGAGCGTCAGGATGAAATTCTCGACCTGCTGGTACGCCAGCAGAAAGCCGTGCTGATCGACCCTGTCGAACGCCAGACCGAAATGCGGGACTGAGGATAATTTTATGCACCCACACTTGATCAAATTACTCAGCCTGTCGGGCCTGACACTCGGGATTCTCGCGGCCAGCGCTGGCGCCCGTGCCGACGATGCCGCTGCCAGCGCAACCGCGCCGAAGTTCACCGCCGACCCGTGCTGCAACCTGTGCCCGGAAGCCCACGACGCGAAGAACTACACCACGCGCTACCAGCAGAATTTCACCACGTTGGTTCAGGCCCAGGGCGATTGGTTATTCCGTACGCAAGAAGACTTGCGCACCGAATTCGACACCTCCCCGGCCGGCTACAAACGCATGAAACAACTGCACGATGCGTTCAAGAGCAAAGGCGTGGAACTGGTGGTGGTCTACCAGCCGACCCGTGGCCTGGTGAACCGCAACAAGCTCAATCCGGAAGACAAGGCCAAGTACGATTTTGACAAGGCCCTGCGCAACTACAAAACCATGCTCGGCCGCTTCGCCGCCATGGGCTACACCGTGCCGGACCTGTCGCCGCTGACCAACGAGTCGCTGCCAGACACCCTGCCGGCCCACGATTTCTACTTCCGCGGTGACCAACACTGGACGCCTTACGGCGCCCAGCGCACAGCGAAAATCGTCGGCGAGCAAATCAAGCAAATGCCGGCCTTCGCCGACATTCCGAAACGCGAATTCGAGAGCCACAAGTCGGGTCGCATGGGCAAGACCGGAACATTACACAACATGGCCGGTCAACTCTGTGGCACGAGCTACGCGATCCAGTACATGGATCAGTTCACCACGGAACCGAAAGGCGAAGCGGCCGATGGCGATCTGTTCAGTGACTCCGGCAACCCGGAGATCACCCTGGTCGGCACCAGCCACAGTGGCAAGAACTACAACTTCGCCGGTTTCCTCGAAGAGGCAATCGGTGCCGACATCCTCAACGTGGCATTCCCGGGCGGTGGCCTGGAAGGTTCGATGCTGCAGTACCTGGGCAGCGACGAGTTCCAGAAAAAGCCGCCGAAAATCCTCATCTGGGAATTCTCGCCGCTCTATCGCCTCGACCAGGAAACCATCTACCGCCAGATGATGGCGCTGCTGGACAACGGTTGCGAAGGCAAGGAAACCCAAATGACCGGTAGCACCACATTGAAACCGGGCAAAAACGAATTAATGGTCAACAGCAAGAACCTGAACCTGCAAAACGGCAGTCACCAGGTCGACATCCAGTTCGCCGATGCGTCGGTGAAGGTCCTGCAAGCCACCCTCTGGTACATGAACGGTCGCCACGAGGACATCAAAATCGAAAAACCGGAAACCTCCGACACCGACGGGCGTTTCGCCTTTGAGTTGCGCACGGACGAAGACTGGGCCACGCAGAACCTGCTGGCCGTTGAAGTCCAGGGCCCTGAAGCGGGTGCCACGCCACAAAAAGTCGACGCGAAAATCTGCAAACGCAACGTATTCCCAGGCGCCGAGCAACATACCGCTCAGGCCGGGCAATGAGGTTCATATGCAAACCCGAACTTTGAAAAAGTTACTCGCGCCCTCCCTGCTGACTCTGGCGATGTTCGCCGGCGCCACCCAGGCCGCCGCGCCGCTGCGTCCGCCCCAGGGCTACTTCGCGCCGATTGAAAAAGTGAAGACCGGCGACAGCAGCGAAGGCTGCGACGCGATGCCGACGCCCTACACCGGCGCCCTGCAATTTCGCAGCAAATACGAAGGCAGCGACAAGGCCCGTTCGACCCTGAACGTGCAGTCGGAAAAGGCCTTCCGCGACACCACCGCCGACATCACCAAACTGGAACGCGGCACCAGCAAGCGCGTGATGCAGTACATGCGTGACGGTCGCCCGGAACAACTCGAGTGCACGCTCAACTGGCTGACGGCCTGGGCCAAGGCCGATGCCTTGATGTCCAAGGACTTCAACCACACCGGCAAATCGATGCGCAAATGGGCCCTGGGTAGCATGGCGTCGTCGTACATTCGCCTGAAGTTCTCCGACTCGCATCCGTTGGCCAATCACCAGCAAGAGTCGCAGTTGATCGAAGCCTGGTTCAGCAAAATGGCAGACCAGGTGGTCAGCGATTGGGACAACCTGCCGCTCGACAAAACCAACAACCACTCGTACTGGTCCGCCTGGTCGGTGATGGCAACGTCCATCGCCACCAACCGCCGCGACCTGTTCGACTGGTCGGTGAAAGAATACAAAGTCGGCGCCAATCAAATCGATGCCGATGGCTATCTGCCGAACGAACTCAAGCGCCAGCAACGCGCCCTCGCCTATCACAACTACGCCCTGCCGCCGCTGTCGATGATCGCCAGTTTCGCCTTGGTCAACGGTGTGGATTTGCGTCAGGAAAACAACGGCGCGCTGAAACGCCTGGGTGATCGCGTGCTCTCCGGCGTGAAAGACCCGGACGAGTTCGAGAAGAAGAACGGCAAGGAACAGGACATGACCGACCTCAAGGTCGACTCGAAATTCGCCTGGCTCGAACCGTTCTGCTCGCTCTACACCTGCCCGCCGGATGTGCTGGCGCAGAAGCACAAGATGCAGCCGTTCAAAACCTTCCGCCTCGGCGGGGATTTGACCAAGGTCTACGACCCGGCTAACGAAAAAGGCAACAAAGGGAGCTAGCACTGTCCCCCTTGTGGGAGCGGGCTTGCTCGCGAATGCGGTCTGACATTCATCAATGATGTCGACTGATACACCGCTTTCGCGAGCAAGCCCGCTCCCACAGGGTTAGTGCAAGGCCCAGGTTTTTGTGTGTGATGTGTCCCCCGTTTTTTCGTGGGGGGTTTGGGGGGGCCGTTGGCCCTTGACTGTTGGTTAAACATGGAGAGATCGGGATGGTATTTTCGTCCAATGTGTTCCTGTTTTTGTTCTTGCCGATCTTTCTCGGCATGTACTACTTGAGCGGGATTCGCTATCGCAACCTGCTGCTGCTGATCGCCAGCTATGTGTTCTATGCCTGGTGGCGCGTGGACTTCCTTGCGCTGTTCGCCGCTGTCACGCTGTGGAACTACTGGATCGGCCTCAAAGTCGGTGCAGCAGGCGTTCGGACCAAACCGGCCCAGCGCTGGTTGCTCCTGGGCGTGGCCGTCGACCTGTGCATTCTCGGCTACTTCAAGTACGCCAACTTCGGCGTCGACAGTATCAACGCGATGATGACTTCGGTCGGCCTGTCGCCGTTCATCCTGACCCACGTGCTGTTGCCGATCGGGATCTCGTTCTACATCTTCGAGTCCATCAGCTACATCATCGACGTGTATCGCGGTGACACCCCGGCAACCCGCAACCTGATCGACTTTGCCGCATTCGTGGCGATCTTCCCGCACTTGATTGCCGGCCCGGTGTTGCGTTTCCGCGACCTCGCCGATCAGTTCAACAACCGCACCCACACCCTCGACAAGTTCTCCGAAGGTGCCACGCGGTTCATGCAGGGTTTCATCAAGAAAGTGTTCATCGCCGACACCCTCGCGGTGGTGGCCGACCATTGCTTCGCCCTGCAAGCCCCGACCACGGGTGACGCCTGGCTCGGCGCCCTGGCCTACACCGCGCAACTGTATTTCGACTTCTCCGGCTACAGCGACATGGCCATCGGCCTGGGCTTGATGATGGGTTTCCGCTTCATGGAAAACTTCAAGCAGCCGTACATCAGCCAGTCGATCACCGAGTTCTGGCGTCGCTGGCACATCAGCCTGTCCACCTGGTTGCGTGACTACCTGTACATCACGCTGGGCGGTAACCGCAAAGGCACGCTGATGACCTATCGCAACCTGTTCCTGACCATGCTGCTCGGTGGTCTGTGGCACGGCGCGAACATCACCTACATCGTCTGGGGTGCGTGGCACGGCATGTGGCTGGCAATCGAGAAGGCTTTGGGTCTGAACACTTCGCCACGCAGCATCAACCCGATCCGCTGGGCACTGACCTTCCTGCTGGTGGTGATGGGCTGGGTGATCTTCCGCTCGGAAAACCTGCACGTGGCCGGTCGCATGTACGGCGCGATGTTCAGCTTCGGCGAATGGTCGCTGTCGGAACTCAACCAGGCCAGCCTCACCGGCCTGCAAGTGGCGACCCTGGTCGTGGCTTACATGACCCTGGCGTTCTTCGGCATCCGCGATTTCTACACCAATCGTCCGCCGGAAAAAGCCAAGCCCGTGGTGAACGTCGAGGCCGATGGCCCGGCCACCGCCACACCGGGAATGATCAAAGCCGTACCGGGCGACAACCCGGGCAGCATCCATGAACCGGGCTACACCGTGGGCGTTGAAGCCACCGTGCAACCGGCTTACTGGACCGCTGACTGGTCGCGCTACGTGATGCGCACGCTGGTACTGGCGTTGTTCATCGCCTCGATTTTCAAACTCTCGGCGCAAAGCTTCTCGCCGTTCCTTTACTTCCAGTTCTGAGGGATCTGACCATGACCCGCTCATTACGCATTCTCTACATCGCCCTGTTCCTGGTGATCTTGCTGGCCCTGGGCCTGTGGTCCACGCGCAGCTTCTTCGGGTTCAGCACCAGTGCCGAAACCACGGTGCTCAACGGCCGCTGGACCAAAGCCGTGGAGACGCACTACGACGCCGAGTTCCCGATCAAGCGCCTGGGCACCAACCTCTGGGCCGCTCTGGATTTCAAACTGTTCAACGAAGGTCGTCCGGGCGTGGTGCTCGGTCGCGATCAATGGTTGTACAGCGATGAGGAATTCAACCCGATCGTTAACGAAGAGCTGAACCTGCAAGGCAACTACGCGCTGGTCGAAGGCGTACGCCAGGAACTGAAAGCCAAAGGCGTGAAACTGGTGATGGCCATCGTGCCGGCCAAGACTCGGTTGTACCCGGAACACCTGGGCGACGTGAAGCCTTCGAGCATTCACGCCAATCTCTATGAAGACTTCCACGCTCGCGTGGCGGCCGACAAGATTCTCGCGCCTGACCTGTACGGCCCGATGCTGCGGGCCAAGCTGGACGGTCAACAAGTGTTCCTGCGCACCGACACCCACTGGACCCCGGAAGGCGCGCAAATCGCCGCCGAAACGCTGGCCAAGACCATTGCCGAGAAAACCCCGCTCAGCGGCGAACCGCAAAACTTCGTCACTGCACCAGCGGAGAAAGTCACCCACAAAGGCGACCTGCGACTGTTCCTGCCGCTGGACCCGCTGTTCGAAAACCTGATGCCGGCCACCGAGCCGCTGCAGAAGCGCAACACCGTGGCGGCTGATGACCAGCCGGCCGCTGACGATGCGCTGTTCGCCAACAATGAAGTGCCGGTGGCCCTGATCGGCACCAGCTACAGCGCCAACCCGAACTGGAACTTCGTCGGGGCGCTGAAGCAAGCGCTCAAGAGCGACGTGGTCAATTACGCCGAAGACGGCCACGGCCCGATTCTGCCGATGCTCAGCTACCTCAAAAGCGATGCTTTCAAGAACAGCCCGCCACAGGTGCTGATCTGGGAGTTTCCTGAACGTTATCTGCCTGTGAACAACGAAATCGGTGACGCCGATCCGCAGTGGGTCGCAGAGCTCAAAGAAGCTGGCGTGCGCCAACAAAACGTAGCCGCAAACACTAAATCCGAGACGCCCGACCGGGCGCAAAACTGAAAGAGAGGTACACCATGACTTTCACTACTACTCCTCGCCGTCTCGCGAAGACTTTTGCTCTTGTTGCCGGCATGAGCGTGCTGTCGATGTCCGCCTTCGCTGGCGACGCCGCACTCTACGGCCCGACCGCACCGAAAGGCTCGTCCTTCGTGCGGGTCTATAACGCCGGTAACGCTGAAGTCAGCGCCACCGTCGGCACCACCAACCTGAGCGATGTTGCGCCACTGGCCAGCAGCGACTTCAGCTTCATGCCGGGCGGCGACTACAGCGCCAAGGTCGGCAGCCAGACCCTGCCGGTCAAACTCGCCGGCGACCACTATTACACCCTGGTCAACAACGCCAGCGGCGCGCCACAACTGATCGAAGAGCCGCCGTTCAAGAACAAGCAGAAGTCTTTGGTTCGCGTGCAAAACCTGAGCGACAAGGCCCTGACCCTGAAAACCGCTGACGGCAAGACTGAAGTGGTTCCGTCGGTAGCGGCCAAGGGCCGTGGCGAGCGTGAAATCAACCCGGTGAAAGTCAGCCTGGCCCTGTATGACGGCGCCACCAAAGTCGGCGACGTGAAACCGGTTGCCCTGGAACGCGGTGAAGCGGCCGTGCTGTACGTCACCGGCAAAGGCAGCAGCCTGTCGCCAGTGTGGGTGAAACGTCCGGTTTCGACGCGCTAATACATACGTCGGAACGGTGATCCCTTTGTAGCAGCTGGCGAAGCCTGCGTCCGGCGGCGTAGCCGTCGTAAACCGGTAAATGCGGTCTTTCAGAGAGACCTTGTTGTCTGGATTGACGACGGCTCCGCCGCCGAACGCAGCCTCGCAGGCTCGGCAGCTGCTACGGGCGAACATCGGTCTGGCTACGGAATAAGAACAAGAGTGAAACGACAGAACGCAGTAGCTCTAACCAATCGATTTTAAGGAGTAACAACATGATTCCGGTAATCTTGTCAGGTGGTAGCGGCTCACGTCTTTGGCCGCTTTCGCGCAAGCAGTTTCCTAAACAGTTCCTGGCCTTGACCGGCGAACACACCCTGTTCCAGCAAACCCTGGAACGCCTTGTGTTCGAAGGCATGGACACCCCGATCGTGGTCTGCAACAAGGACCACCGCTTCATCGTCAACGAGCAGCTGAACAACCGTAAGCTGGAAGTGCAACGCATCCTGATGGAACCGTTCGGCCGCAACACTGCGCCGGCCGTGGCCCTGACCGCGATGATGCTGGTCAATGAAGGTCGCGACGAGTTGATGCTGGTGCTGCCGGCCGACCACGTGCTGGAAGACCAGAAAGCCCTGCAACGCGCTCTGGCCCTGGCCACTGTCGCGGCAGAAAACGGCGAAATGGTGCTGTTCGGCGTCCCGGCCACCAAACCGGAAACCGGTTATGGCTACATCAAGTCGACGAACGATTCGCTGCTGCCCGAAGGCGTCAGCCGCGTCTCGCACTTCGTCGAAAAACCCGACGTCAAGCGCGCCACCGAATACGTGGAGTCCGGCGGTTATTTCTGGAACAGCGGCATGTTCCTGTTCCGCGCCAGCCGCTTCCTCGAAGAGCTGAAAAAGCATGACCCGGACATCTACGACACCTGCCTGCTGACCCTTGAGCGCAGCGAGCAAGATGCCGATACCATCACCTTCGACGAAGCCACCTTCGCCTGCTGCCCGGACAATTCCATCGACTACGCCGTGATGGAAAAAACCCAGCGCGCCTGCGTTGTGCCGCTGACGGCGGGCTGGAGCGATGTCGGTTGCTGGGCGTCGTTGTGGGAAGTGAATGAAAAAGACGCCAACGGCAACGTGTCCAAAGGCGACGTGGTCATCCAGGACAGCAAAAACTGCATGATCCACGGCAACGGCAAACTGGTGTCGGTGATTGGCCTGGAAAACATCGTGGTGGTCGAAACCAAGGACGCCATGATGATCGCCCACAAGGACTCGGTCCAAGGCGTCAAACAAATGGTCAACACCCTCAACGAGCAGGGCCGCAGCGAAACCCAGAACCACTGCGAAGTCTATCGTCCGTGGGGCTCCTACGACTCGGTGGACATGGGCGGCCGTTTCCAGGTCAAGCACATCTCGGTCAAGCCGGGCGCGTGCCTGTCGCTGCAAATGCACCACCACCGCGCCGAACACTGGATCGTGGTCAGCGGCACCGCAGAAGTGACCTGCGACGAGAACGTGTTCCTGCTCTGCGAGAACCAGTCGACCTACATTCCGATCGCGTCGGTGCACCGTCTGCGCAACCCGGGCAAGATTCCACTCGAGATCATCGAAGTGCAATCGGGCAGCTATTTGGGCGAAGACGATATCGAGCGGTTCGAAGATATCTATGGTCGCTCCACCCCGATCGAACGCGGCGTGTCGGTGAAAACCATCGCGCAATAAGCGTTCTGCAAAATAAAAAGCCCTCGTCCAACCCACTGCGTATTCCCTATCCGCAGTGGGTTGGGCGGGGGCTTTTTTTGCTTTACCCGCGCGACAACTTTCTCATCGACGGAGCGGGCCTGCTTTTGAAGTGCCGTGGGGCGTCGGGTAGCGGCTGTTCATTTTCCGTCGGACCAAACGCCACCGCAAATAGCTGCTGTGCCAGCGGGCCGGGCGGTGTCGCTTCCGGTTCAGGTACATCGACGAATAGCGACGGCCGGGCACCCGGCACGACCTGATCAAGCTGCCGTCCAAAGGCGATGGCCGACTCCTCGAATATTGTCGATGCCTGAGTTGAAGATCCAAGGGTCGATGCCCCGGAGAACGCGCCGGCTATAAGTATTCGATACTGGATGACCGTCTGCTCTTCCGACTGTTTCATGAGATTGCCCGCTGCCACACTCGCAGCGCCGAGCGCTTGCACCACCGGATGTTTGGCGCGCATTGCCAGTGTGCCACCCACCACGAAAACCGACGCCACCGTACCGCGCCGGGCGGCCAAGACCTCCGGTGATCCGACCGGACTGTTGAAAGCCTCCGACAACGGTCCCATGACCTGGCTTGTCAGGTTTTCACCGATCACCCTGCTCATCACAGAGGATATGAGCTCACCCGCGTGATAGAGCACCGCTCCGGAGGGTGATGCAGTGTTTGTGCGAGCGGCGGCGATCACGTGGGCTTGGTGGGTGTTCATGAGGTTCGAGCTGTCCTTGGCACCCAACTCCTCCAAGGCTCTGGGTATTTCCCGGCGATAGGCCTGCACATTCCGGTCCGGGCTCTGTTCAAAAAAATTGCGGATGGGTTGCATCCCCGCCGCTTGCAGTTGGGTCACCAGACCTCGCTCCGCCAGATCGTGATACATCTGATCACGAGGCTCAGTCGAGGACGTCTTGTTCGGCGTCCTACCATCCGGATCTTCATAGACCAGTGGATTGTTACGCATCGCCCGATAGCGGTTATGGCCGTCGATCCCACCTGCGGGGTCCGGGTTGAGCCAGCGCTGCAGCCACGGCAGGTAGTAACGGTAGCCATAGTAGTAGAGCCCCGTCGCATCACGTTCTTTGCCCGAATAGCGCACGAACCGATAGCGGGCTTCAACCTCGTTGTCCGCCGCAAACCACGCGGTGTCACCAAAGGGGTAGTAAACCTCCTGGCTGATGATGCTGGCCTGCGCCGATAACTCCATCGTGCAAGAGCGCAGATGATCGCTGAGGCTGTACCGGTACTGGTCATTGGCAATACCGGACGGCGGCGCACTTTCCCAATGCAGCACGCGAACCTCGCTCAGGCCCGCCACTGCAGTGATGACCTGCCACACCTCACCCGTGCCGGCATCCGTGCGCAACTCCAGGCCCGGCAGGTAGCACGCGTCGGCGGTTACGGCACGGGCGCTCGTGTGCAGCAGACGAACTTTGCGAACCCGTTGCCCAGCGCCGTCGTAAGTGTACGACTCGCTGTCGTCAAGCCCGGACGCACGCTGCACCGGGCTGACCGATTGCAACTGGTTACGCAGGTTCCATGTCAACGCGCGTCCGGGTTCGAGCTCCCGCAGATTGCCATTGGCGTCGAAGGCTGCCGCGATTTGTTCCTCCGTCGGCGGGACATCGCCACGCCAAGGCAAGCAGCGATTGCTATAACGCGCGGCTTCGAGCTGATGCCCCGGACTTTGCGCACCCACATGGGTCAATTTGAGCAGATTGTCGCCCTCGTCATAGTCGTAGGTCTGCCGGTAGTTGCTAATCGCTGACGGATCGACGCGGCCCATGGATTGCGGTCCCTGGCTGGGTCCACCCGATTCCCGGCCAGATGCCTCGATCAAACGATAAAGGCTGTCATAGGCAAAATGACTGATCGGCTCGACGCGTTGGTTGGCGAAGTAGCGTACCGGTTGGGCGCGATCTTCGATGCTCAACACATTGCCCATCGGGTCATAGTCATAAACCAAGTGTTGCAGGACCCGGGCGTTGGCATCTTCTGCCTGTCGTTCCAGCAGGCGCCCGTCTGCGGTGCGATAGCGACAGGTGGTTTGCACACCGTTACCGGCGGTCTGTTCCACGATGCGGCCCTCGGCGTCGTAACGGATATCACTGACCAGCGTTTGCCACGGGACTTGCCCGTCCAATTGCAGCTGCACGGCGCGCAACTGACCATCCAGGGTCAGACTGAACTTCTGGTGATTGCCCCTGGCATCAACCTGCTCCAGCAACGTACCCGAGGGGTTGAAGCGCCAACGGGTGGTGAAGAATTGAGCGTCTTCAAAAACCCGGGTCTGTTCGGTGTTGTCGCCCAAGAGGTTGTAGTCATTCAAATGCAGGATGCCAGCCGGATCGTCATGGCGAATCAACTTGCCGCACTGGTTGTGCAAGGCCAGTTCCGGCAAGACGGCGCCGTATTGAAATCGCTCGACAGCATGTTCCGCCTGGTCCCTGGCCTGCTCGAAGCGCTCTCGCGGGCGCAGCAGTTCGTCGTACTCCGAACGCTGACGCGTCCCTCGCCCATCCCACTGCAAAAGCGTCTGACCCGCCACCCCCAACAGCATGACGTGTGGCCCGGCGTCGACGCTCAGCCTGTGCAGCACTTGGCCGGTCAGCGAATGGACGGTGGTGACATTGGCCGGGCCCGACGGATCGTCGCTTTGCCGTTGCCACAATCGCGGGTCCCACTCCCGCACCGCTCGCCCCGCAGCATCATGAAACGTGCGGTTGATGCGCGGTTGCGCAACTTCGCCCGGAGTGTGGCGCAGGTAATCAACAACGCGAGCGGGCAAGCCTCGCGGATCGTTGGCGATCAGCCTCGGTGTTCGGCGGTGAATGGCTGGCATCTGCATGATCAGTCGCTATCTCAATCGCACAGCGCCAATCTAATCTCGGCGATGGCTCCCGTGGCTACTGTCAGAAATTACAGTGCCGACCAACGGCAACCAGCATGGACCATCAATGTGCAATCCGGCGGCGCTTCGGTAGGATGGTGCGCACGAGTTCAAGGAGCGTTCAAACATGTTCATCGGCGTCCTGCTGGTCATCACCTGGCTGATCCTGTTGTTGCGCTACCCTGAGAAAGCGTTGCCCGTGTCCGTGGCCGCTGCCGTCGGTTTGGGCCTGGTCGCTACGTGGGTGATCTGGCTGGACAACCGCGAAATCAAGCAACTGGCACGCCTTGAGTTGCGTATCAGCTACGCCCCGGAACGCTGCCCGGCGGATCGCCCGTTGCAACTGACAATGAACAACGGCAACGACGTGCCGCTCACCGAACTGCGCTGGCGCATCGCCGCTTATGCACCCGGCGACACGGTCAACCTGGCCGACAATCAATACGCCGCCCCGCGCTATCGTGGTCCCGGTGAATTGCAGGCCGGCGCCAATTGGGAAGACTGCTTGCCGTTGCCACCGCTTCGCCCCGGTTATCGCCCGCAAACCCTGGAGTTTCGCGCCGAGCGTTTGCAGGGTAGTTTCTCCGACTGACTTCCTCTTCTTATTGCACAAGGACCGCGCCATGCCCGTTGCGTTGATTACCGGTTGTTCCAGCGGCATCGGCCGCGCCCTGGCGGATGTGTTCAAAAACGCCGGTTACGAAGTCTGGGCCAGTGCCCGCAAGGCTGAAGACGTAGCCATTCTGGCGGCGGCCGGTTTCACGGCGGTGCAGCTGGACGTCAACGATGGCGCCGCACTCCAGCAACTGAGCGAGCGGATCAACCAGCAGCATGGCGGTCTCGACGTGTTGATCAACAATGCCGGTTACGGCGCCATGGGGCCGCTGCTCGATGGCGGCGTGCCGGCGATGCAGCGCCAGTTCGAAACTAATGTGTTTGCCGTGGTCGGTGTGACCCGTGCGCTGTTCCCGGTGTTGCGCCGGGCCAAAGGGTTGGTGGTGAACATCGGCAGCGTGTCCGGGGTTCTGGTTACGCCGTTCGCCGGTGCTTACTGCGCCTCGAAAGCCGCCGTGCATGCCTTGAGCGATGCGTTGCGCATGGAACTGGCACCGTTCGGCATCCGCGTGATGGAAGTGCAGCCCGGCGCCATTGCCTCGAGTTTTGCCAAGAATGCCGGCCATGAAGCCGAACAACTGATCACCGAGCAATCGCCGTGGTGGCCGTTGCGCGAAGGCATTCGCGCCCGGGCCAAGGCGTCCCAGGACAACCCGACCCCGGCCAGCGAATTTGCCGCCGGTTTGCTCAAGGCTGCACAACAGAACAAACCGCCGCGACTGCTGCGCCTGGGCAACGGCAGCCGGGCATTGCCGTTGCTGGCGGGGCTGTTGCCCAAAGGGTTGCTGGAATCCGGGCTGATGAAGCGGTTTGGCTTGCGTGGGCAGTTGTGATCCGGGCGCGCCCACGCCACTTCAGCGCATCTGCTCGAACACCCGCTCGATCCGGGCCAGCCCCCACTCCAGTTCGTCGAGGGTGATCGACAGTGGGGGCGCCACGCGCAACACGTTTTCGTGGGTTTCACGGGTGAGCACGCCTTCCTTGAGCAAGGCTTCACAGTAGGGTTTGGCCGCACGCGTCAACTCGATACCAACCCATAATCCACGACCGCGCACCTCTCGAATCACCGGGTCGTTCAAGCCTTGCAGGCGCTTGATCAAGTGCTCCCCGAGACGCGCACTGTTTTCAATCAGGCCTTCTTCATCCAGCACCTTCAAGGCTTCAAGCCCGATGGCCGCGGCCAGCGGATTACCGCCAAACGTCGAGCCGTGGCTGCCGGGATCGAACTGATCGAGAATCTCCCGCCCGGCGACAAACGCCGACACCGGCATGATCCCGCCGCCCAGCGCCTTGCCGAGAATCAAGGCATCAGGACGAATCCCTTCGTGCTCGAAGGCGAACCATTTCCCGGTGCGCCCCAGGCCGGATTGAATCTCGTCGAGTATCAACAAGGTATCGGTTTCGTCACACAGCTTGCGCAGTTCACGCAGGAACCCCGCTGGCGGCACACGAATGCCCGCCTCGCCTTGAATCGGTTCGATCAGCACCGCGCAGGTGTGCTCGGTGATCGCGTCACGAAAACTGGCGATGTCGCCGAAACGCGCCTGTTTGAATCCGCCACAGAACGGACCGAAGTCGGCCTTATAGGACGGTTCGGACGAGAAGCCGACGATGGTGGAGGTGCGACCATGGAAGTTCTGGTCGGCGACGACAATTTGCGCCCGATTCGCCTCGATCCCCTTGACCCGGTAACCCCAGCGCCGCGCGGCTTTGATCGCCGTCTCGACGGCCTCGGCCCCGCTGTTCATCGGCAGCGCGCCGGCAAACCCGGTGACCCGGCTCAACGCTTCCAGAAAAGCGCCCAGCGGCTGGCTGTAAAAGGCCCGGGACACAACGCTGATCTTGTCGATCTGCGCCACTGCCGCCTCGCGAATACGTGGGTGGACATGCCCGTGACTGACCGCGGAATACGCCGACATCATGTCCAGGTAGCGTTTGCCCTGTTCATCGATGGCCCACACCCCTTCGCCTTGAACCAGGACGACGGGCAATGGCGAGTAGTTATGAGCACAGAAGCGGTTCTCCCGCTCGATCGTATCGACAGCGTTCATTTTCAACTTCCTGACACAGTGAATTTTTTGAGGCGATGCCGTCAGGCACCCAAGAGCTTGCCCGTGCGGATCGGCACCGGACCGGACACCCGGCCCAGCGGATCACCGGGTTTGACGTAGCGAATTTCACGCCGCATATAGAGCACGCCGGTGTTGTGGCTGCTGATGGTGGTGGCTTCGCCGGTCGTGGGGTCGACGATGTCAAACAACGCCTGGCCGGCCTGCACCTGACTGCCGACGGGGACGCGATGCACGAGAATGCCTGCCGAGCCGGCATAGAACTGTTCGCTGCCGGACAGCGGCGTTGCCGGATTACGCAACGCGGGCAGGGGTGCGGGTTGACCTTCGATAGCGCCGCGGTGGATCAGGAACTCAATGATCGCGGCGGCATCCTGCTCGGCCAATTCGTAGGAAACATCACGCTGTCCGCGATGCTCGACCGTCACCGCGACCGTGCCATTGGGGATCGGGAATGCGCCGTCGAACAGGCCTTGCAAGCGGGTCCACAGCAGGCACAGCGCCTCGTCGAAGGAGTAGCCCTCGGAGTCTTTGGCCAACAGTGAAACTTCGGCCCCCAGATAACGCGAAAGCGGTTCCACGTCCGCCCAGACTTCTTCACCGGTGTAAACGTGCATGCTCGCCTCACGGGAGCAATGCAGGTCCAGCACCACGTCGGCGTCGTGCGCGAGCAACATCAATGTGCGTTGCAGCGAACCGTATTCATCCATTGGCTGCCAGTCGTCGAGACACTCGCGCCAGGCAGAGCGGATCACCTCGCGGTTACGGTCGATGTCCTGTCCCAGCGCGCCTTCGATTTTCCGTGCGATCTGCTGATGATGAACCGGAAAATTACGGTTGTAGTTGCGCCCGCTGCCCAGCTCGAAACGCCCGCTCAGCGCGCCCATGACGTACTGGCTCAGGCCCACCGGATTGGCCACCGCCACCAACACGATTTCGTGCTGGAGCCGGTTGGCTTTTTCCAGGGCGACCAGGTGCCGGCGCAACAACGTGGCCACCAACATGGCGGGAATCTCGTCAGCATGCAGTGCGGCTTGAATATAAATCTTGCGGCCCTGTCCAACCGGTCCGTAATGCTCGCTGTCGATGTGCCTGCGGCTGCCATGAGTCGCCTGCAGCAATACGTGTTCGCGATGTTCCATAAAATAAAACTCTCGAGTTCAAAAGTAGGACGGCTACCGTGTGAATCATAAAGAGCCGCCCTGAATCGCCGTAAGGGCGGCCCCGGCGATCCCGATCGGTGAAATCGATCAGGCGCCGAAAAATCGTTCATCGGCCCTCGCGATGTCACCGTCAGCCAGGTGTTCAAGCCTGGCTGACGGCAACCGGCATCGACTACCAAAGCGCCACGGTGTAGCCGAGGATGAAGCGGTTTTCATTCATGTCGTTGTAGTAGTTGCCGTTGTTCTGAGCGTTGCGCCAGCGCACCGAAACCCCTTTGAGCGGCCCCTCCTGGAAGGCGTACGAGATGTCGAGATCCCGTTCCCACTCGCGCCCTTCGCCATTGAACCCAATGATCTCGGCCTGATCGCCTTTGGCGTATTTCGTGGAAAACTTCAGGCCCGGCACACCGAGCGCAGCGAAGTCGTAGTCATAGCGCGCGTGCCAGGCACGCTCCTTGGTTTGCGTGAAGTTGCCCAATTGGTATTCGGTGAACAGGTAGGTGACCGCGCCATCGACGTAGGTAAACGGCGTGCTGCCCATTTGCTTCTGATAGCCGCCACCGATGCTGTGGCCGCCCCAGTTCCAGGTCAGCCGCGTACTCAAGGCACGGTTGTCTACCTTGCCGGCCAGCCCGGAGCCATCTTCATCGGCATCAAAATAACGCACGTCGGTTTTCAGCGTGCCCGCACCGAGGGCGAAGCTGTTTTTCAGGCCCGCGTATTGCTGCTTGTAAATGCTTTCGAGCTGCGCGAAGTGGTAACTGAGCACGGTCGTGGGCGTGAGTTTGTAATCACCACCGGCGAAGCGGAATTGATCACTGGCGGCGGTACTTTTGTAGGCCTTGTTCTGCGCTGTCAGACGCATGTCTTCGTAGTCGGTGGAATCGCGATCCTTGAACTGATCGAGCTGGCCAACGCTGACGGTCAGGTCCTTGATGTCGCTGGAAATCAGTTGAGTACCGCTGAACGACTGCGGGAACAGACGACTGGTGTTGGGCTGCAGCGTCGGCAAATCGGGCACCAGGTAGCCCAGGCGCAGCTCACTCTTGGCCAGGCGCGCCTTGCCGGTGAGGCCAAGCTTGGAATACTCATCGTCCGCGCGCTTGTCGCTGCCACGGTCCAGCAAACCGGTGCCGGAACGATCAGGGCTGGAGTCCAGTTTGATCCCCAGCATGCCCACCGCGTCCACGCCGAAACCGACGGTGCCTTCGGTAAACCCAGACTGGATATCGAGGATAAAACCCTGGGCCCATTCGTCACGTTTGGACTGTGTAGCCTCCTCGCGGTAATCCCGGTTGAAGTAATAGTTCTTCATGTCCAGGGTCGCGCTGCTGTCCTTGAGAAACTCGGCGTGGACCACGCTTGGGATGAAACCAGTACCGACCACGCCGAGGCCGGTCATCAATTGAGTCAGGGATTTTTTCATGTTGTTAGCTCCTGGCAGATCAATGGTTAGGGGGTTTTTCTTATTGTTCAGGCATGGCTTCGCCGTTCGCGCAAATCGCCGATTTGCGCGGCGGTGCAGCTGTGGTCTGTGTACTTCGCTACTTACGCCACGATTGTTAAATCACGGCGGGAACGGGGCTGGGCCGTATGCGATAACCGCCCCCTTCGAGTTTTTCCAATGGGCTGGCGGCGGCCAGCAGTTTTCGCGTGTAAGGGTGTTGTGGGCGATCAAAGATCTCGTCGCGCGATCCCGTCTCGACCACCTTGCCCTGGCTCATGACCGCCACCCGATGGGCAATTCGCTCCACCGCTGCCAGGTCATGGGAGATGAACAAACAGGCAAAGCCGTACTGCGCCTGGAGCCGCTCGAACAATTCGAGAATCTGTTTCTGGATGGTCATGTCGAGTGCCGAAATCGGCTCGTCGGCGATCACCAGGCGCGGGTGACGCACCAGCGCGCGACCGATCGCGACCCGCTGTCGCTGACCACCGGAAAGCTGATGAGGGAAGCGCTCGACGAAGTGCTCAGCCAGCCCGACATCGATCAGCGTTTTACGCACCCGCTCACGACGCTGTTCGGCATTGAGGTTGGGTTCGTGACGCAAGGGCTCGGCGAGGATTTCACCAATCTTCATCCGTGGATCAAGGGACGAAAACGGGTCCTGGAAAATCATCTGGCATTGCAGCCGATGTTCGCGGTTGCCGGCCTTGAGAATGTCCACCCCCTGAAAACGGATCGCGCCTTCGCACGGCTGCACCAACCCCACCACCGCCCGGCCGAGGGTGGTCTTGCCCGAACCGCTGCCACCGACCAGAGCCAGGGTTTCACCTGGCGCGATACTCAAACTGGCCGAATGCACGACGCGTTTGAATTGGCTCTTGCCCCAGAAACTGCGCGGTCCCGGATGTTCGATACAGATGCCGTCCACCTCCAGCAGCGGGCGCTCGCTCGGGGGCAACGGCGCGAGATCGCCGCGCCGGGGCAAGGCTTCAAGCAACTGTCGGGTGTACTCGGCCTGCGGCGCCAGCAGGATGCGTTCGATGCTGCCCTGCTCCACGGCGCTGCCATCGCGCATGACCACCACCTTATGGGCATAACGCGCCACCAGCGACAGGTCATGGCTGATGAACAGAATGGCCGTGCCCTCTTCCCGGGTCAGGTCCAGCATCAGCTTGAGCACGTCCAGTTGCGCCAGGCAATCCAGCGCCGTGGTCGGTTCGTCGGCGATCAACAGGGCCGGTCGCAACAACATCACCGACGCCAACATAATGCGTTGGCGCATCCCGCCGGAGAACTCGTGGGGATAGGCCGTCAGGCAACGCTTGGGGTCAGCGATGCCGATATGCTCAAGCATCTTCAAGCTGCGCAGGCGGATCTCTTCTTCGTTCAAATCCGTGTGCAGGCGCAGGCCTTCAGCCATTTGCTGGCCGATGGTCAGCGACGGGTTCAGCGAGACCATGGGCTCCTGAAACACCATGCCGATTTTCGCCCCACGGATACGCCGCAGCTCCTCGGGTTTCAGCGTATTCAGATCGCGACCCTGGAAGCGTACCGCGCCAGCACATTGTTCCAGCGGCGCAGGCAGCAGGCCGATGGCCGCACGCGCCGCCATGGTCTTGCCACTGCCGGATTCGCCCACCAGGGCAACGATTTCACCCGGTGCGATGGTGAAGCTCAGGTCGTTCACCGCCAGCGCGCCTTCAGGCCCTACGCGGATACTCAGGTTTTCCACGGCCAACAAAACGTCGGAGGTCGTCATGATTATTTCCTCATCCGTGGGTCGAGACGATCGCGCAATGCATCGCCAGAAAGGTTGAACGCCAGCAACGACAGCGCAATCAAGATGCCGGGAAACAACCCGAGCCAACTGGCGGTGGCGATGTAAGGGCGACTCGCCGCGAGCATGTTGCCCCAGGTCGCGGCCGGCGGCGGCACCCCCAGGCCGAGGAAGCTCAGGGAGCTTTCCGCGAGAATGGCCCAACCGAACATGCTGGTGGCCAGCACGCAGATGGGTGCCACGCAGTTCGGCGCGATGTGGCGCAGCATGGTGTACAGCTCGGAATTGCCGATCACGCGGGAAGCTTCGACGAACTCTTTCTCCCGCAACGACAACACCGTGCCGCGCACCACCCGAACCACCGACGGCGTATACGCCAGGCTGAGCGCAAAGACGATGCCGTACAGGCTCGGGCCGATAATCGCCATCAAACCCAGCGCCAGCAGGATGCCGGGAAATGCCAGCAAGGCGTCGTTGATCATCATCAGAATGCGATCGACCCAGCCGCGCATGAACCCGGCGAGCAAGCCCAGGAAAGTGCCGGCGATCACCGCCAGGCTCACCGTCAGCAAACTGATCCACAGGCTGGTGTGGGCACCGATCATCAGACGGCTGAGCACATCGCGACCGTATTCATCCGTGCCTAACCAATGATGGGCAGACGGTGCCTGCAAACGCGACATCAGGCTCAGGGCCAATGGATCGGACGGCGTCCAGATCAAACCCAGCAACGCCATGATCAGCAACACGCCAAGCAGTACGCCACCGATCATGCCGTTCAACGGCAACCGGCCCCGGGCGCGTCGGCGTGGTGTCGTGGCCGGCAGCCCGGAGGCTGTGGCTGGAGGAATAGAAGCGGGCTTGTTCATAGCTTGACCCTGGGATCGAAGAGCGGATAGAGAAGGTCGACCAGCAGGTTGACGAGCACGTAGACAAAGGTCACCAGCAACAGGCAGCCCTGCAATACCGGGTAGTCCCGAGCATAAATGGCGTCCACCATCAGGCGACCGATCCCCGGCAGCGTGAACACCGTTTCCAGGACCGCGATGCCGCTGAGCAGGTTGCCGAGGATCAGGCCAATCAGCGTCAGCGTGGGCGCGAAGGCATTGCGCAGTGCATGCCGCCACAACACCGCCCGCTCGGAGAGCCCCTTGGCTCGGGCATGGGTGATGTATTCCAGGCGCAAGACTTCCACGGCACTGGCCCGCGCCATGCGAGTGATTGCGCCGAGTTCAACCAGGGTCAACGTAACAATCGGCAAGACGATGTAGCTGAGCGCCTGCCACGCCGAATCATGAAAGGACACATAACCGACCACCGGCAACCAGCCGAGCTTGATCCCGAACCCGTACAACAGCAGCAGCCCGAGCCAGAAGCTGGGGATCGACAGCAGCAACGTCGCACCGGCCACCACACCGAAATCCATCCCGCTGTTCTGCTTCCAGGCCGCCAGCAACCCCAGCGGTACGGCGATCAACGCGGCCAGCAACACCGAAACCAGCACAATCGTGGCGCTCACGCTGAAGCGGTCGAGGAGCAACGGCAACACGGCTTGATTGGTCGTGATCGAGAATCCCAGATCACCGCTGAGCACAGCCTTGAGCCAAATCAGAAACTGCATGGCCAGTGGCTGATCCAGCCCCAGCGCCTCACGGGTGGCGGCCAGGCTGTGGGCGTCGGCCATGTCGCCCAGCATCAGCAGCGCCGGGTCACCCGGCACCAGGCGGATGATGGCAAACACCATCAAGGAGATCAGCAACAGCGTGGGCAATGACATGGCCAGCCGCTGCAAAATGAAACGCATCATGTTCAGGGTCTCCCGACGGGCAGGTCGATGGTCCACAGGCGTGGCTTGGACACCGGCCACGGACGCAGTCCCTGCACGTAATCACGATGCGCCGAGATCGAGTTGCCGTTGTACATCACGATCAGCGGTACATCCTTGATCATCTGTTGATGCAGCTGGTCGAACAGCGCCTGACGCTTGTCCGGATCCGACTCGCGCATGGCCTCGCTCAACCACTCCCGGGCTTGCGGGTTGTCCCAGACCTTGCGCGGTTCCTTGTCCTTGTCACCGGTGACCGAATCGAAACTCAGCGCCGGGTCCAGGCGTTCGGAGTAAGGAAAAGCCATCATCTGATAATTACCGGTCTGATAACGCTCAAGCTGCGTGCCCCATTCCAGGGTTTCCAGCTCGAGATTGATGCCGCTTTCCTTGGCCATGGCTTGGGCGAAAACGCCCATGTCGAAGATCGAGGGATAGCGTTTGTTCACCAGCAACTTGATCGGCTGACCTTTGTAACCGGCCTCGGCGAGCAGGCGACGGGCCTTGATCGGGTCGTAGCCATAGCCCTTATCCTCGGCGGCCTGATGGTATTTGCTGCCCACCGCCACCATCGAGGCGTTGGCCCTGGAGCGGTTGTCGGTCAGCGCCGCGACGATTTGCGAGGTGTCCAGCGAGTAGGCGATGGCCTCACGCAAACGCACATCCTTGAGCAACGGGTCGCGGGTCTGGAATAACAAGGCACTGATCGACATGGTGCCGCTGGAGGAAATCTTCACCCCGGGTACTGCCGCCAATTCGTTGGCATCCATCGGTGTGACGTCCACCAGCAGGTCGACGTTTTTCGACAACAGCGCAGCCTTGGCGGCGGCCGGGTCGGGGATGACCATCAGTTTGATGCGATCAAGCTTCGTCGACTTGTTGCCGGTGTAGCCATCCGGACCGGTTTCCTCGCGCGGGGTGTAACCGGCGAAACGCAGCAACTCGATCGACTGCGCGGGTTTCCACTCGCCCAGCTTGAACGGCCCGGTGCCGATCGGTGCCTTCCACGCCCCGGCGACCACAGAGTCGGGATGGACGATGCCGCTGCCACCGCATTCCGGCAGCGCCGTACTGGCCAGGAAAATCCCGCTCGGTCGATCAAGAGTGAACACCACCGTCAACGCATCAGGCGCCGAGATATCGACAATCTTGCTGCCGCCGCTGCCATCAAACGCACCGAGGCAACGCCATTGGGTTTTCGGGTCCAGATAACGGCGCCAGGTCCACAGCACTTCGGCGGACGTCAGCGGCGCGCCGTTCTGAAACTTCACGCCTTCGCGCAGATGGAAGGTGTAGCGCAGGCCATCGTCGGAGACCTGCACATCCTTGGCCAGCAGCGGACCGATGCTGGCATCTTCACGAAAGGCCACCAGACCTTCAGTCAAGTGCAGGATCACGGCGTCGGAGTTGGTGTCACGGTTAACACCGGGCTCAGTGCTGCGAATGTCCGCGTTCAACGCCACGGTCAGCGTGTTATCGGCCCAGGCGTTGGCGGTCAGGGCGACTGAGAGCCCGCCGGCCAGAAGAAAAGCTTTGTTCATATCAAGAACCCTTGGCTGTCGACCCGGACGTTTGGCAGGACCTCAAAACGAAGGCGCGGCCGGGCACATGATGATTTTTCTTGTTTTACAGCTCCTTCGGACGGAGACCCGCAGGAGGTTGTGCAACTGATGTCGTTATTGTTTTGAATGCATGGTTGGCGATGTGATGAACAGGTCCGAGGTGATTAACGTTGATGGACCGATCTTAGGGGCGTGGCAAGTGTGTTGAGAAGAACGTACGGAGCGATCATGTTCGGTATTTCCGGCCACTGCGCCGTCCATTCATCCGCTTTGCGAATCAGAAGCCCGTCGCAGAGGGCTTTGCTCGGCAATACTCACGCCAGGTTAATCACATTGACCGATCACGATCATTTGAACCGATAGGTTTTTCGGGGAGTTGTTCGGATAAGCTTCGGTCAAACCGATCATCGCAATCGCCCATGTTCCCAGAGGCTGTTTCCCATGACGCTGGTCCATCTCCGCGCCTTCTGCTCCGTTGTCGAGAAAGGCAGTTTTCGCTCGGCGGCACGCCAGTTGGGTGTTGCCCAGAGCACGCTGACCCAATCGATCCAGAGCCTGGAAAAGGAGCTCGGTGTCACCCTGCTGGCCCGCTCCAACCAAGGGATTAACCTGACGCCGGCGGGCGAAAGTTTCCTGACCCGGGCGCGTTCGATCACCATGGATTGCGATCGCGCCCTCCAGGATATCCGCCAATGGAAAGGCGAGCCCGAAGGGCAGATCGCGCTGGGCGTCACCGCCGAACCGCTGGCCGAGTTGCTGATGCCGGTGTTCAGCAGCTTCACCCGCAAGTTCCCCAAGGTCCAGGTGCACGTCGCCAGTGGTTCGACGAAGATGCTGATCGAGAAAATTCGCGACGGCCGGCTCGACTTCGTGATGTGCCCGCTGGCGCCCAACGTCACCGACATCGACCTGGCCATCGAGCGCCTCTACAGCTCGGACGCCAGCATCATTGCGCGCAAGGGCCATCCACAGGCACAGGCCCGCTCAGTGCGCGAGTTGACCGATTGTCAGTGGATCAGCGTGCGGCCGGCGGGTGTCGTGGGCGGCGCCGAGAATCGCTTGATCGAGCTGTTCAGGGCCGAAGGACTACCGCCACCGAACATCGCCATTACCGCCGATTCGCTGCTGGAAATCCTGCACATCGTGTCCGAATCGGATTACCTGACCATCGAACCGCGCATGCTGCCGGGCATGAAACTGTTCTCGTCGTCACTGATCAGTATTCCGATCCGTGAGCCCTTGGCCTCGCGGGATGTGTGCCTGATCAGTCGCCGCAACTCGCCGTTCACCCAAGTCACCCAGGAACTGACCAGCATGCTGATTTCCTATTCGCGCCTGGTCCATCGCGCCAAAAACTGATCATCCATTCCGGCTCGCCGCTGCCGTGTATTTCCGCTCCATTGACAAGAGATCTTGACCGTCATGCCTGCGCCCACCCGTTTCTCGTTCGCCGCCCCTCTTCAAACCACCCACGACGGCCTGCTCCGCGCGGCGGCCAGCGAAGTCGGGATCGACCCTGATCGGGTCATCGCCTTTCTCGATGATGTCGAGGACGCCGGGCTGGATTTGCATGGCCTCATGTTGCATCGCAACGGCAGGGTCGCGGCGGAGGGCTGGAAATGGCCCTACACCCCGCAACGCCCTCGAATCCTGCATTCGGTGGCCAAAAGTTTTACCGCGTGCGCCATCGGTTTCGCGCTGGACGAAGGCCTGTTGCGGCTCAGCGATTCGGTTATCTCGTTTTTCCCCGGGCTGCTGCCTGATCCCGTGGATCCGAAATTGCCGCGCATGACCGTCGAGCATTTGCTGACGATGCGCACCGGTCATCAATCCAACACCTCGGGGTCGGTCTGGCGCGCCATCGAAAGCAGCTGGATCACCGAGTTTTTCAAGATCCCGCTGGTTCATGAACCCGGCGAACAATACGTCTACACCAGCGCGGCCAGCTACATGCTGTCGGCGATCGTGACCCAACTGACTGGTCAGACGATGCACGACTATCTGCGCCCTCGCCTGTTCGAACCGCTGGGCGTCACCGACGAGCACTGGGACATCGGGCCCGACGGGATCAACCCCGGCGGTAATGGCCTGACCGCCACGCCAGCGACCCTGCTCAAACTCGGAATCCTCCATGCTCAAGGTGGCCTCTGGGAAGGCAAACGCATTTTGTCGAGCGAATGGGTTCACGCCGCGACCCGCCCGCAAGGCGGGCCCGACAGCAAGTACGGCTACCACTGGGCAATCAAGCCCCGGGACGCGTACTGCGCGGTCGGCGTTTTCGTGCAGATGTCGATTGTTTTCCCGGCCTTCGGCGCGACGCTGGCCGTGGTCGGCGCGATGAAGAACTCGGCGCAGATCATTGCGCACATCGAACGGCACTTCCCGGCGGCGTTTCACGACACCCCGAAGCTGGCCGACGAGGCGGACTATCGCTTGAAGCGACGTCTGGAAGCGATGCGTCAGGTTCCCGCGCTGGTGTCCCAAGGCACTTCGCCCTTCAGTGTTCCAGTCACCGTCGAGGTCGAGGTAGACGACAACGACCAGGGCGTCACGCGACTCGCGTTTACCTTCGAACACGAGACATTGACCGTGCAGCTAAGCGACGCCACGGGCACGCACCGAATTGTGGCGGGGCTGGAGCACTGGCATCAGGGCAGCACCGACATGCCCGGCAGCGAATTGCACCATGGCTACACCTTCGACAACGTAGACGTCATCGCCGGGGCACGCTGGCTTGATCACTCGACCCTGGAAATGCAGTGGATATTCGTCGCCAGCGCCTTCCGTGACACCGTCCGCTGCACGTTCACCGACGATGCCGTGACATGGGCGCGAACGGTCAACGTCAACAGCGGCGCACTGAGCCAACAACCCCTGCACGGCAAACGAATGATCTGAAGAAGATCAACGGTGGGAGCGAGCCTGCTCGCGAAAGCGCCAGAACAGCCCCCACAAAACCTCAACCCCACCCCTTCATAAAATCAATAAACGCCCGCACCTTCAGCGGCAGATGCCGGGTATCCGGGTACAGCGCGTACACCCCTTGTTGCGCGAATCGATGATCCGCCAACAAACGCTGTAGCCGCCCCGCGTCCAGATCGTCCTGCACCAGCCACTGGGGCAAAATCGCCACGCCTTGCCCGGACAACGCAAACGCCCGCAGCGTCGCCGAGTTGTCGGCGACAATCGCGGTTTTCCCCGGTTTCGGCTGGTAGAGATGCTCCGTTCCCGCCGGGTCGTTTACCGTCAGTTCAGGCACCCGACCATGCCCCAGCGTCGGTAGTGATTCCAGTGCCGCCAACGTGTCGACGGCCGCGAAACGCTCGATCAACCCTGGCGCCGCCACCGCGAAAATCTCGAACGTCGACAACTGCACCGCTCGCAAATTGGAGTCGTGCATCCGCCCCAGCCGGATCGCCACATCGAAACGCTCGGAAATCAGATCGGCGTGGGTCGAGGAGGTGGACAAGTGAATGTTCAACTGCGGATGTTGCTCTCGAAACACCCCCAGCGCGGGCACCACCTGGGCCAAGGCAAACTCCACCGTGGTGGTGATCCGCAACGAGCCCTTGAGCTGCGAATGCTCCGAACGGGCTTCTTCGATCGCTAGTTGCGCTTCGTCCAGGGTGCGCAAACAGCGTCGATAAAAACGCTCGCCGGCATCGGTCAGGGCTAATTGGCGGGTGCTGCGGGTCAGCAAGGTCACGCCCAGTTCTTCCTCCAGGCGCTTGAGGTTGAAACTCACCACGGCGCGGGTCTGCCCCAGTGTCTCGGCCGCGGCGGTCAACGACCCGGCCTCGACCACGGCTTTAAAAGTGTCAAAACGGTCCAGGCTGACCATGCCCGCAGCACTCCTTTGTCAAAATAATTTTGACAAACTAGCAGCCAAACCAGCGTTCTCCTAACCCGGCAAGCGCCCTACCCTGCACGTCTCATTACAGGGAATGTTGCCATGGCTTATCGCTCGAAAGTCGCGCTGGTGTATTTGTTGGGGTTCGCCCTCGACCTGCTGAACATGTTCGTCGCCAGCATCGCCTACCCCGACATCGCCCGTGAACTGCACGCCTCGGTGACGGAATTAGCGTGGATCAGTAATGCCTACATGCTCGGACTGACGCTGATCATTCCAATGAGCGTGTGGCTGGCGGCGCGGCTCGGCGAGCGGCGGCTGATCCTCGGTTCGCTGCTGTTGTTCGGGATCGCCTCGGCGTTGGTGGCGCAGGCAGGATCGATTGAAACGTTGATCGGCTGGCGATGGCTGCAAGGAATCGGTGGCGGGTTGTTGATCCCGGTGGGCCAGGCCTTGGCCTATCGACAGTTTCCAGCGGAGCAACGCGCGCATTTCACGGGCGTGGTGATGCTGGTGGCGCTGATGGTGCCGGCACTGTCGCCAGCGGCCAGCGGGTTGATTGTCCAGGCGTTGTCCTGGCGCTGGATCTTCTACCTGAACCTGCCGATGGCGCTGCTCGCATTAGGCCTCGGCACGTTGTGGCTGAAACCCGATCAACCTTCAAGGGAACGCCCAACACTGGATGTTCGCGGCCTGCTGCTTGCCGTCTCCGGCCTGTGCCTGCTGCTGATTGCCCTGAGCCTGTTGAGCGAACCCGACACCCGCGTCTTCGGCTTGGTGGGTCTGATCCTCGGCACGGCGGTCGTCTATCTGTACCTGTGCGATGGCTGGCATAAACCGGGGGCAATTCTCGACCTGCAATTGCTCAAAAACCCGTCGCTGCGCTTGGCGATGCTGGTCTATCTATTCGTAAACGGCGTCTTTGTCGGCACCAGCCTGATTGCGGTGCTGTACCTGCGTGGCCTCGGTTTCGGCGCGGCGCAAACCGGTGCGCTGATGCTGGCATGGGCGGCAGGGTCCGGCGTGGCGATCATGGTGGGCAAACGCAGTTTCAACCGCATCGGCCCCAAGCCGTTGTTGATCGCCGGCATGATCCTGCAATGCCTTGGCATTCTGTTGCTGATGCGCGTCGAACAACCCGCAGGCCTGCCGCTGATCATTGCTTACACCTTGATGGGCCTGGGCGGTAGCGTGTGCAGCGTCACCGCGCAGACCTTGGCGTTTGTCGGCGTCAGCCCGGAAAAAATGAGCCACGCCAGCGCCCTGTGGAACATCAATCGCCAGCTCGGCTTCTGCCTTGGTGCGGCGCTGTTGAGTTCATTACTCGGCGCGTTGGGGACCCAAGGTTTCAATTATTGTTTCCTCGCGGCGGCGCTGCTGACCCTCATCCCCATGGCCGCCGTCCTGCGTCTGGATTCAACGACAGTCCTCGCCCTGCTGACCTCCCCGCCCCTCCAGGAAAAATCCACATGACTGACTACACCGACTACTTTGACGAAGTGATCCAGGCCCACGTAGCGATCGAGCAATGGTTTGCCCATGAACAAAACGACGCCGCGCTGGACCGATTGCTGTCGCGTTTTTCACCGCAGTTTTCCATGGTCTCACCGCTGGGCCGGACGCTGGATCTGGAGGCGCTGAGAGCATTGTTCCGGATGGCGGGCGGACAGAAAACCGGGTTCAGGATTGAGCTCAGTGAGATGCGCGGGATCGCGCGGCACGAACGCGGCGCGACCGTGAGTTATCGGGAGCGGCAGACCGATGCAACGGGGCTGCACTCGGATCGGCGTTCGACGGTGGTGTTCGAGAAACCCGAATCCGGCAAGGTGATTTGGCGGCATTTGCAGGAGACGCTTTGCAGCGAGTAAATACCTGATCGCTACCACGCGCTGCGAGGGAGCGATCAGAACACCGCGTTATCAGGCGATATAAGCCACGAGATTAGGCAAACGCTGGAGCGATGGGTTTTGGCCAACAGCCGCCGGGTAGAGCAACTGGATGGAAACCGCCAGGTCCTTGCCCGGCTCCAGCAAATAATCATCACCCTTCGGAGTGACCAGCTCAACAACCCCCTCCGGACCTGCATGCGTGACGTTGAGCCAGGCGTTAGCGTGAATCTTCGTGCCCAAGGGCAAGCCCGAACTCAGAAACTTCCATTGAGTGATCGCTTGTTGATGTGGACGCAGAATAACGTCATAGCTGTAGATCCAGCCTTTAGTTGCTTGATCCTGCCATGAACCTTTAAAAACCTGACGTGCTTGAATAGGATTCCCTTCAAGTTTGCGCCCCAAAACAGGACAGTAGAAGTTCTCCATGGAATCCGGTTGATAATAAACAATGCCACACAATTCTTTCGCACTAACAGGGCTCAGTTCTTGATCACATTGCAATGTCAGTGTCCGTCGGAAAGTCCACCCCGAGGTTTGTTCCTCTTCGATCAAAATAGTCCTGAAGTCCCATGCATCATCGTGAATCATTCGCGCGCCCTCGGCCGGCATCGAGGCGTGCAGCAAGGTCACGCCGGGGCGCATTCTGAATTGCAGCCGCGAGCCTACGGGCGGAGGCGTGCCATCGGTGACCAGGGAAAACCCCAGTGTGATGGGCTCCCTCTCTTTAATATGACTGACAAATTCATCCATTCTGATATCTAACAGCTTTGCCATGTGCAACTTCCTTTTATCAAATTGATCGCATTGCGATCCAGCAACAATAATTGACCACTGCAAACTCATTAGATCAAACATCAGAGTTTCAGGGTGACGCGGAAGTTAGCACACGACAAAACAAACAAAAGCCGATTCAACACCCTATTACAACTAACAAGCTCTCCAGCCAACATAAGAAACTTGCAATAGACTGCACTGTAATACCACGTTACTTGGCGACACCTGCACGAGACGTTTGCTTGAGCTGTTGAAGGCATCGCCCGCACGTCCGAAAGAGGCCCCTACCTGTAATGTCTGACAGTAGACGTCCTACAACTCGCGACACAGACTCCTGCTTAACGGGAATGGCTGTTGATGTTGATGAAGCGCCCGCCGACTGTTCTCGAACCTAACCGGGTGTTGAGCCAGCCACAACTCACCTCGCATGCTGAATGACACAGGACAACTACATGAACACTCACAAAGTTCACAAACCTGGCTCCGTGGATGAAAGTTTTGGTGGCCCACTCAACGAAGATGAAGAAATCCCGCCAGGACAGTTCTCACTCTGGCGGCTACCTCATATCAATGGCACAGACCGCCTGGTCAAAGGAATCTGCACATAGACTCTGGGAAAATCATCGTAGGTATCGCCGTATCCCACGACGACAATTTCTCTGAAAATGAAACTCGATACCTTAAGTTGTATTACGGTCTGGCACGTGTGGATGAAAAAGGACGTATCGATAAAACATTCGCGGACAAGGGCTTTACGTTCGGACAATTCAGGCCGCCGTTTAATGCGTCAGGCGGTAAGGTAGCCGTTCATGGCAAATGGATTTATATGCTGGGTTATACCTACCTGGACGCGGATTCTGATTTTCCGCCTGAGCATTTGACGATCACCCGCTTCACGGAGCAGGGCGTCCTGGATTCTGATTTTGCAGCAGGCGGCCATCTGATCCTGCCAAATCTGGCGATAGAACAACTTATCACCGACTCCAGCTGTCTTGCGATCCAGCCTGACGGCAAGATTGTCATCAGTGCGACTTATCACGCTCCGGGGAACGAGAGAAGACTCAGCGGCGTTCTTTATCGAATAAACCCGGACGGAACATTGGATAACAGTTTCAATACGACCGGTCGCTTGAACGTCATGCTCAATGGCGGCGCCGACATCACCTCGGTTAATGAGATGCAGCTGCAGGGCGACAAGATTCTGATCGTCGGCGGAGTGAGACAAATCGATGGCGAGAAGGGTTACTTTGCCCGTTACAACAATAATGGCACTGTGGACATGACCTTCGGTGAGGCCGCTACCCCGGGGGTCTACGTGTTGAACCTCGCGGACACCACCCTGAATGCGTTGATACAAACAACCGATGATCGATTTGTAGGTCTCGGAAAGTCAGGTATCGATCGCGACGAGGAAGGTTTGTTAATACCCATAAAGGGCCTTTTGCTCGGCATGAATGCAGACGGTCGGCCGGATCAGCATTTCAATCGGGGGCAACCTGTCTTGACGAGCCTCAACGAGCAGCTGGGCGACAACTGGCACGCAGGCTTCATGGACGCTGATCGCCGACTGACCGTCGCCAGCGTCCACGGATCAGTGCATTTCGCTCGTTTTCTCGACAACGGACTTCTCGATACCCATTTCGGTACCGATGGAAAAGTTGACGAGGATACGGACGCCAACGCGAAACCCGTTTTTCTGCAGCGACGCCTGGAGAAGCGATTTGTTTTTGGAGGAAACACTTCAGGAATCTCCAGCTTTCTAGGGGTGTTATGGGCGTATTGGAGTTGACGTGATAAATCTATTTCCAGCCCCCACTGCGGTGAGGGCTGGCTCACTCACAAACGCGATCAATCACCCGCCTGCTTCACCACCACCGTGCACGTAATCCCCGCCGCCAACAGCACGCCTTCCGGCACTTCATCAATGTGAATCCGCACCGGCACCCGTTGCGCCAGACGTACCCAGTTGAATGTCGGGTTCACATCAGCAATCAGCTCGCGACTTTCCGGATTATCCCGGTCATAGATCCCGCGAGAAATACTCTCCACATGCCCCTTCAACACCTCGCCGCTCATCAGTTGCATGTCGGCCTTATCGCCCACTCGCACGTGTGGCAGTTTGGTTTCCTCAAAGAAGCCATAGACCCAGAACGAGTTCATATCGACCACGGCCATTTTCGCTTCGCCGATGCGTGCGTAGTCACCGCGATGCACGTTGAGGTTGGTCACGTAGCCGTCCACGGCGGCGCGCACTTCGGTGCGTTTGAGATTGAGTTCGGCAGCTTCAAGTTGGGCCTGGGCGTGTTGGTAATCGGCCAGGGCCGAGTCGGCGATGTTGCTGGCGTCGTCGCGGTTTTCCTTGGAGATCACCAGTGCGTCCATGTCGGCGCGGCGGTGGGCGTTGACCTTGCGCATCTCCCACGTGGCTTTGCGTGAAGCCACCATTGATTGCGCCTGTTTCACGGCGATGCGGTAGTGCTCGGGGTCGATCTGCATCAGCAAATCGCCCTTCTTCACCAACTGGTTATCGCGCACCGGCACGTCCACCACTTCGCCGGTGACGTCGGCGGCGACGTTGATGATGTCGGCGCGCACGCGACCGTCGCGGGTCCATGGCGTGTCCATGTAATGCACCCACAGGGTCCGGCCGATCCATATCGCGAGGGCCAGCACCAGCAGGGTCGCGAGCAGACTGAAAAGCTTTTTCATCAGTAGGTTCTCAACGGTAAACCGTCAGCGCCAGGGCGCCGAACAGACAGGTAAACAGGCTCAGGCGCAGCAGCGCCGGGTGCCAGAAGAAGCGATACAAATCGAACCCGGACAGGAACCGGTCCAGCGCCCAGGCCAGCGCGGCAGCGATGAAAAACATCAGAGTCATGGTCGGCATGTACACGCCGTGGAAGGCAATTTCACGCGGCATGTTCAACTCCTTTGACATAGGCATAGAGCGGCGATTGCGGGTCGAGCAACGAGGTGCGGATGAAGTGCAGATAACTCTTCACCCGCCGTAACGCCGACGTATCGAAGTGCGGGGCGAACGGTTCATCGGTGGCTTGCACACGGCTGATCGCATGGTCCACGGCGATCAACCCGCGCTCGAGATTGCTCTGGCTCGGCTGCAAAAACAGCCGCACCAGCGAACGCCCCATCACCCGGATCGCCTGACGCCACGGCTGGGATTCGGCATACGCCGGATGCACCGGCAAGATCGCCTGTTCCTTGCGCAACTCGATGATCGCGTGGCCGACCTCCAGCACCACGAACATCCAGCGCAGCAAATCCCGCTGCACTTGCGGCTGGCCCACCGCCAGGCCATAGGCCTGGTGCAGCAAATCCCGGGTACGACTTTCAAAACTCGACCCCAATCCCTTGAGCTTGCCGCTGATCGCGTACACCACTTGCTCGCGCAGATCCTGCTCCAGCCGCCGCCACAACCAGCGGCTGTTGGGCGGCAGGATGATCGCCCCGGCGGCGGCGCACACCAGCATGCCGAGGACCATGGCGATGTAGTCGTTGATAAAGGTGTAGGGGTTGTAGACCGTGAGGTTGTCCGGCACCGAGCCGGTGCTGAAGAAGATCAGCAACCCGAGGCCGACCCCGGCGTATTGCGGGCGTGAAGTGAGGAACGAACCGAGCACGATTACCGGCGCGAGCATCACGCACAGCAAGGGAAAACCATCGATCCACGGGAAGATGAAAAACATCTCGACGAAGCCGATCAGCGCCCCGAGCAAGGTGCCGCACGCCATTTGGAACGCCATGCGTTTCGGGTTCGGCGTCGCCGCAGAAAGGCCCACGGTGGCGGCGGCAATCAACGTCATCGTCGCCCCGCTCGGCCATGCAGTGGCGACCCAGTAACTGCCGAGCACCACCAGAATAAACGCCGCCCGGATCCCCGACGCCGCCGATGCCAGCCAATTGGTTTGCGGGGTGAACGGCTCGTCCCATTGCTCCCGCGCATGACTGTGATCGGCGAGGGACGCGTGGGTCTGTGCATAACTGTGCAGGTCATCGACAAAGCGATAGAGCAATTCATACGCAGTGTGGAAATCCAGTTGCTCGGCGTCGCTCGGATCGCTCTCCTGGAACGTCGCGCGCAAGCGGCGCACCCGCGCCGGCAAGCCTTCCTTGTATGCGGTCAGCGCCGTGACCAACCGCGCGGCATCGGCGTTGGTCAATGCGCGGCCGCTGAAGCCGTCGAGCAATTCCGCGAGGTCCTGCAAACCGGGTTTGATCGCTGCCACCACGTGGTCCGCATCGCTGCTGCGCAGGCGTTCGAGCAATTGATGCAAGGCGTTGAAGCGGGTGGTGATGCTCATGAATTCGCTGTTCAGGCGACTGAGCCGACCGTTGCGCCGGCGCATGTGCGGGTCTTCGAACACCGTCACGCTGCGCAAGCCTTCCAGGCCCACCGCTTCGGCGATAAAACGCACGTTGCTTGCTTCAAAGGCTTCGCGTTGGCTGCGCCCACGCAAGCCGTCGGTGACGAACAAGGCGAACACGCCGAAGCGCTGATACAAGGCGTTGCGCATCGCGGCACTGGCGGTTTGCGGCAGGATCGCGGCGCTGATCAGGGTCGAGCAAATAATCCCCAATGAGATTTCCAGCACCCGCCAGACCGCCGCCATAAACGCGCCGTCCGGGTGCGCCAACGCCGGCAAACCGACCATCGCAGCGGTGTAGCCCGCGAGCACAAAACCATAGGCGCGGAAGTTGCGATAACGCGCGGCGCCGGCCGTGCACAGGCCAACCCAGATCGCCAACGAGCCAAGGAACAGTTCGGTGTTCTGCGCAAACAACGCGATCAGCAACACCATCACCGCCGACCCGGCGAGGGTACCGAGGAAGCGATAAAAACTCTTGGCCAGCACGTGGCCGCTTTGCGGTTGCATGACGATGAACACGGTGATCATCGCCGTGCGCGGCTGCGGCAGCTCCAGGCGCATGGCCAGCCACAGGGTCAGGAACGCCGCGAGCAGCACCTTGAAAATGTAGACCCAAGTCACGCCATCGCTGCGCGCCCAGTCGTAGAAGCCACGGCGCCATTCGAGGGAGTAGAGCCAGCGCAGAGGTGCGGGCAAGGGAGTCATCGATTCCTGCTCATTGATATTTCAGTCGGGCCGGGACCCTGTGGGAGCGGGCTTGCTCGCGAAAGCGGTGTGTCAGTCAGCATCTGCATTGCCTGACACGCCGCATTCGCGAGCAAGCCCGCTCCCACAGGTTTTGTGTTCACTTCAGAAGTGCCGGGGTTTTCGGTGCGGCGGTCTGGCTGTCGGTCGGCACATCACTGCCAGCACCCAATCCACCACCCAACGCCGTGACCAATTCCGCATGCGCACTCAACCGCGCCGCCTGAACCTGTTGCTGCACCTGCTGCTGTTTGAACAACAACGTCTGGGCATTCAGCACGTTGAGGTAATCCGTGAGCCCACGCTGATAAGCGATCATCGCGATGTCGTAGGTCTTCTGCGCCGTGGCCACGGACTCGGCGGCGAAGGTTTGTTGCTTGTCCATCGACTCGCGGCGGATCAACTGGTCGGAGATGTTCTTCAGCGCATTGACCAGCGTCTGGTTGTACTTGGCCACGGCGATGTCATACCCGGCCGAGGCTTCGCCCAGTTCCGAGCGCAAACGGCCACCGTCGAAAATCGGCAACGAGATCGCCGGGCCGACGCTGTAGTTGAGCTTTTTGCCGGTCAGAAACTCCAACGCCCCGCCGCCCGTGGCCATGTAGCCGAGGCTGCCGACCAGATCGACGTTGGGGTAGAAACCAGCGTGTGCTACATCAATGCCTCGGGCCTGAGCCGCGACTTGCCAGCGACTGGCGACCACGTCCGGGCGCTGGCCGAGCAATTGCGCGGGCAGCGACGACGGCAGTTTCAGCGCCGCCCCCAATGACAGCGTCGGCCGCTGCAACTGCACGCCCTCCCCCGGACCTTTGCCCGCCAACGCCGCGAGTTGGTTGCGGCTCAGGGCGATTTCTTCGTCCAGGGCATCGATCTGGCGATGGGTTTCCGGCAGCGGCGTTTCGGCCTGGCTGACTTCGAAATGCGTACCGATCCCGCCGTTCAAACGTTTTTGCGCGAGGTCGAGGATCTGCTGTTGCTGTTTCAACGTCGCGGCGACGATGTCCCGTTGCGCGTAATGCAACGAGAGTTCGATGTAGGCGCGCACGATGTTGTTCTGCAATTCGAGCTGGGCAAGGCGCGCTTCGGCAGCGCTCATGTGCGCCATGTCCACGGCGCGCTCAGTGGCGTTGCTCTCGCGGCCCCAGAGGTCGAGTGCATAGCTGAAGCCGAGCGCGGCGTTGTTGTCCCACGTGGTCGTATTGGAGAGTTCGCCAGGGCCGTAGAACTGGTCCGTCGGCCAGTTGTGGCGCTTGAGGGTCGATTCGCCGTTGATCTGCAGCGACTCGGCGGCCTCGGCAATGCCGGCCATGGACTTGGCCTGACGCACCCGGGCGGTGGCCATGGCCATGGTCGGGCTGCCTTGCACGGCGAGGTCGATCCAGCGGTTCAGTTGCAGGTCGCCATAGGCCTGCCACCATTGCGCGGTGGGCCAGTGTGCGTCCTGTGCAGCGTTCTGGATGGCTTCGTCGGTGGCCAGCGAATCAGCCTCCAGCGCCTTGCCCTGCGGGGCAATACCTCCGGTACCGATGCAGCCGCTGATTGCCAGGGTTAAAGCCAAAACACTGAGCGTCTTGAGCGCTCTGTTGATGCGACGCGGCACTGCTGCAAATTCCTGAGATGGGGGGAGGCACGAAATATTCCGGGACCGGGCACCGCATCCCCTGTGGGAGCGGGCTTGCTCGCGAAAGCGGTGTGTCAGGCGACATCATCATTGACGGATACACCGCATTCGCGAGCAAGCCCGCTCCCACAGGTATTGATGTTCCTGCGGTGGCCGCAATTCTAGGGGTGGGCCTTGTTGGCGATAAGCTGGGATTCCTGTGAATCTTTGTTACCGTTACTGCGATAATCCCTTGGTCGGGGTCTCAGACTCTGAAACTTCGTGTCACAATTTGCCATCGAACCCGAGAGCACCCCATGGACACCTTGCAAAACATGCGCGCCTTCAGCTACGTGGCCGAGGCCGGCAGTTTCACCGCCGCCGCCGTGCAACTGGACACCACCACGGCCAACGTCTCGCGCGCGGTCTCCAACCTGGAAGCCCACCTGCAAACCCGTCTGCTCAACCGAACGACTCGCCGCATCGCCCTGACCGAGGCCGGCAAGCGTTACCTGCTGCGTTGCGAGCAGATCCTGGCCTACGTCGAAGAAGCCGAAGCCGAGGCCAGCGACGCCCACGCCCGCCCCGCCGGCCAATTGAAAGTGCACACCATGACCGGCATCGGCCAGCACTTCGTGATCGATGCGATCGCCCGCTACCGCAAGACTCACCCAGACGTGACCTTCGACCTGACCATGGCCAACCGCGTTCCGGACCTGCTGGACGAGCGTTACGACGTGTCCATCGTGCTCGCCAGCGAACTGGCGGATTCGGGTTTCGTCTCCCAGCGGCTGGGTATCACCTACAGCATCGTTTGCGCTTCTCCGGCGTATGTGAAAGCCAACGGCTGCGCACAAAAACCCAGCGACCTGCTCAACCACGCGTGCCTGCGCCTGGTGAGCCCGGTGATCCCGCTGGAAAAATGGACCTTCGACGGCCCTGAAGGCCAGGAAATGGTCACCATTAACAGCTCACCGTTTCTGGTGAACTCCGCCGACGCCATGAAAACCGCGATCACCAGCGGCATGGGCGTGGGCGTGCTGCCGGTGTACGCGGCGATCGAAGGGCTGCGCAACGGCACGCTGGTGCGGATGATGCCGAACTACCGCTCGCAGGAACTGAACCTGTACGCGATCTACCCGTCGCGCCAATACCTGGATGCGAAGATCAAGACGTGGGTCGAGTACCTGCGCGGGTCGTTGCCGGAGATTCTGGCGGCGCATCAAGCGGAATTGACGGCGTATGAATTGAGCGGAAGCCTGGCCGGGGCACGGTTGGCGAATTGAGCTACGGACGGTCCTACAAACTGCGGATTTCCTCGGACGTTTCCGACGTGTTTTGACGGTTGTTGTGTGGGAAGGGAAGTGGATAGGCTTTGGGGGTCACTGACGCATCAGTGACCGGGTCTGGAAAACCCGAATCGATACCTCACCTCAGCACATGGCATACTGCGGCGCTTTTTTCTGCTCCCAATGTTATGGCGGCTGTGCGCGGGAGACCTTCGGGTCTGCCGGGTTTTTGGTGAGGTTTGCCGGTTTTTCCAGTCCGCGCACGGCTGCCACCTTTCGTCTGGAAAACGAAAGTGGCAGCTCCATAACCTCACGATGGAGTAGCCCCCCTTATGTTCAAGCCAACACCGAATCCCCCTCACACCCCCAGCCACCTGTTCCAGGTCGCCCCCAACGCCACCAACGAAACCCTGATGGTCTACGCCAGCGAAACCCTCGCCTCGGCCAGCGTCATGGCCAGTGACCTCGCCGGATTTGTCGAAGGCACTCACCGCAACACCCTGCTCGGCATCCAGCAAGTCATCATGCTGGCTGAACTCTCGGTGAACCGGATGCTGGACAACCTCGACCCGCAAGATTGACCACGCCTGCCTTGTGGGAACAAGCCTGCTCCCACAAAGGTTCTTCAGCAAACACAACACCCGCGAACGACCGATATCCCCTGTGGGAGCGGGCTTGCTCGCGAAGGCGATTTAACATCCCGCATTAATGTTGACTGATACCCCGCCTTCGCGAGCAAGCCCGCTCCCACAGTTGATCCTCGTACGCCTGGGCACTCGCGCAAAACCCGCGAAGAATGTTAGCGTGCTTGGCATTCACCACCGCCCGCCGAGCTGCTTCCCATGAAAAAAACCGTCCTCGCCTTCAGCCGCGTCACCCCCGAAATGGTCGAGCGCCTGAAGCAAGATTTCGACGTGATCGTGCCAAACCCGAAAAATGGCGATATCAACGCCCAGTTCAACGAAGCGCTGCCCCACGCCCACGGCTTGATTGGCGTCGGTCGCAAACTCGGCCGTGCGCAACTGGAGAACGCCGCCAAACTGGAAGTGGTGTCCAGCGTGTCGGTCGGTTACGACAACTATGACCTCGCCTACTTCAACGAACGCGGGATCATGTTGACCAACACCCCGGACGTGCTCACCGAAAGCACCGCCGACCTGGCCTTTGCGCTGCTGATGAGCAGTGCCCGCCGCGTGGCCGAACTGGACGCCTGGACCAAGGCTGGCCAGTGGCAAGCCACCGTCGGCGCGCCGCTGTTTGGCTGCGATGTGCATGGCAAAACCCTGGGCATCGTCGGCATGGGCAACATTGGCGCGGCCATTGCTCGTCGTGGTCGGTTGGGGTTCAACATGCCGGTGATCTACAGCGGTAACAGCCGCAAGACCGAACTGGAACAAGAGCTCGGCGCGCAGTTCCGCAGCCTTGATCAGTTGCTGGCCGAAGCTGATTTCGTCTGCCTGGTGGTGCCGCTCAGCGAGAAGACCAAACACCTGATCAGCCATCGCGAACTGGCGCTGATGAAGCCGAGTGCGATCCTGGTGAACATCGCGCGCGGTCCGGTAGTGGACGAACCGGCGCTGATCGAAGCGCTGCAAACCAAGCGGATTCGCGGCGCTGGCCTGGACGTCTACGAGAAAGAACCGCTGGCCGAGTCGCCATTGTTCCAACTGAAAAACGCCGTGACGTTGCCGCACATCGGTTCCGCCACCGGTGAAACCCGCGAAGCCATGGCCAACCGCGCCCTGGTTAACTTGCGCAGTGCCTTACTGGGTGAGCGACCGCAGGATCTGGTGAACCCGCAAGTCTGGAAAGGCCAATAAAAATAACGGGCAGGTCTATAAGACACCTGCCCGTTCTTTATTAACGCTTAAAACTTAGAACTCAATACACACCTTGAAAATCAGTCCATCACCAAAAAACTGATACCCACTATAGACTCCGCGCCATTCACTCGACTATCACGAGTACTCGCTACGGAGAGTTCACACATTGAATCACCTGACCACAGATCAACTTATCAGATACAGCAAAGCCTTGCTCATGGCAGCGTTCAGCTTTTTCGGATTGCTCGTAATGATCAGCAACTTTACCGACTACCCGTCCAATTATGAATATGTCGGTCATATCCTGAGCATGGACACCACCCGAGAGAATGCCAACATAAGTTACCGCGCTATTACATCGCCGATGCTTCATCACCGCATTTACTGGATCATCATTACCCTGGAAGTGATGTATACCGTTTATTGCCTGATGGGCACTTATCAACTGTTCAAATATATAAATGCTCCGGCTGACGATTTCCACGAGGCTAAAAAGCTTTCAATCGTGGGTTTGTTGATTGCCCTGTTTATCTATTACATCTGCCTGCAATCGATCGCTGTCGAATGGTTCGACATGGATGAATCACAGACCTGGAATATCAAGGACTGGGCTCGGCATATTGTCGATTTCATTTTGCCCTCGTTGATTTTCCTGGCCCTGAGGACCGAGCGCTAAGGCTTGTGCGCTCGATCTTCAAACCGGTTCAGGCCAATTTGCCGTTGCCCTGCACCATCGGCGCCCTGGGTTTGCGAAAGACTAATACGTTACCCAGCATTACCAGCACCAGCCCAACCAGCGCTGGGGCGGTCCATTGATAGCCTTCGACGAATGCCGAGACATTCAGCGCCACCACCGGAAACAACACCGTGCAGTAAGCGGCACGCTCCGGGCCCATGCGCCCGACCAGCGTCAGGTAGGCGGTGAAGCCGATCACCGAACCGGGGATGACCAGGTACAGCAGCGAGCCGATGTAGCGGGCATTCCACTCGATGTCGAACGGAATGCCTTTGACCAGGCACCACACCGACAACATCGCCGCGCCATAGGCCATGCCCCAGGCATTGGTGGTCAGGGGTTTGAGCCCGGCCTTCTGTTGCAGGCTCGACAGCATATTGCCGGCCGAGAAACACAGCGTTCCAAGCAGGGCCAGGGCCAAACCGAGCAAGGTTTGCGGGCTGGCGGTGTGGCCGACCAGTTCCGGCCAGAACAACAGGCCAAGCCCCAGCAACCCCAACGCGCCGCCCATCAGTACATTGCGGGCAATTTTCTGCCCGAAGAACACCCGCGCATTCAGGGCGTTCCACAATGTGGCAGTGGAAAACACCACGGCGACCAGGCCGCTGGGGATCCATTGGCTGGCGGTCAGGAAGCACATGAAGTTGACGCAGAACAGGCACAAGCCCTGGGCCAGGCAAATCAGGTGCCCGCGACGGTTCATCACTTGCAGGCGCCGACTGAGCAGCAACATGACAAACAACACCAGCGCGGCGAGGCCGAAGCGATAGACGATCGACACCGGAATGGCCACCACCCCCAGTTGCCACTTCAAGGCAATCCAGGTGGTGCCCCAGATCAGCACGGTCATCAAATACAAAGACAGGTTCATGGCAAAGGCTCCTCAATAGGTGCCCAGTGTCGGGTGCAAGCGCCATGGCGCACTTGCATAATCTTGCGCTTTTGTCGGCGCACAGGCTCGCAGGCCAACGCTACGGAGTAGGATGCAAGACGTTGGAGAGAACGATCATGCCCACACTGGAAACGCTGCAAGTCTTTCAAGCCCTCAACCGCTCGCCCAATGCTCGTCTGGAGCACAGCGCCGAGCTCGGTGACGGCATGGCTGCAGCCTTGTGGAGCAATCATCACGACGCTCAGGACTACGAAGCGCCGAGCCACCACACCCTCTCCTGCTACATCGCCGGCGGCACCGGAACCTTTCGCCGCGACCAGCCCGGCAACAAGGGCGGCCCGAACAAGTTGTGCATCCTGCCGGCCGATCATCAGTCAGGCTGGGTCATCAATGGTGATATTCGCCTCGCCCACCTGTATTTCAGCCCCGAGCAATTCGCCCTCGGCTGCGTCACGCTGCTGGACCGCGAACCGCGCGAACTGCAATTGCGCGAGGGCACCTTCATCGACGATCCACAACAGGCCCGGCGCTTTCGGCAGATGCTCACCCTCAATTGGAATGAGCCCGGCGAACGTGTGCTCACCAGCACGCTGGCCCACGAAATGCTCAGCCATGCGCTGTTGAATCAGGTCGGTGCGCGTCAGGGCTTGCGGCTCAAGGGGGGATTGGCCGCGCATCAGCGCCGGCAGTTGGTGGAATTCATCAACAGTCAGTTGGCCGAACCCATCAGCCTCGGCCAACTGGCGGCGTTATGCGCGTTGTCGGAATACCACTTCGCGCGGATGTTCCGCGAGACCTTCGGCCTGCCGCCGCACCAGTATGTCCTGGCGCGGCGCCTGACCCGGGCCCGCGAACTGCTGCGCGGCACCCCGCAACCCTTGGGCGATATTGCACTGGCGTGCGGGTTTGCCAGTGCGAGTCATTTCACCAATCGGTTCCGGCAGGTGCTGGGCGGGACGCCTGGGGAGTATCGGTTGGCGTTTTTGCGGTAGACATCGGGCGGTGGGGTGTCATTGAGATCTCCCCCTCTCCCTAACCCTCTCCCCAGAGGGGCGAGGGGACTGATCGGGTGGTTCTTTCGAGTTGCATCGACCTGAGATATCGAGTCGAGCTCAGGATTTGAAAGCCATAAAGATCGGCTCCCTTTCCCCCTCTCCCCTCTGGGGAGAGGGCTGGGGTGAGGGGTGGCTTTTGATCCAGCCCTAGAACTCCAGAGTGCTGGAAAGAGACACCTGCCGCGAATCCCCCATCGATACAAAGAACCGGCTCGCTGCCGAGGTGTAGTAAGTGCGATCAAACAGGTTCTTCACGTTGAGCTGGAACTTGACCTTCTGCCCTTCGACTTTGGTGTCGTAGGTGGCGAAGGCATCGGCCACGGTGTAGCCCGGCAGGTCGAAATCATTCGGTGCATCCCCTGCCCTCTCGCCGACATACCGAGCACCCGTACCGACCCTCAATTGATCGCCACCAACGATGGTGCCGAAGTCGTAGACCGCCGACAGCGAGCCGCTGTTCTTGGCCACGTTTTGCAGTTTCTTGCCTTTGTAGTCGGGGTCTTCGGTGACTTCGGCATCGGTGTAGGCGTAGCTACCGATCATGCTCCAGCGGTCGCTGAGCTGGCCGGTCAGGTCGATTTCCAAACCACGGGAACGTACTTCGCCGGCGGCGCTGTAGATCGTGGTCGGGCCTTCGGCGTTGGCGATCAGCACGTTGCGTTTCTTGATGTCGAACAGCGCGATGTCACCGGTGATACGCCCCGGCATGTCGAGCCGCGCGCCGATTTCCCAGGACTTGGCTTCTTCCGGCGCGATGCTGCCGTCGAGCACCACGGTGCTGCCGCTCAGCGGCGCGATGGTCGAGTTGGGTTTGAACGATTCGGTGTAGCTGCCGTAGAACGACAGTTCATCGGTGTAGCGATACACCAGGCCGGCGCGGGGCACGAACTTCTGGCCGTTGTTGTCGGTGTTGGCCCGGAACGGCACGCCTTTGCCGGCGTACTGGTCGTATTCCTGGAAGCGCCCGCCGGCCACCAGAATCCACTGGTCGGTGAGGTGAATCGAGTCCTGGGCGAAGATCGAATCGCTGCGCAGTTCATCGGTCTGGGCGCTGTCGGGTGCGCTGACGGTAGTGCCGGCGACTTCGCGGCCATACACCGGATTGACGTAGCTGAAGGTGGTCAGGCTTTTCTGGCGGATCAGGTCTTCGCGGTAGATCTTGCGGTACTCGTCATCGACGCCGAACACCAGGTCATGCTGCATGCCCAATACATTCACTTTGCCTTCGAGGCTGGCAGTGGTGAAACGGTCAGTGCTGATGGCGTTTTGCGTGCCGTCCATGCTTCGCGTCAGCGTGCCTTTCTTGGTGTCGATGGCGGTGACGCGCACCTGGCTGGCGTCGTAGGTTTCGCGGTTCCAGCTGTAGCCGAAGTGGGCTTTCCAGTTGTCGTTGAGTTCGTGATCGGCCTCGAAGTGATAGAGGTCCGAACGTCCTTCCATGTTGTTGAACGGCTCGTCGAGGCGCTCGTTGCGCGAGATGTCCAGCGGGTGGTTGGTGCGCGGGTCGATGATCGTGCCACGGTCGAATGGGGTCAGGAATTCCCGGTGTTCGTAGGAAAACAACAGCTTGGTGCTTTCGCCGAACCAGGCCAGGGACGGTGCCAACAGGGTTTCGCGGTGGGTGCCGAAGTTGCGCCAGTAGTCTTCGTCCTCGTGGTCCAGGACCATGCGATAGGCCAGCCCGGAATCGCCCAGTGCACCGGTGCTGTCGAGGCTGCCGCCGCTGCCGTTCTTGCCGTCGCCGTAGGTCGAGCCACGCAGGGTCAGGGCGTTGTATTGAGTCAGTTCGGGTTTCTTGCTGACCATGTTGACCACGCCGCCCGGGTCCTGAATGCCGTAGAGCAAGGACGCCGGGCCTTTGAGCACTTCGACTCGATCGACGGTGGCGTTCATGCCACGGCCCTGCACGATCGGCATGCCGTCGCGCATGATCGAGCCGTTGCGGTTGTCGCCGAAACCGCGGGTCATCACCGAATCCTGGGTGCTGGCCAAAGTGTTGCCCTGGGTGATGCCGCTGACATTGGCCAAAGCGTCATCCAGATTGCGCGGCGCCTGGTCGCGGATGACCTGGGCCGGGATCACGTTGATGGTCTGCGGGGTTTCCTGAAGCAACGCCGAGCTGCGCATCACCGAACTGGTGGGTGGCGGCTGGTAGCTCATGGTTTGATCCATCACCGAAGTGATGGTGGTCGCGCCCAGGTTCAGGGTGCCTTCGCTGGGCACGGGTTCGAGCGCCAGAGTGTGGGCGTCGGTGCGGCGGAAGGTGAAACCCGAACCGCTGAGCAAACGCTGGATCGCCTGTTCGGCGCTCATCTGCCCATTGAGTGCCGGGGCATTGAGGCCGTAGGGCGCTTCGTCGGTGTAGACCACGCTGATGCCGGTGATGCGGCTGAAGTCGCTCAGGGCCTGGGGCAGCGGTTTGGCGGCCATGGCAAAGTTGAATGGCGTGCGCTGCTGCGTACTGGCGGTTTCAGCGGCGATGGCCACGCTCAGCGGCAGCAATGCCATTGCCGAAAAACTCAGCGCCGAGGCACCGAACCATTGTTTGACCGAACCCGATTTTGCCCTGGACTTCATTGCTCATGACCTGTGTAGAACCGCTACGGGATGCGAATGACTCGCAGTTTCAGTCACTACACGGATGGGGGTCGGGTTTACCTCATCATTATTTTGAAAATTTTTTCCGAAGATCAAAAGATCGCAGCCTTCGGCAGCTCCTACAGGAGTATGCATTTCCCTGTAGGAGCTGCCGAAGGCTGCGATCTTTTGACTTTGCTTCACCGCAAAATAATCAAATGCCCCATCACACTGTGCTGCTCAAACCCCATCACCCCCTGCAACGAACTCAGCACCGCCTGCGGATCCTTGCTCGGAAAACTCCCGCTGACCCGCCGCGCCGCCAGTTCATCATTGAGCACCAGGATTCGCCCCGGGTAATAACGGCGTAAATCCTCCACCACCTCCGCCAGGCTCGCCTTGTAGTAATTCAGCCAACCCTGGCGCCAGGCCAGTTGCGCTTCACTGTCCACGGCACGCAGTTTTTCCGCCGAGCCTTCGCCGTAAGCCACTTGCTGGCCAGCGGTGAGGATTTGTTGCTCGGCGTTACGATCCGCCGTCACCCCAACCCGCCCGGACAACACCGTCACTTGCGCGCCATGGGGCTGCAAACGCACTTCGAATTGCGTGCCCAACACCCGCGCCTGGCCCTTTTCGGCCTCCACCACAAACGGATCGCCGGTGTGGGTCACGCTGAAAAAACCGGCGCCGCGACGCAATTGCACATGCCGTTCGCCACCGCTGAAATCCACGGCAATCGCGCTGTCGGCATCGAGGGTGACTTGGGTTTTATCCGCCAGGGTGATGGTGCGGATTTCCCCCGGCGCCGAGACATAGTCCGCGCCCAGATCATCGGCCCAACGCAACGGCTGCCAACCCGCGCCGAGGCTGACCATCAGCAACAGGCACGCGGCCATCGCCAACGCCCCGGACCAGCGCCGCACATTGGGGCGCCGCGAGCGGTTCATCGCGTTGAGATAACCCTGCAGGGCAAACGCCTCTTCATCGGCCAGTTTGCGCGCCGGCACTTCGCTTAACTCCCACACCACTTGCGCCTGGGCATACGCCTCGGCATGGGCCGGGTCTGCCTGCAACCAGTGGCTGAACGTGAGTTGATCGCCACGGCTGGGCTGATCGTGCAACAGGCTGAGCCAGGCGAAAGCGGCCTGTTCCTGGGCGGGCGTCGGGGTGACGCGTTCGGCGTGGTTCACGGGGCTTTCCCTGGCGTGCGCGGTTCGGGTTCCCGCAGACTGGCCTTGCAGGCGTCGAGGGCGCGCATCATATGTTTTTCCACGGCACTTTGGGACAAACCCATGGCCTTGGCGATCTCGGCGTACTTGCGACCGTGAATGCGGTTGAGCAAAAAAATCTGCCGCGTACGCTCGGGCAAGGCGCGCAATGCGGCTTCGACGTGACGCAAATCGTTGCCCGCTTCCAGCGCGGCTTGCGGTTCGCTGCCCTGGCTATCCGGCGCATCGGGCATCCAGCCTTCGTTGACCCGCACCCGCGTGCCTTCGCTGCGCAGATGGTCGATGGCAATGTTGCCAGCACAGCGCAGCAGATAGGTGCTGAGCTCTTCGACCTGCACCAATGGCCGACGCCAGAAGCGCAGGAACAAATCCTGCACCAGGTCCGCCGCCGTCGCCCGGCAACCGACGCGCCGACTCACCAGCGCTTCCATCTGCGAACGCTGGGACAGGAACACCTGGAGAAAATGCGCGCGGGCGCCACGATGTTCATCGTCATGGGATTCCGGAGGGCTGGCGATCATCAGGTCAATACTGCGCAAACGGGGCTGGCGAGCAGGCCCAATGCCGCCAATGACAGGGCCAGACGCGGGCGATACGGCAGCAACAAGACGAGTAGCAATCCGCTGAGCATCAAAACTGCAAACCACTCCACCAATCCAAGACCCCAACCGGTCGCGGACACCGCTGCCCACAACGACAAGCTCAATAGCAGCCAACCACCGAGCCGCATCATGAGTCGACGCCGGGCCGAGGGTTTGCGCCCGAGCAGGTCGGCGTGATGCCGATCCATCGACAGACAGAGCGCGGTAAATCCGCCGTAGCACAGCAACAGGGCCAGCAGCATTCAGGTCGCCTCGCGCTCAAGGGTGACAGGACGGGCACGCGCTCGGGTGACCGGTTCAGTGCGCCCCGAACGCTGCATTTTCCACGCGGCCCAGGCCAGGAACAGGCCACTGCCCAAGCACGTCAGGTCGAAACCGGCCATGGCCCAATCGCCTTGGCGCAGCGAAACGCCCAAGTGATACGGAGAAGTCAGCGCGTTGAGCAACGGCACCGCGCAGAACAACAGCGCCGCCAGCGTCAACTGCTCGACCCACGCCGCGCGGCCAGGGCGGAGCATGGCATGCAGCACACTCAGGCCCCAGACGATGAAGAAACTGTTCTCTTCCCAATGCGCCCGTTCCGCCATCCCTACCGGGAACAATCGATTGGCCCAGAAGAACGCCGCCACGGCGATCACCAACCCCGACATGCTGGCGATGTTCAGCACTTCCACCAGGCGCAACTCGAACGGCATCACACCGCTTTTCGCATGTCGGAGCTGACGCTTGCCGAGCCAGATCACCAGCCCGGTGCCGATCATCGCCGTGCCGGCCAAGCCGCAAATGAAGTACAACCAACGCAGCACCGGACCGGCGAAATGGCCCATGTGCAAACCATAGAAACCGCCGGCAATCGCCATCGGAATCGGCTGCTCCGGAGTCTCGTTCAGTAGCTGGCCGGTGACGCCGTTGAAGGTCAGTGCGCGGCCAAAATCGTAGACCACGCCGTCGGCGCCATCGCGTTCCAGCACCACCGAGGCATTGGCATCACCGGGATTGTTCACCGCCAGACTGCCAACCCGCCCGCCCGACCATTGCTCGCGGGCCTGTTCCAGCAACGCTGCCAGCGGCGCCAATTGGCCCGGCTGACCTGCGGCGGTCGGCGTGCTGGACGACGGGAACACTTCATCGAAAAACGCTCCGGTCTGACCTTTGTACGAAGCAAGGATGCTGGCCGGCATCACCATCGACATGAAAATCACCAGGCTGCTGTAGGTGATCATCAGGTGAAACGGCAACACCAGCACGCCCACGGCGTTATGCCCGTCGAGCCAGGAACGCTGGCCCTTGCGCGGGCGGAAGGTGAAGAAGTCCTTGAAGATTTTCTTGTGGGTGATGATCCCGGTGATCAGCGCGACAAACATCAGCATCGCGGCGATGGTCGACAACCAGCGGCCCCACGGGTAGGGCATTTGCAGCTCGAAGTGGAAACGGTAGAAGAACTCGCCGCCCAGGGTGGCCCGGCCCTGCACTTCGGCGCCGGTCAGTGGATCGAGGGTCTTTTTGCTGAACTGGCCACGCTTGCCCGGTTCGGCCGGGGCTTGCTGCCAGCGCACGTTCAGGCCCGGTTCACGGGGCGTCGGCAAGTCGATAAGCCAGCGCGATGCGTTGGCGGCATGCTGCTGTAGATAGTGTTGCGCCACGGTCAGGCTGGCTTCGGAGGACACCGAACGCGCAGGAATCTCCGGCTGCATCCAGTGAGTGGTCTCAGCCTTGAAATACGCGAGGGTGCCGGTCAGGAAAATCGCGAACAGCAACCAGCCGAAGATCAAACCGACCCAGGTGTGCAGCCAGGCCATCGCCTGACGAAAGCCCTCTTTCATGGCTGGCCCGCCCAGTACGCCAGCCCGCAAATCGCGCCCAGCACCAGGCTCGGCACGATCATGCCGAACCACGCCCGCCAGGCACTGCGGCAGGCAAAGCACCAGAGCACCGCCACCAGATAAGCCAGAAACGAGGTCATCATCCCGGTGATCACCGTTTCGGCGCGCGCCATGGGCAGCAACAGGCTCAGGCTGACGCTGGCCAGCGCGGCGACGACATAACCGCCCAGCACGGCAGCCAATCCCCGCGAGGTAACCGCCAGTCGGTAGGAAACGGGGAGCGTGCTGTTCTTGCCTTTCATGGTTCGACCTTGAAACCGGGTGAGGCCCGTGAACGTCGCAGGGCCAACAAGCGCGCAATATTAATGATAAATATTCTCATACGCAAAAGAGATCCGATTGCCGGATGCGCGACGACGCCTTTACAATGCGAACAATTCTTGTTCTCTAACGTATCCGTATGTGTCGGAGTGGTTCTGTTGCAGCCCGCCAATCCCGTCGAAGTCCTCTATCACGACCATCACAACTGGCTCACCGGTTGGTTGCGGCGCAAGCTTGGCTGCCCGGACAGTGCCGCCGACCTGGCCCAGGACACGTTCATGCGGGTGCTGACGGCCCGGGAAACCCCACAGATCATTGAGCCGCGCGCGTTCCTGACCACCATCGCCAAACGCGTGCTGTTCAACCATTACCGTCGTCAGGACCTGGAGCGCGCCTACCTCGACGCCCTGGCGCAGATGCCGGAATGCTTCGCGCCGTCGGAAGAGGAACGGGCGATCATCCTGCAAACCCTGATGGAGTTGGACCAGTTGCTCGACGGTTTGCCACGCCTGGTCAAACGCGCCTTTTTGCTGGCGCAAGTCGATGGCCTGACGTATCCACAGATCGCCGCCGAGCTGGGGATTTCCATCGCCACGGTCAAGCGGCACCTGAATAAAGCGGCGATGCGCTGCTACTTCGCCCTATGAACCCGCCGCCAGACTTTTCCTCCCGCGTCGCCGAGCAAGCGGTGCACTGGCTGCTGGAAATGCAGCAAGGGCCGCTGAACCCGCGCCAGCAACACGCCTGGCAGCAGTGGCACGACGGGCACAGCGAACATCAGCGGGCATGGGAGCATATTCAGCGGGTTAATCAGCGGTTGCGCGGGGTGTCCTCGCCCCTGGCTCACGCGGCATTGAATGCGCCGAAGTCCGGCAGCCGTCGTCAGGCGTTGAAGCTGCTGCTGATTCTCGGCGCCGGTTCGGCCGTCACGTGGGGCATGCGCGAGCACAATCCGCTCACGCCGTTGCTGGCGGACTATCGCAGCCCGGTCGGTCAGCGGCGCAAAGTGGCATTGGGCAATGGCAGCCAGTTGCAACTCAATACCGCGACGTCGGTGGATGTGCGCGCTGACGGTCTGATCCGTTTGCTCGAAGGCGAGGTGCTGCTGACTGCCGCTCGGAGTTTTGAAGTGCGCACGGCTCAGGGTTTGTTGAAAACCCAGGGCGCGCGGATGAACGTGCGGCAATTCTCTGACCGGACTCAAATTGCGGTGTTTGAAGGGCGGGTCGAATTGACGCCCGACGGCGGTACTCCGTTGTTGCTGCAAAGTGCCCGGCAGTTGAGTTTCGGGCCTCGTGGCATCAGCAATCCCCTACCCCTCGACGCCAACAGCGGTGCCTGGGCTGACGGAATGCTGGTGGCGGCGCATATGCGTCTTGGGGATTTTCTGGATGAGCTGGGTCGTTATCGTCGCGGGCAGCTTAGTTGCGATGCGAAGGTGGCGGATTTGCTGATCTCCGGGACATATCCGCTGGATGACAGCGAGCGGATTCTGCAGATGCTGGAAATCAGTTTGCCGGTGAAGGTGCGGCGGTTTACGCGGTATTGGGTGACCGTTGAGGCGAAGGTTTAGAAGCAAGATCAAAAGATCGCAGCCTTCGGCAGCTCCTACGCGCCTGTGGGCGCTGCCGAAGGCTGCGATCTTTTGATCTTAAAAAAAAGATGAGCCGTTTTTCAGATCTGGCGTGACAGAGAAGGAAAGCCCCCTTGATTCCACCTTCTCAGGATCGTCGTCCATGCAACCCACCCGCCTCACTCCGCTGCGCCAACTCCTGCTGGGCGTCAGTTTGAGCTTCGCCGCTGCCTCCATTACCCAGGCCGCCGACGCCAAGCCGTACCACATCGCCCCGTCATCCCTGGAAAACGCGCTCAACCAGTTCGGCCGTGAAGCCGGGGTGCTGATTTCCTTTGGTTCGCAAGTCACCAGTGACGTGAAAAGCCGTGGCCTGGAAGGCAACTACACGACCGAACAGGGTTTGAACGCGCTGCTCGAAGGCACCGGCCTGCAAGCCCGAGCCGAGGGCAACAATGCCTTCAGCCTGCAACCGGCGGGCGATGCCGCGCTGGAGTTGGGCACCTCGACGGTGGTCGGCGACTGGCTGGGTGATGCCGCGCAGATCAATGTGTTCGAACACCCTGGCGCCCGGGACGTGATCCGTCGCGAAGCGTTCGAACGCCAGGGCGCGACCCAGGCCAAGGACGTGCTCAACCGCATCCCCGGCGTCAACGCCCCGGACAACAACGGCACTGGCAGCCATGACATGGCGCTGAACTTCGGCATCCGTGGCCTCAACCCGCGCCTGGCCTCACGCTCCACGGTGTTGATGGACGGCATCCCGGTGCCGTTCGCCCCTTACGGCCAGCCGCAGTTGTCGTTCGCGCCGATCAGCATGGGCAACATGGACGCGGTGGACGTGGTGCGCGGCGGCGGCGCGGTGCGTTACGGGCCGCAGAACGTCGGCGGCGTGGTCAACTTCGTGACCCGGGCGATTCCGGATGAGCCAACGGTCAAGGGCGGCTTCCAGACCGAAACCAGTCCGTCGTCCAGCCATGACGGCTTCAAGACCACCGGCAACCTGCTGGCCGGCGGCACTGCCGATAACGGCCTGGGCGGCGCGCTGCTGTACTCCGGCACCCGCGGCGGCGACTGGCGTGAACACAGCGATACCGAAATCGATGACCTGATCCTCAAGGGCAAGTACCAGCTCGACGAGGCCAACAGCTTCAACGCCATGGCCCAGTATTACGAAGGCAAGGCTGACATGCCGGGCGGCCTGAACGTCGCCGATTACGACGCCGACCCGTACCAGTCCACGCGCCCGAAAGACCAGTTCTGGGGCCGCCGCACGATGTTCAATGTCGGCTATCGCTATCAGGAAGACCGCCGCGAGTTCACCGCCAACACCTTCTTCACCAAGACCCTGCGCAGCGGTTATCTGGATCAGGGCACGTTCCTGTCGCTGTCGCCTCGTGAGTATTGGGTCCGAGGCCTGGAAACCCGTTTCGCCCAAGGCTTCGATCTCGGCCCGACCAGCCATGAAGTCGGCGTCGGCTATCGCTACATCAACGAGGCCGGCCACGAACTGCGCTACCGTGCGCCGATTGCCAGCAATGACCTGCCGACCACCGACAGCCGCAATGACCGCGATACCCGTGGCGGCACCGAAGCCAATGCGTTCTTCGTCGATGACCGGATCGACATCGGCAAGTGGACCCTCACGCCGGGTATCCGCTACGAGATGATCGAGTCGCAACAGACCAACAACCTGACCAACGTGAAGTACAAGGGCGACTACAACACCGCGCTGCCGGCGCTGAACGTGCTTTATCACCTGACCGACAGCTGGAACCTGTACGCCAACACCGAAGGTTCATTCGGCAGCGTGCAGTACAGCCAGATGCCTAACCGCGTGACCAGCGGCGAAGTCAAACCGGAGAAGGCCCGGACCTGGGAACTGGGAACCCGTTACGACAACGGTGCGCTGCGTGCGGAAATCGGCGCGTTCCTGATCAACTTCGACAACCAGTACGAAAGCAACCAGACCAACGACTCGGTGATTGCCCGTGGCGAGACGCGCCATCAAGGGATCGAGTCGAGCATCAACTATGCCCTCGATGACTTGAGTCCGGCCCTGGCCGGTTTCGATGCGTACGCCACCTATGCCTATGTGGACGCGACTATCCGTGAAGACGGTCCGAACAAGGGCAATCGTGTGCCGTTCTCCTCGAAACACAAAGGCACGCTTGGCGTCGGTTATACCGAAGGGGCGTGGAAGCTGAACCTGGACAGCAGCTACCAGAGCGACCAGTTCGCCGACAATGCCAACACCTCGAAAGAAAGCGCCGACGGCAGCACCGGGCGCATTCCGGGCTACATGTTGTTCAGCAGCCGCGCGGCGTATGACTTCGGGCCGAGGTTGTCGGATTTGAACGTGGCGGTGGGGGTCAAGAACATCCTCAATCACCAGTACTTCACCCGTTCGTTCGATGACAACAACAAGGGCAAGTACGTGGGGGAACCGCGGACGGTTTATGTGCAGACGTCGGTGGCGTTCTAAGCAACGAAGATCTCGCAACGATGCGACCTGTAGCAGCTGTCGAGCACCGCGAGGCAGCGTTCGGCTGCGAAGCAATCGTAAACCCTGAGCACGCGGTTTGCCTGAATCACCGCATTGCCTGATTTTGCGACTGCTGCGCAGCCGAACGCTGCCTCGCGGTGCTCGACAGCTGCTACGAGGATTGCATGCGGTTGAGGTGCACAAACAAAAACGGGCCTGCTAAGCAGACCCGTTTGTCAGTGGAAAGGTAAACAGTGAATCAGGCCTCAGCCGTTTTGCGCAGCCTGTTCGTTTTCGAGAAATTCTTCTTCCAGCAGCACGTCAGCATGTGCGCCCCGTTCAAATGGGACTACAGCGGCACGTGGTTTGCCCCGCAGTTTGCCGAACAGATGGTCCAGTGCATGTTCCAGTTTGGTGGCCGCCCCGTCGATCGCTTGTTCAAGGGTATCGGCTTTATGGGTCACAGAGATGGGTTGGTGGCCTTTAGGCCGCGCCTCCAGCTGGCAGCGCATGTCATGCGGGCCGGGCTTGTCGCCATTTTCGTCCCGCAGGTGAACCTCGACGCGGGTCAGGTCCTCTTCGTAACGTTCGAGCGTGCTCTCAATGGTAGTACGTACCCACTCCTCCAGTCGGATGCTGCTTTGAATATGGTTATCACTGTTGACTTGGATTTGCATAGTTCATCCCTTATTTCAGCTAGCTCGCGAGAGGCCGGTCGGCTAGCCCTTGGGCGTCATCACCGTGACCTCTTACTTACACAATCGGTCTGTGCGCAGAACATTTCAACCCCTAAAAAAAGATAAATATGGATTCGCAAAAAAAGCCGGACAACGGCCAAAAGCGCTGTTAAGGTCGGGAGTTGGGTCGCAACGCTTCTTTGTCACAATTGCTCACATCTGCTGCTCCGCCAGTGGATGCAGACTCCGGAAAATCCCCGCCTCCTCCACCAGCCAGTCATGCACCGCACGCACGCCCGGATGGCTCAACGCCCCCGGCGCGTAGAGCAACACGTAGCGTTTGTGATTCGGCACCGCCAAGCCAAACGGCACGATCAACGTCCCCCGCTCCAGCTCATCGTTGAGCAGCGTTCGCCGCGCAATCGCCACGCCCATGCCGGCAATCGCCGCTTCGATGGTCAGGTGATTGCGATTGAAGGTGTGCCCGCGCCGCACGTCAGCGCCTTCGAAGCCGATGGCGTTGAGGTAAAACTCCCATTCCGCGTACTCGTAACTGCCGCGCCAGGCGGTGATGTCGTGCAGCAACGGAAAGTGCACCAGGTCCGCTGGACCGTGCAGCGGCGGGCGGCCGCGCAACAGGCTCGGGGCGCAGACCGGGAAAATCTGTTCGTCGAGCAAGGCTGTGGATAACAAGCCGGGATAACTGCCGTCGTTCAAATCGATGGCTAGGTCGAAATCGCCCTCGTGCAGCGGCACGCTGCTGTCCTCGGCCACCAGGCGCAACTGAATGTCCGGAAAACGCTGCTGCAAACGCGGCAAGCGCGGGGTCAGCCATTTGCTCAGGAACGATGGAATCGAACGCAAGCGCAAAATCCCGCTGATCATTCCGGCGTCCAGTCGTCGCAATTCGGCGTCGATGCTGCCGTAAGCCTCGTTGACGGTGATGGCCAGTCGCTGGCCTTCGGCGCTCAGTTCCACGCCGCGAGCGCGCCGGTGAAACAGGCGAAAGCCCAGGCGCTCTTCCAGTTGTCGGATTTGTTGGCTGACCGCACCCGGCGTGATGTGCAGTTCTTCGGCGCAACGGGTGAACGACAAGTGCCGCGCGGCACAGGAAAACACGTGCAACCAGACGTAAGTCTGGGCGTGTAATTGACGACTCATCGTTTAGTCCTGCTAAAGGCTGTCTTAGGAAGTTTCGTTGGTCACGTAGGACCGAGGTGGGCAGTATCGCCGACATTGCGCTTGTCCTACAAAAATGGCAGCGATTTCTCCTCCATTGCTTGTATAGGCTTTAGCATGGCTATCAGTGTTTTCGATCTCTTCAAAGTTGGCATCGGTCCGTCCAGTTCCCATACCGTCGGCCCGATGCGCGCCGCCGCGACCTTCGCCCAGACCCTGATTGACCAGCAATTGTTGGACGACGTACGGCGGGTGGAAATCCGACTCTACGGTTCCCTTTCGGCTACAGGCGTCGGTCACGCCACCGACCGCGCCTGCGTCATGGGCCTGATGGGTGAATGGCCGGACAGCATTGATCCGACCTCGATCGATTCACGGATCCAGCAACTGCGCGAAACCGGCGAACTGTCCCTCGCCGGCCAATCGACCATTGCCTTCAACTGGCAACGCGATCTCCTGCTGCTCGACGAGAGCCTGCCCTACCACCCCAACGCGATGTCTCTGACAGCCTTTGGCGAAACCGGAGAGCTGTACGAGCAAACGTACTACTCGGTCGGAGGTGGTTTCATCATCGAAGCCGCCGAAGCAGAGTCCGGTATCGCGCCGACCAGCGACGTGGTGCTGCCGTACGATTTCTCCAGCGCTGCCGAATTGCTCAGGCTCTGCAACCAGCACGGTTTGCGGGTTTCCGAATTGATGATGGCCAACGAACGGGCCTGGCGCAGCGAAGCCGAGATCCGCCAGGGTCTGTTGCACATCTGGTCGGTGATGCGCGAGTGCGTCGAACAAGGCCTGCTGCACGAAGGCATCCTGCCCGGCGGTCTGAATGTTCCGCGCCGCGCAGCGAAATTGCACCGCAGCCTGTTGGAAATCGGCAAACCGAATGTGATCACTTCCACGCTGTCCGCGATGGAATGGGTGAACCTGTTCGCCCTCGCCGTTAACGAAGAAAACGCCGCCGGCGGACGGATGGTTACAGCACCGACCAACGGCGCGGCGGGGATCATTCCGGCGGTGCTGCACTACTACATGAAATTCAACCCGGACGCGTCGGACGATGACGTGGTCGCGTTCTTTCTGGGTGCGGCGGCCGTCGGCATTCTGTGCAAGAAAAACGCTTCGATCTCCGGCGCCGAAGTCGGTTGCCAGGGCGAAGTCGGCTCGGCCTGCGCCATGGCCGCCGCCGGGCTGGCCGACGTGCTCGGCGCGACGCCGGAGCAATTGGAAAACGCCGCTGAAATCGGCCTGGAACACAACCTCGGCCTGACCTGCGACCCGGTCGGCGGCCTGGTGCAGGTGCCGTGCATCGAGCGCAACGCGATTGCGGCGGTGAAGGCGATCAACGCCACGCAAATGGCCCTGCGCGGCGACGGCAAACACTTCATTTCCCTGGACCGGGTGATCCGCACCATGCGCGATACCGGCGCCGATATGCAGGACAAATACAAAGAGACTTCACGAGGCGGCCTGGCGGTGAGCTGGGTGGAGTGCTGATCTGCATTCCCTGACCTTTTAAAACGTGAGCCCGAGCAAGAACAATAACGAGGCCAAAAACGATGACCGATGTACGTACACCTACTGCCGATAATCCTGCTGTAGACCTGACACGCGATACCGAAACTGCCCACAAAGGCTGGAGCAAATTCGACACCACCTGGATGCTTGGCCTCTACGGCACGGCGATTGGTGCTGGCACATTGTTCCTGCCGATCAACGCCGGTGTCGGTGGTTTCTGGCCGTTGTTGATCCTCGCGGTGCTGGCGTTCCCGATGACGTTCTTCGCCCACCGTGGCCTGACCCGTTTCGTGCTGTCCGGACGCTCGGGGGACATCACCGAAGTGGTGGAAGAACATTTCGGCATCGGTGCCGGCAAGCTGATCACGCTGCTGTATTTCTTCGCGATCTTCCCGATTCTGCTGGTGTACAGCGTGGCGCTGACCAACACCCTGAGCAGTTTCATGGAGCACCAGTTGCACATCGCCCCGCCGCCCCGGGCGATTTTGTCGCTGGTGCTGATCCTCGGTTTGATGGCAATCGTGCGCTGCGGTCAGGGCGTCATCGTCAAATGCATGAGCGTGCTGGTTTACCCGTTCGTCGCGGCGTTGTTGCTGCTCGGTGTCAGCCTGGTCCCGAACTGGAACGGCGCATTCTTCGCCACCGCCAGCGAAGGCATGCCACTGCCGTTGTTCTTCAAGACGCTATGGCTGGCGATTCCGGTGATGGTGTTCTCGTTCAACCATTCGCCGATCATCTCCGCCTTCGCGGTCGAGCAGAAGCAGCGTTACGGCGAGCAGGCCGAGCGCAAGAGCAGCGGCATCCTCGCCATCGCCCACGGGATGATGGTGGTGACGGTGATGTTCTTCTGCTTCAGTTGCGTGCTGGCGCTGTCGCCGGCTGATTTGGCAGCCGCCAAGGCGCAGAACATCTCGATCCTGTCGTACCTGGCCAACCACTTCCAGACCCCGGTCATCGCTTACGCCGCGCCGTTGATTGCGCTGGTGGCGATCACCAAATCCTTCCTCGGTCACTACATCGGCGCCAGCGAAGGCTTTCAGGGCCTGATCGTGAAAAGCCTGCGCGGCCGTGGCCGGGTGATGTCGTCGAGCTGGCTGAACCGCGTGACCGCGCTGTTCATGATCCTCAGTTGCTGGGCCGTGGCCACGTTCAACCCCAGCATCCTCGGCATGATCGAAACCCTCGGCGGGCCGATCATTGCGTGCCTGTTGTTCCTGATGCCGATGTACGCGATCCGCCGCGTGCCGGCCTTGCGCCAGTACTCCGGGCAGGCCTCGAACGTGTTCGTGGTGTTGATCGGCCTGATTGCACTGTCAGCGATCATCTATTCATTCCTGCCCTGAATCGGGCAGTTAAAAAGAAGGCGGGCCTCAGTGCTCGCCGCTTTTTTGCCGCGATCATTGTTCGACAGTTTTCCCGGCATGGCCCTTGCTACATCCTATGCAGGAGCTGCCGAAGGTTGCGATCTTTTGATCTTCGGCGCCGCTGAAAACGCTAAAGATCAAAAGATCGCAGCCTTCGGCAGCTCCTACGCGACATGGATGAAAGCGCATGAACATGGAATGCCGATGGTCTGGTATGGCGAACCAACCCGATCATGGCCGGTCAACAACTGCACGTTCAATCAGGCGGTGACGCATTATGGACAACCCTTTTCAGCTCATTACCGATGCCTTTGCACCGGATTATCAGATCAACCTGAGCATTCAGGGCCTGGACGGCAGCATCATGCTGACCCTCTCCAACAGTGGCCGAGTGGTGGCCAAACGCATGATCAGCGCCGAGCAACGCAATGACCCCAAGCGCCTCAAGCGCCTGGTGCAAAGCATTCAATTCGGCATCGCCATCGAACAGGGCCACAGTGCCGTGGCCATCCTCGAAGCCATGACCGACGGCGACAATCGCAACCTGCCGCCGCCGCCACAAGTCAAAAACCACAGCCCGCTGGCCGTGCGCCTTTAAATCTCGCCCTTCTCCACCTCGGGATATTCACCGGAGCCCGCGCCGATCTTGCGCTGCGGGTTTTCGATCTTCACCGATGGAAATTGCGACGAGGCGTAACGCACCACCAGAATCGAAAACGCCAACAACAGAATCCCGCCGCACAGGTAAATAATGCCGATGTCCGGCGGGTTGTGGTGTGAGACGTTGGAGATCAGCAACCTCGTCAGCGCAGTGATCGCCACGTAGATCAGGAAGCGCACCGGCATGTGGTTGGTCTTGAAGTAAATCCCGACCATCGCGCCCAATTCCAGATAGATGAACAGCAGCAGGATGTCATCGATCTTGATGTGCCCCGCTTCGATCATCTGCAAGAACTCCATCACCGCCGCCCACGCGGTGACCGCACCGATGGCGAACAACGCCAGGTAATGAAAAGTCTCGACCAACAGATTGCCCAGGGACTCGGCCAGTTGATGCACATTTTGCCGCAGATTCTCGGCCCAGTTGATTTTCACGATGATTGTTCCTTAGCTCGGTTCGAGCGGATGATGCGGGTTGGACGTGACGGTTGATCTGCATGCAGAAAAAAGGCCAGAGACCGCCGCAACATGATGGCGATGTGCTCTAAAAGCCGCGCCGTGGCGTTTGGTCGCACCCTTGAGGGAGCGAGCGTGCTCGCGAAAGGCATGACACGGTGCTCCTCACAAACGCCACTTTCGGTCTACATTGAAATGCCACTACCCAAAGCGCAGGGATTCGCTTATCCTTTTCGCTGTATATAGATACAGTAGTCGCAAAGACAACTTAATGTGAAGGCATGTGAGGTGGTGAATGGCCGTCGAAGTGGTATACCGCAGCAGCCGAGATCTGGAGCGCTTGTTCATGGATAAAGCCGAAGCTGACCGTCATGACAAAATGCTCGAACTGGCCGAATTGCTGGCTGAAGTGTTGCAAAAAGCCGTGCCGTCCCTGAGCGAGCAGCAAGTGGAAGAAGCCGGGATCTACATGGCGAAGAACCGCGATGTGTTCGCCAAGGCGTTCAAGAGCCAGCCGGACGCCTTGTCCGAATTGCTGAGCGCGCCGGCTGAAGTGGTTGAACCTGTAGAGGTGGCTGAAGCCGCCGAGCCGGTCAAGCCTGCCAAAGCAGTCAAAGCCGTCAAGTAAGCAACGCCCGAATTGAATAGGCCCTGAGTCGAATGGCTCAGGGCCTTTTTCATGTTGGAAGATCAAAAGCAAGATCAAAAGATCGCAGCCTTCGGCGGCGCCCACAGGCGCGTAGGAGCTGCCGAAGGCTGCGATCTTTTGACCTTCAGCGGTAAAGGACTTTCTCCGCCAATTCATCCGCCACCCGCGCTGGCGAGCGTTTTTCCGCTTGGGCGTGGGCGAAGACTTCGGTCAGCCGCGAGGCGATTTTCGACAGGTGCGCGGTGATGGTCGCCAGCTCTTCGCCCCGGTGTTTGAGCGAAACGTAGATCAGCCCGCCGGAATTGATCACGTAATCCGGCGCATACAGAATGCCGCGCCGTTCCAGTTGATCGGCAACATCCAGATGCGTCAGTTGATTGTTCGCCGAACCCGCCACCGCCGAACAGCGCAGTTGTGTCACGCTGTGGCTGTTGAGCACGCCGCCCAAACCGCACGGCGCGAGAATGTCACACGGGGTGCTGAGCAATGCGTCGTTGGCAATCGGATGGGCGCCGAGTTGTTCCATGGCCAGTTGCACTTTGCCGTGATCGATGTCGCTGACCAACAGTTCGGCACCGGCGGCGTGCAGTTGTTCGGCCAAGGCATAACCGACGTTGCCCAGACCTTGAATGGCCACACGCAAGCCTTCGAGGTTATCGCTGCCGAGCCGGGCCATGGCGGTGGCGCGAATGCCGGTGAACACGCCCATCGCCGCGTGGGGCGCGGGGTCCCCCGCCGAGGTGGTGCTGGTGACGTGTTGGGTTTGCTGGGCGATGCAATCCATGTCCGCCACCGAAGTGCCGCTGTCGATCGCGGTGATGTAGCGGCCGTCGAGTTGATTGATGCAACGGCCGAAGGCTTCGAACAGCGCCCCACGGTTTTCGACGTGGACCGGGCGCACGATCACCGCCACACCGCCGCCCTGGGCCAGGCCGGCCAGGGCTGCCTTGTAGCTCATGCCCTGAGCGAGGCGCATGGCGTCCTCGACGGCGGACTCATCGCTGGGGTAGGCAAGGTAACGACAACCGCCCAGAGCAGGCCCCAGGCGGCTGTTATGAATGGCAATCACCGCCTTCAACCCGGTGACCGGGTCTACGCTAAGGTGTAGCGATTCAAGGCGAGTGCTTTGCATGAGAGCGAACATCGTAGGGCTCCCGAATCACTTCTAGTAGTCGCCAGTATAGGCTTGCGCCTGAAAATTGCTGAAGCGCACCGGAATAAGCAGCGCTCCGTTGAGGGCTTTCGGACATAACCTGCCACCGCCAACGCGCGACACTGGACGAAAGCGTGTGGCAGGGCTAAAACGAGGCATTCCCCGGAGATTTTGATGACCCCGCGCCAACGCTTCTTCGCCTGTCTGCAACGCTCACCGCCCGCGCTGTTCGAGGCGGCGCTGTGGATTGCGGCCGAACACGATGCCGAAGTGAACCCCGAGGTCGTACTGGCAGAGTTCGCGGAACTGCAACAGCGGGTCAGTGCCGGCCTGCCGATGCTGCCGGTGAGCGAACTGGCCCAGCCGTTGTTGCGACGCATGAATGACCTGGGGTTCGCCCAGGACGATTTCACCCCGCTGCGCCCGCAAGTGGCCTTGATTCATAAAGTGCTGGAACGCCGTCGCGGCCAACCGCTGACCCTGGGGCTGATTGCCCTGGAACTGGCCAGAAGGCTGGAAATCCCGATGGTCGGGGTCAACTTCCCCGGGCATTTCCTGCTACGGGTGCAGGGCGCGGATCACTTGCTCGACCCGTGCGGCGGCCGACGGTTGTACCCCAACGACTGCCGGGACTTGCTGCAACGCCAGTACGGCCCGAACATTAAACTGAGCGCCGAGCATTTGCTCACGGCCGACCCGGTGCACATGCTCCAGCGCCTGTCACGCAACCTGCGCCAGTTGCACCTCACCAACGATGACTACATCGGCGCGCTGGTGGACGCCGAACGCGTGCTGGAACTGGGCAACGGCAGCGCCTCCGATTACCTGGCCCGAGCCAGCCTCTATCAACGGCTCGACTGCCCGAACGCCGAGCGCTTCGATCTGGAACATGCGCTGCTGCTCAGCGACGATCCGATCCAGCGGATTCGCCTGACGGAACGACTGGGGCACCTGCCGCCAAACTCTGTTGTTCACTGATCCCTGTGGGAGCGGGCTTGCTCGCGAAGAGGGAGTGTCAGTCAGCATCTATGCAGCTGACACACCGCATTCGCGAGCAAGCCCGCTCCCACAGTGGGGATTGGTGTGAAGCGTTAAGGGGTGTCTGGCTGATTCGCCGGATGGGCCTTGATGAACGCCGGATGCGTTGCCGCCAACGCCGCAACCCGACGAATCCGCGGATACGCCTCCAACGAGATGTTGAAACGCTCCGCCGCATATAACTGCGGGATCAGGTAAACATCCGCCAGCCCCGGTTGATCGCCGAAGCAGTAACCAGCGTCACCGATCAACTGCTCCACCGTCGTCAACCCTTGGCCGATCCAGTGCCCGATCCACTCCACCACTTGCGGTTCGTCGTGCCCCGACTGCCGCAATTTATTGAGCACGCTGACGTTGTGCAGCGGATGCACATCGCAACCGATCACCGCCGCCACACCACGCTCATGTGCACGGGCAGCAAGGTCCTTGGACAGCAGCGGCACCTGTGGATAACGTTCCTCCAGGTACTCGATGATCGCGGGCGACTGGATCAGCAACTCACCTTCATCAGTGCGCAATGCCGGCACCCGGCCTTGCGGATTGATCGCCAGGTACGATGGCTGACGGTGTTCGCCACCGGGCGGAGCGATCAGGTTGATCGGCAAGGCCTGGTAATCCAGGCCTTTCAACGCCAACGCAATGCGCGCCCGGTACGACGAGGTCGAGCGGTAGTAGGTATAGAGTTCCATGCCCCGATCCTCTTAGCGCGCCGGCACGACTTTGCCGCGGCATTCGCCGAAACCGATGGAGGCGAAACCGTCGCGGCTGCAACGGGCGCGCAGGATGATTTCGTCGCCGTCCTCAAGGAACTTGCGCACCTCGCCGGACGCCAGTTCGATCGGCTTTTTACCGCCCTCGGTGATTTCCAGCAGGCTGCCGAACTGACCGCTTTCCGGGCCGGACAAAGTGCCCGAACCGAACAGATCACCGGCCTGCAATTGGCAACCGTTGACGCTGTGATGCGCAACCATTTGCGCCACGGTCCAGTACATGTGTTTGGTGTTGCTCAGAGTCAGGCGATGGGCCGGCAGGTTTTGCTCGCGCATTGTTTCGGTGAGCAGCAACACTTCCAGTTCGATGTCGAAGGCACCGCCATCCTGATCGCGTTTGTCGGTGAGGTACGGCAGCGGCAGCGGATCACCTTCCGGACGCGCCGGTTGCGCGCGACGGAAAGGTTCCAGCGCTTCAGCGGTGACGACCCACGGCGAGATGCTGGTGATGAAGCTCTTGGACAGGAAGGGCCCCAGCGGCTGGTATTCCCAGGCCTGGATATCCCGCGCCGACCAGTCGTTGAGCAGGCAGAAACCGGCAATGTGATCCGCCGCGTCGCCAATGGCGATCGAGTCGCCCATCTCGTTGCCCTGGCCGATCCAGATCCCCAGTTCCAGTTCGTAGTCCAGGCGTGCACACGGCCCGAAGGTTGGTTCGGTCTGCCCGGCCGGCAGGGTCTGGCCCTTCGGACGACGCACGTCGGTGCCGGACGGGCGAATGGTCGAGGCGCGGCCGTGGTAACCGATCGGCACGTACTTGTAGTTCGGCAGCAACGGGTTGTCCGGGCGGAACAGTTTGCCGACGTTTTGTGCGTGCTCGATGCCGACGTAGAAGTCGGTGTAGTCGTTGATTTTCGCCGGCAGATGCATCACGCAATTCGCCGCCAGTGGCAGCAGTTTGGCGCCTTGGGCTTCGAGCTTGCCGTGCAGGGTGCTGCCTTCGGCGAACAGTTCCAGCAGGCGTTCGCGCAGGGCAACGCGGGCATCGCGGCCCAGTTCGAAGAAGGCATTGAGCTGACCGCCACGGGCCGCTTCGACCGCCGTGCGTGCGGCGCCTTCGAACAGGCCGGCGTCCAGCGCCGCTTCCAGGTCGAAAATATGCTCGCCGATCGCCACGCCACTGCGCGGTGCCGAACCCTTCACGCTGAACACGCCCAGTGGCAGGTTCTGCAGCGGGAAATCGGTGTGGCCATTGGCGGAGGCAACCCAGCTACGAGGGATGGAAGTCTGAGTCATGGGTTATCTCCGGGTCGGGTCGAAAGTGACGGGCAGCGTGGCCCAGCAGGCGTCGTAGTTGGTTTGCAGTTGCGGGCATTCGAGGGCGAACTGGCTCGGGCGCAGCACCTGGCTGGTCTCGAACATGAAGGCCATGGTGTTGTCGATTTTCGCTGGCGCCAGCTCGGCGTTGATCGCTTTGGTGCAGCTCTCGCCGTCGGGGCCGTGGGCGCTCATGCAGCTGTGCAGCGAAGCACCACCGGGCACGAAGCCTTCGGCCTTGGCGTCGTATTCGCCCTTGATCAGGCCCATGAATTCGTTCATCAGGTTGCGGTGGAACCAGGGCGGGCGGAAGGTTTTCTCGGCCACCATCCAGCGTGGCGGGAAGATCACGAAGTCGAGGTTGGCCAAGCCGTGGACGCTGGTCGGCGAGGTCAGGACGGTGAAGATCGATGGGTCCGGGTGATCGAAACTCACGGTGCCGATGGTGTTAAAACGGCGCAGGTCATATTTGTAGGGCACGTTGTTGCCGTGCCAGGCCACCACGTTCAGCGGCGAGTGATTGAGCTCGCAGCCCCACAGCTGGCCGAGGAATTTCTGCACCAGAGTGGTCGGTTGCTTGAGGTCTTCGTAATGCGCCACCGGAGTCAGGAAGTCCCTTGGATTGGCCAGGCCGTTGCTGCCGATTGGCCCGAGGTCCGGCAAGCGTAGAGGCGCGCCATGGTTTTCGGCGATGTAGCCGCGGGCCTGTGGGTCGAGCAGTTCGACGCGGAATTTCAGACCGCGCGGCAGCACGGCGATTTCCAGTGGCTCCAGTTCCAGCACACCCAGTTCAGTGGCGATGCGCAGGCGACCCAGTTCCGGCACCAGCAGCAATTCACCATCAGCATTGAAGAACACGCGCTCCATGGAGCGGTTGGCGCGGTAGCTGTAAATACTGATCCCGGACGGTTTTTCCGCGCCGGCGTTGGCAGCCATATTCACCAGCCCGTCGATGAAATCGGTGGGTTCGCTCGGGATGTCCAACGGGTTCCAGCGCAGTCGGTTGGGGGTCACTTCACCCAACGGACCACCGGCCAGTTGCCGGTCCAGTTTGACGAACGCCGGGTGATTGGCCGACGGCTGAATGCGGTACATCCAGGTGCGCCGCGCTTCGCTGCGGGCCATGGTGAACGCGGTGCCGGAAAACAGTTCGGTGTAGAGGCCGTAGGGGACTTTTTGCGGGGAGTTCTGGCCGACGGGCAATGCGCCGGGCAACGCTTCACTGCTGAATTCGTTACCGAAGCCTGACTGATAAGCCAGCGCTGGCGCCGTTGAATCGAGGTTCATGGAGCCTCCTGAACAGGGAGTAGGCAATGGCCTGTCGCTCTGTTGCAGAGGTCTTGGCACGCCCGGGTTATTTTTATCGTAATTCAATTACGCTTAACGTAATTTGATTGGTATTGACCGTCAAGCTATAAAGACGCCCATTCGTCCCGGGATCACACCGCCTCCATGGAAAAGCCGCGCAGCAACGATAAGCAGAAAGTCCGTTCGGCCGAGGTCGGCACTGACATCCTCAAGGCCCTGGCCGAACTGTCACCATCGACCTCGTTGTCGCGCCTGGCCGAACACGTACAGATGCCGGCGAGCAAGGTTCATCGCTATTTGCAGGCGCTGATCGCCAGCGGTTTTGCCGAACAAAATACCGCCACCAACCATTACGGCCTCGGTCGCGAAGCCTTGCGCGTGGGCCTCGCCGCACTCAACAGTATGGACGTGCTGAAAGTCGCCGCCCTGCCCCTGGCCGAGTTGCGCGATGACTTGAACGAAACCTGCTTCCTGGCGGTGTGGGGCAATCAGGGTGCGACCGTGGTGCACATCGAACCGGCGGTGCGCGCGGTGACGGTGGTGACGCAATTGGGCTCGGTGTTGCCGTTGCTCAGTTCTTCGACAGGGCTGGTGTTCAGTGCGTTTCTGCCGGACAGGGAAACCGTTGGGTTGCGCGAGCTGGAGATCCAGGCCAGCGAAGCCCATGCCTTGGCTGATAATCAGGTCTACACGAATTTGCGTGAACAGATCCGTGAGCGCGGCTTGCACCATGTTCACGGCTTGCTGATGCCGGGCGTCGACGCGTTATCCGCGCCGGTCTTCAATGCCGTGGGCAACGTGGCAGCGGTACTGACCATCGTCGGCCCGACGTCGCTGTTCCACGCCGATGAAGACGGCCCGGCGGCGCAGCGCTTGCTGGCGGCGACCCGGGCCGTGAGTTGGCGGATGGGTTATGAATCCTAGGCACTGACGATTCGAGGGCCATCCGCCAGTATCGCGTCAGCGTACCCAGGTTTTACTGCGAGCCTCGTCTTTTGAGATGTCCTGGACAATTTCCAGCAGCATCTTGTGCGGCACCTTCTGGCCGATGGCTTTCGACACCAGATCCGCCAGGGTCTTCGTATCACCCGCGAGATCAATCAAGGTTTTCTGCAGGCTGGAGACTGCCGGCTTGCCCAGTTCCTTGTACTTGCCGTAACCCAGTGTGGCCAGCTCTATCAGCGCTTCCTTGACTTGGTCGATGGCTTTAGCCCTGTCGCGATAGTGATACGCCTCAATCCCCTCAAACACATATTGGGTGATTTGCACGGCACTGGCGATGAGACCAATCGGCGGAATCGCCAGGCTGATGACCTGTGCCGCCAGCACCACCGTGTCGTATGTCACCTTGGTAATAATTTCCGCAAGGCTGGTGGTTTTCGCATCCACATCGTCGATGACGCGACTGATCATTTGCTCATAGGACCTGGAGAAGTCGCGCACCCGGCTATTCACCTCCAGGTCAGGCGCTTTGACGGTGTGTGTAGAAGCGAGCAAGGCATCGAAGTATTCGACCGCGAACGTGCGACTCTGGTAGTGAACCCGGTCGATGTAGTACTGCCGCAAATCATTGATTCGTACAGAAGAGTCGAAATATTCCAGCGGACGGAACCAAATGCCATCCGGCGCTTGTGGCGTGTACAGGTAATCCTTTACTTCGCGCCCCTTCATGAAGCGAAACACATAGACACCTTCCACCGGACGGCGTCGACCCAGATGGAACTGGTAAACGCTGTTTTCGTTGACCGGATAGTCGCCCATGACCGGCCCCCCATACCTGTCCGGCGTGCGCAGTGACGCAATGGCTTGCTTGAAGTCGTGAAAGACTTCCCGGGAAATCTGCCCCTGGAAGTAACCCGACAACGCGGCTCGATTCATTTCGGCCAGTTGCCGCTCAACATGCACTTCACGGCGAAAGTTGTAGGCCGGATCATTCATGTTCAAGTAAACCGAATGCAGCATATCAATGTATTTTTCGCCGGGGCGCAATGTCCGGGACCAACTGGCCAGATCAAGAATATTGAGTGTTGTCAGCGACGGGTGCCCAGGCTCCAGACGGAATCTGGGGTAACTATCGACCGGCAATCGATCATTCTCTACTGCGTAAAAACTTTTCTCTTGAGTCATCAGCGAGGTGAGCGACATTTTCTCAGACGGCCCGAACTCGATCCTGATCAAATCCGGATCGACCGCGACCACTTCACCGCGCTCTTTCAGCACCCCCTCAACCCGTTCCTTGATCAAGTCATAGGTGAACTTCTCGTAGGAAACAAGTGCCGCCTCACGACCTTCAACGGTGTACAAGGCTTTAAGTTGCGTATCAAGACTGGCAAACTCCTGACGTTCATCAAACGTCGCCGATCGATAATTAGGCGGTGCCAATGCAATACCTTCAAACTTGTCCCAATACACTTTTTCGCTGACCATTCCGGACAACGGTGGCTCGTCCAGCGACTGCGAAAGATCAACGAATCTCACCGACTCACTTTTCCAGGCATTGAATCTCCGTTCAAGGTCGCGAAGAAAGTTACGCAGGCTCGTCTGAAAGCGACTGCCCGCTTGCTGAGATAAATACTCCGGCTGGCGAGTTGCCCACTCATAGATGCGCCATTTTGCTTCCTCACTATTGGGAACTCCGTGCCACACTTTGCCACTGGGCTCGCCTGGCGCAAAGAACACACAACGTCCATCAGGGCGGCTTCTCTCGCTAATAAGAAAGAGATTTCTCAGCGGCGCACCCGTGCCCTGCAAAATAATCCCGCGAACCAACATCGACGGATCGCCGTGCAGCAACCGTTGCAGCCAATCCTCGTTTATTCCGCTGTTCGGGTACTCAAAACGATCGCAAAACGCAGTGAACTCCATCTGCCGGGACAGGTATTCCAGTGCGGCGCAATGCACGGCCTGCGAGGGATCGTTCATCAGCATTTGTGCGTAATCGGAGCGTATGTCTACTTGGGAAAGCCAATTCTGCATTGGAAAATACGAGATACCGCCAGCCGTCTGCCCCTCGAATGACAGCGTGATCCGGTCCTTGTCCTGCTGACCAAAAATCGCATAGTCGGTTAACGAGCGACGATCCTCCTGAATCACTTCCCGACCGCCCAACTTATATTGGTAACGGGTTCTGATAATGGATTGATCCGGGTCGATCGACGCACTGGTCGCGCTGCGCAGCCATTCCTGTGCGCGGTGTCGTGCGTATGCACTCAACGAAGCGCGCGGCCCCATGACTTTTTTAAGTTCAGCTTCAGTTTCCAGCATGGCCGTTTGAAGAGCGTCAAAGCGGCGCATATTATGTTCGCCAAACTTTTCGCGCCAATAATCAAGTACGGAATTGCGATCAGCTACTGAGTTGTTGATATCCATTTCAATTAACCTTGTCTCATTTGAAAAGTCCTTATGACTCCCCTCTGCGAACAAAGCTAACGACTGCACAGTACAAATAAAAGCAGAGACTCCTTGCCACTTATGTAGAACAATCCGACAGAGCCTAAAATACAAAACTTGCAACCGATATAACTTCAAACAGAACAGACTTAAATCACAGACTCAATAAAAATAGCCTTCACGCCAATAACCCCAGCCCCTTGGCCTTGGCGACCGCCTGGGTTCTTCGCTCTACGCCCAACTTCCCGTGAATCCGCCGCGCATGGGTTTTAACTGTATGTAACGAGATGAACAATTGTTCTGCAATCTGTTGATTGGAATTACCACGTGCAATCAACTCCAGCACTTCAAGTTCTCGCTGACTCAGCGGGTGATCAGCATTGCAGTGTGCCACCGGCAGGTGATCATCCTGGTCGACCAGGCGCTTGATCCGTTCTGGCAGGCGCGAACAGATATCTCGCCGCGCTTGCTGCAAATGACAGCGATCAACCCGCTCTTGCGCCTCGCGCCAGAATTCACGGGCGCCCGATTCATCACCGACGAGCCATGAGACTTCCACCTGGGCGAACAACAGTTCGGTTTCCAGGTTCACCAAGCCACAGCGCCGGGCCTGCTCCAATAACCGGTTCAGTTGCAGGATCGGGTCCTGGCAGCGATGCAAGTAAACCTGCGCCAATACCAACAAACACTCAATCCGCGGAATCAACTCCAGCGTCGCCGGCGGAGCCTGCCGTGCATTCGGCCCACGGTAATGGCGTAACACCCGCGTCAACGCCTCATGGGCCAACTCCGGCCGGCCCTGCTGCAACCAGAACTGACTGCTGACCTGCAACAAAACCCCGCGATACACCGTGTCGGGAATTTGCCGTTGTTGCATCAAGCGTTCGGCATCGCGCAAGCGGATAAAAGCCTGGGCATAGTCGCCCTGATTGGCCGCCAATTGCGCCTGGCCGAGAAAGCCGTACAACACGCGTTTGTCCTGGCTGCGCAGGCAAGCGTGCAGACCCGAATCAAAGAACTCGGCCGCCTGCTCATCGTGCCCCTGGCTCAACGCCAGACGGCCCCGGCGCAAAGCGATGCGCCCCAACAACGGTGTTGCCGGGTCGGCTTGCTGACTCAACAGTTCATGGATATTGGCCAGCAGGCTTTCGGCACGTCCGGCAGCGCCGCGTTGTTCCAGCAACTGCGCGTGATCGAGTTCCAGCAACCCTTCGAATAGCAACGAATCGTGCGCCCGCGCCAGGCACAGCGCTTCGCGATTCAGGGCCTGGGCGGCTTCAAGGTCGGCGTTGAGCAACGCCTGCTGGGTCAGCCCGGACAGGCACAACAGACGTGCGGACCAAGCCTCGGCGCCCAACGCCGTCAGTGCCTCCAGAAAGTGCGCGCGGGCAGACTCCCCGCGCCCCTGCAGATGCAGCAACCAGCCCATCTGCGCCTGCCAACGCGCGAGCAACTGACGCTGCAATGCCGCGCTCGGTTGCGGGGCGAAACGCGCCAATTGTTCGATGCAGTCCGACGCCTGCTCAAAGCGACCGGCGAACAACAGAGCCGCCGTGACCAGCCCGACCAATTGCGGCGAACCGAGCATCAAGTCATCGCCATGTTGCTCATGCAGCCGCAACAGCAGCGCGACATTCTGGCCGCGAAACAAGTGCTCGAGATTGAAATGCTGCAACAGGCTGACGGCCACCTCGAACTCTTCCGCCAACAGCGCTTGTTCGAACGCTGCTTGCCAGTCTTCCTGGGCGCAAAACCACTGACAGGCACGCCGATGCCAGGACCGCCCGCCCGGCCACGGTTCATCACGCATCAATCGACTCAGCGGCGCGAACACTTGCAACCAGTCCGGCGAATCGTGCCAGGCTTCGATAAAACAACCGCGCACGTGTAACTCATGCATCCAGCGCGCGCCCTCCCCGGCACCGAACAGGTGCTCGCACAGGCTGGCGTTGAACCGTGGCAGATGCGCCAGCACCTGCCAGGCTTCGGTCAGTTCGGCGGGCAAGTGGCTGAACAGTTCGTGCTGCAGATAATCGAGCAAGGTTGCCGTGCGGCCAGGATGATTGGGGTCCTTGGCCCATTGGCAGCCATCGAGCAAAGCAATGCGTACGGCAGCGCACCAACCACCACTGCGCTGAAAAATCCGCCTCGCGGTTTTCGCCGCCAACGGTGCCTCGAAGTGCAGCAACAGTCGCTCGATTTCGGCCGCCGTCAGTGCCAGTGTCCGACCTTCGAACTCATGCAGTTCATCATCCAGCAACAGGCGCGGCCAGTTGCAATGCGGCCGCCGCCGACCACTCAGCCACCAGGTGATCAGCGGGTTGCTGACCGCCAATAGTTGATCGAGCAGCCCGTCCAGTTCCGGTGCCGGGACACGGCAATAGTCGTCGACAAACAACCAGGTGGGCGTCTGCACGCGCGCCAGGTGCGCCAACAAGCCGGACTCGTCCGCCACCGGCAGTTGAAGCGCCTCCGCCAGCCGCTGGCAAAAATCGGCCCGGCTCAATGCTGCGCCGAACAACGCCAGCCAAACCACCCGACACTGCGCCGGCGCCTGCAACAAACACTCTGCCAGCAACGCACTCTTGCCACTGCCCGCCGGCGCACACAGCAGTTTTACCCGCGCGGGCGACGCCAGCAGCGGTTCGCTCAACCGGGCTCGGGAAAGGTGATGGGACGACAGGCGAGGAAGAAATCCAGGACGATCCAGACACGGGGTCATGGCGGTCATTGCGGCGTGCCTTTTTATAGTTGTGCCACCACCCTAGCCCTCTGCAACCCGCTTGTTGAGAAACATTCAGAACGCTGATTGGCCTTCATAAAAAACGCGACTCAGCAGTCATGCGCAATTCCCTGTGGGAGCGAGCTTGCTCGCGAAAGCGGTGGATCAGTCAACGTTGATGTCGACTGACAAGCCGCCTTCGCGAGCAAGCCCGCACCAACAGGGATTTATGGTGCTTTCTTAGCGAACGCCTTCCGCGCGCAGGGCCGATGGCGTGTAGTCCGCAGCCTTGGCTTCGAAGCCGAATTCGAAGCTGTGCTTCTCTTCGTTCTTCATGCCCAGGGCAATGTAGCGACCGGCAATGATGTCGTAGAGCGCTTCGAGGGTGTAGGCCTGGGCCTGGTGATCGTAGTAGTACTGGGCGTGACCTTCGGCCACGCGCCACAGTTGACCGCGACCGTCATAGTGGTCCACCAGCGCCACTTGCCAGCTGTCTTCGTCGATGTACATGTGGCGTTTGGCGTAGATGTGCCGCTCGCTCGGCTTGACCGTGCCGACCACTTCCCAGACCCGGTGCAGTTCATAGCGGGTCAGGTCCTGGTTGATGTGCCCGGCCTTGATGATGTCGTCGTACTTGAGGCTCGGCGAGTCGAGTTTGTAGCTGTTGTACGGGATGTACATTTCCTTTTTGCCGATCAGTTTCCAGTCGTAGCGATCCGGCGCGCCGGAGAACATGTCGAAGTTGTCGGAGGTGCGCAGGCCATCGGCGGCAGTACCCGGCCCATCGTAGGCAACCTGCGGTGCGCGACGCACACGGCGCTGACCGGCGTTGTAGATCCACGCCAGGCGCGGCTCCTTCACCTGATCCAGTGTTTCGTGGACCAGCAACACGTTACCGGCCAGACGCGCCGGCGCGGTCACTGATTGCTTGAAGAACGTCAGCACGTTGGCGGCTTTTTCCGGGTCCAGGTCTTTCATCAATTGCGGCACGGCGATCTCTTCTTCGAAGCGGATCGGCGTGTAGCTGCCGTTGGTCTGCGGGGTCACCTGGGTAATGATGCGCTTGAGGTTGCCGCCGTGATAACGGGTGATGTGGTTCCACAGCACCTCGACGCCATTCTTCGGAATCGGGAACGCGTAGTAGCGGTTGCCGGTGAAGTTGGCGAGGCCGTTACCGTCGTTGATGCTGGTCACGTTCAGCGCGCTGCGCTTGGCCGACTCGTAGATTTCCGGCGGCACGGCCACGGTGCGGTGGGTCGGGTAGACCGGGATCTTGTAGGTTTCCGGATAGCGCTTGAACATCGCCACCTGACCTTCCGAGAGTTTGTCCTTGTACTTGTCGACCGTCGCAGGGGTGATCACGAACAACGGCTTTTCGTTGGCAAACGGATCGGCGAGGAAGCCTTTGCTGTCCACCGCGCCGGCATTTTTCGGGATGCCGCCAGTCCAGGCCGGGATCGAGCCGTCGGCGTTGCCGGCCCTCTCCGCGCCCAGTGGGGTGAGAGTAGTGCCGAGCTTGTTCGCTTCATCCGGCGACACCGCCGCCATCACGTTGGCGGCCAGCAGGCTCAGGGCCAGGGCGCCGCATTGCAGAATCATCTTGCGCATCTAAATCATCCTTCTCAGCCAGATCAGAAGTTCACGCCGAAGCTCAGCGCCAGGAAGTCGCGGTCAGTCAGGGTGTTGTAGTCCCCGCCAAAAAAGTCGGTGTAACTCAGGCTCGCGGTATAGGTGTTGCGGTAGTCGGCATCGACCCCGACACTGATGGCTTTGGCACCTTCGTTGAACAGGCCGTTGGGGCCGTAACCGCTGACGTCATGGGACCAGGACAGGTTGGGCTTGAGGTTGATGCCGCCGATCACGTTGGCGTAATCGAGGATCGCCCGGGCGCGGTAGCCCCAGGAGGTCGAGGTGACGAAGCCGTCGGTGTCGCCGCCGAAACCGTACTGGCCATAGACCGAGTCGCGGCCATAACGCAGCTTGGTCCGCGACTCCAGGCCACCCACGCGCACCACCGCTGCTTCGCCGACCAGGGTCAAGCGCTGGGCGCCCAGCACTTGATCGAAGAAGTGGGTCAGGGTGCTTTGGATCTGGGTCACTTCCTTGCGGCGATAACCTTTGTTGTCGGCGCCCGGTGCGCTGGCGATCGGCGATGCCGTGCCACCGGCAATCGGGTTCAGCAACGCCAGGGTCAGGTCGTTGGTGTTGACCTGCACCGGGGCGTTGGGCCGGTAGCTGATTTCGCCAGTCCACGCGGTGCCGGTGGGCAAGGTGGTGGAGAAGCTCGCGCCGTACAGACGAATGTCTTCCGGGTAATCCAGGTAATACTGGCCGCGACCGAGCATCACACTTTGCGCCAGCCCCGAACCGCTGCCCGGTGCCAGTTGGTTGGCGATGCCGACCATGCCCGGCAGGCTGGCCAGGGTCGATGCACCGGCAGTGATCGTGCCGACGGTTGGCGTGCGGCTGTGGTAGTTCATGAAATACAGGCCGTACTCGGTATCGTCACCGAGCCAGCGCAACGCCGTGCCCCACTGCCCCGAATCCCGCGCATCGCGGTCGCCGCCACGAGGCACGATGACGCCTTCGCGAGTGACCTGAATCGGCTGGCCAAAGGCTGCCGCCAGCGGCGCCAACGGTGCAATCGCCGGGCTGCCGACGCTGTAGTTGTTGTTGCAACCGTCGGCCGCCACATCGACACCGAAGTAAGTGCCGCAGTTGTCGAGAACGGTCTGGTCCCATTCCAACTGATAGAAGCCTTCGACGGTCAGTTGATCGGTCAGGCCTTGCGAGCCGAACAGCATGTTCACCGGGATCAAGCCTTCTTTGATCTCGGCGCCGGGACGACGAAACGCAGAAACGTCGATCGGGTTGATGCTGTTGATCGAGTTGCCGATGAAGGTACTTTCGCCCCAGCTCACTACCTGCTTGCCGGCACGCACAGTGCCCGGCAGATCGGCGATGGAATAGTTGTGATAGATAAAGGCATCGAGGATCTGTGCCCCGGAAGACTTGGCGCCTTCTTTACGGCCGCTGTCGCTGATCTGTTTGAACTCGCGGTCCTCGTCCTTGAGTTCGAAGTCGTACCAATACTTGCCGCGCACGAACACACCGGTGTCGCCGTATTTCAATTCAAGGTCGTGGATGCCTTTCACGATCTTCGAAAAGGTTTCGCCCTTCTTGAAGTTCAGCCGCCCGTCATCACCGGTCGAAGACTGGCCCGTACCGCCGTTGACCGTGCCGACCAACGACTTGTCCGCGTCGCGCATGCCCCAGCTCGCGCCGACGGACAACGAAGAATCGAACGTCCCCTCGATTTCCCCGATATTGAATGCAACGGCGTGCGCCTGGGCGCAGCAACCCAAGGCCACCGCAGCGGCAAGCGCCTGCGGCGTGAAGATGGCGCGCATTGTTGTTTTTGTCATGCGTCTTCCCCGGTGAGTGACAGAAGGCCCCACCCTACTGCCGTAACCGGGGAGCGATAAGCGCACCAAGGAGGTATTCGCGCTGTACCTCTAAAGGATGAATGCCCGCACAGGACGGGGTTTTGCGCGGGGTATGGACGGGCTGGATGGCGGGTTATCAACTGAACGCATGACGCCGGGTTGGCGCCCGCTCTGTAGCAACTGCCGAAGCCTGCGTTCGGTGTAGCAGCTGCCGAGGTACGAGGCTGCGTTCGGCTGCGAAGCAGTCGTGAAATCAGGCGGCGCGGTGTTTCTGGAAGACCGCGTGCCCAGGTTTTACGACCGCTTCGCAGCCGAACGCAGCCTCGTACCTCGGCAGCTGCTACAAAAGCGGGCGATCCGTGTTTATCCGGGACTGTTACATGCCCCGTAACAGTGCATGTCTGGAATCGCTATTTTTCCTTTGGGTTCAACCCCTTATTCTTGCCGGGCTTTCACGGAAAACCGCCGGGAAGGATGCAGCGATGGCTGAGGCCATTTGCGCAAGATTTCAGATGAGTTGAAGTGGTTTTTCAGGTCATCGCTACCGTGTTCACTGACGTTGATTTATTGCTCCTTGATCTACGTCTTACTTCGGCCGCTGCGTTTGCAGCGGCCTTTTTTATGGGCGATGGTTTGTGAGCGAGGGATGGCTGACGGGAATGGCAGACTCAGGCAAGCCTGCCGGGTGAAGCGTGATCAGAGAGAATACTTCTGCAAATTCGCCATCATTTCCTTCAACGCCTCAATGTTGTCCTTCGGATGCGCCGCCCCTTCGAAATCGCAAATCTGCTGCCAGTGCGCCGCAACATCTTCCGGCGAGAACCCTACGCGAGGATCAAACCCGGCGCCGAGGCTGCGCTCCCAGCGCACCTTGCCCATCCAGCCGCCGCCGACTTCAAACAGCCCTGAGGTTTCCTGGCAGTTTTCGCTGGCCAGGTACACCACCAATGGGCTGACCAGTTCCGGTTTGAGTTGTTCGAACACTTGCGGCGGGATCAGGCCTTCGGTCATGCGGGTGCCGCCGGTCGGCGCGATGGCGTTGACCAGGATGTTGTTCTTGCGGCCTTCGATGGCCAGGGTGCGGGTCAGGCCGTAGAGGCCGAGTTTGGCCATGCCATAGTTGGACTGGCCGAAGTTGCCGTAGATGCCGGAGGTCGAGGCGGTGAAGATCACGCGGCCGTAGCTTTGCTCGCGCAGGTGCGGCCAGGCCGCGCGGGTGACTTTGTAGGCGCCTTCGACGTGGACGCGGTAAACCAGATCCCAGTCGGCGTCGTCCATTTTGTGGAAGGTCTTGTCCCGCAGGATGCCGGCGTTGTTGACCACGACATCGACGCGGCCAAACACGTCGAGGGCGTTTTGCACGAGTTTGTCGCCGTCGGTGACGGAGTCGTGGTTGGCCTCGGCGATACCGCCCGCCTCGCGAATTTCGGCGACCACGCGGTCCGCTGCCGAGGCGTTGGCACCTTCACCTTGAGCCGTGCCGCCGAGGTCGTTGACCAGCACTTTCGCGCCCTGCTTGGCGAACAGCAGCGCATGAGCCCGCCCGAGGCCGCCGCCAGCGCCGGTGATGATCACGACTTTATCTTCGAAGCGCACAGACTCATTCATGGGGGGACTCCAGCAGGCCTAAGGGACGATGACCTCGAGTGTCAGGCACGGGGCGGCGGGTCACAATCAAGACGAGGGGGCTGAATGGTGTGCGATAAGGCAGGGGGATGATGCGGTGAGTGTGGGAAAAAGATCGCAGAACCTGTAGGAGCAAAGCTTGCTCACGATGGCGGTTTATCAGGCGACGTCGATGTTGAATGTCAGTCCGTCATCGCGAGCAAGCTTTGCTCCTACAGGGATTGGGATGTTCAAGGTCATGAGCACGCCCGTTTGAGCGGCGCTGCTACCAGCCGATCACGGAACTCCAGATAGTGCTTGAGCACCTGCACCGGCGCTTCAGTCTGCGGGTAGTGACCAATGCCCGGCAGCAGCACGGTGTCAGGATCAGGGATCAGCTCCCGATAACGCTCGACCATGTGCGCCCCGGAAATCGGATCGACCTCGCCATCGATCACCCGCAACGGCACGTTGCCGCGCTGCATGGCGCTGACCCAGCGATCGCGCTGGACTCGCCGCTCCGGAATGTAGCCGATCAATTTATGCATGATCCGCGGCCCGCGATTGCTGTCGATCAGGCTCCAGAAATCATCCATTTCGCTTTCGGTGGGCCGGGTCTGGGGACCAAATATCTGCCGGAAACTTTTCACCAGCGCATCGCGGGTAAAGGCCCGGCCGATCATCCAGCCCAAGGGGCTGAGCAGCAATTTTTGCGTCAGCAGCGGGCGATGGGTTTCAGGGAACAGGCCACCATTGAGAAACACGCAACTGGCGATATCAATCCGCGCTTCGTGATGCCGGGCCAGCAGTTCCTGGGCCACGCTGTCACCGTAATCGTGGGCCAGCAGGTGCACCGGCTGCTCGATGTTCAGATGATCGAGCAAGGCCTGTTGCAAGTCGGCTTGCTCCAGCAGGCTGTACTCGTGATTCACCGGTTTGGCCGAATCGCCGAAGCCGAGCATGTCGCAGGCAATCACCCGATAACGCTGCGCGAGCGGCTGCCACAGGTAATGCCAGTCCCAACTGGCGGTCGGAAAGCCGTGGATCAGCAACAGCGGCTCACCCTGCCCGGCCGTCCAGTAGCGGATGGCCTGGCCACGGAATACGAAGGTCTGGCCGCGTTTGCGCCAGACACACAGCGGGATCTCGGCGAGTGGCATCAGAGTTTATAACCCGGGTCTTGTTTATCGAGTTTGCGCAGCAGCGCCGGCCAGGCCAGCGCGCCACCCATCCCTTGAGCGCTTTTGGTGACGCCGGCGATCATCGCCTTGGCGCCCGCCAGAATCTGCGGCTCGATGGCGATCAGCTCGGCGCCACCGTTTTGTGCGAGCACCTGGATATCGCAGGCGCGCTGGAAGGTGAACATCATCAAAAAGGTGTCGGCGATGGTGCCGCCACAGGTCAGCAGACCGTGGTTGTGCAGCATCAGGAAATTGTTTTCACCGAGGTCGGCTTGCAGTCGCGCCTTCTCTTCGTGGTTCAGCGCAACGCCTTCGTAGGCGTGATAAGCCAGGCTGGACAGCACAAACAACGACTGCTGGCTGATCGGCAAGATGCCCTGCTTCTGCGCCGAAACCGCCACCCCTGCGGCGGTGTGGGTATGCAGCACGCAGACCACGTCGTGACGCACTTCATGCACGGCGCTGTGGATGGTGTAGCCCGCCGGATTGATCTCGTAGGGGCTGTCCATCAGCTTGTTGCCGGCCTGATCGACCTTGACCAGGCTCGACGCGGTGATCTCATGAAACATCAGGCCGAACGGGTTGATCAGGAAGTCTTCGGTGCCCGGCACCTTGGCGGAAATATGGGTAAAGATCAGATCATCCCAGCCATGCAGAGCGACCAGGCGATAGCAGGCCGCCAGATCGACGCGGGTCTGCCACTCGGCGGCACTGACCTGGTCTTTGACACTGTGGGGGGATTGGACGGGGGCGACACTCACGGCAAGAACCTCCTGGTTTTTATTATTTTTGCTCACGTGTCAGCAGTCTAGTCAGCCCCCGGAATTCGTGTAGTTGCATTCGCAGCCAGCTTGATGGCCTAGCGAGTCAGCGACGGAATGAGCTTGGATCCATGTCAAAGCACCGACGCCAATAAGGGTGCCGCGAACAGATTCAGCAACCCTGTCAGAACCATGACCAACCCCGCCACCGAGCCCTCTTCACCGCCCACCTCATGGGCTCGACTGACCCCTGCGCCGTGCGCGCCGACACCAAACAAGGCCCCCCGCGCCAGGGCGCTGCGCAGCGGCAACCACTTGAGCAGAATGCCGCCAAGCATCGCGCCGAATACCCCGGTGAACATCACAAATACCGCGGCCAATTCCGGCACACCGCCCAGGTCGTGAGCCAGCGGCATGGCGAACGGTGTGGTGATAGAACGAGGTACCAGCGACATCGTCACCGAGCTGTCCAGGGCCAGCGCTTTGGCCAGACCGAACGAACTGCCGATGGACGCCGCACTGCCCGCGAGCATCCCAAGCAGCAAGGCCGACCAGTGCCGCGCCAACATCTGCCGCTGCTGCCAGATCGGCACAGCGAACGCCACGGTGACCGGGCCCAGCACCAGCATCAGCCAATGGGTGTTGCTCGAATATTCGGCATACGCGGTGTGCAGCGGCACGGCGAGGGCCAGTAGCAGAACCGGGACCAGAATCAGCGGCGACAATAAATAACGACCCGTGCGCCGGTAGATCCAGCGACTGAACAAATAGGCGAGCAACGTGAACGCCAGCCAGAACATTGGCATCAGTTCAAGCTTCATGGGGCCTCCTCAATCGCACGACCAGCTCCACGGTAAACGCCGTCACCAGCATCACCATCAACGTGCTGACGCCGATCACCAACAAAATCCGCCAGCCGTCGTCACGCAGCAGGCCGCCGTAATCGAGCAGGCTCATTAACGCGGGAATAAAGAACAACAGCATCTCGGCCATCAACAACCCGGCGCCCATCTGCAACGCCGCGGGTTTCACCCAACCGAACGCGAACGCCAGCAGCAACAACACCATACCGATCACGCCTCCCGGTATCGGCCAGGCAAACCAGGCGGCCAATTGGCAGCCGAGCAGGTAGATCGCCAGCAGCACGGCCAGCTCGGCGATCAGTCGCGAAAGGTATTTAAAGGTTGCTGATTTCATGGTTTCGGTCCTCACATGCGCTCATTTTACGGAGCGGGCTGCTATCCCCGAAGCGAATTGTTAGACTCAACGTCATTCCAAAATGGAATTCAGCCCATGGAATTCAAACAGCTGCGCAGTTTCATCGAAGTGATGCACCAGGGTGGTTTCACCCAGGCAGCCAAGACGTTGCACATCAGCCAATCGGCCGTGAGCAAGCAGGTCGCCCAACTGGAGCAAAGCCTCGGCACTCCGCTGCTCGAACGCCTCGGTTCGCAGTTGCGCCTGACCGCCGCCGGCAGCGTGGTCCTGCAACGGGCCGAAGGCATGCTGCGCCTGCGCAACGAATTGCTCAGCGAACTGGATGATTTGAGCCAACTGGCCCGTGGAGAATTGCGCCTGGGGTTGCCGCTATTGGGCAGTGACGCATTGTTTGCCGGGTTGTTCGCCGAATACCGGCGGCGCTACCCGAACATCAGCGTTCAATTGCTCGAGGGCGGCAGCCGGAACATCGAACAAGCGGTGTTGAGCGGCGAACTGGAGCTGGGCGGAAGCTTGCTGCCGAAGGATCCGCAATTCGCATTCCAGCCGTTCTGCGATGAACCGCTGGACGCACTGCTACCGACCGATCATCCGCTGGCAACGAAGACCGCAATTGGTCTGGAGGAATTGGCCGACACACCCTTCCTGCTGTATCAGCGCAGCTTCGTGCTCAATGACCGCTTGCTTCAGGCCTGCCAACAGTTGGGGTTTACGCCCAAAGAAGGCGGGCGCAGCGGCCAGGCGGACTTTCTCGCGGCGCTGGTGGCCGCCGGGCAAGGCGTGGTGCTGCTGCCCAGTGTGGTTGCGCGTGGGCTGGTGCGGCCAGGCGTGGTGCGTCTGACCTTGAACGCACCGGCGTATCTGCGCTGGGACATTGCCTTTATCTGGCGCCAGGGCGCGTACCTGTCAAAAGCCGCCCAGGCCTGGCTCGCGTTGCTGCGCGAGCGTCCGGTCAGCCCCGCAGAGCGCTGACCAACTCCGCCAGCCAAGGCTCGGCGTCGGTTTCCGGGGTGACGCTTTCGCTGGCATCCAGACGCAGCATCGGCAGCACTTCACGCAGACCCAGCTCGGCGAACAATTCGCGCATCTGCTCACCACCGCCGCAGAACGTATCGCCATAACTCGCATCGCCCAGGCCGATCACTGCGCCCGGCAAACCACGCCAGGCGCCAGGCAACTGATCGCGAATCATCGAGTACAACGGTTGCAAATTGTCCGGCAACTCGCCCATGCCCGTGGTCGAGGTCACGGCCAGGAAGGCGTCGGGGCCGAACGCCTGAACGTCAGCCAGGCTGGCCCGGGGGTTGTGCCAGGTCTCGAAACCGGCTTCTTTCAAAATAGTCGCGGCGTGCCGGGCGACTTCTTCAGCCGTGCCGTACACCGAGCCGGAAAGGATGGCGACTTTCATCAATCTGATCCTGAAGCTGTAAAAGATGGGCGATATTAACAGCCCCGGCAAAAAACCTGTGATTGCCTCGCCATTTGGGCTGGTGGCCAGTAGACAGTCTTTATTGTTCTTCTAGAATGCAGCGCTCAATCAACTTGGAAAGGATTCTCTGATGATCAATGCACAGCTACTGCAAATGGTGATCAACGCCTCCCACGACGGCATCGTGATTGCCGAGAAGGAAGGCGAGCAAGACAACGTCCTGATTTACGTCAACCCGGCCTTCGAACGTCTGACCGGGTATAGCAGCGAAGAAATCCTTTACCAGGACTGCCGTTTCCTGCAAGCCGGCGACCGGGATCAAGAAGCCTTGGCGACGATTCGCCAGGTACTGGCCAATGACGGCTCGTGTCGTGAAGTGCTGCGCAACTACCGCAAGGACGGCACGCCGTTCTGGAATGAGCTGTCCCTTTCGACGGTTAAAAACGAAAGCGACGGACAAACGTACATTGTCGGTATACAAAAAGATGTGACGGTTCAGGTCAAGGCGCAGCAGCGAGTGACGCAGCTTGAAGCGCAGGTGGCCGAATTGCAGGCCGAGCTGACGGCGCTCAAAACGACGAACGGCCAAAACAAAACTGCGAATTAATTGTCATTAACTACAATCACCGATGACTTTGTAACTTTTATTTACGAGCAAGCCATGCAACGCGACGCACTCTTGACCCAGGATGAGCTGGATTTTATCCAGACCATGCAGCACAACCCGCAGCTCAATGTGCGGGATGCAACGTCGAGCCTGCTCGTCAACGGTGGATCGCAGATCCGGGACCTGCTCACGCGCCTCGCCGCCCATGAACAGGTCACCATCCAGGCCAACTTCGAAAATCAGCAAATGACCTTCCCGCTGCACTTGGTGGAAGATGAGTTCCACGCGCTGCATTTGCGCTTGGGCGTACCGAGCATTTTTGAAGACGGCCCGATGGTTCGACCATGGCGCCTGACACTCGAGGAGCCGGTCGCGCTGGAGAATGCCAAAGGGCAGCCGGGTACGATGTGGGTCCACGAAGTCTCGTTCAAAGGGGTGTTGCTGGAAGTCCGTAACAAGACCAAACCGCCGAAGCATTTCGCGTTGTGGTTCAGCCCTTCAGGCTACGAACGGATCGCGTTGCGCGGCACGTTCGAACGGGAAACCGAGCAAGGCTTTTTCGCCTACCAGCTCAGCCAAAGCGACAAGGACGAAACCGAGCGTCTGCGTCAGTTCATCCTTCAGCAACATCGCCTGACTCATCCCGCATTCCACGTCTGAGCCTCAAGTATCCAGGGTGCCCGCCAGGAACTGCTTCAGACGCTGGCGCATCAACAAACCTTCGTTACCCAGACAACCGACCGACGACCCGGCCAGGCTTTCCTGCGCCAGGTCCGATGCGTCACCGGCGAGTATCAGCAGGCAATCCAGACTCATGGCCAGGCGATTCAGACGTCGTGGCAACTCGGGGGCGGGGACGTGATTGGAAAACAACACCAGCGCCTGGGGCTTGATTCTTTCGCAGATCAGGGTCAGTTCATCGAATGGCTGGCCGATCGTGAGCACCCGCACACCCGAATCAGCCCCACTCAAAAACAGCGCAGCCACCAGCAATTCCAGTTCGCGGCACTGACCGGCCAATGCGCTGACAACGATCCGGCGCGGCGATGTATCACGTATCAGTAGCAGACGCTGCGCCACGCGTGATCGCAGAAACCCATCGAAGAACAACCATTCGCTGGTCTGACCGAACATCTCCTGACGCTGCAACAGTTGCTTCCAAAGCGGCATCAGAATGTCTTGAAACACCACCGGCAGTGAGTAGCTGGAAAAAACCTGCCCGTACACCCGCTCCAGTTGAGCTTCGTCAAACGCGCTGATCGCGGCCTGGACCTGCTGCTGCCATTGGGCGTAGTCGGCCAGGACCAGTTCATTGGGGATGATCTGCGCAAGCACTTTGAGCGGTTCGGTCTTCGCCAGGATCTTGCCGACCTTGCTCACCGCCACGCCACGGTCGATCCACCCCAGGATGCTGCGAACCGTCTCGATATCGGCCATGGAGTAGAGCCGGTGCCCGCTTTCGGTGCGCGTCGGTTGAATCAGGCCATACCGACGTTCCCATGCTCGCAGCGTCACCGGGTTGATGCCGGTAAGACGGGCCACTTCTCGAATCGGAAAAAGCTCTTCCCGCTCAAGAGAACCTGCTGGCATCAAGCTAGGGACAACGTCAGTCAGGGCTGGCATTTGTGGGTGATCGTCCGTGGTCGAATTGGATCCCATTTAACGCCTAACCCCAGCAATCATTCAAGTTGTTGATGGATGACAAGCGCGATATTGATGGATGACGAATGCCACTGGTGTTATTCGGATAATCAGGAATAATCCTTGCTTGTTCCGCAACGTAGCCCACTACCCCGGCGCTGCGTTTGGCGAAGTTCCTACCCGGAGCGACGCGTTTGTCACATGGAGATACAAAATGTCTACCTCCCCCGTCACGCTAATGGTGGCGCGCCGCGTTGCCGATGGACGTTATCAGGACCTGATCGTCTGGTTGCGTGAAGGCGAACAACTGGCTACCGACTTTCCCGGTTATCTCGGCTCTGGCGTTCTGGCTCCGCCGCCCGAGGATGACGAATTCCAGATTATCTTCCGTTTCGTCGACGAGCAGACCTTGCACGCCTGGGAGCATTCCGCCTCGCGTACCGCCTGGCTGGGCCGCGGCAGCGACTTGTTCGCCCATCCGACAGAGCATCGGGTCAGCGGCATCGAAGGCTGGTTCGGTGCGGCCGGCCAACGTCCGCCGCGCTGGAAACAGGCTGTGGCAATCTGGCTGGCTTTCTTCCCGGTCTCGCTGTTGTTCAACTTCGTCCTGGGGCCGTTGCTCGGCGAAATGAGCCTGTTGCCTCGCGTGCTCATCAGCACGTTGTGCCTGACGCCCCTGATGGTCTATTTCTTTATTCCGCTGTCGACCCGTTTACTGGCCAACTGGCTGCACAGTACGCCGGCGCGACCTTTGCCGGCTGCGCCCACCCCTCAGAACCGCTAATACCCTTGCAGGAGCAAGGCTTGCCAGCGATGAACGATGACGCGGTCTGACAGAAAGACCGAGTCGTCTCAATCGCGAGCAAGCTTTGCTCCTACAGGTGTCGTAGGTGAACGCTTGCCGTCGCTGGTATAGTTTTGCTCTCACCGCGACGCGAGCTGTTCATGACCTCTTCCGCAGCCCCCATCCTCATTACCGGTGCCGGCCAGCGTGTCGGCCTGCACTGTGCGCAGCGTTTGCTCGACGACGGCCACCGCGTGATCTTCAGCTACCGCAGCGAACGCCCCGGCGTACAGGTATTGCGCGATCTGGGCGCGACGGCGGTGTTCGCGGACTTCTCCAGCGAAGCCGGTATCCTTGCGTTCATCAGCGAACTGAAAACCCACACCGACAGCCTGCGGGCGATTGTCCATAACGCCTCCGAATGGCTGGCTGAAACCCCGGACACCGACGCACAGGCATTTACCCGAATGTTCTCTGTGCATATGCTCGCGCCCTACCTGATCAACCTGCATTGCGCCGACTTGCTCGAACGCTCGAGCCCCGCCGACATCGTGCACATCAGCGACGACGTGACCCGCAAGGGCAGCAGCCAACACATCGGCTACTGCGCCAGCAAAGCCGGGCTCGACAGCCTGACCCTGTCCTTCGCGGCGAAATACGCGCCGACGATCAAGGTCAACGGCATCGCGCCAGCCCTGCTATTGTTCAATCCCGACGACGACGCGGCGTACCGCGCCAAGGCTTTGGCCAAGTCCGCGCTGGGCATCGAACCCGGCAGCGAAGTGATCTACCAAAGCCTGCGTTATTTGCTCGACAACCCTTATGTCACCGGCACGACCCTGACCGTCAACGGCGGACGGCACGTCAAATAAGCTGCCCCCGCGAGGATGTAACATGTCGTTATCCCTGCCCCAGAACGCCTTATCCCAGAGCTATCGCGAAATCCTCATCGGCCTCGGTGAAAATCCCGACCGCGAAGGCCTGCAAGACACCCCGATGCGCGCCGCCAAAGCCATGCAGTACCTGTGTCATGGCTACGAGCAAAGTGTCGAGGAGATCGTCAACGGCGCGCTGTTTTCCTCCGATACCGACGAGATGATCATCGTCGCCGACATAGAGCTCTATTCGTTGTGCGAGCATCACATGCTGCCCTTCATCGGCAAGGCGCATGTGGCTTATATTCCGACAGGCAAGGTGCTGGGCCTGTCGAAGATTGCGCGGCTGGTGGACATGTTCGCCCGTCGCCTGCAGATTCAGGAAAACCTCACCCGGCAGATCGCCGACGCGGTGCAGCACGTCACGGACGCCGCCGGTGTCGCCGTGGTGATCGAGGCGAAGCACATGTGCATGATGATGCGCGGCGTCGAGAAACAGAATTCGACCATGAACACCTCAGTGATGCTTGGCGCCTTCCGCGAGTCGAGCAACACCCGCCAGGAGTTCCTGCAATTGATTGGACGGAGCAAGTAGCAATGCCACAACTTCAACCAGGAATGGCGCGCATCCGGGTCAAGGACCTGTGCCTGCGCACCTTCATCGGCATCAACGAGGACGAAATCCTCAACAAGCAGGATGTGTTGATCAACCTGACCATCCTGTACGCGGCGCAAGAAGCGGTGCGCGACAACGATATCGATCACGCGCTGAACTACCGCACCATCACCAAGGCGATCATCGCCCACGTGGAAGGCAATCGCTTTGCCTTGCTCGAACGCCTGACCCAGGAAATTCTCGATCTGGTCATGGTCAACGAGTCGGTGCTGTACGCCGAAGTGGAAGTCGACAAACCCCATGCCCTGCGATTTGCCGAGTCGGTGTCGATCACGCTAGCGGCGAGCCGCTAAGCTTCAAGCTTCAAGCTTCAAGCTTCAAGCTTCAAGCTTCAAGCGGTAAGCTAACGGCCAACACATCCCAACTTGCAGCTTGAAGCTTACCGCTTACCGCTGTCTCGCAGAGACCCCTATGACCGATCAACAACGCCTGGAACTTGAAGCCGCCGCCTTTCGCCGGTTGGTTGCCCATCTGGACAGCCGCAAGGACGTGCAGAACATCGACCTGATGAACCTCTCGGGTTTCTGCCGCAACTGCCTGTCCAAGTGGTACAAGGCCGCCGCCGACGAACGTCAGATCGAGGTCAGCCTCGAGGACGCCCGCGAAGTGGTTTACGGCATGCCGTACGCCGAGTGGAAAGCCCAATACCAGCAAGAAGCCAGCGCCGAACAACAAGCGGCGTTCGCCAAAGGAAAACCCAATGAGTGATTTGAACACCCTGCGCGCCAGCCTCAACGGCGGCGAACACGCTTTCGCCGACACCCTGGCCTTCATCGCCGCCGGTTACGACTACCAGCCGCAAGCCTTCAACAACGGCGGCGTGGAAAACGCTGCCGGGCAGAACGAAGGTTCGTGCAAAACCCTGGGCCTGGCGCTGCTGGAAGGCTTGAGCGACAAAGAGGCGCTGTTGGCGTTTGGCGAGCATTACCGTTCGGTGGCGGCCACGCCTGAGGGCAGCGATCACGGCAATATCCGCGCGCTTATGGCCCATGGTCTGGCCGGTGTGAAATTCACTCAGCAGCCGCTGACTCGTCGCTGATTCACGCGAGAGCAAAATCAAAAGATCGCAGCCTTCGGCAGCTCCTACGGGTGTACGTATTCCCCTGTAGGAGCTGTCGAAGGCTGCGATCTTTTTGCTGCTACAGCACATCCCGACTTTTAAGATTGACCCGGCGACTTTATTTCGTTTGCCCGGCACCACTGCTCACGGCTTAGATAAAAAGAAGCAACCCTTCTTCCGAGTCAGGTACCCATGAGCAGCGAGTCCATCAGCCAGTCGATCAACGTCGTGCATCCCGTCACCCTCAGCCACGGCAAAAACGCCGAGGTCTGGGACACCGAGGGCAAACGCTACATCGACTTTGTCGGCGGCATCGGCGTGCTGAACCTCGGTCACTGCCACCCGCGTATCGTCGAGGCCATTCGCGAACAAGCCACCCGGCTGACCCACTACGCGTTCAACGCCGCCCCGCATACGCCCTACATCGAACTGATGGATCGTCTGACCGCGTTCATTCCCGTGGACTACCCGGTCAGCGGCATGCTCACCAACAGCGGCGCGGAAGCGGCCGAAAACGCCTTGAAGATCGTGCGTGGCGCCACCGGCCGCACAGCTGTCATCGCGTTTGACGGTGCTTTCCACGGTCGCACCCTGGCCACCCTCAACCTCAATGGCAAAGTCGCGCCCTACAAACAGAAAGTCGGCGTGCTGCCAGGCCCGGTGTATCACCTGCCCTTCCCGAGCAAGGACAACGGCGTGACCTGCGCCGAGGCCTTGAAAGCCATGGATCGGCTGTTCAGCGTCGAGATCGACGTTAATGACGTCGCGTGTTTTATTCTGGAACCGGTGCAGGGTGAAGCGGGTTTCCTGGCGATGGACGTGGAATTCGCCCAGACATTGCGGCGCTTCTGTGACGAGAAAAACATCCTGCTGATCGCCGACGAAATCCAGTCCGGGTTCGGCCGCACCGGCGAACGTTTTGCCTTCTCGCGACTGGGCATTGAGCCCGACCTGATCCTGCTCGCCAAAAGCATCGCCGGCGGCGTACCGCTGGGGGCGGTGGTCGGGCGCAAGTCATTGCTCGACACCTTGCCCAAGGGCGGGCTGGGCGGCACGTATTCGGGTAACCCGATCGCCTGCGCCGCGGCACTGGCGACCCTGGACGAGATGACCGATGCGAACCTGCAGGCCTGGGGTTCGCAGCAGGAAGAAGCCATCGTCAGCCGCTACGAAGCCTGGCGCGCCAGCAAAGTTTCGCCGTATCTGGGGCGGTTGACGGGCGTCGGGGCGATGCGCGGCATCGAGCTGACCAACGCCGATGGTTCACCGGCATCTGCGCAGTTGACGCAGTTGTTGGCCCTGGCACGGGACGCGGAGTTGCTGTTGATGCCCAGCGGCAAGTCGCGAAACATCATTCGGCTGCTGGCGCCGCTGACCATTGAGGCGGCGGTGCTGGAGGAAGGGCTGGATATTTTTGAGGCTTGCATCAAGAAATTGACCTGATCACGCATTCCCTTGTGGGAGCGAGCTTGCTCGCGAAAGCGGTGTGTCAGTCAATATCAATATCGACTGATGCACCGCTTTCGCGAGCAAGCCCGCTCCCACAGGGGTGCAGGGTTGGCTGTGAAATCGTGGGCACAAAAAAACCGGCCAAGGCCGGTTTTTTCATTTCAACGCTATCAGAACTTAACGTTCTGCAAATCGTCGAGGTAACGCTCAGCGTCCAGAGCAGCCATGCAACCCGCACCGGCCGAGGTGATCGCTTGACGGTAAACGTGGTCAGCCACGTCACCGGCAGCGAAGATGCCTTCCAGGTTGGTTGCAGTGGCGTTGCCTTCACGGCCGCCGTGCACTACCAGGTAACCGTCTTTCAACGTCAGTTGGCCTTCGAACAGCGACGTGTTCGGCGTGTGGCCGATGGCGATGAATACGCCGTCTACTGTCAGTTCGTCGAAGCTGCCGTCGTTGTTCTTCAGGCGAGCACCGGTCACGCCCATGTTGTCGCCCAGGACTTCGTCCAGGTTCGAGTTCAGCTTGAGGATGATCTTGCCTTCGGCAACCCGGGCATTCAGTTTGTCGATCAGGATCTTCTCGGCACGGAAGGTTTCGCGACGGTGGATCAGGGTCACGGTGCTGGCGATGTTGGCCAGGTACAGCGCTTCTTCAACGGCAGTGTTACCGCCACCGACCACAGCCACTGGCTTGTTGCGATAGAAGAAACCGTCGCAGGTCGCGCAGGCCGACACGCCTTTGCCCATGAACGCTTCTTCCGACGGCAGGCCCAGGTAACGAGCGCTGGCGCCGGTGGCGATGATCAGGGCGTCGCAGGTGTAAGTGGCGCTGTCACCGGTCAGGGTGTACGGCTTGGCAGCGAAGTCCACGGCATTGATGTGATCGAACACGATCTCGGTTTCAAAGCGCTCGGCGTGCTCTTTCATGCGGTCCATCAGCGCCGGGCCGGTCAGGCCATGGACGTCGCCCGGCCAGTTGTCGACTTCGGTGGTGGTGGTCAGTTGACCGCCGGCCTGCATGCCAGTGATCAGCAACGGCTTGAGGTTGGCACGGGCGGCATACACCGCGGCGCTGTAACCGGCAGGGCCGGAACCGAGAATAATCACTCGCGAATGACGGACTTCAGACATGACCTGCTCCTGTTAACCGGCCCGAATACTGGCGCGGAACGCCGGGTTTGCCGGCGGGAATAAAAAAGGACTGTTGAAAGCACTTGGGGAAGGCTTGAGCTCGACAGTCCTGTAAAAAGAATGGGTGCAGCGTATCGAGGGGGCGAAGATTAAGGAAATACGGTTTAACAATCCAGCTCATAGGCGGTCTCTATCCCGTTACAGTGATTTTATAGACGCCTTTGTTACAGTGAATGTCGATGCCAATGCTGCGCTTTCACCCGCCCGGCAAAGTCGGTAAGGTCGGCGCGTTTACCCTTTGCTCGGAGCACGCTATGCCCGCCCCTGTTCTGTCCGGCCCGCAATACCTGCGCGAAGGCCTCAAACTGGTCCTGAGCCCAGGCCTGCGTTTGTTCGTGTTGTTGCCGCTGATGATCAACCTGGTGCTGTTCGTCGGATTGATTTACCTGGCCGGCCACCAATTCAGTCTGTGGGTCGATACGCTGATGCCCTCCCTGCCCGACTGGCTGAGTTTCCTCAGTTACATCCTCTGGCCGATATTCGTGGTGCTGGTGGTGCTGATGGTGTTCTTCACCTTCACCCTGCTCGCCAACGTCATCGCCGCGCCGTTTAACGGCTTCCTCGCGGAGAAAGTCGAAGTGGTGGTGCGTGGCACCGATGACTTCCCGGCGTTCAGTTGGGGCGAGCTGATTGAGATGATCCCCCGGACTCTGGCCCGGGAGATGCGCAAACTCGGCTACTTCCTGCCCCGAGCCATCGGGCTGTTCATCCTCTCGTTCATCCCGGTGGTGAATATCGTCGCCGCACCGCTGTGGCTGCTGTTCGGCGTGTGGATGATGGCGATCCAGTACATCGACTACCCGGCGGACAACCACAAGCTGGGCTGGAACGAGATGCTCGCCTGGCTGCGCGAGAAGCGCTGGCAGAGCATGAGTTTTGGCGCAAGTGTTTACCTGGTGCTGCTGATTCCGGTGGTCAACATCCTGATGATGCCGGCCGCCGTGGCCGGGGCGACGCTGTTCTGGGTGCGTGAGCGCGGTGCGGAAAACCTGATGCCCCAGCGCTCGGTCATAAATCCATCATCGCATTGACACAATGACGACACGGCCTCAGCGGACACTGAGGTCATGACGACAGCTCTGCATATCACTCTGATCACCGAAACCTTCCCTCCGGAAATCAATGGCGTGGCCAATACCCTTGGCCGCTTGTGCGATGGTTTGCGCGCGCGCGGGCATCAGGTCGAGCTGGTGCGGCCGCGTCAGGGTTGTGATCGGGAGTTGGGCAGTGACGACGCATTGCTGCTGTGTCGCGGCTGGCCGCTGCCGGGTTATCCCGGGTTGCAGTGGGGCCAGTCGTCGATGCACAAGTTGCTGCGACGCTGGAAACGCCATCGCCCCGACGTGCTGTACATCGCCACTGAAGGGCCGCTGGGTTTATCGGCATTGCGCGCCGCGCGGCGCCTGGGGATTTCGGTGGTCAGTGGCTTTCACACCAACTTCCAGCAGTACTCGAGCCAGTACGGGCTCGGTCTGCTGACGCGCTTGCTGACCCACTACCTGCGCTGGTTTCACAACCGCTCGACCCTGACCCTGGTGCCCAGCGTCAGCCAACGTCTGGAGCTGGAGCGTCGGCAATTCGAACGCCTGGCGCTGTTGTCCCGAGGCGTCGACAGCCAATTGTTTCACCCAGCCAAACGCCTGAACGCGCTGCGTGAGCAATGGGGATTAACTGACGATGACATCGCCGTCATTCACGTCGGACGCCTGGCACCGGAAAAGAACCTGGGCTTGCTCAAACGCAGTTTCGACGCACTGAAGGCGACGTATCCACAGCGCAACTTGAAGCTGATCGTAGTCGGCGACGGTCCTTTACGGATCACGCTGGAGAAGGAATTGCCCGAGGCAATCTTCTGCGGCTCACAGCGCGGCGAAGCCTTGGCCAGTCACTATGCGTCAGGGGATGTGTTTCTGTTTCCGAGCATGACCGAAACCTTCGGCAATGTGGTGCTTGAGGCGCTGGCCTCGGGGTTGGGTGTGGTGGCGTACGATCTGGCGGCGGCGGGTCAGCACATTCGTCACGGCTATAACGGCGTGCTGGCAATGCCCGGGGATGAGGCGGCGTTCTGTGATGCGGCGCGCTGGTTGCTGGAGGAACGGGAAACCTTGCGCTGCATGCGGCTGAATGCACGCCAGCATGCGAGTCGCCAGGGATGGGCGGCGATTATCGAGCAGTTTGAGGGGCAGTTGCGGGGGGCTTGTGTCGGGGAGCAGGTGGTGCCGAACGCGTCGATTTTGCCCTGATTTTCAGTGACTGTTAGTAAGCCTTCGCGAGCAAGCCCGCTCCCACATGAGATCAAATGTGGGAGCGGGCTTGCTCGCGAAGGGGCCCTTCCAGTCGCTACTTAAACCAACGTCATCAACGCCTCACGGCTGAACGGCAGAATGTCTTCCTCGCGACCGTCACGCACTTTCTGCGCCCAGTCCGGGTCGACCAACAACGCACGACCGACGGCCACCAGATCAAACTCATCGTTATTCAAACGCTCCAGCAGTTTTTCCAGGCTGGCCGGTTGGGCGATCTTGTCGGTGTTGACCATAAACTGCAGGAACTCGCCGTCCAGGCCAACGCTGCCCACAGTGATGGTCGGCTTGCCGGTGAGTTTACGGGTCCAGCCAGCCAGGTTCAGTTCAGAACCGTCGAACTCCGGCTCCCAGAAACGTCGAGTCGAGCAGTGGAAAATGTCCACGCCGGCGTCGGACAACGGCTTGAGGAATTCGCCCAAGGCTTCCGGCGTTTGCACCAGGCGTGCGGTGTAATCCTGCTGCTTCCATTGGGAGAAACGGAAGATGATGGGGAAGCCTTCGCCCACCGCCGCGCGCACGGCCTGAATCAATTCGATGGCGAAACGCGAACGGTTGGCCAGGCTGCCGCCGTATTCGTCGGTACGCTGGTTGGTGCCTTCCCAGAAGAACTGGTCCACCAGATAACCGTGGGCGCCGTGGATTTCCACGCCGTCCATGCCGATACTCTGGGCGTCTTTGGCCGACTGGGCGAACGCAGCAATCACGTCCTGGATATCCTGTTTAGTCATGCCGTGAACCACGACCTGACCGTCCTTGAGTTTTTCCGACGGGCCGTAACCTGGGACGCTGGCGTCCGGCTCGGTGCCGATGCGACGCACGCTGCCCACATGCCACAGCTGCGGAACAATCTTGCCGCCTTCGGCGTGCACCGCGTCGACAACCTTCTTCCAACCGGCCAGCGCCGCTTCACCGTAGAAGTGCGGCACGTTCGGGTAGCCGTTGGAGGCCTTGTGCCCGACGGTGGTGCCTTCGGTGATGATCAAGCCCACGCCGGCCGCAGCACGGCGACGGTAGTATTCGATCACTTTGGAATTGGGTACGCCGCCTGGGGAAAAGGAGCGGGTCATCGGCGCCATGACGACGCGGGTCGGCAGTTCGAGGGTGCCGAGGTGGAACGGTTTGAACAAGGCTTTGACGGGCATGGGACGCTCCACGGGAAAATGACTTTATGACGAGGATAATATGGAGAGTCGCAAGCCTTGAACAGCACTATTGATTTGGGTGATTAAGAGTCAAAAGCAAAAGATCGCAGCCTTCGGCAGCTCCTACGCGGGAATGTGAACACCCGTAGGAGCTGCCGAAGGCTGCGATCTTTTGATGTTTTTTCAGCTCAGCGCTTTTTCAATCGCATGGATAATTGTCGGATCATCCGGCGCGGTACGCGGCGAAAAGCGCGCCAAGACACGCCCGTCTTTACCGAGCAGGAATTTCTCGAAGTTCCAGGTGATGTCGCCCGGAAACTCCGCACCCTCGCCCGCCAGCAAACGGTACAACTGATGACGGTCATGGCCGTTGACTTCCAGCTTGCTGGACAACGGAAAGGTCACGCCATAGTTGAGACTGCAGAAGTCCTGAATCTCTTGCTCAGTGCCCGGCTCCTGTCCCGCGAACTGGTTGCACGGCAAGCCGAGCACGCTGAAGCCCTGGCCCTTGTATTGCTGATAGAGGTTTTCAAGTGCCGCGTACTGTGGGGTCAAGCCACATTTGGAGGCAACGTTGACCACCAGCACGACGTGCCCCTTGAAGGGCGCCAGAGGTAGCTCCTGACCATCCAGGGCTGTCAATTTAAGGTCGTGGAAAGCACTCATGACGAACTCCAAATTCCCGTGTTCTTCTCGAAACAGCCACTTGGCGGTGCCGCCTGGGACAGCCGCGGACTAAAAAGGCGCCCTCGGGCGCCTCTCCAGTTCTCTGAGCTTAGCGCAGAAATCAGTGGTGATGGCCACCTTCGCCATGGACGTGACCATGAGCGATTTCTTCCTGGCTGGCGTCACGGATGTCGATGATCTTGACCTGGAAATTCAGGCGCTGACCGGCCAACGGGTGGTTGCCGTCAACGGTGACATCGTCGCCGTCCAGGTCACGAATGGTGACAATTTGCATCTGACCGTCCGGTGCGGAAGCGTGGAACTGCATGCCCACTTCCAGTTCGTCGACGCCTTCGAACATGCTGCGGCTCAGAGTGCTGACCAGTTCGGCAGCGTATTCGCCGTAGGCATCTTCAGGTTCTACGGCAACCGTCAGTTCGTCACCGACGGTTTTGCCTTCCAGGGCTTTTTCCAGGCCCGGGATGATGTTACCTGCGCCTTGCAGGTAGACCAGCGGCGCGCCGCCGGCGGAGCTGTCGATGACCTCACCAGCGTCGTTGGTCAGGGTATAGTCGATGGAGACAGCCTTATTGGCGGCGATCAGCATGGGGCGAGACCTTTTGCAGAAGAATATAGAAAGAGCGAGTTTAGCGAAGCAATCGCCCGAAAGCGAACACAACCCGGACAGACGGATCGCCATGAAACCCTCAACGGTCACAGGCTTTCATCAAGACGAGGATGGCCATTGGGTGGCCGAGCTATCCTGCGGCCACACCCAGCACCTGCGCCATCAGCCGCCCTGGCAATCCCGGGCCTGGGTCCTGGACCCGGCGCAACGTATTGAAAAAATAGGCCAGCCCTTTGCTTGCGGTTGGTGCGCACAAGGCTCGGTTAGCGATAACCTTGGCGACTGAATTTCGGTAGACGACCAGCCATAGGCCGTCACCATTGCCATGCACCTCCAGAGAATCCGCATGCAAACTTTTTTTATCGCGCCCACCGATTTTGGTGTGGGTCTGACCTCCATCAGCCTCGGGCTGGTGCGTACCCTTGAGCGAGCCGGGCTGAAAGTCGGCTTTTTCAAACCGATTGCCCAGCCCCATCCGGGCGACACCGGCCCCGAGCGTTCCACCGAACTGGTGGCGCGCACCCACGGCCTCAAGCCGCCGCAACCGCTGGGCCTGGCCCATGTTGAGCGCATGCTCGGCGACGGCCAACTGGATGAGTTGCTCGAAGAAATCATCACCCTGTATCAGCAGGCCGCCGTGGGCAAAGACGTGCTGATCGTCGAGGGCATGGTGCCGACCCGCAGCGCCAGTTACGCCGCGCGGGTCAATCTGCACTTGGCCAAGAGCCTTGATGCGGAAGTGATTCTGGTCTCGGCGCCGGAAAACGAAGTGCTGACCGAACTCTCCGGCCGGGTGGAATTGCAGGCGCAATTGTTCGGCGGACCGAAAGACCCGAAAGTCCTCGGCGTGATCCTCAACAAGGTCAAGACCGATGAAAGCATGGAGGCCTTCGCTTCACGTCTGAAGGAACACTCGCCGTTGCTGCGCAGTGGTGACTTCCGCCTGCTCGGCTGCATTCCCTTCCAGCCGGAATTGAACGCCCCGCGCACCCGCGATGTGGCCGATCTGATGGGCGCGCAGATTCTCAATGCCGGTGACTACGAAACCCGGCGCATGACCAAAATCATCATCTGCGCCCGCACCATGCGCAACACCGTGGAGCTGCTCAAGCCCGGCGTGCTGGTGGTGACGCCGGGCGATCGCGACGACATCATCCTCGCCGTCAGCCTCGCCGCCATGAACGGCGTGCCCCTGGCTGGCCTGTTGCTGACCAGCGACACCCTGCCCGACCCACGGATCATGGATCTGTGTCGTGGCGCCTTGCAGGCGGGCCTGCCGGTGTTGTCGGTGAGCACCGGCTCCTACGACACCGCCAACCAGTTGAACGGCCTGAACAAGGAAATCCCGATCGACGACCGCGAGCGTGCGGAGATCATCACCGACTTCGTCGCCAGCCACCTCGACGCCAAGTGGCTGCATCAGCGTTGCGGCACACCACGGGAAATGCGCCTGTCGCCCGCCGTGTTCCGTTATCAATTGATCCAGCGCGCCCAGGCCGCCAACAAGCGCATCGTGTTGCCCGAAGGCAGCGAGCCGCTGACCGTGCAAGCCGCCGCGATTTGCCAGGCCCGTGGCATCGCCCGCTGCGTGTTGCTGGCCAAACCGGCCGATGTCGAAGCCGTGGCCCGCGCCCAGGGCATCGAGTTGCCGCCAGGCCTGGAGATTCTCGACCCGGACCTGATTCGCGGCAATTACATCGAACCGATGGTGGCCCTGCGCAAGAGCAAAAGCCTCAACGCGCCGATGGCCGAGCAGCAACTGGAAGACACCGTGGTGATCGGCACCATGATGCTGGCGCTGGACGAAGTCGATGGCCTGGTGTCCGGGGTCATTCACTCCACCGCCAATACCATTCGCCCGGCTCTTCAGCTGATTAAAACCGCACCGGGCTGCACGCTGGTGTCGTCGGTGTTCTTCATGCTGTTTCCAGAAGAAGTATTGGTTTACGGCGACTGTGTGATGAACCCGCACCCGAGCGCCAGCGAACTGGCCGAGATCGCGTTGCAAAGCGCCGACTCGGCGGCGGCGTTCGGCATCACACCGCGCGTCGCGATGATCAGCTACTCCAGCGGTGAATCCGCCAGTGGCGAAGAAGTCGAGAAGGTCCGTGAAGCGACGTTGCTCGCCCACGAACAACAACACTCGCTGCTGATCGACGGCCCGTTGCAGTACGACGCCGCGGCCAACGAAGCCGTCGCTAAGCAATTGGCGCCGAACAGTCAGGTGGCCGGTCGCGCCACGGTGTTCGTGTTCCCGGACCTGAACACCGGCAACACCACCCACAAAGCCGTGCAGCGCAGCGCCGATTGCGTGAGCCTCGGGCCAATGCTGCAAGGCCTGCGCAAACCGGTGAACGACCTGCCGCGCGGCGCGCAAGTCGACGACATCGTCTACACCATCGCGTTGACCGCGATTCAAGCTGCCAACCGACCTATGGATCTTTAAATGCTGGATTTCCTGCCTGCCGCCGTGCGCGGTGTGATTGCCTCGTTATTGCTGGCCCTGAACACCATTCTGCTGTGCTCGTTTCTGTTCCTCGTGGCGCTGTTCAAAGTGCTGCCCTTCGCCCTCGCCCAGCGCTTCACCCGTTGGTTGATGAGCCACACCCACGAAGCCTGGATCAGCAACAACAAGGCCTGGATGAATCTGGTCTGCCGCACCCGCTGGCACCTCAGCGGTCTCGAGGGGCTCGACTATCAGCACTCGTACTTGATCACCAGCAACCACCAGAGCTGGGTCGACATCATGGTCCTGCAATACGTGCTCAACCGTCGTATCCAGCCGCTGAAGTTCTTTCTCAAGCAAGAGCTGATCTGGGTCCCGGTGATTGGCCTGGCCTGGTGGGCGCTGGGGTTTCCGTTCATGAAACGCTACTCCAAGGCCTATCTGGAAAAACACCCGGAGAAGAAAGGCAAAGACCTGGAAACCACGCGCAAGACCTGCGACAAATTCCGCAACAACCCGGTGGGGATTTTCAACTTTGTTGAAGGCACGCGGTTTACTGAAGGCAAGCATGCGCAGCAGAAATCACCGTTCAAGTACCTGCTCAAGCCGAAGGCAGGTGGCATTGCGTTTGTGCTGGATGCGATGGGTGAACAGCTTGAGTCCATCGTCAACGTGACCATTCACTATCCGGGTGGGCGTCCAGGTTACTGGGATCTGCTTTGCGGGAACGTGAAGGACGTGGTGGTGCATTTCCAGGAACTGAAGATTCCACCGCAGTTCATTGGCAAGAATTACGACCAGGATGGCGAGTATCGATTGCAGTTCCAGGGCTGGATTAATCAGCTGTGGGAAGACAAGGATGCGTTGTTGGGGCAGATGCATCGCGAATTCCCTGACCGCCGCTGAACCCATGTGGGAGCGGGCTTGCTCGCGAAAGCGGTGTGTCAGTCGACAACAATGTTGAACGTCAGTCCGTATTCACGAGCAAGCCCGCTCCCACATTTTGAAATCACCAGGCTCAAAAAAACCCGCCGATGATCACTCATCGGCGGGTTTTTTATGACCGGCTAACGCTTAGATCGCGCCACGCTGACGCAGCAGATCCAACACTTGCTTGACGCTTTCTTCCAGCGACAGCGACTGGGTGTCGACCACAAGGTCGGCGTCCAGCGGTACGTCGTACGGGAAGGAGTCGCCCGGGATGTTGTCGCCACCGGCGGCGTACAGCCCTTGCGGATCACGCTCGGCACACACCGTCGGCGAGGCCTGGACGTAAACGGTCAGCAGACGCTCCTTGCCGATCAGGTCCTTGGCTTGTTCACGACCTTCGGCACTCGGCGCAACGAACGCCGCCAACGTCAGCAAACCGGCTTCGTTGAACTGACGCGCCACATGAGCGGCACGACGCCAATTCTCATTACGTCCGGCACGATCCAATGGCAGGCCTTTGTTCAGGTCATGACGCAGGTTCTGCCCATCCAGTACAAACACCGCCCGGCCCATGTCAAACAACTTGCGTTCAACCGCGTAAGCCAGGGTGCTTTTGCCGGCGCCGGACAAGCCGCTGAACAACACGGTGGTCGGCTGCTGGCCGAAGCGCTGGGCACGCTCCTCGGTGGCTACATGGGCCGATTTGCCATGGTGCGTGCTGCTGCCATGCGCCAACGGCTGAGCGATGATCATGCCAGCGGCGACGGTGCCATTGGTCAAGCGATCGATCACGATGAACGAACCGGTGGTGCGGTTGCTCGCGTAGCCATCCAGTGCGATGGCAGCGTCGAGGCTGACCTTGACCCGGCCGATCTCGTTCAGGTTCAACGAACTGGCCGGACCTTCTTCCAAAGTGTTCACGTCAACGCGATTGACGATGCTGGTGATCGAACCCGGCACGTAGGACGTGGCGCGCTTGATGTCGTATTTCTTGCCCGGCAGCATCGGTTCTTCGGCCATCCACACCAGCATGGCGTCGAAGGCGTCAGTCACTTGCGGCAGGTTATCGGCGTGCACCAGCAAATCGCCACGAGAAATGTCGATCTCGTCTTCCATGGTCAGCGTCACCGCTTGACCCGGGCCAGCATGCTCCAGCTCACCTTCGAAGGTGACGATGGATTTCACGCGGCTGCTCTTGCCCGACGGCAGCACCACGATTTCGTCGCCCTTGTGCACGATGCCGCTGGCCAGGGTGCCGGCGAAACCACGGAAGTTCAGGTTCGGACGGTTGACGTACTGCACCGGGAAACGCAAGTCGGTGTAGTTGCGATCGTTGGCAATCTCGACGGTTTCGAGAATTTCCATCAGCGACTGGCCGGTGTACCACGGCGAGCGCTCGGACTTGTTCACCACGTTGTCGCCCTTCAGAGCGGACATCGGCACGAAGGCCATGGTGGTCGGCTTGAACGCGATGCCGTCGGCGAACTTCAGGTAGTCGGCCTTGATCGACTCGAACACAGTTTCGTCGAAGCCGTTGAGGTCCATCTTGTTGATGGCGACCACGATGTGCTTGATGCCGAGCAACGAGGCAATGAAGCTGTGGCGGCGGGTCTGGGTCTGCACGCCGTAACGGGCATCGACCAGGATGATCGCCAAGTCACAGGTGGACGCACCGGTGGCCATGTTGCGGGTGTACTGCTCATGGCCAGGGGTGTCGGCGATGATGAATTTGCGCTTGGCGGTGGAGAAATAACGGTAAGCGACATCAATGGTGATGCCCTGCTCCCGCTCGGCCTGCAAGCCGTCGACCAGCAAGGCCAGGTCGATGTCTTCACCGGTGGTGCCGACTTTTTTCGAGTCACGGGTGATGGCTTCCAGGTGATCTTCGTAGATCATCTTGGAGTCGTGCAGCAAGCGCCCGATCAGGGTGCTCTTGCCGTCGTCGACGTTGCCACAGGTCAGAAAGCGCAGCATTTCCTTGCGTTCGTGCTGGCCCAGGTAGGCGAGGATGTCCTCGCTGATCAAATCAGATACGTGACTCATTGCATTCGAGCTCCAAGCTGTAAGCTTCAAGCGGCAAGCTTGTCGGCGTACAGCTACTCAGAAATTTTGTTGATCAAGCCGCATAGCATTCTTGAAAGCTCGCGGGTTTCTTTAATCCAATCGTCAGCCAGAAGATCAGCAATGTAGGCAATATCACGGCCGATGAGGATCTGAGTGCGCAACTCACCACACGAAGCTTTTGCCACCCAAAGAAAATGTACTTTTTCCTTGGCACCGCAACGCTCCATCCCTTCAGCAATATTGGAAGGCACCGATAGTGCGGAGCGGGTAATTTGATCCTTGAAACCAAAATCCCCACATCTCGCAAACTCTCTATAGATCCTTACCGCCAAACACTTGCTTCTCTGCCAGACAATCAGCTTCTCGAAATCCATTGCGAGTCATCCGTAACGGCTCGCAGCAACCGGCCACAAGCACCAAACTACAACGTTACGCATACCGCCCTTAACTTGCAGCTTGCCGCTTGTAACTCAAAGCTTAGAAATACCCCTGACGTTTCTTTTCTTCCATCGAGCCTGCGCCATCGTGATCGATGACCCGGCCCTGGCGTTCGGAAGTTCGCGTCAGGAGCATTTCCTGAATGATGTCGGTCAGGCTGGTGGCCTCGGACTCGACCGCACCGGTCAACGGGTAGTCACCCAGCGTACGGAAACGCACCTTTTTCTTGACGATGCGCGCCTTGTCTTCGTCGCTCAGGTGATTGAGCAGGCGTTCGTCGTCGATCATGATCCAGGTGCCATTCATCTCGATAACGTCGCGCTCGGCGGCGAAATACAGCGGCACGATCGGGATGCCTTCGAGGTAGATGTACTGCCAGATGTCCAGTTCGGTCCAGTTCGACAACGGGAATACACGAATGGATTCGCCCTTGTTGACGTTGCCGTTGTAGACGTTCCACAACTCTGGACGCTGGTTTTTCGGGTCCCAGCGGTGCTTGGTGTCACGGAAGGAATACACGCGCTCTTTGGCACGGGACTTCTCTTCGTCACGACGGGCGCCACCGAAAGCGGCGTCGAAACCGTACTTGTCGAGGGCCTGTTTGAGGCCTTCGGTCTTCATGATGTCAGTGTGTTTGGCACTGCCGTGGGTCAGCGGGTTGATACCCTGCGCAACGCCATCGGGGTTGACGTGCACCAGCAGGTCCAAGCCGAGTTCTTCGACCATACGGTCGCGGAACGCGTACATTTCCTTGAACTTCCAGCGGGTGTCGACGTGCATCACCGGGAACGGCAGTTTGCCCGGGAAGAATGCCTTGCGCGCAAGGTGCAGCATCACGGCGGAGTCTTTACCGACGGAGTACAGCATCACCGGGTTATCGAACTCGGCGGCGACCTCGCGGATGATGTGGATGCTTTCGGCCTCCAGCTGTTTCAGATGCGTCAGTTTGTCGACCATGGCTACTCACGAAAACGATCTTATGGACGGCCAGCGGGCCGTGTTCGAGCGGGGAATCCTAGCACAGCGCCCCCTTCTAATCAGGACGCCAACTAGATCGAAAGGGTATATGAATATACCCCCTCGTTTGGCCTCACCCATACCGGGCTCTTTGAAACCTTACCTCTGTAGGAGCTGCCGAAGGCTGCGATCTTTTGACTTTGATTTTAGGATCAAAAGATCGCAGCCTTCGGCAGCTCCTGGAGGAGATAGCATTGCGCTCAGGAGTCAGATCGGGTTCGGGCAATCGATGAAGATGTGTTCAACGGCAAAGCGTCGCGCCAGGTAATCGCCCAATGCCTGCACGCCATAACGCTCGGTGGCGTGATGCCCGGCGGCGATGAAGCTGATGTCATTTTCCCGGGCGCTGTGAAAGGTCTGCTCGGACGCTTCGCCACTGAGGTACAGATCGACACCGGCCAACACCGCCTGATCGATATAGCCCTGGCCACCACCGGTGCACCAGCCGACGCGACGAATCATCGCGTTGCCTTCAATCAGCAACGGCTCGCGACCCATGACTTCCTGCACGCGACGGGCAAAATCCCGGGGGCTCATCGGTTCGCTCAGCGAGCCGACCAGGCCGACGACTTTCAGGTTGTCCGGGTCCAGCGGACCTTCGACGGTGATGTCCAACTGACGTGCAAGCTGCACGTTATTGCCAACGTCCGGGTGCAGATCCAGCGGCAAGTGATAAGACAGCAGGCTGATGTCGTGCTTGAGCAGGGTTTTCAACCGGCGCTGCTTCATGCCGGTGATGCACGGGTTCTCGCCCTTCCAGAAATAACCGTGATGCACCAGCACCAGATCGGCCTTGGCCTCGACTGCCGCGTCCAGCAGCGCCTGGCTGGCGGTGACGCCGCTGACGATGCGCATCACTTGCGGACGACCTTCGACCTGCAAGCCATTCGGGCAGTAGTCGGCGATCTTTGAACTGTTAAGGTAACGGTCGGCTTCTTCGACCAGGGTGCTCAGGGCGACGGCCATAAAAGACTCCTAAATATCCCGTTCAGAGGCACGCTCGCCTCGTATAATGCGCGACATTATGGGCGGTCTCATACCACCTGCAACCTTTCCAGGACTTGCTTAATGCTTAAGGCGCTGCGTTTTTCCGGCTGGCCGCTGTTGGCCGGCGTGCTTATCGCTCTGTTGATAATCCAGCGTTACCCGCAGTGGGTCGGGCTTCCGAGCCTCGACGTCAACCTGCAGCAAGCTCCGCAAACCACCAGCGTGCAACAGGGGCCGGTGTCTTATGCCGACGCCGTGGTGATCGCCGCGCCGGCGGTGGTCAACCTGTACACCACCAAAGTCATCAACAAACCGAATCATCCGCTGTTTGAAGATCCGCAGTTCCGCCGCTTCTTCGGCGACAACTCGCCCAAGCAAAAGCGCATGGAGTCGAGCCTCGGTTCCGGCGTGATCATGAGCCCGGAAGGCTACATCCTGACCAATAACCACGTGACCACCGGCGCCGACCAGATTGTCGTGGCGCTCAAGGATGGCCGCGAAACCCTGGCCCGCGTCATCGGCAGCGACCCGGAAACCGATCTGGCGGTCTTGAAAATCGACCTGAAAACCCTGCCGTCGATCACCATCGGCCGCTCCGACAACATCCGCATCGGTGACGTCGCGCTGGCCATCGGCAACCCGTTCGGCGTCGGCCAGACCGTGACCATGGGCATCATCAGCGCCACCGGGCGTAACCAGTTGGGCCTGAATAACTACGAAGATTTCATCCAGACCGACGCCGCGATCAACCCCGGCAACTCCGGCGGTGCGCTGGTGGATGCCAACGGCAACCTGACCGGCATCAACACCGCGATCTTCTCCAAGTCCGGCGGTTCCCAAGGCATCGGTTTCGCGATCCCGGTGAAACTGGCGATGGAAGTGATGAAGTCGATCATCGAACACGGCCAGGTGATTCGTGGCTGGCTCGGGATTGAAGTGCAGCCGCTGACCCAGGAACTGGCGGAATCGTTTGGCCTGTCCGGGCGTCCGGGAATTGTGGTGGCGGGGATTTTCCGCGACGGCCCGGCACAGAAGGCCGGCCTGCAACTCGGTGATGTGATCCTCAGCATTGACGGCGAACCCGCGGGCGATGGCCGTCGCTCGATGAACCAGGTGGCGCGGATCAAACCGACGGACAAGGTTTCGATTCAGGTGATGCGTAACGGCAAGGAGTTGAAGCTGAGCGCGGAGATTGGCCTGCGTCCGCCGCCGGCGCCGGTTAAAGAAGAAGAGTAAGCACACACCACAAAACCAATGTGGGAGCGGGCTTGCTCGCGAAAGCGGAGTGTCAGTCACATCACTGCTGGATGTGCTGCCGCCTTCGCGAGCAAGCCCGCTCCCACATTGGGTTCCGTGGTTTAGAGGTCGCCGAGGCCGTCGATCAGGGCCTGATTCTGCTCTGGCGTGCCGATGGAGATCCGCAGGAACTGGGCAATCCGCTCCTGCTTGAAGTGCCGAACGATCACACCCTGCTCACGCAACTTCGCCGCCAGCCCCGCCGCATCGTGCTGCGGGTGACGGGCGAAGATGAAGTTGGCCGCTGACGGCAGCACTTCAAAACCCTTCGCTTCCAACTGCCCAACAACCTTCTCGCGATGCTCGATAACCAACCGGCAGGTCTTGTCGAAATACTCACGATCCTCAAACGCCGCCGCCGCCCCAACATTCGCCAGGCGATCCAGCGGGTAGGAGTTGAAGCTGTTCTTGATCCGCTCCAGCGCCTCGATCAAGTCCGGGTGCCCCACCGCCAGACCGACCCGCAGGCCCGCCAGGGAACGGGACTTGGACAGGGTCTGAGTCACCAGCAGGTTCGGGTAACGGTCCACGAGGCTGATCGCGGTTTCGCCGCCGAAGTCGATATAGGCTTCATCAACCACCACCACCGAATCCGGGTTCGCCTTGAGGATTTGTTCCACCGCGTCCAGCGCCAGCAGGCAACCGGTCGGCGCATTCGGGTTAGGGAAAATGATCCCGCCGTTGGGCTTGGCATAGTCCGCCGGGTTGATCTGGAACTGCGCGTCCAGCGGCACCGCGTCAAAGGCGATGCCGTACAACCCGCAGTAAACCGGGTAGAAGCTGTAGCTGATGTCCGGAAACAGCACCGGATTGTCGTGCTGCAGCAAGCCGTGAAAGATGTGCGCCAGGACTTCATCGGAACCGTTGCCGAGGAACACTTGATTGCTCTGCACGCCGTAATACTTGGCCACCGCATTTTTCAGCAGATCGCTGTTCGGGTCCGGGTACAGACGCAAGTTGTCGTTCAGCTCGGTCTGCATCGCCGCCAAGGCTTTAGGCGATGGGCCGTAAGGGTTTTCATTGGTGTTGAGCTTCACCAGTTTCGCCAGTTTCGGCTGCTCGCCCGGCACGTAAGGCACCAGACTCTTGACGAAGGGGCTCCAGAATTTACTCATGATCAGTCAACCTTCTTATCGTCAACGATGCGGTATTCGGCACTGCGGGCGTGGGCGGTCAGCGACTCGCCACGGGCCAGCACGGAAGCAGTCTTGCCCAGTTCGGAGGCACCCTGCTCGGAGCAGAAGATGATCGACGAGCGTTTCTGGAAGTCATACACACCCAGCGGCGACGAGAAGCGCGCGGTGCCCGAGGTCGGCAACACATGGTTCGGACCGGCGCAGTAATCGCCCAAGGCTTCGGAAGTGTGACGGCCCATGAAAATCGCACCAGCGTGACGAATCTGCGGCAGCCAGGCTTGCGGATCAGCGACCGACAACTCCAGATGCTCCGGCGCAATGCGGTTGGCCACTTCGATGGCTTGCTCCATGTCGCGCACCTTGATCAGCGCACCGCGACCATTGATCGAGGTTTCGATGATCTCGGCACGCTCCATGGTCGGCAGCAATTTGCTGATGCTCGCGGCCACCTTGTCGAGGAACTCGGCGTCCGGGCTGACCAGAATCGCCTGGGCGTCTTCGTCGTGCTCGGCCTGGGAGAACAGGTCCATGGCGATCCAGTCCGGATCGGTCTGGCCGTCGCAGACCACGAGGATTTCCGAAGGCCCGGCGATCATATCGATGCCGACCTGGCCAAACACGTGGCGCTTGGCGGTGGCGACATAGATGTTGCCCGGGCCGACGACCTTATCGACCTTCGGCACACTTTCGGTGCCGTAAGCCAGCGCGGCGACCGCTTGCGCGCCGCCGATGGTGAACACCCGATCCACGCCAGCGATGCAGGCCGCGGCCAACACCAATTCATTGATTTCACCGCGCGGGGTCGGCACAACCATGACCACTTCGGTCACCCCGGCCACCTTGGCCGGAATCGCATTCATCAGCACCGACGACGGGTACGAGGCTTTGCCGCCCGGCACGTACAGGCCGGCGCGATCCAGCGGCGTGACTTTCTGGCCCAGCACCGTGCCATCGGCTTCGGTGTAGCTCCAGGATTCCTGTTTCTGTTTTTCGTGGTAGCTGCGCACCCGGGCCGCGGCTTTTTCCAGGGCTTCGCGCTGCGGCGCCGTGATACGGGTCAGAGCCAGTTCCAGGCGTTCGCGCGGCAGAATCAGGTCCGCCATGGACGCGACTTGCAGGCCGTCGAACTTCTGGGTGAATTCCACCAGCGCCGCATCGCCGCGCTCGCGCACAGCCTTGATGATGTCCAGCACCCGCTGATTGACCGAGTCGTCAGACACACTTTCCCAGCTCAGCAGATGATCCAGATGATGCGCGAAATCCGGGTCAGCAGCGTTGAGTCGGCGAATTGCAGTCGGTGCGGTCATAGCGAGAGCCTCATAGGAATGGCAAAAAACTCAGGTGCCGTAAGCTAGCAGCCGATCCGCTTGGGCACCTGAGAATTCTGGCTATGAGGCGGATAGACGGGCGCGACTTAACGTCGCGCAGGTGAATCAGCCGCGGTGTCGAGACTCCACTGCCTTGCGCAGGGTGTCGATCAACGCCTGGATACGGGCGTGCTGCATTTTCATCGAAGCCTTGTTGACGATCAGCCGGGAGCTGATGTCAGCGATGAAATCCTGTGGCTCCAGGCCATTGGCCCGCAGCGTGTTACCGGTGTCGACCACGTCGATGATCTTGTCGGCCAGGCCAATCAGCGGCGCCAGCTCCATCGAGCCGTAGAGCTTGATGATGTCGACCTGACGGCCCTGCTCGGCGTAGTAACGCTTGGCAACATTGACGAACTTGGTGGCGACGCGCAGACGGCCCTTGGGCTCGATGGCACCGACCTTGCCGGCGGTCATCAGTTTGCACAGGGCAATCCGCAGGTCCAGTGGCTCATAGAGACCCTGGCCGCCGTATTCCATCAGCACATCTTTACCGGCGACGCCCAGGTCCGCGGCACCATGCTCGACATAGGTCGGCACGTCGGTGGCGCGCACGATCAGCAGACGGACGTCAGGCTGGGTCGTGGGGATGATCAGCTTGCGGCTCTTGTCCGGATTCTCGGTCGGCACGATGCCCGCTTCAGCCAGAAGCGGCAGGGTGTCGTCAAGGATGCGGCCCTTGGACAGTGCGATGGTCAACATGGGAAACGTCAGTCCTTATCAAGGTACTCATGCCCGGTCGCAAACGGCGCCGGACACACATCGAGGGCGCAACCACCCTCGACCTGAAACGAATTCAACGGGCGCGTCCCTGCGCCCATGCAGCAGAAACTAGCCCGGTACGCGGCGGATCTTGGCGCCGAGCATCTGCAGTTTCTCTTCGATGCACTCGTAACCACGGTCGATGTGGTAGATGCGATCGATCAGGGTGTCGCCTTCGGCGATCAGCGCCGAGATCACCAGGCTGGCCGAAGCACGCAGGTCGGTGGCCATGACTGGCGCGCCTTTGAGCTTCTCGGTACCGGTGACGATGGCCGTGTTGCCTTCGACCTGGATCTTGGCGCCCATGCGGTGCAGTTCGTACACGTGCATGAAACGGTTTTCGAAGATCGTCTCGATCACCGCACCGGTGCCTTCGGCAATGGCGTTGAGGGAGATGAACTGCGCCTGCATGTCGGTCGGGAACGCCGGGTACGGAGCGGTCCGCACGTTGACGGCTTTTGGCCGCTTGCCGTGCATGTTCAGCTCGATCCAGTCGTCGCCGCAGGTGATTTCGGCACCCGACTCACGAAGTTTTTCCAGAACGGCTTCGAGGATGGTCGGATCGGTGTCCTTGACCTTCACACGACCGCCGGTCACGGCTGCCGCGACCAGGTAGGTGCCGGTTTCGATACGGTCCGGCATCACCTTGTAGGTGGCCGGGTGCAGACGCTCAACGCCATCGATGGTGATGGTGTCTGTGCCCGCGCCGGTGATCTTGGCGCCCATGGCGATCAGGAAGTTCGCCAGGTCGATGACTTCAGGCTCGCGCGCGGCGTTAGCCAACACGCTACGGCCCTTGGCCAAAGCAGCGGCCATCATGATGTTTTCGGTACCGGTCACGCTGACGGTGTCGAAGAAGAAGTGCGCACCGCGCAAGCCGCCTTCTGGCGCCTTGGCCTTGATGTAGCCGCCTTCGACGTCGATGATCGCGCCCATGGCTTCAAGGCCACGGATGTGCAGGTCAACCGGACGCGAACCGATCGCGCAACCGCCAGGCAGTGCGACTTCGGCTTCACCGAAACGGGCAACCATCGGGCCCAGCACCAGGATCGAGGCACGCATGGTTTTCACCAGTTCGTACGGCGCGATCAGGGTCTTGATGGTGCGTGGGTCGATTTCGACGCTCAGTTTCTCGTCGATCACCGGCTCGATACCCATGCGACCGAACAGCTCGATCATGGTGGTGATGTCGTGCAGGTGCGGCAGGTTGGCCACGGTGACCGGGCCATCGCACAGCAAGGTGGCGGCCAGGATCGGCAGGGCAGAGTTCTTTGCCCCGGAGATGCGGATTTCGCCATCAAGACGAACGCCGCCAGTAATAATCAATTTATCCATAAGAATCTCGACGCCCTTGGGCTCAGGTGCGCTCGGCCCAGGCCGCGCTGCTGAAAAATTTCATAGTGACCGCATGGATGCTGCCATCGGTGATCCATGGGTTCAAATGGGCATAGATCTGCTGCTGACGCTTCACCGGGCTCAACGCCGCCAGTTCATCGCTAATCACGTTCAGCTGGAAATTGCAGCCTTCGCCCTCAACTTCTACCAACGTTCCGGGCAGCTTTCCTTCAAGGAAGCTCTTCACTTCTACGGCCTGCATGCTCAACCTCAATCGGCGCCCTGTGCGCGCGGGTCGGACATCATACAAAAAAGCCCCGCGCCTGCGAACCCCGCATTCACAGGACTCTGACGGGGGGCTTCTTTAATAGATGTCGTTAGGGGTGCGCCAACAGCTCGGTCAATTCGCTGACCTGAGCGATTTCGCGCATGTCTTCGGGCATTGCGCGGATGCTTAGGGCCTTACCAGCCGCCTGGGCATCGCGCATGAAGCACAGCAGCAGCGACAAGCCGACACTGCTGGACTTCACCACCGCCGAACAATCAACCACTACGGCGGTAGCCTTGCTGGACTTGATCAGCGCCTGACCCTGCTTGCGCAAGTCAGGGCCGGTACGGTAATCCAGCACGCCGCTGAGCAGCAACTCGCCGGCTTCGCTCATGCGAACGGCCGACTCACTCATTGGGCGGACTTCTTGTCGGCGCCTTCGGTAGAAGCCTTGGCCTTGGCGACTTCCCCGGCCCAATTGTTGATGGTCTTGTCCAGATCGTTGCCGTTGCGCTGCATTGCGTCAGCGAATTGATCGCGGAACAGCTTGCCGATGTTGATGCCGTTGATGATCACGTTGCGCAGTTTCCACTCGCCATTGATCTTTTCGAGCGTGTACTGCACAGGATAAACCGCGCCATTGCTACCCTTGACGGTCATGCCAACGCTGGTGCGGTCGCCCGACTCATCCTTGGCAGGCTCAACGGTAATGCCCTGGTTGTTGTACTCAAGCAAGGCGTTGCCATAGAACTGGAACAGGCCTTTCTTGAAGTTTTCCTGAAACGCTTGCATCTGCGCAGGTGTAGCTTTGCGCGAATACTTGACCGTCATGATGCTCTTGGAAATACCCTCGGCATCCACCACAGGCCCGACGATGGTGTTCAGCGCCGTGTAAAAGTCTGCGGGATCCTGCTTGTACTTCTCTTTATTGGCCGACAAATCGGCAAGCATCCGGGTTGTAGTGTCCTGAACCAGATCGTGCGCCGAAGGCGCCGCCACGGCGTTAGCCATCAACGGCAGGGCCGCGAGTAATACCAACAGGCCACGTCGCAAGGTAGAGATCATTCAAAAGCTCCTCATTTGGCGTCTTTACTAACGGTATTGAGCAGGAATTTACCGATCAGGTCCTCGAGCACCAACGACGACTGGGTGTCGTGGATGGTTCCACCATCCTTGAGCAAGGCTTGTTCCCCGCCCACGCTGATACCGATGTACTTCTCGCCCAACAGGCCCGCCGTCAGGATAGATGCAGTGGAGTCAGTCGGCAGATTATCTACGCGCTTTTCCAGTTGCATGGTCACCCGGCCGGTGAAACTGTCGCGGTCCAGATCGATCGCCGTGACCTTGCCGATGGTCACACCGGCCATGGTCACTTTAGCTCTGACAGTCAAACCGGCGATATTGTCGAAGTACGCATAAAGTTTATACGTTTCGGCGTTTGCGGTCGGGGACAGGCCACTGACCCGCAACGCAAGCAGCAGCAAAGCCAGGATGCCAGCCAGCAAGAAAAGGCCGACACCGATTTCCAGGGTGCGGTTTTGCATCAGAAATCTCCAAACATCAAGGCAGTCAGAATAAAGTCCAGGCCGAGCACTGCCAAAGAGGCATACACCACGGTCTTGGTTGTGGCACGACTGATCCCCTCGGAAGTGGGCTCGCAGTCATAGCCTTGGAATACGGCAATCCAGGTCACGACAAACCCGAAAACGATGCTTTTGATGATGCCGTTGAGCACGTCGCCATTGAACGTCACGCTGTTTTGCATGTTCGCCCAGTAGGAGCCGTCATAGACCCCCAGCCAGTCGACTGCGACCCACGAACCGCCCCAGATCCCGACGACGCTGAAAATCATCGCCAGCACCGGCAGGGAAATGAAACCGGCCCACAGACGCGGGGCAACGATGTACTTGAGCGGGTCGACGCCAATCATTTCCAGACTGGACAACTGCTCGGTGGACTTCATGTTGCCGATTTCGGCGGTCAGGGCCGAACCGGCACGCCCGGCGAACAGCAATGCAGTCACTACCGGCCCCAGTTCACGCAGCAACGTCAGGGCAACCATCTGCCCGACGGCCTGCTCCGAACCGTAGCTGGACAGAATATTGAAGCCTTGCAGCGCCAACACCATGCCAATGAACACCCCGGAGACCACGATGATCACCAGGGACATCACGCCGATCGAATGCAGTTGCTTGACCAGCAAGCCGAAACCGCCGCCAATTCCGCCGCGCCCCAGCAACGCATGGAACAGGAAAATCGCCGCGCGCCCGAACACCCCGATGGCATCGATCGCCGCCTGGCCGAACCGGCGCACTCTTTCTATTAGTGAAATCTTGCGCATCAGCGCTTCCCCAGAAGATCTGCGCGGTAATCCGTCGCTGGAAAGTGATAGGCGACCGGGCCGTCGGGTTCGCCTGTCATGAATTGACGGATACGCGGCTCGTCCGAGTTCATCAGCTCTTCAGGCGTGCCCTGCCCCAACACTTGCCCTTCGCCCACCACATAAATGTAATCGGCAATGCTCGCGGTTTCCGCCAGATCATGGGAAACCACGATGCTGGTGATGCCCAGCGCGTCGTTGAGCAGGCGGATCAGGCGCACGAGTACACCCATGGCGATCGGGTCCTGCCCCACGAAGGGCTCGTCATACATGAGGATCTGCGGATCGAGGGCAATGGCGCGGGCCAGCGCGACGCGACGCTTCATGCCACCGGACAACTCGTCCGGCATCAGGTCGATGGCGCCACGCAAGCCCACCGCCTGCAATTTGAGCAGGACGATGTCACGGATCATTTCTTCCGGCAATTCGGTATGAACGCGCAGCGGAAAGGCGACGTTCTCGAACACATCGAGATCCGTAAACAGTGCGCCGCTCTGGAATAGCACACCCATGTGCTTGCGCGCATCGAACAGATCGCTGCGAGACAATTGGGGCAGATTCTGACCGTTGACCCAGACTTCACCGCTGGAAGGTCGCAACTGTGCGCCCATCAGCCGTAACAGCGTGGTCTTGCCACACCCGGAAGGTCCCATGATGCCGGTGACCTTGCCGCGCGGGATGCGGATATCGACGTTATTGAAAATGCTGCGCGTACCGCGCTTGAAGGTCAGTCCCTTCAGCTCGACCGCGTAGGCGTTATCGGCACTCATCTAAACTCCTTGCGATGCAGCCTCTCACTCGGACGCCTGGCTTTCTGACGAAAGCACACACCTCCGTGGGCAGGCCGAACTGGCGGCGAACTATATCACTGCAAAGGCCAAGCGCCCAAGGCCAAAGCCGGGACATGTTCAGCAACAGGACAGGCGAATACGCTGATTTAGAGGGATTCGGTAACAGCTATTTACAAAGCACGACGAACTTGCGTGAGGGTTTCGATCATTACCGCTATAATCGCCGCCTTTTCATCGGGCTATACGATTCTGACATGAGCCAATCCAGCGACCTGATTCAATCGGCACAACGCACCATCCGTCTCGAAGTGGAAGCCGTACAAGGCTTGCTGCCCCATATCGACGCTGATTTCGTACGCGCTTGCGAGATGATTCTGGCCAGCAAAGGCCGCGTGGTCGTGCTCGGCATGGGCAAATCCGGGCACATCGGCAACAAGATTGCCGCCACCCTGGCCAGCACCGGCACCACCGCTTTTTTCGTGCACCCGGCCGAAGCCAGCCACGGCGACATGGGCATGATCACCCGCGACGACATCATCCTGGCGCTGTCGAACTCCGGTTCCACCAACGAAATCGTCACCCTGCTGCCGCTGATCAAGCGCCAGGGCATCCAGTTGATCAGCATGACCGGCAACCCCGACTCACCGTTGGCCAAGGCTGCCGAGATCAACCTCAACGTGCACGTGGAGCACGAAGCCTGCCCGCTGAACCTGGCGCCGACCTCGTCGACCACCGCCGCGCTGGTCATGGGCGATGCCCTGGCCGTGGCGCTGCTGGAAGCCCGCGGCTTTACCGCTGAAGACTTCGCGTTTTCCCACCCGGGTGGCGCGCTTGGCCGACGCCTGCTGCTGAAAGTCGAAACCGTGATGCACGCCGGCGCAGAACTGCCCCAGGTGCAACGCGGCACGCTGCTCAAGGACGCCCTGATGGAAATGACCCGAAAGGGCCTGGGCATGACCGCGATTCTTGAAGCCGATGGCAAACTGGCCGGGATCTTCACGGACGGCGACTTGCGCCGCACCCTTGACCGGACTATCGATATCCACCATACGACCATCGATGAGGTCATGACCGTTCATGGCAAGACCGCCCGGCCCGATATGCTGGCAGCCGAAGCCCTGAAAATCATGGAAGACCATCGAATCAACGCACTGGTAGTCGTCGACAAGGAAGACCGCCCGGTTGGCGCCTTCAACCTGTCCGACCTGCTGCGTGCCGGAGTAATGTGATGAGCAATGACCTGCTGCAACGCGGCAAGAACATCAAACTGGCGGTTTTCGACGTCGACGGCGTCCTCACCGACGGACGCCTGTACTTCCTCGAAGACGGCAGTGAATTCAAGACATTCAGCACCCTCGACGGCCAAGGCATCAAGATGTTGATGGCAGCCGGCGTGCAGACCGCTATCATCAGCGGCCGCAAAACCCCGGTGGTCGAACGTCGAGCGAAAAACCTCGGCATTCCACACCTGTATCAGGGGCGCGAAGACAAACTGGTGGTGCTGGACGAACTTCTTGCCCAACTCAACCTAAGCTATGAACAGGTGGCCTACCTCGGTGACGACCTGCCGGACCTGCCGGTGATTCGCCGCGTAGGCCTGGGCATGGCCGTGGCCAATGCCGCCAGTTTCGTGCGCGAACACGCCCACGGCATCACCCAGGCCCGTGGCGGCGAAGGGGCTGCCCGCGAATTCTGCGAACTGATCCTGCGCGCCCAGGGCCGCCTCGATGCGGCCAACGCTGCGTACTTGTGAGCCTATTATGTTTATCCTGAGCAAAAAGTTTCGCAGATTCCTGCTATTCGGTTGCATCGCGGCGATATTCGCGGCGGTCGGCTACTGGAACATCAGCCCGGAACGCTTCCTCGACAAGCCGGTGGCCAAGGTCGATGAAAGCGCGATCGACTATTACGCGCTCAATGCCCACAGTGTTCAGTACCTGCCCGACGGTGGCCTGCAGTACGACCTGACGTCCGACAAGGTAGAGCACCTCAAGGCGACCGATGTGTCGTTGCTGACCAACCCGGACTTGAACATGTACCGCGGCACCGATTTCCCGTGGCACGTCACCAGTTTGCGCGGTGAAGTGAACGCGGACGGCACCCAGGTCGAACTGATCGACTCGGTCCGTATTGCACGCACCGATGAAAAGAACCGTAATTTGATCGTTACCAGCACCCGGATGACCGTGTTCCCGCAGCAGCAATATGCGCAGACCGATCAACCCGTTAGAATCGACGGCGCTGGCGGTGTGTCGACTGGCAACGGAATGAAAGCGTATTTGAAAGAAAGCAGGATACACCTGCTATCGAACGTAAGAGGACAGTATGAGGCTCGTTAAAACTCTCCCTATTTTGCTCAGTCTGGGCGCAGCACTGGGAAGCGTGAGCGCCTGGGCTCTGCCGAACGATCAAGAGCAGCCTATCCGCATTCAGGCCGACGACGCCCAACTGGACGACAAGAATGGCATTGCCACCTATAAAGGTGACGTGATCATCACCCAAGGCTCGATGAAGGTTACCGGCAACACCGTGACCATCACCCGCACCCCGGCCGGTGACATCGACGTGGTGACCTCGGTGGGCAACCTCGCCTACTTCGAGCAACTGCAAACCGCTGGCGACACCAAGCCTGTTCAGGGTTGGGGCGTGACCATCCAGTACCACGCCGCGCAAAACCGCGTCGTGCTGATCGACAAGGCCAAGGTTGTCGACAAGGACAACAACACCACCCAGGGCGAGAAAATCGTCTACGACACGGTCAAGAAACTGGCCAGCGCCGGTCGCGCCACGGGCAACAAGGTCACCGAAGCGCGTCCGCGCATCGACATGGTGATCCAGCCGAAGCCGAAATCCGACCAGAAAAAGGCCAATTAATGGCAACCCTGAAAGCTCAGCATCTGGCCAAGAGCTACAAGAGCCGCCAGGTCGTGCGTGACGTCAGCCTGTCCATCGACAGCGGTCAGATCGTCGGCCTGCTGGGCCCGAACGGCGCTGGCAAGACCACCTGCTTCTACATGATCGTCGGCCTGGTGCAGGCCGATCAGGGTCGCGTACTGATCGATGACCTGGACGTCAGCCACCAGCCGATGCACGGTCGTGCAAAGGCCGGTATCGGCTATCTTCCGCAAGAAGCGTCGATCTTCCGCAAACTGTCGGTGGCCGACAACATCATGGCCATCCTCGAGACCCGCAAGGAACTCGACAAGGCCGGTCGTCGCAAAGAGCTGGAGAGCCTGCTGCAGGAATTCCACATCAGCCACATCCGCGACAACCTGGGCATGAGCCTGTCCGGTGGTGAACGCCGCCGGGTAGAAATCGCTCGCGCGCTGGCCACCAACCCGAAATTCATCCTGCTCGACGAACCTTTCGCCGGTGTAGACCCGATTTCGGTAGGCGACATCAAGCAGATCATCCACCACCTCAAGGCCAAGGGCATTGGCGTGTTGATCACCGACCACAACGTCCGTGAAACCCTGGATATCTGCGAAACCGCCTACATCGTCAACGATGGTCAACTGATCGCCGAAGGTGACTCTGCCACCATCCTGGCCAACGAACTGGTCAAGGAAGTGTATCTGGGCCACGAGTTCCGCCTGTAAGCACTGAGGTGCCTGGCTGGTTGCCCGAGCGCTCGTATCGATAAAAAAACAACATTTTTTTATTGTTACGGCGCTCTAGTCAAACGCCGTGGTTTCGGGCATATAATTTGCTTAAGTTTGGCGCTTCGGCGCCCTGTAGTGGATGGCGCATGCGCGCCGGCGAATAAGGTGTTAAGCCCCTGCCATGAAACCATCGCTAGTCTTGAGAATGGGCCAGCAGCTGACGATGACACCTCAGCTGCAACAGGCCATCCGCCTGCTCCAATTGTCGACCCTGGACCTGCAACAGGAAATCCAGGAGGCCCTGGAGTCCAATCCGATGCTCGAACGCCAGGAAGAAGGCGACGACTTCGATAACGCCGACCCCTTGGCCGACAAAGCCGAACAGCAACCCAACGCCGATGTTTCGGAACCCTCCTACCAGGAAACCGCCCCGACGGTGGACAACCTCGAGGAAGGTGACTGGAACGAGCGCATTCCCAACGAGCTGCCCGTCGATACCGCCTGGGAAGACGTCTACCAGACCAGCGCCAGCAGCCTGCCGAGCAACGATGACGACGAGTGGGATTTCACCACCCGCACATCCGCCGGTGAAAGCCTGCAAAGCCACCTGCTCTGGCAACTGAACCTCGCACCGATGTCCGACACCGATCGCCTGATCGCCGTGACCCTGATCGATTGCATCAACAATCAGGGCTACCTGGACGAAACCCTCGAGGAAATCCTCGAAGCCTTCGATCCGGAACTGGACATCGAACTGGACGAAATCGAAGCCGTCCTGCACCGCATCCAGCAATTCGAACCGGCCGGCATCGGCGCCCGCAACCTGGGCGAATGCCTGTTGCTGCAATTGCGCCAACTGCCCGCCAAGACGCCTTGGCTGGCCGAGGCCAAGCGCCTGGTCACCGATTACATCGACCTGCTCGGCAGCCGCGACTACAGCCAGTTGATGCGCCGCATGAAGCTCAAGGAAGATGAACTGCGCCAGGTCATCGAACTGGTCCAGAGCCTGAACCCGCGCCCGGGCTCGCAAATCGAATCCAGCGAAGCCGAGTATGTCGTTCCCGACGTCATCGTGCGCAAGGACAACGAGCGCTGGCTGGTGGAGCTGAACCAGGAGTCGGTGCCACGGCTGCGGGTCAACGCCCAATACGCCGGCTTCGTGCGCCGCGCCGACACCAGCGCCGACAACACCTTCATGCGCAATCAGCTGCAGGAAGCCCGCTGGTTCATCAAAAGCCTGCAAAGCCGCAACGAAACCCTGATGAAAGTAGCCACCCAGATCGTCGAGCATCAGCGCGGCTTCCTGGAGTACGGCGACGAAGCCATGAAACCGCTGGTCCTGCATGACATCGCCGAAGCGGTGGGCATGCACGAATCGACGATTTCACGGGTCACCACCCAAAAGTTCATGCATACCCCACGGGGCATATATGAGCTGAAATACTTTTTCTCCAGCCATGTCAGCACCTCTGAAGGCGGTGAATGCTCGTCCACAGCGATCCGCGCGATCATCAAAAAACTGGTTGCCGCGGAAAATCAGAAAAAGCCGTTGAGTGACAGCAAGATCGCTGGTTTACTGGAGGCACAAGGCATTCAGGTGGCTCGCCGCACCGTCGCCAAGTACCGCGAGTCCCTCGGGATCGCGCCTTCGAGCGAACGCAAGCGGTTGATGTAAGCCACAGCACAGCGTTCCAGTGGCAGGTACCTCTACCTGCCGCTTTATGCACTGGCAACGAAGGAGAAGCTGTATGCAAGTCAACATCAGTGGACACCAACTGGAAGTGACCGAACCCCTGCGCGCCTACATCGGCGAAAAACTCGAACGATTAGAGCGGCATTTCGACAAGATCACCAACGTGCAGGTGACGATGACGGTCGAGAAGCTGAAGCAGAAAATCGAAGCCACCCTGCATATTCCCGGCAGTGAAGTGGTCGCCAACGCGGAACATACCGATATGTACGCAGCGATCGACTCACTGACCGACAAGCTGGATAAACAACTCAAAAAGCATAAGGAAAAGACCCAGAGCCTCCTCCAGGGCGCAACCGGTCGTTAACACTCCCAACCCATGATCCGACTTGAAAACATCCTGACCCCCGGCCGTTCCCTCGTGAACGTGCCGGGCGGCAGTAAAAAGAAAGCCCTCGAGCAAATTGCCAACCTGATCGCCCGGGAAGTGCCGGATCTGGAGATGCAAGATGTCTTCGAGGCTCTGATTGCCCGTGAAAAACTCGGTTCCACTGGTTTTGGCAACGGCATCGCTATCCCCCACTGTCGCCTCAAGGGTTGCACCTCACCCATCAGCGCCCTGATGCACCTGGACGCACCTATCGATTTCGACGCCATCGACGGCGCCCCGGTTGACTTGCTGTTTGTCCTGCTTGTCCCGCAAGCCGCCACCGATGCGCACCTGGAACTGTTGCGCCAGATCGCCAGCATGCTCGATCGCAAGGAAGTACGCGAAAAACTGCGCAGTGCCCCGAGCAACGAAGCCTTGTATCAGGTTGTCCTGAGCGAGCAAAACGGTCACTAATCATGCGCCTGATCATTGTCAGTGGCCGTTCCGGCTCCGGTAAAAGTACCGCGCTCAATGTCCTTGAGGACAACGGCTACTACTGCATCGACAACCTGCCCGCCGGCCTGCTGCCGGAGCTGGCCGAACGCGCGCTGATTCATACCGAGCTGGCACAGCCGCTGGTCGCCGTGTCCATCGACGCCCGTAACCTGCCCAGCCACCTCTCGCGTTTTCCCGAATTGCTTGAAGAAGTTCGCAGCCGGCATATCCAGTGCGATGTGCTGTATCTGGACGCCGATGAGGAAACGCTGCTCAAGCGCTTCTCGGAAACCCGCCGCCGTCACCCCCTGAGCAATGCCAGTCGCTCACTGGCCGAGGCGATCGACGACGAAACCCAACTGCTGGGACCGATCGCCGACCTGGCCGACCTCAAGATCAACACCACCAACCTGAATCTGTACCAGCTGCGCGACACCATCAAGTTGCGCCTGTTGAACCAGCCGGAGCCCGGCACGGCGTTCCTGGTGGAGTCTTTCGGGTTCAAGCGTGGCATGCCGGTGGATGCCGACGTGGTGTTCGATGTGCGCTGCCTGCCCAATCCTTACTGGAAACCGGAGCTGCGAGCCCAGTCCGGGCTTGATCAACCGGTGGCCGAGTACCTGGCGGCACAGCCGGACGTCGAGGAGATGTTCCAGGACATCTACAACTACCTGTTCAAGTGGCTGCCGCGCTTTGCCGCCAGCAACCGCGCCTACGTCACCATTGCCATTGGCTGCACCGGCGGTCATCACCGCTCCGTCTACCTGACCGAACGTCTGGGCCAGGCCCTGCAACAATCCCTGAAGAACGTCCAGGTCCGCCACCGCGACCTCAGCTAAAGGATTCACAACGCGATGCCTGCTCTGGAAATTGAAATCATCAACAAGCTGGGCCTGCATGCCCGTGCTTCTGCGAAATTCGTTGGCGTTGCCGGTGAGTTCAAGGAGTGCACGATCCGGGTCGGGCGCAATTCCGAATCCCTGGTAGACGGCAAAAGCATCATGGCCATGATGATGCTCGCGGCCGGCAAGGGCACCATCATTCACCTGAGCACCGAAGGTGAGCAGGCTGACGAAGCCTTGCAGGCATTGGTGGATCTGATCAACGACTACTTCGGCGAAGGCGGCTAGCCTGTAGCAGCTGGCTAGCCTGCGTTCGGCTGCGGAGCAGTCGTAAAATCAGACACCACAGTCCTTCAAGCAAACCGCGTATGCCAGACTTCCGACTGCTTCGCAGTCGAACGCAGCCTTCGGCAGCTTCTACAAGACTCCGAAGTCTGCTAAGCCAGCGCAGTATCCATCACCATCATCAAACAAAACCCCATCAACAACCCAAGGCTGGCCAGTTTGTCGTGACCATTGCGCCGCGACTCTGGAATGACTTCATGGGTCACCACCAGCAGCATCGCCCCGGCCGCCAGCGCCAGACCCAACGGCAAGAGCAATTCAGCCAGGCTCACCAGCCACGCACACAACAGCGCGAACACCGGCTCCACCAATCCTGATGCAGCACCGATCAGGAACGCCTTGACCCGCGACATCCCCGCCCCGGCCAACACCAACGCAATCACCAGCCCTTCGGGCACATCCTGCAAGGCGATGCCCATCGCGAGGCTGTCGGCGTCCGGCATGCCGCCACCGGCCGACACCCCGACCGCCATGCCTTCAGGAATGTTGTGGGCGATGATGGCGAACACAAACAGCCAGATTCGCGGCGGAATCACCGGTCGTTCCAATGTGCCGACGAGCATTTCCGGGCTGGCCCCGGAGACTTTGCGGTCCACCAGAAACAACCCGAACGCGCCGAACATGATGCCGAAGCTGATCAGACCACTGGCGGCCCAAGGCGTCAGCCCCAGGCTTTCGGCCGCGGAAATGCCCGGGACGATCAGCGAAAACGCCGTCGCCGCGAGCATCACCCCGGCACCGAAACCGAGCAGGGTATCGCTGAGCGCCTGGGGCATGCGCCGAATCACCAGGACTGGCACCGCACCGAGCGCCGTGCCCAAGGCGCAAATCGCCCCACCTTGCAGGGCGCGCAGCAACTTCGGCTCCAGGTCCAGCCACGCCAATCCCTGGGCGACCAACAACGTCATACCCGCCATTAGTAACAGCGATCCCAACGCGTAACGAAACATTCGTCCGCTACCGATCGCCAGTGTTTCAGTGCCCATAGTCAGCCTTGGATTGTTTTTATAGAGGACTTAAACCAGCGCCGCCTGATAGCGCGCCGCGACTTCGGGCCAATTGATCACGTTGTAGAACGCGTTGATGTATTCCGGACGACGGTTCTGATAACGCAGGTAATAGGCGTGCTCCCAGACATCCAGGCCGAGGATCGGCGTGTTGCCGTTCATCAGCGGGCTGTCCTGATTGCCGCTGCTTTCCACGACCAGAGTCTTCTGAGGCGTGACGCTCAACCACGCCCAGCCACTGCCGAAGCGAGTCAGCGCGGCTTTGGTGAAGGTGTCCTTGAAACTGTCGAGGCCACCCAATTGCTCATCAATGGCTGTGGCCAGCGCGCCGTCAGGCTTGCCGCCGGCGTTGGGCGCCATGACTTCCCAGAACAGCGAATGGTTAGCATGGCCACCTCCCTGGTTGATCACTGCAGCGCGCAGTTTTTCCGGAAGCTGCTGGACGCTGGCCACGAGTTTTTCCACCGACCATTCGGCAAACTCGGTGCCTTCGACGGCGGCGTTGAGGTTGTTGATGTAGGTCTGGTGGTGCTTGGTGTAGTGGATTTCCATGGTCTGCGCATCGATATGCGGTTCCAGGGCATCGTAGGCGTACGGCAAGGCAGGCAAGGTAAAAGCCATTTCAATGGACTCCATGTTGAAGAGGGGCAGGCTGATGCCGGGGCGACGCAGCATCCATGTGCAGCAAACGATGGGTGCGCGGGTATTCGCCGTGTTCACTGATGAAATTCAGCAGTTCGACGTAGGTTTTGCTGCTCTGGCGTAGCGCGGCCTCGCGCAGGGCCGGGGCCAGGCGCGAGTCCTGCATGGTCTGCAACAAGCGTTGATGGATGGCGCACAGGTACTCGGCGCTCTCCTCCGGCTGGTTCAGACGCAAATGCAGGTCCGCCAGGTTGTGGTGGGAAATCACGCAAGCAGCCACCGCTTCGTCGGCATCCGCCCAGCGTTCGAACAACACCTGGGCCAGCGCCAGTGCCTGCAAGTATGCCTCGCGGGCATCGACGAACTCGCCCAGCATGAAATGGCGATTGGCCCTTTCGATCGTGCGTTTCCAGTGGTCCATGGTGTGCCTCCAAAGCGGTAGCAGTGATTACACGCCGCCGGCGGTGAGCTTTTCCGGGTTGAGCAACTCTTCCAGTTGGCTGCGCGACAGCTCGGTGTGTTCCAGGGCGACATCAATCACCGGACGGCCCTGCTGATACGCCTTCTTGGCGATCTCCGCGGCTTTTTGGTAACCGATGATCGGGTTGAGTGCGGTGACCAGAATCGGATTGCGTGCCAGCGCTTCCTTGATCCGGGCCTCGTTGACCTTGAAGCTGGCGATGGCTTTGTCGCCCAGCAGACGGCTGGAGTTGGCCAGCAATTCGATGCTGCTCAGCAGGTTCTGCGCGATGATCGGCAGCATCACGTTCAGTTCGAAATTCCCCGACTGGCCGGCGATAGTGATCACCGTGTCGTTGCCGATCACCTGAGCGGCGACCATCGCGGTGGCTTCCGGGATCACCGGATTGACCTTGCCCGGCATGATCGAGGAGCCCGGCTGCAAGGCTTCGAGTTCGATTTCGCCAAGACCCGCCAATGGGCCGGAGTTCATCCAGCGCAGATCGTTGGCGATTTTCATCAGCGACACGGCGGTGGCCTTGAGTTGCCCGGACACTGCAACCGCCGTGTCCTGGGAACCGATCAGCGCGAACAGGTCCTTGCCTGGCTGGAATTGCACCTGGGTCAGTTTGCTCAGTTGCTGGCTGAACAGCGCCGCAAACTGCGGATGCGCGTTGATCCCGGTGCCGACTGCCGTGCCGCCCTGGGCCAGGGATTGCAGGCTCGGCAACAAGTCTTGCAGGTGGCCAATATTCGCCTTGAGCTGTTGCGCCCAGCCATTCAGCACCTGGCTCATACGCACGGGCATGGCGTCCATCAGGTGCGTGCGGCCGGTTTTGACGTGGTGATGAACCTGCTCGGCCTTGTCCTCGATCACCTGCACCAGATGCACCAGCGCCGGCAGCAATTGTTCATGCAAGGCCAACGCGGCGCTGACGTGGATGGTGGTCGGGATGATGTCGTTGCTGCTCTGGCCGCAGTTGACGTGATCGTTGGGGTTCACCGGCTCGCCCAGGAGCCGGCTGGCCAGGGTGGCGATCACTTCGTTGGCGTTCATGTTGGAGCTGGTGCCGGAACCGGTCTGGAAGATATCCACCGGAAAGTGCTGCATGAAATCGCCTTCAAGCAAGCCTTGCGCCGCATCGACGATGGCTTTGCCCTGGGATTCGCTGATCTGCTTGAGCTCGACGTTGGCCCGGGCGGCGGCCGCCTTGGCCAGGATCAACGCGCGAATGAACTGCACCGGCATCGGCTGGCCGCTGATCGGGAAGTTATCCACCGCACGTTGGGTTTGCGCGCCGTAGAGGGCGGCTTCCGGGACTTGCAGCTCGCCCATGCTGTCGCGTTCAATACGCTTGGTCATCACTAAATCCTTGCACCAGTTCTATGAGGGGAATCGAGGGCTGCAACTCGCAGGTCGCCAGTTGCCAGGTGTAGCTCTGCCAGCGTTTGAGCCGGCATTTACACAGGGAGAGACGTTCCAGTTCGCGCAACGGGCGCCAGGCCTGGTCGAGACAGTAAGTGCGCCAGTGCCACGGCAGCGCGACATCGGCGGCGGTGTCGAGCAGCAAACGGAAGGAGGTTTCAGCGATGGTCCAGGGCGAGGTGGCCGTGCAGCAGGCCAGATACCGGCCTTCGGCCAGGTAATGTTCGATCAGGCGCGGTTCGTCGGGATCCATCGCGCAACGGATCTGGCGACTCATCCAGCGCCAGCTTTCGAGGTACGGCTGCTCGTGCAAGGCAGAACTCATAATCCGGGCTCATTCGGTAATGAGATTTATTATTAGATGATAATGAGAACCAAAACAACCCCGGGAAATCGATGAGATTCATTGTGGGAGCGGGCTTGCTCGCGAATGCGGTGTATCAGTCGCCATAATTTCGGCTGATACACCGCATTCGCGAGCAAGCCCGCTCCCACAGGGGATTGGTGCAGGGCGCAAAAAAAGGCGCGCCATCCAATGGATGGCGCGCCTTTTTGTGTAACGGTCGGGCTTAGCTGCCCGCCACCGTCATCCGCTCGATCAACACCGAACCGGTACGAATATTACTGCGCAGTTCCAGGTCATTCCCCACCGCGACGATCTGCTTGAACATGTCGCGCATATTGCCGGCAATGGTCACTTCCTGGACCGCGAACTGGATTTCGCCGTTCTCGACCCAGAAACCCGCCGCGCCACGGGAGTAATCGCCCGTGACCATGTTCAGGCCCTGCCCCATCAATTCAGTCACCAGCAAGCCACGACCCATGCGACGCAACAGGGCAGCCTGGTCTTCATCGCCATGGGTGACGAACAGGTTGTGCACGCCGCCCGCGTTGGCGGTGCTCGGCATGCCGAGTTTGCGACCGGAATAGGTGCCGAGGATGTACGACACCAACACGCCGTTTTCGACGAACGGTTTGGCGTAGGTCGCCAAGCCATCGCCATCGAATGCCGAACTGCCCATGGCGCGCATCAGGTGAGGACGCTCATCGAGGGTCAGCCATTCCGGGAAGAGTTTCTGCCCCAGCGTACCTTCGAGGAACGACGATTTGCGATACAGACTGCCGCCGGACACCGCCGACAGGAAGCTGCCGAACAAACCACCGGCCAGTTCTGCCGAAAACAATACCGGCACTTCACAAGTCGGCACCGGACGCGCGCCCAGTCGGCTCGCGGCCCGTTGCGCGGCGCGCTGACCAATGCTCACCGGATCCGCCAGCAAGCTGCCCTGACGGTTCACGTCGTACCAGTAATCGCGCTGCATCTGGCCTTCGGCCTCGGCGATCATCACGCAGCTCAGGCTGTGGCGGGTCGACGCGTAACCGCCGATAAAGCCGTGGCTGTTGCCGTACACGCGGCAGCCCTGATGGGTGCTGAGGGTAGTGCCGTCGGCGTTCTTGATCCGGCTGTCGGGGGGCAAAGCCCCCCCCTTCCCGCCCCAGGCCCCTTCGGTGGGTTTTTTCCGCGTGGTGGTC
>NZ_JAAVVC010000001.1 GCF_018449725.1 Pseudomonas sp. dw_612 | reverse complement strand
GCAATCGCGGGGCTTCCTGTGTCGAGCCGGATCAGCTGCCTTTGACAGCCTTGCCGTTGACCGTACCGTCCAGGAGCATGATGTTGTACTCCTTGCCGTCGGTTTCAACCTGTTGCAGACGGACCAGCAGGTAATCCCAGTCCTTGGCGAACCACATGACGGTGATGCGCTTGCTTTGTGTCGGGTCGCGCACGCGCTCGACCTTGATCGCATCGATCTGGCCAGCCTTGGTGTCGACTTTTTCCGAACCCAGCACGCGGAAGTCATAGGTATCGACTTCGCCATCATCGACGACCTGATAGCTCATGCTTTTCTTGCCGGCGGCCACGTCGTGTTGCAGGGCCAACTGATACGTGGATTTGTCGACCATGCCACGGTTGAGCGGGATCTTGACCGCGTCACCACGATCGGTGCCGGTGACCATTTTGGTGGCCCAGTCGAAGTCCAGGTCAGCCTTCTTGGCTTTGCCCAAGCCGCCACGTTCGAAGTGGTAGGACTGGGGCAACAAGGTGTCCTTGTCCAGGGTCAGGGTGCTTTGCTCGGACAGGCTGGCGATCATCATCGATGCCTTGAAGCTGAGCGTCCAGACGCCGTTGGCGCCCTTGGTCAGGCTGCGTTCGGCAGTGCCGCTCATGGGCAACTGCTTCCAGTCGGCGGTATAGCTGGCGGAGAAGGGTTGAAGGTCTGCCGCCTGCGCGAAGGGCAGGGCGAGCAGAGCGCAAGCGAAGAGCAGGGCGCGACGCATAAAATCTCCTAGGTTCGAATCAAGTGGCCGCTGGCCGCGAGTAACGTGTCATCCAGTAAAGCACCTTGTTCACTGAGCGATAAACGACCCTCGGCAAACCAGCGTACGGCCATCGGGTAGATCAGGTGTTCCTGAGCGTGGACCCGCTGCGCCAGACTCTGCGGCGAATCCTGCAACTCTACCGGTATTACTGCCTGTACGACCAGTGGTCCGCCATCGAGTTCCTCGGTGACAAAGTGCACGGAGCAGCCGTGCTCGGTATCGCCGGCCTCCAAAGCGCGCTGATGAGTGTGTAACCCTTTGTATTTGGGCAGCAGCGAGGGATGGATGTTGAGCAGGCGACCCTGGTAGTGGCGCACGAAACCTGCGCTGAGAATGCGCATGAAACCGGCGAGTACCACGAGTTTGGGGTTGAAGGCGTCGATCCGTTCGATCAGCGCGGCATCGAAGGCTTCGCGGCCTTCGAAAGCCTTGTGATCCAGGGAGCGGGTATCGATACCCGCGTCCCTGGCGCGTTGCAGGCCATAGGCGTCGGCGCGGTTGGAAATCACCGCAGCGATGCGGACCGGGCTGTCGCCGGTCCGCGTGCTGTCGATCAAGGCCTGCAAGTTACTGCCGGTGCCGGAAAGCAGCACCACGACATCACAGGTGGCGGACATTAGTGCGCCTTAAGGTTCTTCAGTTCGACCTGAGCCGCGCCTTCGGCAGCGGTGGAGATCTGGCCGATGACCCAAGGCTGTTCGCCGGCTTCACGCAGGACGTTCAGGGCAGTTTCTACGTGCTCTTGAGCCACGCAGATCACCATGCCGACGCCGCAGTTCAGTACGCGGTGCATTTCGTTTTCGTCGACGTTGCCTTTCTCTTGCAGCCAGTCGAACACCGCAGGGCGGGTCCAGCTCGCGACGTCAACCACGGCTTGCGCGCCTTTTGGCAAGACGCGCGGGATGTTGTCCAGCAGGCCGCCGCCGGTGATGTGGGCCATGGCTTTGACGGCGCCGGTTTCCTTGATCAGCTTGAGCAGCGGCTTCACGTAGATACGGGTCGGGGCCATCAGCAGGTCGGTCAGTGGTTTGCCGTCGAGCTGGATGTTTTCGATGTCGGCACCGGACACTTCGATGATCTTGCGGATCAGCGAGTAGCCGTTGGAGTGCGGACCGGAGGACGGCAGGGCGAGCAGGGCATCGCCGGCCGCGACTTTGGAACCGTCGATGATTTCGGATTTTTCCACGACGCCGACGCAGAAGCCGGCCAGGTCGTAGTCTTCGCCTTCGTACATGCCCGGCATTTCAGCGGTTTCGCCGCCGACCAGGGAGCAGCCGGACAGTTCGCAGCCTGCGCCGATGCCAGTCACGACCTGGGTCGCGGTTTCGACGTTGAGTTTGCCGGTGGCATAGTAGTCGAGGAAGAACAGCGGCTCGGCGCCGCACACCACCAGGTCGTTGACGCACATGGCGACCAGGTCGATGCCAATGCTGTCGTGCTTGTTCAGGTTCAGCGCCAGGCGCAGCTTGGTGCCGACGCCGTCAGTACCGGAAACCAGCACTGGCTGCTTGTAGCCGGCCGGGATTTCGCAGAGGGCGCCGAAACCGCCCAGGCCGCCCATGACTTCCGGGCGCGCAGTGCGCTTGGCGACGCTCTTGATGCGTTCGACCAATGCTTCACCGGCGTCGATGTCTACACCGGCGTCCTTGTAGCTCAGGGAGGGTTGCTTGCTCATGATCCAGGCCTTTAGGGGGGATTCAGGGGTAACGACCGAGTCCAGTGGGACCGCCGAAACAAACGAAGGCGAGCGCCTTGCGTGAGTTCCAGGGGGCCCGGCTGTTGCCGGTCTGCGAAGGCGCGCGATTTTATCAGGCTTGAGCGGCAGCGGCCATCCTCGCGCCGACGGCAGGGGCATATCGGCCGAAAAAAACCGTGATTGCCCGTGTTGGTGGCGTCCCTCATGCCTGTATAAGGTATCGCCATTAACCGTCTATCGTTATGACAGCGTCAAAAACTTATCGAGGCCGGTGAATGTTTTGCCAGGGGCGATGGTCACAGCCTTGCTCAATACGTTCACGCGGCCAGTTCCAGCCGCTCTTGTCGTCAGGAATCCTCCATGCGTTTTTTCTCCAGATATTTAGTTGTGGGTTGTTTGTCGATTTTCAGCCTGGCGAGTTATGCCGAAACCGTGAAAGGCCTTTATCAGGTGCGTCAGCCGGTCAGCAGTCAGAGCGCTGAAGTGCGCGATCAAGCGACCCAGGAGGCGCTGGACACGCTGGTGTTGCGCCTGACCGGCGATCCCAGGGCCGCGCAAAACCCGGGCTTGGCGGCGATCCGCAAAGACCCGCAGCAAATCATCAGTCAGTACGGCTTTGACGCCGGGCCGCCGGAAGTGCTGAAGGTCGATTTCGACCCGGCCACCACCGAGCAGGCGCTGCGTCGTGCCGGGCTGTCGTTGTGGGGCGCGAATCGGCCATCGATTCTGAGCTGGTGGCTGAACGACTCCGCCGAGGGGTCGAGCCTGGTGGGCGATGGTCAGGCTAGCGCGGCGCCGCTGCGTCGCGCGGCTCAACACCGTGGTTTGCCGTTGCGCTTGCCGCTGGCGGATTTGAGTGAGCAACTGGTCGCTACGGCACCGAATCTTGAAGGCACGGATGCGGCGCCATTGCGCGGCGCATCCGAACGTTACAACGCCGACGCCTTGCTCGCGGTGCATGCCCGCGAGGAGGGCGGCCAATGGCAGGCCAAGTGGCATTTGTGGCTCGGCGACCAGAAGGAAGCGGGCAGTGTGCAGGGCGCGGATCAAGCCGCTGTGACCGATGCGGTGATGCTGGCGGTGGCTGAGCGTTTGGCGCCGCGGTTTGTGGTCAAGGCGGGGGCTTCGACCGAACAATTGCTCGAAGTGCAGGGCATGAGCCTGGAGCGCTACGCGGCGCTGGGACGCTTGCTGGATCCGTTTGGCGCGCGTCTGGTCAGTGTCGATGGCGACCGTATTGTTTATCGGGTCAATGGCAGCGCCGAGCAGTTGCGCTCGCAGTTGTCGTTGGCGAAGTTGCAGGAGGTGCCGGCCGGTGAAGCGCCGGCCCCCGTCGCCCCGGCTCAACCGACCGAGGGGGCGGCACCGGTTGTAGCGCCCACTCCGGCACCTGTGCCGCAGTTGCGATTCCGTTGGTAAGGTTTTCTTTCTTTATATAGACGCATAGGGAGTTGTACATGGCCGATACGCGGCGTTGGTTCTGGTTGGGTGGGTTGGTCCTGCTCTGCGCGTTTGTCTGGCTGTTGCATCCGATCCTGACGCCGTTCCTGGTGGCGCTGCTGTTGGCCTATCTGTTCGATCCCTTGGTGGATCGCCTGGAGAAGGCCGGGTTGTCGCGAACCTGGGGTGTGGTGACAGTGTTTGCGCTGTTTACCCTGATCTTCACGACCTTGCTGTTGGTGCTGGTGCCGATGCTCGCCAAGCAGTTGTTTCGCTTGTACGAACTGGCGCCACAGATGCTCGACTGGTTGCAGCACACCGCGTTGCCGTGGGCGCAGTCGAAATTCGGCTTGTCGGATAATTTCTGGAAGTTCGACAAGCTCAAGGCAGCGATCAGCGAGCACATGGGCCAGACCACCGACATTGTCGGCGTGGTGCTGAGCCAGGCGACAGCTTCCGGGCTGGCGTTGATCGGCTGGCTGGCCAATCTGGTGTTGATCCCGGTGGTGAGTTTCTACCTGCTGCGGGATTGGGACCTGATGATGGCCAAGATCCGCAGCCTGTTGCCCCGCGATCGCGAAGAGCGTGTGGTGTCGCTGGCCGGTGAATGCCATGAAGTGCTCGGCGCGTTTGTGCGTGGGCAATTGCTGGTGATGCTGGCGCTGGGCGTGATCTATGCCGCGGGCCTGATGCTGGTCGGGCTGGAATTGGGCCTGTTGATTGGCCTGATCGCGGGCCTGGCGGCGATTGTGCCGTACATGGGGTTTGTGATCGGGATTGGCGCGGCGTTGATTGCCGGGCTGTTCCAGTTCCATGGCGAGCTGTATCCCATGCTCGGCATCGCGGCGGTGTTCATGGTCGGGCAGGCACTGGAAGGCATGGTGCTGACGCCATTGCTGGTCGGGGACCGGATCGGCCTGCACCCGGTGGCGGTGATTTTCGCGATCCTGGCCGGTGGCGAGTTGTTCGGTTTTACCGGCGTGCTGCTGGCGTTGCCGGTGGCGGCGGTGATTATGGTGCTGGTGCGCCATGTGCATGATTTGTACAAAGATTCGGATATGTACAGTGGTGTCGACGAACCCGAGCTCTAACGTTGTGTGAGCGCTCGTAACGGGCGGTCTGGTTTGTTGCCAGGCTGGCCCGCTTCCCTCTCTTGGCTGTCACATGCGCCGCCAAAGAATCTGTCACAAAACCAGTGCGTTAACGCAAACCTTTGATTTTGCTTGTGGTCTGCCGCATTGTGCGGGCTGCCTCACGGGTATAAACTTCGCAAACTTTACACAGAGGCCACTAACGGTTCCTTTGGAACTGTTCAGTCAGCATGAAACCGATTCAGCTGCCCCTAGGTGTGCGTCTGCGTGATGACGCTACCTTTATCAATTACTACCCAGGCGCCAATGCCGCTGCACTCGGCTATGTCGAGCGGCTATGCGAAGCCGACGCCGGCTGGACCGAAAGCCTGATTTACCTTTGGGGCAAGGACGGGGTAGGGCGCACGCACTTGTTGCAGGCCGCGTGCCTGCGCTTCGAGCAAATGGGCGAGCCGGCGGTGTACCTGCCGTTGGCCGAGTTGCTGGATCGCGGCATCGAAATCCTCGACAACCTTGAACAATACGAACTGGTCTGCCTCGATGACTTGCAGGCCGTTGCCGGCCGAGCAGATTGGGAAGAGGCGCTGTTTCATCTGTTCAATCGCCTGCGTGACAGCGGTCGGCGTTTGCTGATTGCCGCGTCGACCTCGCCGCGTGAGCTGCCGGTGAAGCTGGCGGATCTCAAATCGCGCCTGACCCTGGCGCTGATCTTCCAGATGCGCCCGCTCTCCGATGAAGATAAATTGCGCGCCCTGCAATTGCGTGCGTCCCGTCGCGGGTTGCACCTGACGGATGAAGTCGGGCATTTTATTTTGACCCGCGGTACTCGCAGCATGAGTGCGCTTTTCGAGCTGCTTGAGCGTCTCGACCAGGCCTCCCTTCAAGCTCAGCGCAAGCTGACGATCCCGTTCTTGAAAGAGACTCTAGGCTGGTAAACCAAGGCCTTTAGAGGGTTTTGGCATATTCCAGGCGCCAAGAAATTCGCTTTCCTGCAGGGCTGCAGGCTGCGCGAACATTCAAAATGGGCTTAAGCGCTTAGATGTAAACGAGAAACAGAGAAGTCACATAAAGTTCGATTGAATTTGCAAATGAGGTTGATAGCGGGCATAGTCTCGGCTTCTTTACAACTATCAGCCACGGTCGTGCCCATGCTAAATCGCTTCGCACCCCTCGTGCCTCTCGCACTCGTCACCCTGTTGTTCGGTTGCGCTGCTCACTCTCCAGTGTCCCAGCAAGAGCAACAACAGCAGGTTAAAAACTCTGTTACCGCCCAATCTTCCGTCCTTTATCAGGACGCGCTTTACCAGGAAGAGACGGCCACCGAAAAAGAACTGGCCAGCTTCGCCGACGGCAAGTCTTACCAGCTTCCGGTTCTGGCTGACAGCATCCTCGAACGCGGCATGTCCCTGATCGGTACCCGTTACCGTTTCGGCGGTACTTCTGAAGCCGGTTTCGACTGCAGCGGTTTCATCGGCTACCTGTTCCGCGAAGAGGCCGGCATGAACCTGCCGCGCTCCACTCGCGAAATGATCAACGTGGATGCCCCTCTGGTGTCGCGCAACAACCTGAAGCCTGGCGATCTGTTGTTCTTCGCCACCAACGGTCGGCGCGGTCGCGTCAGTCACGCCGGGATTTACCTCGGTGATGACCAGTTCATCCACTCCAGCAGCCGCAAAAGCGGTGGCGTGCGAGTCGATAGCCTGGGCGACAGCTACTGGAGCAAGACCTTCATCGAAGCCAAGCGCGCACTCGCGATGGCCCCGACGGTGGTCACCGCTCGCAAGTAAGCACACTTTATGTAAGGCGAACTTAAAGTCTTACTTGAAGTTTGGCGCATAGGCGCTAGAATCCTGATCTATTATTGATGGCAAACCGCCTGCGTCTTGCGCAGGCGGTTTTCTTTTCTGTCTTCCCGGCAGAAAAAGCCGCAGCCAGATCAGGATGTTCTGCTTATGACGATGTCGGCCCGCCTCACTCTGATGCTCCTCGCCGCGCTGCTCAGCGCCTGCGCCAGCCGCACACCGCCGCCTGCGCCCGTGGTTCGAGCGCCCATTGTTTTCGGTCCATCCCAGGCTTTCTCCCCAGAGGCAGAAGACGTGCTGTTCCGCGCCCTCGGCCTGGTGGGCACGCCGTATCGCTGGGGCGGCAACACGCCGGATTCCGGATTCGATTGCAGTGGCCTGATCGGTTACGTCTACCGCGACGTCGCCGGCATTTCCCTGCCGCGCACCACGCGGGAAATGATCAGCATGCAAGCGGCCAATGTCGGCAAGGAAGGCCTGCAAACCGGTGACCTGATTTTCTTCGCCACCAATGGCGGCTCCCAGGTCAGCCACGCCGGGATCTACGTCGGTGAAGGCCGCTTCGTCCACGCCCCGGCCACCGGCGGCACGGTGAAGCTCGACAGCTTGTCCAAAGCCTACTGGCAGAAAGCCTATCTCAGTGCCAAACGCGTCTTGCAACCTGAGCATCTGGCGCGTAATCAGTAGGTTTTCTGCGCAGAGACTGTGATGACCAATCGCACGCTCAATCTCGACGAATCCTTGTATCAATACCTGCTCGACGTTTCCCTCAGGGAGACGCCGCTGCTCAAGCGTTTGCGCGACGAAACCCAGACGCTGCCCATGGCCCGCTGGCAAGTGGCACCGGAGCAGGGGCAGTTCCTCGCCTTGTTGGTCAAGCTCATCGGCGCCAGGCGCTTGCTGGAAGTCGGCACCTTCACCGGTTACAGCGCTTTATGCATGGCATCGGCGTTGCCGGAGGACGGCTCGTTGATCTGTTGCGATATCCCTGGCGACTACAACGCCATCGCCCGGCGTTACTGGCAGGAGGCGGGTTTGGCCGAACGCATCGACCTGTGTCTGGCGCCCGCGCTGGAAACCCTTGCTCAGCTGGAACAACCGGGTGAGTTTGATCTGATCTTTATCGACGCCGACAAGGCCAACTACCCGAATTATCTGGAGCACGCCCTGCGTTTACTGCGGGTGGGTGGTCTGGCGATATTCGATAACACGTTGTGGAGCGGGCGGGTGTTGGAAAGTAATCCCGAGAGTGTGGATACTCGGGCGATCCAGAAGCTCAATCGAGCGTTGAAGGATGATGGGCGTGTGGATTTATCGCTGTTGCCGATTGGCGATGGATTGACCCTGTGCCGCAAACGGTAAGCACTGTCACCGATTAAAAATGTGGGAGCGGGCTTGCTCGCGAAGAGGGTGTATCAGTCGACATTATTGTTGAATGACACACCGCTTTCGCGAGCAAGCCCGCTCCCACATTTGCTATGCGTTGGCAGTTGGAGATTTATTTAACGGCAGAAACCCGCCAAACCTTGTTCCCCACATCATCCGCCACCAGCAAGTCCCCTTGCTGATCAATCACCACGCCCACCGGCCGGCCCAGGGCGTTTTCATCTTTATCCAGGAACCCGGTCAGCACATCCACCGGTTGCCCGGTCGGTTTGCCCGCCGTGAACGGCACGAAAATCACTTTATAGCCGCTGTGCGGTTTGCGGTTCCACGAGCCGTGCTGGCCGACGAAGGCGCCGTTGGTAAACGGTGTCGGCAGTTTGCTGCCCTCGGCGAAGGTGAAGCCCAGCGAAGCGGTGTGCGGGCCGACCGCATAATCCGGGGCGATAGCTTTGGCCACCAGGTCCGGGTTCTGCGGCTCGACGCGCACATCGACGTGTTGCCCGTAATAACTGAACGGCCAGCCGTAAAACGCGCCGTCCTTGACTGAGGTGATGTAGTCCGGCACGAGGTCGCTGCCGATCTCGTCCCGTTCATTGACCGACGTCCACAACGCGCCGCTGCTCGGTTCCCAGTCCATGCCGTTGGGGTTGCGCAGGCCGGAGGCGAAGATCCGGTGGTTGCCGGTGGCGCGGTCCACTTCCCAGATTGCCGCGCGACCTTCTTCTTTATCCAGACCGTTTTCGCCGACGTTGCTGTTGGAACCCACGGTCACGTACAGCTTGCTGCCGTCCTTGCTGGCGATGACGTTTTTGGTCCAGTGGTGATTCAGCGTGCCGCCCGGCAGATCGATCACTTTCATCGGCTCAGACTTGATTGCCGTATCCCCGGTTTCATAGTGAAAACGCAGCAGGCGATCGGTGTCGGCGACGTACAGGTCATTGCCAACCAGGGTCATGCCGAAAGGCGAATTGAGATTTTCCAGGAACACCGTGCGGGTTTCGGCCACGCCGTCGTGGTCCTTGTCCCGCAGCAACGTAATACGATTCGGGCTCGGCACGCCGGCGCCGGCGCGGCCCATGACTTTCTTCATCACCCAGCCGCGAATGCCTGTGCCGTCATCCGGTTTGGGCGGCGCGTTGGTTTCGGCCACCAGCACATCGCCGTTGGGCAGCACGTAGAGCCAGCGTGGGTGATCGAGGTTCTCGGCAAATGCCGCCACCTGGGTCCCCGCCGCCGAAGTCGGTTTGGCCCCGGCCGGCCAGCCGATCGCCGGGGCGATGTTCACCGTCGGGATCAGGGTTTTGTTCGGTTCTGGCAGTTTGGGCGAGGGGCCGGTGCCGTCCGTGACTTGCAGGCTGGAGGTCTCGCCGCAGGCAACAAGCCCTCCGGCGAGCGCGATAACGAGAACGAGCTGGGGCTTGCGCATGCTGATCTTCCCTATGAATGCACTGTTTAAACATAGAGAAGTAAAAAAGCGCGATGGTTCAACCGATTAGCCACGGGCCTCTTTAAACAGCACCGCGATGCCCGGGTGATACTGGCCGGCTTCGTTGCGCAACTTGCGGTAGGCGTAGGGGAAATACCAGGCCACGGCGCAGGTGTGTTCCTTTTGCAGGTCGTCGACCATGTCCTGGAGTTCTTCCGGGGTCGCACTTTGCTGGGCTTTTTGCGGGGCGACGAACAGACAGCCGAGTTTCAGGTCGCTGGCGTAGCTGATGCGCTTGGCGTCGCCGGTGATATCGACCAAGGCTTGTGTCAAGTTCAGGCTGTTGACCTTGGGCCAGCGCTGGGTGGCCTGAAGGTAAGCGCGTTGTTCACTGGCGGCGATCAACAGATCGGCGCGGGCATTGCGTTCGCCTTCTTCGGTCTGTTTGCGCGTTGGCGTCTGTTGCAGCGTGACCATTTCCGCCATCCAGGCCGCGGCCGACAGCAGGCTGAGGTTGGCTTTTTCGTCGAACCAGTACGGCGCATCGTTATCGCCGCGCACGGCGTTGTAACGGTCGATACAGTCAAACCAGCGTTCCAGCAGCGGGCGCAGGAATTCCAGCTTCGGATTGCTGATGATCATGCCTTGCATGGGGCTCACCTTTGTTATTGTGTTGTGAGATTGTGGCTCTTTGATATCACTGCTCAGAGTGTGGCACAAGAATGGCGTCAGATAATTGATCGATGGCAGTTATTCGCCCAGCGGTGTCCCGGCTTTAATTGACGCTCCACCCCCAACCCTCTAACCTTCGCGGCTTGCTTCAGGTGCTCTGTGGCCTTGGTCGACAGAGTGAAACAGGGAAGCCGGTGAGTGCGTTCATTCGACGAATGAAGAACCACGATCCCGGCGCTGCCCCCGCAACGGTAAATGAGTGAAAAACTGCGCCTTTTAGCCACTGTGTCAAAACGACATGGGAAGGCGCGCAGTCCGGTGCAAACCGCTCATGAGCCCGGAGACCGGCCTGATCCATCCAGCGGCATCACGGTGGGCGATGCCAGGCTTTTTGCCGTCTATTCTTGTGCCTGCCCGCCGTTATCCAGCCTCAACGGAGAGCTCCCCCATGACTGATACCCCTGATCGTGACGAACGCCACCTGGCGCGCATGCAGCGCAAAAAAGCCGTGATCGATGAACGCATCGCCAATTCGCCGAACGAATGCGGCCTGCTGCTGGTGCTGACCGGCAATGGCAAAGGCAAAAGCAGCTCGGCCTTCGGCATGCTCGCCCGGTCCATGGGCCACGGCATGCAGTGCGGTGTGGTGCAGTTCATCAAGGGCCGCAACAGCACGGGCGAAGAATTGTTCTTCCGCCGCTTTCCGGAGCAAGTGCGCTTTCATGTGATGGGCGAAGGCTTCACCTGGGAAACCCAGGACCGTCAGCGCGACATCGCCGCCGCCGAAGCCGCGTGGGAAGTGTCCCGCGAACTGCTGCGCGATCCGTCGATCGGTCTGGTGGTGCTGGATGAACTGAACATTGCCCTCAAGCACGGCTACCTCGATCTCGATCAAGTGCTCAGCGACTTGCAGGCCCGTCCGCCGATGCAACACGTGGTCGTCACCGGTCGCGGCGCCAAGCCGGAAATGATCGAGCTGGCTGACACCGTCACCGAAATGGGCGTGATCAAGCATGCGTTCCAGGCCGGGATCAAAGCGCAAAAAGGCGTCGAGCTGTGAATACTATTTTATGAAAAGCATACGTCATTGCCCGGCGGTACTGATTGCCGCGCCGGCCTCCGGTCAGGGCAAGACCACCGTCACCGCCGCGCTTGCCCGGTTGCATCGCAATCAGGGGCGCAAGGTGCGCGTGTTCAAGTGCGGCCCGGACTTCCTCGACCCGATGATTCTCGAGCGCGCCAGCGGTGCTCCGGTCTATCAATTGGACATGTGGATGGTCGGCGAGCAGGAAAGTCGTCGGCTGTTGTGGGAAGCCGCCGGTGAAGCCGATCTGATTCTGATCGAAGGCGTCATGGGCCTGTTCGACGGCACGCCGTCCAGCGCCGATCTGGCGCGGCACTTCGGCGTACCGGTGCTCGGTGTAATCGACGGCACCGCCATGGCTCAGACCTTTGGCGCCTTGGCGTTGGGGCTGGCGAAGTATCAGCCGGACTTGCCGTTTGCCGGCGTCCTGGCCAACCGCGTCGGCACCTTGCGTCACGCGCAGTTGCTCGAAGGCAGCCTCACCGAAGGTCTGCGTTGGTACGGCGCGTTGTCCCGGGAAACCGGAATCGAACTGCCGAGCCGTCACCTCGGTCTGGTCCAGGCCAGTGAGTTGAATGATCTCGATCTGCGCCTCGATGCGGCGGCCGATGCGTTGGCCAGCAGTTGCGAGGTAGCGCTGCCACCGGCGGTCGAATTCGCCGCGCCGGATGTGATCACCGCTGAACCATTGCTCAAAGGCGTGCGCATCGCCGTGGCCCGTGACGAAGCGTTTGCCTTCACCTACGGCGCGAGCCTGGATTTGCTGCGGGCGATGGGCGCCGAGTTGTCATTCTTCTCGCCGATTCGCGATACCGAGTTGCCAGAGGCCGACAGTCTCTATCTGCCGGGTGGTTACCCCGAACTGCACCATGTCGCGTTGTCGCAGAACACCTTGATGCTGACCGCGATTCGCGCGCATCACGCGGCGGGTAAACCCTTGCTGGCTGAGTGTGGCGGCATGCTGTATCTGCTCGATTCTTTGACCGATGTCGAAGGCACTCGCGCAGAACTGGTTGGGCTGCTGGCCGGTGATGCGGTGATGCAGAAGCGCTTGGCTGCGTTGGCCTTGCAAGCGGTCGAGTTGCCGGAAGGATCGTTGCGCGGGCACACCTATCACCATTCGTTGACCAGCACTGAGCTGGAGCCGATTGCCCGGGGCCTGAGCCCCAACGGCGGACGTGGGGCGGAGGCGGTTTATCGTGAGGGGCGGATGACGGCCTCTTATGTGCACTTTTATTTTCCGTCGAATCCGAAAGCGATTGCCGCATTGTTTGCGCCTGACCTTGAGGCCGCCTTCGCGAGCAAGCCCGCTCCCACAGTGGACGGTGTAGTACCTGAAGAAATGCGATCTCCTGTGGGAGCGAGCTTGCTCGCGAAGAGGCCATGAGCAACAACGCATTCTCTGAAGCCGAACGCGAAGCGGTCTACCGAGCCATCGCCGAACGCCGCGACATGCGCCACTTCAGCGGCGGCACCGTCGAGCCTGATCTATTGCGACGTCTGCTCGAAGCCGCGCACCAAGCCCCCAGCGTCGGCCTGATGCAGCCCTGGCGCTTCATCCGCATCAGCGACCGAGCCCTGCGCGGCCAGATCCGGCAATTGGTGGAAGAAGAACGCATCCGCACCGCCGAAGCCCTCGGCGAGCGCACCGACGAGTTCATGAAACTCAAAGTCGAAGGCATCAACGATTGCGCCGAAGTGCTGGTCGCCGCGCTGATGGATGACCGCGAACGCCATATCTTCGGCCGCCGCACGTTGCCGGAAATGGACATGGCGTCGTTGTCCTGCGCGATCCAGAACCTGTGGCTGGCCGCCCGCGCCGAAGGATTGGGCATGGGTTGGGTCTCGTTGTTCGAACCGCAAGCGTTGGCCGACCTGCTGGGTTTGCCCGTCGGTGCCAAGCCATTGGCCGTTCTGTGCCTCGGCCCGGTCAAGGAGTTCTACCCAGCGCCGATGCTGGTACTCGAAGGCTGGGCGCAGGCGCGTCCACTCAGTGAACTGTTGTACGAAAACTATTGGGGAGTGAGTCAATGAGTGTGGCGTTATTGAGTGTCGCCGCGGTTGCGCTGGATGCGCTGCTGGGTGAACCCAAACGCTGGCATCCGCTGGTGGCGTTCGGCCGTTTTGCCGACCGCATCGAGCAACGATTCAACTCCGGTGGCCGTGGCTGGCGCAGTCACGGCGTCACCGCTTGGGTGATCGCGGTGTTGCCGCTGACCTTGCTGGCCACGGCGCTATCCTGGGCGCCTTACGTCGGTTGGCTGGTCGAGATTCTGGCGCTGTATTGCGCCCTCGGCATGCGCAGCCTCGGCGAACATGTGGAGCCGGTGGCCAAGGCCCTGCGCAGCGATGACCTGGAGGAAGCGCGCAAACGCGTGGGCTATCTGGTCAGCCGCCAGACCAGTGAACTGGATAAAACCGAAGTCGCCCGCGCCGCCACCGAATCGGTATTGGAAAACGGCAGCGACGCGGTATTCGCCGCGCTGTTCTGGTTTGCCGTGGCCGGTGCGCCCGGCGTGGTCCTCTATCGCTTGAGCAACACCCTCGACGCCATGTGGGGCTATCGCAACGAACGCTTCGAACGCTTCGGCTGGGCGGCGGCAAAAATCGACGACGTCCTCAACTACATTCCTGCACGGCTGGTGGCGTTGACCTACGCGCTGCTGGGCAAAACCCGACTCGCATTGAAATGCTGGCGCACTCAGGGCCCGACCTGGGACAGCCCGAACGCCGGGCCGGTGATGGCGGCCGGTGCCGGTGCGCTGGGGGTCGAATTGGGCGGGGCGGCGATTTATCACGGCGAATTGCATCAGCGTCCGCAACTGGGCGAAGGCCCGGCGGCGGATGCCGACTCCATCGACCGTGGCTGGCAATTGGTCCAGCGCGGCGTATGGTTATGGCTGCTGATTCTCTGCGTGGGAGCTGAATTCTATGCTTGAGCACGGTGGCCGGTTGCGCAAGGCTGCGCTCGAATACGGCATCGCCGAAGCCGATTGGCTTGACCTGTCCAGCGGTCTGGCGCCCTGGCCGTTTCCGATCCCGGAGATTCCGTCGCGCGCCTGGGCGCGACTGCCGGAAACCGATGACGGTCTGGAGCAGGCTGCTTGCGATTATTACGGCGCGGCCCAAGTGCTGCCGGTGGCCGGTTCGCAGATGGCGATCCAGTTGCTGCCGCGTCTTCGCCGGTCGGGCAAAGTCGGCGTGCTGTCGCCGTGTTATGCCGAACATGCCGAAGCGTGGCGGCGTAACGGCTACATCGTGCGTGAAGTGCTGGAGCAGGAAGTCGACTTCTTTCTCGACAGCCTCGATGTGCTGGTGGTGGTCAACCCGAACAATCCGACGGGCCTGAGCCTGAGCCCGAGTCGCCTGCTGGATTGGCACTCGCGCCTCGCCCAGCGCGGTGGCTGGCTGGTGGTGGACGAAGCGTTCATGGACAACACGCCGCAACTGAGCGTGGCGCCGTTTGCCAATCAGGTCGGGTTGATCGTGTTGCGTTCCTTCGGCAAGTTTTTTGGCCTGGCCGGGGTGCGTCTGGGCTTCGTCCTGGCCGAGCGCAAGTTGCTCAAATTGCTCGCCGAGCAAGTCGGGCCATGGGCGGTCAGCGGTCCGACTAGAGTACTGGGCCAGGTCTGCTTGCAGGACACCGAAGGCCACGCCCGGCAACGCTTGCGCAGCGATGAGGCCAGCCAACGCCTGGCCGCGCTGCTGGAGCGCTACGACCTCAAACCTCAGGGCGGTTGCGCGCTGTTTCAATGGCTGATTACCGAGCGCGCCGAAGCGTTGCATGAGTTCATGGCCCGGCGCGGCATCTTGCTGCGGCTGTTCACGAATAACAGCAGCCTGCGTTTCGGTTTGCCGGCCGATGCCGTCGAAGAAGCCCGACTCGAACACGCCCTGCAAGCCTTCGCCAAGGACATCCAATGACTACGTTGATGGTGCAGGGCACCACGTCCGACGCCGGTAAAAGCACCCTGGTGACGGCGTTGTGTCGCTGGGTGACGCGCCATGGCGTCAGCGTTGTGCCGTTCAAGCCGCAGAACATGGCGTTGAACAGCGCCGTGACCGCCGACGGTGGCGAGATCGGTCGTGCCCAAGCCGTGCAGGCCCAGGCTGCCAACCTCGAGCCTCACACCGACATGAACCCGGTGCTGCTCAAACCCAACAGCGACACCGGCGCCCAAGTGATCATCCATGGTCGCGCCGTTACCACCATGAACGCGGTCGCGTATCACGACTACAAAGCCATCGCCATGCAAGCGGTGCTCGCCTCCCACGAACGGCTGAGCGCGGCGTATCCGGTGGTGATGGTCGAGGGCGCAGGCTCGCCAGCCGAGATCAATTTACGCGCCGGCGACATCGCCAACATGGGCTTTGCCGAAGCGGTGGATTGCCCGGTGGTGCTGATCGCCGACATCAATCGCGGCGGGGTTTTTGCCCATCTCGTCGGTACGCTGGAGCTGCTGTCGCCGAGTGAACAGGCGCGGGTCAAAGGCTTCATCATCAACCGGTTTCGCGGTGACATTGCCTTGCTGCAACCGGGCCTCGACTGGCTCGAAGAACGCACCGGCAAACCGGTGATCGGCGTCCTGCCTTATGTGATGGACCTGCACCTGGAAGCCGAGGACGGCATCGATCAGCGCCAGACCGACAAAGCCGATCAAGTGCTCAAAGTGGTGGTGCCGGTGCTGCCGCGCATCAGCAACCACACCGATTTCGACCCGCTGCGTTTACACCCGCAAGTGGACCTGCAATTCATTGGTCCTGGCCAGGCGATTCCGGCCGCTGACCTGATCATTCTTCCCGGCTCGAAAAGCGTGCGCAGCGACCTTGCGTACCTGCGGGCCAACGGCTGGGACACGGCGATCTCCCGACACCTGCGCTACGGCGGCAACGTGTTGGGGATTTGCGGTGGCCTGCAAATGCTCGGCGAACACGTCCACGATCCGCTGGGCCTTGAAGGCACACCGGGCTCCAGCGCGGGTTTGGGTTTGCTGGCGTTCGAAACCTTGCTTGAAGAAGAGAAGCAGTTGCGCAATGTGCGTGGGCGCCTGGCGTTGGAGAATGCCGAGGTCAGCGGCTATGAAATCCATGCTGGCGTGACCACGGGGCCGGCGTTGGAAAACGCGGCGGTGCAGTTGGACGATGGCCGCTGCGATGGCGCGCAAAGTCTCGACGGGCAGATTTTCGGCACGTATCTGCATGGCTTGTTTGAATCACCGGCGGCGAGCGCTGCGTTGTTGCGTTGGGCGGGTTTGCAGAATGTGCAGGACGTGGATTATCACGCCTTGCGCGAGCGGGATATCGAGCGGTTGGCGGATTTGGTGGAGAAGCATTTGGATACCGCGCTGTTGCGTGAACTCTGTGGTTTTTGAGGTGGGTTTGAGGACGCCTTCGCGGGCAAGCCTCGCTCCTACAGGTAAAGCGGTTGTTCCCAAATAGGTGGCACGACGCTAATCCTGTAGGAGCGAGGCTTGCCCGCGAAGAGGCCCGCCACTACACCGAAAATGGAAAGGAATACACCATGCTCCAACTAATCCTCGGCGGCGCCCGCTCCGGCAAAAGCCGCCTGGCGGAAAAACTCGCATCCGACAGCGGTTTACCCGTGACCTATATCGCCACCAGCCAACCCATGGACGGCGAGATGAATGAACGGGTCGCCCATCACCGCGCCCGTCGTCCCGCCGAATGGGCGCTGATCGAAGAGCCGCTGGAACTGGCCCGCGTCCTGCGCGAAAACGTCGGTGCCGAGCGTTGCCTGCTGGTGGATTGCCTGACCCTGTGGCTGACCAATCTGCTGATGCTCGACAACCCCGAACGCCTGAGCGCCGAGCGCGATGCCTTGCTGGATTGCTTGGCGTCGCTGCCGGGTGAAATCATTTTTGTCAGCAACGAGACCGGAATGGGTGTCGTGCCGCTGGGCGAATTGACTCGCCGCTATGTCGATGAAGCCGGTTGGCTGCATCAAGCCCTGGCTGAGCGCTGTCAGCGTGTTGTCCTGACCGTCGCCGGCCTGCCCCTGACTCTGAAAGGTACTGCGTTATGACTCAAACCTGGTGGCTGAACCCGTGCCAACCAATCGATGCGGCTGCCGTTGAACAGGCTGAGGCCCGTCAACAGCAACTGACCAAACCCGCCGGTTCCCTCGGGCGCCTGGAATCGGTTGCCGTGCAACTGGCCGGGTTGCAGGGCAAGGTCAAGCCGAGCCTTGATCAGCTGTGGATCGCGATTTTTGCGGGTGACCATGGCGTGGTTGCGGAAGGGGTGTCGGCGTTTCCCCAGGAAGTCACCGGGCAGATGCTGCACAACTTCGTCACCGGCGGCGCGGCCATCAGTGTGTTGGCGCGGCAATTGGGCGCTCAACTGGAAGTGGTCGACCTCGGCACCGTCACGCCGTCGCTGAACCTGCCCGGCGTGCGCCACCTGAATGTCGGCCCCGGCACCGCGAACTTTGTAAACGGCCCGGCGATGACCGCCGCCCAGGGCGAACTGGCCTTGCAGGCTGGGCGCGACAGCGTGTTGCGCGCCATCGCTGCCGGATCGCAATTGTTTATCGGCGGCGAAATGGGCATCGGCAACACCACCGCCGCCAGCGCGTTGGCCTGCGCCTTGCTGGACTGTCCGGTGGTGCATCTGGCCGGTCCGGGCACCGGGTTGAATGCGGCGGGTGTCAGCCATAAAGCGCAAGTGATCGAGCGTGCATTGGCACTGCACGGCGCGCAGAGTGGCGATGCGTTGCAAACCCTGTTCAACCTCGGCGGTTTTGAAATTGCGGCGTTGGTTGGTGCCTATCTGGCCTGCGCCCAGGAAGGCGTGGCGGTGCTGGTCGACGGTTTTATTTGCAGCGTCGCGGCGTTGGTGGCGGTGCGCTTGAATCCTGAGTGCCGCGAGTGGCTGCTGTTCGGCCATCGCGGTGCAGAGCCCGGTCATCGTCATGTGCTGGAAACCCTGAATGCCGAGCCCTTGCTCGACCTCGGTCTGCGTTTGGGCGAGGGCAGCGGTGCGGCGTTGGCAGTGCCGTTGTTGCGTCTGGCCTGCGACCTTCATGGGCAAATGGCGACCTTCGCTGAAGCGGCCGTGGCGGATCGTCCGGCATGACGTTGCGTCTGGATTTGCTGCGTCACGGCGAGACTGAACTCGGCGGCGGCTTGCGCGGTAGTCTCGACGACGCGCTGACGCAGAAAGGTTGGGCGCAGATGCGTGCGGCGGTGATCGAGCAGGGGCCGTGGGATCGTCTGGTCAGCTCGCCATTGCAGCGCTGCGCGCGGTTTGCCGAAGAACTCGGTGGGCAACTTGGTTTGCCCGTGCAGTTGGAAAAAGACCTGCAAGAGTTGCATTTCGGCGCATGGGAAGGGCAGAGCACGGCGGTGTTGATGGACACCAGCGCCGAGGCGTTGGGGTTGTTCTGGACTGATCCGTATTCGTTTACGCCGCCGGAAGGTGAGCCGGTAGTGGACTTTTCCGCGCGTGTGCTGGCGGCGGTCGAGCGCTTGCACGGGGCTTTTGCAGGCGAGCGGGTGCTGCTGATTACCCATGGCGGCGTGATGAAATTGCTGCTGGCCCAGGCCCGTGGCTTGCCCCGTGAGCAGTTGCTCAACGTTGAAGTCGCCCATGCGTCGTTGCATTCGCTGTCGGTCGGGGTCGATGTGTTGTTGAAGGAAGTGCTCTGATCATGTTGCCGTTCTGGATCGCCCTGCAATTCTTGAGCAGTTTGCCGATTCGTCTGCCAGGCATGCCGGCGCCCCGGGAATTGGGGCGCTCGCTGTTGTTTTATCCGCTGGTCGGGCTGCTGTTCGGCGCTCTGTTGTGGGTGTTGAACGGACTGTTGTCCGGCACGCCTTTACTGCTTCATGCCGCGCTGCTGCTGACGGTGTGGGTGTTGCTCAGCGGTGCGCTGCACCTGGACGGTCTGGCCGACAGCGCCGATGCCTGGCTCGGTGGTTTTGGCGACCGTGAGCGCACCCTGACCATCATGAAAGACCCGCGCAGCGGACCGATTGCGGTGGTCACGCTGGTGTTGGTGTTGTTGCTGAAATTCGCCGCGTTGCTGGCGTTGATCGAGCAGGGGCACGGCGTTGTCTTGATCATTGTGCCGTTGATCGGGCGTGCGGCGTTGTTGGGATTGTTCCTGACCACGCCATATGTGCGGGCCGGTGGGTTGGGACAGGCGTTGGCGGATCACCTGCCGCGCAAGATGGGTTGGCAGGTGCTGGCGGGCAGTGCGCTGGTGGGTGTGTTGATCGCGGGCATTTTCAAAGGTCTGGTGGCACTCGCGTTGGCGGTCGTGGTGTTTGTCTGGTTGCGGCAGGTGATGATGCGGCGGTTGGGTGGGACTACTGGCGACACCGCAGGGGCACTATTGGAATTGCTGGAAATGGCGGTGTTGGTGGGGTTGGCGCTGCTCTGATGAATAATGGGTGGATGTGCTGGCCCCTTCGCGAGCAAGCCCGCTCCCACATTGGAATGCGATCACCTGTGGGAGCGGGCTTGCTCGCGAAGGCGGCCTACCTGCCTGGACAAATTTTGAACCTTGCTTTCATTTAACCGCGGGTATATACACGCACCATGCTCGATTCCCAATGTTTATGCATCAACCTGCGTCGCGCCGCCCGTGGCGTCAGCAGGCATTACGACGGCGCTCTTGATGGCTTCGGGATCAACGTTGCCCAGTATTCTTTGCTGTGTAATTTGCAGCGTCTGGATCAACCGAGTATTTCCACCCTGGCCGAGGCCATGGGCCTGGACCGCAGCACCTTGGGGCGCAATTTGCGCGTGCTGGAAGGCGAAGGGCTGGTGATGCTGGTCGAGGGCGAAGACATGCGCAACCGCATCGTCAAGCTCACCGAGGCCGGTGCTGAACGCCTGAAAGCTGCCTTACCGGCCTGGGAAGCCGCGCAACAGCGGTTGATTGACCGACTGGGCGCCGAAAAACGTGAAACCTTGCTCAGATTGCTGGACGAACTGGCTTGACGCCGGTTTGTTCAATGTTAAGCGGGTATATACCCGCGACCGGAGAATAAGAATGACATCGATGTGGCGTACTTGCGGTTGGGTGTTGGTGGGGAGTGCGCTGATTCTGGCGTTGTCTCTGGGCGTGCGACACGGTTTCGGTCTGTTCCTGGCGCCGATGAGCGCCGAGTTCGGTTGGGGCCGAGAGACGTTTGCGTTTGCCATCGCCCTGCAAAACCTGATCTGGGGCCTGGCGCAGCCGTTCACCGGCGCTTTGGCGGATCGCTTCGGTGCGGCAAAAGTGGTGCTGATCGGTGGCGTGGTGTACGCGGCGGGCCTGATTTGCATGGGCTTTGCCAACTCGGGCGTGACCTTGTCTCTGAGCGCCGGCCTGTTGATCGGCATCGGCCTGTCGGGCACGTCGTTCTCGGTGATTCTCGGCGTCGTCGGCCGCGCCGTGCCGCCGGAGAAACGCAGCATGGGCATGGGCATTGCCAGCGCCGCCGGTTCGTTCGGCCAGTTCGCCATGCTGCCCGGTACGCTGGGGCTGATCGGCTGGCTCGGCTGGTCCGCCGCGTTGCTGGTGCTGGGCTTGTTGGTGGCGCTGATCGTGCCACTGGTGAGCATGCTCAAGGATAAGCCGCTGCCCACCTTTGGCCATGAGCAAACGTTGTCCGAAGCGTTGCGCGAAGCCTGTTCCCATTCCGGTTTCTGGCTGCTGGCGTTCGGCTTTTTTGTCTGCGGTTTCCAAGTGGTGTTCATTGGCGTGCACTTGCCGGCCTATCTGGTGGATCAACACCTGCCGGCGTCCGTTGGCACCACAGTGCTGGCGCTGATCGGGCTGTTCAATATCTTCGGCACTTACACCGCAGGCTGGCTCGGCGGGCGGATGTCCAAGCCGCGTTTGCTCACCGGTCTGTATCTGTTGCGAGCGGTGGTGATCGGGTTGTTCCTGTGGGCACCGGTCACCACGACCACGGCTTATCTGTTCGGCATGGCGATGGGGTTTCTCTGGTTATCCACGGTGCCTTTGACCAACGGCACGGTGGCGACCTTGTTTGGTGTACGAAACCTGTCCATGCTCGGTGGGATTGTGTTCCTGTTTCACCAGCTCGGCTCATTCCTCGGTGGCTGGCTGGGCGGGGTGGTGTATGACCGGACCGGGAGCTACGACTTGATCTGGCAAGTGGCGATTCTTTTGAGCCTGTTGGCGGCAGCCCTGAACTGGCCGGTACGCGAACGGCCGGTGGCGCGGCTGCAAACCCAAATGAGTGCGATATGAACAGTCTTTGGCCGCGAATCATTGCCGTTGCCGGCGGCGCTTTGCTGCTGGCCCTGGCGTGGTGGGGCTGGCATCAGGGCGGACTGGCGTTGATGCAGTTGGGCATGGGTGCTTGCTAGCCGGATATGAGGGCGAGTAACTTCGTTTTCTGACGACTTTTCAAGGATGCACCGACATGCTGAAACGCTGGCTTGCAGTCCCCGCGTTGCTGATGGCGTTCACCGGATTGGCGCAAGCGGCCGACTGTCCCGAGCTGTTGCAGGGTTCGCTGCCCAAGTTGCGGGCCAAGGAATCCATCGATTTGTGCCAGCGCTTCGCCGGCAAGCCGCTGGTGGTGGTCAACACCGCCAGCTTCTGCGGTTTCGCCCCACAGTTCAAAGGCCTTGAGACGCTGTATCAGCGCTACAAGGATCAAGGGCTGGAGGTGATCGGTGTTCCGTCCAATGACTTCAAGCAGGAGTCCAAGGACGGCGCAGAAACCGCCAAGGTCTGCTACGTCAACTACGGTGTGACCTTCACCATGACCGAGCCGCAGAAAGTCCGCGGCGATGATGCGACCCATCTGTTCAAGGTTTTGGCCAAACAGAGCAGCGCGCCGAAGTGGAACTTCTACAAGTACGTGGTCGATCGCCAAGGCAAGGTGATTGCCAATTTCTCCAGCCTGACCAAGCCCGATAACCCTGAATTCATCGAGGCCGTCGAGAAAGCCCTGGCTTCGAAACCCTGATCGACACCCATTAAAAAGCCCCGCCTCTGTACAAGAGAGCGGGGCTTTTTCGATTCAGGCGGCGAGCGGTTCAGCCTCGCCTTGAATCATCAGAAGCGGTAGGTCGCGCCGACACCGAAACCGTTCGCGTAGTTTTGATACTTGGCGTCGTAGCTCTGGCCACGGTCGTTGCTGTTGCTGATATTGACCGACTCTTCGCGCAGGTACGAATACGCGACGTCGATGGTCAGGTCGTCGGTCGGGCTCCAGCCGGCGCCCAGGCTGAAAATCTTGCGATCGCCAGTCGGGATGCGTGGGGAACGGTCGACGTTGTTGGTCGGCGCCTGGTCGAAGGTCAGACCGGTACGCAGGACCCATTGCTTGTTCAACTGGTAAGACGCGCCGATGGCGTGGGCCCAGGTGTCGTGCCAGTTCTGTTCTTCGGTGATGGAGCCGAACTGACCGTTCAGGATGGCCGGAACACCTTTGTTGTCAACGGTGATTTCTTTCAGGCGACTCCAGCGAGTCCAGGTGCTGCCCGCGTAAACGGTCCACTTGTCATCGATCTGGTGAGTCAGCGAGAAGTCCACCGATTCAGGCGTGGTCAGGTCCAGCGACGCGTCGTACTTCTGGCTCGGGTTCTGGCCGATCAGGCCCAGTACGCCGTAATTGACCTTGGTGTCGCCTTCGAGCTTGTACTTCACTTTCGAGTGATAGGTCAGGCCGACGCGGGTGCTGTCGGTCAACTGAGCCAGAATCCCGATGTTGTAACCCAGTGCGGTGTCGTCACCCTTGATCTTGACCTTGCCATCGGGCGCGGCCTGGGTGATCGACAGGTTCGATTCCAGGGTGCCGTCGATGCGGTTGATGGTCGGGCCGAAACCGATGGAAACCTTGTCGTTGAAGGCGTAGCTGATGGTCGGTTGCAGGGTCACGACCTTAACGTCGCTCTTGCTGCCGAAATAACGGCCACCGAAGCCGCTTTCGTAGTCGGTCACCAGGCCGAAAGGTGCGTAGACACCGACGCCGACGGTCCACTTGTCGTCGATTGGCTTGACGTAGTAGCCCATAGGCACGGCGATGAACGGAACCATGTCGCCTTTGTTGGTGCCGCTGTTCGGGCTGGAACTGGCGTGGCTGATGTCGGTGTGTGCGTCGAGCATTGCAGCGCCGCCGGTGACTTGTTCGCGCTTGAGGCGGGACATGCCGGCAGGGTTGCCATAAATTGTGCTTGCGTCATCGGCAGATGAAGATCGCCCGGCAAAACCTGTACCCATCCCGCTGATACTTTGTTCGTTGATGGCAAAGCCAGCTGCAAAGATCTGGGTGGATGCCAAGGTAACGGCGAGGCTAAGGGTGGTTTTGAGCATTACTTTTTTCATTATTAGAACTCCTGGTGATCACCGGGGCGAAAATTACCAACATTTTCGTCCCAGCGCTATAGCCTGTATGGCTTGAGTTAGAGCGGTTTTGTAGGACAATCCAACCAGAATCGCGACCTGTTGCAAGATCTTGCGAAGCGGGCCAGTCAGCAGGCGACTTGATTCAGCGATGAAACACAGGTTTGCCAGGCGCAGGTAAAGTCGCGCAGACGTCCCTGAGGCTGGAAGGTCTGGCGCCAGATTCGGGCCATGCCCAACACATCATCAGGATCGGGGAGGGGAGTGTTTTGCTCTTCTACCAACAGCCAGGCGATGGCGGTGGCGTAACGCAGGTTGACGGTCAATTCCAGGTGCGGGCTGCTTAAAAAGGCATGTTGGCTGGCCAGGCCACGTACCAGGCTCGCCCGCTCCGGGTCGAGGGCCAGGTAGTGATCCCACAGCGCCCGATGACGGGGCTCGGCGATTCGGTACAGGCCATGTCCACGACGGTCATGCAGGGCGGAGCCAAGGGCTGACTGGCTGGCGGCGATGCCCAGCAGCAGGGATTCGGCAGTTGCGCTATGGCGCCCGAGGTAAATCAAGGTCGGACGGATCACATAACGGCACAGTTCGCTGGCAGCGATACCCATAAAGCCCTCGAAACATGAAATGGGCGGCGATACCTGAATGGGGGCTTGGCAGCAGTGAATCGACTCAGGCTCGCCGGAAGCGGATCAAGCCGCTTGAGTTGAAGTGTAGTGTCATATTCGCGCTGTAAAGGCCTGTTTTTAAAATATTTCCGGCTGGCAGTTATAACCGTTATATCGGTTAGTGCTTAGGCATTGGGCGGGGAAAGTGAAATCTCGGGCAATAAAAAGCCCTGCTTTTTGAGCAGGGCTTCTGAGGTTTTCAGTCTTTCTGGCGTCTCAGGCAACCAGTGCCTGGCGAGTACGATCGATCACGGCCTGCAGCGGTTCAGCGCTGGAGTATTGATCGGGGTACAGGCGTTCGCTGTGACGGGCGATGCCGTGTTCGTTGACCAGAGTGAAGCTGAAGCAGCCTTTGCGAGCGGCCATGATCAGGCAGTTCATTGGGGCAAAAGCGTTTGTTAGGGTGCGAATGGCATCCTGAGTATGGATTTGAGTAGACATTATTAGGTGTTCCTACAAGCGACACGGATAAGAGCCGTGCAAAATTAAAACGTTCCAGTGACGACGACCACCATTGGTCGAACGAAGAACCCGACTGGAACAAAGCAGCCAGTTTGAAGCGCTGATAATTGGCGCGCTTGGGCTGGCAGGTAGGTACTTAGGAGGGCAGGCAACACATCAAGGGCAAAGGTTCTGGGCCCGGGGTGAAGATCCTGATCAATTTGCAGGCTGGTTCGGTCAGAGTAAGTGAGCTTCGCAACACCCTTTGCATTCATTTCAAAGGCAGTGTTGACACAAGGTTTACCTGGAAACCATCGAGGTGGTCGATCCCGCTTTGTCGGTGGAGGCTTCTCAGTGGAAGGCACCGGGGGGATTTGTTCGACCAGAATTGACTTTCAGCTTGGTACTAACGCCGCGGATACTAACGGATTGAATTCGAGAAAGGAAGTGTGTTAGCAAAAAAGATTCCTCGAACCGCTGCATGGGCCCCAGTAGCAGTTGGCGAAGCCTGCGTTCGGCTGCGAAGCAGTCGCAAAACCTGAGCATGCGATCTTTCTAATACACCGCGTCATCTGCAATCACGACTGCTTCGCAGCCGAACGCAGGCTTCGCCAGCTGCTACAGGGCTATGCGCCAACAGCCTTATCCCCAGGCGTGAACAAAAAACGCGCCGAAAAAGCGCATTGATATAACCGCTGCGAAGGTACTTGTGCACATAAGTTGCGCGCGCTGTCACGCCACTGTCACCTTGGCTTCAAACACAGTGGGTGCCTGTAATGAAAATTTAAGTCAATGAAAAACATCGCTTTTTTTTACTGGTGAAAAAATCGTCAGTTTGACTGCGAGCCCCATTCCACAGGGCTTTGCGAGAGTTCAAGGGCGGTTGTCCACTGAGTTATCCACAGCTTCTGTGGATTGTCCCAAGCGCTTGCTCTAGGACGGGCGTGCCGGGTTTTTTTCGACTTTACCTGTAAGAAAAAAAGAGTAGAGTGGCGCGCCTTCCGATCTGCCCTACAGTGCTTTATGAAGTTTCGCTCAGTATCACCCGCTGTTACCGCAACGCCCCCGACTGTTACCCCACCCAAGCGCTTTTCCATGCGTGTGGCCGAGTGGCTACTGGACAGCCCGCGCCTGGGCGATAACCCCAACGTCAAACATTTTGCCGGACGATTGCTTAAGCAACCGGCCCGTGAAGGGGTAGTGGCCGCGCAAAGCCGTTTGGGTCAGTTGATGTGCCGCGAGTGCGGCAACGCCCGGGATCGGCGCATTGGCCACGACCTGCTGCGCCAGGCCGCCCGCGCCGGTGACCGACGCGCCCAGCAGGAACTGGGGCTCGTCGAAGACTGAGCTGTCCAAGACCTGACGCCTTGGTTAACCTTCAGGCTTTATCTCATCGGCAGGAGTCGCTATGGCTATGGACTTGACCAGCATACTGCTCGGTCTGGCGGGCGCTGCAGTGCCATTGTTGGCGCTGGCCTGGCACATCCAGCGCCGGGCAAGCTCGGCGCTGGCCGATCAGGCGCTGCTGGAAGAGCGACTGGCCATGGCCCAATTGGCCCAGGACGGCTTGAATGCCCAGCTCGATGCGTGTCGCGATGAAATCGGTGATCTGAGTCAGGCCAACTCCACCAAGCAAGCGGATCTGGCCGCGCTGCGCCGTGAAGTCGAGCTGCTGCAAATCGAGCGCGACGATGCTCGCGACGCGGCTCACGCCTGGAATATCGAGCGCGCCGGCAAAGAGGCTGAGTTGCGTCGCCTGGATGCGCAGACCGCGTCCCTCAATGCCGAGCTGCGCGAACAGCAGGAAAGCCATCAGCAACGTCTCAACGACCTTCAGGGCTCGCGCGACGAGTTGCGCGCACAGTTCGCCGAGCTGGCGGGCAAAATCTTCGACGAGCGCGAGCAGCGTTTCGCCGAAACCAGTCAGCAGCGTCTGGGGCAATTGCTCGATCCGTTGAAAGAGCGCATCCAGTCGTTCGAAAAGCGCGTTGAAGAAAGCTATCAAGCCGAGGCCCGTGAACGCTTTTCATTGGCCAAGGAGTTGGAGCGCCTGCAACAGCTCAACCTGCGCCTGAGCGACGAAGCCACCAACCTGACCCGCGCCTTGAAAGGACAGAAAACCCAAGGCAACTGGGGCGAGCTGATTCTCGAACGCGTGCTTGAACACGCCGGTCTGGAGAAGGGCCGCGAGTATCAGACCCAAGTCACCCTCAAAGGCCCGGACGGCGAGCGTTTCCAGCCGGACGTGATCATTTACCTGCCCGGCGACAAGCAAGTGGTGGTCGACTCCAAGGTCAGCCTCACGGCGTATCAGCAATACGTTGCCGCCGACGACGATGCCATCGGCCAGATCGCGATCAAGCAGCACGTGCTGTCCCTGCGCAATCACGTCAAAGGCCTGTCCGGCAAGGATTACAAGCGCCTCGACGGTTTGCACAGCCTGGATTTCGTTCTGCTGTTCGTGCCGATCGAAGCGGCGTTTTCCGCGGCGTTGCAGGCTGAGCCGACGCTGTTCCAGGAAGCGTTCGACCGCAACATCGTGATCGTCAGCCCGACCACGTTGCTGGCCACGCTGCGGGTTATCGACAGCTTGTGGAAACAGGAGCGCCAGAGCCAGAACGCCCGGGAAATCGCTGAGCGGGCGGGGTGGCTGTACGACAAATTCGTGTTGTTCATCCAGGACCTGGACGAAGTCGGCAATCGCTTGCAGCAACTGGACAAAGCCTACAGCTCGGCGCGCAACAAGCTGACGGAAGGGCGCGGAAACCTGGTCAGCCGTAGCGAGCAATTGAAGTTGCTCGGTGCCCGGGCGAGCAAGAGTTTGCCCGCGGATTTGCTGGAGCGGGCGATGACCGATGTAGATGGCTTGGCCGAGTTGCCTGAGTAGATCAAAAGCTTCGCGAGCAAGCCCGCTCCCACAGGGGATGTGTGGTGTTGCACACAAGGAGTTAGCCACCCAAAACCCTGTGGGAGCGGGCTTGCTCGCGAAGGCGTCAGCCCAACCACCACATGGCTAGGACCTGCCGCATCACAACGGCAAATGCCGACTCAACAACGCCCGCAACGCCGCTGGTTTCACCGGTTTCGCCAGATAATCCAATCCCGCCGCATGCACCTGGGCCACCGTCTCCGGGCGCCCGTCCGCACTGATCACCACCCCCGGCACCGGCTCGCCCAATCGCGTGCGCAGCCATGCCATCAACTCAGTGCCGGTTTCGCCATCGTCCAAGTGGTAATCCACCAACGCCAACTGTGGGCGCATCCCGTCGCCCAGCAGCGCCGCGCATTCCTCACGGTTGCGCGCGGTCCAGACCTGGCAACCCCAACGCGTCAGCAGGCTGTTCATGCCAATCAAAATGCTGTCTTCGTTATCGATGCACAGTACCTGCGCGCCGCTCGGCAATTTGCCGTTGAGTTCGACCACGTTGCTCGGCGCCAGTGTCTGCGCCCGGGCCAACGGCACGCTGACACTGAATACGCTGCCGTGTCCCGGCCACGAACGCACACGCAATGTGTGGCCCAACACGCGACACAACCCGTCGGCAATCGCCAGGCCCAGGCCCAGGCCTTTCTCGGCGCGGGTCTGGTGGCTGTCGAGGCGTTTGAATTCTTCGAAAATCACTTGCTGCTTGTCTTCCGGAATTCCTGGCCCACGGTCCCAGACTTCCAGGCTCAGTTCTCCCTTGCGCCGGCGAACCCCCAGCAATACCGGGCCTTTGGCATAACGGAAGGCGTTGGTGAGGAAATTTTGCAGGATCCGTCGCAGCAACTTGATGTCGCTGTCGACCCGCAATGTGCTGCCGCGCAGACGGAACTTCAGCCCTTGTTCCCGGGCCTGCGCCTTGAACTCCGCGCCGAGGATATCGAACAACTCATTGAGCACGAACGGCTTGGGATCGGGGTTGATCTTGCCGTTTTCCAGGCGGGAAATGTCCAGCAAATCGCTGATCAGGTCTTCGGCCGAACGCAACGAACTGTCCAGGTGATGGATCAGTTTCTGCGCCTCGCTGGACAAGCCATCGTCCTGATGCGTCAGGGCGGCGGAGAACAGGCGTGCGGCGTTCAGCGGTTGCATCAAGTCATGGCTGACCGCCGCCAGGAAACGCGTTTTCGACTGGTTGGCCGACTCGGCGGTGCCTTTGGCTTCGGTGAGGGCGACGTTGAGTTGCGACAGTTCGTGGGTCCGCGCGGTCACCCGTTGTTCCAGGCCTTCATTGGCCTCGGTCAGCGCCTGCTCGGCCTCGCGGAACGCGGTGATGTCGGTGAAACTCATGACGAAACCGCCGCCGGGCATCGGGTTGCCGATCAGCTCAATCACACGGCCATTGGGGAAAAGTCGCTCAGAGGTGTGGGCACGCCCCTGACGCATCCAGTGCAAACGTCGGGCGACATGCACTTCCGCTTCGCCCGGACCACACAGCCCACGTTCGGCGTTGTAGCGAATGATGTCGGCAATCGGCCGGCCAAGCCTGATCAGTCCATCCGGGTAGTTGAACAGCTCCAGATAACGCCGGTTCCAGGCCACCAGTTTCAACGACTGGTCGACCACGCTGATGCCTTGGGTGATGTTCTCGATCGCCCCTTGCAGCAGCGCGCGGTTGAACTGCAACACTTCCGACGCTTCGTCGGCGATGCGGACGACGTCCTCCAGCTGCATTTCCCGCCCTTCAATGGCGGCTTTTACCACCGCGCGGGTCGATGAAGCGCCGAGCACGCCGGCCAGCAAGCGTTCGGTATGCGCGATCCATTCCCCGTCGGCGTTCTGGTTCGGGTTGAAGCCTTTGCCCTGGCGATAGGCGAAGCGGATAAAGCTCTGGCGCGCACGTTCCTCACCGACAAAACGCGCGGCCAGTTGCAGCAGATCGTCGATTTGCACCGCCAGCATCGAGCGGGCGCTGGGCCGGGCGCTGATTTCCTGGCCGATGAAACGGCCCGCCTGCCAGTGCTCGGAAACCCGCGTGCGCGACAGCACCGAGACCCAGGCGAACAACGTGAAGTTGGCCGCCAGCGACAGCACCACGCCTTGGGTCAGCGGGGTCAGTGGCAGGTTCAACGGGTTACTGTGCAACCACGCCAGCCCGGGGAAAGTGCTCAGGGACACGCCGAGGCTGTGGGCGGCAATCGGCAGGATCAAGGTGTAGAACCACAGGAACGTCCCCGCAGCGAGACCAGCAAAAACGCCACGACGGTTGGCCTGCTTCCAGTACAGCGCGCCGAGCATGGCCGGGGCCAGTTGGGTGACGGCGGCGAAGGCAATCTGGCCGATGGTCGCCAGGCTGGCGGTTGAGCCGAGCAGGCGATAACTGACGTAAGCCAGCAGCAGAATCACCACGATGCTGACCCGACGCACCGAGAGCATCCACTGGCGGAACACTTCGAACGGCCGCTCGGCGTTGTTTCGACGCAGCAACCACGGCAACAACATGTCGTTGGACACCATGGTCGACAGCGCCACGCTGGCCACGATCACCATGCCGGTGGCCGCCGACGCGCCACCGATAAACGCCAGCATCGCCAGCGCCGGGTGGGCCTGGGCCAGCGGCAGGCTGATCACGAAAGAATCCGGCAGCACCGAGCTCGGTAGCAACATCTGACCGGCCAAGGCGATAGGGACTACAAACAGTGCCGCCAATGCCAGGTAGGCCGGGAACACCCACTTGGCCAGACGCAAGTCCTGGGGCTCGATGTTCTCCACCACCGTGACGTGGAACTGCCGGGGCAGGCAGATGATCGCCATCATCGCAACGCCGGTCTGCACCACCATGGACGGCCAGTTGATGGTTTCTTTCCAGTATTCCTCCAGGCGTGGGGCGAGCATGGCCTGGTCGAACAGGTCGTCGAAACCGTCGTACAAGCCGTAGGTCACAAACGCGCCGACCGCGAGAAAAGCGAACAGCTTGACCAGCGATTCGAACGCAATCGCCAGCACCATGCCGCGGTGGTGTTCAGTGGCGTCGAGGTTGCGGGTACCGAACACAATGGTGAACAACGCCAACACCAGCGAGACGATCAGCGCCGTGTCTTGGGCGCGGGTGCCCATGGCGTCGGCCCCGGCGCCGATCAGCAGATTCACACCGAGGACAATGCCCTTGAGCTGCAAGGCGATGTAGGGCAGGACGCCGACCAGGCAGATCAACGCCACCACCACGGCCAGCGATTGCGACTTGCCATAGCGTGCAGCGATAAAGTCGGCGATGGAGGTGATGTTCTCCTGCTTGCTGATCATCACCATTTTTTGCAGGACCCACGGCGCGCACACCAGTAGCAGGATCGGCCCGAGGTAGATCGGCAGGAATGACCAGAGCTGTTCGGCGGCCTGGCCCACGGCGCCAAAGAAGGTCCAACTGGTGCAATACACGGCCAGCGACAGGCTGTAGACCCAGGCACGCACCCGCGGCGGCAACGGCGCGCTGCGACGGTCACCGTAGAAGGCGATGGCGAACATGATGGCCATATAGGCCAGGGCAACGGCGGCGATCAGCCCGCTGGACAGCGACATGGAAACTCCAGACAAAAGACACCCGGGGTTCAGGCCCGGACAGACAGTCTCGCACGATGGCGTGGGTTCGTCAGTGTCGACCAAGGTCGTGGCGTGGCGGGGTGTCGCAGGGCTTTGTGTCAGTCAGATTGTGGTGGTCTGGGCGGGCCTCTTCGCGAGCAAGCCCGCTCCCACAGGGGAGCTCCAGTGAACACATAATTTGTGTACACCCCGGTCCCCCTGTGGGAGCGGGCTTGCTCGCGAATGGCGGCCTTAATGACTCAACGCAATCTCAATCAACCGATGCAATTCCTCAACCTCCAGCGGCGCCGCCGAAAACAGCACGCGAAACACCGTCGGTGCCGAGATCAGGTTGATCAGGCGATCAACGCTCGGCAACGGCTGATCCGGATATCGATCCAGAATGGTCTGCAATTGCCCGCCGATGATCGCCACGCAAAAGCCCGGCGTAGAGCTGCATTGCACATCGCGCAACAGGTTGCGACCCAGCTCCGAACTCATCTCGTCCAGATACTGCTCACCCCAGGCGCGCAAATCGCCACGCAGGCTGCCGGTGTTGGCCGGCTCACTGTCGGGGCGCATGCGGGCGAGGGCGACATCCGCCAGCAACACCGACAAATCGCCCCAGCGCCGATAAATCGTCGACGGCGTTACCCCTGCGCGCGCAGCAATTTGCGGCACCGTCACGGTCGAGCGCTCCTGTTCTTCAAGGAGCGCGCGGACCGCCGAATGAATTGATTCTTGAACCCTGGCGCTTCTGCCGCCCGGGCGTAAACCTTCTTTAATAGCCATGTGGCGGACCTTAACACAAAGAATTTGCTTTAAGCGCTGGTCGGTAGCACACTCCGCAAAAGCAAAAACTTAGCTTTTGCGGAGTGTGCCAATGTCTCATCCAGTATCAAGCCGTTCCAGCCTGTGGTTTCTGGCGATCACTTTACTCAGCTTTCTCGCCGCTTCCACGGCGCCGACGCCGTTGTATCACTTGTACCAAGACCAGCTGCAGTTCTCGGCCGCGACGCTGACCCTGATCTTCGGCGTCTACGCCCTCACGTTGCTGGTGGCGCTGCTGACCGTTGGCTCACTCTCGGATTTCCTCGGGCGCAAACCGGTGATTTTCACCGCGATCCTGCTGAACATGCTGGCGATGGTGCTGTTTATCAATGCCGACAGCGTCGCTTGGCTGATCAGCGCCCGGGTGCTTCAGGGCTTCGCGACGGGAATGGCCACCGCCGTATTGAGCGCCGCGCTGCTGGATACCCACCGTCAGCACGGGCCGTTGATCAACAGTGTCGCGCCGTTGTTGGGCATGGCCGTTGGTGCCATGGGTTGCGGTTTGTTGGCCGAATTTGCGCCGCTGCCGTTGCAATTGACGTTTTGGGTGCTGCTCGGGCTGTTTGTGATGCAGGCGCTGTACGTCTGGCGTCTGCCGGAAAGCGTCAGCCGGCAACCGGGGGCGTTGGCTTCGCTGCGCCCGACCCTGCATGTGCCGGTCCAGGCGCGGCGCACGTTGTGGGCGGTGCTGCCGATCAACACGGCGGTGTGGGCGCTGGGCGGTTTCTTCGCCTCGCTGGCGCCGTCATTAGTGCGCACCGCCACCGGTTCGACCTCGAACCTGATTGGCGGCGCGACGGTCGCCGCGTTGACGGTGACCGGTGCGTTGATGATCTACAGCCTGCGCAATCGGCCGGCGGACAAAGTGCTGCGCCTGGGCGCCAGTCTGTTGCCGGTAGGGATTGTGCTGATCCTGACGGCGGTTCACAGCGCCAGTCTGCCGCTGTTTTTCATCGGTACGCTGGTGGCGGGTTGCGGGTTTGGTGCCGGTTTCCTCGGTGCGGTGCGCAGCCTTGTGCCGTTGGCCTTGCCCCATGAACGGGCCGGGTTGATGTCGGCGTTTTATGTGCTGAGTTACCTGGCGTTTTGCTTGCCGTCGTTGCTGGCCGGGAACTTGACCCGCACCTTTGGACTGATCGCGACCACCGATGGCTATGGCGCGGTGCTGATCGTCCTCGCCGTGGGGGCATTGATGGCTTTGATGCGCCAACGATCGTTGAAAGTCTGCCAATCATAAAAAAACGCGGCGCCCGTCGAGGTGCCGCGTTTTTCATTGCGCCGATCAGATCTGCGCGAACCCGCCGTCCACAAACAGCTCGATCCCGTTGATGAAACTGCTGGCATCCGACGCCAGGAACACCGCCGCTTTGCCCACTTCCGCCGGCTCGCCGAGACGACCGATCGGAACCTGGCTGGTCAGGAAGTCCAGCAAGCCCTGCTGCTGATCCGGTGGCGCGATTCCGGTCAAGCCGGGCGTGTGGATTGGGCCGGGGCTGATGACGTTGACGCGAATCTTGCGGCTTTTCAGGTCCAGCAACCATGAGCGGGCGAAGTTGCGTACTGCGGCTTTGCTGGCGCTGTAAACGCTGAAGTTTTCCGTGCCTTTGGTCGCGGTGGTGGACGCCGTGAGGATCACCGAACCACCGTCCTTCAACAGGGGCAGGGATTTCTGCACGGTAAACAGCAGGCCTTTGACGTTGATGCCGAAGATTCGGTCGAAGTGTTCTTCGGTGATCGCACCGAGTGGCAGCATGTCACCGCCGCCAGCGTTGGCGAAGACGATATCCAAATGCCCGGACTTGGCCTTGATCACTTCAAAGATCCGGTCCAGATCGGCCAGGTTCGACACGTCGCCCTGAATCCCGGTGATGTTGTGGCCAATGGAAGCCACCGCCGCATCCAGTTCTGCCTGACGGCGGCCGGTGATGAAGACAGTGGCGCCTTGATCGACGAAGGCTTGGGCCGAGGCCAGGCCGATGCCGGTGGTGCCGCCGGTGATCAATGCGATTTTGCCTTTGAGGGTGCTGCTCATCGTGTGAATCTCCGCTAAGTCATGTGAGAAATGGGTCGGCGGGTTGTGCGCCGTTGGCCAGACTCTATGCCGGAAGATTCAGCAGAAAAACCACCTGAATCGGGTTTGTTTGTACATGGTTGTGGACAATACTCACGGCCTGTCACCCGAGGTGTCTGTCATGAATCAATTATTGGCCATGCGTGTGTTCGCCCGCGTCGTGCAGGCCGGGTCCTTTACCAAGGCTGCTGACTCCCTGAGTTTGCCGAAAACCTCCGTCAGCAAACTGGTCGCCGAGTTGGAAGAACATCTTGGGGTGCGGCTGCTGCAGCGCACCACCCGTCGGCTTACCGTCACGGCCGATGGCATGGCGTATTACGAGCGCGCCATGCAGTTGATGGTGGAACTGGATGATCTGGACAACAGTTTCGCCTGCGCCCAAGGCCAATCCCGGGGCAGGGTTCGCGTGGATGTCGGTGGTTCGGTCGCAACGCTGCTGATCATTCCCGCACTGCCGGACTTTTATGCGCGCTTCCCCAATATCCAGATCGAAATGGGCGTCAGTGATCGGCAGGTCGACCTGATCAGCGAAAACGTCGATTGCGTGATTCGCGGCGGACCACTGACCGAACTGTCCATGGCGGCGCGACCATTGGGCACATCGTCATGGACCACTTGTGCAACGCCGGGCTATCTCGAACGTTTCGGCGTCCCCGACGATCCACGGGACCTGGAGAAAAACCATCACATGGTCAGCTACCACTCGGCCCGGAATGGCCGGGCGATGCCGGCGAGGTTCGAGCGCCATGGCGAGAAACTGGAAATTCGCGGCCAGCGGCTGCTCAGCGTCAACGAAAGCAATGCCCACCTCGCCGCAGGGCTGGCCGGACTCGGTGTCATTCACACCTTCACCTATACCGTGCAGGCGCATATCGCGCGGGGCGAACTGGTGCCGATCCTTGAAGACTGGCGTCCGACGCGTTATCCCTTCCACGTGCTGTACCCACCAAACCGTCATCTGAGCAATCGGGTGCGGGTATTTATCGACTGGCTGGCGCAGCTGTTCGCCGGTTTGAGTTAGCCTTGGCCTCGCCACCCATTCGACGGACCGCCCATGAAAATCATCCGCAGCAAATCCTTCACCGCCGAGCGTGCCTGGGGCGCGCTGGACATCGCCAATATGAACGGCATCACCACCCGTTTGCACTGGACCGACCAGCCGTACAAATGGCACGTCAATGATGGTCAGGAAGTGTTCGTCGTGCTCGATGGGCAAGTGCAGATGCATTACCGCGAAGACGGCGTTGAACAGCAAACCTTGCTGGAAGTCGGCGATATTTTTTATGCGTCGATAGGCACTGAGCATGTGGCGCATCCGCTGGGTGCGGCGCGGATATTGGTGATTGAAACGGAAGGCAGTGTCTGACGGTATATCTGCAAAACAGATAACAGTTAGAGATATTACCCGTTATATAGATATTCGATCCGGATCTACCATGGGCTCTACCTCATCAGAGGACAGGAGTTCGCCATGATTTGCCCCAATACTGCCAAACCCGGTTACAAACCTTTAAGTCTTCTGCCGCGTCCGTTGGAAGCGATTCGCCAATTCACGCCGAACTGGTTCGCCGCGACCATGGGCACCGGCGTGCTGGCCTTGGCGCTGGCGCAATTGCCCGTCGCCATCCCCGGTTTGCACGCGGTGGCCGAAGGTTTGTGGCTGTTCAATATCTTTCTGTTTGTGCTGTTTACCGGGCTGTACGCCGCGCGCTGGGTGCTGTTCTTCGATGAAGCGCGACGGATTTTCGGGCACTCCACGGTTTCGATGTTCTTCGGCACGATTCCCATGGGCTTGGCGACCATCATCAACGGCTTTTTGGTGTTCGGTTTGCCGCGTTGGGGCGACGGCGTGATCCATGTGGCCGAAATGCTGTGGTGGCTGGATGTGGCGATGTCCGTGGCCTGCGGGGTGCTGATCCCGTACATGATGTTTACCCGTCAGGAACATAGCATCGACCAAATGACCGCCGTTTGGCTGTTACCCGTGGTCGCGGCGGAAGTGGCCGCCGCCAGCGGTGGTCTGTTGGCGTCGCACCTGGTCGATGCCCATTCGCAACTGGAGGTGCTGGTGACGAGCTACGTGCTGTGGGCATTTTCCCTACCCGTCGCGTTCAGCATTCTGACGATCCTGTTGCTGCGCATGGCGCTGCATAAACTGCCCCACGAAAACATGGCCGCGTCGAGCTGGCTGGCGCTCGGCCCGATCGGCACCGGGGCGTTGGGCATGTTGCTGCTGGGCGCCGACGCTCCCGCGATTTTCGCCGCCAATGGTCTGCCGGGCATCGGCGAAATCGCTGACGGACTGGGGTTGGTGGCCGGGATTACGCTGTGGGGCTTCGGGCTGTGGTGGATGTTGATCGCGGTGCTGATCACCGTGCGGTATCTGCGCGCCGGCATCCCGTTCAACCTCGGCTGGTGGGGTTTCACTTTCCCGTTGGGCGTCTATTCTTTGGCGACGTTGAAACTGGCCAGCACCTTGAACCTCATCTTTTTCAGTGTCTTCGGCTGCGTGTTGGTGGCGTTGCTGACCGTGATGTGGCTGATCGTCGGCAAGCGCACCGTGCAGGGCGCCTGGCGTGGCGAACTGTTTGTGTCGCCGTGCATTGCAGGATTAAAGAAATAACCTGCAAAGATTAGGTAATGTGTGGCCTGGATCGGCGTTCGATATTCCAATAACAAAATCCACGCCGCTCTTTACCTAACATCAGCGACCCAACATCAGGGAAACACGGAAGATGAGTCACCCCTCACAGTTCACCTTGCTCCGCACCCGGCGTTTCCTGCCGTTTTTCGTGACACAGTCCCTCGGGGCCTTCAACGACAACATCTTCAAGCAGTCGTTGATCCTCGCCATTTTGTACAAGTTGACCATCGACGGTGACCGCTCGATCTGGGTCAACCTGTGCGCATTGCTGTTCATCCTGCCGTTTTTCCTGTTCTCGGCACTGGCCGGGCAGTTCGGGGAAAAATTCGCCAAGGACGCGCTGATTCGTCTGATCAAGCTTGGGGAAATCGTGATCATGGCGGTGGGCGCGGTCGGCTTCCTGTTTGATCACCTGTCGCTGATGCTGGTGGCGCTGTTCGCCATGGGCACGCACTCGGCGCTGTTTGGGCCGGTGAAATATTCGATCCTGCCCCAAGCCTTGCGCGAAGACGAATTGGTGGGTGGCAACGGCCTGGTGGAAATGGGCACGTTCCTGGCGATCCTTGCCGGGACCATTGGCGCCGGGATCATGATGTCGTCCGGTCACTATGCGCCCATCGTTTCCACCGCGATTATTGGTGTGGCGGTGCTCGGTTACCTGGCCAGCCGCAGTATTCCCCGCGCCGCCGCCGCGTCGCCGGAAATGCGCCTGAACTGGAACATTTTCACCCAGTCCTGGGCCACCCTGAAATTGGGCCTGGGGCAGACGCCGGCGGTGTCGCGTTCGATTGTCGGCAACTCGTGGTTCTGGTTTATCGGGGCGATTTACCTGACGCAAATCCCGGCCTACGCCAAGGAATGGATGCACGGCGACGAAACCGTGGTAACGCTGATCCTCACCGTGTTTTCGGTGGGTATCGCCCTCGGTTCGATGCTTTGCGAAAAACTCTCCGGGCGCAAAGTCGAAATCGGTCTGGTGCCGTTCGGCTCGTTTGGCCTGACGGTGTTCGGCTTGCTGCTGTGGTGGCATTCCGGCGGGATTCCGGACAGCGTGACTGGCCATGGCTGGATCGAAATCCTCGGTTTCGGCCATACCTGGCTGGTGTTGATCGACATCCTCGGGCTCGGGATCTTCGGTGGTTTCTACATCGTGCCGTTGTATGCGCTGATTCAATCACGTACCCCCGAGAACGAGCGGGCGCGGGTCATTGCGGCCAACAACATTCTCAACGCCCTGTTTATGGTGGTGTCGGCGATTGTCTCGATCGTGCTGCTGAGCATGGTCAAGCTGTCGATCCCGCAATTGTTCCTGGTGGTGTCGCTGCTCAACATCGGGGTCAACGCCTACATCTTCAGCATCGTTCCCGAGTTCAGCATGCGTTTCATGATCTGGCTGCTCAGCCATTCCATGTACCGCGTCGAGCATCGCAACCTCGACCTGATTCCCGATGAAGGCGCGGCGCTGCTGGTGTGCAACCATGTGTCGTTTGTCGATGCCTTGCTGATTGGCGGCGCGGTGCGTAGGCCGATTCGCTTTGTGATGTATTACAAAATCTACAACCTGCCGGTGCTGAACTTTATCTTCCGTACTGCCGGGACAATTCCTATCGCCGGGCGTCAGGAAGACATTCAGATTTACGAAAAGGCCTTCAAGCGGATTGCCCAGTATCTGAAGGACGGCGAGTTGGTGTGCATTTTCCCTGAAGGAAAACTCACGGCCGACGGTGAGATGAATGAATTTAGAGGCGGGCTGACGCGGATTTTAGAAGAGACACCGGTGCCGGTGATTCCGCTGGCGTTGCAGGGGTTGTGGGGGAGTTTCTTCAGCCGCGATCCGGGCAAGGGTTTGTTTCGTCGGTTGTGGTCGCGGGTGACGTTGGTGGCGGGGCCTGCGGTGGCGGTTGAAGTGGCAGAGCCGGCGAAGTTGCAGGCGTTGGTGGGGGAGTTGCGCGGTACTGTTAGATAGAGGGTGACTGGGCCGACCTCATCGCGAGCAAGCTCGCTCCCACATGGGGGTGTGTCTGCTGTCTGTGACACAACCCATACCCACTGTGGGAGCGGGTTTGCTCGCGAAAGCGGTAGCCGCCTAAGCGCTGACCTTTAGCCCAACCAACCCGGCAATAATCAACGCCACACTGGCCAGCCGAAACAACGCCATCGATTCCCCAAACAGAATAATCCCGGCAATCACCGTCCCCACCGCGCCCACGCCGGTCCAGATCGCGTAGGCCGTGCCCAGCGGCAGTTCCTTCATCGCAAGGCCGAGCAAGCCAAGGCTGATGGCCATGGCGGCAACGGTAAGGGCAGTGGGGAGCGGGCGGCTGAAGCCGTCGGTGTATTTCAGGCCAACGGCCCAGCCGACTTCGAACAGGCCGGCGAAAAACAGAATGATCCAGGACATGAAAGACCTCCATCGATTGACGGGGTCGTCCCCAGATTAATGACTCGATCGAGCCGCGAGGTCGTCCTCGCGTTGCGCCATAGAGTGCCCAGCATTAATCCGGGGATCAAGTTTTGCGCTTATTCAGTCGCTTCCCGCGCTGCGATTTCCCGGTCTTCTTTCTCGCTCATCCGGCGGAAATACGTCGAGAGCAGCGCCCCGGAAATGTTGTGCCACACACTGAACAACGCGCTCGGCACCGCCGCCAGTGGCGAGAAGTGCGCACTGGCCAGCGCGGCACCCAATCCGGAGTTCTGCATGCCGACTTCCAGTGCCAACGACTTGCGCTGGGCCAGCGGCAGCTTGAACAGGCGCCCGGTGAAGTAACCCAGCAAGTAGCCGAAACTGTTGTGCAGCATCACCACTGCCATGATCAACAGGCCGGACTCGGCAATCTTCGCCTGACTGGCCGCCACCACGGCCGCAACGATAATCACGATGCTCACCACCGACACCAGCGGCAACACTTCGACCGCGTGACGCACTTTGTTGCCGAGCAGCCGTTGCGCCACCACGCCAAGCACGATCGGCAGCAGCACCACTTGCAGAATCGACCAGAACAACTCCATGAACGACACCGGCAGCCAGGCTGAAGCCAGCAGCCAGATCAGCGCTGGAGTCAGCAGCGGGGCGAGGAGGGTGGTGACGGCGGCGATGGCCACCGACAGCGCCAGGTCGCCGCGAGCGAGCCAGGTCATCACGTTGGACGAGGTGCCGCTTGGGCAGCAACCGACCAGAATCACACCGACGGCGATTTCCGGCGGCAGGTGAAACGCCTGGCACAGCAACCACGCCATACCCGGCATAATCACGAAATGAGCGACCACGCCCAAGGCCACGCGCCATGGATGGCGCGCGACTTCGGCGAAATCTTCAAGCTTGAGGGTCAGGCCCATGCCGAACATCACCAGCCCCAGCAGCGGCACGATGGCGCCTTTGAGGCCGATAAACCAGGTCGGCTGCAAGAACGCCACGACGGCGAAAATCAGCACCCAATAGGCGAAGGTGTTGCCGACGAAGCGGCTTAAAGCGGCGAGGGCGCGCATGGTCTGATCCTTATTATTCGTTTTTGAACATCACACAAGGCCAATGTGGGAGCGGGCTTGCTCGCGAAGAGGGAGTGTCAGTCGACATCAATATTGACTGATACACCGCTTTCGCGAGCAAGCCCGCTCCCACATGGGTAATCACAAGGCGTTAGATGCCTTGCGGGGTTTCTTCCCCACCCAACGCTTCAACCAGCGCCGGCAGGAAGTCGCCGAAGGTCAGCATCATCAGGGTGAAGCTGGCGTCCAATTGGCCCAGGGCCTCTTCGCCGCCGTCCTGTTCCGCCTGGTCCTGCAGCAAGTCTTCAAACTTCAGGCGCTTGACGGTCATTTTGTCGTCGAGCATGAACGACAACTTGTCCTGCCAGGCCAACGACAACTGCGTCACCACTTTGCCGGTGCTCAGGTGCAGCTGGATTTCTTCGCTGGTCAGGTCCTGACGCTTGCAACGCACGATGCCGCCGTCTTCGTGGGTGTCGCGCAGTTCGCACTCGTCCAGCACAAAGAAATCGTCCGCGGCTTTCTGGGTCTTGACCCAGTCGGTCATGGTCGCGGTCGGGGCCATTTTTACGGTCAGCGGACGCACCGGCAGCGAGCCGATCACTTCACGCAGGGTCGACAGCAGGTCTTCGGCGCGTTTCGGGCTGGCCGAGTTGACCAGGATCAGGCCTTGTTTCGGCGCGATGGCGGCGAAGGTCGACGAGCGACGGATAAAGGCGCGCGGCAGGAAGGCCAGGATGATTTCATCCTTGATCTGGTCGCGCTCCTTCTTATAGACCTTGCGCATTTGCGTGGCTTCGATCTCTTCGACCTTTTCCTTCACCGCGTCGCGCACGACGCTGCCCGGCAGAATGCGTTCTTCTTTACGGGCGGCGATCAGCAGGAAGTCGCCGCTGACGTGGGCCAGCGGAGCGTCTTCGCCCTTGCCGAACGGCGCGACGAAACCGTAGGTGGTCAACTCCTGGCTTGCACAAGGACGCGCCAGTTTGGTGGCCAGTGCAGTTTCCAACGCCTCGGCATCAAAAGGCAGATCTTGGGTCAGGCGATAGATAAGCAGGTTTTTGAACCACATGGGGCGAGTCTCTCCTTTATACAAAGGGGGGCATTATTCTCTTCGCGGCGCCATAGGCCAACCCTTCTCTAAGCCTTTGGAAGGCCTGAATAAATTAATTAAAAAAGTGCTTGCCAGAGGTAGGGGTGCTCCGTAGAATGCGCGCCACACCGAAGCGAAGGGTGATTAGCTCAGCTGGGAGAGCGTCTGCCTTACAAGCAGAATGTCGGCGGTTCGATCCCGTCATCACCCACCATTCGTTCTTAGTGTTACGCGCAGCGGTAGTTCAGTCGGTTAGAATACCGGCCTGTCACGCCGGGGGTCGCGGGTTCGAGTCCCGTCCGCTGCGCCATATTCGGTAACCTGGAATGCTGAACGCCAGGTCACCACGGAAAAGCCCGCTCACGCGGGTTTTTTTCTGCCCCAAGTTTGTCTGTTGTTCCTGCAGGATGTGTTGTTTCATCGGTTTTCAGATTTATTTGAAAAATATTCAATTAAATCAACACGTTATGAAAACTTGTGGCATAATGCGCCCCGTAACGAAGGTACTGGGTGATTAGCTCAGCTGGGAGAGCGTCTGCCTTACAAGCAGAATGTCGGCGGTTCGATCCCGTCATCACCCACCATTACTTTCAATGCTACGCGCAGCGGTAGTTCAGTCGGTTAGAATACCGGCCTGTCACGCCGGGGGTCGCGGGTTCGAGTCCCGTCCGCTGCGCCATATTCGGTAACCTGGAACGCTGAACGCCAGGTCACCACACAGAAAGCCCGCTTAATGCGGGCTTTTTGCTGTCTGGGATTTGGCAAACCGTACGGTGACCTTGTAGCAGCTGGCGAAGCCTGCGTTCGGCTGCGAAGCAGTCGTAAGACCTGAGTGCGAGTTCTGCCTGGCACACCGCGGTGTCTGATTTAACGACTGCTGCGCAGCCGAACGCAGGCTTCGCCAGCTGCTACAAGGGTGTTGTGTCTGTTATTGCTCAGCATTGCGGCTGTGCCGGTAATCGCTGACCGCTTCGTACACCGCTTTGCGCAAGCGATTGATGCCGCCAATCGGCCGGTGCGCTTCCAGACCGAACCACGGGTTGAACGACTGGTTATCGCATTGCAGATTCAGCGCCGGGGTGTCGAAGTCCTGGGCCGGGACGTTGATCCGCGCCACGGTTTCAAACGGCGCATCGCTTTCACGCCATTCAACGCTGGTGTCTTCGATGGGCATGTATTTGTTCGCATCCTGGCGCTGGATCTGCAGGACAAAACACGCCGGCACGCGGTCTGTGGATAACTGTTGATTCAACGCACTGCGCAGGAAGTTCGGCAGGTCCTGATTTTGCTTGGGCAGGGTGTATGCCGGGCAATTCTGCGGATCTGGCATGACGCGGAACTTGGCATTGGCACCGCCGAACTTGTAGGGCGAAACCGAAAAATAGGTAGTCTGGGTCGGACTGTCAGGGGCCGGGGAGAGCGTCGCCAACGCGATAAACAGGTGGCGAACCTGCCAAGTGATCGGGTTCCAGCTCGGGAAAAACGCCATCACCGATTTGCCATCAGCCTGAGCGGCCACATTCTGACGGTACTCGGCGACATCGCTGACAAAGAAGTTCGGGTGGCTGAACATCACGAAATCCTGCTCGTGCCGATTCGCCTGGTCGGCCAGCAACGGTTGGCCGGGCACATCGAGCAACTTGATGGCCATGCCCCGGGCATCGCGGATGCTGTCGAATTGCGGGTAGGCGTTGCCGTTGGACAGGCGCACGGTGGCCTGCCAGGTTTTGCCCGGTTCACTGAACACGCCTTGACGCAATTGCGCCGTCAGATCCGGCAACACCTGGACCTCGGCCTTCACGCAGCCATGGGCCTTGGCGTGGGCATCGCGCAGGTAACGCGTGCTTTCGCGGTGCTGATCGACGATGCGCACGGCGGTCTGGATGATGTCCTGGGTCATCGCCGCTTCACCGGCCGGGATCTGCTCGTCGGCGGACACCGCGCCGCTGTGTTGCCAGGCAAACCACGCGGTGGCCAGCGCCCAGCCCAACAACCCCAGGCCCAGCAGCCAAAGCAGGAGTTTTCCGAGGAAGGCGCCGAGGCGCAGCCAAAGCGTGATCAGCATGGGTAAGTCCTTTTGACGGAGAGGGCGGTCATGGCAATTGCGCTTCCAGCGGGCCACCCAAGACTTTCAGGTATTCCAGCAGCGCCCAGCGTTCCTGCGGTTGCAGCAGGCGACCGATAACGCCGTTGCCGCGCTCACCGGCGCGGAATTCGTGGCCGCTGTTGTGATTGCCGGTGATGCGGGTGTCGAACACAAAACCGTTGGTAAAAGCCTCGGTGCGGTAGCCCAGATGTCGCGGGTCGTACTCGAAAGTGCCTCGGTAAAACGTGGTCGCGCGTTCGTCCTGGGGCGAAAGCAATTGGTAAATGCTCGGCACCGAACCGTTGTGCAGGAACGGCGCCGTGGCCCACACGCCCGCCAGTGGCCGGGCCTTGTAGGCGCGCACCTCCTGAACGCCGATCGGCAGGCCAAAACCATCCATGTTCGGTCGCTCGGCCGGTGTGATATTGGCCTCGCGATACGCCCGGTTCTCGACGAACGCCGTGACGTAGGCGAGTCCCTTGGCCACCGAGAGTTTGCTCAGGTCCAGTGGTTCGGTCGGTTTGGGATGCAATTGCACGTCCAGTTGCCCAAGCTCCGCCGGGTCCCATTGCAGGGCCGTCAGGTCGAAGCGATGGTCGGCAGTATTGTTGGCGGCGGTGGGGTCGGTGCCGATGGCGGCGACTGGAATCAGCTTGAGTTGCTGCACCGGGCGGCCGTTGATGGGCGTCACGCGCGGCACGTGGCAGCCGGCGCAGTTGTCAGCGAACAGCGCGCGACCTTGGGCGGCCAACGGTTTGTCGACGCTGCCCAACACGTCTTCCGGCCAGGCGGGCGGCTTGAGGCGTTGCAGGGTTTCTTCGATCAGGTTCAGGTCGCGCACGCGGACGCTGGAGGGGTAGCGCGCATCGCCTTGCAGGGGCTGTCCGTCGGCGTCGAAGAAATTCAGGGTCGCACCGACACCCAATGCCTCGCCGATATTGCGCGCCATGGGTTGCTGCGCCGAACCGGTCCACTGCACCCAGTCGAAGGTCCAGATATCCCACAACTGTGGATAATCCACCGGGGCGTTGGCCACGCGGTAGTTGGCGGGGGAAATCGCGTCACCGAAACTGGCGTTGGCAATGCGGCCGAACGCGTCGGTCCGGCCGGGGCCTTCTTCGGTGGGATAGAGCCCGCGATGGGTGTCGTTCCAGGCGGCTTTCACGAAGGTATCGAGTGAGTCTTTGAAGTCTTCGCGTAGGGCTTTATGCCGGGCGTCGTAGTCCGCGCCTAGCACGTTGCGTGCGAAACGTTCGAATTTCCACGGGTTGTAATAAGTCGACACAAGACTGGCGACCAGCGCCTGACCAAAACTCCCGCCACGCAGGGTCGGCACACTGGAAGGCAGCACATGCTGCGCCGTGCCGCCATCGATGCGCACAGCTTGGCCGTTAAAGCGCAATTCGCCGGTGTGGCAGGCGGCGCAGGTGATGTCGAGGAACTGAACCTGACTGTCGGGATTCTGGTGCCGGGCAAAACCCACGGGCAGGTTGCCAGGGTTGTTCGGCGTGGCTTTCTGCGCCGGATCAATCAGAAAACCAAAGCGCGCGAGGTATTCCGGGGCGGCAAAGCGCTGTTGCGAGAACGGCAGTTCCAGCGCCTCGAACCAGTCGTAATGCAAGCCTTTGACCTGCGTGCCCTGGGGCGTGAAGTAGTAAGTCTGGCGGTCGGCGGCGCTCCACTGCTCCAGGTAATGCACCTGTTGCGCGGGGGAGTAGGCGGGCAGCTTCGGGTTGGCAACGTAGTAGAGAACCACGGCCAGGCCAAGCCCCAGCAGCACAGCGATCAGAACCAGCAAGCGGAGTAAGAGGCGCAAGATAAACGTCCTTGTCGATTTGTAGCTCTCTTATGCCTCAGCTCGGTGGGTGGCGGCAAGTGGCCATTAGGCCAAATGTTGCGGGTTCCGGCATCCGCGTCTATAAGACGAAGATGACAGAAACTTCATCCAGCTCATTCCCGAAATGCTTTAAAAGACCTGAACTTATCAGCAGTATCCTGCTCTCATGCCGGTAGCCATTGGTCGTGGCCGCCTGATAAGCTCGCGGCTTTATTCGATTGCCCTTTAGGCGCATGAACAAGGAAATAGCATGAAACAGCATCGGTTGGCGGCGGCGGTGGCCCTGGTAAGCCTGGTACTTGCGGGTTGTGATTCGCAGACCAGCGTAGAGCTGAAAACCCCGGCGCAAAAAGCTTCCTACGGGATTGGCCTGAACATGGGCAAGAGCCTGGCTCAGGAAGGCATGGATGATCTGGATTCCAAGGCCGTAGCCCAAGGCATCGAAGATGCCGTCGGCAAGAAAGAACAAAAGCTGAAGGACGACGAACTGGTCGAGGCCTTCGCAGCACTGCAAAAGCGTGCAGAAGAACGCATGGCGAAAATGAGCGAAGAGTCGGCAGCCGCCGGCAAGAAATTCCTCGAAGACAACGCCAAGAAAGCCGGTGTCGTGACCACTGCATCCGGTCTGCAATACGAAGTCGTGAAAAAAGCCGACGGTCCTCAGCCTAAGCCGACCGACGTAGTGACTGTTCACTACACCGGCAAGCTGACCAACGGCACCACCTTTGACAGCTCGGTTGATCGCGGTAGCCCGATTGATCTGCCGGTCAGCGGTGTGATCCCGGGTTGGGTCGAAGGCCTGCAACTGATGCACGTCGGCGAGAAGTACAAGCTGTACATTCCTAGCGACCTGGCTTACGGCGCGCAAAGCCCAAGCCCGGCAATCCCGGCCAACTCGGTGCTGGTATTCGACCTGGAACTGCTGGCAATCAAAGATCCAGCGAAACAAGACGCCGCCAAGTAAACGACGTCTGCCGCAAAAACAACGCCTCGCATTCAGCGGGGCGTTGTTGTATCTGGGGTTTGGCAAAGTACAAAGAAAGCGAACGGATGCTGTAGGCTGGAGTCATAGCCAGTGTGAGCGCTTGGCTAGCCGCACCGGACCGCCAAGTCAATGAAATCTTGGGTTTTTTTATGTGAGTAAAAAACGCCCGATCTGAGTTGAGCCCTTATAAAACGGGGCTCGCAGCGGTGAAATGCAGCTCTGTTCACAAGGTTATCCACAATTTGTGTGGATAACATTTCAGTGGGAGGAAAAGATGAAAGCACCCTGGAATTTCGCTCGCTTCCTGCCATTGGCCGGACGCCTGCTGGCCCGAGGTCGTCTGCCGACCCTGCTGTTCGCCGTGGCCAGCAAAGGCGCCAGCGAAGGCGGGCGCCTGGGCAAACTCAAGGATGACCTGCGCCTGTTGCAGGCCCTGTGCCTGGCCTACTGGCGTGGCGAGTACCGGGCCATCAGCCGCAAATCGATCCTCACCGTCGTGGCCGGCCTGATGTATTTCCTCAGCCCCCTCGACGCCATCCCCGATTTTATCCCCGTCTTCGGCATGCTCGACGACATCGCCGTGCTGGCTTGGGTCATGAAAACCCTCGACGACGAACTCAACGCCTTCCGCGCCTGGCGCAATCGGCAGTTGCCGGAGAAGCTTGCCGTGGTCGAACGCCTGCCCGACACCCCGGAGCAACTCCACCTTCAAGGTCCGAAAGATGACTGAGTGATGGCAGTTTCATCATAGATTGATGCCCCCGCGACCTTGGCCGCTGTTAGGATTACACTTCAAGGGAAAAGTGCCGACTCGCTAAGTGTCGTTGTCCTACGGGGAAGTCATGGATATTCAGATAATCACACGCGAAGGCGAGCCCGAATACGCCGTTGTGCCATGGGCTCAGTATCAGGCTCTACTGAAAGCAGCAGGCATCGAGCAACAACCGCCACGGACCGCCCCAGAGCGTCCGGCGGCCGCAGCAGACCAGATCCTTCCGGGTCTGGATCAACTCCGCAATTTGCGCGAAGGGAAGGGCATCGCCATCGAGGCGCTGGCCCGCACGGTAGGCATCAGCCCGTCTTATCTGGCCTTGATCGAAAGTGGCGAGCGTCTACCCGACGCTGCGATTCGCCGCAGCCTGGCTTGGGAATTGACGGTGCCAGGCTGGAGGGATGAATCGTGAGCGTACGCATCAGTCGTCAACATTGGGACGGGTTGTTGGGTGAATTGGACCAGGCGCGCCGCCAGCGCCATCTCCTGACGTATCGAGCATTGCTGGAGCGATTGCAATTGCCCACCCCAGCCATGCAAACCCTCACCGCCGCCCTTGAACACCTGGCCGCGCTGGACGCCAAAGCCGAGCAGCCGCTGCGCAGCTCTCTGGTGATCAGCCAGGGCGCCAGCCGCCTGCCACGCACTGGCTTCTTCGAATGCGTCGAACGCCTGGGCCGCTTCTCCGGCCCGTCCGACGGCGTCGCCGCCGCGTCGTGGCACGCCTCGGAAGTCGTCCGCGTCTTCGAATACGAATACCCCGAATCAGCCGAGGCCTGAGTGTTCCTACGACTCAAGGCGCGGGCCGCCTACTGGCTGGCCCGCAGGCTGTTTCACTGGTCATGGTTCGTGCGCCAGCCACGCGGCTGGAAATGGCTCGAAGGCCAATTCGCGCGCATGGCCAACCTCGGCGACGTCGGCGCGCAAAGCTTCTACGGTCACATCCTGACCTTTCGCGGCGTCGGCCTTGGCGCGCGTGAAGAAGGCGTGCGATTACTGCGCCTGGCGGCGTTGGCGGGGGATGGGAAAGCGGCGTATCAGGTTGGGGTGATCAGTTTGGCGGGGACGCCGAGCAAAGCGCCGGACCCGGTGGAAGCGGCGCGGTTCTGGCGGATTGCGCTGAAGGCTGGGCATCCGTTGGCGGAAATCAAATTGAAAGGGTTGCCGAGCGACAGTGCTTCGCAGTGATTCGATGACTGTTCAATAAGCAGACCTGACGATCATCCGCGAAAAATCGCTCCTATGCGTCTTTCCCCTTGTGGCACGCAATGCCTTCCCTTTATAAAAGCCACTTTCTCTCTCGAAGTAAAAGGATACGAGCATGAGCGATGCCTGGAACGAAGGGTATTTCACCGACGAAGGCTACACCTACAGCTATAGCCGGGAAATCAATCCAGTCTTCCTGCGTTATTGCTTGTTGTTGCGCGGCTTCGCCAGTCTGGAGACAACCGACGGCTATCACTGCGAGTTGGGCTTTGGCCAAGGCGTATCGATCAACATCCATGCCGCCGCCAACCCCGGGGCCTGGGTTGGCACTGACTTCCATCCGGGCCAGGCCGCCCATGCCAATGCGCTGGCGACCGCCTGGAACAGCGATGCGCAGCTGTATGACGACAGCTTCGAACAACTGCTGGCCCGAAATGATTTGCCGCAATTCGACAGCATCAGCCTGCATGGCATCTGGACTTGGGTCAGCCGCGACAACCAGAAACTGATCGTCGAATTCGCCCGCCGCCACCTCAAGCCAGGTGGTTTGCTGTACATCAGCTACAACTGCTTCCCCGGCTGGTCGCCTGCGGCACCCTTACGTCATTTGTTCAGCCTGCACGACCGCTTTGGGACAAACCGCTCCGAAAGCCCGGACCAGCGCATCGACGCCGCATTGCAATTCTCCGAAGCGCTGCTGGCGGCCAACCCCAACTACGCCGCCGCGGCCCCGAACCTGAACGCCAAGCTGCAGAGCATCAAAGGCCAGGATCGACAGTACGTCGCCCACGAATACTTCAACCGCGACTGGAACTGCATGTACTTCACCGACGTGGTCGAAGCCCTGGCCCCGGCCAAACTCGACTTCGCCACGACGGCCGTGCCACTGGATACGGTCGATCCGCTCAACTTGAGCGCAGAAGGCATGGACTTCCTGGAGGGCATCGATCACCCGATCGTGCGCGAACAAGCGCGAGACTACTTCGTCAATCAGAACTTCCGCCGGGACCTGTACGTGCGCGGTGCCAACCGACTGTCCGCCTCCGAACACCGCCAAGGCCTGCTCAATACACGCTTTGTCCTGCTTCAGCCGGCAGAAAGCGTCCCTGCCACCGTCAAAGGCCCGGCCGGCGAAGCGTCGCTGCAAGCAGAAATATACGGCCCCGTACTCGAAGCGCTGGCAGCCAACGCCTGTGTCCCCAAAACGTTGCGCCAGTTATCAGCGGCCGTGCCCTCGATGCCCTATGACGACCTGCTCCAGGCCGTCACCGTATTGGTCGGGATGAGCGCAGCCGCACCGTGCCAGAGCGAAGCGGCCGAGAAACTGGTACAGGGACGCTGCAGCACCCTCAACCTGCAACTCTGCAAACGCTCGCTGCTCAGCAACAAAATCCAGGTCCTGGCCAGCCCGGTAACCGGCGGCGGCGTACCGGTCAGCCGCTTCCAGCAACTGTTCCTGATCTCGATCAAACAAGGCAAAAAGCACCCGACGGAATGGGCACAACTGGCCTGGAGCGTCATCAGCGAACAAGGCGAAGGTCTGCTCAAGGACGGCAAGGCGCTGACCACCGCGGAAGAAAACATCGCGGAACTGACCGAACAGGCACAAGCATTTGCCGGGGAATCGTTGGCGGTTCTCAAAGCGTTGAGCGTCGTTTAGCCGACAGAAGCGGCGTTGATCGTTCCCACGCGGAGCGTAGGAACGATCAGCAGCGGATGTCAGGCGTTTATAAGTTGATCTAATCAAGGAAGATAAAAACAGTGAAAACAGCTCTCTGCGCCCTGTTATTGATAGGCCTGACCACCAACGCACTCGCTGACTCCGTCGGCTTCCAGTCCTCCACACTGCCCGACCCGCAAAACGAGCGGCCGGTGCAAATGGTCGTCTGGTACCCCACTGCAAGCACCGTCACCCCGCAACTGTTCGGCGACAACCCAGTGTTTGTCGGCGCCCTTGCCGTTCCCAACGCCCCACCGGCGGCCGGCGAACATCCATTAGTGGTGATCTCCCACGGATTCGGCGGCAACTGGATCAACCAGACATGGCTCGCCAGCGCACTCGCCCACAGGGGTTACATCGTCGCGGCGGTCAACCACCCCGGCACCACCAGCCGTGACCGCAACCCCCAAGCCGCCGCACAACTATGGCAGCGGCCTGCTGACCTAAGTCGAGCCATCGACGCAGTTACCGCCCAGCCAGAACGATTCGGCGTAGTCGCCAAGAATCGAATCGCAGCCGTGGGTCATTCACTTGGTGGCTGGACCGTTCTGGAAATTGCCGGGGCACGTTTCGACCCCGACCGATTCGCCAAGGACTGCAAGGTCCACGCGAAGTTGGCCGGTTGCACCGTTTACCAACAGATGAATCCCGCAAGCACCCCGGAATCGAAGGCCCGATTGGCCGCCGATCTGCGTGATAAGCGCGTTACCGCTGTAGTTTCATTGGACTTGGGTTTGTCGCGAGGGATGACCGATGAAAGTCTCGCGAAGTTGCTGGTGCCGACGTTGGTGATTGCAGCGGGCGTGCCGTCTGAAGAGCTTCCTGCGCAGTTGGAGTCTGCTGATTTGGCCAAACGGTTGCCGCAAACGTCGAAGCGTTACGTTGAGATCAGCGATGCCAGCCACTTCAGCTTTATGGCGGTGTGTAAGCCTGGGGCGGTGGCGATGCTTGAAGAAGCGGTGCCGGGGGATGGGATTATTTGTGAGGATGGGGAGGGTGGGAGGTCGCGAGGGGTGATTCAGGAGCAGGTTATTTCGATGATTGACGGGTTTCTGGAGCGGTCATGAATCAAGACGTTGTGAAATCCTGCCCCCGCTGTGGATCAACTCAGTACGTCCGACCCAAGGCAATCTTGATAGGAGCAATAAGTCCAAAGAGACGTTTTAACGGAGAAGAAAAAACGGGCTTTCGTCGTGTGGATCAACTTGCAGTTGATGAATGCGATCCTGCCGAACTGAAACCTGCGCCCCTGGAGCAGTTCGTCGATGGCCTGTATTGCGATAATTGCGGGATAGCTTTTGTGTCCAGTGGGCTTGTAAGGGGGGGATCGATTTTCACAGTAAGGTCCGCGCCCGTGAGGGCGAGATAGACGAGGAAAAAGGAAATAAACTTGTCTCGTCGCTAGTCGGCAACAGGCCAAGCATTTCCAAACGCAGCTTCCGCCTCGCTACACGCAAACGAGATGCAACCTTTTTTGTCTTGGGAGGTAATTTGGCTAGGCTGATTTTGCAATTGACATACGACTGTAATCCCACGGTGCCGCAGCGATTTTGGCTAACTAGAACTCACCTCAAAGTGCTTTTGGATATGCTGTCCAGAGATAAGCCAGGCAGGAGAAAAATTGATAATTATTACTTTGACTACAATGGGTATTCGCTGGGGTTTAACACAACCAAAGCGAACGCTGGTAAATATGGTTTCGAGGAAACACCCTCTGAAATAAAAAAAATAGTGGAAAAGCTTTTGCTGACATAACTTCAGATAGCGCTATCTAAAATTTTGGCTGGTACTGTTGGTTGAAGGAACCAGATTTGTTTCAGAAGCAAAAATAAATCTGTCCCTAGGTTCTCCACCAGAGACAGAACGTACCGTTGTTCAGTAGCACTGGGCGATGTTAATTTCCCGCGCGATAAACCACTTTAGATTAAAAGGAATTTTTGATGAATCGTATTTTCGGACTGATTTTGTGTGCACTGGTGCTGCCGATGAGTGGCTGCGTGCAAGGGACTTACACCAAGTCCATTCAGGTCACCAAGGATGAGACTGGTCGAGTTGTGCAGACCATCGAAACTGAGAGTGTCACGCAAGTCGGGCAGGGCAACGCGATGCGGTTAGAAAAAATTAAAGGGGTTCAAAATTAAGTAGTCGGAAACCGTCTACACATTCAATAGGCTTGCCTCCAGCCCCGCTGGGTGGCACGCCCTTGTCAATGCGCGCTAAGTGTATTCAAGCCGTTATCCAGGACGTAGTGCTATCCCTTACCAACGAGGGCGCCCCTCACACATGCTGATCCTCGAGTATTACCCACAAAAACGGTTTTTGATCTAACCCGTATGAATGTCCGCCATTCGTCGAATGGGACCGCGCAGCGAACGCGGAAATAAAACGAGGCCTAAGCGAAGTCTGCACCACTTTTTTAGCGGGCGAAATTTCTGGACAAGGTCTTCGGAAATTTCCTTCGTGCTGCGGCGGTTTTGGTGAACTGGTGCGTGGTGAGTTCAATCGGTAGGCTTTGGTGGTCGCTGTGTATTCAGCGACAGGGTGTAGGAACCCTTCAATATCTTTAGAGCTACATTGGCGTCGATGCTTGATTGCGGCCGTTAACGCGCGTCCGTAAGATCCGTTTCGGCGGCTGTGCGCGGGCACGCTTCGGCGTGGTCGAGAATTGCTCTAAAGGACTCGATATTCCTACCCCGCGCATAGCTGCCACCCAAGCCTGTAGGAAGGCTGTTGGCAGCTCTCATTCCTTCCTTAAGAGCTTTCAAATGACGACATTACATCCCGATCCACCCTACGAAAAACCAACCCCCCACCCCAAAAGCCGCTTCATGGCGCTCACCAGCAATTGCGACGACATGCCGACCTTGTTCGTCGATACCCATGCGCCGCTTGATGTTTTGTATGACGCTGCCAATTATCGAATCCGTGCGGTCACTCAAGTGCTGGAGAATATGTCCATGCGTGGGTCGATTGATTGTGAGTCCTTCATCCTCAGTGACTTTGCGTTGTTGTGTGCCATTCCGTTGCGGGATGGGTGTGATGTGTTGGATGTGTTGGGGCGGCGGTTGCGGGGGATGCCTTCGGAGTAGGGTAGGGCTTTAGATCCACCCCTCTCCCTAACCCTCTCCCCAAAGGGGCGAGGGGACTGACCGTGTTGTTTGCGAGATAGGCTGCGACCTGCGACTACGCAGCGCTCTTGGCTTGGCCAAGCCTGAGGTCACGTTGATCGTTCAGGTCGACGGAGGGCAGAAGATCGCCGCGGTCAGTTCCCTCGCCCCTTGGGGAGAGGGTTAGGGTGAGGGGCTGGATCGTCCTGGCGCCGCAAAATCCAGATCAAAAGATCAGCGGTGGCCGGCTACTAGTGTTTCTTCGGCTGCCGGCACCGCGAGGCTATCAATCACATGCACGCTGTACCCCGGTACGTTTTTCGCGTGGTGTTTGGCTTGTGATGCCATTTCTGCCAACTGGCTGGCATCCAGCCCTGCGCAGGCTTCGGGATGCAGATGCACCACGCCGATCGACAGCGACAGCAACGGAAACTCCTGCCGCACGCCCTGGCGGTTGGGCGCGATGAAGCACCCAGCCTCCAGGTGTTCGGCGCGGTAGAAGCGGCGGCATTGGCTGTGGAAGTCGTCCAGTAACTGGTTCAGACGTTTGCGCCAGTCTTCCGGGCCGAGGACCAGCAGGAAGTCATCACCGCCGATATGTCCTACGAAGTCGCGGGACGGGTCGACGCGGTCGTTCAGGCATTGCGCCAGGCACAGTAGGACTTCGTCCCCACGGCCGTAGCCGTAGATGTCGTTGAAGGGTTTGAAGCTGTCGATGTCGACGTAGCAGATCACCGATTCCCGCGCCTGTTGCAGCAGGCGGGTCAGGCATTGCTGGATCGGGACGTTGCCGGGCAGCAGGGTCAGGGGGTTGGCGTAGCGGGCTTGTTGGATTTTCAGTTCGGTGATGAGTTTGAGCACGTCGATGACTCGGCCGAGGCCCAGGTAACCGCCGTTGAGGGTGATGATGAAGTCTTCTTCGATGCGTTGTCGGGCGCGGCTGGTGATGAGGCGGCTGACTTGTTGCAGGGACTGGCTCATTTCGACGGCGAGGAAGTCGTCGTTCATCAGGCGGCTGATGGGTTTGCGGGCGAAGAGGTCGGTGGCGAAGGGCTTGAGCAGCGCGTCGGAGAGCGAGTGGCGGTGGACGATGCCGCACGGCTGGCCTTGGTCGTCGAGCACCGCCAGGGAGTTGAGGTTGGCTTGGCTGCGGAAGGCTTCGAGTACGGTGGCGGTCGGCGTGTTGCGGGCCACGGCGGGTTGGTCGTTGAGCAGGGCGCTGAGGTCGCTGCTTTCGTCGTTCAACGCCACCGTCGTGCTTTCCTGTTTGGGCATTAGCGCCCGAGCTTCCCGGGGCGGATGTTCTTGTGGGCGGCAGAGCAGATAGCCTTGCACCAGGTCCACGCCCATTTCGGTCAGCACCGCGAGTTCTTCCGGCAGTTCGATGCCTTCGGCGATCACTTTGGCGCGGGAGGCCTTGGCGATTTGCAGGATCGAGCCGACGAACTCACGCTTGAGCGCGTCCTGGTGGATGCCGTCGATAAAGTGCCGATCAATCTTCACATAGTCCGGCCGCAGCTCGGACCACAAACGCAAACTCGAATAACCCGCACCCAGATCATCCAGCGCAATCGAAAAACCCATGGCCCGGTAGTGATGCAAAGCGTTTTGCAGCAACTGGAAATCATCGGTCGGGGTTTGTTCGGTGAGTTCGATCACCACCTGACTCGGCGGTATGCCGAAGTCCTGCAGCAATTGCAGGGTGCGGCCCGGTTGGTGCGAGGTTTCGAGCAGGGATTCCGGCGACACGTTGAGGAACAATTTGCCCGGCAGTTGCTGTTCATTGAAACGACGGCAGGCGCTCTGGCGGCAGGCGATTTCCAGTTCGCTGAGACGTCCGGCCTGGCGGGCCACGGCGAACAGGGCGATGGGGGAGTGCAGCGGGCTGTTGGAGGGGCCGCGGCTCAGGGCTTCGTAGCCGATGATTCGTCGTTCAGAGAGGGAAATGATCGGCTGGAACAGACTGTGCAAACCGCTTTGAGCCAGTATTGAACTCAAGGCACTCAGCTGTTCGGTCGTGGTCATGGCGTTCTCGGGCGATAAAAAAAGGACTGGGAGCAGACCCTTGATTCAAGAGGTGCTCCCAGTCCTGTATTTCACGACAGAATGATGACTGTTTGATGACGCTCCGGGGAGCGTCAGCATTAAATTGCCATCATCCTAATGCTTGGCCACCTGGTTGCTCAGTTTCAGGTAATCCAGCAGCACCCGCCCGGTTTCACTCAGGTAGGCATCGTCTTCCGGTTTGATCTTGTCCGGCTCGGCCGCGATCGCATCTTCGTCTTCTTTCTTCAGCTCTTTGAGCGGTTCTTCGCCCTTGGCCTTGCGACGGATGTTTTCCATGACCAGTTGCTTGGCTTCGATGTCGGCATGTTGCTTGCGACGATCGGCTTCGTTGAGGCTGACGGTTTTTTCTTCCATCAGCTTCTGGGCCAGGGCCAGTTTGTCGCGGATGAACACGAACTCCGCGTCTTTGGCCGAACGTACGTCGTGCTCGGACTTGAGCTCGGCGATGTACGGTTTGAACGGGTCGGTCGCCGGTTTGATCGAGGCCTTGATGGTGTCCCACGGCATGGCTTCCGGCAGGGCGCTTTCGCCGATTTCCTTGGTGTCGATGATCGACGGGAAATCCACATCCGGTAGTACGCCCTGATGCTGGGTGCTCTGGCCGGAAACCCGGTAGAACTTGGCCAGGGTCAGTTTCAGTTCGCCATGGTTCAGCGGCTGAATGGTCTGCACGGTGCCTTTACCGAAGGTCTGGCCGCCGATGATCAACGCGCGGTGGTAGTCCTGCATGGCGCCGGCAAAAATCTCCGAAGCCGAGGCGGACAAGCGGTTGACCAACAATGCCATCGGGCCTTTGTAGAAGGCACCCGGGTTTTCATCTTCCAGCACATCGACCCGGCCATCGGCGTTACGCACGAGTACGGTCGGACCTTTGTCGATGAACAGACTGGTCAGCTCGGTGGCTTCCTGCAAGGAACCGCCGCCGTTGTTGCGCAGGTCGATGACCACGCCGTCAACTTTGTCTTTCTGCAACTCGGTCAGCAGTTTCTTGACGTCGCGCGTGGTGCTCTTGTAGTCCGGATCGCCAGCACGGAAGGCTTTGAAGTCGAGGTAGAAGGCCGGGATCTCGATGACGCCGAGCTTGTAGTCCTTGCCATCCTGTTTCAGGTTGAGGACCGACTTCTTCACTGCCTGATCTTCAAGCTTCACCGCTTCGCGGGTGATCGGCACGATTTTGCTGGTCTGGTCGTTTGGCGCATTGCTGGCCGGAATCACTTCCAGGCGCACCACGGTGCCTTTCGGCCCACGGATCAGCTTGACCACTTCGTCCAAGCGCCAGCCAACCACGTCGACCATCTCTTTGTTGGCCTGGGCCACGCCGATGATCTTGTCGGCCGGGGCGACCATTTTGGTCTTGTCGGCCGGGCCTGCCGGCACCAGACGCACGACTTTCACCTGGTCGTTATCGCTCTGCAACACAGCGCCGATGCCCTCGAGGGACAGGCTCATGTTGATGTCGAAGTTTTCCGCGTTATCCGGCGACAGATAATTGGTGTGCGGGTCGTAGGACATGGCGAAGGTGTTGATGTACGCCTGGAAGATGTCTTCCGGACGGGTCTGGTCCAGGCGCGCCAACTGGTTCTTGTAGCGCTTGGTCAGGGTTTCCTGAATCTGTTTGGAATCCTTGCCGGCGATCTTCTGGCGCAGCACTTCGTCCTTGACGCGTTTGCGCCACAGGTCGTCGAGTTCGGCGGTGGACTTGAGCCACGGAGCATCCTTGCGATCGATCAGCAAGGTTTCCTTGGCGGTGAAGTCGATTTTGTCGACGCCTTTGTTCAGCTCTGCAAGGGCGAAGTCCAGACGCGCTTTGACGCGGTCCAGGTAGCGCTTGTAGATGGTGAACCCGGCGTTCAGGTCGCCGCTTTTGAGGAAGTCGTCAAACTGGGTTTTCCACTTGTCGAATTCGGCAATGTCGCTAGCCATGAAGTAGCTGCGCGACGGGTCCAGCAGCTTGAGGTAGCTGTCGTAGATGATCACGGAGCGCGCATCATCGAGCGGCGGCTTGCTGTAGTGGTGGCGCTTGAGCAGCTCGACGACGTTCAGGCTGGCGATCACTTCGTCACGATCAGGCTGAAGGTTGTCCCAGCTGTTGGCTGCAAACGAATTGCTCGACATCGGCAACAGGCCGATACCAATGAATAGGGCTAGGGCAGTGCTGGGAAACAGTTGCTTCATGCTGATTCGACGCGGGGACAATTGATCACGCATATTAGGCCGTCTTTGAAGTCGCCGGTTCCACAAAGGGCCGGTCACATAATGCAAGAAAGCCCGGCGCTACCGCTACGGGCTCAGTCCAGACTCACTATGGAGGCACTGTGAAAGCATTGCAAGGCGTTGACGGTCAAGTGGAGTGGGTTGAAGAGCCGAGTCCTGCGTGTGATGTAGGACAAGTTCGCATCCGAGTGGCGGCAGCGGGTCTCAATCGCGCCGATTTGTTACAGAAGGCAGGCCTTTATCCACCCCCGCCGGGAGCCAGTCAGGTGCTGGGTCTTGAGTGTTCGGGGGTGATCAGCGAGGTCGGCCCGGGCTCGTCCTGGCAGGTGGGAGACCGGGTCTGCGCCTTGCTGGCCGGGGGCGGGATGGCCGAAGAGGTGGTTGTCGACGGACGGCATGTGCTGCCGGTGCCCGAAGGTTTGTCGTTAGTCGAGGCGGCGGCGTTGCCCGAAGTGTATGCGACTGTTTGGTTAAATTTATTTCATCTTGCCGGCCTCAAACCCGGTGAGAAAGTTCTGCTGCATGCCGGGGCAAGTGGAATCGGTTCAGCCGCCATTCAGTTGTGCAAGGCGTTTGGCAACCCGTGCTGGGTCAGCGTCGGGTCCGCCGAGCGTTTGGCGTACTGCGAAGCGCTGGGGGCTCAGGGTGGCGTCATACGCACCGGGGATCTGGAGAGCTTGCGCGATCTGGGGCCGTTCGATGTGATCCTGGACCCGGTGGGCGGCAATTACGCGGCGCTGAATCTCAAGCTCACCGCGCTGGATGGCCGTTGGGTGCTGATCGGCCTGATGGGCGGGCGTGAGGCGAAGCTGGACCTGGCGCAGGTGTTGGGTAAGCGCGTGCAACTGCTGGGCTCGACGTTGCGCAGCCGTGACGATCAATTCAAGGCGGATGTGTTCAGTGATTTGAGCCAGCATGTTTGGCCGTTGTTTGCGGAAGGGCGGTTGAAGCCGCAGTTGGCCAAGGCGTTTCCGATCAAGGACGCCGAAGCGGCGTTTGCGGAATTGGCGAGTAATACGGTGGCGGGGAAGTTGGTGTTGGTGATCGACGAGAGCCTGACGTAACCCCTGTAGGAGCAAAGCTTGCTCGCGATGAACGATAACGCGGTCCGCCAGATAGACCGTGTCGCCTCTATCGCGGGCAAGCCTTGCTCCTACAGATGTTGCGCGTTATTTCCAGAGATGGATCGGCCAGCCGGCCTTTTGGGCGTGCTCCAGCAACACCGGGTCCGGGTTCACCACATGCGGGAAGTCCACTTTCAGCAACAACGGCAAGTCATTGCGTGAGTCGGAGTAGAAGCTCGCGCCTTCCAGGTTTTCCTCTTCGGCATCCAGCCATTCCAGCAAGCGAGTGATCTTGCCTTCACGGTAGGTCAACGTGCCGACGGTGTGGCCGCTATAAACGCCATGGGCCACTTCCAGTTCGATGCCCAGAATCTCGTCGATGCCCAGGCGATCGGCGATCGGCCGTACCAAGTGCGTGCCAGAGGCGGAAATCACCAGGATCCGGTCGCCGGCCTTACGGTGGGCGGCGATGGCTTTGGTGGCGTCGCTGAAGATGATTGGCTCGATGAAGTCTTCCACCCACGGCCCGACCAGGTGATCGACCTCTTCCGGCGTGCGACCGATCATCGGCTCCAGGCTGAAGGTCATGTAGTCCTCCATCCGCAGCTTGCCGTGGCTGTAGGCGTCCATCAGTTCGTTGTTCTGCCGCATGAACGATTCGGGATCGACCCAACCCAAGCGGCCCATCTGTTCGCTCCAGAGGGTGGCGCAGTCGCCGTGGATCAGGGTTTCGTCCAGATCAAAAATTGCCAAAGCCATTAGGGCGGTTCTCTTCGAGAACAGCTCCAAGCTTCAAGCTTGAAGCTGCAAGAGTGAATTTAAGGGCAGCAGTCTACAACTTGAAGCTTGCAGCTTGAAACTTGCCGCTGCTTTCAAGCCACCTTACACAGTGCCGTCGGATCGATGGAAAGTGCCAGGCGCTGACCATCGGGGTGCAGATCCGCCGCCGAGCGGTTGAGCACATCCACCACCAATTCCACGCCCCGGGCTTCGATCCGGTAGCGAATCACGTTGCCCAGCAGGCTGTGGCTGCGGATTTGCGCATCGAGTTCGCCGTTGAGGCTCAGCTCGATGGCCTCCGGGCGAATGGCGATGCGGTGGGTGATCGGCCGTTGCAGCAGTTTCGAGGCGGCGTCGGCGTCCAGCAGGTTGTAGTTGCCGATGAAACCGGCGGCGAACACATCCACCGGCGCGGTGTAGAGGGTTTCGGCGTCGCCGCTTTGTACGATCTTTCCCTGATTCATCAGGAAAATGCGGTCAGACATGGTCAGGGCTTCTTCCTGATCGTGTGTGACGAAGATCGTGGTCAGGCCGAGTTCGCGCTGGATCGCACGGATCTGTTCGCGCAAGTGCTTGCGAATCCGCGCATCCAGGGCCGACAACGGTTCATCCAGCAGCAACAACCGTGGACGAGTGACCAGCGAGCGGGCCAGGGCAACACGCTGGCATTGGCCACCGGACATCTGATGCGGATAACGGCCCGCGAAGTCATTCAACTCCACCAGTTTCAGCACTTCGGCGACGCGTTTATGGCTGTCGTCGGCATTGACCTTTTGCATGCGCAATCCGAAGGCGACGTTCTGTTCCACGGTCATGTTCGGAAACAGTGCGTAGCTCTGGAACACCATGCCAATCCCGCGTTTCTGCGGGCTCAGCGGCACGATATCGACGCCATCGAGCAGGATCTTGCCGCCATCCACCGAGGTCAGCCCGGCGATGCAACGCAGCAGCGTGGACTTGCCGCAACCGGACGGGCCTAGGAGGGTGACGAATTCGCCCTTCTGGATTTCGCAGTTGATGTCGCTGAACACCGTGGTGCCTGCGTAATTCTTTTGAAGGTGTTGGACGCTGACGTAGCTCATTCGCTTTTGTCCTTGTTCAAGATATTGGCCGCCCAGGTCAGAACCAGCACAAAGAAGAAGTAGGAAATCACCAGCGCACTGGTGAAATGGCCGCTGCTGTTACGCATGTTGTTGAGGTAGACCTGCAGGGTTTCATAGCGGGTGCCGACGAGGATGTTGGCGAACACGAACTCGCCGAACAGGAACGAGAACGACAGCAGCAGCGCCACCATCAGGCCCTTGCGCAGGTTCGGCAGCACCACCAGGATCGCCGCTTGAAAGGTGCTGGCGCCGAGCAGTTGGGCGGCGTCCATCAGGTCGCGCAGGTTGATCGCTTGCAGGTTGTTGGTGATCGCGCGGTACATGAACGGCAGCGCTACGGTGAAGTAGCAACCGATCAGGATCCACGGCGTCCCGACCATCGCAAACGGCCCGGACCCATAAAGCTGCAACAGCCCCACCGACGACACCACCGGAGGCACCGCGAAGGGCAGCAGGATCAGGATGTTCATCAGCGCGTCGAGTTTCGGAAAGTGGTAATGCACCACAAACAGCAGCGGCAGAATCAGCACCACCGACAGAATCAGCGCACCGACACACACCAGCAGCGATTGCCCGAACGCGTGCAGGAAGCGCGGATCACTCCACAGCTGCACGTACCATTTGAAAGTGAAGCCGCTGGGCAAAATGGTCGCCGACCAACTGCTGGCGATCGAGTAGATCAACGTACCCGCAAGCGGCAGCAACAGAATGGCGAACAGCAAATACACCACGACCCGGTGGTAGACACCGACGGGGCCCAGATCAGCGCGAGACATGGTAGCTCCTCTTCAACAGCAACTGATGCACGACGGTCACCAGGGTCATCAACGCCACCAGCACCACGGCCAGGGCACTGGCCAGGTTCGGATCGAGGGAAATGTCACCGGACACCATTGCCGCAATGCGGATCGGCAGCACGTTGAAGTTGCCGGTGGTCAGCGCGTAGACCGTAGCGTAGGCGCCGAGGGCGTTGGCCAGCAGGATCACGAAGGTGCCGAGCAGCGCCGGGGTCAGCACCGGTAAGCCGATGTGACGCCAGAACTGCCAGCCGCTGGCGCCGAGCAGTTCAGCGGACTCGCGCCAGTCTTCACGCAACGCATCGAAGGCCGGGTAGAGCAGCAGCACGCCCAGGGGAATCTGGAAGTAGGTGTAGAGAATGATCAGCCCGGTTTTCGAGTACAGGTTGAAATCCTGAATGATCCCGGCCTGCTTCAACATGATGGTGAAGCTGCCGTTGAAGCCCAGCAGAATGATGAACGCGAAGGCCAACGGCACGCCGGCGAAGTTGCTGGTCATGTTGGCGAAGGCGTTGACGAAGTTGCGCAGCTTCGAGTCGACCCGGCGCAGGGAATAGGCGCCAAGCACCGCGATGATGATCCCGAACACGCTGGACCAGAAACTGATCTCGAGGCTGTACTGGATCGCCTGCAAATAGAACTTCGAACTGAAGATCTTGGTGAAGTTTTCGATGCCCCAGCCGAATTCTTCCGATTGCAGGCTGTTGATCATCACCCACACCAGCGGGGCGATTTCGAACACGATAAAGAACAGCGCGAAGGGCACCAGGCATAAGACGGCCAGCCATTTGCCGCGAGAGATGGAATTCACTTGAGCAGCTCCCGGCACACAGGTTTGTCGTGGGGCACACCCAGCAGTTCGCAGACGGTGCCGCAGATTTCGGTCTGTTTCGGCGAGGCGCCGGCGTTGAAGCTGAAGGCGTCGCCGAGGACGAACAGCGGCACTTCGCGCTCTTCCGGTAGCAGGCCGTTATGGGAGCGGTCGTTGTTCATGCCGTGGTCGGCGGTCACCAGCACCTGGTAACCGGCGTCGAGCCAGCGTTGCAGGTAATCCGCGAGGAAGATGTCGGCGAAGCGCGCGCTGTTGCGGTATTGCGGGGTGTCGAGGCCGTGCTTGTGCCCGGCGTCGTCGATGTTCATGGGGTGGATCAACAGAAAGTTCGGCGTGTGGCGCAGGCGCAGGTGTTCCGCGTCGGCGAACAGGTGCGAGTCGGGGTAGTGATCGTTCCAGTAGAAATGCCCGTGCTGGATCGGCAGTGTCGGGTCGTCCGTGTGACGATCCCGAGCCTCCACGAACGGTGAGCGGTTGTACAACTCGCTGACCCAGTGATAGGCCGCGGCGGCGGTGGTCAGGCCGGCGTCGGTGGCGTAGTGATAGATGCTGCGCTGGTTGGACAGGCGCGAGACGTTGTTGTGGACGATGCCACTGACGATCGGCGGAACGCCGGTCAGGATGCATTCATACAGTGGTCGAGACAGGGCCGGCAGTTCGCATTCCAGTTTGTAAAGCGCCGCGCGTCCTGCGCCAACGTAAGCCTGCAGGTGCCCCATGGCGTGGCGCGCGACCTCGTAGTTGAGGCCGTCGAGCACGACAAGGATGACGTTGTGCTTCATAGGGGCAAAACTCCGCAAAACAGAATGACAAGAACTTGAATTCAACTCGGTCCAGTGTGGGAGCGGGCTTGCTCGCGAAGACGGTTTCACATTCAACACATGTGTTGACTGACACACCGTCTTCGCGAGCAAGCCCGCTCCCACATTGGTTTCCCAGTGTTTGTGCTACCGCATCATTTCATTTCGACGATGACTTCTTCGTTCCACTTCTGTGGCAGAGCCTTGGAAGTCTTTTCCCATGCGTCAGCATCTTTGATCGGCGTTACTTTTTTGTACTGCTCGTTCGGCAGCAACTTGGCCTGGACGTCGGCCGGCAGTTGCAGGTGCTCGGCGCGGATCGGACGGGCGTTGCCGCGCGCCAGGTTGATCTGGCCGGCGTCGCTGAAGATGTATTCGCGGGTCAGCTTGGCGGCGTTCGGGTTCTTCGCGTATTTGTTGATGATGGTGGTGTAGCCGGAAATCACCGAGCCATCGGACGGGATCAGCACGACGTAGTCATCCGGGTTAGCCATCTTCGCTTTGTAGCTCAGACCGTTGAAGTCCCAGACCACGCCGACTTCGATCTCGCCTTTTTCCATGGTGGCGATGGTCGGGTTGGCCATCGACAGGCGACCTTGCTTGGCGATGTCGGCGAACAGCAACAGGGCCGGTTGCAGGTTCTTCTCGTCGCCACCGTTGGCCAGTGCAGCGGCCAATACGCCGTTGGCGGCTTGGGCGGCGGTGCTCACGTCACCGATGGAGACTTTATATTTACCGGTCTTCAGATCAGCCCATTTGGTCGGTGCTTCGGAACCGTGCAGCAGCTTTTTGTTGACGATGAATGCGATGGTGCCGGTGTAGGCCAGGGCCCAGTTACCGTCCTTATCCTTGGCCCAGTCCGGGACTTGTGCCCAGGTGCTTGGCTTGTACGGTTGCACCACGCCTTGCTTGACCGCGATCGGGCCGAAAGCGGCACCGACGTCGCCGATGTCGGCGCTGGCGTTGTCTTTTTCAGCGGCGAACTTGGCGATTTCCTGGGCCGAGCTCATGTCGGTGTCGATGTGCTTCAGGCCGTAGTTCTTGGCCAGGTCATCCCAGGTGCCTTTCCAGTTGGCCCAGTCATCGGGCATGCCGACGCTGTTGACGGCGCCTTCCGCTTTCGCAGCGGCTTCGAGGGTTTTCAAATCCGTATCAGCAGCCATGGCGGCGGTGCACATGGCAATGGTCGAGCCTAACAGTGATGCCAGGAAAAGCTGTTTCATCCGAAGCTCCTTTGGGCGTTTTCAACGCTGCGATTGCGGTTGTGTTGGTCTAGGTCAGCAATACACGAGCCAATTTAAGCGGGCTGCATGACACTTTCATGTCGCTCGTCGCCCAACGGGACTTTTATTTACCGGCAATTGGCGGGTGCCCGGTAAGCGTAGACCATGGGTAAAGGCCCATGCGGCAAGGGACTTGGCCGATGTATTGCAAGTTTTTAAGCGATCGTAAAAATGACCGTTGGGTAGCTTTGTCATCTATCAGTCATCTGCACTGCCTAGGCTTGCAGAATGCCGTTGAGCCGGATTTGCCGTGCGGTTCTGCCCTGAAACAGTGCTGGTCTAGTCCAGATAGGTAACGTTAATGCGCGATGAGGCAACAAAAGCGGTGACAGCCATTGGCCAGGTGTTGCAGGAGCAGCTCGACCACGGCCTGTTGGCGGCGGGCAGCAAACTGCCGGCCGAGCGCAAGCTCAGTGAGTTGTTCGGGACCACGCGGATCACCGTGCGTGAAGCGTTGTTGCAGTTGGAAGCGCAGGGACAGATTTATCGCGAGGAACGCCGTGGCTGGTTCGTCTCGCCGCCGCGCCTGGCCTATAATCTGATGCAGCGCAGCCACTTTCACGCGATGGTCAGCGCCCAGGGCCGGGTGCCGTCTACTGAGGTGATTTCAGCGCGCTTGCAGCCGGCGTCGGCGGCGGTGTGTGCCTGGTTGCAGTTGCCGGCGTTGTCGAGCGTGATCCAGATTTGCCGTTCACGGCGCATTGATGGCCGACTGGTGTTGTACGTGGAGCACTATCTGAACCCGCAGTTCTTCCCGGGGATTCTGGACTTTGATTTGAATCAGTCGATTACCGAGCTGTACGCGCGGCACTACGATCTGCACTACGGGCGGGTGCGGTTCGAGATTGTGCCGACGTCGTTGTCGGTGGATGCGGCGGCAGCTTTGCGGGTGTCGGTGGGGAGTCCGGGGTTACGGATTGCCCGGGTTAACTACGATCAGCATGAGCGGTTGATCGATTGTGACCTGGAGTTTTGGCGGCATGATGCGATTCATGTGGGGGTGGATGTGGTTTGACTGGTCGGGTTTGTCTGGAAGGCCGAGTCGACCCTTTCGCGAGCAAGCCCGCTCCCACATTTGAAATGCATTCCCCTGTGGGAGCGGGCTTGCTCGCGAAGAGGCCCGCCCAGTCACTCCTGTTCTTTCTGAGGCCCACCACCCGCCGTCACCACCTGAACACTCATCCTGGGCGTCGCCAGATCCAGCCCGGCCTCATCCAGATGCCGCTTCAACGACAAATTGAACGCCCGCGAAACTTCCCACTGCTTGATCGGCGCGGTCTTGAACCGGGCGCGCAGAATCGCGCTGCCGGACTCGAAACTCTCCACACCCTGAATCTCCAGCGGCGACCAGATGTTGCGCCGTTGCAGCGGATCGGTGCGCATCTTCTGGCCGACTTCGCGCATCAACTTGATCGCGTCGTCGATTTCCATGTTGTAGGGCACCGCCACCCGGAAAATCGCGTAGCCGAACTCCCGGGAGTAGTTCTTGATGCTTTTGATTTCGCTGAACGGGATGGTATGGACGATGCCGTCGATGTCCCGCAGGCGTACGGTGCGGATGGTCAGGCCTTCGACGGTGCCCAGGTGACCGCCGACGTCCACGTAGTCGTCGATGGCCAAGGAGTCTTCAATGATGATGAACAGACCGGTGATCAAGTCTGCGACCAGCGACTGCGCACCGAAACCGATGGCTAGGCCGATCACACCGGCACCGGCCAGCAGTGGCGTGACGTTCATGCCCATGTTCGCCAGCGCAACGATCAGCGCAATGATGAAAATCGCCACGAACAGCACGTTGCGGATCAGCGGCATCATCGTCTGCGCCCGCGCATTGGCCAGGCCTTTGCGCGAGCGGGTGAGGGCGTGGTGCACGGCGGTGTCGCTGAGAATCCAGATCAGCCAGGCGAAAATCAGCGTGCCGGCGAGGCTGAACAACTTGACGCTGACTTCATGCCCTTCGCCTTCGGTGAAGGCAATCAGCGACATGCCCCAGACCCGCAGGCCCAGTTCGATGAACACCAGCCACACCATCAGGTGGGCGAGGGTGTAGCAGAAGCTTTTCAGGCGCTCGGAATACAACGCGTGACGTTTTACGCCCTTTTGCGGTTTGAGCGAGTGCCGGCGGACCAATCCGTTGATGACCATGCACAACACCAGCAGCACGGTACAAATCAGCGACTGGCGCAACGCGGTGCTGGTATCGCCCGCCGAGATGAACGTGGCAAACAGCGAAATGCACACCAGCACCAGCGCCGGCACGTACCAGAAGGTGCCGAGGATATCGATGGTGTCGCTCAAGGCGCGGCGGGTCAGGCGCCGGGACAGTGGCTGGTTGCGGATCAAGTGCGCGATCGGGCGGCGGAAACGCAGGATAAACAACCCGGTGGACAGTGCCGCGAGGACATTGGCAATGGTTGCGGCGGAATGCGCGAGATGGCTGCCGAGGCTGGCCACCAGACGCGGATCGCTCAAGGCTTCACCGAACGCGGCGAAACTGCCGATCAGCCACAGCGGCCGGAAGGCTTGATGGCGCAGGATGTACAAGGCGCGGTGGCGATGCGGCCCGTCGAGCACGGAAAAGGCAATCACGCAGATCGCCGAGAAACAGGTGCCGACCACCAGCGCATAGGCCAACACCATCGCCAGGCTTTTGCCCAATGACGAGGGCAGCGCGTAGGTCATGTAGACCGTCATCACCAGCGCAATCAGCCACGGCCCGAGCTTGCGCAGGGCAAAGCGCAGCATGTCGAGGGCCTTGGGGTGTTGCGGCAGTTCTTCGGTGAGGCCGAAACGCATGCGCACCCGGTGGCCGAGCCAGATCAGCGCGGCGGCGAGCAGGCTCCAGACCATCAGGATCATGGCAAAGGCAAAGATGATCGGCAGCCATTCATTGGCCGGCAGCATCAGTGCCGAGAGTTCTTCCTTGGCCAGATCGAACTCTTCGGACCAGCGTGTGATGGGGCTGTCGGCGCCGGAAAACTGTTTTTCGAAACTGGCGAGGGTGCCGCCGATCAGACCGAGGACACCGACTTCGGAGGCGGGTTGAGCCTTTTTGGTGACGTCGCGCAGCTTCTTCAGGTCCGCCAGCAATTTGCTGCGTTGCTGATCGTTTTCCAGGGACTTGATGACTTCGTCGAGGGATTGCCCCAGGGGTTCCTGGGCTTCGGGCTGGGTCTTCGACGAGTTACTGAGCAGCCCCGGCAAGCTGACCGCCTGGGCAGACGCGATCGGCAGCAGCGTCATGAGGCAGACAAGGAGGAAACACGGCAGGGCGAAAAGACGAGCGAACACTAGGCGGTCAACCTCGGGAAGAGCGGATCGGCCGAGTGTACGAGCCCGTCAAAATCAATGCGAGCGGGCGCATGGATTTATTCGTTGAGTTTGGCCAGGATCTTGTAAACAACCGTGGCGAGGATCATCAGCATGCCGAGCCACATGGCGAACACGCCGGCATTCTTGTCACGGAAATTGAAGCCGATGGCCAGCATGATCATACCGGCGAGAATGGGGATCAGCATGGCGTGGAACGAAGACATCGAGATCATGGCGACAGCCTTGTCGTAGGGAATGCTTTAAGTCTAGGTGGCTTTTTGGCGACTGGTGGTAAACACCTGTAGGAGCATGGCTTGCCCGCGATGGCCCTTGAGATCGCCTTCGCGAGCAAGCCCGCTCCCACATGGAAATGCATTCCAAATGTGGGAGCGGGCTTGCTCGCGAAGCTTTTGATCCAGCAGTTACGGCAATTCGCGGCAGGCGTAGAACGCGCTCAGCACTTTGACCAGGTGGGCCAGGTCGTGGCTGCCGCACAGTTCGCGGATCGAGTGCATGGCGAAGGTCGGCAGGCCGATGTCCACGGTGCGCACGCCCAGATGGCTGGCGGTGATCGGGCCGATGGTCGAGCCGCAGCCCATGTCGCTGCGCACCACGAAGCTTTGCACCGGGACTTCTTCGGCCATGCACAGATGGCGGAAGAACCCGGCGGTTTCGCTGTTGGTGGCGTAGCGCTGGTTGCTGTTGACCTTGATCACCGGGCCGGCGTTGAGTTTCGGGCCGTGGTTGGCGTCGTGCTTCTCAGCGTAGTTCGGGTGCACGCCGTGGGCGTTGTCCGCCGAGACCAGCAGGGATTTCTGAATGGTGCGTACGAATTCATCACCCTCAGGCAACAGACGACGCAAGGTCTGCTCCAGCATCGGGCCATCGGCACCGCAGGCCGAACAGGAACCGACTTCTTCGTGATCGTTGGCCACGAACACGCAGGTTTCGTCGGTTTCGGTGGTCAGCAACGCTTGCAGGCCGGCGTAGCACGACAGCAGGTTGTCCAGGCGCGCACCGGCAATGAAGTCGCCATGCAGGCCAATGACCGCCGCGCTTTGGGTGTCGTAGAAGCTCAGCTCGTAGTCGAGCACCACGTCGGCGTTGAGGCCGTGTTCCCGGGCGAGTTGGTCGGTGAGCACGGCGCGGAAATCCACGCGCTCGTCACCGGCGAATTGCGCGAGAATCGGCGGCAATTCGGTTTGCGCGTTGATCGCCCAGCCCATGTTGGCTTCACGATTGAGGTGAATCGCCAGGTTGGGGATGGTGGCGATCGGGGCCTTGAAGTCGATCAACTGGCTCTCGACCTTGCCATCGCGGCGGAAGGTCACGCGGCCGGCCAGGGACAAGTCACGGTCGAACCACGGCGCCAGCAGCGCACCGCCATAGACTTCGACGCCCAATTGCCAGAAACCCTGGCGTTGCAGCTCCGGTTGCGGCTTGACCCGCAGGCACGGGCTGTCAGTGTGGGCGCCGACCATTCGAATGCCGCCGTGCAGCGGCGAATGACGGCCCATCTTGAACGCGACAATCGAGGAATCGTTACGGGTGACGTAGTAACGCCCGTTGGTTTCGACGGTCCACGGCTCGCGCTCGTCCAGACGCGAAAAACCCGCCGCTTCCAGACGTTGAACAAGGCTGGCAGTGGCATGGAACGGGGTAGGGGAGGCCTTGAGGAAGTCGATCAGGCCTTGGTTCAACTCTTCACGCATAAGAAACTCCAGACAGCAATGGGCGGGAGTTTAACGTATTGGCCGCAGAATTGGCGGTGGGGTGATGTTGGGTAGTCTTCGAATGTGTGCTTGCTGGAGATCCCCATGTGGGAGCGGGCTTGCTCGCGAAGAGGGCGTGTCAGTCGACATCCATGTTGACTGATACACCGCTTTCGCGAGCAAGCCCGCTCCCACAGGTTTTTACCGCATTGACCGTCAAAACGGTGCAGGGCACTCAAAGCGCAAACGCTCGCCACTTTGCGGATGGGTGAAACTGAGCATGCTGGCGTGCAGGCACAATCGCGGCCAGGCCGCCAGGGCTTGTTCGTGGGCATAGAGCCCGTCACCGAGCAGCGGATGACCGATGGACAGCATGTGCACGCGCAATTGATGAGAGCGGCCGGTGATCGGTGTCAGTTCGACCCGGCACCAGTCACCGCAACGTTCCAGCACGCGCCAGAAGGTCAGGGCGTTCTTGCCGAATTCGTGGTCCACCACATGGCGTGGCTTGGTCGGCGGGTCGTAGCGCAGGGGCAAATCGATGCTGCCGCTGTCCAGTTCCGGCTGACCCCAGCACAGGGCGGTGTAGGCCTTTTCGGTTTCGCGGTCGTGAAATTGCCGGGACAGTTCGCGATGGGTGTCCGGGTCGCGGGCCAACAGAATGATGCCCGACGTTTCCCAATCCAGCCGATGGACGATTCGCGCTTCCGGGTAGCCGTTTTCCTGCAGACGGGTAATCAGGCAGTCCTTGTTGTCATCGGCCCGGCCAGGGACAGAGAGCAACAGGGTCGGTTTGTTCACCACCAGGACGGCGTCGTCTTGATGGATGATGTGGACGTTGGACAACGGCATTAAAACAGCCTCGTAACAAACGCCAACGGCGGCTCAGAACCCTACATGTCCAATGTAGGAGCTGCCGAAGGCTGCGATCTTTTGATTTTGCTTATTAAAAAACAAGATCAAAAGATCGCAGCCTTCGGCAGCTCCTACAAAGGCCCGAAGGGCCCTGAGCCGCCGTGGCTCCCGTCTGATCGACTAGCGGTCAGGCAGGGTGATATTGAGTTCCAGAATCGAGCAGCTACCCTGGTTTTCCAGGGCGACGTGCACGTCATCGGACCCGATATTGACGTACTTGCGGATCACTTCCACCAGTTCCTTCTGCAAGGCTGGCAGGTAGTCCGGGGTACTGCGTTGGCCGCGTTCATGCGCCACGATGATCTGTAGACGCTCTTTCGCTACCGACGCGGTGCTGACCTTTTTGCTGGCACGAAAGAAGTCAAAAAGATTCATTACCGACCTCCAAACAGGCGCTCGAAGAAGCCCTTCTTCGTCACATCGAGGAAACGATGCTCCACGGTTTTGCCCAGCAGACGATCAACCGCATCGCTGTAGGCCTGACCGGCGTCGCTCTGGTCGTCGAGAATTACCGGCACACCGGAGTTGGAAGCCTTGAGTACCGCTTGGGATTCCGGAATCACGCCCAGCAGGGTCACGGCCAGAATCTCTTTCACGTCTTCAACGCCCAGCATTTCGCCGTCGCTGACGCGTTGCGGGTTGTAGCGGGTGAGCAGCAGGTGTTCCTTGATCGGCTCTTCACCGTTCTCGGCGCGGCGCGATTTGCTGGCCAGCAGGCCCAGCATACGGTCCGAGTCACGTACCGAGGACACTTCCGGGTTGGTCACGACAATCGCTTCATCGGCGAAGTACATGGCCAGGTGAGCACCTTTCTCGATGCCGGCCGGGGAGTCGCAGACCACGAATTCGAAGTCTTCTTTCAACGCCATCAAAACCTTTTCCACGCCTTCGACAGTCAGCGCGTCTTTATCGCGGGTCTGACTGGCGGCCAGTACGTAAAGGTTTTCCAGGCGTTTGTCTTTGATCAGGGCTTGTTGCAGGTTGGCTTCGCCGTTCACGACGTTGACGAAGTCATACACTACGCGGCGCTCGCAACCCATGATCAGATCGAGGTTACGCAAACCGACGTCGAAGTCGACGATAACTGTTTTGTGACCACGCAGAGCGAGGCCGGTACCGATAGCGGCGCTGGTGGTGGTCTTACCCACACCACCCTTGCCGGATGTAACCACGAGAATCTTGGCCAAGGTGTTTCACCCCTAAGGAAAAAGGACTTTTAGCCCCTGAAAAACATCTCTTGAAAAACTACTGCAGTCGGACAGCCTTGGCTGGAATCCGGTCCTGGGCGGCGCATACCTGCGGTAAACACTGCTTTTGGCCTTTTTCCTACTTCGTTTGAGCCGTTTTCGCTACGTTTTAGAGATGCTTGGAAAATGCGGCAGTATCCGTTAAAGCCGAATGATGTTCAACACGTCGCCCGACAGGCTGACTTGTACGCCCGAGCCCCACAACGGGTCGCGTCGCAGATCTTCGGAAACCTTGTAATGGCCCGCGATAGACAGCAGTTCGGCGCTCATCTGCTGGCAGAAAATCCGCGCTTTCGAGTCGCCCTTGACCCCGGCCAGTGCACGACCGCGCATCGGTCCGTATACATGGATGTTCCCATCGGCGAGAAGTTCCGCCCCTGGGCTGACCGACGAAACCACCACCAGATCGCCACCCTGAGCGTAGATCTGTTGGCCACCACGTACTGGCGAAGTGATTACCTTGGTCGGTTTGATCGTCGGTTCCGGTGGCTTTTCCGGTTTTTTCGTCACGACGCCTTCGTGCGGATCGAGCGGGCGCTCACGGGCACCCGACGGTGGCAGCACCGGCAGATCGATGGCGATGGCGGCGGCAATGTCTTCGATGCGGCTGGCGCGGATGGCCAAGGTGCGCAGGCCGTGCTGACGGCACACGCGCATCAGACCGGGCAAGTCGACGGCGCCTTCGCTGGGCGGGAGCTTGTCCAGGGCCAGCACCAGCGGCGCGTTGCTGAAGAAGTTCGGCGCTTGTGCGACCTTGGCGGCCAGTTGCCGATCGAGGTTCTCGAGGTCGTTACGGGCCAGTTCCAGCACCGTAATGGCGAGCATGCTGCCCTTCAACTGGAACACGGGATCTTGGTCTAGCGGTTCGGTTTGGCTCATGGTCGGCATACAACGGCTTGTCACTAAAAGTGCCGAGACTTATAACGAGAACGCCCGCGGGCCGCAAGCCGGGTCGAACGATGTAGAATGCGCGGCCATTGTCTTTCCGGAACCTTTAATGGATCGCCCGCGTTTTCGTACAGCATTTCTTTCCCCTCGTTTCTGGCCATTGTGGTGCGGGCTGGGGCTGTTGTGGCTGATTGTGCAGTTGCCGTATCCGGCGTTGCTGTCCATCGGTCGCGTCCTGGGCGCATTGATGTACCGAGTGGCCGGCGACCGACGGCGCATTGCCAAGCGCAATCTTGAGCTGTGTTTTCCTGAAAAGTCCGCCGCCGAGCGCAAGCACCTGCTCAAGGAAAACTTCGCCTCCACCGGCATCGCCTTCTTCGAAATGGCCATGAGCTGGTGGTGGTCGCGCAAGCGTCTGGCCAAACTGGCCCATGTCGAAGGCCTGGAGCATTTGAAAAAAGCCCAGCGCGACGGCAAGGGCGTTATTTTGATGGCCCTGCATTTCACCACCCTGGAAATCGGCGCGGCGCTGCTCGGTCAGCAACACACGATTGATGGCATGTACCGCGAACACAAAAATCCGTTGTTCGACTTCGTCCAGCGCCGGGGCCGCGAGCGGCACAACCTCGATTCGCTGGCGGTGGAGCGCGACGACGTACGCGGCATGCTCAAACTGCTGCGGGCCGGCCGGGCGATCTGGTACGCACCGGATCAGGACTACGGCGCCAAGCAAAGCATCTTCGTGCCGTTGTTCGGGATTCAGGCCGCGACAGTCACCGCGACCAGCAAATTCGCCCGGTTGGGCAAGGCGCTGGTCGTGCCGTTTACCCAAGAGCGACTCGCGGACGGCAGCGGCTATCGGCTGGTAATTCATGCCCCTCTGGAAAATTTCCCCGGCGAGACCGACGAGGCGGATTGCATTCGCATCAATCAGTGGGTCGAAGGCGCCTTGCGCGAGTGTCCGGAGCAATACCTCTGGGCCCATCGCCGCTTCAAGAGCCGTCCACCGGGCGAGCCCAAGTTGTACGCAAAACGCGGTTGAACCCGCGATCCCTTTAGGCACCATGGAGTGTTGCGATGCGCCCAGCTGAACCGGTTACAGGGTTGATTCTTTCCGGCGGCGGGGCTCGGGCGGCGTATCAGGTGGGCGTTCTGGCGGCGATTGCCGAATTGCTGCCAGTGGGGGCGGACAATCCGTTCCCGGTGATCGTCGGCACCTCGGCCGGGGCGATCAACGCGGTCAGCCTCGCCAGTGGGGCGATGGACTTTCGCGGTGCCATCGAGCGTCTGACCGCGTTCTGGCAAGGCTTTCGCAGTCATCTGGTATTGCGCAGCGACTGGCCGGGCGTGATCCACCAGGCCAGCCGCTTTGTCAGCCACAGTTTGCTCGGCATCGGCGCGCAAGTGCCGGTGGCGTTGCTCAACAGTTCGCCACTGCGCGGATTGCTCAACGACAAACTGCAGATGAACGGCATCGCCGAGGCCATCGCGCAGAAGCAGTTGCAGGCGGTGGCGGTGACGGCGTTCGGCTACGAGTCCGGCCAGGCCGTCACCTTCTATCAGGGCGGCGGCACCATCGACGCCTGGTTGCGCCATCGACGAATCGGCGTGCCGACCCAATTGACCGTTGAACACTTGCTCGCCAGCTCGGCGATTCCGTTGCTGTTCGCCCCGGTGAAAATCGGCGAAGAGTTTTTCGGTGATGGCGCGGTGCGTCAGTCGGCACCGATCAGCCCGGCCCTGCACCTGGGAGCGAGCCGGGTGCTGGTGGTGGGCGTCAGCGGCAACCCGCGCGGGGTCGATCCGGAACAACCGCTGCAACGGGCCTACACCGGCCAGCAGCCGACCCTGGCGCAGATCGGCGGGCACATGCTCAACAGCACGTTCATTGACAGCCTGGAAAGTGATATCGAGTTGTTGCAACGACTCAATCAGTTCAGCCACCTGATGCCCGACGGTACGCCGACCCGCGCACTGGGCGTGGCGCCAGTGGAAGTGCTGGTGATCTCGCCGAGCCAGCCGATCGACGAAATTGCCGCGCGCCATCGCCAGGAATTGCCGGCGGCGCTGCGCCTGTTCCTGCGCGGACCGGGGGCGACCAAGACGAGCGGGGCGGGGGTGTTGAGTTATTTGTTGTTCGAGGCAGGGTATTGCAGCGAGTTGATTGACCTCGGGCGGCGGGATGCGTTGGCCAAGCGGGAGGAGTTGTGTCGGTTTTTGGGGTTGGTTTAAAGCAAAAGATCGCAGCCTTCGGCAGCTCCTACATTGGAATGCGATCCCTGTAGGAGCTGCCGAAGGCTGCGATCTTTTGATCTTGCCCCTGAAAAACAAAAGACCACAACCCCCCACCCACCCCGGATGCGCACGTGGCAGGTGACGCTTGCGATCTCTTGTCTTCAGCTCATCAGAAGTGGAACTTCACCAGGAAGCTCGTGGTGTTCTGATTGGTGGTGAACGCACGGGTGTCGTCGATCCCGTACTTGTCTTTCCAGTAGTCGTATTCCACACCGACGTACAACTGCTTCTCGCCGAAATTCAACGCCTTGCCCAGGTCGTATTTAACCTGTGGGTTGAAGTGCAGGTTGGCGTGGTAGTCGCCGTGGGCGTTGGAATCGTTGTCGACCACCCAGTCCATGAAACCGTCGATCAGGATGTTCGAGTCGCCCACCGGAATGGTGTAGGACCAGACCGGGGTGATCTGCCAGACGTTGTCACCCGCGCGCGGGCCTTCGGTATGGCGCTGGTAGAAGTTCAGCTGGAAGTAATCGAAGCCTGGAATCGCCAGGTCGAAGCCCGGGCCGATCAGGTAAGACTCGGTATCGCCTTCGCCGAACTCGTAGGTCATTGCCAGCAGGACGTCTTTGATCGGGCCGAACTCGATCTTCTGGTCCAGGACTTTGCCCAGGGAAATACGCGGGCTGAACTCACCGTAATAGGTGTTCGGGCCGACGTTGAAATCCTTCTCGCCGTTGTAAAAGATCTTGTCGACGAAGAAGAAGTTATCCCCGTACTTCCAGCCATCGGCGTGCTCGAAGGTGACGGTCTGCTGAATGTGCGGGTTGACCTTGAAGTCCTTGCCATACAGGTAGGTCAGGCTGTTGTTCTGCCATTGCAGCAGGTCGCCGGCCATTGCCTGGCCCCCGGCCAGCAAGGATCCCGCGAGCATCAGGCTGGTGCACGTACGTTTCATTCGGTTGCTCCCAAAAAGTAGGTGGTTCCACGTTTTTTTTCTTAGGTCGGCGCTCTGGTGTGGCGCCTTTTGTTGCTGCAGTAAAAAATCATCCAAGCGGTCAGCTTTAGTGCTGTTAGCAAGAGCTGAGCCAAGGCTTTCGAAAAGCAAAAAAACTCCCGTTCGGCTGTCCGAAAACAGTCGATTGAGAGAGATTTTGGGGTGCCTTGGTACTGGCCAGTGCCGGGATAAGTTGGCTTTCTGGTCAGAAATTAAATCCGGGCTTTTTTTTAGACCAGATTCGGGCGGCCGCGGAGAATACTGACTCCTTGGCCAGGTCTCAAGTGCCCCGCAACAGCGCACCGACGACAGGTTTGGGGCACGGTTGGCGGCGGGTGGCCTGGTGTCGTTGAACGACAGGCTTGAGGGGGTAAAAACCATCGGGTGCTTCCTCTTGTTTTTATTGTTGAGGCGCAGGCTGTGGCTGACCCTGTGGGAGCGGGCTTGCTCGCGAAGGCGTCGTATCAGTCGATATTTGTGGTTCTGATACACCGCTTTCGCGAGCAAGCCCGCTCCCACAAGGGTTTTGTGTTTTCCGGGCTAGTGTGTGTGGGCGTGGCAGTCGTTCATCGCCGCGCGTTCTCTACCGCCGAGAATGTTGAACAGCAGGTTCAGCGACAGCGCGCTGAGGGTGGCCATGGCGATGCCGCTGTGGGTGATCGGGCTCATCCAGATCGGCAGGTGCGCGAAGAACTCCGGACGCACCACCGGGATCAGGCCCATGCCGATGCTCACCGCCACCAGCAACTGGTTGCGCCGGTCACCGATGTCGGCTTCTTGCAGGATCTTGATCCCGGTGGCGGCGACCATGCCGAACATCGCAATCGCCGCGCCGCCGAGTACCGCCGGCGGAATCGAGGCCACCAGGAACGCCGCTTTCGGCAGCAGGCTCAACATCACCAGCAAGCCACCGGCGACGATGGTCACCGAGCGGCAGCGCACGCCGGTCATCTGCACCAGGCCGATGTTTTGTGCGAACGAGGAGTGGGTGAAGGTGTTGAAGAAACCGGCGAAAAACGAAGCGGCGGCGTCACATAACAGACCACGACGCAGCATGCGTGGGCAGACTTCGCGGTCGGTGATTTTGCCGAGGGCGAGGAACATCCCGGTGGACTCGACGAAGATGATCACCACCACCAGGCACATGGAAAGAATCGGTGCGAGTTCAAACTTCGGCATGCCGAAATGCAGCGGCGTGACGATCTGTAACCACGGCGCCTGCGCCATGCCGCTGAGGTCGACCATGCCGATCAGACCGCAGACGACGTAGCCCAGGCACATGCCGATCAGCACGGAAATGTTGACCCAGAAACCGCGCATGAAGCGATGGACCAACAGAATGGTGGTCAGCACCAGCGCGGCGATGGCCAGGTAAATCGGTGAACCGAATTGCGTCGCGCCAGCACCGCCGCCGGCCCAGTTCACGGCGACGGGGAACAGCGACAAACCGATCGAGGTGATGACCGTGCCGGTCACCAATGGCGGGAAGAAGCGCACGACTTTGGACATGAACGGTGCGATGAGCATGCCGAAGAATCCGGCGGCGATGGTCGCGCCGAAGATCCCTTGCAGGCCGATACCGGGCATGCCGGCCATTGCCACCATGCTGCCGACCGCGGCGAAACTCGCGCCCATCATCACCGGCATGCGAATACCCATCGGACCTATTCCTAAGGATTGCACGATGGTGGCGATGCCGGCCACCAGCAGGTCGGCGTTGATCAGGAAGGCGATTTCTTCACGACTCAGGCCAGCGGCCTGTCCGATGATCAGCGGCACCGCGATGGCACCGCCGTACATCAGCAGAACATGTTGCAGACCGACCAGGATCAGTTGCAAAAGGGGCAAACGCTGAATGGCGGGTGCGTCGGGGATGCGCGCTTCGGATAGCTCGGACATGCAACACCTCGGATCTTTTTTATTCTTGTGATTTTGTGCAACAGGCAAACCTGTGGGAGCGGGCTTGCTCGCGAAAGCGGTGTGTCAGAAACACATGTGTCGACTGATGCGACGCTTTCGCGAGCAAGCCCGCTCCCACAGGGTTTTGCGTTGTACCTGTGGGAGCGAGCCTGCTCGCGAAGCTTTTGTTGCTTAGTTGGTCTGGGCTCCCTGGTTGATCCAGGCACCAATCAGGTCACGCTCTTGCTGGGTCATCTGGGTGATGTTGCCCAGTGGCATGATCTGGCTGGCGACGGCTTGCGCCTGGATCCGCGGGGCCAGTTGCTGGATTTGTTGCGGGGTGTCGAACATCACGCCGGCCGGGGCTGCACTGAACAGCGGGCTGGTCGGTTTGGCCGAGTGGCACACGGCGCAGCGTTCCTGAATCACGCTGTGCACCTTGTCGAACGCCGGGCCTTGATTCGACGCTTGCGCCGGTGCAGCGGCAGGTGCGGCAGGCTTGGCTTCAGCAGGTTTGGCACCACCACCGAGGGCGGTTTCCGGCAACGGCTGATACTCGATGGTGCCAGGAGCCTTGGCCACTTCCGGTGCGCTCGGCATCTGCGCCGGGCCAGTCACGTAGGCCAGGCTGATCATGCCGACGGCTGCGACCGGCAACGTCCAGGCAAACTTGTGGCTGTCATGACGGGTGTTGAAGTAGTGACGCACCAACACCGCCAGCACCGCGATCCCGGCCAGGATCAGCCAGTTGTATTGGCTGCCGTAGGTGCTCGGGAAGTGGTTGCTGATCATGATGAACAGCACCGGCAAGGTGAAGTAGTTGTTGTGCCGCGAACGCAGCAAGCCTTTGGCCGGCAGCGCCGGATCCGGCGTACGGTTCTCGGCAATCGCCGCGACCAGTGCGCGTTGCGCCGGCATGATGATGCGGAACACGTTGCCGACCATGATGGTGCCGATGATCGCGCCGACGTGCAGGTACGCACCGCGACCGCTGAACACTTTGCTGAAGCCGTAAGCGGCGCCAATGATCAGCACGAACAGGATGAAACCCAACAGGGCAGGGCGTTTGCCCAGGGCCGAGTCGCAGAGGAAGGAGTAGACGAACCAGCCGATGAACAGGGAGCCGATACCGATGGCCACGCCTTCAGGGCCGCTCAGGCTGCTGCCCGGTGCCAGCAGGTACAACGTCGGGTTGGAGTAGAACACCACGCACAGCAGCGCGATCCCCGACATCCAGGTGAAGTAGGCTTCCCATTTGAACCAGTGCAGGTTGTCCGGCATGGTCGGTGGAGCCAGTTTGTATTTTTCCAGGTGATAGATACCGCCGCCGTGGATCGCCCACAGATCGCCCGCCAGACCACTTTTCGGGTTGACCCGATTGAGGTTGTTTTCCAGCCAGACGAAATAGAACGACGCACCGATCCAGGCCACGCCAGTAATCATGTGAACCCAGCGCACGCTCAGGTTCAGCCATTCCAACAGATGTGCTTCCACAGTCTTTACCTCTCGCCTGTCACTCTGTCGTCGAGTGATCAGACCTTCTCTTATTGGTGGGGGGCGAGGATCAAACGCTCATCCTCTTTGAAAAAATGCTCATCGCAGTTATTGCCTGTGCCACTGCGATCAACCACCAGGAAGTCATCCCGCTTTTCGATCGTCAGCACCGGATGGTGCCAAACGCCGCGATGGTAATTAATGCCCTGCCTGCCGTTGGTAACGAAGGCGCGGACCAAGCCTGATACAGGTTCATCGCCAAGTGGCGCGACCACGATCAGAAAGGGGTTGCCGAGCAGCGGGATGAAAGCCTGGCTGCCCAGCGGGTGACGCTCCAGCATGCTGACGGTCAGTGGCATGTCCTGCGCGTCGGCGCGGAAGATGCTGATGATCGCGTTGTCTTCTGGCGTGGCGGTTTGCACCGTCGCCAGTTTATGAAAGCGCATGGTCGAACCGTTGTTGATCATGAAGTGATCGCTGCCGTCGGTTTCGATCACGTCACCGAAAGGGGCGAAGGCTTCTTTGGTCAGCGGTTCAATCGTCAGTGTGCGCATGCTGGTCTTCTTTTCCGAATTCTGTGTTGTTTGTTCTGACGCCTTCGCGAGCAAGCCCGCTCCCACATTTGGAATGCATTCCCCTGTGGGAGCGGGCTTGCTCGCGAATGGCTTCACCGCTTACTTCGCTACTTTGCCGAGGACGCGCAGGCGACTCACACCACCATCCGGGAACACGTTGAGGCGGATGTGGGTGATCGGGCCCAGCGCTTTAATCTGCTCGGCGAAGCTGTGTTCGGCGTGCATTTCCAGTTTCTGCGCCGGCAGCAGTTCGCGCCAGAACAGGGATTGGGTTTCGATCTGGCTGTCGGTGCCGCCCTTGACGAAGGCGCCCTGGATCGAGCAAGTGTCCGGGTAGTTGCCCTTGAAGTGCAGGGTGTCGACGATGACTTTCTCGACTTCGCCGGCATGGCCCAGCGCGACGATCACCCAGTCATTGCCCGGCGTGCGACGACGGGCGGTTTCCCAGCCGTCGCCCATGTTGATGCCACGGCCCGGGTTGAGGATGTTGCTCATGCGCCCGAAGTGTTCGTCGGAGCAGGCGAGGGCGCGGCCACCGTTGAGGGCTGCTGCCAGATCAACTTGCTCGTTGTCGCCCACGGCCGACCAGTCGCGGTGCGGCACGCCGTACACACGCAGACGTGCTACGCCGCCATCCGGGTAGATGTTGAAGCGCAGGTGGCTGAACGCCTGGTCGTTGTTGATTTCGTGGTAGTGGTGGCTGTTGCCTTGCAGCTCGACGGCCGACAGCACTTCAACCCACTGGGTGTTTTCGGTCGGTTCGCCTTCAGCCAGGAAACACGCTTCCAGGGAGGCCGACGGCGGGTAGTTGCCGGTGAAGAATGAAGTGTCGATGTCCACGCCTTTGATCGAGCCTGCTACACCCAGGCGGATCACGGCGCTGTCATAGCCTTCGAAGCGCTTGCGGCGCGATTCCCAGCCGTCCATCCACTTGCCGTTGTCATCGAACACGCCTTCTTTCCACACAGCCGGGGTGGGCTGGAACAGGCGGTTGGCATCAGCGAACCAGTCATCGGTGACCGAGATGATTTTGGTGCCCAGGCGGGCGTCGGCCAGGTTGACGAACTTCTCGAAAGGTACGGCGTAAGCTTTCATTCTTCTTGTCTGCCTTTAATAAGTTGGCTTGGGATGCTTGCAGGGCCCTGGGCGATGTATGCGTTCAGTGTCGCTCGGGCCAGGCTCGCTATAGGGTCAGTAAGCGGAACAGGGCGATCTTGTTGATCTCTGCCAGCGCGCATTTGAATTCGGTGTCTGCCGAGTTGTGAATGCGCGTTTCGAACGCCGCGAGGATCTGATGCCGGTTGCTGCCTTTTACCGCCATGATGAAGGGAAACTTGAACGTGGCCTTGTAGGCGTCGTTCAGCTCGGTGAAGCGCTGGAACTCTTCGGCCGTGCATTGGTGAATACCGGCGCCCGCTTGTTCATTGGTGCTGGCTTCGGTCAGTTGGCCCTGGACGGCGGCTTTGCCGGCCAGGTCCGGGTGAGCGTTGATCAGGGCCAGTTGGCTTTGATGATCAGCACTCAACAGGATGTCGCTCATGCGCTGGTGCAGGGTTTCGATCTGGTCGATCGAGGTGTCCTGGCCCAGGTCGAAGGCCTTCTCGGCCACCCATGGCGAATGTTCGTAGATGTCGGCGAACGCGGCGACGAACGCCTCGCGGCTCAAGCTCGACGGTTTCAGCGTTTGAAAGGTGCTCATTGGGCAGCCCCTTGGTACGGGTGGGTTTCCTGCCAGTGGCGAGCGATGTCGACACGGCGGCTGAACCACACCTGTTCATGACTTTTAGCGTATTCGATAAAGCGTTTGAGCGAGGCCAGACGCGCCGGACGGCCGATCAAGCGGCAGTGCAGGCCGATCGAGAGCATCTTCGGTGCATCGGCGCCTTCGGCGTACAACACGTCGAACGCATCTTTGAGGTATTCGAAGAAATCGTCGCCCTTGTTGAAACCCTGGACCTGGGTGAAGCGCATGTCGTTGGTGTCCAGGGTGTACGGGATCACCAGGTGCGGCTTGCCGGTCGGGTTGTTCGGTTCCCAGTAGGGCAGGTCGTCGTCGTAGGTGTCGCAGTCGTAGAGAAAACCGCCTTCTTCCATCACCAGCCGACGGGTGTTCGGGCCGGTGCGGCCGGTGTACCAGCCCAGTGGGCGTTCGCCGGTGAGTTCGGTAAGGATGCGGATCGCTTCGAGCATGTGCTCGCGTTCCTGGGCTTCATCCATGTACTGATAGTCGATCCAGCGGTAGCCGTGGCTGCAGATCTCGTGGCCGGCATCGACCATGGCGCGGATCACGTCCGGGTGGCGCTGGGCGGCCATGGCGACGGCGAAGATCGTCAGCGGGATGTCGAATTCCTTGAACAGCTTCAGCACCCGCCACACGCCGGCGCGGCTGCCATACTCGTAAAGGGATTCCATGCTCATGTTGCGCGCGCCTTGCAGCGGCTGGGCCGAGACCATTTCCGAGAGGAAGGCTTCGGACTCTTTATCGCCGTGCAGGATATTGCGCTCGCCACCCTCCTCGTAATTGAGCACGAAGGACAAAGCGATGCGGGCATTGCCCGGCCAGTGTGGGTGCGGAGGGTTACTGCCGTAACCGACCAGGTCGCGTGGGTAGTCAGCGCTCACTGCAGTCTTCCTTCTTATTCGTTGACAGGTTGTGTGGGCGACCTGGCGGATAGATGCCAGGCTGGCGTCACAGCGATGGGTTGATTGTATACAACTTTATATTCATTTTGTAAGCCTGAATTTTTGCATTTTTCATTAACTGTCATGAAGGGATGCTACTGCAAGAAACCTGCCTGACTGGTCAGCTAATGGATAGAAGGTCCGCTGCACGCATGGTTCGTGGTCAGATTCGCCGGGAATCCACGGATGACGGCGGCTGCGATAAAAATGTCGTTTTTATTGTGTACAATTTTTTTGAAAAGTGTCTTAATCAGTCGCTCGCCGCAGCTTTTCGTGCTCCGAAACGGTGCGGTCTCCTTTCAACTGACTTCGGGAGGCGCGAGGCTTGACTGCTGTTCGCAGCCAGGCGCGCAGAATCAATGGGACGTTTGACTACACACGTTTTGGACGCTGCACACGGTTGCCCGGGCAGCTCGATCAAGGTCGAGTTGTACCGCGTTGAAGGCTCGCAACTGGAATTGGTCGCCAGTGCGATCACCAACAGCGATGGCCGTGTCGATGCACCGTTGCTGCAAGGCGATGACTACCGTTCCGGGGTCTATCAGGTTCAGTTTCATGCGGGCGATTACTACCGCGCCCGTGGCGTTCAGTTGCCGGAACCGGCGTTCCTCGATGTGGTGGTGCTGCGGTTTGGCATCTCTGCGGAACAGGATCACTACCACGTGCCGTTGCTGATTTCGCCCTACAGCTATTCGACCTACAGAGGAAGCTAGACTCCCCCAAGAATCTGCGCATAAAGCTTCTTTGGTCTTTTGCCCGCCCACACTGCGGGCTTTTTTTTGTCCCCGAAAAAGTCAAAAGATCGCAGCCTCGTTGCACTCGACAGCTCCTACATTTGAAATGTAATCCCCTGTAGGAGCTGCCGAGTGCAACGAGGCTGCGATCTTTTGATCTTGCCTTGCTAACGGCTCAACAACGACGCCGCCCCCGCACCACTGAACAACCCGGCACTGATCCGGTTAAACCAGCTCTGGCCTTTGCCGCTGCGCAGATACCGCGCCGCGCCATGGGCGCCCAGGCCATAGGCCAATTTGCACAGCAGATCGAGCACGGTCCACGTAGCAATCATCACCAGCAACTGCGGCAGGAACGGTTGCTCGGCGCTCAAGAATTGCGGCAAAAACGCGGCGAAGAACAGGATGTCTTTCGGATTGCTCGCACCCAGCACAAACGCGCGACCAAACAGCGCACGAAAGCGCGGTACCGGCGCAGCCTGGGGCACTTCGGCGCCGACCGAGGGCTGGCGCGATTGCTGCCAGCTCTGCCAGGCGAGGTAGAACAGGTACAGCGCGCCGACAATCTTCAACGCGCTGAACAGCTGTTCCGACGCCAGCAGCAGGGCGCCCAGACCCAGCGCCGAGGCGCTGAGCAAACAAATCGAGGCAATCACCCCACCGAGAAACGCCGGGTAAGAACGACGCAAACCGTAGTTCAAACTGTTGCTGATCATCAGCAAAGACAATGGCCCCGGGATCAGGATCACCACCAGCGCAGCGCCGCTGAACAGCAGCCAGGTTTCCAGACTCATCACTTTCCTCCTAATGTGCAAAAGCCCCACCCGACGGGGTGAGGCTGTTTGAAACGATGACCGCTTACAAGAAAATGAACTTGGCGATGAAGATCGCGCAGAGCACCCACAGACTGACGGAAATTTCCTTGTACTTACCGGTGCCGGCCTTCAACACCACATAAGTGATAAAGCCCAGCGCGATACCGTCGGCGACCGAGAAGGTCAACGGCATCATGATCGCGGTGACGATCGCCGGAATGCTGTCGGTCGCTTCATCCCATTCGATGTGCGCCATGCCGCTCATCATCAGCATCGCGACATAAATCAATGCACCGGCGGTGGCGTAAGCGGGAATCATGCCAGCCAGCGGCGCGAAGAACATCGCGGCAATAAATAGCACACCTACGGTCACGGCGGTAAGACCAGTCCGACCACCAGCGGCTACACCTGCGGCGCTTTCTACATAGCTTGTGACGGGAGGGACACCGACCATCGCCCCGAAAACGCTGGAGGCGCTGTCGGCTTTCATCGCGCGGGAGAGGTTTTCGATACGACCGTCTGCGTTCACCAGGTTGGCGCGCTGGGCCACACCCATCAGGGTACCGGCGGTGTCGAACATGTGCACGAAGAGGAACGCCAGCACCACGCTGATCATGCTGACGTTGAACACGCCGGCAACGTTCATGGCCATCCAGGTCGGTGCCAGGCTCGGCGGGGCGGACATGATGCCCTCGTAATGCACCAGGCCCAGGCCCCAACCGGCAGCGGTCACGGTGATGATGCTGATGAGGATCGCACCGAAGACTTTGTGGTAGCTGAGCACGGCGATCATCAGGAAGCAGATGGCCGCCAGTAGCGGGCCGGGTTCGCGCAGGGAGCCGAGCTTGATCAGGGTCGCCGGGCTGTCGACGACGATGCCGGCGGTTTTCAGGCCGATGATCCCCAGGAACAGCCCCACACCGGCGCCCATGGCGTAGCGCAGGCTGACCGGAATGCTGTTGAGCAGCCATTCGCGGATCTTGGAGAAGGTCAGGATCATGAACAACACACCGGACACAAACACCGCGCCGAGGGCGGTTTCCCAGTTGTAGCCCATGGTGCCGACTACGGTGTAGGTGAAGAAGGCGTTGAGGCCCATGCCCGGCGCGAGGCCGACTGGCCAGTTGGCGTACAGGCCCATCAACAGGCAGCCCAGGGCGGCGGCGATGCACGTGGCGACAAATGCGGCGCCGTGATCGATGCCGGCATCGGCCATGATGTTCGGGTTGACGAAGATGATGTAAGCCATGGTGATGAAGGTTGTCAGACCGGCAATCAGCTCGGTCTTCACCGTGGTGCCATGCAAGGTGAGTTTGAAGATGCGCTCCAGCCAGCCATTGCGTAACGGCGGCGAGAGTTCCAGCGACGGGGCTTCGGATTTGCGGCTTTCCACAGCGAGTACTCCTCAAGAGTTTTATTTTTATTTCCAGGACCGGACCCATGAGGGTGGCAGCGGTCCTTTGAGGCACTTGCGAATTTGTTGACCGCTTGGTCAGGAACTCGCACGAAGTGGATTATGCTTTTGTATACAAATAAAGCAAATAATGTTTTTGATTTTGTCGACGAAAAGATTGGCGATAGGGATATATCGCCTGTTTTAGCCCTTTTGCGAGCAAGCCCGCTCCCACACTCAACCGCATTCCCTTGAAGGAACTCGGTCAAGTGTGGGAGCGGGCTTGCTCGCGAAGGCGTCAGATCAGCCACTGCCTACAGTGGCGAGGAAAGGCGTACTCGTTACATCGGGATTCCTTCAGTCCACCCGCAACCCACTGGCTTTTTCAAACACATGCAACTGCTCGCAACGGCCGCGCAGCATCACGTGCTCGCCCAGCGCCAGGCTGTCGCGGCGTGACAGCGAGGCCACCACCTGGGCATCGCATGAACGCCCATAGACATGGCTGTCGGCGCCGGTCGGTTCGATCAGTTCGACGCTGAACGGCAGGGAAAATGTCGGTCCTTCCACCGGCGCCAGGGTCACGTGTTCGGGGCGAATCCCCACCACCACCGCTGTCGACGGCGGCAGGTCAACGTGTCGGCCCAACTCAATGCGATGCCCGCCGACCCGCACGAAGGACTCGGCGCCCTCATGCTCCAGCAAGCCTTCGATCAGATTCATCGCCGGTGAGCCGATGAACGTCGCCACGAACAGATTGGCCGGCCGGTCATACACTTCGATGGGCGCGCCGATCTGCTCGATGCGACCGGCATTCATGACCACGATCAGATCGGACATGGTCATGGCCTCCATCTGGTCGTGGGTCACGTAGATGGCGGTGGTGCCGAGCCGGCGTTGCAAGGTGCGGATCTCGATGCGCATCTGCACCCGCAGTTTGGCGTCGAGGTTCGACAGCGGTTCGTCGAACAGAAACACCTGGGGCTCGCGCACGATGGCCCGGCCCATGGCAACGCGCTGGCGCTGGCCGCCCGACAACGCCTTGGGGTAACGATCCAGGTATGGCGCAAGGCCGAGCAGGGCGGCGGTTTCCCGTACGGCCTTGTCGATGCGCTCGGGGGATTCCTTGCGCAGGTGCAGGCTGAAACCCATGTTCTGCGCCACCGTCATGTGCGGGTACAACGCATAGTTCTGGAACACCATGGCGATGTCCCGGTCCTTCGGCGACAGGTTGTTGATGACCTTGCCGTTGAGCTCGATGGTGCCGGCGCTGACTGTTTCCAGCCCGGCGATCATCCGCAGCAGTGTGGACTTGCCGCAGCCGGAAGCCCCCACCAGCGAGACGAATTGACCGTCGGCGATGGAGAGGTCGATGCCGTGCAACACGGGGATCGAGCCATAGTTTTTACGAAGTTGCTGGATGTTGACCGTTGCCATATCGAGAAAACCACCTGTGTCGGACCTGCGAATCAGGAAAGGCGCACAACCTTGGTGAGGTGGCGTGGTGCGGTGCTGTCCAGGTGTTTGTGCTGGGCCAGGCGTTCGCCGAACAACTGCAACGCCGGCAGAACCGCCAGGCTGCGATCCAGACCGTTCTGGGCGATCTCGATCGACAGGTCGCCGGGGCCGCCAAAACCGATCACCAGGGCACCCTTGGCTTGCAGCTCGGCGCACAACTGGCTTTCTTCCTCAAGACTCTGCGGGCTGTAGATCAGCACCACGCAGGTCTTTTCGTCGACCAGGCTGATCGGGCCGTGACGGTATTCCAACGGGTGGAACACCTGGGTGTAGGTCAGGCTCATTTCCTGCAATTTCAGTGCGCCTTCGCTGGCCAGGCCGTAGTACGCGCCGCCACCAAGGTAGACAAAATGCGAACGCGACAGCAGGGCATTGTCGAGTTGGCCGTCGAGGTTGCGCATGGCGTGCTCGGCGCTGGCGGCAATCGCCGGGTCGAGGCTGACACCGGCCAGACGCAGGCCCAGCAGCAACATCAGACTCGCCGAACTGCTCATCACGATCCCTTCCAGGGCGTGGGTCGGGGCGAACAGCACTTGATCGCTGACCCGCGCCAGGCTGCTGTCGAGTTCGCACGTAATGCCCAGGGTTTTCAAGCCGCGGACACGGCTGGCTTCCACGGCCTGCACGGTTTCTGTGGATTCACCGCTGCGCGACAGCGCCACCACGTACACGTCGCGGGTGTCGGCGAGGTAGGCCTGTGGGCGTCGGGCCCATTCGCCACCGGGGACGGCGATTGCGCGCTGGCCGTTGAGGTTCATGGCACTGGCGACGTTTTGCGCCAAGTAGTAAGACGTGCCGCAGCCGACCACCACGACCGTGGCGCCACTGAAATCCGGCAGTGGCTGGGACAGTGCCGGCGCCCAGAAAGGGAATTGCTCAACGATGACTTGTTCAGTGATGTTCATGGAGGCAGTCCTTGAAGAGGAGGATTATTTGGTCGCGCCGGCAATCAGCCCGCGCACCAGGAACCGGTTGAGGAAAATCACCAGCAGCACGGGTGGCAGCATCGCGACCACGCCGGCGGCGTTCATCAGGCCGTAGTCGACGTAGTTGCGGGTGACGAATTCGGGAATCAGTACGGTCAGCGACTTGGTGGCCAACGAGGGAGAGAACACCAGCGGCACCATGAATTGTCCCCAGGCACTGAGGAAGGTCAGGATCGCGGTGGCGATCAAACCGGGCGCCGCCAGCGGCAAGACGATGCGGATCAGCGTGTAGGTGCGGCCCGCGCCATCCAGCCACGCGGCTTCTTCCAGCGACACCGGCAGCGACTGATAGACGCTGCGCATCAGCCACAGGGCCAGCGGCAGGAAGGCCGACACGTAGATCAGCGTCACGCCGAGGTAGGTGTCGATCAGGTGCAGACTGATCATCAGGCGATACAACGGAATCATCACCGTGTAGGCCGGCACCGCCATGCTCGCCACGACCAAGGCGAACAACAAATCGCGACCGGGAAAGCGCAAGCGCACAAAGGCGTAGCCACCGAACGCCGCCGCGACCAGGGTCAGTAGCGTGGCGGCGACCGACGTCACCAGGCTGTTGATAAACGCCCTGGAAAACTGCGGCCACACCGATTGCACTTCATTGCCCTGGGACGAACTGCTGGCGCCGAACAACTTGGCGAAATGCTCCAGGGTCGGGTGCTCCGGCCACAGATGGAGCTGGCCGCTGAGCATCTCGCGCGGCTCGGTGAAACTGGTGATCACTGACCAATACACCGGGCCGAGTGACCACAGAATCAGGGCCAACACCGCGAGGGCGAACCCGGCCTTGCCGAGGCCTTGGAGGAAATATCTGCGCATCAGTCGAACCTCGTTTCGCGGTAGACCTTGAGCACGTAGACCATCGACACCAGCAACGACGCGATCATCGCCAGCACCGACAGCGCCATGCCGTAGGAGAACTTCAGGTTCTGGAAGGCCGACATGTACACCTGAATGATCAGGCTGCGGGTGTCCAGGCTCGCGCCGTTGAGAATCCACGCTTCGTCGAACAGGTTGAACGCGAACACCGTCGATTGGCTGAGCGCGATGGCCAGGCCACCGGCAATCAGCGGCAGGGTGATCATCCGGAAGCATTTGAAACGCCCCGCGCCATCGAGCTTGGCCGCCTCATACAGGTCGCCGGGAATCGCCTGCAACGCGGCCAGCAAAATGATCGCGGTGAGCGGCAACATGCGCCACACATGCACCAGGGAAATCAGGAGCAACGCGGTGTGGTGGTCGTTGAACCACACCTTGTTCTCGCTGATCAGCCCGATGCCCTTGAGCAGGTTGTTCAACACGCCATAGCTGGGGTTGTAGATCCACAACCAGACCAGCGCGTTGACCACCGGCGGCAGGCACCACGGCAATACCAAAATCGCCAGCAACCACTGCCGACCATGGCGCACCTTGTTCAGCAGCAGGGCGGCGGCCAGGCCCCCGAGGGTTTCCAGCACCACCGCCAGGACCACGTAGATCAAGGTGTTCCAGGTGGCATGCTGGACATTGCTGTCGGTGGCCAGGTTCTGGTAGTTGAGCAGGCCGACAAAGGGTGTGCCCGGGCGCATCGGGTCAATCCGGTACAGGCTGTCGAGCACCGTGGTCACCAGCGGCACGAACACCAGGCTGGCCATCACCAGGATGATCGGCAGCACATACGCCAGACCGAGCCAGGTTTCACCCGGCGTGGGGCGCAAGCGCTCCCTGATCGAGGCTAATGTCATCACGGCTGCATCGCGCTCTTGGCTTGTTCGGCAATTTGCGCCACCGCTTGGGCCACGCTCAGTTCACCCTTGGCCGCCTGGTTCAGCGCGCTGGACACCGCGCTGGTGAACTGCGGGTACCAGACCGGCGTGCCTTGCTTGAACAACGGATCGACCAGGCTCGCTTGCTGCAGAATCACGTCACCGCTCTTGAGCTTGCCTTCGCTGTTGAGCTGTTTGAGCACACTGGTGCGGGTCGGCAGGTTGCCGAGGGTGGTGTAGCTCTCGATCTGGTTCTCGGGCTTGATGAACCAGTTGATAAAGGTCTTGGCGCCGGCCGGGTTCTTCGCCGTGGTCGGAATGCCCATGGCTTCCGGCAGGCCGATGGTGCGGGCGGTGCCGGTGGTGGTCAGCATCAATGCGGCGGCGACATGCTCGGCCACTTGGGACTTGGCCGGGTCGCTGTAGACCGCGACGTTACCGGCCCAGCCCGCGAGGTCGAACGACGCATCGCCTTTCTTGAACAGTTCCTGCACTTCGACGTCCTTGAGGCCGGTCGCCGCCGGACTGATCAAGCCTTGCTTGAGCGCCTCGACCTCGAACGCCATCGCCCGATAACCGGCGGAATCAGGTTTGACGAACTGCGGTTCGAGCTTGTCGTTGAACAGTTCGCCACCGAACACTTTGGTCAGCAGATACCACGCGGTGGCGCTGCCTTCTGTAGCGGACAACGGCAGGGCGATCGGGTATCGGGTGATGTTCTTGGCTTTGATGGCTTTGGCGTCGGCCAGCAGTTGATCCGGGGTGGTCGGTGCCGCGCTGATGCCGGCACGGCTGAGGTGGTCGCGGTTGTAGATCAGCACGCGGAAGTCGTTGGCGTAGGGCACCGCCAGCAGTTTGCCGTCGAACATGAAGAACTTCGCTGTCGGGATGTCGGCCAGGGTGGCGGCATCCACTGCATCGTTGAGCGGTTGGTACCAGTTGGCGGCGCCAAACTGACCGACCCACGACCAGTCCACTTCGGTGGTATCCGCCGGCGGGCTGCCCGCAATCATCGACGTGGCGACCTTGGTCAGGATCTGGTCCCAGCCCAGGGTCTGGGTATCCAGCGTCACGCCCGTCTGGCTGGCGAGGCGATCGGTCATGCCCTTGGGCAGCGTGCCCCACGGCGGCAACAGCACTTCAGTGACACTGGCCGCACTGGCCATCGGGGAGAAAGCCGAGACCGCAAACGACAGCGGCAACATCGCGAGTGAAGCGAGCAAATGGCGTCGAAGCATGGCAAAACCTCTACATCGGGAAGGGGGAGGTTGATGGCAGTGCAAGGGAGGTACGAAGGTTCAAGGACAGTTGTTCTATCCAGTGTTGGTCGGGGTTCCATCCCGCGTTTTGAGCGGCACGCCATAAGGCGCCACCGATGGGCGGCAGACGTGGCGGGCACGCTGCGCTGCCGATGCGATGGGCGATGCGCTCGATCATGTGCGGATTGGCAAACACGCCGCCCGCATAACTCCAGGTCGCGGGCCCGGTCAGGCCGAGTCGGCTCCAGGCGGCGCTGATGTGTTCGGCCAGGTGCGCGGCGGCGGCATCCAGCACGGCGCTGGCCGCCGGATCGCCGGCGACGGCCCAGGCCGAGACGCACTCGGCCAGGGCGGCGATTTCGGCCCGGCGGTTGGCCAGGCCATAGACCCAGCCCGCCAGTTGTTCAGGGGTCAGGCCCAGGTGATTGAGCAGGGCCAGGGTCAGATTCGACGGAGCATCCCGGCCATCGAGGCTGCGGCTGGCGTGGATCAGCACTTGGCAGCCGATCCAGTAGGCGCTGCCTTCGTCGCCGAACACATCGCCCCAACCGCCGACGCGCACTTGTTCGGCGTCGGGTTCGTTGCGGCTGGCCCAGGCCATGGAACCGGTGCCGGCCAGCATCAGCACGCCCGCGCCTTGCCCGGCAAACGCGCCATCGAAGGCAATGCGCACATCGTTTTCCACGGTGACCGGGCAGGGCAGCGCGCGTTGTGCCGTATCGAGTTGGGCGACCGAACATTCCGTCAGCTCGCCATGCAGCGGCATCCCGAGCACCGCGGCGGCCAGCGGGCGTTTACCGGGGACTTGCAACAGTGCGTGCAACTGGGCTGGCCATTGTGGATTGGCGGTCGGGTCGAGCCCGGGCGCCGATTCACAGTGCAGCACTCGGCCCTGGCGGTCGGCAATCGCCACCAGGGTTTTCGAGCCGCCGCTGTCCAGGCCCAGCACGCACGGCTTCATGCTTGCACGTCCTCGGCGGCAACCTTTTGGCTGGAGGCTTGCAGCGTGGTGCAACCTTGCTCGCTCAACCGCGCCCACCAACTGGCCGACAGTTGCTCGTCGCTGATCACGGTCAGGGCCTTGTCCAGCGGCGCGACGCGGTAAGTGAGGCGCTGGTCGAACTTGCTCGAATCCACCAGCAACAAGGTGCTGGCGGCACGGGCGAGCATCTTCTGGTTGAGTTGCGCTTCGCTGGCATCAAGGCTGTAGATGCAGGCATCCGGGGCAATGGCGCCGGCGCCGAGGAACAGTTGATCGAACCACAGGTTCTCGATCATCGCTTCGGCGAGGGCGCCGACCATCGAGGCGTTTTCCGCGCGCAGTTGGCCGCCCAGCAGGACGATTTTGATGCCCGGAGTGTTCATCAATACCTGAGCGGTGTTCAGGCAATTGGTGAACACCGACAGCGGCAAGGGGTTCAATCGCAGGCGACGGGCCAGTTGCAATACGGTGGTGCCGGCGTCGAGAAAAATCGTCGAGCCGGGCGCGATCTGTTCATAGGCCACTTCGGCGATGGCGCGTTTGGCGAACAGATTCTGGTTTTCCCGCAGATCGAAGGCGACTTCGACCCCGGCGCTCTTGGCGATCCGTGCGCCACCGTGAGTGCGGTGAATGGTGCCGTCGGCTTCCAGGCTCAGCAGGTCCCGGCGAACGGTGGCCAGGGAAGCGTCGGCGACTTCGGCGATGGTCTGGATAGTGCTTTCGCCATGGCTGTACAGGTGCTGACAGATCAGGGAAAGGCGTTCGTCTTTGGTCACTGTGGTTGCTCGTTAGTGATTCATTGAAATGAAATATAAAGCTAAAAAAATCACTGTCAATCAAATTTATGATTGATTTTGATCGTTTCGCTCTCGTAAGGTGACCTCCCCAACGTTATCGAGAGGCACTGGTCATGCAGGGTCATTATCTTCAAAAACTGGCGGATGCCCATGCCCAAGGGCTTGCCCTGGGTATTACTTCGGTGTGTTCGGCGCACGCTTTGGTCATCGAAGCGGCCTTGCGCAACGGCCAGGCGGGCACCGCGCCGGTGCTGATCGAGGCGACGTGCAATCAGGTCAACCATGAGGGCGGTTATACCGGCATGACCCCGGCGGACTTTCGCCGCTTCGTGCTGGAGATCGCCGAACGGGTCGGGTTCGATCCGCAGCGCTTGATTCTCGGCGGCGATCACCTGGGGCCGAACCCTTGGCGACATCTGCCACCGCAGCAAGCGATGCTCAAGGCGGAGCGCATGCTCGAGGCCTATGCCTTGGCAGGATTCAGCAAGATCCACCTCGACGCGAGCATGGCCTGCCTGGGCGAAACCAACCCGCTGGACGGCGCGCTGATCGCCGAACGTGCTGCACGCCTGGCCGCGGTGGTGGAGCGAGCCGTGAGCGACGCCGGCCTGCCGGCACCGTTTTACGTGATCGGCACCGAAGTCCCGGTACCGGGCGGGGCGTCGGAGAAAGTCGAAGACCTGGCGGTCACCACACCGCAATCGGCCCTCGACACCATCGAGTTGCATCGCCGGGCCTTTATCGCCCTGGGCCTGGACAGCGTGTTCGCACGGGTCATCGGCCTGGTGGTCCAGCCCGGCGTCGAGTTCGGCAACGAGAATGTGGTGGTTTATCAGCCGCACAAGGCGCAGGCACTCAGCGCCATTCTGCAGGGCGAACCGCAGCTGGTCTTCGAGGCTCACTCCACGGATTACCAACCCGCCGAGGCCTTGACCGATCTGGTGCATGACGGCTTCGCCATCCTCAAGGTCGGCCCGGGCCTGACCTTCGCCCTGCGCGAGGCGCTGTATGCGCTGGACCACATCGGCGCGGCGATGCGCTCAACCCCCGAACAGGCGAGCCTGCGCAAAACCATGGAATCGCTGATGCTCTCCGAACCGCACTATTGGGACAGCTATTACCACGGCGATGATGCCGCGCTGAGGGTGCAACGGCATTTCAGCTACAGCGACCGGATCCGCTATTACTGGCCCTTCGCAGCCGCCAGCAGAGCCGTCGAAGAGATGTTCCTGGCGCTCGGCGACGAGCCGATTCCAGAGACCCTGGTCAGCCAGTACTTGCCGCAGCTCTACCCGAGCGTGGTGAGCGGGCAGGGTGAACGCTCGGCGCGGGGGTTGGTGCTGGCGGCGATCGGGCAGGTGTTGGCGCAGTATCGGCAGGCGTGTGGGGGATAGGATTAACCAGACAAATTGGCGCGAGGGCCGGTTTGTTGGGCTGGATTTTGTGGTGTCTGGGCGGGCCTCTTCGCGAGCAAGCCCGCTCCCACACTCGACCGAGTTCTTTCAGGGGAATGCGGTCACCTGTGGGAGCGGGCTTGCTCGCGAAGGCGCCAGATCAGCCACCGCAAAACCACCAGGCAAAACACTCATTCAACAGGCACCTGGCTTTTCCCCAGCGCCAGATTCACCGCCAACCACCCATCCACCGCCGCTTCCCCAGCCTCGGCAAACACCCGCTCCAGCAATTTCACTTGCTCGCGCCGCAGCGACTGTTCGAAACGCGCGCCATCTTCGGTCAACTCCAGCAGTCGCTTACGCTTGTCCGTCTCGGACGCCACGCTGTTCACCAGATGCATTTCCAGCAACTGCCGCAATGGAATGTTCAGCGCCTGCTTGGTCACGCCGAGCAACGCCAGCAATTCCTTCACGCTCAGGTTCGGATAGCGGGCGATGAAAAACACGATGCGTTGATGCACCCGGCTCAAGCCACGACGCTCAAGCATTTCGTCGGCCTTGGCGGTGAACGCCTGGTAGCCGAAGAAAAACGCTTCCATGGCCTGTTGCTGAGTTTCAGGGTTTTTAAGGTCAAGCATGTTGACGTATCCGCGCAAGCTGTCGTAATTTCGGTCAACCAGTTTGACTCATTTTCCTCTCGCCTCGCTACCGGTGACCTCCATGGCTTTTTCCGAACGTGTCTCGCGCCTTAAAAGTTCTTTGATCCGTGAAATCCTCGCCGCAGCCCAGCGCCCGGAAGTGATGTCGTTCGCCGGCGGCTTGCCGGCTGAAGTCATGTTGCCGAAAGTCGAGTGGGCCGACATGCCGCTGTCCATGGGCCAATACGGCATGAGCGAAGGCGAGCCGGCACTGCGCGAAGCCCTGGCTGCCGAAGCGCGGGCGCTGGGCGTGCCGTGTGAGGCGAGTCAGGTTCTGGTGGTCAGCGGCTCCCAGCAAACCCTTGATCTGGCGGCCAAGCTTTACATCGACAAAGGCACCGAGATTTTGCTGGAAGCGCCGACCTATCTGGCGGCGTTGCAGATTTTCCAGCTGTTCGGCGCCGACTGCATCACGGTCCCGCAGGAGGCCGACGGTCCGAACCTGATTCAACTGCGTTCGCGTCTGGAAAAGCATCAACCCGCGTTCATCTACCTGATCCCGACCTTCCAGAACCCGTCGGCCGTGCGCTACAGCGAAGCCAAGCGCGATGAGGTGGCGGCGTTGCTGGATGAATTCGGCGTCACGCTGATCGAAGACGAACCCTACCGCGAGCTGACCTTCGACGGCGGCAGTGCCACGCCGATTGTCAGTCGCTTGAAAAAGGCCAGTTGGATCTACACCGGCACCGTGTCCAAAACCCTGTTGCCAGGCCTGCGGGTCGGTTACCTGATAGCCAGCCCGGACCTGTTCCCGCATTTGTTGAAGCTCAAGCAATCGGCGGATCTGCACACCAATCGCGTGGGGCAGTGGCAGGCGCTGCAATGGATCGGCACCGAGAAGTTTCAGCATCATCTGAGTGAGCTGAGGGATTTCTATCGGGGGCGCCGGGATGCGTTCCAGTCAGCGCTGGAAACGCATTTTTCCGATCTGGCGGACTGGAACGTGCCCCAGGGCGGGCTGTTTTTCTGGCTGACGCTCAAGCAACCGCTGGACACCCGGACGTTGCTCAAGGCTGCGTTGGCTGCGGACGTGGCGTTTATGCCGGGCGAGCCGTTCTTTCCGGATCCGGACAACCATCCTGGGCATTTGCGGCTGAACTTCAGTCACATCGATCCGGCGCGGTTGGATGAGGGGGTGAGGCGGTTGGCGGCGGTGGTGAGGCAGGCTCAGGCGGCGGAGGCCGCGTGAAGTCATAAAAAAACCGGCTCAAGGGCCTAATGCCGATCAGTTAAGCCGTCACTCAATCTGTAGCAGCTGGCGAAGCCTGCGTTCGGCTGCGCAGCAGTCGTGAAATCGGGCGGCGCGGTGGTTCAGAGAGTACGTGTACTCAGGGTTCACGACTGCTTCGCAGCCGAACGCTGCCTCGCGTTGCTCGTCAGCTGCTACGCAGTGCGTGTTTCGTCTGAAATTCTCTTAACTGGCAGGCATTAGGCTCAAGGGCCGGTTTATTTTGTCTGGATTTTGTGGTGTCTGGGCGGGCCTCTTCGCGAGCAAGCTTGCTCCCACATTCGACCGCGTTGCTCCTGAAGGAACTTGGTCGCCTGTGGGAGCGGGCTTGCTCGCGAAGGCGTCAGTCAGAACACCACAAACCGTCAGACCGCCGCAAACCGCTTATCCAGATAATCAATAATCACCTTGGACTCATACATCCAGGTGGTCTGGCCATTCTCTTCAATCCGCAGGCACGGCACTTTGATTTTGCCGCCCTGGTCCAGCAAGGCCTGACGATCCTGTTCGTTGTTCTTCGCATCGCGCAGCGCCACCGGCACGTTCAAACGACGCAAGGTGCGGCGGGTTTTCACGCAGAACGGGCAGGCGTGGAACTGATACAGGGTCAGGTCCTTGGCGGCGCTGTTGACTTGGGCCTGAGCCTCGGCCGGGCGCTGTTTTTTGCCCGGACGGGTGATGAAGTCGATGAAGATGATCAGTTGGCCAAGGCCGACACGAAGCGCTTTTACGAACACGTTGAAAGCCTCACGGTGGGAATCGAGAAAGGCGCGCAGCTTACCTGATTTTTCACAGGCGAAAAAAAACCGGCGATGAGCGCCGGTTTTCTTCGTACTGCGGCTTACTTGATCAGGCTGAGAAACTCGCTGCGAGTCGCCGCGTTTTCCCGGAACTCACCGAGCATCACCGAAGTGATCATCGACGAATTCTGCTTCTCGACACCGCGCATCATCATGCACATGTGCTTGGCCTCGATCACCACCGCCACGCCCAGGGCGCCGGTGACTTGCCGGACCGCATCGGCGATCTGGCGGCTGAGGTTTTCCTGGATCTGCAGGCGGCGGGCGTACATATCGACGATCCGCGCGACTTTCGACAGCCCCAACACCTTGCCGCTCGGGATGTAGGCGACGTGGGCCTTGCCGATGAACGGCAGCAGGTGGTGTTCGCACAACGAGTAGAGCTCGATGTCCTTGACCAGCACCATTTCGCTGTTGTCGGAGCTGAACAAGGCACCGTTGGTGACTTCTTCCAGTGTCTGTTCATAACCGCGGCAGAGGTACTGCATGGCTTTGGCGGCACGCTTGGGCGTGTCGAGCAGGCCCTCGCGGGAGACGTCCTCGCCCAATTGGCCGAGAATCGCGGTGTAATTCTGTTCCAGGGACATGAAACTACCTGTGGGATTTTTCGCAAAGGGCAAGGGTACGGTGGCGGACACGGCGCTGCAAGCGTGACGCGACAGCTTTACTCGTCGCGACCTTCCATCATGGTGCGTTTGAGCATCACATAAACCGCGCCGGCACCGCCGTGTTTCGGTTGGCACGAGGTAAAACCAAGCACTTGGGAATGCTGGCGCAGCCAGGTGTTGACGTGGCTTTTGATCATTGGCCGCTTGCCGTCCAGTCGCACGGCTTTGCCGTGGGTGACGCGCACGCAGCGGATTTCGAATTTGGTCGCTTCGGCAAGAAAGGCCCAGAGGGTTTTCCGGGCCTTTTCCACGTTCATGCCATGCAGGTCGAGGCTGCCTTCGAACGGGATCTGGCCAATCTTGAGTTTGCGGATCTGGCTTTCCTGAACACCGTCGCGAGCCCACATCAGCTCGTCTTCCGGACCGACGTCGATCACGAACTGATCGGACAACCCGTCAACGGTGGTGGCATCGGTGCGCACGGTGGCGGCCTGACGCAGCTTGGCGATCTGGGCGCGGTCGCTTTTGGGTTTGCCGGTTTCGGCGCGATCGTGCTTGATCGGCTTGATGCCTTGGGTCGCACTTTTGAACAGGGAAAAATCGTCGTCTTGCATGTCAGCCTCCGCGAAGGCCGCCAGTTTACCCAAGTCGGGACGCTATCCATAACAATTGGCGCCCGGCTAAACGCCGGGCCATCCATTCAGTCGTGTTTTTTCATCAGGTGCGGGGCCATGTTCAGCGCTTGCGATTGACGCGAACGGCGACGGCAGCGGCGCCACAGCCACACGCCGATGTATAGCACCAACAGGCCAATCACCAGAATCACCGCCGACCCGACCTTGTTGGTATTCAACTCGCCCAGGGCGGGCGCGTGGCCGAGCAGGCTGGCGATACCGGCCAGCGTCATCAGTACGCCGAGCATTGCCAGCAGGGCGGCAATGGCTGCGCCGAATCGAAAACGCCAGTTGCTTTGGCCTTTGGGCCGCAAGCGGCGTGCATCAAAACCATCGGATAACTTCATTCCGACCTTCCTCAATGGGTATCGGCCCTTCGACCGGGAGTTGACCGGGATGTTCCTGAGGCTAAGGCAATTGCAGCAAATGATAGGCTTTTGCGGATGAGCGGCGGCTGAACCGCTCATCTGACGTCGATCAGATCAGATCGTGGGTCAGGGCGAGGGTGGCGAAGTTGTCCGCCATGATCGCCATTTCGGTCTGCTGAACGTGCTCGGCGCTGAGTACACCGCCCTTGTAAGGCAGGTCGCGGGTCGCACAGGCATCTTCCACCAGCGTGCAACGAAAGCCCAGGTTCTTGGCGGCGCGCACGGTAGTGCTGACGCTGGAATGACTCATGAAACCGCAGACGATCAGGTCCAGGGAACCGAGTTCTTGCAGGCGATCGTACAGCGTGGTGCCGTGGAACGCGCTCGGCAACAGCTTGCCGATAATGGTTTCGTCAGCCTGTGGCTCCAGGCCCGGGATGAACTCGCCGCGCTCGCCCTGTGGATCGAACAGCCCGCCGACAGTGCCGAGGTGACGCACATGCACGATCGGCCGACCGGCTGCGCGGGCAGCGGCCACGATTTGCTTGATGTTCGCGACGGCAGCATCCATGCCGCTCAGGGCCAACGGGCCGCTGAGGTATTCTTTCTGAGCATCGATGATGATGAGGGTCGCCTGGCTCAGTTTGGCCGCCGGGTAACCGCGACCGCTGAGTTGAAACATCGTTTGTGGAACGGACATTCTGGGGCTCCTTGGAGTGGGGCTTTTGCGACATTGTCCTCTGGCTGAGCGGTTCTGTGAATCGCTACCATCGTAGGCACCGTCGTTGTTGGCTTGCAGCCTTGTCAAGATGCTCATTCTGTTCAATAGCCAACCGAAAAAATGGATAGGTCCTACATCTGATCCGGTGTTTTTCCTGCGTCGTCGTGGCGCGTTTTGGCTGTTAGAATCGTCAGTCGTTTTTTCCGCCAGTTTGTTTATTTGGAGTTGTACCCGTGATCACTTCCCGACTTCGTACCCTGCGTGACCATATCCGTTGGGCCGTCAGCCGCTTCCATGGGGAGGATCTGTTTTTCGGCCATGGCACCGACAACGCCTGGGACGAAGCCCGTCAACTGGTGTTAGGTGCGCTGCACCTGCCGTGGGAAATTGCCGACAGCTATCTGGACTGCAATCTGGAAGACGATGAGCTGGTCAATTTGCAACGCCTGCTCAAGCGTCGCATCGAAGAACGCATTCCCACCGCTTACCTGTTGGGCGAGGCGTGGTTTTGCGGCATGTCGTTCATTGTCGATGAACGCGTGCTGATCCCGCGTTCACCGATCGGCGAGCTGATCGAAAAGCACTTTGCGCCGTGGCTGGGCAACGACCCTGCGCGGATTCTCGACCTGTGCACCGGCTCCGGCTGCATCGGCATCGCCTGTGCTTATGAGTTTCAGAACGCCGAAGTGGTGCTGGCCGACCTGTCGTTCGAAGCGCTGGAAGTGGCCAACCAGAACATCGAGCGCCATGGCGTCGATGAGCGGGTGTACACGGTTCAGGGCGATGGTTTCGATGGTTTGCCGGGGCAACGTTTCGACCTGATCGTGTCGAACCCGCCTTACGTCGATGCGGAAGATTTCGCCGACATGCCCGACGAATACCAGCACGAACCGGAATTGGGCCTGGCCTGCGGTGACGACGGTTTGAATCTGGTGCGCCGAATGCTCGCCGAAGCGGCGAATCACCTGACCGAGAAAGGCTTGCTGATTGTCGAAGTGGGCAACAGCCAGGTGCACGTTGAAGCGCTGTACCCGGAAGTCGACTTCGCCTGGCTCGATTTCGAGCGCGGTGGGCATGGGGTGTTCATGTTGACGGCCGAGCAGTGCCGCGCTCATCAGGCCGTGTTCGCTTCCCGCGTCTGACCCTTAAAAGCAAAAAGATCGCAGCCTTCGGCAGCTCCTACGCAGGTGTACACATAACCCTGTAGGAGCTGCCGAAGGCTGCGATCTGTTGATCTACCGGTGCGTCGCAATCCAGATCAACAACCCCGCCTGAAACACCGCAAACGCCACCAGGCACGTAATCGTAAAGCGCAACCCGGCGTCTTCACGCTTGTACTTGCTGACCTTTTCTTCGTGTTTCTTGAGCTTCACTTCCTGCTCGGCCAGATTCTGCTCGGCCTGTTGCAGCATCTGCGCGGCTTCGAGAATTTCCACCTGCTGGAGCTTTTCGGTGTTCCAGTCGGTCAGCAGGTCGCTGACTCGCACCTCTTTGACGCTGCCCTTCAAATGCTGGGCGTCGGCATACACCACATCAAAACCGTGCACCCGCAAAAAGTGATCGCGACGCAGGCGCGTGTCTTCGTTCAGCGCGTCCTTGTTGTTCAGGTCGCTGCCGTCGACGGTATAAGCGGGCCAGCGCTTTTTCGCCCAGGTAATGCCTTGAGCGGCCAGGTAGCGCCCGAGGCCACGGTTCATCGGTTCGATCTGCAAACCGCTGGCAGGGCCGAAATGCACGCGTTTGGTTTCGTGATCGACCCAGACGTCCAGATGATTCTGTTCCTTGCGCACCCGCTGGCCGGGCAGCGAGATGGTCATGCGCATCAGGCTGCGCTTCTTGTCGTTGCGTTCGGCATAACCGAACTCGACGAAGCGCAACGGCCGCCCGCCTGTATTGCGGTCGGTCTGCAACGGCGCCAGGCGGAGCATCTTGTGGTGCTCGACGTGGACGTCCGCCCACGGCAGCTCGACCGCTGGCGGTGCGTCTTTTTCAGCGGTGGTGTCGGGTGAAGTCGGGGTATCAGTCATAACGGCGAGATCCTGTCCAAGCGCTGCTTGTCGCCAGTCATAGCGCTGGCGACAAAGGCTTATCGGCCGTTTTTTTCAGGACTGGAGGGCTGAGGCGCGTGAAAATCAGTCGAAAACGCCCCAGGCAGCGCTTAACTGGAGCGAAGTCCGTCAATAAACCCGAGGATTCGAGCGCCAAGCTCGGCGGCCAGGGGTAATTGCGGGTCCTTATAGGAGGCCAATTGCCGCTTCACGTCGTTGGGAACGATGCGCATGACGTGGTTCATGCCTTCGATCACCGCCAGTTCGGCGTCCGGTTTGGCGGCCTTGAGCAGCTTGGCGTCGCCGACACCGACCTGGATATCGCTGGTGCCCTGGATGATCAGCGCCGGCATCTTCAACTGGGCGAACGCGGCCGACGGATCCTGGCGGAACAGCGAAATCAGGTACGGCTGCACGCTCGGGCGGAAAATCACCTGCAACTGCGGCGGCACGTTGTCATCGGTGTGGCCGGCCTTGAGGCTGTCGAGCAGTTCATTGCTGCGCAACATCAGCGGCGGTGGCAGGCGATTGGCCAATTGCTGGCGCAACACCTGATCCACCGGGCGGGCGCTGCCGGACATGGAAATCACCGCCGCCGCATCGACGCTCGGTGCCGCCAGCGTGGCAACCAGTGCGCCTTCGCTGTGGCCCAGCAGAATCAGCTTGCCGAAGCGTGGATCAGCCTTGAGTTTGCGGCTCCAGGCCTCGGCATCGGCAACATAGGCCTCCAGCGACAGATTGCGCTCGTCCGGCGTCGCGGCCAGGCTCGCCGCCACGCCGCGCTTGTCGTAGCGCACGCTGGCGATGTTGTGTTTGGCCAGCACCCAGGCCAGGCGCTTGAGGCTGTCGTTGCGTCCGCCGTCGGGGTTGTTTCCGTCACGATCCGTAGGACCGGAGCCGGAAATGATCAGGACAACCGGTACCGGCGTGTCGGATTTAGGCAGCAACAAGGAGCCGAAAAGCTCTCCGGTGCCGGTATCCAGACTGATCGGTCGTTGCAGGACAGTCGCCTGCACGAAGCCGGTAAACAGGGTAAGGCTCAAGGCTAGAACTCGCAGCATCATCACGCCATCATGGATAAGGTGCCGGTTGGACTCACGGGCCCCCATAAGGTTCGAGGATGAACTACTTGGGTAGCCTGCGTATACTGGCGCGCATTACGTATTCAGGTTCGATTTCACGGAGCGTCCCGCATGTCCGGCAATACCTACGGCAAGCTGTTCACTGTCACCACCGCTGGCGAAAGCCATGGTCCGGCGTTGGTCGCCATTGTCGACGGCTGCCCGCCGGGTCTGGAGATTTCCCTGGAGGATCTGCAGCGTGACCTTGACCGGCGCAAGCCCGGCACCAGCCGCCACACCACCCAGCGCCAGGAAGCCGACGAAGTCGAAATCCTCAGCGGCGTGTTCGAAGGCCGCACCACCGGTTGCGCCATCGGCCTGTTGATCCGCAACACCGACCAGAAGTCCAAGGACTACTCGGCGATCAAGGATCTGTTCCGCCCGGCTCACGCCGACTACACCTACCACCACAAATACGGCGAACGCGATTACCGTGGCGGCGGTCGCAGCTCGGCGCGGGAAACCGCGATGCGCGTGGCGGCGGGTGCGATTGCCAAGAAGTACCTGGCGACTCAGGGCATCGTTATTCGTGGCTACATGAGCCAGCTCGGCCCGATTGAAATCCCGTTCAAGACCTGGGACTCGGTGGAAGACAACGCGTTCTTCAGCCCCGACCCGGACAAGGTGCCGGAACTGGAAGCCTATATGGACCAGTTGCGCCGCGATCAGGATTCGGTCGGCGCGAAGATCACCGTCGTCGCTGAAGGCGTGATGCCTGGCCTGGGCGAGCCGATTTTCGACCGCCTCGACGCTGAACTGGCCCACGCGCTGATGAGCATCAACGCGGTGAAAGGCGTGGAAATCGGCGCCGGTTTCGCCAGCGTCGCCCAGCGCGGCACCGAACACCGCGATGAAATGACCCCGGAAGGTTTCCTCAGCAACAACGCCGGCGGTATTCTCGGCGGGATCTCGTCGGGTCAGCCGATCGTCGCGCACCTGGCGCTGAAGCCAACGTCGAGCATCACCACGCCGGGCCGCTCCATCGATATCCATGGCAACCCGGTGGACGTCATCACCAAGGGCCGTCACGACCCGTGTGTCGGCATCCGTGCCACACCAATTGCCGAAGCGATGATGGCCATCGTGCTGATGGATCACCTGCTGCGTCATCGTGGGCAGAACGCCGATGTCCGGGTGAGCACTCCGGTGCTGGGTCAGCTTTAATGGCTGACCTTAAAGCCGCCGGGTTCTGACGATTTTGGCGGCGCTCCCGTACTGGCGGCTTTCCAGTTTCTACCTGTTTTATTTCGCCTTGCTCGGATCCACAGCGCCATTCCTGGCGCTGTACTTCGATCACCTGGGCTTTTCCAGCGCGCGCATCGGCGAACTGGTGGCGATCCCGATGCTGATGCGCTGCGTGGCGCCGAACATCTGGGGCTGGCTCGGCGACTACACCGGTCGACGCCTGGCCATCGTGCGCTTCGGCGCGGTCTGCACGCTGCTGACGTTCTCACTGATTTTTGTCAGCAAAACCTACGCCTGGTTGGCGATGGTCATGGCCCTGCACGCGTTCTTCTGGCACGCGGTGCTGCCGCAGTTCGAAGTCATCACCCTGGCGCACTTGAAGGGCCAGACCTCGCGTTACAGCCAGATTCGTTTATGGGGCTCTATCGGTTTCATCATCACCGTGGTCGCGCTCGGCCGAGTGTTCGAATGGCTGAGCCTGGACATCTATCCCGTGGCGCTGGTGCTGATCATGGCCGGGATTGTCGTCAGCAGCTTGTGGGTGCCGAATGCGCACCCCGTCCAGAGCGAGCGGGTGACGGGGGAGGGCTTCCTCAAACAATTACGCAGCCCGGGAGTGTTGGCGTTCTACGGTTGTGTGGCGTTGATGCAGATGAGTCATGGGCCGTATTACACCTTTCTGACTTTGCATCTTGAACGTCTCGGGTACAGCCGTGGCGTGATTGGCATGCTCTGGGCCGTGGGTGTGGTGGCTGAAGTCCTGATGTTCCTGGCCATGAGCAGGATTCTTGCGCGCTTCTCGGTACGCCGAGTGCTGATGGCGAGTTTTCTGTTGGCGGCCCTGCGCTGGTTGCTGCTAGGTTCGTTTGCCGAATTTCTCTGGGTGCTGCTGTTTGCGCAGGTGTTACACGCGGCCACTTTCGGCAGCTTTCATGCGGCTGCCATCCAGTTCGTGCAACGTAGTTTCGGCGCGCGCCAGCAAGGTCAGGGCCAGGCGTTATACGCGGCACTGGCCGGCACCGGCGGCGCGCTCGGCGCCTTGTATTCGGGCTACAGCTGGAATGCTTTGGGCGCCACATTGACCTTTAGTATCGCCAGCCTCGCAGCCTTCGCGGCTGCCGTTATCATTGCCACACGTATGCAAGAGGACCAGCCATGAGCCTTACCCGAGAACACCTCGTCCAGGAAATCATCGACGCCGGGCGTTTTTTGTATGGTCGCGGCTGGTCGCCGGCCACCAGCAGCAATTATTCGACGCGCCTGTCGCCGACCGAAGCGCTGCTGACCGTGTCCGGCAAGCACAAAGGTCAGTTGGGCCATGACGATGTGCTGGCCACCGACCTGTCGGGCAACAGCCTCGAACCGGGCAAAAAGCCGTCCGCCGAAACCCTGCTGCACACCCAACTCTATTGCTGGCGCCCCGAGATCGGCGCCGTGCTGCACACCCATTCGGTGAACGCCACAGTGTTGTCGCGCCTGACGCCACAGGATTTCATTGAGTTCGAAGACTACGAACTGCAAAAAGCCTTCAGCGGCGTGTCGACTCACGAGTCCCGGGTGCGGGTGCCGATTTTCGACAACGACCAGGACATTGCGCGCCTCGCCGCCAAGGTGCAGCCTTGGCTGGACACCCATCCCGATTGCGTCGGCTACCTGATTCGCGGCCATGGCCTCTACACCTGGGGCGCGCGCATGAGCGACGCACTGCGGCAGATCGAAGCCTTTGAATTTTTGTTCGAGTGCGAGTTGAAGACCCGCAGCATCATGAACCGCCAAGGCTGACTTCACGAGAAGCAGCCCATTTGCCTGATGAAGCGCCTGGCCTGACCGGTCTGAAAGAACCGGAAGGCGTGGCCGATACCGAGGAATTGCCCCATGAGCAGCCTGTCCGTTTATCACGTCTCAAGCCCTGAAATACCGAACAAGGTCCTGACCCATTTCGAAGACATCGCGTCGACCCTGGCCGAACAGGGTGTGCGCTTCGACCGCTGGCAAGCCACCGCGAAAATCCAGCCGGGCGCCAGTCAGGAAGAAGTGATCGCCGCTTACCAGGAACAAATCGACAAGCTTATGACCGAGCGTGGCTACATCACCGTCGATGTCATCAGCCTGAACAGCGATCATCCGCAAAAAGCCGAATTGCGCGCCAAGTTCCTTGATGAACACCGCCATGGCGAAGACGAAGTACGATTTTTCGTCGCCGGCCGTGGGCTGTTTACCCTGCACATCGACGATTATGTCTACGCCGTGCTCTGCGAGAAAAACGACCTGATCTCGGTGCCCGCCGGCACTCCGCACTGGTTCGACATGGGCGAGCATCCGCATTTCGTTGCGATCCGCCTGTTCAACAACCCGGAAGGCTGGGTCGCCAACTTTACCGGTGAAGACATCGCCAGCCGCTTCCCGCGCCTGGAGGACTGAGCCGATGCCGATCAAAGCGATTCTCACCGACATTGAAGGCACCACCAGTGCGGTGAGTTTTGTGTTCGACGTGTTGTTTCCCTACGCCGCCAGACACCTGCCGGACTTCGTTCGCCAGCACGCCGCGCGGGCGGACGTTGCCGAGCAACTGGACGCCGTGCGCCGGGACAGCAATGAGCCCGAATCGAACGTCGAGCGGATCGTCGAAATCCTGTTGGGTTGGATTGCCGAAGACCGAAAAGCCACGCCACTCAAGGCTTTGCAAGGCATGGTCTGGGCGCAGGGCTATCAGGGGGGGCAGTTGAAAGGCCACGTTTACCCGGATGCCGTTGAAGCGCTCAAGCGCTGGCATCAGCACGGTTATCAACTGTTTGTGTATTCCTCGGGCTCGATCCAGGCGCAGAAGCTGATCTTTGGTTGCTCGGAGGCGGGGGATTTGTCGGCGCTGTTCAGCGGATATTTCGACACCACCTCGGGGCCCAAGCGTGAGGCACAGTCCTACGCGCGTATTACTCAGGCGATTGGGCTGGAGCCTGAGCAGATTCTGTTCCTGTCCGACATCGTCGAAGAACTCGACGCGGCGCGCACGGCCGGCATGGCGACGTGCGGGTTGGCGCGGGAGAGCGGTGAGTTGTCGGGGCATGTGACCGTCGACAGCTTTGCGCGGATTGATCCCACCACTTTCTAACCGACAACACAAAACCCATGTGGGAGCGGGCTTGCTCGCGAAAGCGGTGTATCAGTCAATACTTCAGTCGACTGACACACCGCTTTCGCGAGCAAGCCCGCTCCCACAGGGTTTGTTTAAAGCGTCGAACGATTTACGCCGAATGATAAGTCGGCAGTGCAAACCGTTGCTGGCTCTGCAGCATGGAGATCTGTGGCAGTTCGCTCGCCTGTTCAGCCAGGTCACGGCGAATCGCGCTGATCACCCACGACAGTTGATCGCCAGCATGCAATTGCTGGTAGGAAATCGAGCGTTTAAAGACTTTGCCTTCGGTGCTGCGCAGTGTCAGCAGGATGCCGCCGTCAGGGCGTGCCTGGGTGGTCACGTCGAAGTTGGAGAACAGCGAGGTAAATTTTTCTTGGATCAGGCTCATGTCTATCAGCTCCGTTAGCGCTTAATTAGCAAGCATGGAGAGGTAGTTGCAGCGATTGTGCCAGCACCTGAATTTTTAAAAGTCTTTATAAATCAATAAGTTATTTATATGTCGATTTTTTGCTTTCGTGCAATCTGCATGAATGGCCATCGTGCATCCTGCATTTTGCGAGGTCGCACGCAATTTGATGGAACGAATGACACGCCCAGGGTTCGCGTTTGCGTGGGTATGAAAGGCGGATACAAAACATTGCAAAAACCGCATGTACAGCTCCAGAACCGCTGACGTATTTTCGGGCTCAATCAACGCCGCCCGACAATAAGAAGATCGACCGGGAGCTACCATGAGCGACACGATTACCTGGGGCATGATGCTCCGTAAATTGCCGACCATTGCCAAAGCCATTCCCCGCGTGATGAAAGGCATGAAGGTCGCCAACGTCAAGGACCCGACCCAACCGTGTGGTCTCGGCTGGAGCTTCGAGCAGGCGACTTTACGCAATCCTGATGGCGTTGCGCTGCTGCAAGATGAGGTGCTGCTGACTTATACACAGGTCAATCAGTGGGCCAATCGCATCGCCCATCACCTGATCAGCCAAGGCATTGGCAAGGGTGATGTGGTCGCGGTCTTCATCGAGAACCGTCCGGAATTGCTGGTCACGATCCTGGCGGTGGCCAAGGTCGGGGCAATCAGTGCCTTGCTCAACACCTCGCAAACTCGCGACACCCTGGCCCACAGCCTGAACCTGGTGGCGCCGGTGGCAATCATTGTCGGCGAAGAGCTGGTGCCGGCGTTTTCGGCGGTTCGCGAGCGGGTGTCCATCCCGGCGACACGCACGTGGTTCGTGGCGGATCGCGACACCTTCAGCTATCCGGGCATTTCGCCCGATCACTTCGTCAACCTGATGATGGCCTGCGCCGACGCCCCCGATCACAACCCGGCCAGCAGCCAGCAGGTGTTTTTCGACGACACCTGCTTCTATATCTACACCTCCGGCACCACCGGGCTGCCCAAGGCGGGCGTGTTCAAGCACGGGCGCTGGATGCGCAGCGCCGCCAGTTTCGGCATGATCGCCCTGGATATGCAGCCGCAAGACGTCGTCTATTGCACCTTGCCGCTCTACCACGCCACCGGGCTTTGTGTGTGTTGGGGCTCGGCCATCAGCGGCGCTTCGGGGTTCGCCATCCGCCGCAAGTTCAGCGCCAGTCAGTTCTGGAGCGACGTGCGCAAGTACCAGGCGACCACCCTCGGTTACGTCGGCGAACTGTGCCGCTACCTGGTGGATCAACCGCTCGGTGCCGACGACAACCAGCACGGCGTGACCAAGATGATCGGTAACGGCCTGCGCCCCGGCGCCTGGCGCGAATTCAAGACGCGCTTCGGGGTGAGCCACATCTGTGAACTCTACGCAGCCAGCGACGGCAACATCGGCTTCACCAACATCCTCAACTTCGACAACACCATCGGTTTCTCCCTGATGTCCTGGGAGTTGGTGGCGTACGACCACGACAGCGGCGCGCCGATTCGCAACGCCAAGGGTTTGATGAGCAAAGTCGCCAAGGGCGGGCAGGGCTTGTTGCTGGCGAAAATCGACGACAAGGCGCCGTTGGACGGCTACACCGACCCGCAAAAAACCGAGAAAGTCGTGCTCCACGACGTGTTCGCCAAGGGCGATCGCTACTTCAATACCGGTGACCTGCTGCGCAACATCGGTTTCGGTCATGCGCAGTTTGTTGATCGTCTGGGCGACACCTACCGCTGGAAGGGCGAGAACGTCTCGACCACTGAGGTCGAGAACATCCTGTTGAAACACCCGAATATCTGCGAGGCGGTGGCCTACGGTGTGGAAATCCGCAACACCAATGGCCGCGCCGGGATGGCGGCGATTACGCCTGCCGAATCCCTGGCGACCCTGGATTTCAGCGAACTGCTGAGTTTTGCCCGCCAGCAAATGCCCGCTTATGCAGTGCCCTTGTTCCTGCGGGTGAAAGTGAAAATGGAAACCACCGGGACCTTCAAATACCAGAAAACCCGGCTCAAGGACGAAGCCTTCGACCCGGAAAAAACCGGCGATGATCCGATCTACGCCTGGCTGCCGGGCACCCAGACTTACGTGCAAGTCACCGGGCAAGTGCTGGCGGATATTCACGCGGGCAAGTACCGCTATTGAATCTGGCTATGGCCGCACTTTAGAAAAAAGGAGTGACAGGCGCCGGAGCCCTCGGGAAACTGTCGGCTTTCCGATTGACCGAATAGAGAGTCCCCCATGTCAGACCAAAGCCGCCAGATGACGCCCGAAGAAGCTGCCGAATTCGCCGAACAGGTGTTCAACAAAGCGCGCGAGGGCGATGCCGCCATGATGGCTGCGCTGCTGAGCAAAGGCCTGCCGCCAAACCTGCGCAACCACAAGGGCGACACTCTGCTGATGCTTGCCGCGTACCACGGCCACGTGGAAACGGTGAAAGTGCTGCTGGAACACAAGGCCGACCCGGAAATCCGCAACGACAACGGCCAGAGCCCGATTGCCGGCGCCGCGTTCAAGGGCGACCTGGCGGTGGTCAAAGCGTTGGTCGATGGCGGGGCGCAAGTGGAAGGTTCGTCGTTCGACGGCCGCACGGCGCTGATGATGGCGGCAATGTTCAACCGCGTTGAAATCGTCGACTACCTGATCAGCAAAGGCGCCGACCCGAAAGCCAAGGACGCCAATGGCGTGACGGCGCTGGATGCGGCGAAGACCATGGGCGCCGTGGATACCACTGCTCAGCTTGAGAAACTGATTGGCTGATAGTCCGTCTTCGCGAGCAAGCCCGCTCCCACATTTGGAAATGCGTTTCCCTGTGGGAGCGGGCTTGCTCGCGAATGGGCCAAACGCGATCAATGGGTTATCCTTCGCGCCCTAAAATTTCCCTCGCTACAGGATCCATCCCCATGAAAACCGCACTCGTCGAACTCATCAGCAAAATCAGCTCCGGGTGCATGGGCGATGACGAAATCCTGAAGATCGCTGATGAAGCGGCCCAGGCCTACGCCGATCCGCAAGCTTTTCTGACGGCCAATCCGGACATCAACTACGACGACACCTTCCCGATACCACTGGGCGAATGGATCGTGGTGGGCAGCCTGCCGGAAACCGTGCTGTTCCAGGCCGACACCTACGTGGACCTGTTCGCCCAGATCGTTGCCTCGTTCGGCCCCGGCGTCGACTTCAACATCAAACCCAAGCAACTGGCCAAGACCGAAGCCCTGACTGCGCTCAATCGCATTCAGGTGCAGATGAGCAGCATGAACAAGGACAACGGCGGTTACACGCTGATGAACTTCAGCCAGCTGCTCGACGACGAACTGCAAGTGGTGCTGGTCTATGGCAACGACGTACCTCGCGTCCTCGAACTGTGCGCCGAGGTCGGTATTGCCGCCGCGCCGTCCCTGGAAGCCCTGAAAGTGGCGATCCACGTTTAATGGAATAAAACGGAACCCTCGCGAGGGCCGACTATCCTAAGACTGCATGCCACTATCTTGGGAGCGACACCATGGGTTCCACGTTCAACGGTCTGGTTGGCCTGATCATTCTTGCCCTGGACATCTGGGCCATCATCAACGTGCTGAAAAGTGGCGCCGACACCGGGATGAAAATCATCTGGGTGCTGCTGATCCTGCTGCTGCCGGTACTGGGCCTGATCATCTGGGCCATCGCCGGGCCACGGGGTAATGTGCGCATCTGACAGGTGAATACTATTTACCGGCAGGAACACTGAACCTGTGGGAGCGGGCTTGCTCGCGAAGGCGGCTTATCATCCAACATTGATGTTGACTGACAGTCGGCCTTCGCGAGCAAGCCCGCTCCCACATTCGATCTCCTGAGCCTTCAAAATGTCTTCCTTCCGAGGAAGGTTCGACCTGTCATGTTCCGCAACGTAGAATGCGCGCCTTTGCCGGGCAATCGAGCCTTTTGATTGGCCATCATGGGCGGATAACCGTCCGTTGCCGCCGCATTCATCGGAGCACTTCCCATGAGCACCACGAAGACTAGCGAATACCTGGAAACCCTCTACGAAGGCTACGGCCAGCGTTTTCGCATGGAAAAACTGCTGCATGAAGTGCGCACCGAGCACCAACACCTGGTGATCTTCGAAAACCCGCGCATGGGCCGGGTGATGGCGCTGGACGGCGTGATCCAGACCACCGAAGCCGACGAATTCATCTACCACGAAATGCTCACCCACGTGCCGATCCTCGCCCATGGCTCCGCCAAGCGCGTGCTGATCATCGGCGGCGGCGACGGCGGCATGCTGCGTGAAGTGGCCAAGCACGGCAGCGTCGAACATATCACCATGGTCGAGATCGACGGCACCGTGGTTGATATGTGCAAAGAGTTCCTGCCGAACCACTCCAAGGGTGCGTACGACGACCCACGGCTGAACCTGGTGATCGACGACGGCATGCGTTTCGTCGCCACCACCACAGAAAAATTCGACGTGATCATTTCCGACTCCACCGACCCGATCGGTCCGGGTGAAGTGCTGTTCTCGGAAAACTTCTACCAGGCCTGCCACCGCTGCCTGAACGACGGCGGCATCCTGGTGACGCAGAACGGCACGCCGTTCATGCAACTGGGCGAAGTGCAGACCACCGCTGGCCGCCTGCGCAGCCTGTTCCCGGACTGGCACTTCTACCAGGCCGCCGTGCCGACCTACATCGGCGGCGCGATGACCTTTGCCTGGGGCGCGACCAACACCGCTTATCGCAAGTTGTCCCGCGAAACCCTGCAACAGCGCTTCGCCGGCAGCGGCATCGTCACCCGCTATTACAACCCGGAAATCCACATCGGCGCGTTCGCCATGCCGCAATACGTGCTGAACGCGATCAACAAGCCAAGTAACGACTAAAAGTTATCCACAGACCCAATGTGGGAGCGGGCTTGCTCGCGAAAGCGGTGTGTCAGTCAATGTTGTAGTCGACTGACACTCCGCATTCGCGAGCAAGCCCGCTCCCACAGGGTTCTGTGTTTTTCATAATTGCGTGCCCAATCCGTTTGAACGATCAGTCAGGCCACAAGTCCAGATAGTTGTAAGCCCATTTGCGGGTTTGATCGAGGAGGCACTGATGCAAAAGTGGAAAATCACTTTCGTGGATGATCACGGCGAAACGCTCGATGAAGTCTTTGAGTGCGACGAGTGCCCGGATAACGAGCATGCTGCCAAACTCATCAAGGCCCGGCTTCTGCCTGTCGCTGCCGAACTGGATCTGAACGATCTGGAAGGTCGGACCAGCGACGCCAGTGTTAAAAGTCTCAAGACCCAGAACAGCATTCAAATCCTCGGCATTACTCCTGTCTGAACCTCACCTGTCTCAATCACAACCAGACCTTGGCAGCGGCTTCGACTTGGGGCTACTCTGCAAGCGAGATCAGCGAACGGATCGCTAAGGTCTGGTCTTGTCAGCTACATGCTTAAATCCCGGCGGCAACCTGGTTGCCGTAGCGCCTCCACCAATCGGTTGCGGGTGTCGGGAGTACGGAAAGTCTATCCATATGGTTTTAGGAGGACGATTCATGAGCACAGCCTATCAAGAAGACATCAGTACCAGCGTACTGCGCCGCATGAAGGAAGGCGGGTTCGACTTTTCACGATTCCATCCCATCGAGTTCTACGCGATTTTCCCGGACGAGGAGCGGGCACGCAGGGCGGCAGGTCATTTTTGTGGTGAATCCTTGAATGCCCAGATCAGCGTGCGCGACGACGGCGCGTGGCATCTGGAACTGAGCAAAGTGATGTACGCCACCTACGACGGCATTGGCGACTTTGAGCAGGACTTCGAGGCCGTGGTCGAACCTCTGGGCGGGATCATCGAAGGATGGGGCGTCAAGCAGGAGGTACGAGGGCTACTCGCATAACACTATGAACAGCGACAACATCCACTAACGGCTGACCTTCGGGTTGGCCGTTTTTGTTTGTGCGGATTGAAAGATCAAAAGATCGCAGCCTCGTTTCACTCGACAGCTCCTACAGAGTGCAACGAGGCTGCGATCTTTTGATCTTCGCTTTTGATTCACAACATTTCAAAAACCCAAAAAAAAGCCGCCTGAACAGGCGGCCAAAGGGAAGTTCGAGAGGTTTTGCAACGAATGCGCGAATTATCCGCACCAACCCCCGGGCAGTGAAATCAACTCTGACTATGCTGGTGATAGGCGACAACATTGCTTCGCAATGAAGCGGGGGCGATCAGGTTGGGGCGTTTGCCGCACAGGATTGGTGCGGTGCTTTTGGGGCGATTATCCAACTGATTGAAATCAAAGCGTTTATGCCGATGGCACGGGCCTTGCGAAGCCTAGATGTCCGGGTGACAAGGAGTACGGCATGATCCGCACCTATTTTGATGAGATGTACGATGCCGGCGGCCTGGTCCGCCCGCATTATCGGGAGTTTGCCCGTTGGCTGGCCGAAACGCCTGACGAGCTTTTGGCACAACGGCGACGCGAGGCCGATCTGTTGTTTCATCGCGCCGGGATTACGTTCACGCTCTACGGTGATGAGCAGGGGACAGAGCGCCTGATTCCCTTCGACACCATTCCCCGCAGTATCCCCGCCAGCGAATGGCGGATCGTCGAACGCGGCTGCATTCAGCGAGTCAAGGCGTTGAACATGTTCCTCGCCGACCTCTATCACGAGCAGCGCATCATCAAGGCCGGCATCATCCCGGCCGAGCAAGTGCTGGCCAACGAGCAATACCAGTTGGCGATGCAAGGGCTGGATCTGCACCGGGATATCTACTCCCACATTTCCGGCGTCGATCTAGTGCGCGATGGCGACGGCACGTACTACGTGCTCGAAGACAACCTGCGGACACCGAGCGGCGTGAGCTACATGCTCGAAGACCGCAAGATGATGATGCGCCTGTTCCCCGAGTTGTTCGCAGCGCAACGCATCGCGCCGATCGACCACTATCCCAATCTGTTGCTCGACACCCTGAAAAGCTCCAGCCCGATCGATAACCCGAGCGTGGTGGTGCTGACCCCTGGGCGCTTCAACAGCGCGTTTTTTGAACACGCCTTTCTGGCGCGGGAAATGGGTGTGGAACTGGTGGAAGGCGCGGACCTGTTCGTGCGCGACGACAAGGTGTTTATGCGCACCACGGACGGGCCGAAAGCCGTCGACGTGATCTACCGGCGCCTCGATGACGCGTTCCTCGATCCGCTGGCGTTCAACCCGGATTCGATGCTCGGTGTGCCAGGACTGCTGTCGTCCTATCGCTCCGGCAACGTGGTGCTGGCGAATGCCATTGGCACCGGGGTGGCGGACGACAAATCGGTGTATCCGTTCGTCACGGACATGATCCGTTTCTACCTGGATGAAGAGCCGATCCTGAAGAACGTGCCGACGTTCCAGTGCCGCAACCCTTCGGAGCTGTCCCACGTCCTGGCCAATCTCCCCGACCTGGTGGTCAAGGAAACCCAAGGCTCCGGCGGTTACGGAATGCTGGTGGGCCCGGCGGCGACGGCGGCGGAAATCGAGTCGTTCCGCGCACGGATCAAAGCCAAGCCTCACGCGTACATCGCGCAACCGACGTTGTCCCTGTCGACCTGTCCGACCTTTGTCGAAAACGGCATCGCGCCACGCCACATCGACCTGCGTCCGTTTGTATTGTCTGGCCGCGAAACCCGGGTTGTGCCCGGCGGTTTGACCCGTGTCGCCCTGCGTGAAGGCTCCCTGGTGGTGAATTCCTCCCAGGGCGGCGGCACCAAGGACACCTGGGTGGTCGAGGATTGAAGGAAGCCTGCCATGTTAAGTAGAACTGCCTCGGATTTGTATTGGATGTCGCGTTACCTGGAGCGGGCGGAAAACCTCGCACGGATGCTCGACATCAGTTATTCGCTGTCGCTGATGCCGCAGGACGGCCGCGGTGACGGCTTGCATGAACTCGCCATGCCGCTGCTGATCACCGGCACCCTCGACGATTACCTGGAGCGCCACGGCGAGTTGCATGCCGAACGGCTGCTGCATTTCTTCGCCCTGGACGCGGCCAACCCGGCGAGCATCTACAGTTGCCTCGGTTCGGCGCGGGCCAGTGCCCATGCGGTGCGTGGGCGAATTACCGCCGACATGTGGGAAAACATCAACGCCACCTGGCTGGAAATTCGCGGCATCGCCGAGCAAGGCCTGAGTCGCTACGGCATGAGCCGTTTTTGCGAGTGGATCAAGGAACGTTCCCACCTGTTTCGTGGCGCGTCCTACGGCACCATCATGCGTAACGATGCGTTTCGCTTCATTCGTCTGGGTACCTTTATAGAACGGGCCGACAACACGTTGCGTCTGCTCGATGCCCGTTACGAAATGGCCGGCGATCAGGCCGAAGCGGTCAGTGACAGCACGGCGCACGCTTATTACCAGTGGAGCGCATTGCTGCGGGCGTTGTCGTCGTTCGAGGCCTACACCGAGATTTACCGCGATGCGCCCGGCGCCCGGCATGTCGCCGAATTGCTGCTGTTACGCGCCGACGTGCCGCGTTCCTTGCGCGCCTGCACTGAAGAAATCGACCAGATCCTCGCTCAGTTGCCGGGGGCCAACGGCCGTCCCGCGCAACGCCTGGCAGCGGAAATGGACGCGCGTCTGCGCTACACCGGCATCTCCGAAATTCTCGACGAAGGCCTGCACGCCTGGCTGACCGAGTTCATCCCGCTGGTGCGCCAGTTGGGCAACGCCATTCACAGTTCCTACCTGGAGGCTGCATGAGACTTTCCATTAGCCACGAGACCACCTATCACTACGAAGATCAGGTGCGGGCGAGCATCCAGTACCTGCGACTGACACCCCACGACAGCGAGCGTCAGCACGTCCTCAGCTGGCAGCTCGACCTGCCGCGCCCGGTGCGTGCGCAACTCGATCCGTTCGGCAACATCCTGCACGTGCTGACCATGGACGAGCCCCACGAAGCGATCATCATTGGTGCCCGTGGCCAGGTCGATATCGATGAGCTGCGTGAAGCCGAGCATGAGAGCCAATCGGCGCTGCCGTTTCTGCGTTTCACCCGATTGACCGAAGCCGACGAAGCCCTGCGCGCATTCGCGGAAAAGGAATGCAAAAAGCGTCGGGATCGCACCGCGCTGATCGACTTGATGCAGGGCCTGAACCAATACATGACCTACACGCCGGGCGCCACCGAAGTCGACACCACGGCGGCCAAGGCTTTCGCCGGGCGTTCCGGCGTCTGCCAGGACCACACCCACGCGTTCCTCGCCTGCGCCCGCAGCCTGGGCATTCCGGCGCGTTATGTGTCGGGGTATTTGTACAGCGAGAACAGCGAACACCTGGCCAGTCACGCCTGGGCCGAAGCCTGGCTGGATGACGCGTGGTACAGCTTTGACGTGACCAATCAACTGGCGCGGCCGGAGCGTCACTTGAAACTGGCCGTGGGCCTGGATTACCTGGATGCCTGCCCGGTGCGCGGGATGCGCCGGGGTGGAGGGTGCGAACAGATGCATGCGAAGGTGTTTGTGTCGCCGACGCCGGTGTTCGCGCCGGTGATCTCCGTCCAGCAACAATAACCACGATCCCCTGTGGGAGCGAGCTTGCTCGCGATGGCGTCCGGTCAGTCAATAATTATGTCGACTGACACACCGCTATCGCGAGCAAGCTCGCTCCCACAGGGGGGATTGCATTCAAGGCTTAACCTTACGCCCCGCCATATGCTTCAAATACCCCACCAACAAATCCAGATCCCCCGCCGGCAACACCTGCTCTGAAAACGCCGGCATCTTCGCCTGCGGCCACTGGCGCAAACTCTGCGGATCACGAATGTAACGCTTGAGGAAATCCGCGCCGAAGTACTCGGTGGGGTTGAACGGAATATTCAGGTCCGGCCCGAACTGCGCATCCCCCGCACCATTGAGTCGATGGCACGCCAGGCAATTTTTCTGGAACAAGGCAAAGCCCTGATTGACCGGATCGTCCGCTTTCAACGCAGGATCGGGCAGCAGGGCAGGGAAGCGCTCGGCCACCGGCGCCATGCGTTTTATGCTCGCGACTTCGAATGGCCATTGTTCGGGGCTGATATTGCCGGCTGTAGGATTAGTCCAGACCAGATAAAACGGCCCGGCACTGTGTTTGCCCTCGGACAAGGGCGGCCACGGCTTGGCCGGGTCTTCAATCGCCAGCCAGGCCTGTGCGCCGTGAGTATTGAGCAACGGCGCCGCCGCCATTTCGGCGGCAAAACCGTCGAGGGCCACGGCTTGGAGGTGGTCGTCAGGCTGGATGCCAGTCAACAACGCAGCCAACGGCACGGCGCGATAACTCATGTCGCGTTTGTAGGAAACGTCATTGCTGATACTGATGGTCTGAACCTGAGGGTGCTTGAGCAATTCCTCGGTTTGCCAGGTGCGACTGCTCGCGCCCAGCTCAAGGTTCAGCTGTGCGGCATACAGGGGCGAGCCGACCAGCATGGCCCCCAAGAGAAAAAGTGCTTTCAAGTGATCGCCGTCCATGTCGTGGAAGTGCCGAGAAGGTTGGCACACCCACGCTGGCCCGGGTAGTGAGCCAGTCACATTTTTAATAAGGCGACAAAAATCCTTAGCGCTGCTCTTTTTTACAAAGGCTTAACCGATCACCTTGGTCAGGTTCGGCAAAATCAACAACAGCGTAGTGGCGAATAGGATGAGTCCGGCTTGACGTACTTTCGAATGCTTGAACATGGCTGACCGCCTTTTTTTGTTATTTCCTGATGCCTGCCTGCATATCTCCATGACGGCAAAGCGCTGCACTTCCTGTGAGACGAGTGCCTCGGCAAAACCCGACGACAACTTCGTACATCTTCACCTTAGAGCCCGCGTCACACTTGGTTTAGATCCATTTAGTATGGTCTTTACATTAAAAGCTCTTAAAAAGGCATGAGGCCTATTGCCAGCTTCTTTGACGCCCGTTTGCTAGACAGCTTCGTCACCTGAATCGGTTAATCCGATAGCTGACTACCGTTCGTCTGAGCGTGACCGTCAACGTCCGTGAGCATTGCGGTCATTGAATCAATCTCCACTCGGCTTAAGGTAAAGGTGACGATGACAAGATCGCAGCCTTCGGCAGCTCCTACAGAGGACACGATCGTGTAGGAGCTGCCGAAGGCTGCGATCTTTTGATTTTTATACTTACCCCACCACGGGTTCGAGGACCACATGACCGAAGCTCTGATTTTCGACGCGTTACGCACGCCCCGCGGCAAAGGCAAGGCCGATGGCGCGCTGCACAGCGTCAAACCGGTGAACCTGGTGGCCGGGTTGCTGAAGGTGTTGCAGCAGCGCACGTCCCTGGACACCAGTCAGGTCGATGATGTGGTGCTCGGCTGCGTCACGCCCATCGGCGATCAAGGCTCCGACATCGCCAAGACCGCAACACAAGTCGCCGATTGGGACGTCAGCGTAGCGGGTCTGCAGATCAACCGCTTCTGCGCCTCGGGCCTGGAGGCGGTGAACCTCGGCGCGATGAAAGTCCGTTCCGGCTTCGAAGATTTGGTGGTGGTCGGTGGCGTCGAGTCCATGTCCCGGGTGCCGATGGGCAGCGACGGAGGCGCCTGGGCGCTGGACCCGGAAACCAACCTACACAGCCACTTCACGCCCCAAGGTGTCGGCGCGGACCTGATCGCGACCATTGAGGGCTTCAGCCGCCAGGACGTCGATGCCTACGCACTGCACTCCCAGCAAAAAGCCGCGCGGGCCAGGGCGGACGGGTCGTTCAACAAGTCCCTGGTGCCGGTGCAGGATCAGAACGGCGTCATCCTGCTCGATCACGATGAATTCATTCGCGCCGAATCGACCCTGGAAGGTTTGGGCAAGCTCAAACCCAGCTTCGAGATGATGGGGCAAATGGGTTTCGACGCCACGGCGCTGCGGGTCTACAGCCACATCGAGCGGATCAATCACGTACACACGCCGGGCAACAGCTCCGGGATCGTCGATGGCGCGGCACTGATGCTGATCGGCTCCGAAGCCAAGGGCCGGGCGCTGGGTTTGCAGCCACGGGCGCGAATCGTCGCCACGGCGGTCACCAGCACCGACCCGACCATCATGCTCACCGGCCCCGCGCCGGCTACTCGCAAAGCCTTGGCCAAGGCCGGGCTGCGAGTCGACGACATCGATTTGTTCGAGGTCAACGAAGCGTTTGCCTCGGTGGTGTTGAAGTTCATCAAAGACATGGCCATCGACCCGGACAAGGTCAACGTCAACGGTGGCTCGATCGCCATGGGGCACCCGCTGGGCGCCACGGGTTGCGCGATCCTCGGCACCTTGCTCGATGAACTGGAAACGCGGCGCCTGCGCTACGGCCTCGCGACCCTGTGTGTCGGCGGCGGCATGGGCATTGCCACCATCATCGAACGCCTCTGAGCCCCGATTTCAAGGAACTGTGACATGACTGAAGCCATTCGTTACGAAAAAGGCCAGGACCAGATCGTTGTCCTGACCATCGACATGCCGGGCCAGAGCGCCAACACCATGAACGCGGTGTACCGCGAAGCCATGGCCGCTCGCGTTGCTCAAATAGTCGCGGAAAAGGACAGCATCGCTGGCGTCATCATTACCTCGGCCAAGAAAACCTTCTTTGCCGGCGGCGACCTCAACGAACTGATCAAGGTCGGCAAACCCGAAGCCAAAGCGTTTTATGACATGGTGCTGACGCTGAAGGCGCAACTGCGCACTCTGGAAACCCTCGGCAAACCGGTGGTCGCCGCGATCAATGGCGCGGCGCTGGGCGGCGGTTGGGAAATCTGCCTCGCCTGTCATCATCGTGTGGCGCTGGACAATCCGTCGGTGCAACTCGGCCTGCCGGAAGTGACCCTCGGCCTGTTGCCGGGCGGCGGCGGGGTGGTGCGCATGGTGCGCATGCTCGGGATTGAAAAAGCCTTGCCGTACTTGCTCGAAGGCAAGAAAGTCCGGCCGCAGCAGGCGTTGCAGGCCGGTTTGATCGACGAACTGGCGGCGGACCACGCTGAACTGCTGGCCAAGTCGCGGGCGTGGATTCTGGCGAATCCGACGGCTGTTCAACGCTGGGACGTGAAGGGTTACCAGATTCCCGGCGGCACGCCGTCGAACCCGAAAGTCGCGCAGATGCTGGCGATTGCGCCATCGATCCTGCGCACCAAAACCCAGGGCACGATGCCGGCGCCGGAGAAAATCCTGTGTGCAGCGGTGGAAGGCGCCCAGGTGGATTTCGACACGGCGCACCTGATCGAAACCCGTTATTTCACCGAATTGACCACCGGCCAGGTTTCGAAAAACCTGATCGGTACGTTCTGGGCTCAACTCAATGAGATCAATGCCGGCGGTTCGCGGCCGAAGGGCTTTGCACCTTATGTCACTCAGCGCGTGGGCGTGCTCGGTGCGGGGATGATGGGCGCCGGGATCGCTTTCGTCAGCGCCTCGGCGGGCATCGAGGTGGTGTTGAAGGACATCAACCTCGCGGCGGCGGAGAAGGGCAAGGCGCACTCGGCCGCCCTGCTGGACAAGAAAGTGTCCCGTGGTCAGTTGAGCGTTGAGCAGCGTGACGCGGTGCTGGCGCGGATTCGCACCACGGAAAACGACGGGGATCTGGCCGGTTGCGACCTGATCATTGAAGCGGTGTTCGAAGATCGCGAGCTGAAAGCCAACGTCTCGTCGGCGGCACAGAAAGTCGTTGGTCCAGATGCAGTGATCGCCTCCAATACCTCGACCTTGCCCATCAGCGGCCTGGCCACCGCCGTGCCGGACCAGAGCAAATTCATTGGCCTGCATTTCTTCAGTCCGGTGGAGAAAATGGCCTTGGTGGAAATCATCAAAGGCGTGAACACCAGTGACGAAACCCTGGCCCGTGGTTTCGATTTCGTCCTGCAAATCAAGAAAACGCCGATTGTGGTCAACGACAGTCGCGGGTTCTTTACCTCGCGGGTGTTCGGCACCTTCACCAACGAAGGTATTGCCATGCTCGGCGAAGGCGTGAGCGCGCCAATGATCGAGACCGAAGCGCGCAAGGCCGGGATGCCGATCGGGCCTCTGGCGATCTCTGACGAAGTTTCCCTCAGCCTGATGAGCCATATCCGTCAACAAACGGCCAAAGACCTGCAAGCGGAAGGGAAACCGCTGATAGAACACCCGGCGTTCGCCGTGATTGACTTGCTGCTCAACGAATACAAGCGTCCGGGCAAGGCGGCTGGCGGTGGTTTCTACGATTACCCGGCCGGTGGCCAGAAACATTTGTGGCCTGAGTTGAAAACTCGTTTCGAAAAGGCTGACGGGCAGATTTCGCCGAAGGACGTGCGCGATCGCCTGCTGTTCGTGCAAGCCATCGAAACCGTGCGCTGTGTGGAGGAGGGCGTGCTGACTTCGACGGCGGACGCCAACGTCGGCTCGATCTTCGGCATCGGCTTCGCGGCCTGGACCGGGGGCGCGTTGCAGTTCATTAACCAATATGGCGTGAAAGACTTCGTCGCCCGCGCCCAGTACCTGGCTGAACAGTACGGCGAGCGTTTCACTCCGCCTGCGCTGTTGCTGGAGAAAGCGGCCAAAGGGGAGGCGTTCTAAGGGACCGATGACGCATTCCGGGGCTTGCCTTGCTACCGTGTTTCAAGGCAGGCTCTGGGGTGTGCATTATTCCCATCACGTGTCAGGTATTTTTTATGTCGTTACGCATCTGCATTCTGGAAACCGACATCCTGCGTCCAGAACTGGTCGATCAATATCAGGGTTACGGGCAGATGTTCCAGCGTCTGTTTTCGCAACAACCCATCGCTGCCGAGTTCACCGTGTACAACGTGATGCAGGGCGAATATCCCGGCGATGAGCTGACATTCGACGCTTACCTGATCACCGGCAGCAAGGCCGATTCCTTCGGCACCGACCCGTGGATCGAAACCCTCCGAACATATCTGCTGAACCGCTACGAACGCGGCGACAAACTGCTGGGCGTGTGCTTCGGCCATCAACTGCTGGCGTTGCTACTGGGCGGCAAGAGCGAGCGGGCGACCCAAGGCTGGGGCGTGGGCATCCACAACTACAAACTCGCCGCCAAGGCGCCGTGGATGAGCCCGGTGCGGGAAGAGCTGACGTTGTTGATCAGTCACCAGGACCAGGTGACCGCGCTGCCGGAAAACGCCACGGTGATTGCTTCGAGCGATTTCTGCCCGTTCGCCGCGTACCACATCAACGATCAAGTGCTGTGCTTCCAGGGGCACCCGGAATTCATTCACGATTACTCACGGGCGCTGTTGGAGATTCGCCAGGAAGCGTTGGGCGAACAGATTTATTCCAAAGGCGTGGCGAGCCTGGAACATGAACATCACGGCACTACCGTTGCGGAGTGGATGATGCGGTTTGTGGCGCATAAGCCTGAAGTTGGCGCGGTTTAAAAAGCTAAAAGCTTCGCGAGCAAGCCCGCTCCCACATTCGACCGCGTTTCCCCTGAAGAAACTCGGTCGAATGTGGGAGCGGGCTTGCTCGCGAATTGCACAGACAACTCGGTCCTGACTACAACCACCCCGACCTCTTGAAGCTCGCCCACAACCCCACACACCCCACCGCAATAAACCCCAACACCGCGAAATACCCGTAATGCCAACTCAACTCCGGCATGTTCTGGAAGTTCATCCCGTAAATCCCGGCCACCGCCGTCGGGAACGCCAGAATCGCCGCCCACGCAGCAAACTTGCGCTGCACCACGCTCTGGCGTGACGCCTCCAGCAACACCCCGACCTCGATGGTCTGGCTGGCAATGTCCGCCAGGGTCGTCAGGTCTTCCATCTGCCGCGTCACGTGGATCTGCACATCGCGGAAATATGGGCGCATGTTCTTGTCGATAAACGGGAAGCTCAGCTTCTGCAGTTCTTCACCGATCTCCACCATTGGCGCCGCGTACCGACGCAAGCGCAGCACATCACGGCGCAGGCTGTGGAGTTTCTGGATATCGTGCTCATTCAGCGCGCTGCACAGCACGTTGCGCTCCAGTTCATCGATCTCGGCGTGAATCGCTTCGCCCACCGGTTGGTAGTTTTCAATCACGAAATCGAGGATGGCATAGAGTACGAAATCTTCCCCGTGCTCCAGCAACAACGGACGCGCCTCACAACGTTGCCGGACATGGGCGTAGGAAGCCGAATGGCCGTTGCGTGCGGTGATGATGTAACCCTTGCCGGCAAAAATATGCGTCTCGATAAACTCGAGTTTGCCTTCGTGGCGGATCGGCGAGTACGTGACGATAAACAGCGCATCACCGAAGGTTTCGAGCTTCGGTCGGCTGTGTTTTTCCAGGGCGTCTTCGATGGCCAGTTCGTGCAGGTTGAACTGGCGTTGCAGGTTGGTCAGCTCTTGGGCATTCGGCTCTTCGAGGCCGATCCACACAAAGTGGCCGGTCTTGGCCGCCCAGGCTGCGCCTTCATCGAGGGTGATATTGGTGATTTTTTTACCGGCGCTATAAACCGCAGCAGCAACAACTCTACCCATGGGTGGTTCACTTCTTACTTGGCAGTGGTAAGGCAATGCCCAGCTTAGCCTGCTGCTTGTAGAGATTCAGTGAAATCTGCGGAGTTCAGGGGTAAAAGAAAACCCGCTCAAGGAAGTGCTGTAGCAGCTGGCGAAGCCTGCGTTCGGCTGCGAAGCAGTCGTCAAACCTGAGCACACGGTGTTTCTGAAACACCGCGCTGGCTGATTTTACGACTGCTTCGCAGCCGAACGCAGCCTCGCAGGCTCGGCAACTGCTACAGGGTTTGTTTTCAGGCGGTTTGCAGTTGCCGATCCATCGCGGCAATGCACTCGCGCATCTGCTCGCGGCATTGGGCGATCAGCAGCGGCATGTCGTCCATGCTCAACCCGGCGGTAGGAATCGCTGGCAGCGAACGGATCAGAATTTTCCCACTGCGCCAGCGGTTCAATCGCATGTGTTTGACGTAACTGCTGACACACACCGGGACGATCGGCACCCCGGCGGCAATCGCCATTTGGAACGCGCCTTTCTTGAACGGCAACAGGTCTTCGCCAAGGTTGCGCGTGCCTTCCGGGAACACCCAGATCGACGTGTCTTCATGCTGCAAGGTGTGAGTGGTGGTGAGCATCGACTGGCGCGCCTTGTGCGCGTTACCCCGGTCGATCAGTACATTGCCCGCCAGCCAAAACAACTGGCCGAACAGCGGCACCCACTTCAGGCTCTTCTTGCCGATGCACACGGTGCGGCGGGGCACCACGTTGCCGAACACAAACAAATCGTAGTTGGACTGGTGGTTGGCGATGATCACGCAACTGTCGGGTTTGTCCATCAGTGGACCGACGTCAGCCTTCACCCGCAAACGCAAAATACACATCGCCGGCCACGCATACAGGCGCGCGCATAAACGGCTGTTGTCCGGGTTGAATGGTCGGCACAGGCCCAGGATCACCCCCAACACACCGGCCAGGATAAAGTGCAGGCCCATCAGTAACATACGAAACACAAACAGCATTTACAGGCCCCACCGGGACAAAAGGTGGCGCAGTGTACGGATGTGCACTGTTTTCGGCAATTGCCGCTATAGAGGTCGGAGATAGGCGATGTTTAAGCGCATGTTTCCGACTTGTGGGTCAGACGCGGCCTAGAGCGTTTGCACGCTTTTCAACGGCGCACGTACGAAAAAGCCCGACACGACGGTCGGGCTTTCGTTGAAGCAGGCTTGGGCTTAACCCAAATGTTCCTGATCCTGGATGATCGCGTTGTCCAGCGTATCCAGCAGCGCCTTGCGCACTTTCAGCTTGGTGGCCTTGTGGGCGGTCATGTTGATCTTCTTCAACTGACGCGCCGCCGCCAGCGCGGCACCTTGCAGCTCCTCGGCCGACACCACTACATCGAGGAAGCCAGCCGCGATCGCGCTTTGCGGATTAAACATCTCACCGTTGATCACCGAACGATGTAACGCCGAGTTGCTCAGGCGATCACGGGCCAGCTCAATCCCGGCGTGGTGCATGGTCATGCCGATCTGCACTTCGTTCAGGCCAATGCTGAACGGGCCGTCGACACCAATGCGGTAATCCGCCGACAACAACAGGAAAGCACCCTTGGCCACCGCATGCCCAGGACACGCCACGATCACCGGGAACGGGTGCGACAACAGGCGACGAGCGAGCGTCGAGCCGGCCGTTACCAGCGCCACCGCTTCCTTAGGACCGGCCGTCATCACCTTCAAATCGTAACCTCCGGACAGAATCCCAGGCGTACCGGTAATGATCACCACCGCACGATCAGTCACCGCCTGATCCAGCGCAGCATTAAACGCCGCAATCACATCCGGGGAAATGGCGTTGACCTTGCCATTGCTCAACGTCAGCGTCGCGATACCGTCTTCGAGGTGGTAGGAAATCAACTCACTCATGACGCTATTCCTTGTATGAAAGTTGAGGCAGACGTTACCCACCGCTGCAGGCCAGGTAAAGCGCCGTGACTGACCCGCCGGTCATGCTTTCCCGGTCCGGCAAGCGTAGCCGGCCGTACCGGCCGTGCATTCCCCTCTATATAGAAGAGGGGACGAAGCCGGAGATTGGCCGGTTTGCCATGGCCCCGAACCCGCCGCTGCGCCTGAATCGCTAAGCGCATGAAAATTCTGAAAAAAATATTTGCCATCGGAAAAGCTTTCGACTACATTAGCGCGCCTCGACAGACAGAACTTGTTTGAAGAGATACGGTGAAGTGTCCGAGTGGCTTAAGGAGCACGCCTGGAAAGTGTGTATACAAGAAATTGTATCGAGAGTTCGAATCTCTCCTTCACCGCCAAATTCGATGTAACCAGAACCCCTGATTTCGAGAGAAATCAGGGGTTTTGTGGTTTCTGACTGCCGGATTTGGATAGGGCACTGCTACGTGCGCGTCGCCCAACTTCATGTTCAGTAGGCATCCACGACACCGACAGTGTTGTCCGGTATGCGCACGTAGTTCTGCAGCGGATTTTCCAGAATGTGTCCGTCACCACAGGTTATTAAGTGCGTACTGTGGGGGAATCGGTCGATGGAAGCTTGAATCTTGCGACCGATGAACGGATTACCACTGATGCGTACTTGCATGATCGCCTTGCGGTAGTTGAACACCATGGCACCATACAGAGCCTCGATTGCCGGGTTGCGCACCGCGCCGTTCAGCCGGCGCTTGCAATATTCGCGGTAACTCCACGATATATTCCGCCCGGAAAAAAGTGCGGGGGGATTCGCCAGCTCCCATAAAAGGGCATGTGCTCTAACGATGGTGCGGTCGAGCTCTACCACTTGCTCATAAATCGGTGGTATGGACTGGTAGTTCCCGTTCGCGGCCAGTTCATTGCATATCTCCAGCGCAGGCCCAAGTGCATCAAACACTGATAACTCCCAACCGAATACTCGCTGCCGGTCAACCAGTCCCTGTAGTCGCTCAGGCACAGAGTCATGAGTGATGGCTGATTGTTGTTCCTCTACATGCAGGCACAAACGATCTGCCGCAATCAGAGTCTGGAAATACACGGTGAGGTCGCTGCATGCCTCGGTCCAGGCAAAAGGAGGAATCGCATGCCCGTCACCGGTCATGAAGAACCGCGGGATGGGCGCATCTCCGTGCGTCAGCGCGAGTAGGGTCTGGTTTGTTAACGCCCTTAGCGTACCGGGTTGTACGAGGTTCCATGGCATAGTCTTTCCTCCCTGTGTGGCTGTACTTTTTCTATTTACAGTCATGGCGGTGACTGTAGCAGGGCCGGTGAAAACAGTTAGATCACGAGCCTGAATCCCTCTCGCCCGTTATAGACTGTCGGACCCCTCGAATGGAATCGACTAATGGCTATCCACCGAATGGCGCTGCTGATGTGCTTCATGTCTTCACTCGCCAACGCAGCCGACACTAAAACTTTCCCAGCCGCCACCGCCAGCGACCCCGCAAAACTCGGCTGGATGGTTGGCTCGCCACCACCGGCCGACCGAACGGTGCGCTTCGAAGACGGCAGCTACTTCCAGTTCCCGGCGATGCGCTGGAGCGTTTCGAACTTCCGCCAGTTGATGCCAACGACCAACGTTTCACGCGGGCTGGGCGCGTCCGTTCCTTTGAAATCGGCACTGCGCAAAGACATCGACGCCATCAGCTTCACCCCGCTCGATGCGAAGACCCCGATGACCTGGGATCAATCCCTCACCGCCACGTACACCGACGGCATCGTGGTGGTGCACAAAGGCAAGATCGTCTACGAACGTTACTTCGGTGTGCTGACGCCGGAAGGCCAGCACGCGGCGATGTCGGTGACCAAGTCGGTGGTCGGTACGCTGGGGGCGATGTTGGTGGCGGAAGGACGCATCGACGCGAACAAGCACGTCGTCGATTACGTCCCTGAGTTGGCGAGTTCGGCATTTGGCAGTGCCACGGTGCGTCAAGTGCTCGACATGACCACCGGCCTTAAATACAGCGAAGACTATGCCGACCCGAACGCCGAGGTCTGGGCTCATGCCAAAGCCGGAAGTCCGCTGCCCAAGCCAAAGGACTACACAGGCCCGCGAAGTTACTACGAGTTCTTGCAGACGGTTCAACTGCAAGGTGAGCACGGCAGCGCGTTTAGTTACAAAACCGTCAACACCGATGTGCTGGGCTGGATCATCGCCCGGGCCAGCGGTCGCAACGTTGCGCAGTTGTTGTCGGAACGGATCTGGAGTCGATTGGGTGCCGAGCAGGACGCCTATTTCACGGTGGATTCCATCGGTACGCCGTTTGCTGGCGGCGGATTGAACACAGGTCTGCGGGACCTGGCGCGGTTTGGCGAGATGCTGCGCAATGATGGCGTGTTTAATGGCCAGCAGATTGTACCGAAAGCGGTGGTGGACGATATCCGTCGTGGCGGTGACAAACAGGCCTTCGCCAAAGCAGGTTATGAGCTATTGAAAGGCTGGAGCTACCGGTCGATGTGGTGGGTGACGAACAAGCAGGGCGGGGCGTTTATGGCGCGTGGGGTGCATGGACAGCGAATCTATGTCGATCCGAAGGCCGAGATGGTGATCGTGCGTTATGCCTCGCACCCGGTGGCCAGTAATTCGGCGAATGATCCGGTAACCTTGCCGGCGTTTGAGGCGTTGGCTGAGCATTTATCAACGTTGCCTTGAGTCACTCTCCATGAAGAAGGAAACCCCATGATCACCACCACAACCCACGCCATCGAAGGCCGCCAAATCACCGCCTACCTGGACATCGTCAGCGCCGAGTCGGTGCAGGGCGTTAACGTGATCCGCGATATGTTCGCCGGGATGCGGGATTTTTTTGGTGGGCGTTCGCAGACGCTGGAGCGGGCGTTGAAAGAGGCGCGGATTCAGGCGACGGACGAGATCAAGGAGCGGGCGCGGGCGTTGCAGGCAGATGCGGTAGTGGGGCTCGATTTCGAGATCAGCATGCCGGCGGGCAAGGGTGGAATGGTGGTGGTGTTTGTGACCGGGACGGCGGTCAAGTTGAGATAACAAGGCCCGAGGCGGTCAGCGCACGGGCGTTGTCAGGCTGATCAGACCGTATGCGGGGCGCGTTCGCCCTTGGTGTAGACCTGATTGAAAAAATAGTTGCTCATGTTCATCGTTCCCGACTTTTGATACGTGAACAATTGGCCGAGATCGATGGTTTTTTCGAAGTTGTCCTTGTTCAGAACGAAGCCGCCCGTGCCCAGATATTCCCTGTCTTCCTTCACAAAGTCGAACGAACTTTTAGCGTATTCGTTGGCGGCGTCTTTCAACGCGCCGGACTGATTCATGACGTCGGAAAGACGGGCAAGGTCTTCGGCGCTGATCGAGCCGGAAGGGGACGTGGCCTTGAGCTGGCCTTGCGGATCGACGGTAAAGCCGAAGTCCTTTTCCTCAAGTGCCGGGTCGATGTTTTTCAGATCGTCCAGAAACTGCATGTACGTCGTCTTGAGGTTTTCATGGGCTGCCATCAAGCGGTCACGCGCGGCCGGAAAGTCTTTGGTGGGCTCGGTGCGGCCGATATAGGTTATGACAGCTACCAGGGGAGGTCCCGGTTCAGTGGGCTGGGTCGGCGACGGATTGCTTGGGTGATAGATGACACCCGGGGTCAGCGTCAGGCCTGTAGGATTTTTCATGTCGATCGCGCCGGAGTCGATCATGTCCTTTATTTTGTCTCCGCCTGCTTTACCGGCCGCGATCTGCTCGGGTGTAAGCGTGATGGGCGTGGTGTTGATCAGTGACGGCATTCCCTTGATTTCCATGTTCTCTCCCTGAGTTTTTTGCGTAGGAACAAGGGCAACGGCCTGTAGCTGGAAATCTTGAGGGTGGTGAGACAAGTGGTGTGTTGCTGTTTATTTCTTTGATTATTTTGTAGGACGCCGACGTCGGCCATTCGTCGGGCACAGCGCGATCTGAATCACAAGTCCAGTAATGACCGACTAGTCTCAAAAGCCTTGGTGGTCGATATTTTTCAGGCAAATAGGGCTTGCCGGTATCGATCCGGTTTTGAAAGGGGCGAAAAAATGGCTGATCCGTATATCGAAGACGACGGGGCTGAGTTTCCAATCAACAATTGCGTGCAGTGTGGCCAGACTGAGTATGTAGCTGGCTTTGGCGAGGATCAGGTCAAGACTGGCAAGATCAAATCGACGGCGCCTCGCGGGCCGAAGTCGAAATTTCTGCCCAAGGTTGCAGCACCTTCCAGGAAGTAATCGTCAGCAAAGCGACCCCGCCATTGTGCGGGGTTTTTCATTTCTGGCGTTTGACTGCCGGGAAATGCCTCACAGATAAGTTGTGGCTTTTGTTTCACAAACTTTTCACAAGGTCCTACGTAGTCTCAGCTCATCCGTTAGAAAGCAATACTCCAGCCCGTCTCCCCAGCGGGCTTTTTTTTGTCTGTCATAAAACCTTTTCCATAAACGCTGTCCAACCGTCGCCGATAGCGAGGTTGAGCCGGTTTGTGGCTGGACTTTGCCTTCACTAAAGCATTCAATCTCCGCCTTTTCGTATCCCCCTTTTTTGAGGTTTTCGTCATGCGTTTAACACTGCCTGCTCTGGTTCTGGGGCTTCTGGTTACTCAAGGTGCGATGGCTGCCGGTCAAGGCACTGCCGCGCTCGGTGGTGGTCTGGGTGGCGCGCTGGGTAATGTCGTTGGCCAGAAAATGGGCGGCAGCACCGGCGCAGCGATTGGTGCTGGCGTAGCGGGCGCAGCCGGCAGCGCGATTGCCGCTCCGAAGGGCAGCCGTACCAAAGCGGCTATCGGCGGCGGCGTCGGCGCTGCGGGCGGTTCGGTGATCGGCAACAGCCTGGGCGGCAAGACCGGTGCAACCATCGGCGCCGGTTTGGGCGGTGCAGCGGGCGGCGCGGTCGGTACCAACCTGTCGAAAGGCCACAAGCGCCACTGATCCTGAAGGTCAGCCCAAGAAGCCTGGCGTAATGCCGGGCTTTTTCGTTTCTGAACGTTTTTTTTCAGCGGGTCTCCAAACTCTTACAACCCTCTCGACTAGCAGAGTAGTGTGGGAGCAGGTTGAGACACTTGCGCTCCCCCAATACGGAATTGAGGTTCATATCATGCGTTTGACATTGTCCACGTTGGTTCTTGGTCTTTTGGTCGCTCAGGGCGCCATTGCGGCCGGCGATGGCACCGCAGCGGTTGGCGGTGGCCTTGGTGGTGCGCTGGGTAATGTGGTCGGCCAGCAAATGGGCGGCAGCACCGGCGCAGCGATCGGCGCAGGTGTGGGTGGCGCGGCAGGCAGCGCGGTCGGCGCGCGCAAGGGCAGCCGCACAGAAGCGGCCGTCGGTGGTGGTATCGGAGCGGCGGGTGGTTCGGTGGTCGGCCATAGTTTGGGCGGCTCCACCGGTTCGACCATCGGCGCAGGCCTGGGTGGTGCCGCGGGTGGTGCAGTCGGCAACAACCTGGGTAGCGACAGCGGCAGCTCCCATTCCGGTGGCGGCCATAAGCACAAGAATAAACACAGAAACAAACATCGCTAGTTTGACTGTCTAGCGACAGGACAAACCCGGCCATGCGACGGGTTTGTATTTGTGAGTCGCGGGCTCTGAAACGCTTGGTTGTAAGACGCCCCGAACTTCATACAGTCCCTGAAAATCGTGAGGCGTGCCATGACACTTGAAACCGAAGACAAGGATAAGGACGACGACTCCACGGGCGTGCCGTATTTGAACGATCCTGGCAATGAAGACCCGGGGTCGTTGATGGACGATGCGACCGTGCCGCTCAACGACTCTGACGATGCAGGGGATGTGGGCAACACTGAGTACGAAGAGGAAGATGCAGACGAAGATTGACCGATCGTCCCTCGGATCGAACGTCTGCGTAACACCATCCTCGAACTATCAGGGCCTGCTTTTCAGGCCCTTCGAGAGGTGCTTTATGAACGCTGATCCGAACGTCACTGATGCTGACGAAACCCCTGAATATCCGCTGCCTTCGCCTACTGATTCCCTGAGCCGTGATCAGCGTCCGCCCGATGATGAGGATGACGCGGGGGTGGAGCAGGTACCGAATGATGATGTGAAGCGGGGGGATGTGGAGGCGAGTCCGGATGATCCGGATATTGCGGGGGAGGATGGGTCGGGGGAGCCGAGTTGAGGGATGCAGGGGGTGAATCATTCGCCCCCTAGTACCCCATGCTAGTGCGCTAGGGATTCGATCCAACGCTTGTAGAATTCCTGCTGTTGTTCAATGTCATTGGTGATGCCCTTGTCCTCATAGTCGAAGATATTTACGATATCTTCTCGTTCGGCAGGTTTCCCCATGCTCATTTCATAGGCGACTACTCCACCAGCCATTTGAGAGCACATGCGCGAGGGATATACGTTAAGTTTCGCGCCTTTACATAGGAATTTTATGTCTGGAAAGTCGGCCCTCAACATCCCTAAACATAAGTAAAGGTCAGACGCTGAGTATGTCTTTTTTAAACCACTTTGCATTGTGAAAGTTAAGCACGGTTTTTGCCGGTCACATTCGATCTTGGCTGTCTCAGTAGTATTCCCTGAGCTTATCGTAATTTCAATTGTCTTCATGGAAGTTTCCTGTACGGATTTGGTATTGAGTAGCCTTTATAACTACCATCGGCATGAACAGGTGTAACACCGACAATGTTCTGATTATTGACTCCCCCCGGAACAGCTATTTCAATTTCACGTCTGTGAGGTGACATCAGTCCAAGCTCTTTATTTACATCGATTCCGCGAACATTCTTTAATACATAAACGAACCCGTCATCAAAACCGTAGCCTGTTGCAAATTTTATGGCTTCCTTTTCCGAAATCGAGGTGCTGACGAAAAAGCTGGGAGGACTTCTGTTGTCCAATGCATGTAAGTAGAGGTCTGTACTGTCGCCCAATGGCTCAAATCCTGCCTCAAAAATCTCCCAAGACTCTCGTGAGTCACCCCGATACGAATAGTAGTTTTTGGGTTTTGGGGTTGGAGTTTCAGGTTCTCCTTCATCAACCCAAACCTTCCCAGCCGGATCCTCCTGCCCATCCACTGGCCTTTTGCACCCATCCGTTCCAGGGCAAGTGTTCAACCCTAACGGATCAACCCACCCCGTCGGATTCTGCGTGTACTGGTACTGGTTCAACCCCCCAGCCAACTTCACCGGATCCAGCGTCAGATACCGTCCAACATCCGGGTTGTAATACCGATGCCGGTTGTAGTGCAGCCCCGTCTCCGCATCGAAGTACTGCCCCTGAAACCGCAACGGCTGGTCCAGCACCTGATGGGTGTCGCGGCTGAGGCGGGTCAGTCGGCCATAGGCTGTGTATTGCGCCGCCCAGACGATTTCGCCGCTGTAGTCGGTCAGTTCCTGTGGGGTGCCGAGGTGGTCGAGTTGGTAGTAGAACGGGCAGGCCTGGCGCGGGCCTTTGCCGTCGAGCATGGCCAGTGGGCGGAAGGTGCCGGGTTCGTAGATATAGCTGCGGTAATGTTCGCGACCGCTTTCGGCGACCACCTGATCGCCTTGCCAGAAGAATTCGGTGGTTTTGCCGTCGACCGTTTTGGCAATGCGGCGGCCGAAGGCGTCGTAGCGATAATTCGCACAACGCCCATCCGGCAAAGTGACCTGCACTAACCGGTGCTGGCAGTCGTAGCGATATTCGGTAACGAGTTTTTGCGCAGTGCCACGCCGTTCGCGAATGAGATTGCCGAAGGCGTCGTAGTCGTAATGCCGGTCGCCCTGCATCAGCAGGCGATTGCCTTTAACGCTCGCCACACCGGGGCGATCCTGCATCAGCAGGTTGCCCGCCGGATCGTGGGCGAAGCTTTCCGGCACGTGGTCGCGGGAGTGGCGGACGCGGATCAGCCGGTCGAGCGGGTCGTACTGGTAGCTGCGTTGGCCGTGACGAGTGTCGGCGATGTGGTCGAGATTGCCGTTGGCGCTGTAGGCATAATCGCGGCGATACAGCGGTTGGCGCTGTTGGCTGACAGAATGGGCTTTCAGGCGACCCTGGTCGTCGTACTGGTAGTCGCTGAGCAACAAGCCTTGTTGGCGCTGTTGTTCGCGACCGGCGGCGAATGTGTGCGTCGTCAGCCTTGCGCCATTGAGGTCGATGGCGGTCAGCACGCCGCCCTTGGCATGGTGGAAGTCGAGTTTGCTGTTGTCGGGCAGGCGAACGTGGTTGAGCTGGCCGCAAGTGTCATAGCCATAACGCAAGGTGCCCCAGCCCTGATGCTCAGTGATCAGTCGGTCTTGCTGGTCGTATTCGAACTCCAACGGATGGTCATGGCTGTCGTCAACGCTGACCATGCGGCCGAGGCTGTCGTAGCGGTATTCGACCTTGATGCCATCGGGCAGGGTCTTGACCAACAAGCGCCCGGCGGAGTCCCGCTGGTAACCGGTGACGAGTGTCGAGCCGTCATCGCCGAACTCGGTTTTTTCCAGCAGATGCCCGTTGAGGTCGTAGGCATACGCCGTGCGCTGTGCGTCGAATCCGGTTTCCTGTCGGATCAATCCGTTCGGCGTGTAGTCCAGCTGATATTTTTCGCCGGATTCGTTTTCGATTTCCGTCAGCAGAAGTTGCGCATTGTCGTAGCGATATTTCAGCTGGGTGCCGTCGGGATTGATCCGGCGGCTGACCAGATGCAGATCGTCGGCATACTCGTAGCGAGTGATACGCCCCAGCTCATCCTGTTCAGCGGTGATCTTGCCGTAGGCGTTGTAGCTGAAAGCGCGGATGGCGCCTGTAGGTAAAGTCGTCTGGATCAGTCGGCCGACAGCATCCCATTGGTAACGGGTGACGGCACCCTGTTCGTCCTGACGGGTAATCCGTCGCCCCAGAGCGTCGTAGGAAAACCGCCGTTGCCCGCCGTCCGGCAACGTCTCTTCGATCAATTGCCCCAGACCGTTCCTGACAAACACATGCCGACTGGTGTCCGGATAACGGATTGACTGCAAACGCCCCTGCGCGTCGTAGTGATAGTGGCTGGCCTGACCATCCGGATCGGTCGCCTCGGTCACATCCCCTTGAGCATTGCGCTGATACTTCCACACTGCTTTGCCGCGCCGCCGCGCGTGCAGGAAACCGTTGCGATACTCGTAGGACGTCGGCTCGTCTTCCGGCGGAATCAGCGCCACGAGGCGTCCGACTTCGTCGTAGCGGTATTCGGTCACCGCACCGAGCGGATCCTGCTCGGCAATCAGTCGGCCGTGATCGTCGTAGGTCTTGAGGTGTTCGCCACCGTCCAGCTCAACCCTGCGCACCAGCCGCGCCCGGTCGTCGTGGACGTAAACCTCTTCACTGCCGTCGACGTTTCTAACCACGACGCCACCTTGGTCATCCCAGGTGTACGCCGTGTCCGTCTGCGAAAATGAAGCCCGGTGCCGGACGCATCGCGCAGCCTTGCCGGACTTTTCCCACTCCCAGAAGAAACTCGCCCCACCGGCCAATTGCCGCTGGAGGATCACGTGTTGATCGTCGTAGTCGTAGCGTTCGCTTTCGCCCGCGGCATTGGTCGCTTCGATCAGGCGATGGCGGGCGTCGTAGCGGTAGGAAACCAGCGCCTGCTCTGTACGCCAGGCGTCGCTCAGCGTTTCGGCGGGATGAAACGTCTGATATTCGACAGCGACCAGATGTCGACGCTCGTAACACAAACGCAGCGAGCGCCCGGCACCGTTGTCGAGGCGTTGAATGCGGTCCTGGCGATCGCGGGTGATCTGTAGCCGGTTGCCGTAGGCATCGCTGATCGCCGTCAGCCGCCCGTTGTGGAAGTGGTAAAACCGCGGCGTTTCGCCCGCCATCGCGACAATCAGCTCCTGCGGCTGATCCCCCAAATAAATCGCCGCTCGCGACAGGCTGTTATGGATTGTCGGGCGTTCGACATTCGGCAGCGGAAACGTCGTACGACGGTTTTCATGGTCGATCCAGATGACCTGCTGGTCGTCCAGCTCCAGGCGGTGGGCGAGGGAATGCGTCCAGCCCCAGCCCAGCCCACAGTCCAGCTCCACTGCACTGGTGCGATACAGCCGGGTGAAGTCGAAGGGCAGGATCCCGTCCAGCGAACCATCGGTCAGGGTCAGCAGTTCTTCGCCGGTGACCATCGACACCGGACAGCCATTGGTGCAGGTCAATGACCCGCAATCGGCACTGTCGCCGTTGGGGTTTTTCGCCTGGTCCGGCGCATCGTCGTGAGGTTCGTGTCGGACCAATCGCGTTTGCGCGTCCGTTTTATTCCGGGCGATGGGCGCCGGATTTTTCACCACCAGAATCGGTGCCTCACCGTTGCGAATCTCCAGTGGCAAGGTCGGCGTCGGATTCAAAGGCGCGTGGCGCGCATTGACCGCCAGCGGTTTAAACGCGCCTGCGTGATCAGTCAGTCTTGATTTTTCGGTCAATTCGCTCAGGCGCAAAGTGGCCGCCGCCAGCCACTGTCGGGCCCGTGGCGATTTGACTTTGCCCAGCACTTTGACGCTTAAACCGACCCTCACGCCCATCGGGCCGGTCACCGCCATCAACACAAACGCGATCAACAACTCGGTGCGAATTTCCGCCACCACCTCGGCGGCGAACTGCGGCGGCAGCATCCTCAGCCAACTGGTAAACGCGGCGAGGTGAATGAACAGCAGCGGCTCGTCGCTCAGCAGCAGCAAGCCATTGGCGATGGCGTCGGCAGAGGCAAGAAGCAGCGCGTCCAGTTCGGCTTGGGTCAGGTACTCCAACAGTTTTTCGCTGTTGGCTTGCAGGTCCGCGAGCAGGGCATAGACCTGTTTCACGTCATCCCAAATACCCTGCAACGATTTTTCGACACCCCGCCAGTCCGCCTCTTGCAGCAGGCCAAAGCGTTCGCGGAATCCGGCGCTGGCGAACTCCGCCCACAACGGCTCGAATTCAGCGGTCCACTCGGCACGCAACCAGCCTTCCAGCTCGTCGATCAGGCCTTGATAAGAGGCATATAGCACTTTGATGTGCTCGGCGGAAACATCGGGAAAGAAGGTGATGCGATAACGCTGGCCCCGTTGACAGTCGGAAACCTCAAGAATGCCGCTCGGGCCGATGGTCTTGTGGACGGGCTCGCCGAATGTCAGCTCGCCGTTGCGATTCGCGATGACCGGCTCGAGCATCACCGGCGTATTGCCGATCGGCACGAAACGCGCCGCCTCGAACATGTGCACCAGGGTCAAGGGGCCGGCGGCGGGGCATTGAGCAACGACAGAGCTGACAGGTTTGGGGGGATTCAGTGGCGCGCTGAGGCGAACATCATTGCCGACCCTGAACACCTGCTCGACGTCCAGCGCCCAACCGCTCCAAAAGTTTTCCGCCCAGCGCTCATAGTCGTTAAGGCAGAGACGGAACTCACCGAGCAACGTTTCGACGTTCGGTTGCTCCGGGTTCATGGAGGCGACCACCAGCAGGCCGATGGTGTTGTTCAGGGCCAGGAGTCGATCGGGGTCGAACATTCGCAGTCACTCGCGCGCTTCAATTAAGGAGCGCGAGACTTTGCGGGGGATCAGCGAGGAAAGAAGTCGGGAAAGGAGGTGTTTGCTGTAGGGATAATCTCTAAATCATGGGCAGCACGGACGTGCAGGTTTTCTTATCCATCGGGGGATTGCCCGTTGCCCTATGCCAGCCGTGCTCGTTATGCTGCTGAACCCTTTAATCGATCCGAGTACTGGCCGTACCTGAGCCGCCTGGGATGTCATTAAAAAACGGATCAGATGCGATGAATGCACCACTGAAAGCATTCGGCCCGATCAAGGCCGTTATTTTCGACATGGATGGCTTGCTGCTGGACACGGAGGGCATTTACACCGAGGTCACGTCGATGATTGTCGAGCGTTACGGCCGGACCTTCGACTGGAGCATCAAGCAGAACATCATCGGCCGTGGCGCGGGCGACCTGGCGCGTTATGTGGTCGAAGCGCTGGATTTGCCGATCACCGCCGAAGAGTTCCTGGTGATCCGCGAGCCGCTGATGCGCGAGCGTTTCCCCAAGGCACTGGCGATGCCGGGTGCCGAGGAACTGGTTCGGCATTTGAAGGCCAATAACATTCCGATTGCGGTGGGCACCAGTTCTTCTCGCCAATCGTTCGGCCAGAAAACCACGTTGCACCGCGACTGGTTTGCGCTGTTTGACTTCGTTGTTACCGCCGATGATCCGGAAGTCGGCGCGGCCAAACCAGCGCCGGACATCTTCCTGACCGCTGCGCGGCGCCTCGGTGTTGCGCCGGAGGATTGCCTGGTGTTCGAGGATTCGCCCTTTGGCGTCACAGCGGCGAAAGCGGCGGGGATGACCGCGATTGCGATCCCGGATGCGGCCATGGCGGACGAAAAGTACGCACATGCGGATGGGATTCTTCGTACGTTGAAGGCATTCACGCCGAGTGCATGCGGTTTGCCAGCACTCGAATGGGCCTGATGCAGTAAATGTGGGAGCGGGCTTGCTCGCGAAGAGGCAGCGTCAGACAACATTGATGTCGGCTGACACACTGCCTTCGCGAGCAAGCCCGCTCCCACATTTGATTTTGTTTTTAGCTCATCAGGCGCCAAAACCACCATCAATCGTCAGGCTCGCACCGGTGATGTAACCCGCTTCCGGGCCAACCAGGTAAGCGACGAAACTGGCGATCTCTTCCGCTTTGCCATAACGACCCACGGCCATCAACGGGATCAGACTCTCGGCAAAGTCGCCGCTGGCCGGGTTCATGTCGGTGTCGACCGGGCCCGGTTGCACGTTGTTGACGGTGATGCCGCGCGGACCGAGGTCGCGGGACAAACCTTTGGTCAGGCCGACCAGCGCCGCTTTGCTCATCGCGTACGGGCCGCCACCGGCGAAGGGCATGCGGTCGGCGTTGGTGCTGCCGATGTTGATGATGCGACCGCCTTCGGTCATGTGTTTGGCGGCGGCCTGGGTGGCGATGAATACGCTGCGCACGTTGATGGCCAAGGTCTGGTCGAAGTCTTCGAGTTTGAAATCTTCCAGTGGGGCGACGGCCAGCACACCGGCGTTGTTGACCAGGATGTCCAGGCGACCGAAGGCGTCGACGGTGGCGGTCACGGCGTTGCGAATGGCGTCGGCGTCAGCGCTGTCGGCTTTGATGGCGAGGGCTTTGCCACCGTTGCCGGTGATGCTGTTTTGCAATTCTTCTGCCTTGGCGGTGGAGCTGACGTAGGTGAAGGCAACCGCGGCGCCTTCAGCGGCCAGGCGTTTGACGATGGCTGCGCCGATGCCGCGGGATCCGCCTTGAATCAAAGCCACTTTGCCGCTGAGGTTCTGAGTAGTCATATCGATCTCCAAAGTCCCGAGGCGAGATGTCTCGGTTGATGGAGCCTAGTATCGATTCCGGATTACATGCTGTGTAGAGGGTAATTGCGATAGTCTGTGTAAACCAAAAGTTTATAGTGGCGACTATGGAAACCTTCAGCAGTATCGAATGCTTCGTGCGCAGCGCCGAGGTCGGCAGCTTCGCCGAAGCCGCGCGACGCCTGAGCCTGACCCCCGCGGCCGTGGGCAAAAGCGTCGCCAAACTTGAGGCGCGCCTGGGTGTGCGGCTGTTTCAGCGCAGTACCCGTAGCCTGACGTTGACCGAGGCCGGTCAGTTGTTTTTGAGCGAAGTCAGCGCCAGCCTGCACACCATTCAAAATGCCGTGGCCAACCTCGCCAGTGCCGAAGGACGCCCGGCGGGCACGCTGAAAGTCAGCATGGGCACGGTGTTCGGGCGGTTATATGTCGTGCCGCTACTGGGGAAATTTCTAAAGCGCTTTCCGGCAATCAACCCGGACTGGCATTTCGATAATCGTCAGGTCGATCTGATCGCTCAAGGTTTTGATGCGGCGATTGGCGGCGGATTCGAACTGCCCCAAGGCGTGGTGGCGCGCAAGCTGACCCCGGCCCATCGAGTGCTGGTGGCGTCAGCCGAGTATCTGGCCGGGCGCGAGGCGATCGTCGAACCTGACGACCTCAAGCTGTGCGACGGGATTCTGATCCGCTCCCCGCAAACCGGCCGCGTGCGCTCCTGGCAACTGAGCAGTCGGACCCAGCAACACAGTCCGCTGGTGCTCAAGGCGCGGATGACCATGAGCGATTCGGAAGCAGCCTGCGCCTGTGCTGTGCAGGGTTTGGGCATTGCGCTGGTGAGCATGCCGTTTGCCGTAGGTTATCTGGAGGCCGGGACGTTGCAGCGGGTGTTGCCGGACTGGTACGTCGACGATGGCAACATTTCGATCTATTACGCGGAACACAAGTTGTTGCCGGGCAAGACCCGGGCGTTTGTGGATTTCATTATTGAGCAGTTTGCGGCGCGGGGGTTGGGGGCGCGGTTTAGTGCGATTTGAAGCCTGAGTTAGACCGAGTCGCGGCCTTCGCGGGCAAGCCTTGCTCCTACAGGGATTTGCGCGGTTTCTGTAGGAGCAAAGCTTGCTCGCGATTAAACGATAACGCGGTCTACCGCCCAAACCGCCCCGGCCACCCAATAATCGTCTTCGGCCGCGGTGTCGCATACGTCCGTACTTTCGAGGTCGACAACCCCAACCGCACCAGCGATTCAGCAATGGTCACCGCCGCCGTCACGCCATCCACCACCGGCACACCGGTGCGCTGGCGGATCTGTTCATCCAGTCCGGCCATGCCGCCGCAGCCCAGGCAAATCACCTCGGCCTTGTCTTCCAGTACGGCCAATTCCGCCTGGCGAACAATCGCCTCCAGCGCACGCTGCGGATCGGATTCCAGTTCCAGCACCGCCAAACCGCTGGCCCGCACTGACGCACAACGATCCCACAGCCCCGATAGCTTGAGGCGATCCTCGATCAGCGGCACGGTGCGGTCCAGGGTGGTGACCACCGAGTAGGCATGGCCGAGGAACATGGCGGTACTGGCGCCCGCGTCAGTGATGTCCACCACCGGCACGTTGAGCAATTCCTGCAAGCCTTCGCGACCGTGTTCGCCGTAGCCGGCCTGGATCACCGCGTCGAAGGGCTGGTCGTAGGACATGACCCGATCCATCACGGCGATAGCGGCCAGGTAACTTTCGAAATTGCCTTCGATGGAATCGGCACCGAAATGTGGCGTCAGACCGATGATTTCAGTGCCGGGCGCGGCCACGGACCGGGCCTGGCGGGCGATGGCCTGGGTGATGGATTCGGTGGTGTTGACGTTGACCACGAGAATTCGCATGGGAAGTCCTTATAGCGGGGTGGTTCTGCGGCCCGACGCTGCCGGGCCGCCAGGGGATTAATGGCTGACGTTATCGACCGCGATGCTTTCACCGCTGACATCGGCGTAATGCGGCTGCCGTTTGGCGATGATCAGGTAGAGCATCCCTGCAATCCCGGCGCCAATCAGCCAGGAGAACGGCGACACGCTGTGGAAACCCGGCATCAGCGCCAGGACGATGGCGATCAGGGCTGCAGGAATAAACGCCGCCACCGCGCGGAGATTGACGCCACGGCTGTAGTAATAAGCGCCGTTGGGGTCTTCGCTGTACAACTGCGGCACATTGATCTGACCTTTTCGTACAAGCCAGTAGTCGACCATGATCACCCCGTACAACGGGCCGAGCAGGGCGCCGAGGCCGGACAGGAAATACACGATCACCAGCGGACTGTTGTAGAGGTTCCACGGCAGGATCAGCACGGCGATGGTGGCGCTGATCAGCCCGGCGCGGCGGAAGGTCAGGTATTTCGGCGCCAGGTTGCTGAGCACGAAGGCCGGGGCGACGAAGTTGGCCATGATGTTGACGGCCACGGTAACGATCAGGAAGGCCAGGCAACCGAGGACCAGGAAGAACGTGTTCGGGATGGAAGCGATGATTTCGGTCGGGCTTTCGATGATCCGGCCGTTGATCTGAAACTGCGCACCGCAAAGCAGGACGGTGATGCTGGCGAACACCAGAATATTCACCGGCAGGCCCCAGAAATTTCCGACCTTGATCGTTTTGCGGCATGGCGAGGAACGGGCGAAGTCGCAGAAGTTGAGGATCAGCGTGCCGTAGATCGACAGCCACAGCGCGCCGCCAGCAAAGATGTTGCGCCACATCTCGCCACCGCTCAGCGGTTCGCGGATCGACCAGGCGATGGTCGCGTCAGCCTGGAAGTACATCCATCCGGCGAGGGAGGCGACGGTCAGCAGGATCACCGGCCCGGCAAATGCCTCGTAGCGCCGCACCATTTCCATGCCATACGCCAGGATCGCCAGCTGCACGAACCAGATCGCCACGAAACAGATCCAGCCCAAGGTCGACAGGCCGAGGATCGAGTCGTGGTCGTAGTCGGCGAAGCCGGGATGCACTGCGGTCAGCAGCACGCGAAAGACGACTGACGCCAAGTACGTCTGAATCCCGAACCAGGCGATGGCGATAACGGCGCGGATCAGTGCAGGAATTTGCGCCCCATGAATGCCGAAACTGATCCGGCTGATCACCGGAAACGGCACCCCGGTTTTCTGGCCCATGTAGCCGGAGAGGTTCATGAAGCAATACACCAGCGCCGCGCCGATCCCCAGCGACAACAGGATCTGCCAGCCGCCCAGACCCAAGGCATACAGGCCGATGGCGAACGAGTAGTTGGCGATGTTGTGAACGTCATTGGTCCACAGGGCAAAGATGCTATAGCGCCCCCAGCGCCGACCTTCGGCCTTGGTCGGCGCCAGGTCTTTATTGTGCAGGCGGGGGCTGAGGACCACCGGGGCTTGAAGCGTTTGATCGCTAATGTTGAGGGCAGGTTGAGAGGAGGGCAGATCCAGCGCGATGTTGTTATTGGATAGGCTAGTACGCATTCCGGCAGGCTCCTGATGCTCGAATACCGCGATGACTGTGCATGAGCGTTGGCTCGACAAATCTTCGTCGCGGGGGTGAGCATCACTGGTTACGGGGCATCTGCAGCCTGTACGGGATAGGGCGCTTCAGGCTTGCGGATCTAAAGTGTGTGTATGTTTTGAATAAAATTGTATACAAAACATAAACGCACTTAAGCCAGTTCTATGCCAGATCAGGATCTATGAAGTTCTTCTGTAATTTCTTTTTGTTATCGATAGGCGATAAGTTGCTGAAATAAAGGACATATAAATTGACCGATTAAACAGGTATTTATTTTCGGCGAAGTGTTTAGGAAACGTCGACTGAGGAAGGCAGGAAGGGAAATTGTAACTTTTGGGGGCGATGAAACAAAAAGTGCACACATAAATGGCACTTATGGTGACATTTGTGTGTACACATTTATTAAGCCGCAATCGGACCTGTGGGAGCGGGCTTGCTCGCGAAGGCGGTGGGTCAGTTGAAATTGAAGTCGACTGACACGACGCCTTCGCGAGCAAGCCCGCTCCCACATTTGGATCTTCACAAGGCTAGGGGTTATGCCTTGGACTTGCTGATGATGTTCCCCGCATGCAACCCGCATTCTTTCTGCGTCGCCTCTTCCCACCACCAGCGACCTTCGCGCTCATGCTGGTTCGGCAGCACCGGGCGGGTGCACGGCTCACAGCCGATGCTGATAAAGCCACGTTCATGCAGGCTGTTGTAAGGCAGCTCCAGCATGCGGATGTAACCCCAGATCTCTTCGCTGGTCATCTGCGCCAGCGGGTTGAATTTGTACAGCGTGCGCTCCGGGGTAGAAAACGCGGTGTCGATTTCCAGCACGGCGACGGCGCTGCGGGTGCCCGGGCTCTGGTCCCGGCGCTGGCCGGTGGCCCAGGCGGTGACGTCGGACAGTTTGCGGCGCAGCGGCTCGATCTTGCGGATGCCGCAGCATTCGCCATGGCCGTCCTTGTAGAAACTGAACAGGCCTTTTTCCTTCACGAACGGTTCAAGTTTCGTGTAGTCCGGCGACACCAGTTCGATGTCGATCTTGTAGTGCTCGCGCACCTGATCGATGAAACGGTAGGTCTCGGGGTGCAAGCGGCCGGTGTCGAGGCTGAACACCTTGACGTTCTTGTTCAGCTTCCAGGCCATGTCCACCAGCACCACATCCTCGGCGCCGCTGAAAGATATCCACAGGTCATCGCCAAACTCGGCGAACGCGAGCTTCAGGATGTCCTGGGCGGATTTGTTGGCATAGGTCGTGGCGAGTTCCACGACATCGAACGATGGGCTCATCAGGGCGGCTTCCTACAGGTCGGTGGCGCTGGGCGCTCTATATGGGGCCGATGGTAACAAAATCCCACGGCCACTGGCGCGCCCTCTGCGTTGCACAGGCTCGCCCGAGTCGCTAGAGTTCGGCAGTCCTTTTGCTCGCTCGACTCAATAATCAATACAAATGGGAGTGTCTTGTGGAAATTGCCTGTCTGGATCTTGAAGGTGTGCTGGTCCCGGAAATCTGGATCGCCTTCGCCGAAAAAACCGGAATCGAATCCCTGAGGGCCACCACCCGGGACATTCCCGACTACGACGTGCTGATGAAGCAGCGCCTGCGGATCCTCGACGAACATGGCCTGAAGCTCACCGATATTCAGGAAGTGATCGCCACGCTCCAGCCGCTGGACGGCGCCATCGAGTTCGTCAACTGGCTGCGCGAGCGCTTCCAGGTGGTGATTCTGTCGGACACGTTCTATGAGTTTTCCCAGCCGCTGATGCGTCAACTGGGCTTCCCGACCTTGCTTTGCCATCGCCTGATTACCGACGATGCCGGGCGGGTGACCAGCTATCAGTTGCGTCAGAAAGATCCCAAGCGTCAGTCGGTTTTGGCGTTCAAGAGCCTCTACTACCGGGTGATTGCGGCGGGGGATTCCTACAATGACACGACGATGCTGGGTGAGGCGGATGCCGGGATTCTGTTCCATGCGCCGGACAATGTGATTCGCGAGTTCCCGCAGTTCCCGGCGGTGCACAGTTTTGCGGATTTGAAGCAGGAATTTATCAAAGCCTCCAACCGCGCCCTCAGTCTGTAAACCTCAACCCTGTAGGAACTGCCGAAGGCTGCGATCTTTTGATTTTGATTTTTAAAGACAAGATCAAAAGATCGCAGCCTCGTTTCACTCGGCAGCGCCTACGGCCCCACAGATCCTATTGAGGGACGTTGGTTACAGGTTCTGGAGGGTATCGAGCAACACCTTCACCTTGGTAATCGATTCCTGATATTCGGCCTGCCACTCCGAGTCGGCGACAATCCCGCCGCCACCCCAGCAACACACCTGCCCATCCTTGACCAGCAAACTGCGAATCGCGATGGAGCTGTCCATCTCGCCGCGCACGTCCAGGTACACCAACGATCCGCAGTACAACCCGCGACGGGTCGGTTCCAGTTCATCAATGATCTGCATCGCGCGGATTTTCGGCGCGCCGGTAATCGAGCCGCCGGGGAAGCTGCCAGCGATCAGGTCCAGGGCGTCCTTGTCATCGGCCAGTTCGCCGGTGACGCTGCTCACCAGATGATGCACGTTCGGATAGCTTTCCAGGCTGAACAACTCCGGCACCCGCACCGAACCGATGCGGCAGGTGCGGCCCAGGTCATTGCGCAGCAGGTCGACGATCATCAGGTTTTCCGCGCGGTCCTTGGGGCTGGCCAGGAGTTCGGCGGCATTCGCGGCGTCTTCGGCCGGGGTCAGGCCGCGCGGGCGGGTGCCTTTGATCGGGCGGGTTTCAACCTGTCGCTCGCTGACTTTGACGAAACGCTCCGGCGACAGGCTCAGCACCGCGCCACCGTCGGGCAGGCTCTGGAACCCGGAGAACGGCGTCGGGCAAGCGGCGCGCAGTGCGCAATACGCGGCCCATGGGTCGCCTTGGCATTGCGCGCGAAAGCGTTGGGCGAAGTTGACTTGATAACAGTCGCCGGACTGAATGTACTGCTGGATCCGCTCAAGGGCCTGGCGATATTGGTCGGCGCTGAGGTCGGCGCTCATCGGTGCCTTCAGCTTGAACGGCGTAACCGGGTCAGTCGCCGGCTGAGTGAACAGTGCGACCAGACGCTGACGCTCGCTATCCGCCAGCGTCGGGTGAAACACCAACTGACTGGTCAGCCGTTGGTGATCGCTGATCAGCGCCCAGCCATACAGACCGAAGCGCGCATCCGGCAGATGCAGGTCGTCCCGGGCCTGGCTCGGCAGGTTTTCCAGATGACGGCCGAAGTCGTAGCTCAGGTAACCGATCAGGCCTCCAGCGAAAGGCAGTTCATCGGGCACTGACGCTTCGCCCAGTTGCGTCAGATTGTCCCGCAAGCGTTGCAGGAAATCGGCGCCGCTTTCGTCCGGCAGCACGGCCAACTGCGCCAGCGGCCAGGCGCTGAGTACATCAAAACGCCCGCGATCGGCACTCGGGCGGCCGCTGTCGAGCAGCACGGCGCCGGGGGCATGACGAATCGCCGCGAAGTAGTCGGCGGGGTTGGTGCGATAGGGGAGCGGGTGTACGGAACAGGTCAACATGAGCGGCGCGGATCAGCCATCGAGGCGGGGTGGCGATTGTAGTCCTCTGTAGGAATTGCTCCTAGAGGGGATGTCGGGGATTGGCAGGTAGGTGGTAATTCCAGATGGGCGTCTGAATCAAAATCCACCCCTCACCCCAGCCCTCTCCCCAGAGGGGAGAGGGGAAAGGGAGCAGATCGGGGGGCTTTTCAGAACCTGAGTTCGACTCGATATTTCAGGTCGATGTAGCTCGAATAAACAACTCGGTCGGTTCCCTCTACCCCTTGGGGAAAGGGAGCAGATCGGGGGGCTTTTCAGAGCCTGAGTTCGACTCGATATTTCAGGTCGATGCAACTTGCCCAAACTACTCGGTCAGCTCCCTCGCCCCTCTGGGGAGAGGGTTGGGGTGAGGGGTGGATTTAACTGAACCCCAAAAAACCAGACCTAACCCTCAACCGGCGGAATATGCCCAAACATCTCCTGCACGAATTCCACCCGTTCCTGCACGGTCTCGATTACCCCGCGAGCCTTCAACTCTTCCAGCCGCGCCTCGACCGCATGGGTACGCAACGTCAGCCCACAATCATTGGCAATCTGGATGTTCAACCCCGGCCGGGCGTTCAACTCGAGAATCAGCGGCCCTTTCTCTTGGTCGAGCACCATGTCCACGCCGATGTAACCCAAGCCGCACAGCTCATAGCAGCCCGCGGCGAGTTTCATGAAACCGTCCCAGTAGGGCAGTTGCACGCCATCCACCGCGTTGGTGGTGTCCGGGTGTTTGGTGATGATGTTGTTCAGCCAGGTGCCGCGCAGGGTCAAGCCAGTCGCCAGGTCTACACCGACGCCAATGGCGCCCTGGTGCAGGTTGGCCTTGCCGCCGGACTGGCGGGTTGGCAGGCGCAACATAGCCATGACCGGGTAACCCATCAGCACGATGATGCGGATGTCGGGCACGCCTTCGTAGCTGATGCTCTTGAAAATCTGGTCCGGCGTGACGCGGTATTCGATCAGCGCCCGATCCCGGTGGCCGCCCAGGGAATACAGACCGGTGAGGATGCTCGACACATGGTGCTCGATTTCCTCATGGCTGATGATCTTGCCGGACACCGTGCGATAACGGCCCTCGAAACGGTCGGCCACCACGATAATGCCGTCGCCGCCCGCGCCCTGCGCCGGTTTGATCACGAAATCGCTGCGCCCGCCGATGATCTGGTCGAGGTTGTCGATTTCCTTCTCGGTGGAAATGATCCCGTACAGCTCCGGCACATTGATGCCGGCGGCGATCGCGCGTTCCTTGGTGATGATCTTGTCATCGACAATCGGGTACAGGCTGCGCTTGTTGTACTTGAGCACGTAGTCCGCGTTGCGCCGATTGATCCCCATGATGCCCCGGGCTTCCAGGGCCTTCCAGGTCTTCCAGAAACCGAACATTACGAATCAGCCTTGAGGAACGCTTTGAAGCGCACCAGTTCGGTCAGGCGATAGCCGCGATAGCGACCCATGGCCAGCATGAAACCCACCAGGATCAACAGGATTGCCGGGAAGGTGAACACGAAGTAGACCAGTTCCGGCACGCTCATGATCAGGTGCGCCAGGGACGCGGCGAACAGCGTACCGATCGCGACTTTCAAGGCATGCCCGGCGCCGCGCTCTTCCCAGGTGATCGACAGGCGTTCGATGGTCATGGTCAAAATCACCATCGGGAACAGCGCCACCGACAACCCGCGTTCCAGCCCAAGTTTATGGCTGAACAGGCTGATCGCCGCGATCAACACCACGACAAATGTCAGCACCACCGACAGCCTCGGCAGCATTTGCAGCTTCAAGTGTTCGAGGTAGGAGCGCAGCGACAGCCCCAGCGCCGTAATGATGGTAAACAGCACAATCCCGAAGCCCAGTTGCGTCTCGCGGAAGGCCAGGGCGATCAGCACCGGGGTAAAGGTGCCGAGGGTCTGCAGGCCGATCAGGTTGCGCAGGATCAGGATCACCAGCACGCCAATCGGAATCATCACCATGATCATGAACGTCTGCTGGGTTTGCAGCGGCAGGCCGTACAGCGAGTATTCGAGGAAGTTGGCGTCGGTGTTTTCGTCGGTCAGCTTGGCCAGGCGAATTGCGTTCATTTCGCTGTTGTTCAGGCTGAAGGTGACGTTGGCTTTTTTGCCGCCATCGACGGTGATCAGGTTTTCGTCGCCGGTCCACCACAGCAGGCGGTCGGTCGGCAGGCCCTGTTCGCCGGTTTCCGGGTTGAAGTACAGCCAGTCGGTGCCATTGAAACTGCGCAGCCACAGTTCAGGCATTTGCGGCTGATCGGCGACCAAACGAATGGTGTGGACTTTCTCCACCGGCACGTGGGCAATGGACAGGACCAGCTCGACGATCCGGGCTTTGTTCGCGGTGGACGGATCGCCGCCGAGCAACAGCTTCACGTTGTCGTCGTTGAGATTATTGACGCGCTTGATCGCTTCGCCGACGAAGGTTTCGACGTCAGCCGAGTGTTGGCGGATCGGCGCGAGCAAGGCTTCGGCGGCGACTTTTTCTGCGCCTTCGACGGCGATGCTGTCGCGGAAGGTCGGGCCTTTGATCTTGGATTTTTCGCCGCTGTAGCGCTTGGTCAGCACGAGACGGTAATACAGCGTCTGGTTGCCCTTGGCCCGACGCGCCGACCAGGTGACCTTGCGGTTGCCATCGACCCGGTTCACCGCCACGCCATAGTTATTGGAAATGAAGCTTTCGTTCAGGCTCACATAGTCGCGGCTCAGGGGCGGCACGAACATCTGGATCTTGACCGGGTCTTTGGCACTGGCGACGAACTCGACCTTGGCGTCGATGTTCCACAAGTCGTCCGTGGCGTCTTCGGTGACGGGAATGCCGAGCACGAAGATCTGGTAGGCCGTAACTGAAATGCCCAGCACCACCAGAAGGGCGATGAGGATTTTCAGGTGGAGGTTAATAGAGCGCATTGGAATTACTCTGCGGTATGAGCGTCGGTGGCGCAGGCGGGTTTGCCAGCAGCGTATTTAAGACTGGGGTCGACCAGCGCATCGAAGCGTTTAAGGGCTTCGGAGCCAATCAGGAGCGGGTATTGGAAGGCGCTGCGGTCGGTCAGGTTCACTTCGATGCTGCGCAACGCCGAACCCATGCAGATGTCCAGCTCGATCACCGGGCGGGCCGTGTATTTCTTGCCTTCTTCCGGATCGTAGTCGCCGGCCCGGCGCTTGATTTTGCTGACCCGGGCCAGTGGCCGTTCTATCGGGTGCGAGTGCGCGGCGTCGATGGCCAGATAGAAGCGTACCCAGGATTCGCCATTGCGTTTGAAACGCTTGATGTCGCGGGCGCTCAACGACGCGGTTTTCGCCCCGGTGTCGAGTTTGGCGGCGACTTCCAGGTCAATGCCGTTCAACGAGGCGTACTCGTTGAGGCCGTACACGGTTTTTTCCCCCGCGGCGGCGACACCGGGCAGGAACAGAAAATAAAGAAAGGTGGGGAAGGGCTTGAGTCTCATAAATCCTGGGTGCGCAGCGGTCCGTACTTCGATTCAAGGCCCTGGCATTGCTGCGCAAGCTCCCTCGTATGCCTATCAGCTATTTATGACAAGCCGTGCAGATGCAAATGACAAACAAATGCGGGCGGCATTCTAGCACGGTGGTTTTATGGCGCCAGCGCCGACAGGGGGCTATAAACCGCTGTGTTGCGTCGTTATGGTGCAAGCGGTTATTAGACGATTGTCGACAGTCTCTATTTATTCTTTGACTATACGGCCTGTATTCGCTAGTTTTTGCCGCACTGGCTAACAAGGTGTCGACAATATGCTGGATCAACTCGATCCCCCGGTCGTTGCGCAAGACGATTCGGAAACACTGTCCGAGAACGTCTTCCGGCGCATCCAGGCCGCCATCGTCAAGGGCGAGATCGCCCCGGGCAGCAAGATCTCCGAACCGGAGCTTGCCCGCACCTATGGCATCAGCCGCGGGCCGTTGCGTGAAGCGATCCACCGTCTCGAAGGCCAACGCCTGCTGGTGCGCATACCGCACGTCGGTGCGCGCGTCGTTTCCCTGAGCCATGCCGAGTTGCTGGAGCTCTACGAAATCCGCGAATCACTGGAAGGCATGGCCTGTCGCCTGGCCGCCGAGCGCATGACCCTCGAAGAAATCGACGAGTTGCGCCGGGTCCTTGAAACCCATGAGCGCGATGCGGCGTTCCAGGCCGGTGTCGGTTACTACCAGCAGGAAGGCGATTTCGACTTTCATTACCGGATCATCCAGGGCAGCGGCAACCGCACCCTGACCCAGATGCTTTGCGGCGAGCTCTATCAACTGGTGCGCATGTACCGCATCCAGTTTTCCACCACGCCCAATCGCCCGCGCCAGGCCTTTGCCGAGCACCACCGGATTCTCGACGCCATCGCCGACCGTGACGGTGAGCTGGCCGAGTTGTTGATGCGCCGTCACATCGGCGCCTCCAAACGCAATATCGCCCGTCACTACCAGGACGGCGCCAATAAGACAGCCACTGAACGAGGTGAGTCATGAGTTCCAACAAGAGCACTCCAGGCCAGCGTTTCCGCGATGCGGTCGCCAGCGAACATCCGTTGCAAGTGGTCGGCGCGATCAACGCCAACCACGCGCTGCTGGCCAAACGCGCCGGGTTCAAGGCGATTTACCTGTCGGGTGGCGGGGTGGCTGCCGGCTCCCTCGGCGTGCCGGACCTGGGCATCACCGGCCTGGACGACGTGCTGACTGACGTGCGCCGCATCACTGACGTCTGTGACCTGCCGCTGCTGGTGGACGTGGACACCGGTTTCGGCTCCTCGGCATTCAACGTCGCGCGCACCGTCAAATCGATGATCAAGTTCGGCGCGGCGGCGATTCACATCGAAGACCAGGTCGGCGCCAAGCGCTGCGGTCACCGTCCTAATAAAGAGATCGTGTCGCTGCAGGAAATGGTCGACCGCATCAAAGCCGCCGTCGATGCCCGCACCGATGACAGCTTCGTGATCATGGCGCGTACCGATGCGCTGGCCGTCGAAGGTCTGGAATCTGCCCTGGATCGCGCTGCGGCGTGCATCGAGGCCGGCGCCGACATGATCTTCCCGGAAGCCATCACCGAACTGGACATGTACAAGCTGTTCGCCAGCCGCGTGAAAGCGCCGATCCTGGCCAACATCACCGAATTCGGCGCGACGCCGCTGTACACCACCGAGCAACTCGCCGCCGCCGACGTGTCGCTGGTGCTATACCCATTGTCGGCGTTCCGCGCGATGAACAAGGCGGCGGAAAACGTCTACACCGCGATCCGCCGCGACGGTACGCAACAGAACGTGATCGACACCATGCAAACCCGCATGGAGCTTTACGATCGCATCGACTACCACACCTTCGAGCAGAAGCTCGATGCGTTGTTCGCCGCGAAAAAATGATGAGACACGCGCTTTTGTAGCAGCTGCCGAGCCTGCGAGGCTGCGTCCGAGGCCCAAGGACTCGCCGAACCAGGCGATTGAGTTTTTCCGGTGATACCGCGTATGCCAGGTTTACGACGGCTGCGCCGCCGGACGCTGGCTCGCGGTGCTCGACAGCTGCTACAGAGGGCGATGTAAACCGAAAGAAATTGCAGATTCCCTAAAAATTTCAAGATTGGAGACAGCAATGGCTGAAGCAAAAGTACTCAGTGGCGCCGGGCTCCGTGGCCAGGTGGCCGGGCAAACCGCACTGTCCACCGTGGGCCAGTCGGGCGCAGGCCTGACCTATCGTGGCTACGATGTTCGCGAACTGGCGGCTGACGCGCAGTTCGAAGAAGTCGCCTACCTGCTGCTGTACGGCGAACTGCCGACCAAAGCGCAACTGGATGGCTACATCAGCAAACTGAGCAAGCTGCGCGACCTGCCGCAAGCCCTGAAAGAAGTGCTGGAACGCATCCCCGCCGACGCCCACCCGATGGACGTGATGCGCACCGGTTGCTCGTTCCTGGGCAACATCGAGCCGGAGAAAGACTTCTCCGCCCAACACGACGTGACCGACCGCCTGCTGGCCGCGTTCCCGGCGATCATGTGCTACTGGTATCGCTTCAGCCACGACGGCAAGCGCATCAATTGTGTGAGCGACGAGCAGACGATTGGCGGCCACTTCCTGCACCTGCTGCACGACAAGAAGCCGAGCGATCTGCACGTCAAAGTGATGAACGTGTCGCTGATTCTCTACGCGGAACACGAATTCAACGCTTCGACTTTCACTGCCCGCGTCTGCGCGTCGACCCTGTCGGACATGTTCTCCTGCATCACCGCCGCCATCGGCTCCCTGCGCGGTCCGCTGCACGGCGGTGCCAACGAAGCGGCGATGGAAATGATCGAGCGCTTCAAGTCGCCGGAAGAGGCGATCAAAGGCACCCTCGGCATGCTTGAGCGCAAAGACAAGATCATGGGTTTCGGCCACGCGATCTATAAGGACAACGATCCGCGCAACGAGGTGATCAAAGGCTGGTCGAAAAAACTCGCGGACGAAGTGGGCGACACCGTGCTGTTCCCTGTGTCCGAAGCCATCGACAAGACCATGTGGGAGCAAAAGAAACTGTTCCCGAACGCCGACTTCTACCATGCGTCGACGTACCACTTCATGGGCATCCCGACCAAATTGTTCACCCCGATTTTCGTCTGCTCGCGCCTGACCGGCTGGGCCGCGCATGTGTTCGAACAACGAGCCAACAACCGCATCATCCGCCCGAGCGCCGAATACGTCGGCGTCGAACAGCGCAAGTTCGTGCCAATCGAACAACGCTGATTGGGGGAGGGCCTGAGCACTGGTAACTGAAGGAACCGGAACCCCCTATGGGAGCGGGCTTGCTCGCGAAGACGGACTGACATTCAACATCTATGTCGACTGATACACCGCTTTCGCGAGCAAGCCCGCTCCCACATTTGACCCGGTTTCAATTCAAGTCCGGAGCCAGGCGCGCCCCTTTTGCAACTACCGTGACCGAGTCCTGACCGATGAACACAGAATTCCGCAAACCGCTGCCCGGCAGCCATCTGGATTACTTCGACGTCCGTGCGGCGGTCGATGCCATCCAGCCTGGCGCCTATGACACCCTGCCGTATACCTCCCGCGTACTCGCGGAAAACCTGGTGCGCCGCTGCGACCCGGCCACGCTCACCGATTCCTTGAAGCAGTTCATCGAACGCAAGCGCGACCTCGACTTCCCATGGTTCCCGGCGCGCGTGGTCTGCCATGACATCCTCGGCCAGACCGCCCTGGTCGACCTCGCCGGCCTGCGCGATGCCATCGCCCTGCAAGGTGGTGACCCGGCGCAAGTGAACCCGGTGGTGCCGACGCAATTGATCGTCGATCACTCCCTGGCCGTCGAGCGCGGTGGTTTCGACCCAGAGGCGTTCGAGAAGAACCGCGCCATCGAAGACCGTCGCAACGAAGACCGTTTCCACTTCATCAACTGGACCAAAAAAGCCTTCAAGAACGTTGATGTGATCCCGCCGGGCAACGGGATCATGCACCAGATCAACCTGGAGAAAATGTCTCCGGTGATCCAGGTGCGTGACGGCGTGGCATTCCCGGATACCTGCGTCGGCACCGACAGCCACACCCCGCACGTCGATGCCCTGGGCGTGATCGCCATCGGCGTCGGTGGCCTGGAAGCCGAGAGCGTGATGCTCGGTCGCGCGTCATGGATGCGCCTGCCAGAAAGTGTCGGCGTCGAGCTGACGGGCAAGCTGCAACCGGGCATCACCGCCACCGACATGGTGCTGGCGCTGACCGAGTTCCTGCGCAAGCAAAAAGTCGTCGGCGCCTGGCTGGAATTCTTCGGCGAAGGCGCTTCGGCGCTGACCCTCGGCGACCGCGCAACCATTTCCAACATGGCCCCGGAGTACGGCGCCACCGCTGCGATGTTCTACATCGATCAGCAGACCGTCGACTACCTCAAACTCACCGGCCGTGAAGACGAGCAGGTAGCGCTTGTCGAGAACTACGCCAAGACCACCGGCCTGTGGGCTGACAGCCTGAAGCATGCGCAATACGAGCGCGGCTTGAGCTTCGACCTGTCCTCGGTGGTGCGCAACATGGCCGGGCCGAGCAACCCGCACGCTCGCGTCGCAACCTCCGATCTCGCTGCCCAAGGCATCTCCGGCCAATGGACCGAAGTGCCCGGCCAGATGCCGGACGGCGCGGTGATCATCGCCGCCATCACCAGTTGCACCAACACCAGCAACCCACGCAACGTCATCGCCGCCGGCCTGCTGGCGCGCAATGCCAACAAGCTCGGGTTGACCCGCAAGCCGTGGGTCAAATCGTCCCTGGCGCCGGGTTCGAAAACCGTCGCGCTGTACCTCGACGAAGCGGGCCTGACCACGGAACTGGAGCAGCTCGGTTTCGGCATCGTCGCGTTCGCCTGCACCACCTGCAATGGCATGTCCGGCGCACTCGATCCGGTGATTCAGCAAGAAATCATCGACCGCGATTTGTATGCCACCGCCGTGCTCTCGGGCAACCGCAACTTCGACGGGCGGATTCACCCGTACGCCAAGAATGCGTTCCTCGCGTCGCCGCCATTGGTGGTCGCTTACGCCATCGCCGGGACCATCCGTTTCGACATCGAAAAAGATGTATTGGGCGTGGTCGATGGCAAGGAAATTCGCCTGAAAGACATCTGGCCGAGCGACGAAGAAATCGACGCGGTGGTGAAAGCCTCGGTGAAGCCGGAGCAGTTCCGCCAGGTCTACATTCCGATGTTCGCCATCCACGAAGACACCGGCCCGAAAGTCACGCCGCTGTACGACTGGCGCGAGATGAGCACCTACATTCGCCGTCCGCCGTACTGGGAAGGCGCGCTGGCCGGCGCGCGTCCGCTCAAGGGTATGCGCCCGCTGGCGGTGCTGCCGGACAACATCACCACCGATCACCTGTCGCCGTCGAACGCGATCATGCTCGACAGCGCGGCGGGTGAATACCTGGCGAAAATGGGCTTGCCGGAAGAAGACTTCAACTCCTACGCGACCCACCGTGGCGACCACTTGACCGCGCAGCGCGCGACCTTTGCCAACCCGAAACTGTTCAATGAAATGGTCCAGGAAAACGGCAAGGTCAAGCAGGGTTCGCTGGCCCGCGTCGAGCCGGAAGGCCAGGTCATGCGCATGTGGGAAGCCATCGAAACCTACATGGAACGCAAGCAGCCGCTGATCATCATTGCCGGTGCCGACTACGGCCAGGGCTCGTCCCGGGACTGGGCGGCGAAGGGCGTGCGCCTGGCCGGTGTGGAAGCGATTGCCGCCGAAGGTTTCGAGCGCATTCACCGCACCAATCTGGTGGGCATGGGCGTGTTGCCGCTGGAGTTTTTGCCGGGCACCGATCGCCACACACTGGGCATCGATGGCAGCGAAACTTACGACGTGATCGGCGACCGCACCCCGCGTGCGCAGTTGACGTTGGTGATCAATCGCCTGAATGGCGAGCGGGTTGAAGTGCCGGTGACTTGCCGTCTCGACACGGCTGAAGAGGTGTCGATCTATGAGGCGGGCGGCGTGTTGCAGCGCTTTGCTCAGGACTTCCTTGAATCGGCAGTCGCCGTTTAAAAATTCAGGGCCGCAGGGGATTTCACGTCCCCTGTCGGCCAATAGAGGAATGACATGGCTCACGTACCTCAAATCAAAATTCCCGCCACCTACATGCGCGGCGGCACCAGCAAAGGCGTGTTCTTTAGCCTGAAAGACCTGCCCGAAGCGGCACAGATTCCCGGTCCGGCGCGCGATGCATTATTGCTGCGCGTCATCGGCAGCCCCGACCCGTACGACAAGCAAATCGACGGCATGGGCGGCGCGACCTCCAGCACCAGCAAAACCGTGATCCTGTCGAAAAGCATCAAGGCCGATCACGACGTCGATTACCTGTTTGGTCAGGTCTCCATCGACAAGCCATTCGTCGACTGGAGCGGCAACTGCGGCAACCTGTCGGCAGCGGTCGGTTCGTTTGCCATCAGCAATGGTCTGGTGGACGCCAGCCGCATTCCGCACAACGGCGTGGCCGTGGTGCGCGTGTGGCAGGCCAACATCGGCAAAACCATCATCGCCCACGTGCCGATCACCAACGGCGAAGTGCAGGAAACCGGTGATTTCGAACTCGACGGCGTGACCTTCCCGGCCGCCGAAGTGCAGGTGGAGTTCATGGACCCGGCAGCGGAAGAAGAGGGCGGCGGCGGTTCGATGTTCCCCACTGGCAACCTGATAGACGACCTCGAAGTGCCCGGCATCGGCACCTTCAAGGCGACCATGATCAATGCCGGCATCCCGACGATCTTCATCAACGCCGAAGACCTCGGCTACAAGGGCACCGAGTTGCAAGGCGCAATCAACGGCGACCCGAAAGCCCTGGCGATGTTCGAAACCATCCGTGCCTATGGCGCGTTGCGCATGGGCCTGATCAAGGATCTGGACGAAGCGGCCAAGCGGCAGCACACGCCGAAAGTGGCGTTCGTGGCCAAGCCTGGGGACTACGTGGCGTCCAGCGGCAAGGCGATTGCGGCGGGGGATGTCGACCTGCTGGTGCGTGCGTTGTCCATGGGCAAATTGCACCACGCGATGATGGGCACGGCGGCAGTGGCGATTGGCACGGCGGCGGCGATTTCCGGGACGTTGGTGAACCTTGCGGCCGGCGGCGTTGAACGCAACGCGGTGCGCTTCGGGCATCCGAGCGGCACCTTGCGTGTAGGCGCTGAAGCCAGCCAAGTGAACGGCGAATGGACCGTGAACAAAGCCATCATGAGCCGCAGTGCGCGGGTGTTGATGGAAGGGTTCGTGCGTATTCCTGGCGATTCTTTCTGATCCGAAAACCACCCCTCACCCCAACCCTCTCCCCAGAGGGGAGAGGGGGCTGACCGAGTTGTTCTTGATAGCAACAGCGACCTGCCATTCCGAGCCGAACTCAAGTGTTGAAAAGCATGGAGATCGGCTCCCTTTCCCCCTCTCCCCTTTGGGGAGAGGGTTGGGGTGAGGGGTCGATGCACCTGAAAAAATACACATCAAGCAGGCACCCCAGACCTGCAAAAACTAACCCAACCTGCCGCTGAGGAACACAACAACCCAATCATTCCTTCACTGGAGTAACCCCGAATGAGCGCCAACGTCGACCTGAACAACCGCCCCGACTACGACACAGTCCTGCAGGACATCGCTGACTACGTCCTCAACTACAAGATCGAGTCCACAGAAGCACTCGACACCGCCCGCAACTGCCTGATGGACACCCTCGGCTGTGGCCTGCTGGCCCTGCGCTTTCCCGAATGCACCAAACACCTGGGCCCGATCGTCGAAGGCACCGTCGTGCCGTTCGGCGCCCGTGTGCCCGGCACCGCTTTTCGTCTCGATCCGGTCAAAGCCGCGTGGGACATCGGCTGCATCGTGCGCTGGCTCGATTACAACGACACCTGGCTCGCTGCCGAATGGGGACATCCGTCGGATAACCTCGGCGGGATTCTCGCGGTGGCGGATCACCTGTCGCAAAAACGCCTGGCTAACGGCGACGCGCCGCTGACGATCCGCGCGGTGCTCGAAGCAATGATCATGGCCCATGAGATTCAGGGCGTGATCGCGCTGGAAAACTCCTTCAACCGTGTAGGCCTCGATCACGTGTTGCTGGTGAAAGTCGCCTCGACCGCCGTCACCGCCAAACTCATGGGCGCCAATCGCGAGCAGTTGCTGTCGGCGCTGTCTCACGCCTTCGCTGACGGACAGGCGCTACGCACTTATCGCCATGCGCCGAACGCCGGGTCGCGCAAATCCTGGGCGGCGGGCGATGCTTCCAGCCGTGGCGTGCGTCTCGCGGACATTGCGATGCGCGGCGAGATGGGCATTCCCGGCGTCCTGACCGCCAGGCAGTGGGGCTTCTACGACGTGTTGTTCAGCCACACCAATAACGATCTGGCGCTAAAACCCGAAGACAAACGCGCTTTCAGTTTCTCTCGCCAGTACGGCAGCTACGTGATGGAAAACGTGCTGTTTAAAATCAGCTTTCCCGCCGAGTTCCACGCACAAACGGCGTGCGAAGCCGCGGTGACCTTGCATCCGCACGTCAGGAATCGCCTGCACGAAATCGACAGGATCGTGATCACCACCCACGAATCGGCGATCCGCATCATTTCCAAGGTCGGCCCATTGGCCAATGCCGCTGACCGCGATCACTGCATCCAGTACATGACCGCCGTGCCGCTGGCCTTCGGCAATCTGGTGGCCGAGCAGTACGAAGACGACTTCCACACCGCGCACCCGATCATCGATGTACTGCGGGAGAAAATGGTCATTGTCGAAGAGCCGCGTTTCACCCGCGAATACCTGGAGGCCGACAAGCGTTCCATCGCCAACGCGATCCAGGTATTTTTCAAGGACGGCTCCAGCACCGAGAACGTCGTGGTCGAGTACCCGATTGGCCATCGTCGCCGCCGTACCGATGGCATTCCGCTGTTGGAAGACAAGTTCAAGGCCAACCTCGCGACGCGTTTCACCGGTCAGCGCAGTGCCGAGATTTTTGCGTTGTGCAAGGATCAGGCTGCGCTGGAAGCAACGCCGGTTAACCGGTTTGTTGATCTTTTCGTGATCTGACACCGATCCCCGTAGGAGCAAAGCTTGCTCGCGATGGCGCTCTCAAGACAGCCATCACGGGCAAGCCTTGCTCCTGCAGAAGGGGGGGGCGTGCTCAGGATTTGAGCCATTTCTCGACAGGCAATTTGGTGATGGCAAACCCCGCCAGCAACACCGCCGAATAAATCATCAACTCCTGCGAAATACTCTGCCCCTCATACCAGGCACCAATCACCACCGCGAACACCGGAAAAATAATAAACACGAACGACAAAATGATCGGGCTCAGGCGTTTGAGCAGTAAAAAGTAAACGATAAACCCGCCCACCGACGCTACCAGCCCCAGATAGAGCAGGGCGCCCCACGAGCGCGTGGTGATGTCGTCGAACACCGGCGCCTCAACGCTCAACCCCGCAACAAACAGCATCAATCCGGCCAGGCCGATGGGCAGCGTGTTGTAGGTAATCACGCTGATCGCCGTGCCTTGTTTCTTGGTGACCACGTAACACAACGCATGCATCAGCGCCGCCGCCAGAATCGCCAGCACACCGAAGAATTCAGCGTGGTCCAGGTGCAGGCCCTGGCTGCGGATAATCATGAACAAACTGCCAAAGCCGATGGCGATGCCAATCACTTGCGAAGGGTAGATTTTCTCCCGCAACAACACTGCGGAAAAAATCAGGATGAACACCGGCATGCAACTGAACAGCAGCGCGGTCAGGCCAGACGAAACGTGCATCTCGCCGTAGTTGAGCAAGTAATACGGCAGGCTGAAGTACGACAAGGTGACGAACACGAAAAACCAGCGACTTTGCCGTGGAAACAGCAGCGGTTCGCGGCGCAGCAGGGCGAAGCTCAAGAACAGCGGAAACGCGATCAGAAAGCGCAGGCCGGCGGCGGTCAGGGGGGGCACGCTTTCGACGGCGATCTTGATCCCCAGCCACGTGGTGCCCCAGCTCAGGCATACGATCAGAAACAAAATGCTGGTGATCAATCCCGCCAGCCAGGGTTTTCCCGTGATGGACGGCGTGCTGATGGCAATCGACATGGTCGTGCTCCTTGGGTCGCCGGAATTGACCTGATAACGGAAAAGGTCTATCCCTGATTGAACCTGTTTTCAGCACGCTATTCGGGATGGAAATGACTGTCAAAGTAAGTATTGCCACGGTGTCAATCCTGCGTGAAGGCTTGGCCCATGGGCGCGGCGTCAAGTACAAACGCTTGGCCGAGGCTTTGGAAAAAAGCATTGGCGAAGGTTTGATAGAGGCCGGTAGCAAATTGCCGCCCCATCGATTGTTGGCGGACAGCCTGGGCGTAACCATCGGCACCATCAGTCGCGCGTATGGCGAACTGGAGCGGGTCGGGTTGGTGGTGGCCCGTGTCGGAGATGGCACTTATGTGCGTCAGCGCGGGATGGAACGACTGCGGGACAGTGGCTTTCGCAATGTCAGCGATGAACCCCAGCCGTACTTCGATATGAGCCGGAATCAGCCGATCCCAGGGCAGGAAGCCGCGTTTCTAAGTCAGAGTTTGCAGACCCTGGCCGGCGACCCGCAGACCTTGCAATTTCTCAGCGGCTATACGGCCGATGGCGGATTACCGCGCCACCGAGAGGCCGGCGCCCATTGGCTGCGGCACCAGGCCTTTGTGCCGAATGCCGAGCAGGTGATTTGCGTCAACGGCGGCCAGCATGGCTTGCTCTGCGTGTTGATGGCGCTGCTCAAGCCCGGCGACACGCTGGTGACCGAGCATTTGACCTACCCCGGTTTGATCAGCGTCGCACGCATGCTTGGGGTAAAACTCATCGGCGTCGGGATGGATGACGAAGGTTTGTTGCCTGAACGCCTGTCGGACGTTTGCCAGCAGCATCGGGTAGCGGCGGTGTACTGCACGCCGACCATCCAGAATCCTACGGCGGCGGTGATGTCGGTCCCACGGCGCGAGGCGATTGCCGAGGTCTGTCGCCAACACAACCTGCTGATCATCGAAGACGAAGCCCATGCCGTGCTGGCGCAGCAGCGTCCCTTGCCCTTGAGCCATTTTGCTCCGGAACGCTCGGTGCTGATCGGTAGCCTGAGCAAAGCGGTTTCCGCCGGTTTGCGCGTGGGTTATCTGCATGCGCCGCAACCGTTGATCGGACGTTTGAGCGCGGCGGTGCGCGGGACCTGCTGGATGGCCAGTCCGCTGTCGATGGAACTGGCGACGGCGTGGATCGAAAACGGTATCGCCAAACAGTTGCTGGGGCAGCAGATTGCTGAAATCAGCCGCCGCAAGCGGTTGGTCAGCGGCGTGTTAGAAGACGTCAGCTACAAGACGCATCCCCATAGCCCGCACTTCTGGATCGAAGTGCCCGAGCCGTGGCGCGCGTCGCAGATTGCGGCGGAGCTTAAGGAAAATAATTACCTGGTGGCCACCGCCGAGGCGTTTGCGGTGGGGCACGGGGCGGTGCCGCAGTTTATTCGGGCGAGTGTGTGTCATTCGGCGGGGGATGATCGGATGTTGCTGCGAGGTTTTGAAGCGTTGGTGGGGGCATTAACAGAAACCGTGTGATCGTTCTTCGCGAGCAAGCCCGCTCCCACAGTAGATCTTCAGTGAACACGGCATGTGTGTTCGACGACGATCCACTGTGGGAGCGGGCTTGCTCGCGAAGGCGCCCTTACAAGCGCTACAAAACTACTTGAACCGCCGTTCCACCCCTTTCTCCACCAGAATCTTCGCCGAAATCTCTTCCACGGAAAAATGCGTGGAATTGATGTGCGGAATGTTCTCGCGGCGGAACAGATTCTCCACTTCGCGCACTTCGAATTCGCACTGGGCATAGCTCGAATAGCGGCTGTTGGGCTTGCGTTCGTTGCGGATCGCGGTGAGGCGGTCCGGGTCGATGGTCAGGCCGAACAGCTTGTGCTGGTGGGCGCGCAGCGCGGACGGCAGGGTCAGGCGCTCCATGTCGTCTTCGGTCAGCGGATAGTTGGCGGCGCGGATGCCGAATTGCATGGCCATGTACAGGCACGTCGGTGTCTTACCACAACGCGACACGCCCACTAGGATCAGATCGGCCTTGTCGTAATAATGCGTGCGCGCACCGTCATCGTTGTCCAGGGCGAAGTTCACCGCCTCGATTCGCTCCATGTAATTGGTGTTGCTGCCGATGGAGTGGGACTTGCCGACGGTGTAGGAAGAATGCTCGGTCAGTTCCTGTTCAAGCGGCGCCAGGAAGGTCGAGAAAATGTCGATCATGAAACCATTGGACGTTGCGAGGATCTCACGAATGTCCTGATTGACGATGGTGTCGAAAATAATCGGACGAAAACCATCGTTTTCGGCGGCTTTGTTGATTTGTTGTACCATGGCCCGCGCCTTATCGACGTTGTCGATGTAGGGCCGCGTGAATTTGCTGAAGGTAATGTTTTCGAACTGCGCCAACAGGCTTTGCCCGAGGGTCTCGGCGGTAATACCCGTGCCATCGGAGATGAAGAAAGCAGATCGTTTCATTTGCACCTTGGGCCTTAAGCTAGTGAAGATTTCTGGATATGATAGACGCGATTTGTAGGCCGCCGGTTGGCCCGCATTCTCACTTATTTTCCAGGTCCAGGCCATACAGTCGGCAAAGGCTCCCCCGAGCCGCCGGCTTCTGAGCTTTTCCAACACAGTTAGTGGAGAGATCACCTTGGTAGAGTACGTAGTTTCCCTCGATAAGCTCGGCGTCCATGATGTAGAGCACGTAGGGGGCAAGAACGCATCCCTGGGCGAGATGATCAGTAACCTTGCAGGTGCCGGTGTATCGGTGCCCGGTGGCTTCGCCACGACAGCTCAGGCTTATCGTGATTTTCTGGAACTGAGCGGCCTGAACGATCAGATCCATGCCGCCCTCGACGCCCTGGACGTCGATGATGTCAACGCCCTGGCCAAGACCGGCGCCCAGATCCGCAAGTGGATCATGGAAGCCGAGTTCCCCGAGAAGCTCAACGCCGAGATCCGCACTGCGTTCACCACGCTGTCGGCCGGCAACCCTGACATGGCCGTGGCCGTGCGTTCTTCCGCTACCGCCGAAGACCTGCCGGACGCTTCCTTCGCCGGTCAGCAGGAAACTTTCCTGAACATCCGTGGTGTCGAAAACGTCATTCGCGCCGCCAAAGAGGTGTTCGCTTCACTGTTCAACGACCGCGCCATTTCCTACCGCGTCCACCAGGGCTTCGATCACAAGCTGGTGGCCCTGTCGGCCGGTGTGCAGCGCATGGTCCGCTCCGAAACCGGCACCGCCGGCGTGATGTTCACCCTCGATACCGAATCCGGTTTCCGTGACGTGGTGTTTATCACCGGCGCCTACGGCCTGGGCGAAACCGTCGTACAAGGCGCGGTTAACCCGGACGAATTCTATGTTCACAAACAAACCCTTGAAGCCGGTCGTCCGGCGATCCTGCGCCGTAACCTGGGCAGCAAGGCCATCAAGATGATCTACGGCGAAGTGGCCACGGCCGGCAAGTCGGTCAAGACCATCGACGTGGACAAGGCGGATCGTGCACGTTTCTGCCTGACCGACGCCGAAGTCAGCGAGCTGGCCAAGCAAGCGATGATCATCGAGAAGCACTACAAGTGCCCGATGGACATCGAGTGGGCCAAGGACGGCGACGACGGCAAGCTTTACATCGTTCAGGCCCGTCCTGAAACCGTGAAGAGCCGCACCCAGGCCAACGTCATGGAACGTTACCTGCTGAAAGAAACCGGCACCGTGCTGGTTGAAGGTCGTGCCATCGGCCAGCGCATCGGCGCCGGCAAGGTCCGCATCATCAAGGACGTGTCTGAGATGGACAAAGTCCAGCCCGGCGACGTTCTGGTTTCCGACATGACCGACCCGGACTGGGAACCGGTCATGAAGCGCGCCAGCGCCATCGTCACCAACCGTGGCGGCCGTACCTGCCACGCCGCGATCATCGCTCGCGAGCTGGGCATCCCGGCCGTGGTCGGTTGCGGCAACGCCACCCAGCTGTTGAAAGACGGCCAGGGCGTGACCGTTTCCTGCGCGGAAGGCGACACCGGTTACATCTTCGAAGGCGAACTGGGCTTCGACATCAAGAAAAACTCCGTGGACGCCATGCCTGATCTGCCGTTCAAGATCATGATGAACGTCGGCAACCCGGACCGCGCCTTCGACTTCGCGCAACTGCCGAACGCCGGTGTGGGCCTGGCCCGTCTGGAATTCATCATCAACCGCATGATCGGGGTTCACCCCAAAGCGCTGTTGAACTACGACGGTCTGCCGCAGGACATCAAGGACAGCGTCGACAAGCGCATCGCCGGTTACGACGATCCGGTTGGCTTCTATGTCGACAAACTGGTCGAAGGCATCAGCACCCTGGCTGCAGCGTTCACCCCGAAAAAGGTCATCGTGCGTCTGTCGGACTTCAAGTCCAACGAATACGCGAACCTGATCGGCGGCAAGCTCTACGAGCCGGAAGAAGAAAACCCGATGCTGGGCTTCCGTGGTGCTTCGCGTTACATCAGCGAAGCGTTCCGCGATTGCTTCGAACTCGAATGCCGCGCGCTGAAACGTGTGCGCAATGAGATGGGCCTGACCAACGTTGAAATCATGGTGCCCTTCGTCCGTACCTTGGGCGAAGCGAGCCAAGTGATCGATCTGCTGGCCGAAAACGGTCTGGCTCGCGGCGAAAACGGTCTGCGCATCATCATGATGTGTGAACTGCCGTCCAACGCGATCCTCGCCGAAGAATTCCTCGAATTCTTCGACGGCTTCTCGATCGGCTCCAACGACCTGACCCAACTGACCCTGGGCCTGGACCGTGACTCCGGGATCATCGCTCACCTGTTCGACGAGCGTAATCCGGCGGTCAAGAAGCTGCTGGCCAATGCGATCCAGGCCTGCAACAAGGCGGGCAAGTACATCGGCATTTGCGGTCAGGGTCCTTCGGATCACCCGGACCTGGCCAAATGGCTGATGGAGCAGGGCATCGAAAGCGTTTCGCTGAACCCCGATTCCGTACTGGAAACCTGGTTCTTCCTGGCTGAAGGCCAAGCTTCGGCCTGATGGTGTGTGAGCGGACCGCTCTCTGTAGGAGCAAGGCTTGCCCGCGATGGCGTCTTCAAAATCGCCATCGCCAGCAAGCTGCGCTTCTACAGAGGGTAGTCGTTTTCTGAGATTCAAGTAGGGCGGGCTCCTCTGGACGCCGCCCTTTTTTGTGCAAGAGCATTATGCAAAGCAGCAGCAACCTATTTCCTGTCGCCCTGATCAGCGCCGAGCGGCGCGGCGATCTGAGCGAAGACGTGTATCGATTGAAACCCGGCAACAGCCCTGATGGCACCGTCGAGCTGGCGGTGACCCGCCTGGGCATGGCGGACGGCTCTGACACGCGCGGCGTTCCGGTGATTTTGCTGCATGGCAGCTTTTCCAATCGCCGGTTCTGGTTTTCCCCGAAGGGCCTGGGGTTGGGCGCCTACCTGACGCGCCTGGGATTCGACGTGTGGATCCCGGAAATGCGCGGTCACGGTTTGTCCCAGCGCAACCAGAACTACCGCAAGAACCGCGTTTGCGACTACGCCCGTTACGACCTGCCGGCCATCGGTGCGTTCGTGCGCGAACAAAGTGGCCAGGTCCCGCACTGGATCGGCCATTCCTTGGGCGGCATTACCCTGGCGGCCGCGCTCGGTGGTCAGTACATCGGCGAACCGGTGGTGGCGTCGGCGGCGTTTTTCGGGACGCAGGTCAGTCGCACCTATTGGCCACTGAAGATTCCGCCGGTGGAGTGGGGCGGGCGCTTCATTCTCAAGCGCTTTGCGCAGTTGTCCGGTTCACGGCTCAAACGCGGCCCGGAGGACGAGCCGATTGGCCTGGCCCTGGAAAGCATGCGCTGGTACGGCCTGTTCGGGCGCTTTGGCGATGCGGACAAGGACTGGTGGGCCGGACTGGCCGAAGTTCAGTTGCCGGTGTTGGCAGTGAGTGCGGCGGGCGATCATCAGGACCCGGCCTGGGCGTGTCGCAAACTGTTCGATCAGCTCGGCTCCGAGCACAAACAGTTCATCAACCTGGGACGCGAGCAGGGTTTCGCCGACAATTTTGGCCATGTTGAAATGCTGGTAAGCAAAGCGGCGCAGGTCGAAGTCTGGCCGTTGGTGGCGCGCTGGTTGGCCGACCAGCAGACTGCGTTGCTCGGGGAAAAGCCGGATTTGGCCACCGCCGTCTGAGCGCACTGCTCTAACAAGGGCATTTCGCTCCGGTCGGCTTGCGGCTAAGATATGACGCATTGAGCTTTTTTGGTCACTTTGCGACATCCTTCGATTGTCTTCCTCTTTACAGGAGTTTCTCGATGAACCATTACCTCACGCCTGACCTGTGCGATGCCTATCCAGAGCTGGTGCAGGTGCTGGAACCGATGTTCAGCAATTTCGGCGGCCGTGATTCCTTCGGCGGCGAGATCGTGACCATCAAATGTTTCGAAGACAACTCGCTGGTCAAAGAGCAAGTCGAGCTCAAGGGTGACGGCAAGGTCCTGGTGGTCGACGGTGGCGGTTCCCTGCGTCGCGCCTTGCTTGGCGACATGTTGGCCGAGAAAGCCGCCAAGAACGGCTGGGAAGGGCTGGTGATCTACGGTTGCATCCGTGACGTCGATGTCATCGCGCAAACCGACCTCGGGGTTCAGGCCCTGGCCAGTCACCCGATGAAAACCGACAAGCGCGGTATCGGTGATCTCAACGTCGCCGTGACCTTTGCCGGCGTGACGTTCCATCCAGGGCATTACATTTATGCGGACAATAACGGCGTGATCATCTCGCCAAGCCCGCTGCAGATGCCTGAATAAAGCGTCGATGCGAATTTTCGTGGCAAACATGGGGTGAGGATGTTCGAGGAAGAAAACGCGCAGTGGGGGCTGGTGCATGCCCTGGTGCTGGACGGTAAAGGCGGTGCGCGTTCGATAGCCCGGACTGATCTCGATGACTTGCAGCTGCAGGAGCATGAAAGCCTGTGGCTGCATTGGGATCGCAGTCACCCGCAAACCCAGACCTGGTTGCGTAAGTCCAGCGGTCTGAGCGAATTCAGCTGTGATCTGCTGCTCGAAGAGAACACCCGTCCGCGTCTTTTACAGCTTTCCGACAGCGAACTGCTGCTATTTTTGCGTGGAGTGAACCTGAACCCCGGCGCGGAGCCGGAGGACATGGTTTCTGTGCGCATCTTTGCTTCGGCCCCGCGGGTGATTTCCCTGCGTTTGCGTCCGTTGCGTGCCACCGATGAATTGCTGGTGCAGCTCGCCGAAGGCAAGGGACCGAAAACCGCCTCCGAACTCATCCTTTATATGGCTCAGTACCTGACCAATAAGGTGCAGGATCTGGTCACTTGCCTCTCGGAAGTGGTCGATGAGGAAGAAGAAAAACTGGATGCCGACGAACGGTATACACCCGAGCATGGGGCCATTTTGCAGATCCGTCGCAGGGCCGCCGGGCTGAAACGCTTCCTGGCTCCGCAGCGGGATATTTTCGGACAACTGACGCGGATAAAACTGCCGTGGTTTGTCGAAGACGACGGCGATTACTGGAATGAATTGAACAACAGCCTGACCCGCTATCTCGAGGAGCTGGAATTGACCCGGGAGCGGGTGGGGCTGGTCCTGGAGGCCGAAGACCGGCGTTTGAGCGTGCGCATGAACCGCACGATGTACCGCTTCGGGATCATCACCGGGATCTTTTTGCCGATGAGTTTTCTGACCGGTCTTTTGGGTATCAATGTCGGCGGCATTCCGTTCTCTGCCAGCCCCTATGGCTTCCTGATTGCGTGCCTGATGATGGTTTCGGTGGCACTCGGCCAGTGGTGGTTATTCCGACGTTTGCGTTGGGTGTGATTGATGAGCCATGTGACCCGGGCAAATTTGATCGCGTCTTTCACAGACATCACGAGAGGTGCGTATGCACGATCCGTTTGAACAGTCTTTGCGTGACATGCTCAAGGCATCTCCGTCCACTCGGGACGACGATGCGTGCCTTGGCCGTGTCCTGAAAACCGCCAACCGCCAGGTCGGCGCCGGCGATCTGTTCAGCCTGCTGGGCCGCTGGCTGCCCGCGCTGATGATTGCCTTGAACAATGGATCGGCCCACGTCGCGCCGGTCTCCCGCCACCGTAAACCTACCGTTCGCACTGCTGATAAGGCTGATTGAATATGGAACTTGATCTCTGGACTCAGAGCCTCGTCACTGCAATGACTGCGTTGTGGACCAAGGTTGCGAATTTCATTCCGAACCTCTTCGGTGCCCTGGTTGTCCTACTGTTGGGTTTTGTCGTAGCCAAGCTTCTGGACACCTTGTTGTCCAAGCTGCTCGCCAAATTGGGTCTCGATCGCCTGATGGGCGGTACTGGTCTGACCAAACTGTTGTCGCGTGCCGGCCTTCAGGTGCCCATTTCGACCCTGATTGGCAAGATTGTCTATTGGTTCGTTTTGCTGATTTTCCTGGTTTCTGCCGCAGAATCCCTTGGACTTGAGCGAGTTTCAGCTACGCTGGATATGCTTGCGCTGTATTTGCCGAAAGTATTTGGCGCCGCGCTGGTGTTGCTGGTGGGTGTGCTGCTGGCGCAACTGGCCAATGGGCTGGTGCGCGGGGCGGCAGAGGGTGTAGGGCTGGATTACGCGTCTGGCCTGGGGCGAATTGCCCAGGGCCTGGTGATTATCATCAGTTTGTCGGTTGCGATCAGTCAGTTGGAGGTCAAGACTGACCTGCTTAACCACGTGATTGTGATCGTACTGATTACCGTTGGTCTGGCGGTTGCGCTGGCCATGGGGTTGGGAAGCCGGGAAATTGCCGGTCAGATTCTTGCGGGAATCTATGTGCGTGAGTTGTATCAGGTTGGGCAACAAGTGCGTGTTGGCGAGGTCGAAGGTCAGATCGAAGAGATCGGCACGGTTAAAACCACATTGCTGACCGACGAGGGTGAGCTAGTCTCTCTCTCCAATCGGATCCTCCTGGAGCAGCATGTGAGTAGCCGCTAACCCGGCAAACCCTGCTAATGTATGCCGCCGCAAAATGCCCTGAAAGGGCTGCGGCGGACATTGACCTGACTGTCGGCCCGACTTGTTTTGAATAAAGCTCAATCGCTCTCCACGCGCTACGACCCCCGCGAGCTCTCTGATGAGGAGTTGGTCGCGCGCTCGCATACCGAGCTGTTTCACGTAACGCGCGCCTATGAAGAACTGATGCGGCGTTACCAACGAACATTATTTAACGTTTGTGCACGATATCTTGGGAACGATCGCGATGCAGACGATGTCTGTCAGGAAGTGATGTTGAAGGTGTTGTACGGCCTGAAGAACTTCGAGGGGAAATCGAAGTTCAAAACATGGCTATACAGCATCACGTACAACGAGTGCATCACACAGTATCGGAAAGAACGGCGAAAGCGTCGCTTGATGGACGCTTTGAGTCTGGACCCCCTTGAGGAAGCGTCTGAAGAAAAGACGCCGAACCCCGAGGATAAGGGCGGACTTGATCGCTGGCTGGTGTATGTGAACCCGATTGACCGTGAAATTCTGGTGCTACGATTTGTCGCAGAGCTGGAATTTCAGGAGATCGCAGACATCATGCACATGGGTTTGAGTGCGACAAAAATGCGTTACAAACGTGCTCTAGATAAATTGCGTGAGAAATTTGCAGGCGTTGCTGAAACTTAGTTCAGAGCAAATATCTCTTACGTGTAGGCAAGTTCTGATAGACTTGCCGCCGAGTTGTCCCCCGGTTTGCGGGACTGCTTCACAATCACCAGATGGGGATTTAACGGATGAAACTGAAAAACACCTTGGGCTTTGCCATTGGTTCTCTTATTGCGGCCACTTCGTTCGGCGCTCTGGCACAAGGCCAAGGCGCAGTTGAAATCGAAGGCTTCGCCAAGAAAGAACAATTCGACAGCGCTCGTAACTTCAAGAACAACGGCAACCTGTTCGGTGGTTCGGTTGGTTACTTCCTGACCGACGACGTTGAACTGCGTCTGGGCTACGACGAAGTGCACAACGTGCGTTCCGACGACGGTCGTAACATCAAGGGCGCCAACACCGCTCTGGACGCTCTGTACCACTTCAACAACCCGGGCGACATGCTGCGTCCGTACGTTTCGGCCGGTTTCTCCGATCAGAGCATCGGTCAGAACGGTTCGGGCGGTCGTGACCGTTCCACCTTCGCCAACGTTGGCGGCGGTGCCAAGCTGTACTTCACCGACAACTTCTACGCTCGTGCCGGCGTTGAAGCTCAGTACAACATCGACAAAGGCGACACCGAGTGGGCTCCAAGCGTCGGTATCGGTGTGAACTTCGGTGGCGGCTCCAAGCCTGCTGCTGCTCCAGTTCCAGCACCAGCTGAAGTCTGCTCCGACAGCGACAACGATGGCGTTTGCGACAACGTTGACAAGTGCCCGGACACCCCAGCCAACGTAACTGTTGACGCTGATGGCTGCCCAGCAGTTGCTGAAGTTGTTCGTGTTGAACTGGACGTGAAATTCGACTTCGACAAGTCGGTAGTCAAGCCTAACAGCTACGGCGACATCAAAAACCTCGCTGATTTCATGAAACAGTACCCATCCACCACCACTACTGTTGAAGGTCACACTGACTCCGTCGGTCCTGACGCTTACAACCAGAAACTGTCCGAGCGTCGTGCAAACGCCGTTAAGCAAGTTCTGACCAACCAGTACGGTGTTGAATCTTCCCGCGTTCAGTCTGTTGGCTACGGCGAATCCCGCCCAGTTGCTGACAACAAAACTGAAGCTGGTCGCGCTGTAAACCGTCGCGTAGAAGCGCAGGTTGAAGCTCAAGCTAAGTAATTAGCTCGCAGCTCTGAAAAGCCCGGCTTAGGCCGGGCTTTTCTTTGTCTGCGATTTGGGTTTTGGCGAGGGTTTGATCGCGGCCTCATAAAGATCGCAGCCTCGTTTCACTCGTCAGCTCCTACATTGGAATGCATCCTTGTAGGAGCTGACGAGTGAAACGAGGCTGCGATCTTTTGATCTTTTTCCTACGAGGACGCGTTCGAATGTAGGAACTGACTCGCGGAGCGAGGCTGCGATCTTTTGATTTCTTCGCAGGCCGCCACCGCACCAATCACCAGGATCGCCGGGCTTTTCAACCCAAAGCCGTAGGCATCTTCCTCCATCGCCGTCAGGCTACTCCGACATTCCCGCTGGCAAGGCAATGAAGCGTTTTCAATCATCGCCACCGGCGTCTGCGCGGCCATGCCGCCGGCCAGCAGTTGCTCGCGGATCTCACTCAGCTTCGCCACACCCATGTAAATCACCAGCGTCGTACCGCCCTGGGCCAAGGCCTGCCAGTTCAGACTGCTGTCGTCCTGCGTGTGGGCGGTGACCAGCGTCACGCCGCGTGCCACACCGCGCAGGGTCAACGGGATATCGCATTGCGTTGCGCCAGCCAGTCCGGCGGTGATGCCATTGACCAGCTCAACGTCAACGCCATGCTCGCGCAGCCATTGCGCCTCTTCGCCGCCGCGACCAAAAATGCACGGATCGCCGCCCTTGAGCCGCACCACACATTTGCCGTGACGGGCATAACGCAGCATCAGTCGATGAATGAACGCTTGAGGCGTGGATCGACAGCCGCTGCGCTTGCCGACGGGAATGATCCGCGCACCCGGGCAATGTTCCAGCACCGCTTCGTTGACCAGGTCGTCGATCAGTACCACATCCGCTTCCCGCAAGGCCCGAACAGCCTTGAGGGTCAACAATTCAGGATCGCCGGGACCCGCACCCACCAGCCAGACTTTTGCGCTCATAGTGTTTCCTCACGAAATAACGGCGATCGGCTGTGCCAAAAACTCAGCCATGAAAAAGCAGATACAACAGCAACAGATTCACCACCAGCGACCCCAGCGCCAGGGTTCGCCACACCTTTAGCGGCTCACGTTCCAGTAGCGGTCTGGGTCTCACGCTCAAACTGCGCCGCTCGCCCTGTTCCAGCAGCAACAACCATTCTTCCGCCGTTTCGAAGCGCTGCTGCGGATCCACCGCGACGGCCCGTTCCAGACTCAGCGCCAGCCACTCCGGCAGATCGGGCCGATAGCGACTGGCACTGACCGGCACGCCAAACCGTGGCCGCTGGAACGCTTCAATTTCGCCGTAGGGATACTGCCCGGTCAGCAGGAAAAACAGCGTCACGCCGACCGCATACAAATCCTGCTGCGGCGTCGGTGTTTCCCCGCGAAAGGCTTCCGGTGCGATGTAGCTCGGCGTACCGGGCAGGGCAGAGGGTTGGTCTTGCGATAAACCGGGGCAGTAGGCGAGACCGAAGTCCAGCAGCCGCAACTCGCCGTCATCCCCCAACAGCAGGTTTTCCGGTTTGATGTCGCGATGCAGAATCTGCCGTCGATGCAGCATGCCCACCGCGCGCAGCAGGCGTTCGGCCAGTTCCTGCCACTGCGCCAGCGGCATCGGTCCGGTGCGGTCCTGCAATTCAGCCAGGGTCTGTCCCGAATATTCGCGCATCACGTAGTACAAATGCTGACGCTGGCTGACGGTATGGACTTCAGGAAAATGCCGTCCGGCGACGCGTTTGAGAAACCATTCCTCCGACAGCAATGCTTGCCCGGCCTGATGGTCGTCGTGCAAATGGCCGGGCAAGGTTTTCAGGAGCCAGGGTTGCTGCTGCATGTCCCGCACCCGATACAGCAGCGATTGCTGGCTCTGGCCGAGGATCCCCTCGACCTGCCAGCCTTCGAAGAATTGCCCCGGCTTCAGCACCGGCGGCAGGGGCCATTGCTGCAAATGAATCAGCGCATCGCCGATGTTCGTTTCACCGAGGGCATCGACCCGCACCAGCAGGGCGCTGGCATTGTCCTGACTGCCGGCCAGATGCGCGGCGTTGACCAGGGTTTGTGCGGCGCTCTGCAGATCAGGCTGGTCACGCAAGATGCCGGCAATGGCGGTGTCGCCCAATACCGCCCAGACCCCGTCGCTGAGCAAAACGAAGCTCTCATCGAGCAGCAGTTCGCCATCCAGAAAATCCAGCACCAGATGCTGATCAAGTCCCAGAGCCCGCTTGAGCACATGTTGCATGCCCTGTTGATCCCAGACGTGATCCTCGCTGACCCGCTGCAACTGGTCGGCGTGCCAGCGATACACCCGGCAATCGCCGACATGGGCCAGGGTAAAACGCCTGCCGCGCATGACCAGAGCGCTGACAGTGGTCAGCAACGGCTGCCCACCGCCGTTGGCCTGCAACCAGCGATTCTGTGCTGATAGCAGGCGATCCAGCGCTTGGGCCACGCCCCAGGTTTCCGGGGTGGCGTAGTAGTCCAGCGCCAGCGCCTGCAAGGTCGAACGGGCGGCGAGACCGCCATCGGCGCACTGGCTGACACCGTCGGCGATGGCGAACAGGTAGCCCTTGCTCGCCGCCAACGCCGGGGCCGGCGTAACCAGGCGCAGGGCGTCCTGGTTTTCCTCGCGCGGGCCAATGGCGCTGGCTTCAGCGAAACTCAGTTGCAGGCTCATTGCGGCCTCAGACCCGCGCCGCTGTCACGGCTGCCGAACCCCAGGTGGTTCTCCAGCGACGTTTCACGCCGTGCAGACCGAACCAGGCCAGGACGCCAAGGCTGGCGAACAACCACAAGGCCATTTGATAACTGCCGGTGCTTTGCTTGATCGCGCCCATGCCCGCCGCGAGAGCGAAGCCACCGATGCCGCCGGCCATGCCGATCAGCCCTGTCATCACGCCGATCTCCCGGCGAAAACGCTGTGGCACCAGTTGGAAAACCGCGCCGTTACCCGCACCCAAACCGAGCATGGTGCAGACGAAAAGGGCCAGCGCCGCGTAGGAACTTGGCAGGTTGAAACCCACCGCCGCGATGCAGATCGCCGCCACCGTGTACATCCCGAGCAGCGTGCGGATACCGCCAAAACGGTCGGCCAGTGCACCGCCCAATGGGCGCATCAGACTGCCGCCGAACACGCAGGCCGCGGTGTAGTAACCGGCGGTCACCGGGCTCAGGCCATATTGGTCGTTGAAGTAGCCGGGCAGGGCGCTGGCCAGGCCGATGAAGCCACCGAAGGTCACGCTGTAGAAAAACATGAACCACCAGCTGTCGCGGTCACCCAGGGCCTTGAGGTAGTCGGCCATGGACTTGGCTTTCGGTCGTTCCGGGGCGTTTTTGGCCAGCCAGGCGAAGACGATCAGCGTCAGGATCAGCGGGATCAGGGCGAAGCCGAAAACGTTGCTCCAGCCGAACGATGCCGCGAGCAAGGGGGCGATCAGCGCCGCGAGGACGGTGCCCGAGTTACCGGCGCCGGCGATGCCCATGGCCTTGCCTTGATGCTGCGGCGGATACCATTGCGATGCCAACGGCAGGGCGACGGCGAAGGACGCGCCAGCCATGCCCAGGAACAGGCCGAGTACCAACGCCTGTTCGTAGCTGTGGATGCCGAGTTTCCAGGCGCCGAACAGTGCGCAGATCACGATCACCTGGCCGATTATCCCGGCAGTTTTTGGCGACAGGCGATCAGCCAGCAGGCCCATCGCAAAGCGAAGTACCGCCCCGGCCAAAATCGGCGTGGCCACCACCATCCCGCGCTGTTGGGTGGTCAAGTGCAGGTCGGCGGCGATTTGCACCGCCAGCGGGCCGAGCAGGTACCAGACCATGAAACTCAGGTCGAAATAGAGGAAGGCCGAAAATAATGTCGGGGTATGGCCGGATTTCCAGAAGCTTGAATTCATCGCGCACCTCAGCTGTTGGGAGTCTCGAGAAGGAGTCATGAGCTTGCAGGTGGGGCGCCGCAACGGCCGCACCACCGGCCCCGGTCTCTGGGGCCAAAACAAAAAAACGCCGCTACCTGATCCGCCGTGGGCGAACGAGGTGAGCGACGTCTTTGTCGTAGGTGGGGCAACCGCCGTTGGTTACCTGTGTGGATTACTTAGCCAGATTTGTGCCACATCCGGGATTTGTGGTGGAGCTGAAAAGATCGCAGCCTTCGGCAGCTCCTACTGTTGGAATGCGTACACCCTGTAGGAGCTGCCGAAGGCTGCGATCTTTTGCTTTTCAACCCAACAACTCACTCATGGCAATAATCTGCTCCGCTACCTGAATCAGCTTCTGCTGGCGGCTCATGGCCTGGCGGCGCATCAGGGTGTAGGCCTCTTCCTCGTTGCAGTCCTTCATTTTCATCAGCAGCCCCTTGGCCAGCTCGATGCGCTTGCGCTCGGCCAGTTGCTGGTCCCGGGCGTGGAGCTGGGCGCGCAGCGCCTGGTCGCTTTCAAACCGCGCCATGGCCACGTCGAGAATCGGCTGCAAGCGTTGTGCGTGGATGCCTTCGACGATGTAGGCACTGACTCCGGACTTGATCGCCTGGCGCATCACCCCGGGGTCGTGTTCGTCGGTGAACATCACGATCGGGCGTGGCTGGTCGCGGGTGACCAGCACCACTTGCTCCATCACGTCGCGGCTCGGTGACTCGGTATCGATCAGAATCACGTCCGGGCGCACCGTTTCGACGCGCGCGGGCAGGTCGATGGTCAGGCCGGATTCGTCGATGACCTCGAACCCGGCCTCGGTCAGAGCGGCTTTGAGCCGTCCGACTTTCTTCGCGGTGTCGTTGATCAGCAGGATACGCAACATATTTGAAGGCTCCTGTCAGCGGCTGGCGAGAAGGGGCGAGCTGTCGCTCATGGCGTGGAGCTTGAAACCACGGGCATAGCCGGCCGGGTCCGAGCCGTCCCAGACTTTGCCGTCGATCAACTGACTGCTGCGCATTTCCTGACCCCAGGCGGCGACGCCCACCGCTGTCGCGGCCTCACGGTATAAGTCTAGTTGCTGGACCTTGCGGGCCACGCCGAGATAGTCCGGGTCCTCGCGCAGCAAACCCCAGCGGCGGAACTGGGTCATGAACCACATGCCATCGGACAAGTACGGCAGATTGACCTCGCCACCCCCGTGGAAGCGCAAGGCGTGCGGGTCTTGCCAGCGATTGCCCAGGCCATCGGCGTAATCCCCCAGCAGTCGCGGCTCAATGCACTCCAGAGGCGCATCGAGATACTCGGGAGCACTCAACAACTGCGCGGTGCTGCGGCGGTTTTCCGGGCTTTCTTCGATGAAACGGCTGGCTTCGAGGATCGCCATCACCAGCGCCCGCGCGGTGTTGGGGTATTGCTCGACGAAGGCGCGGGTGCAGCCGAGGACTTTTTCCGGGTGATCGGGCCAGATGGTCTGGGTGGTCGCCAGGGTAAAGCCGAGGTTCTGATTGACCGCGCTGGCGGACCACGGCTCGCCGACGCAGAAACCGTCGATCCGCCCGGCTTGCAGGTGCGCGACCATTTGCGGCGGTGGTACCACCACGCTGTCGACATCTTGCAACGGATGAATGCCCTGACTCGCCAGCCAGTAATACAGCCACATGGCGTGGGTGCCGGTGGGAAAGGTCTGAGCGAAGGTCAGTTTTGGGCGAGTTTGGTGCACGTGCCGGTCCAGTGCCTCAGGACTGGTCACCCCCAGCGCTTGCAAACCGTGGGACAGGTTGATGCTCTGACCGTTCTGGTTCAGGCCCATCAGCACCGCCATGTCTGTGGGTGCGACGCCGCCGATGCCCAGGTGCACGGCGTAAATCAGGCCGTAAAGGCTGTGGGCGGCATCAAGCTCACCGCTGACCAGTTTGTCCCGCAGGTTGGCCCAGGACGATTGGCGCTTGAGGTTCAGGGTCAGGCCGTAGGGTTGGGCAAAGCCCTGGGTGGCGGCGACCACCACCGAGGCGCAGTCGCTCAGGGCCATGAAGCCGACATTGATCGCGGATTTTTCCGGGGCATCGCTGCCATTGACCCAGGCCAGCGGGCCGACTGTGGTTTCATTCATCGATAAACACCTTGCAAAAAAAAGCGTCGTCCCAGGTCGCCGCATGTGCAGAACCGGGTGACGACGCCGTTGTCCGTCGACTCATCCCTTCGTTGGCATGAGTGCTGATGCCTATGCCGGTGCAAGGCATATGCCATCGAACGTTGATTTGTGTGTGCGCCTCGCTTGCGACCCCGATGCCCGGGTATAATCGCCGCCTCATTTCGCCGCCATCCGAGTCAAGCCCGCCCATGTACACCCTGGCCCGTCAGCTGTTGTTCAAACTTTCCCCGGAAACCTCCCACGATCTGTCTTTGGACCTGATCGGCGCGGGCGGGCGTTTGGGCCTCAACGGCTTGCTGTGCAAGGCGCCGGCGAAAATGCCGGTGAAGGTCATGGGCCTGGAGTTCCCGAACCCGGTGGGTCTGGCGGCCGGTCTGGACAAGAACGGTGCGGCCATCGACGGATTTGCCCAGTTGGGTTTTGGTTTCGTCGAAATCGGCACCATTACGCCGCGTCCGCAGCCAGGCAACCCGAAACCACGGATTTTCCGCTTGCCGGAAGCCGAGGCGATCATCAACCGCATGGGTTTCAACAACCTCGGCGTCGATCACCTGCTGGCTCGCGTCGCGGCCGCCAAGTACAAGGGCGTGCTCGGTATCAACATCGGCAAGAACTTCGATACCCCGGTTGAGCGGGCGGTAGACGACTATCTGATCTGCCTGGACAAGGTCTACGCCCACGCCAGCTATGTGACGGTCAACGTCAGCTCGCCGAACACCCCGGGCCTGCGCAGTCTGCAGTTCGGCGATTCGCTCAAGCAATTGCTCGCTGACCTCGCCCAGCGCCGGGCCGAACTGGCGCTGCGTCACGGCAAACATGTGCCGCTGGCGATCAAGATCGCCCCGGACATGACCGACGAAGAAACCGCGCAAGTGGCCCAGGCGCTGATCGAAACCGGCATGGACGCAGTGATCGCCACCAACACCACCCTGAGCCGTGTCGGCGTTGAAGGCATGGAACATGGTGACGAGGCGGGCGGTCTGTCCGGCGCGCCGGTTCGCGACAAGAGCACGAACACCGTGAAGGTCCTGGCGGCAGAGTTGGCCGGCCGTTTGCCGATCATCGCCGTGGGTGGCATCACCGAAGGCAAGCACGCGGCTGAGAAAATCGCTGCGGGCGCGAGCCTGGTGCAACTGTATTCGGGCTTCATCTATAAGGGCCCGGCGCTCATCCGTGAATCCGTCGACGCCATAGCCGCTTTGCGCTAATCCCCGGTAGGAGCTGCCGAAGGCTGCGATCTTTTGATCTTGATTTTGGGCTACCTGAACATGGCCGAGAAGCAAGATCAAAAGATCGCAGCCTTCGGCAGCTCCTACAGGGATTGTGGTTAGCCAGGGAACAGGCATAAAAAAGGGCACCTCGAAGGTGCCCCTGGGCCGGAGCCCGCCGTCCGGATGGGACGTGCGTGGTTAAGGTGTTACGTAATCAGATGATTGTGTTGCAGTGTCAGGCCCTTTGTTAGCCAACGGCGTGAAGTTCGTTGAGTCTATGGATTCCCGCAGTGCCGGTCATACCGTCCCAGTTGTCGCCGCGTCCTTCGCGCCAGCCGTTAATCCAGGCTTGGCGTACCGACGGTAGAGTAAATGGGCAAAGCTCACGGGATTTGCCACCAACGCCATATTGATATCCGCGCAAAAATGCTCTTTCCAACGGATCACGCTTAAGTCTTCTCATAGGGTGTTGCCCTCACTTGTTGACTGTATTTATCGCGTCGACCTCAATCGAGGTCTGGCAGAAAAATTCTGCCGTTGGCGGCTCGCTGCCGGCGTCGCGAGCCAAGGTGTTGACGCCGTTGCGACGTCAACCTGTGTTGAGTTCTAACCAATGCGTCACATCGTGGGAATGATCGTTTTGTCATAAGGACGTAACTATAAAGATGCTATGGCCATAAGTAACACGATGTTTGCCCCGTGTTTATTGGCCAAACCCCGGTATGATCAGCTCCGCGCTGTATGACGGTTTCATCCTTTAGTGAGAATGACCCACGTTTACGCTGGGGTACTATTCGACGAAGGGTCGCTTTAAGACATTTTGTTGCTTCAACTATTTTATCTGCCCTGGCATCTAAGCTCTTTTAACCCGAGCAGTCAGGGTGGGACGGCACACCTTCGTGCCACGCGGGCGCTCTTTTAGAAAAGCGCCTGATTGAAAACCGGACCGGCAATGCGTTGTCGGTTCACTCAGCCAAAGGCTCTGAAATTCCAATGTCCGATCAATTCGAAATCTTCCTCACTTGCCCCAAAGGTCTTGAAGGCCTGCTCATCGAGGAAGCCGTCGGGCTTGGCCTTGAAGAAGCGCGTGAACACACCTCGGCCGTGCGCGGCATGGCCACCATGGAAACCGCTTATCGCCTGTGCCTGTGGTCGCGTCTGGCGAACCGGGTGCTGCTGGTGCTCAAGCGTTTCCCGATGAAGGACGCCGAAGACCTGTACCACGGCGTGCTCGATATCGAGTGGCAAGACCACATGCTCAACGACGGCACGCTGGCCGTCGAGTTCAGCGGTCACGGCTCGGGTATCGACAACACCCACTTCGGCGCCTTGAAGGTCAAGGACGCCATCGTCGACAAACTGCGCACCCCGCAGGGCGACCGTCCGTCGATCGACAAACTCAACCCGGACCTGCGCATTCACCTGCGCCTGGACCGTGGCGAAGCGATCCTCTCCCTCGACCTGTCCGGCCACAGCCTCCACCAGCGCGGCTATCGCTTGCAGCAAGGCGCGGCACCGCTGAAGGAAAACCTCGCGGCTGCGATCCTGATTCGTTCCGGCTGGCCACGCATTGCGGCCGAAGGCGGCGCGCTGGCTGACCCGATGTGCGGTGTGGGTACGTTCCTCGTCGAAGCGGCAATGATCGCCGCCGATATGGCGCCGAACCTGCGTCGCGAGCAGTGGGGCTTCACCGCCTGGCTCGGCCACGTTCCGGCACTGTGGAAAAAACTCCACGAAGAAGCCACCGAGCGTTGCGCCGCTGGCTTGGCCAAGCCACCGCTGTGGATTCGCGGCTACGAAGCCGATCCGCGCCTGATTCAACCGGGCCGCAACAACGTCGAGCGCGCCGGCCTGAGCGAGTGGATCAAGATCTATCAGGGCGAAGTTGGCACGTTTGAGCCGCGTCCGGACCAGAACCAGAAAGGCCTGGTCATCTGCAACCCGCCGTACGGCGAGCGTCTGGGTGACGAGGCGAGCCTGCTCTACCTCTACCAGAACCTCGGCGAGCGTCTGCGTCAGGCCTGCCTGAACTGGGAAGCGGCCGTGTTCACCGGCGCCCCGGACCTGGGCAAGCGCATGGGCATCCGCAGCCATAAACAGTACTCGTTCTGGAACGGCGCGTTGCCGTGCAAGTTACTGTTGATCAAGGTCACCCCGGATCAGTTCGTCACCGGCGAACGCCGCACCCCGGAACAACGTCAGGTCGAGCGCGAGCAGGCTGAAGTCGAAGTCGCAGACAACGACGTCGCGCCGGGCAAGTACGAGAAGTACAACAAGAACGGCAACCCGATCAAACCGGCCCCGGTGGTGATCGAGCAACCGCGCTTGAGCGAAGGCGGGCAGATGTTCGCCAACCGCCTGCAAAAGAATCTCAAGGCGTTGGGCAAGTGGGTCAAGCGTGAAGGCATCGACTGCTATCGCGTGTATGACGCCGACATGCCGGAATATTCGATGGCCATCGACCTGTATCAGGATTGGGTCCACGTCCAGGAATACGCCGCGCCGAAATCCATCGATCCGGAAAAAGCCTCGGCGCGCATGTTCGATGCCTTGGCGGCGATTCCGCAGGCCTTGAACATCGACAAGAGCCGCGTCGTCGTCAAGCGTCGCGAGCGCCAGAGCGGCACCAAGCAGTACGAACGCCAGGCGGCGCAGGGCAAATTCGTCGAGGTCAATGAAGGCGGCGTCAAGTTGCTGGTGAACCTCACCGACTACCTCGACACCGGTCTGTTCCTCGACCACCGGCCAATGCGTATGCGCATCCAGAAAGAGGCGGCTGGCAAGCGCTTCCTCAATCTGTACAGTTACACCGCGACCGCCAGTGTTCACGCGGCCAAGGGCGGTGCGCGCAGCACCACCAGCGTCGACCTGTCGAAAACCTACCTCGACTGGGCGCGTCGCAACCTGTCGCTGAACGGTTTCTCCGACAAGAACCGTCTGGAGCAGGGCGACGTGATGGCTTGGCTCGACGCCTGCCGTGACGAGTTCGACATGATCTTCATCGACCCGCCGACCTTCTCCAACTCCAAGCGCATGGAAGGGATCTTCGACGTGCAGCGTGACCAGGTGCAATTGATCGATCTGGCCATGGCGCGACTCGCACCGGGCGGCGTGTTGTACTTCTCCAACAACTTCCGCAAGTTCGTGCTGGAGGAGAACCTCACCACCCGTTACGCGGTCGAGGAAATCACCGACAAGACCATCGATCCGGACTTTGCCCGCAACGGCAAGATCCATCGTGCCTGGAAAATCACGGCCCGCTGACACTTGACCTGATTGGATCCACAGAGCCTTGATTTTTAAAGGCTCTTGGATTCTTTTCAGGGCTGGCCAAATTAGTGGCTAATAGCTATAACTCAACCCATGGCCAATGGGCTTTTCCGGCACCTGGCGTTTTGAGTTGCGTTTTATGTCGTTGCACGCCGTGCGCCCCAAGATCCTGGGTTTTATCAGCGAAGACGTCTCGGCCTGGCTGGTCGCGATGCTGGTATTGCTCGCTGGCGGGATTCTCACGGGATTGCTGGCCTGGGCGACGTTGAACCTGTTTCACCATCAATTGCGGCAACGCTTTCAACTGCTGGCCAGTGAGCGTTACAGCCGTATCGAAGAACGTTTCGAAGATCAGGAGCAGCGCCTCGATGGCCTGCGCCGGTTCTTCGCTAATTCCGACTCGGTGTCCCGCGCCGAATTCGACGGTTACACCCAACCTTTATTGCACCGTACCCAGGCGTATTCGTTTGCCAAGCGGGTGACCCGCGACGAGCGTCCAGCGTTTGAACGCGAGGTGCGCGCGGAAGGGTTGAGCGAGTTTTCCATTCGTGAGCTCAATCCTGCCGGCGAGCTGCAACTGGCGGCCGAGCGCGATGAATATGTGGTGGTGCTTTACAGTCAGACGCAAAGTCGCCTCGGTTCACCGCTGGGTTACGACCTGCTGGCCCAACCGTTGCGACGTGCCACGCTGGAACGGGCTGATCGGGGCAGCATGGCGGTTTCGCAACCGATGCATCTGGTGAGTGTCGAGCCGACCTATGCCCGAGGTGTGTTGCTGGTGGCGCCGGTCATTCATCGGCAAAGTGCGGAAACTAAGGCGGACAAGCCACTCGGCTACGTCATGGCGGTGATCAGCATGCGTCAGTTGCTGGCCGACGGACTGCCGGAGGCCGGACGCGACTATCTGTCGGTGCGTATTCTCGACCTGTCCACCAGCGATCAACACGAAGTGCTGTTTGAATCGACGAATCCGCCGGCCGCCAGTGAACTGACCGCGAGTCGCCTGCTGCGCCTGGCCGACCACGACTATCAAGTGGACATTCAGCCCAGCGAGGCCTTTCTGCAGGCCAACCATTCTTCGGTGAGCAGCCTGGTGGTGCTCGGCGGCTTGCTCAGCCTGTTGCTCAGTGCCTTGCTCTACGTGTTGGTCAGCCAGCGTCAACGGGCGTTGAAAATGGTCGAGCAGCGTACCGAAGAACTGCGTGCCCGCGAGCAAGAGTTGCGTGGCACCCACGGTCAGTTGCGCGGGGTGCTGAACGCCGCGACTCAAGTGGCGATCATCGCCACTGACCTGCGCGGGGTCATCAGCACCTTCAATGCCGGGGCCGAACAGATGCTCGGTTATAGCGCCGCGGAGGTGGTCGGGCGCATGACCCTGGAAAACCTGCATTTCCCCCGGGAACTGGTGGCCCGCTCGGCGGAATTGAGCGCCCGCTACGGCAAGCTGATCCCGACCTGCCAGGCGATGCTGGTCGAGGGCGGCGAGGAGGGTGGTCACGAAGCCCGCGAGTGGACTCTGGTGCGCCAGGATGGTAGTCACCTGACGGTGAACATGCTGGCCACCCCGGTGCTGGACGAGCAGGGGTTGTGGGTCGGGCATCTGGCAATCTGCATCGACATCACCGAACGCAAGCGCGTTCACGAGGCCCTGGCGGCGCGGGACTTGCTGCTGAAGAAACTCAGCGCCCATGTGCCGGGCGGCATCTACCAGTTCAAGATGGAGTTCGACGGGCGTTTCAGTGTGATTTACGCCAGTGACGGCATCCGCGACATCTACGAACTTGAACCGGATGTGTTGCTGCTCAACGCCGAAGCGATCTTCACCCGGATTCATCCACAGGATTCAACCCGGGTCCGCGCGTCGATCCGCGCCTCGGCGGACACCCTCAGCCCGTGGCGCGAGGAATACCGCGTGCAACTGCCCGTGGGCGGCCTGCGCTGGGTGCGTGGCGAGGCGACCCCGGAGGAACTGCCCGGTGGCGGCGTGCTCTGGCATGGCTATATCTCGGACATCTCCGATCTGAAGCGGGTTGAAGAAGAATTGCGGGCACTGTCGGTGACGGATTCCCTGACCGGCATTCACAACCGCCGCTATTTCCAGGAGCGCCTGACCATGGAAATGGCCCGGGTCGAACGCGGCGGCGGCGAGTTGTCGGTGATCATGCTCGACATCGATCATTTCAAACGCATCAACGACCAGCATGGCCACGCCGTGGGCGACCGAGTGCTGCAAGCCGTGTGCGAGCGCATCGGCCATCGCCTGCGCCGCACCGATGTGTTCTGCCGCCTCGGTGGTGAAGAATTCATGGTGCTGTGCCCGGACATCAACGGCGAACACGCGCATGTCCTGGCCTTGCAGTTGTGGCAAGCGCTGCGCAGCTCGCCGATTGAAGGCGTCGGCACGGTGACCGCGAGTTTCGGGATCGCCAGTTGGCAAGTCGGCGAGGGCGCCGATGCGCTGTTGCTGCGGGCGGACTCGGGGGTTTATGCGGCGAAGCAGGCGGGCAGGGATCGGGTGGAGAACCAGCGCTTGTAGGAGCAAGGCTTGCCCGCGATTGCGGTATGCCAAGTCATATCAATGTTTAATGTGCCGCCGTCATCGCGGGCAAGCCTTGCTCCTACACTGATCTGTGGTCGATCAGAAGGATTGTGTCCAACGCTGAACCCCTGTGGGAGCGGGCTTGCTCGCGAAAGCGGTGCGTCATTCAACACTGATGTCGACTGACACATCCTCTTCGCGAGCAAGCCCGCTCCCACAGTTGGATCTGTAGTGCTTTAGAGTACCGAAGCCGTTGCCGCCACTTTTGGCTGGCGATACAGGTCCAGCAGCACCTGATCCAGCACCGAAGAAGCGCCAAACGGTGCCTTGTCGTTGAGGATCGCCACCACTGCCCAAGTGTTGCCATTGACGTCGCGGCTAAAGCCCGAGATGGCGCGCACGGTGTTCAGGGTGCCGGTCTTGATGTGCGCTTCACCGCGCATGGCGGTGGTCTTCAGGCGTTTACGCATGGTGCCGTCGGTGCCGGCAATCGGCAGCGAGCTGATGAACTCAGCGGCATACGGGCTGTGCCACGCGGCTTGCAGCATGCCGGCCATTTCACGGGCGCTCACCCGTTCCGCGCGGGACAGGCCGGAACCGTTCTCCATCACCAGGTGCGGCGCAGTGATGCCTTTCTGGGCCAGCCACTGGCGAACGATACGCTGGGCAGCCTTGGCGTCATCGCCGTCGGCATCATTGCGAAACTTCTGGCCCAGGCTCAGGAACAACTGCTGGGCCATGGTGTTGTTACTGTATTTATTGATGTCGCGAATGATTTCCGCGAGGTCCGGCGAGAACGCCCGCGCCAACACCTTGGCATCTTTTGGCGTCGGTGCCAGCACATCCTTGCCCTGGATGCTGCCACCCAGTTCTTTCCAGATCGCGCGCACGGCGCCGGCGGTGTAGGTCGCGTGGTCGAGCAGCGACAGGTAGGTCTGCGAGCTGCAACCGTCACCCAACTGGCCGCCGACCGTGACGGTCACGCTGCCATCGGGCTGAGTCACCGGGTTGTAGCGCACGCCACCGGCGCATTGCTTGGAATTGACTGCTTTGACCTGATTGTCGATGGTAATCGTCGCAATCGGCGGCTCCACCGACACCAGCACCTTGCCGTTGTCGTTGCGCGCCACAAAGCGCAAGGCCTTGAGGTTGACCATCAGCGAGTCAGGCTTGACCAGGAACGGTTTGTTCTCGTCATTGCCGTCGTCATTGAATTGCGGCAGTTGCGGCTGCACGAAGAAGCTGCGATCCAGCACCAGGTTGCCGGTGACTTGTGTCACGCCGTTGGCCCGCAGGTCGCGCATCAGCAGCCAGAGTTTTTCCATGTTCAGCTTCGGATCGCCGCCACCCTTGAGGTAGAGGTTACCGTTAAGGATGCCGCCGCTCAGGGTGCCATCGGTGTAGAACTCGGTTTTCCACTGGTGGTTCGGGCCGAGCATTTCCAGGGCCGCGTACGTGGTGACCAGTTTCATGGTCGAGGCCGGGTTGACCGACACGTCCGCGTTGAAAATGGTCGGAGTGCCGGGGCCGTCGAGCGGGAGCATCACCAGGGACAGCGCGTTGTCTTGCAACTTGCTGGCCTTGAGGGCTTTTTCAACGTTGGGCGTCAGCGAGGTATTGATCTGAGCAGCGGAAACCGGGAGAGCCAGGGGCAGAAGAAGACTGGCGAGTAACAATGGACGCAAAGATTTGATCATATGAAGTAAAACCCTACGGGCGAGGGGAAAAAAGGCGAGGGCATGAAGATAAAATCCCTCAGTGGTCATGAAAGTGTCGGCATTATGCCCCAAGGTGACGCGGCGTGTGCCGTGCCCCGGCCCTCTAATTCGCTATTTTTTTACCGACGGTAGGCTGGCCGCCACCGCGGAGCGGGCAATTGGCGCCTTAAACTGCTAAAGTGCCGCCCGTTATTACTTATGAGGATTGTTCCAATGGCGACTAACCGTTCCCAGCGTCTGCGCAAAAAACTGTGCGTCGATGAATTTCAAGAGCTGGGTTTCGAACTGAACCTGGATTTCAAAGAAGATTTGGCTGATGAAGCCATTGATGCTTTCCTCGACGCGTTCCTGAAAGAAGCCATGGAAGCCAACGGTCTGGGTTATGTTGGCGGCGACGACTTCGGTCTGGTTTGCCTGCAGAAACGTGGCTCGGTGTCCGAAGAGCAGCGTGCAGCTGTTGAAGCCTGGCTCAAAGGCCGCAGCGAACTGACCGAAGCAACCGTCAGCCCGCTGATCGACGTCTGGTACCCGGAAAAGCCGATCAATCCGGTAGCTTGATGTCATAGCTTTTGTCTTAAAAAAAGCGGCGACCCACGGGGCGCCGTTTTTTTATGCCCGGATTAAATGATCGCAGCCTCGTTTCACTCGACAGCTGCTACATGGATTGCGTCGCCCTGTAGCAGCTGTCGAGTGAAACGAGGCTGCGTGCTTTTAACTTTTACGCCAATTCAAAATCACCAACGTCAACACCCCCGCCACAATCCCCCAGAATGCCGACCCGATGGAAAACAGCGTCAGCCCCGACGCCGTGACCATGAACGTGACCAACGCCGCTTCCCGCTCTTTGACTTCGCTCATGGCAATGCTCAAGCCATTGATGATCGAGCCGAACAGCGCCAGCGCCGCAATCGACAGCACCAACTCTTTCGGCAACGCGGCAAACAACGCCGCCAGCGTCGCGCCGAACACCCCGGCAATCCCGTAGAAAATCCCGCACCAGACCGCCGCCGTGTAGCGCTTGTTGCGGTCTTCATGGGCGTGGGGCCCGGTGCAGATTGCCGCGCTGATCGCTGCGAGGTTGATGCCGTGGGAGCCAAACGGCGCCAGCAGCAACGAGGCGATGCCGGTGGTGGTGATCAGCGGCGAGGCCGGCACGGTGTAGCCGTCGGCGCGCAACACGGCGATACCGGGCATGTTCTGCGAGGTCATTGCCACCACGAACAGCGGAATGCCGATGCTGATGGTCGCGGCCAGGGAGAAGTGCGGCGTGGTCCAGACCGGCGTCGCCAGTTCCAAATGAAAACCACTGAAGTCCAGCAGCCCCATGAACCCCGACAGCGCCGTACCGATCAACAGCGCGGCGAGCACCGCGTAACGCGGCGACAGGCGCTTGACCACCAGGTAAGTGAAGAACATCCCCAACACCAACGCGGTGCGATGCTGCGCGGCGACAAAAATCTCGCTGCCGATCTTGAACAGGATCCCCGCCAGCAGCGCCGCGGCCAGCGACGCCGGGATCTTTTTCACCAGCCGTTCGAAACTGCCGGTCAAACCACAAATGGTCACCAGCACCGCGCACGTTATATAGGCGCCGATGGCTTCGCCGTAGGTCACGCCGCCGAGGCTGGTGATCAGCAACGCCGCGCCGGGCGTGGACCAGGCAATGGTGATCGGCGTGCGATAACGCAGGGACAGGCCGATCGAGCAGATCGCCATCCCAATCGAAATCGCCCAGATCCACGAGGAAATCTGCCCGCTGGTCAGGCCCGCCGCTTGTCCGGCCTGGAACATCAGGACCAGAGAACTGGTGTAGCCGGTCATCATGGCGATGAAACCGGCGACGATGGCCGAAGGCGACGTGTCGGCCAAGGGGCGCAGTTGCGTGTGCGTGGCGTCGTTCATGACAGCGGTGTTCCTTGTTCTGGTGAAGATGTCCGCTTCAACCCAATCCAATGTAGGAGCTGCCGAAGGCTGCGATCTTTTGATATTCGTCTTTAAAAGCAAGATCAAAAGATCGCAGCCTTCGGCAGCTCCTACGCAAAGGTTCGCGTTTCAGCGGCGGATTCCGGGTTCAAGCCTAAACTCAAAGGTAACGGACCGTTGCGATACAGCCGTGGCCGCAATCAGCCATACAGTCGTGTTGCCACCATCCATTGTGTACAATCGCGGTGTTTTTTACGCGATACTTGCCAGCGACCCACTGTGCCGTATTACAGTCACGGTCTATTCGCCGCAGTTCTCCCGACTCGAGTGCCCATGAACGAACAGTTGCAGCCCCTAAAGAAACAACCGCGAGCAGGCAAAGCCGGCCGCAGCGGTACCCAGGACGATATTGTCTACGCGCATATCTTCGAGGCTATCCTTGAACAGCGCCTGGCGCCCGGCACCAAGTTGAGCGAAGAAGCGCTGGGGGAAATTTTCGGGGTCAGCCGCACCATCATTCGCCGCGCGCTGTCGCGTCTGGCCCACGAAGGCGTGGTGTTGCTGCGGCCGAACCGTGGCGCCGTCGTCGCCAGCCCGAGCGTCGAAGAGGCCCGTCAGGTGTTCCTCGCTCGCCGTCTGGTGGAGCGGGCGATCACTGAACTGGCGGTGCAGCACGCCACCGCCGAGCAGATCGCTGAATTGCGCCAAATGGTCAACGACGAACGCGACAGCTTTTCCCGTGGTGATCGCGGCGCCGGTATCCGTCTGTCGGGCGAATTCCACCTGAAACTCGCCGAAGCGGCGAAGAACGCACCGCTGATCAGCTTCCAGCGCAGCCTCGTGTCCCAGACCTCGTTGATCATCGCCCAGTACGAAAGCGGCAACCGCTCGCACTGTTCTTATGATGAACACACCCAGTTGATCGACGCGATCGAAGCGCGCAACGGTGAATTGGCAGTGGACCTGATGATGCATCACATGGATCACATCGACAGCAAACTCAACCTCGACGAAGAAAGTGCGTCGGATGATTTGCATGCGGTGTTCTCGCATTTGTTGCAGACCAAGAAGCCTGGGCGCTCCACCGCGAAGCTCTGATTGTCGAGTGCAGCTGAAAAGATCGCAGCCTCGTTTCACTCGACAGCTCCTACAGGATTACGAATTCCAATGTAGGAGCTGTCGAGTGAAACGAGGCTGCGATCTTTTGATCTTGCCGACATGCAATAAAAATCCCCCGGGCTATACAGCCGCGGGGGATTTTTTTGCCCGAAGAAACCTCAGCGCTGATGCACCAATGTCCCCGCCGCATACGTCTGCAACACCGTCCGGTCATCCCCCAGCGTCATCAACACAAACAACGTCTCGGCAATGTTATTGGCCTGTTTCAAGCGATAGCTGAGCAGCGGCGTGGCGTTGTAATCCAGCACCAGGAAGTCGGCATCGGTGCCCGTGTGCAACGTACCGATCTTGTCTTCCAGGCGCAGCGCCCGTGCACCACCGAGGGTCGCCAGGTACAGCGATTTGAACGGGCTCAGCCGCGCGCCTTGCAACTGCATGACTTTGTACGCTTCGTTCAAGGTTTGCAGCAGCGAGAAACTGGTGCCGCCGCCCACGTCCGTACCCAAACCGACATTCAACTTGTGCTTCTCGGCCATCGGCAGGTTGAACAAGCCGCTGCCGAGGAAGAAGTTCGAGGTCGGGCAGAAGGCGATCGCCGAGCCGGTTTCCGCCAGCCGCGCGCACTCGTCGTCGCACAGGTGCACGCCGTGGGCAAACACCGAGCGCTCGCCCAGCAACTGGTAGTGATCGTAAACGTCCAGGTAGCCCTTGCGCTCCGGGAACAGTTCCTTGACCCACTCGACCTCTTTCAGGTTTTCGCTGATGTGGGTCTGCATATACAAGTCCGGGTATTCACCGAGCAACTGGCCGGCGAGGGTCAGTTGTTCCGGGGTGCTGGTCGGGGCGAAGCGCGGGGTGACCGCATAGTGCAAGCGGCCCTTGCCGTGCCAGCGCTCGATCAGCGCCTTGCTTTCCACGTAGCTGGATTCGGCGGTGTCGGTCAGGTAGTCCGGCGCGTTGCGGTCCATCATCACCTTGCCGGCGATCATGCGCAGGTCCAGTTGCTGGGCGGCTTCGAAGAACGAGTTCACCGATTGCGGGTGCACACTGCCGAACACCAGCGCGGTGGTGGTGCCGTTGCGCAGCAGTTCCTTGATGAAAATGTCCGCCACTTCATCGGCGTGGGCCTTGTCGGCGAACTGGCTTTCGCAGGGGAAGGTGTACGTGTTGAGCCAATCCAGCAACTGCTCGCCGTAGGCCCCGACCATGCCGGTTTGCGGCAAGTGGATGTGGGTATCGATCAGGCCCGGAGTGATCAGCGCATCCTGGTAATGCGTGATCTCGATGTCCGCCGGCAGGGTCGCCAACAGTTCGCTGGCGTGGCCGATGGCGCTGATCTGGCCGTTCTCGACCACCAGCAGGCCGTCCTCGAAATACTCATAAGAGGCTTCGATGCCGACTTCGGCGGGGTCGGCGATGCTGTGCAGGATGGCGGCGCGGTAGGCTTTGCGAGTCAAAGGCATGTGGGTTCTCGGTTTCTAGGCTTATCAATTAGAGGCTTGGCTGCGGCGAGAAGCAGGCAGCAGTTTGGCAATCGATGATCCGGCGCTGGCGGTCTGCTGGCCGAAATTCGCGTTATAGGTGGCGATGATTTCGCCGGCGATGGAGATGGCGATTTCCACAGGCAACTTGCCTTTGACTTCGCCGATGCCCATCGGGCAACGCATGCGTTGCAGCACGTCGCTGTCGAATCCACGATCACGCAGGCGATGTTCGAACTTCACCCGTTTGGTCTTCGAACCGATCAGGCCGAAGTAGGTGAAATCGTTGCGCTTGAGGATCGCGGCGGTGAGTTCGAGGTCGAGTTGATGGTTGTGGGTCATGACGATGCAGTAGCTGCCGGCGGGCAGGTTGTCGATTTCATCCACCGGTTCTTCGGCGACGATTTTACGCACGCCGTGGGGGATCTGGTCCGGGAACTCCGCTTCCCGCGAATCGATCCAGCGCACCCGGCAGGGCAGGCTGGCGAGCAGCGGCACCAGCGCCCGGCCGACATGGCCGGCGCCGAACACGGCAATCTGCGCCTGGACCTGGCCCATCGGTTCGAACAGCAACACGGTCACGCCGCCACAGCACTGGCCGAGGCTGGCGCCGAGGCTGAAGCGCTCCAGGTGCGTGTCTTGCTTGCCGCTGGCGAGCATCTCGCGGCCGATCTGCATGGCCTTGTATTCCAGATGCCCGCCACCGATGGTGTCGAAGGTCTGGCTTGCGCTGATGACCATTTTCGAACCGGCATTGCGCGGCGTCGAGCCGAGCTCTTCGATGATGGTCACCAACACGCAGGGTTCACCCTGGGATTGCAGGTCGGCGAGGGCGTCGATCCAGTTGTACATGTTTCACCTCGACATCTGTGTTGTCTGTTCGGCCATCTTCGCGAGCAAGCCCGCTCCCACATTTGGAATGCGTTCCCCTGTGGGAGCGGGCTTGCTCGCGAATGGCCGCGCCTCGGTCTTAGAGCGAAGCCAACTCCGGCTCAGCCTCGACAGCCTTCGCCACCTTCAACTGGCGCATCTGCTCGCACCCCCACAACACCCGCTCCGGCGTCGCCGGCGCATCGATCTTCGGTTGATGCTTGTAGTCACCGAGGCTCGCCACCGCATCCTTAATTGCACACCACGACGCGATACCGAGCATGAACGGCGGCTCGCCCACGGCCTTGGAATGGAACACCGTGTCTTCCGGGTTCTTGCGGTTTTCCACCAGCTTCACCCGCAGGTCCAGCGGCATGTCGGCAACCGCCGGGATCTTGTAGCTGGCGGGGCCGTTGGTCATCAGTTTGCCTTTGTTGTTCCACACCAGTTCTTCCATGGTCAGCCAACCCATGCCCTGAATGAAACCGCCCTCGACCTGACCGATGTCGATCGCCGGGTTCAGCGAGGCGCCGACGTCGTGAAGGATGTCGGTGCGCAGCATTTTGTATTCGCCGGTCAGGGTGTCGACAATCACTTCGCAGCACGCCGCGCCAAAGGCGTAGTAGTAGAACGGACGTCCCCGGGCCTGGCTGCGGTCGTAGAAGATTTTCGGGGTCTTGTAGAACCCGGTGCTCGACAACGAAACCTGGGCGAAATACGCCTGCTGGATCAGCGCTTCGAAGGTCAGGATGTGATCGCGAACCCGCACGTGGCCGTTGTGGAACTCCACGTCTTCTTCGCTGACTTTGTAGTGGCGCGCGGCGAATTCGACGAGCCGTTGCTTGATGATTTCCGCAGCGTTCTGCGCGGCTTTACCGTTAAGGTCGGCGCCGCTCGAAGCTGCGGTCGGCGAGGTGTTTGGTACCTTGTCGGTGTTGGTCGCGGTGATCTGCACACGGTCCATTTCCACCTGGAACACTTCGGCCACGACCTGCGCGACTTTGGTGTTCAGGCCCTGGCCCATCTCGGTGCCGCCGTGGTTCAAATGGATGCTGCCGTCGGTGTAGACGTGCACCAGCGCACCGGCCTGGTTGAGGAAGCTCGCGGTGAACGAAATACCGAATTTCACCGGGGTCAGCGCCAGGCCTTTTTTCAGGATCGGGCTGTTGGCGTTGTAGCGACGGATCGCTTCGCGGCGCTCGGCGTACTGGCTGCTTTCTTCCAGTTCGGCGGTCATTTCCTCGAGCATGTTGTGCTCGACGGTCTGGTAGTAGTGGGTGACGTTGCGCTCGGTCTTGCCGTAGTAGTTGGCCTTGCGCACGGCCAGCGGATCGAGGGCCAGATGCCGGGCGATGGCGTCCATCACTTCTTCGATGGCGACCATGCCTTGCGGGCCGCCGAAGCCACGGTAAGCGGTGTTCGACGCGGTGTTGGTCTTGCAGCGGTGACCGTTGATGGTCGCGTCGCCCAGGTAATAAGAGTTGTCGGCGTGGAACATTGCACGGTCGACAATCGACGCCGACAGGTCTGGCGAGCAACCACAGTTACCGGCCAGTTCCAGCGCGATACCGTGCAGGCGGCCGGTGCTGTCAAAGCCGACGTCGTACTCGACGTAAAACGGGTGACGCTTGCCGGTCATCAGCATGTCTTCGACCCGGGGCAGGCGCATTTTGGTCGGCTGGCCGGTCAGGTGCGCAATAACTGCACACAGGCACGCCGGGCTCGCGGCCTGGGTTTCCTTGCCGCCGAAACCACCGCCCATGCGGCGCATGTCGACCACGATTTTGTTCATCGACACGTCGAGCACTTCAGCGACCAGTTTCTGCACTTCGGTGGGGTTTTGCGTGGAGCAGTAGACGATCATCCCGCCGTCTTCGGTCGGCATCACCGAAGAGATCTGGGTTTCGAGGTAGAAGTGTTCCTGGCCGCCAATGTGCAGCGTGCCCTGGATGCGGTGTTCGGCAGTCGCCAATGCACCGGCCGAATCGCCACGCTGATGGGTGTGGCTGTCGAGTACAAAGTGGCGCTTTCTTAATGCTTCAACCACATCCAGTACCGGTTCGAGATCTTCATATTCGATGATCGCGGCCATCGCGGCTTTGCGCGCGGTTTCCAGGTCTTTCGCCGCCACGGCGAGCACCGGTTGCCCGACGAATTGCACGTCATCGATGGCCAGCAGCGGATCACCCGGCAGCAGCGGACCGATGTCTTTCAGACCCGGCACGTCTTTGTGGGTGATGGCGATGCGCACGCCTTCGAAGGCGTAGCAGGGCTGGGTGTCGATGCTGATGATTTTCGCGTGGGCGCGGTCCGACAGGCGTGCGTAAACGTGCAACTGGTTAGGGAATTCCAACCGGTCATCTATGTACTGCGCTTCACCGGACACGTGTTTGGCGGCGCTGTCGTGCTTGACGCTGCGGCCGACACCGGTGGTCAGGTCCTTGGCGAACAGTTCAGCCAGTTCGGCTTGGGTCTTCTCTACGGCGTGATGATTAGACATAAGCGGTCACCCGAGTCTCGATGTGCGGCGTTTGCAGTTCGATGAAGTATTTGCGCAGCAGGTTTTGCGCGCTGAGCAGGCGATATTCCTTGCTGGCGCGGAAGTCCGAGAGCGGCGTGAAATCTTCGGCGAGGGCGGCGCAGGCGCGCTCGACCAGCGCGCTATTGAACGGCGCGCCGATCAGCACGGTTTCGCAATGGGCGGCGCGTTTCGGGATCGCGGCCATGCCGCCGAAAGCGATGCGGGCGTCGGTGATGACACCGTTTTCCACGCGCAGATTGAATGCGGCGCAGACGGCGGAGATGTCGTCGTCCAGTCGTTTGGAAACCTTGTATGCACGGAACAATTGTTCGGCGCTGGCACGCGGCACGATGATCTTTTCGATGAACTCGCTTTCCTGACGCGCCGTCACTTTGTAATCGATGAAGTAGTCGTCGAGGTTCAGCGTGCGGCGGGTTTCACCCTTGCACAACACAACCTGCGCGCCGAGCGCAATCAGCAGCGGTGGCGAGTCACCAATCGGCGAAGCGTTACCGATATTGCCGCCGAGGGTGCCCTGATTGCGGATTTGCAGCGACGCGAAACGGTGCAGCAGTTCGCCGAAGTCCGGGTACTCGGCATTCAGCGCTTCGTAGCAGTCGGAGAGTGCGGTGGCCGCGCCGATTTCGATGCGGTCGTCAAAGGTTTCGATGCGCTTCATCTCGGCAACGTTGCCGACGTAGATCATCACCGGCAAGGTGCGGTGGAACTGCGTGACTTCCAGCGCGAGATCGGTGCCGCCGGCCAGCAGGCGGGCCTGTGGATAAGCGTCGTAGAGGTCAGCCAGATCGGCGACGGTCAGGGGTACCAGGCAGCGCTTGTCGCCACTGTTGAGTTCGCCGATGTCGGTGGGGGCGATGGCTTTCAGGCGGGCGATGGTGTCGGCCTCGCGGGCGTCGAACTGATCCGGTTGCTTGCCGCAGCAGGACTGCTCGGCGGCTTGCAGTATCGGCCGATAGCCGGTGCAACGGCAGAGGTTGCCGGCCAGCGCTTCGTGGGCTTTATGCGAGTCGGGTGCGTCGCTGTTCTTTTGCAGCGCGAACAACGACATCACGAAGCCCGGGGTGCAGAAGCCGCATTGCGAGCCGTGGCACTCGATCATGGCTTTCTGCACGCTGTGCAGTTCGCCCTTGTGCTTGAGATCTTCAACGCTGATCAGTTGTTTGCCGTGCAGCGACGACACGAACGTCAGGCACGAATTGAGGCTGCGATAGCGAATGTGTTCGCGGCCGTCGTCATCCGTTTGCAACTCGCCGACCACCACGGTGCACGCGCCGCAGTCGCCGCTGGCGCAGCCTTCTTTGGTACCGGGTTTGCCCACATGGTCGCGCAAGTAATTGAGCACGGTCAGGTTCGGGTCCAGGGCGTGCTCGCTACGGAGTTCCTGGTTTAGTAAAAACTGGATCACGGAAGGCCTCGCAGACTCATTATTGTTGTTAACCGATGGAACCGAATTTATCAGGTCTGACTTTTCGGTCAATGATTTTCTGACTTAAAGGTCAGGAAAGCCGGTTTTGGCGATCAACAACGCGTTTCAACAGTATTGACCCTGACTCGATAGCTTGCTTTTTGCTTGATTCGTGCCAAAAACCGCCGGGTGGGCACTCCGCCATGACGTACCAATTGCGCTACACTGCGCCGCTTGTGCAGATCGAAGAGTTTGAAGGACAACCATGACGTTCAAGGCGCCGGACAGCCTCGCCGAGCAAATCGCTCACCACCTCGCCGAACGCATCATTCGCGGCGAAATGAAGCCGGGAGAGCGCATTCAGGAACAGAAGGTCACGCTGGCCCTCAATGTCAGCCGCGGTTCGGTCCGTGAGGCGTTGCTGATCCTCGAGCGCCGCCACCTGATCGCGATCCTGCCGCGACGGGGTGCCCACGTGACCGAACTCACCGCGCACAAGGTCCAGAGCCTGTGCACGCTGATGAGCGAGTTGTACATCTTGCTCGGCAATGCTGTGGCCAACGGTTGGCAAGCCCAGGCCGACCTCGCGCCGTTCGTGCAGATCCAGCAGCGTCTGGTCGGCAGCTACGAGCGCCAGGACATCCGCACGTTCGTCGACGACAGCTTCAGCGTGATGCGCGCCGCGTACCCATTCGCCAACAACCCGTACTTGCAGGAAACCGTCGAGAATCTGCAGCCGGCCATGAGCCGCGCGTATTTCCTCGCCCTGGAACAGCGCAAGGCCGAGATGAGCGAATTTCTGGAGCTGTTCGAGCGCTTGCTCGCAGCGGTGATCGCCCGTGATTTCCCGCAGATTCGCGTGGTGCTGACGGCGTATGCCCAGCGCAGCTGTGATCTGGTGGTTTCCGCCCTGACGGTCGCTTAAGCGTGCGGCTCAAGTGCATCAAACTGGCGGGGTTCAAATCCTTCGTCGACCCGACCACGGTGAACTTCCCCAGTAACATGGCGGCGGTGGTCGGGCCCAATGGTTGCGGCAAGTCGAACATTATCGATGCCGTGCGTTGGGTGATGGGCGAGAGCTCGGCCAAAAACTTGCGCGGCGAGTCGATGACCGACGTCATCTTCAACGGCTCCACCAGCCGCAAACCGGTGAGCCAGGCGAGCATCGAGCTGGTGTTCGACAACTCCGACGGCACCCTGGTCGGCGAATACGCGGCTTACGCGGAAATCTCGATTCGCCGCAAAGTCACCCGCGACAGCCAGAACAGCTATTACCTCAACGGCACCAAATGCCGTCGCCGCGACATCACTGACATCTTCCTCGGCACCGGCCTGGGCCCGCGCAGCTACTCGATCATCGAGCAGGGCATGATCTCCAAGCTGATCGAAGCCAAGCCTGAAGACCTGCGTAACTTTATTGAAGAAGCGGCGGGGATCTCCAAGTACAAGGAGCGCCGGCGCGAGACTGAAAACCGTATCCGCCGCACCCACGAAAACCTGGCCCGCCTGACTGACTTGCGCGAAGAGCTTGAGCGTCAACTCGAGCGCTTGCATCGCCAGGCCGAGTCGGCGAAGAAGTATCAGGAATACAAGGGCGAGGAGCGTCAGCTCAAGGCCCAGTTGTCGGCGCTGCGCTGGCAGGCGTTGAACGAGCAGGTCGGGCAGCGCGAAGCGATCATTGGCAATCAGGAAATCACTTTCGAAGCCCTGGTTGCCGAACAACGCAATGCCGATGCGGCGATTGAACGTCTGCGTGACGGTCACCATGACCTGTCCGAGCGCTTCAATCTGGTGCAGGGGCGCTTCTATTCGGTCGGCGGCGACATCGCCCGGGTCGAGCAGAGCATCCAGCACGGCCAGCAGCGTTTGCGCCAGTTGCAGGACGATTTGAAGGAAGCCGAGCGCGCCCGCCTGGAAACCGAGTCGCACCTAGGCCACGACCGCACCTTGCTGCTGACCCTCGGCGAAGAGCTGGACATGCTCACGCCAGAGCAGGAAGTCACCAGCGCCGCCGCTGAAGAAGCCGCCGCCGCGCTGGAAGAGTCCGAAACCACCATGCACGCGTGGCAGGAGCAGTGGGACACCTTCAACCTCACCGCCGCCGAGCCCCGGCGTCAGTCCGAAGTGCAGCAGTCGCGCATCCAGCAGCTGGAAACCAGCATGGAACGCTTGGCCGATCGCCAGAAGCGTTTGGGCGAGGAGCGCGCGTTGCTCTCGGCCGACCCGGAAGATGCGGCGATCATGGCGCTCAGCGAGCAGCTCGCTGAATCCGAAGCGACGCTTGAGGATTTGCAGACCAGTGAACAAGCTCAGGTCGAAAAGCTTGAACAACTGCGTCAGGAATTGCAGCACGCGTTGACGGCGCAGCAACAAGCCCAGGGCGATTTGCAGCGCCTTAATGGTCGTCTCGCGTCGCTGGAAGCCTTGCAGCAAGCCGCGCTCGATCCGGGCACCGGCACTGCCGAATGGTTGCGTGAACAGAATCTGGCAGAGCGTCCGCGCCTGGCCGAAGGCCTGAAGGTTGAAGCGGGTTGGGAGCTGGCGGTGGAAACCGTGCTCGGCGCTGACCTGCAAGCGGTGCTGGTGGATGACTTCAGCGATTTCGATCTGGCCGGATTTGCCCAGGGCGATTTGCGCTTGCTCAGCCCTGCCAGCGATGGCGTGCGGGTGGCCGGGAGTTTGCTCGACAAGGTCGAGGCGCAGATCGATTTGTCGCCATGGCTGGGGCAGGTCAAACCGGTGGACAGTCTTGAGCAGGCCTTGGCCTTGCGTGGCCAATTGGCCGCCGGTGAAAGCCTGATCAGCCGCGACGGCTACTGGGTCGGGCGACACTTTTTACGCGTGCGTCGCGCCAGTGAAGCGGAAAGTGGCGTGCTCGCCCGTGGTCAGGAAATCCAGCAACTGGGCCTTGAGCGGGAAGAGCGCGAAGCCACGGTCGAAACCCTGGAAACCCAGCTTCAAAATCTCAGGGCGCAACAGCGTCAGCAGGAAAACGGTCGCGAACATTTGCGCCGTCTGCTGCAAGACGAGGCGCGTCAGCAAGGTGAATTGAAAGCGCAGTTGTCCGCCGGTAAAGCCAAGGCCGAACAACTGACCCTGCGCCGTACCCGTCTCGATGAAGAACTGACTGAGCTGAGCGAGCAACGGGCGCTGGAGCACGAAAACATCGGCGAGGCGCGCCTGCAATTGCAGGAAGCCCTCGACAGCATGGCCCTCGACACCGAGCAGCGCGAGTTGCTGCTGGCCCAGCGCGACAGCTTGCGCGAACGCCTCGACCGGGTGCGTCAGGAAGCCCGGCAGCACAAGGATCATGCGCATCAATTGGCGGTGCGTCTGGGTTCGCTCAAGGCGCAACATGATTCGACTCGTCAGGCACTTGAGCGGCTGGAAATGCAGTCCGAACGCCTGACCGAGAAGCGCGAGCAACTCAGTCTCAATCTGGAGGAGGGCGAGGCACCGCTGGAAGAGCTGCGCCTGAAACTCGAAGAGTTGCTCGACAAGCGCATGACCGTCGACGAAGAACTCAAGACCGCGCAAACGGCCATGGAAGATGCCGACCGGGAATTGCGCGATGCCGAGAAGCGGCGCAATCAGGCCGAGCAACAATCGCAATTGATCCGCGGCCAGCTCGAACATCAGCGCATGGAATGGCAAGCCCTGACCGTGCGGCGCAAGACCCTGGAAGATCAGTTGCTGGAAGACGGCTACGACCTCCACGGCGTGATCGCGACTCTGGTGGCCGAGGCCAACGAGAAAGAGGCTGAGGAAGAACTGGAGCGCATTGCTGCGCGCATTGCGCGTCTCGGCGCGATCAACCTCGCGGCCATCGACGAATACACGCAACAATCCGAGCGTAAACGTTATCTGGATGCCCAGAACGACGATCTGGTGGAAGCGCTGGATACGTTGGAAAACGTGATTCGCAAGATCGACAAAGAAACGCGAAACCGCTTCAAAGATACCTTTGATCAGATCAATGCCGGAATTCAGGCACTTTTCCCAAAAGTTTTCGGTGGCGGCAGCGCGTATTTGGAACTGACGGGCGAAGATCTACTCGATACAGGGGTAACGATCATGGCGCGGCCGCCAGGAAAGAAGAACAGCACCATCCATTTGCTCTCCGGTGGCGAAAAAGCCCTGACCGCATTGGCCCTGGTTTTTGCGATCTTCAAGTTGAACCCGGCGCCGTTCTGCATGCTCGATGAAGTTGACGCGCCACTGGATGACGCTAACGTTGGACGCTACGCACGGCTGGTCAAGGAGATGTCGCAGACGGTGCAGTTCATCTACATCACCCACAACAAGATCGCCATGGAAATGGCCGATCAACTGATGGGGGTGACGATGCACGAACCGGGTTGCTCACGTTTGGTGGCAGTGGATGTCGAGGAAGCGATGGCGATGGTGGAGGCCTAGCGGCCAGCCGCAAGTTGCAAGCTTTAAGCTGCAAGTTGACACGGCTTGCGGCTTGGAGCTTAAAGCTTGTAGCTGCGAAGCCTTTGGTCGTGCTAGTTTAATGTCAATTTTTCGTATACGTGGGCAAAACGCCTGTCAGAACATAGAGTTGGCGCCACGTTTTAAAGCGGTTTGCACGTTGTAAACCCCTTATTTTTCAGCATTTTTTATAGAGGCACGGGATTACATGGAAATCGGTCTGCGCGAGTGGCTGATCGTCATCGGCATTATTGTCATTGCCGGTATTCTTTTCGATGGCTGGCGCCGCATGCGCGGCGGCAAGGGAAAACTGAAATTCCGTCTTGATCGAAGTCTGTCCAACCTGCCGGACGAGGACACCAGCGCCGAGCTGTTGGGCCCGCCTCGGGTGCTGGACACGCATAAAGAGCCGCAACTGGACGAGCACGATCTGCCGTCGGTGAGCATGCCGGCCCGGGAACCCCGTGAGTCGGGCTCCAAGCGCGGCAAGCGTGGCCATGGCGAGCCTTCCCAGGGCGACATGAACCTCAGCCTGGACCTGGACGGCGGCCCGAGCTTCAGCAGCCGCGACGACGATTTCCCGGATGACACCAAGGCTTCGCCGTCGGTCAGCGACAAAGAACAACCGCAAGCCGAAGAAGTGCTGGTGATCAGCGTGATCTGCCGCGACGCTGCCGGCTTCAAGGGCCCGGCGTTGTTGCAGAACATTCTGGAAAGCGGCCTGCGTTTCGGCGAGATGGATATTTTCCACCGCCACGAAAGCATGGCGGGTAACGGTGAAGTGCTGTTCTCCATGGCCAACGCGGTCAAGCCGGGCATCTTCGATCTGGACGACATCGACCATTTCAGCACCCCGGCGGTGAGCTTCTTCCTCGGCCTGCCAGGCCCGCGTCATCCGAAGCAAGCCTTCGACGTGATGGTGGCCGCAGCGCGCAAACTGTCCCAGGAATTGAACGGCGAGCTGAAGGATGATCAGCGCAGCGTGCTGACCGCCCAGACGATTGAGCACTACCGTCAGCGCATCGTTGAATTCGAGCGTCGCGCCCTGACCCAGAAACGTTAACTGGCGATGTGTGGGAGATCGCGCCGCGTCTCCTACACCCTGTAGGAGCAAAGCTTGCTCGCGATGGCAATCTCAAGGACGCCATCGCGGGCAAGCCATGCTCCTACAATGATTTGTACAGATAGAGCAGCCTCGGCTGCTCTTTTGCTTTATGAGAGAACACCCATGACTGCCGCCAAAACCCGCATTCTAGAGCTGCGCGCTGAGCTGGATCAGCACAACTATCGCTACCACGTGATGGACGAGCCAAGCATTCCGGACGCCGAGTACGATCGGTTGTTCCATGAGCTCAAGGCCCTCGAAGCGGCCAATCCCGAACTGATCACCAGCGACTCGCCGACCCAGCGCGTCGGCAGCGCAGCCCTGTCGGCGTTCACTCAGGTGCGCCACGAAGTGCCGATGCTCAGCCTCGGCAACGCCTTCGAAGAAACCGACATGCGCGAGTTCGATCGCCGCGTGACCGAAGACCTCGACCTGCCGGCCGGCGACCTGTTCGCTGGCGGCGCGGCCGTGGAATACAGCTGCGAACCGAAACTCGATGGCCTAGCGGTCAGCCTGCTTTATCAGGACGGCGTGCTGGTACGTGGCGCCACGCGCGGCGACGGCACCACTGGCGAAGACATCAGCGTCAACGTGCGCACTGTGCGCAACATTCCGCTCAAGCTGCACGGCACCGGCTGGCCGGCGACCCTGGAAGTGCGCGGCGAAGTGTTCATGTCCAAGGCTGGTTTCGAACGGCTCAACGCCACGCAACTGGAAGTCGGCGGCAAGACGTTCGCCAACCCGCGTAACGCGGCGGCCGGCAGCTTGCGTCAGCTGGATTCGAAGATCACCGCCAACCGCCCACTGGAATTCTGCTGCTACGGCATCGGCCAGATTTCGGCGGACATTGCCGACACCCACATCGGCAATCTCAAACAGTTGCAGGTCTGGGGCATGCCGATCAGTCATGAGCTGAAACTGGCCCACGGCATCGACGAATGCCTGGATTACTACCGCGACATCGGCGAGCGCCGCAATGCGCTGGGCTATGAAATCGATGGTGTGGTGTTCAAGGTCAACAGCATTGCCTCGCAGCGTGAACTGGGGTTCCGCGCCCGCGAGCCGCGTTGGGCGATTGCCCACAAATTCCCGGCGATGGAAGAACTCACCGAATTGCTCGACGTGGAATTCCAGGTCGGCCGTACCGGCGCCGTGACGCCGGTCGCACGCTTGAAACCGGTCAAGGTGGCCGGGGTGACCGTGGCCAACGCGACGTTGCACAACATGGATGAAGTCGCGCGTCTGGGCTTGATGATCGGCGACACCGTGATCATCCGCCGCGCAGGCGATGTGATTCCGCAAGTGGTGCAGGTGGTCCTTGAACGTCGTCCGGAAAATGCCCGGGCAGTGCAGATTCCCGAACAGTGCCCGGTGTGCGGCTCGCATGTGGAGCGCACGCAACTGGTCAAGCGCAGCAAAGGGCGCGAGACCATCAGCGAAGGCGCGGTATATCGCTGCGTCGGGCGTCTGGCCTGTGGCGCACAACTGAAGCAGGCGATCATCCACTTTGTCTCCCGTCGCGCCATGGACATCGAAGGCCTGGGCGACAAGAGCGTCGAGCAACTGGTCGACGAAGGCCTGGTGAGTTCACCGGCGGATCTGTATGCCCTGAAGTTCGAAGACATTGTCGATCTGGAAGGCTTTGCCGAGCTATCGAGTAAAAAACTGCTCAGCGCCATCGAAGACAGCAGGCAGCCGAGCCTGGCACGCTTCATCTACGCCCTCGGCATTCCCGATGTCGGCGAAGAGACAGCCAAGGTGCTGGCGCGCTCCCTGGGCTCGCTGGAGCGGGTGCAACAGGCGTTGCCGCAAGTCTTGACGTACTTGCCGGATGTCGGGCTGGAAGTGGCGTATGAGATTCACAGCTTCTTTGCAGATGCGCATAACCGGCAGGTGATTGCAGAACTGCTCAAGCACGGTTTGCAGATTCAGGATCAGGGCGAACTGGGTGCCGAGTTTTCCGCCAGTACTACGCTCGGTGGTTTCCTCGACAAGTTGCACATTCCATCGGTAGGGCCGGGCGGGGCGCAGAAGCTTGCGGACAAGTTTGGGTCGCTGGAAGGCGTGTTCAACGCTGACTGGCTGGACATGCGTCAGGCATTGCCGGAGAAACAGGCGAATTCGGTTCGCGAGTTTTTTGCGGTTGCAGAGAATCGGCAGATTGCCGAGGCCGCCGAGAAGCAATTGCGTGATTTTGGCATGCACTGGAAGAGCGAAAAGAAAGTCGTCGAAGGCCTGCCGCTGGCCGGGCAGGCCTGGGTGCTGACCGGTTCGCTTGAGTTGATGAGCCGCGATGTGGCCAAGGAGAAGCTTGAAAGCCTTGGCGCCAAAGTGGCCGGTTCGGTGTCGGCCAAGACCCATTGCGTAGTGGCAGGGCCGGGGGCGGGTTCCAAATTGGCCAAGGCTAATGAACTGGGGGTGGAAGTGCTGGATGAAGAGGCGTTTGTCGAGTTTCTGCGCAAGTATGACATTCCGGTGTGACGCCTTTCGCGAGCAAGCCCGCTCCCACAAGGTCCGCGCAATCCTGTGGGAGCGGGCTTGCTCGCGAAAGCGATGTCGGCCATTGCGCAAAAAACCGGAACGATCGCGAGGCTGAAATGATCTAGTCTTGGCACCCCTCAGGGAGAGTTCGCCATGTACCGTTTCTTCGAACAGCTCAGTTCCCGCATCGCCGCGCCCTTCATCGGCGAGAGCTCGCGCAACAGCAAGGTCTGGCATTGCCGTTGTGGGCAGTCGCTGTTCTTTCGCAATAGCCAGTGCCTGGCCTGCTCCGCCGCGCTGGGCTATCAGCCGGAACAGAGTCGCTTGTCATCGCTGCAACCCGGTCTGCAAGCGGACACCTGGCTGCTCGACGCCGACCCCGAGGCCGGTGTGTTTCGCCGCTGCGCCAATCTCGATTCCCCGGCTGCGTGTAACTGGCTGCTCCCCGCCAACGACCACGATGCGTTGTGCATTGCGTGCAGCCTGAACCACACCATTCCTGATCTCTCGATCCCCGAAAATCCTGAACGCTGGCGCAAGGTCGAAACGGCCAAGCGGCGACTGGTCGCGCAACTGGTCAGCCTCGGTTTGCAGGTGATCCCCAAAACGGTGAACGAAGAAACCGGCCTGGCCTTCGATTTCATTGGCGTCGACCTCGAAGGCAAGCCGCCCACCACCGGTCACGCCAATGGCCTGATCACCCTCGATATCAAGGAAGCCGACGACGCGCACCGCGAGCAGATCCGGGTGCAGATGCACGAGCCGTATCGCACATTACTCGGGCATTTTCGCCACGAAGTCGGGCATTACTACTGGGATCGATTGATCGCCAACAGCCATTGGCTGGAACCGTTCCGGGGGCTGTTCGGCGACGAACGCGTCAGCTACGCCGACGCCCTTGAGCGGCATTATCAGCAAGGCGCGCCGCTGGACTGGCCGCAACATTTCGTCAGTGCCTACGCGACCATGCACCCGTGGGAAGACTGGGCCGAAACCTGGGCGCACTACCTGCACATGATGGACGCGGTGGACACCGCCCTGGGCTTTGGCATGAGTGCCCGGGAAATGGATTTCGATTACCAGCCATTTCCCTCCAGCACCCTCTACGACCCGCAGCATCCCGGCGGCGCGGCGTTCCTGTCGTTCGTCAATGCGTGGATTGAACTGGCGGGCATGCTCAACGAATTGTCGCGCAGCATGGGGCAACCGGATTTCTATCCGTTCGTCCTGCCGCCCGCGGTGATTGCCAAGCTGCACTTTATCCACCTGGTGATCCAGCAGGAGGGCGGCAGGGCGGATGAGGTGTTGGCGCAATAGGCCCGGCTTTTCAGGGTCGGTGCATGTCCTTGACCTGATTCATATTTTTAATCTGAATCGAACGGTTGTAACTTCGACTCAGATAGGTACAATGGCGCCGTTCGCCGTCAGGTGAATGTCGTTATGGTGACTCCATCGGTCCCTCCGCAACGATTACCCGTGAACCTGGTCAGATCCGGAAGGAAGCAGCCACAGCGGGAACATTGTGTGCCGGGGTGTGGCTGGTGGGGTTGCCTCCATAACGCTCCTCTCTTTGGATTCGATGAGTTGAGCGCGCAGTACCCTCCGATGCATCTCGTTTTAAAAACCTTGAATTTTGTTTCTCTGCTGCGTTTGATGCGGCGGTTTTGTCATGTCTGGCGTTTGTGGATGCTGCGCTGCCAGTGTCACCCGGCAGCACAGACAGGTAATGGTCTTAGCCTTTGTTGCGACTGAACAACTTGCGCACAAACCCTGCGATCACCACCAACCCTACGATCAAGAACTTCTTCGCGGCCAGCAGGAAAATGCCGATCTTGGCAAACAACCCGGCCTTGGCCGCCAGACCACCGCCCACCAGTGCCGCCAGGCCATAAGAGGCCAGTTTGTCGGTGCCGGGGCTGTAGTCGGTGTAGAGGTTGCCGTCGGTGAAGTTGGTGAAGGCGATGACTTTCGGCAGTTCCTGCTTGATCACCGGCAGGTCAGCCATGGCGGCGACGGCGTTCAGTTCCAGGACGCCTTTGCGGCCCAGCACGCGAATGCTGTAGTTCAACGTGCTGTCTTCGGCATCGTCGGCTTTCAATTCCCGGGCCCAGTACATTTTGTGGGTGGTTTCATCGTAGTGCGGCTGCTCGGCCCAGCCCAGCAGGTGCAGGCCGGCATAGCCCTGCTTCTGACGCTCCTTGTTGTCTTCCTCATCCTCTTCCTGCATTTGCTTGAGCAGGTCGGCATAGTCGATTTTTGCCGCATCTTCGTCGGAAATATGCCCGTCGTCCTTGTAGCTGACGATCACGCCCCAGCCGCTCGCGGTCAGTGGGTTCACGGCTTTTGGAATGATCATGCCCAGGGTCTTGTGGCCGGGCGGGTTACCCCAGCCGTCGGTCAGCAAGCGTTCGGTGTCATTCGGGTCCAGGTAATAAAACTCGTCGTTGAGTTTCAGCGTGGCAATGCCTGAGGGCAGGGTGATGGTGCCGTGCTGTTTTTTGAGGGTGGCGAGAAACTGTTCGGGTGTTTGCTGTACTTGAGCGGCTTCAGCGGGTGCCGCCGGAGGATTGCTGGCAGCTTGTACGGGGGTGTGAAGCGCGCACAGCAGTGCTGCCATGAGGATCGGGCGGAGGTGTTTCATCGTATTCCCTTACATTTTGAATTAATTTCGTGCGGAGAATATCGGATGGCCACTATCGATGCACGCCCTTCAACGCTCAAAGCGCGGGTTTTTCAGGCGCCAGGACGCAGAAAAGGCAGATTTATCGATGTCGACAAATCTGCCTTTTTCATTACTGGCACTAAGGCTTGGACAAGGCCTGGTCAACCGCTGCGATCAGCTTTCCCAGATCCTTTGAGGTGGCTTTATGTATGACGCTGAACAGGTACGCCCGCTGTTCGTCTTCATCGCCCATATCGGCGAAAAACGCTTTCAGCTTCACGCCCAGCACATCGGCAAGCAGGAACAACGCTTCCACGCTGGGGGTATAGGTGCCGGTTTCGAAGCGGCTGATGGTTTTGGGGTCAAAACCGGTTTTTTCGCCGAGTTCAGCCTGAGTAAGCCCCGCGACCTTGCGATAGCGTCGGATGGCCGGACCCAAACTTGAAATTTGCATCGCTCAATTCCCATTTAGAATCAAGAACTTAACGATAGATTTTTGCATTAGACAACTGCATGATCCATCACCTTGCTTTGCAAAATGTGATGCATTTCGTAGAATCGCCACTCAGAGGGGGCATTTGGTGACCTGCTTTCAGAAGTTAAGGCGATATGGAACAGCCAGCATTGCGTTCCAGTGTCGGTGTGGGGAGACGCCACGGGTGGCTCGAATGCCTTGCAAAATGTTGCCTGGATCACTGTTTCCAATTTCACCGAGGCCTTTGAGCCTAGTTGATCTTCGACTGTCCCGGGGCCATCAAATGCTGTCATGGAGTAACCACGTGTCTCTGCGCAGTCCGTCTCAAAACATCTCTTCCGGGCATTGTGTGCTGGTCGAGCGGTACCACCGCTAGCGACAGCGAGCCTGACTCATGGATGAGAAATACCGCAGGGCCGTGGATGCTGCCGCTATCTTTTCCGAAACGGATCTGAGTGGCCGCATCACGTACGTCAATGATCAGTTTTGTGCTATTTCCGGCTACAGCCGCGAGGAACTGATCGGGCAGAACCATCGCCTGCTGAATTCCGGCCTGCACTCTGCTGACTTCTTCGCCAACCTCTGGCGCACCATCGCTCTGGGCAGTGTGTGGAAAGGCGAGATCTGCAACCGCGCCAAGGATGGCAGCCTGTATTGGGTCGAGAGCACCATGGTGCCCGTACTTAATGACGCCACGGGGCGGGTTGACCGCTACCTGTCGATTCGTTTCGACATCAGCGAAAAACGCCAGTTACTGCATTCCCTGCAATGGCGGGTCGGGCATGACGTGCTGACCGGTCTACCCAATCGCGCATTCCTTTCGGACCTGCTGGACCAGGCGCTGGAGTTCTCCCGCCAGGAAAACATTCCGCTGGCGGTGTGCATGCTCGACCTCGATGGCTTTAAAGCCGTCAACGACGGTTATGGCCACGCCAGTGGCGATCTGTTGCTCGTAGAAGTGGCCAAGCGCTTGCGCGCGATTGTGCGGGGCGAAGATGTGGTGGCACGGCTGGCCGGCGACGAGTTTGTGCTGGTGTTGCGTTACGTGCGGGATCTGCCGGAACTGCGCGCGGCACTGAATCGAGTGCTGGGCGCGATCTCGGCGCCGTATTCGCTGCATGGCAAGGACGTCAATGTGTTCGCCAGTATTGGCGTGACGCTGTTCCCCTACGATCACGAAGATGCCGAAACCCTGTTGCGCCATGCCGATCAGGCGATGTACGTGGCCAAGCAGCGCGGGCGTAATCGTTTTCATCTGTTCGATGTGTCCCGGGATCAAGAGGTCAAGGTCACGCACCAGACAGTTGAGCGCGTCCGTCAGGCGTTGGCCGCTGGCGAATTGCGCCTGTATTTCCAACCCAAGGTGAACATGCGCCGTGGCGAGGTGGTCGGTTTCGAGGCGTTGTTGCGTTGGCAGCATCCGCAAAACGGCCTGGTGCCGCCACGGGATTTCCTGCCGTTGGTGGAGGAAACCGACCTGATCATCGATATCGGCGAATGGGTGATGGATCAGGTCTTGTCGCAGTTGCACCGCTGGCAGCAGGCGGGGCAGGGCTGGCCGATCAGCATTAATATCGCGGCGCGACATTTCCAGCGCGCGGATTTCGTCGAGCGGCTCAGGCAGGTGCTCGCCCGGCATGCCCAGGTCGCCCCGCAACTGCTGGACCTGGAGATCGTCGAGTCGGTGGCCGTCGAGAACATCCAGCATGTCAGCGCCTGTTTGCAGGCCTGTCAGGCGCTCGGGGTGCAGTTTTCACTGGGGGATTTCGGTACGGGTTATTCGTCGCTGAGCTACCTCAAGCGCCTGCGCACGCAAACGATCAAGATTGATAAATCCTTTGTCCGCGACATTCTTCACGATCGTGACGATTTGGCCCTGACCACCGCGGTGATTGGTCTGGCCCGGGCGTTTGGCCGGCAGGTGATTGCCGAAGGGCTGGAGAGTGTCGAGCACGGTCGATTGCTGCTGGAACTGGGGTGTGAAGTGGCCCAGGGCTATTTCATCGCCAGGCCAATGCCGCCGGCCGAGGTGCCGGATTGGGTCGCCGGGTTTGTTGCACCGGTGGAGTGGCGAGAGTTGGATCAGGTTGGCTGAGTTTTTGTAATTACCACCCATCCCCTTGTGGGGGCAGGCTTGCTCGCGAATGCGGTGTGTCATTCAGCAATGTTGTTGACTGATACACCGCATTCGCGAGCAAGCCCGCTCCCACAGGGTTTCAGCGTTGATCAGGAGAATGGCTCAAGGTGTATCCGGCCCCGCGCCCGTGTACAGCCCGATAATGTCATCAATCTCCCCCGACATTTTCATCCGCAACAACGTGCGCAAAATGCGCTGCACCGGCACGTTCGGGTCGTTGCGCACGTAGCAGCCAACATTTTGCTCCTGCAACACGGCCACCGCCTGCAACTGCCGACCCGGCATCAGGCGCTGGTTGAACCAGTCCAGGGTCCACTGATTAGTGACGGCGTAGCGATAGCGTCCGACCAGCAGTTTATCCAGCACCTGTTCCTGATTTCGCGCGTCTTCGCGTTGTATCTGGCCGCTATCGAACAGCGGTTGCAGGGTCGGGTAGATATAGCCGAGCACCGTGCCGATGGATTCATGTTTCAGGCTGGCCGGGACCACTGACGCGGGTGCATCTTGGCGGCTGACCAGCAGGTCGCGCTGCAGAAACAGTGGAATGCTCCAGATGTAATCGCCGGACTGATTCGGTAGCCATGATTGTGCGGCATAGCAGCGCACATCGACTTCGCCGTGCTCCATGGCGTTCTGCACCCGCGCCCGGGGCAGCACATGAAACTCGGCCGGCACGCCGACCTGAGTGGCGAGGCTGAGCATGATGTCGTAGAGGATGCCTTGGGTCGGGCGACCCCGCTCCAGTTGCACCATCGGCATGGCCCAACTGTCGGCCATCACGAAGCGCACCGGCGCATCGCTGGCAGCGACATTCAGGCTGATCCACAACAATGCCCCCAAGGCCAACCGCATAAACGCTCCGGTACTGATGAAACCCGAGCCGAAAATAGCCCCCCAAATTGCAGCTTAGTCAGATTAGACGAGCACACCGGATGCAATTTCAGGCCTGCTCCGCTAGCATTAGCCGCTTCTGTTCCTTAGTTGCGACGGTTTTCGATGAGTTATCAGGTTCTTGCACGTAAATGGCGTCCGCGCTCGTTCCGCGAAATGGTCGGCCAGACCCATGTGCTCAAGGCTCTGATCAATGCCTTGGACAGCCAGCGGCTGCACCACGCCTACCTGTTTACCGGTACCCGTGGCGTTGGCAAGACCACCATCGCACGAATCATCGCCAAATGCCTGAACTGTGAAACAGGTATCACTTCAACGCCCTGCGGCGAGTGCTCGGTGTGCCGCGAGATCGATGAAGGGCGCTTTGTCGACCTGATCGAGATCGACGCCGCGAGCCGGACCAAGGTCGAGGACACTCGCGAGCTGCTCGACAACGTGCAGTACGCCCCGAGCCGTGGGCGTTTCAAGGTCTACCTGATCGACGAAGTGCACATGCTCTCCAGCCATTCCTTCAATGCGCTGCTCAAAACCCTCGAAGAGCCGCCGCCCTACGTCAAGTTCATCCTGGCGACCACCGATCCGCAGAAACTTCCGGCAACGATTCTTTCCCGGTGCCTGCAGTTCTCCCTGAAGAACATGACCCCGGAACGGGTGGTCGAGCATTTGACCCACGTGCTGGGTGTCGAACAAGTGCCGTTCGAAGACGATGCACTGTGGTTGCTCGGTCGCGCCGCCGATGGTTCGATGCGTGACGCCATGAGCCTCACCGACCAGGCCATCGCCTTCGGTGAAGGCAAGGTCATGGCTGCCGACGTGCGGGCAATGCTCGGCACGCTGGATCATGGCCAGGTATTCGATGTCCTGCATTCGCTGATCGAAGGCGACGCCAAGGCGTTGCTCGAAGCCGTCCGTCATTTGGCCGAACAAGGCCCGGACTGGAACGGCGTGCTCTCGGAAATTCTCAACGTGCTGCACCGTGTAGCCATCGCCCAGGCCTTGCCTGAAGGTGTCGACAACGGTCACGGCGACCGTGATCGAGTGTTGGCTCTGGCCCAGGCCTTGCCGGCCGAAGACGTGCAGTTTTATTACCAGATGGGCCTGATCGGGCGCCGCGATTTGCCGCTGGCACCGGACCCGCGCGGTGGTTTTGAAATGGTCCTGCTGCGCATGCTTGCGTTCCGTCCGGCGGACACGGCGGACGCCCCGAGGCAACCGCTAAAGCCAGTGGGGATCAGCCAGGCCACAGTTGATTCCGCAAATTCAGTGGCTACCGCGCCTAAAGTCGCGCCGGTAGCTCCTGCGGCAGTTGCACCTGTTGTCGCGGCGCCGGTTGCGGTACAAGTTGCGCCGGTTCCAGCGCCTGAACCTGAACCGGTCGCGCCTGTAGTCGTGCCCGAGCCTGTGGTTGAGGCGGTAGCGGTCGAGGCCGTCGTCGACCTGCCGTGGAATGACCCGGTTGAACCGGAAGTCGTTCAGCAGCCAGCGGTCGAGCCGGTGCTGGAAACCACCAGCGAACAACCCGAATTGCCACCGATGCCGACCCCTACGCCGGACAGCGTGGTGCCGGACGCGCCGGAATGGGCCGCTGCGCCGATCCCGGAACCGTCCGTGGCCGAGGTCGCTGCCGCCACGCCGGGTAGCGACGATGACGAGCCGCCGCTGGACGAGGATTACATCGAGCCGGACATCGACTCGGCCTACAGCTACCTCGACGAACTGGCCAGCGAACACACCGCCGAGCCGACGCCGGAGCCCGAACCAGAACCGGCCGCGATGCCGGCCACCGGTCTGGCGCTGCAATGGCTGGAGCTGTTCCCGAAGCTGCCGATCTCCGGCATGACCGGCAGCATTGCCGCCAACTGCACACTGATCGCTGTCGATGGCGACAATTGGTTGTTGCACCTGGACCCGGCCCACAGCGCCTTGTTCAATGCGACCCAGCAACGTCGTCTTAACGATGCGCTCAACCAGTTTCACGGGCGTACGCTGAACCTGAGCATGGAGCTGATCAAGCCCGAGCAGGAAACCCCGGCCCAGGCTGCGTCGCGCCGCCGTGTGAACCGCCAGCGCGAGGCCGAGGAATCGATCCACGGTGATCCGTTCATCCAGCAGATGATGGAGCAGTTCGGTGCGGTGATCCGTAACGATACTATTGAACCTGTCGAAGCCCTGGTCAGTCAGGGCTAATAACTGAAGGCGTTCGGCGACATTCGCCGGACACTGTTTTTATCCAAGTACTTTGAGGTGATTACCATGATGAAAGGTGGCATGGCCGGCCTGATGAAGCAGGCGCAGCAGATGCAGGAAAAAATGGCCAAGATGCAGGAAGAACTGGCCAACGCCGAAGTCACCGGTAAGGCCGGCGGCGATATGGTCACCGTGGTAATGACCGGTCGTCACGACGTCAAGCGCGTGACCATCGACCCAAGCCTGGTGGAAGGCCTGAGCGAAGACGACAAAGAGATGCTGGAGGCCGTATTCGCCGCCGCCGTCAACGATGCCGTGCGCAAGATCGAAGCCAACAGCCAGGACAAAATGGGCAGCGTGACCGCTGGCATGCAACTGCCACCGGGTATGAAACTGCCGTTCTGATTCGCCAAGGCGCGTCGGATGGGCTACAAAAAAATGCCAGGCATTGCGCCTGGCATTTTTGTTTCTGGCTGTTGAAGATGTATTGCTTGGGAGGGCGCCTTCGCGAGCAAGCCCGCTCCCACAGGTAACCGCATTCCAAATGTGGGGGCGGGCTTGCTCGCGAAGAAATCGACTCGGTCCCACTGAATAAACATCGAACGCGCCCAGCCCGCAACGGTCTGCTCCCTATACGTGCGACATTCATCGATCAAAGGAGACGCTCACATGCCACAAGCATTGATCCTCAACCAACGTATCGTCCTGGTGTCCCGCCCGGTGGGCGCGCCGACCCCGGAGAATTTCCGCCTGGAGCGCGTCGCGTTACCGGACCTGGCCGACGGTCAGGTGTTGCTCAAGACCCTTTACCTGTCCCTCGATCCCTACATGCGCGGTCGCATGAGTGACGCGCCGTCCTACGCCGCGCCGGTAGAAATCGACGAAGTGATGACCGGTGGCGCGGTCAGTCGCGTCGAGCGTTCACTGAATCCGAAATTCCATGAAGGTGACTGGGTGGTCGGCTCCACAGGCTGGCAGAGTCACAGCATCAGCGATGGTCGCAACATCATCCCGATTCCGTCCGGGCTGCCGAGCCCATCAATGGCGTTGGGCGTGCTGGGCATGCCGGGCATGACCGCTTATATGGGCCTGATGGACATCGGCCAGCCCAAGTCCGGTGAAACCCTGGTGGTTGCCGCCGCGTCCGGTGCCGTGGGTTCGGTGGTCGGCCAGGTCGCGAAGATCAAAGGCTTGCGGGTAGTCGGCGTGGCCGGTGGTGCCGAGAAGTGCCGCTACGTGGTCGACGAGTTGGGCTTCGACGCCTGCGTCGATCACAAAAGCGAAAGCTTCGCCAATGACCTGGCGTTGGCCTGTCCCAAAGGCGTCGACATCTATTACGAGAATGTCGGCGGCAAGGTCTTCGACGCGATCATTCCGTTGCTCAACCCGAAAGCGCGGATTCCGCTCTGTGGCCTGATTGCCGGTTACAACGCCCATGAAGCCCCGAGCGGCCCGGATCGCCTGCCGCAATTGCAGCGCACCTTGCTGACCAAGCGCGTGCGTATCCAGGGCTTTATCGTGTTCGATGACTACGGTGATCGTCAGCCGGAATTCGTCAGTGCCATGGCGCCGTGGGTGCGTGAGGGCAAGGTGAAGTTCCGCGAAGACATCGTCGATGGCCTGGAGCAGGCGCCCGAGGCGTTCATCGGTCTGCTGGAAGGACGCAACTTCGGCAAACTGGTGGTGCGGGTCGCCCAGGACTGAGTATTTGACGCTGGCCAGAGGCGCGGGTATAAACCGCGTCTCGTTGTTTTGTCGGACTTTTCCCCATGAGCTTCAGCCCTCTGATTCGCCAACTGATCGATGCCCTGCGAACGTTGCCGGGCGTGGGTCAGAAAACCGCCCAGCGCATGGCGTTGCAATTGCTCGAACGCGATCGCAGCGGCGGCTCGCGTCTGGCCTTGGCCTTGAGCCAGGCGATGGAAGGGGTCGGTCACTGCCGCTTGTGCCGCACGCTGACCGAAGACGACCTCTGCCCACAATGCGCCGACACCCGGCGCGACGACACCTTGCTGTGCGTGGTGGAAGGTCCGATGGACGTCTATGCGGTGGAGCAGACCGGTTTCCGGGGTCGCTACTTCGTGCTCAAGGGCCATTTGTCGCCACTCGACGGCCTTGGGCCAGAGGCTATCGGCATTCCGCAATTGCTTGCGCGGATCGAAGAAGCGGGCACGTTTACCGAAGTTATCTTGGCCACCAACCCGACCGTGGAAGGTGAAGCCACCGCGCATTACATCGCCCAGTTGCTCAGCAACAAGGGTTTGGTCGCTTCGCGAATCGCCCATGGCGTGCCGTTGGGTGGCGAGCTGGAATTGGTGGATGGCGGGACGTTGGCGCATTCGTTTGCGGGGCGTAAGCCGATTGCTTTGTAATAACAACGAAAGATCGCAGCCTTCGGCAGCTCCTACATTGGGATGACGTACACCCTGTAGGAGCTGCCGAAGGCTGCGATCTTTTGATCTTGAAATTCTTTGTTGAAAACCAAGCAAGCGCTCGGTTAACTTCGCTGAACCCTTCAGTGGAGTTCGCCGATGCCTGCCTTTCAGGAATACTTCGATCCCAGCCACCAATTGGTCCGCGACAGCGTCAGGCGTTTCGTCGAGCGCGAGATCCTGCCGGGCATTGATGAGTGGGAAGAAGCCGAAAGCTTTCCCCGTGAGCTCTACCTTAAGGCCGGTGCCGCCGGCATCCTGGGGATCGGTTACCCCGAAGCCTTGGGCGGTAGCCATGAAGGTGATCTATTTGCCAAGGTCGCCGCCAGTGAAGAACTGATGCGCTGTGGCTCCGGCGGTGTGGTGGCGGGCCTCGGTTCCCTGGACATCGGCCTGCCACCGATCCTCAAGTGGGCCCGGCCCGAGGTCCGCGACCGGGTGGTGCCGCAGGTATTGGCCGGCGAGAAGATCAGCGCCCTGGCCATCACCGAGCCCAGCGGCGGTTCGGATGTAGCCAACCTGCAAACCCGCGCCGTGCGCGACGGTGACTTCTATCGGGTCAATGGCAGCAAAACCTTTATCACCAGCGGCGTGCGTGCGGATGTCTACACCGTGGCGGTGCGCACCGGTGAGCCGGGGTTTGGCGGCATCAGCCTGTTGTTGATCGAGAAGGACACGCCCGGTTTCAGCGTCGGTCGGCAGCTAAAGAAAATGGGCTGGTGGGCGTCGGACACCGCTGAGTTGTTCTTCGACAATTGCCTGGTACCTGTAGGAAATCTGATCGGCGCCGAGAACATGGGCTTTGCCTGCATCATGGGCAACTTCCAGAGCGAACGCCTGGCCCTGGCGCTGATGGCCAACATGACCGCGCAGCTGGCCCTTGAAGAAAGCCTGAAATGGGCGCGTCAGCGCGAGGCCTTCGGTAAACCGATCGGCAAGTTTCAGGTGCTCAAGCATCGCCTCGCCGAAATGGCCACGGCGCTGGAGGTGTCACGGGAGTTCACTTACCGCCAAGCCGCGAAAATGGCGGCGGGGCAGAGTGTGATCAAGGAGATTTCCATGGCCAAGAATTTTGCCACTGACACGGCGGATCGCATCACCACCGATGCAGTGCAGATCCTGGGGGGATTGGGCTATATGCGCGAGAGTCTGGTGGAGCGGTTGTATCGGGATAACCGGATTCTGTCGATTGGTGGCGGGACGCGGGAAGTGATGAACGAGATTATCAGTAAGCAGATGGGGCTTTGATTCCTGCGGTGTTGCGGCTGACGTCTTCGCGAGCAAGCCCGCTCCCACAGGTGATCAATGCCGTTCACAGTATTTGTGTACGCAGGAGATCCACTGTGGGAGCGGGCTTGCTCGCGAAGGCGTCAGTGCAGGCGCTAACTACTGTTCCGACAACGCAAACTGCGTCAGGCAAAACGTCGGAATGCCCATGTCTTCCAACCGCTGCGAGCCACCCAGCTCCGGCAGATCAATGATCGCCGCCGCTTCATGCACCCGCGCACCCATGCGCCGGATCAGATTCGCCGCCGCGATCAGCGTGCCGCCGGTGGCGATCAAATCATCGAACATCACCACCGAATCGCCCTCGCACAGGCTGTCGGCATGCACTTCGAGGAAGGCTTCGCCGTACTCGGTTGCGTAACCCTCGGCCAGCACGTCCGCCGGCAGTTTGCCTTGCTTGCGAAACAGCACCAGCGGCTTGTTCAACTGATACGCCAACACCGAGCCGATCAGGAAGCCACGGGCGTCCATCGCGCCGATGTGGGTGAAGTCGGCCTCGACGTAACGATGGGCGAAGGTGTCCATCACCAGGCGCAGGGCTGTGGGCGATTGGAACAACGGGGTGATGTCGCGAAAGATCACGCCCGGCTTGGGGAAGTCGATCACGGGGCGGATCAGGGATTTGATGTCGAAGGAGTCGAAGACCATCGTCGAGTTGTCCTGGCAGGGCTGCAAACGTCGCAGTATAACGGCGGCTGAACCGTTTCGCTCAGCCGCAATTGCACGAGTCAGTCGAGGGAGCCGCCGGCCAGGGCACAGAGCTGGATCGGGTCGAGAATATGAATTTCCTTGCCCTCGGCGGCGATCAGCTCGTTTTGCTGGAAGCGCGTGAACACCCGGGACACGGTTTCCACCGCCAGGCCCAGGTAGTTGCCGATTTCGTTGCGCGACATGCTCAGGCGGAACTGGTTGGCCGAGAAGCCGCGCGCACGGAAGCGTGCAGACAGGTTGACCAGAAACGTGGCGATGCGCTCGTCGGCGGTTTTCTTCGACAGCAGCAACATCATTTGCTGATCGTCACGAATCTCGCGGCTCATGACACGCATCAACTGACGGCGCAGTTGCGGCAGTTGCAGGGCCAGTTCGTCGAGACGTTCGAAAGGGATTTCGCAGACCGACGTCGTCTCCAGCGCTTGCGCCGACACCGGGTGTTTTTCGGTGTCCATGCCCGACAGACCGACCAGTTCGCTCGGCAGGTGGAAACCAGTGAGCTGTTCTTCGCCGCCATCGCTGAGGCTGAACGTCTTCAGGGCGCCGGAGCGTACTGCATAAACGGAATCGAACGTGTCGCCCTGGCGGAACAGGAATTCGCCTTTTTTCAGCGGGCGTCCACGTTTAACGATTTCGTCCAGCGCATCCATGTCTTCCAGATTCAGAGAAAGTGGTAAGCAGAGGGGGGCCAGGCTGCAATCCTTGCAATGGGCCTGACTGTGAGCGCGCAGCTTTACTGGCTCGGACATTTCTTCAATCCTTGTGGGAAAAACACACATAAGACGTAAGGGTAACTCACGGGAGGACATTCAGGCCAGCGCACGGCGATTTTGCCGCAGACTTGTAAAGCCAGGGTCCGGGTGGCCGATAACCTGTCAACTGATCGCCTGCAAGGAACCGCATTCATGTCCGCCATTGGCACGCTGAACCCCGGTAACAGCGGCTTGTCGTCGTTGCTCGACATTTCGAAACCTGCGTCGGTCGATGACGCGGATGTCACGCAGCGTGTCGATACCCCGACTAAAGTCGAAGGCATCAAAGTCTCGCTGTCTGGCGCCGGCATCGAAAAAGCCGCCGGGGCCAAAGGCGAAAACAGCGATATCGAAGAAAGTGGTTTGCCGGAAAACATTCAGCAGATCCTGAAGATGATTCGCAAGTTGCAGCAGCAGATCGCCGAAAAGCTCGCCGAGATGCAGGCCGTGATGAAAGATAAACGGCTGAGCCCGGAAGAAATAAAGGCCAAGCTCGGCGCCTTGCAAGCGTTCATCAACAACCTCAATGGTGGTCTGATCGTTGCCAACAACGCCCTCAGCAAAGCGATGAAACAATCGGGTCTGACGCCGGAGCAAATTCTCAAAGCGGCGTCGCTGGTCATGAAGTCTTAGGGGGCGTTCTCCATTAGTTTCCGCGCCGCGCCGGGTCTGCTGTTGTGCAGGGCGAGGCGCGAGAAGCGTGGTTTGGTCATTCCAAATTAGCTTCGAGCAACGCAGCCCTGCACAACAGCAGACCCGGCCCTTCGGGTTGTGCCTTAAAGCGGGCCATGCTGCGTTGCAGGCCTTGGAAAGGGAACAACCATTCCCAGCGGCCTGCGCCTTGCCTGGCCCGCTTTAAGGCGACAACGCGGCGTGGAAACTAATGGAGAACGCCCCCTAAATCACTCGGGAAAACCGCTGCCGATTCTGTTGTTCCAGATAGGCATCGAACACCATGCACACCGAGCGCACCAGCAAGCGTCCGGCCGGTAAAACAGTGATCCGCTCGCTGTCCAGTTCGATCAGGCCGTCCTTGGCCATTGCCTGCAACTGCGGCCACAGTTCGGCGAAGTAGCCACGGAAATCGATATTGAACGCCTGTTCGATCCCGGCGAATTCCAGAGTGAAATGACAGATCAATTGCTGAATCACCGCTCGCCGCAAGCGGTCATCGGCGTTGCACAGCAGCCCACGGTTGGTCGCCAATTGCGCTGAGGCCAGGGTGTTTTGATACAGGTTCAAATCACTGGTGTTCTGGCAGTACAGGTCGCCGATCTGGCTGATCGCCGACACCCCGAGACCAATCAAATCGCAGTGGCCGTGGGTGGTGTAGCCCTGAAAGTTGCGTTGCAGGGTTGCTTCTTCCTGGGCAATCGCCAGTTCGTCGTCGGGCAGGGCGAAGTGGTCCATGCCGATATAGCGGTAGCCAGCCTTGGTCAACTGTTCGATGGTGCCCTGGAGCATCTCCAGCTTCTGCGCCGGGGTTGGCAACTCGTTGCTGTTGATCCGGCGTTGCGGCATGAAGCGTTCCGGCAGGTGCGCGTAGTTGAATACCGAGAGCCGGTCCGGTTGCAGGGCAATGACCTCATCCACCGTGCGGGCGAAGTTTTCCGGGGTCTGGCGCGGCAAACCGTAAATCAGGTCGATGTTGATCGAGCGAAACTGCAAGGTCCGCGCGGCGTCGATCACGGCGCGGGTTTCTTCCAGGCTTTGCAGGCGATTGACTGCGCGTTGCACGGCGGGGTCGAGGTCTTGCAGGCCGATGCTGACCCGGTTGAAACCCAGCTCGCGCAGCAGGCCCATGGTTGACCAGTCGGCTTCTCGGGGATCGATTTCGATGCCGTAGTCGCCGGAATCGTCGTCCAGCAGATTGAAATGCTTGCGCAACTGGGCCATCAACTGACGCAGTTCGTCGTGGCTGAGAAAGGTCGGGGTGCCGCCGCCGAAGTGCAGTTGCTCGACTTTCTGCGCCGGGTCCAGGTGACAGGCGATCAATTGGATCTCCTGCTCCAGACGCTGCAAGTAGGGGAGTGCGCGACCACGGTCCTTGGTGATGACTTTGTTGCAGGCGCAGTAGTAGCAAATGTTCGCGCAGAACGGCACGTGCACATACAACGACAGTGGCCGCAGCGCTTTGCGGCTGTCGCGCAGGGCATGGAACAGGTCGAAGGTGCCGACCTGGCTGGTGAATTGAACGGCGGTCGGGTACGAGGTATAGCGCGGCCCCGACAGGTCGTAACGGCGAATCAGATCGGTGTCCCAACGAATGGCGTCGAGCATGCGGGCATTCCCCCGGATAGGCTTGCAGTGGCTGCGAGTCTATGGGGTGCGGCGTTGGGGCATCTTGATTTGCATCAACGGTGTCATTGCCAGACATCACCCTGTAGCAGCTGCCGAGCCTGCGAGGCTGCGTTCGGCGGCGAAGCCGTCGTGAAATCATGCAGTGCGGTGTATCAGGAATATCTGGGACTCAGGGTTTACGACGGCTTCGCCGCCGAACGCAGCCTCGCAGGCTCGGCAGCTGCTACAGGGCTGCGATCTAATGGCCCATCAACCAATGCTGGTGCGGCCCCGGCAATGTCCAGATCCCGAACAGAATCACCAGCAACCCGCCACTCATGCGCACACTGCGCTTGCGCAACAATGCGGTGACCCGTTCCGCCGCCAGGCCCGTAGCCAATAAAACCGGCCAGGTCCCCAGCCCGAACGCCAACATCAACAACGCACTATCGACCGCATTGCCCTGGCTCGCCGCCCACAACAACGTGCTGTAAACCAGCCCGCACGGCAACCAGCCCCAGAGTGCGCCCAGCAGCAGGGCGCGAGGTAGGCTCGAGACCGGCAGCAGTTTGTTGGCAATCGGCTGGATATGCCGCCACAGGCCGCGACCGAGACTTTCGATGCGGGTCAGGCCGCTCCACCAGCCGGCCAGGTACAGGCCCATGCTGATCAACAGCAACCCGGCGATGATGCGCATGAACATCGCCGCCGGGCTGTTGGCCACGGCCCAGCCGGCGAGCCCGATCAACAGGCCCGCGGTGGCGTAGCTGAGGATTCGCCCCAGGTTATACGCCAGCAACAAGCGGAAGCGGCGGCTGCGTTGTTCTTTGGGAATCGCCAGGGTCAGCGCGCCCATCAAGCCGCCGCACATGCCCAGGCAATGCCCGCCGCCGAGCAGGCCGAGGATCAGCGCAGACACCAGCAGTGGCGCCAGTTCAAGCATGGGGTGGCGCCTTGTCGTCCGGCTTGGCCGGATGACCACTGGCTTCATCGACCGCAGCGGTGTGGTTCGGGTCCTGGTCGTCGAACAGAATACTGTGGGCCGGGCCGTCGAGATCGTCGTACTGACCGCTATCGACCGCCCAGAAGAAGATGTAGACGGCGATGGCCACGATCAGCAAGGCCGCCGGGATCATCACGTAAAGAGCTGGCATGGGAAGACTCCATGCCCGCGCGGCTCAGGCCGGCAGCGGGCGGGTTTCTGGTGTGGCGCGGGCCTTGGGCGTGCTCGGCATGCGAGTCAGGCGCAGGGCGTTCAGCACCACGGTCAACGAACTGATCGACATGCCGACCGCGGCCCATACCGGAGTGATCCAGCCAAGGGCGGCGAACGGCAACATGAGGCCATTGTACAGCCCGGCCCACAGCAGGTTCTCGATGATTACCCGACGGGTGCGCCGCGCCAGGCTGAAGGCTTGCACTAGGGCGTCGAGGCGGTTGGACAGCAGCACCGCGTCGGCGCTGGTTTTCGCCAGGTCCGTGGCCGAACCCATGGCCACGCTGATGTCGGCCGCGGCCAACACCGGCACATCGTTGACCCCGTCGCCGAGCATCAACACCTTGCGGCCTTCCTTGTGCAACTGTTGCAGCACTTGCAACTTGTCATCGGGCCGCAAGCCGCCACGTGCTTCGTCGATACCCAATTCAGCGGCGACGCTGGCAACCATCGGCGAGCTGTCGCCGGACAGCAACAACGTTCGCCAGCCCCGCGCCTTGCACGCCGCGAGCAGAGCGGGGGCGTCGGCGCGCAAGCGGTCGTCGAGAACAAACCACGCCAGCGGCCCGAAGCTATCGCCGAGCAGCAGCCATTGCCCGGCTTCATTCGGCATCAGCGGCACGCTGGCGCCACTGAGTTCGCAGACAAAACCCGGCTGGCCAATGCGCAGGCGTTGTTCGCCGACCAAGCCTTCAAGCCCCAACCCCGGTGTACTGAGCACTTCTTCGGCGGCCAAGGGTGCGCGGCCAAACGCCCGGGCGATCGGGTGTTCGGAACGGTTTTCCAAAGCCGCCGCGAGCCCCAGGCATTCATCGCTGCCGAGTGCGCCGAGCGGGCGAATCGAACGCAGGGCCAGCCGACCCTCCGTCAGTGTGCCGGTCTTGTCGAAAATCACCGTGTCGATCTGATTCAGGCCTTCCAGTACATGGCCGCGAGTCAGCAACAAGCCGAGTTTGTGCAGCGTGCCGGTGGCGGCGGTCAGTGCGGTCGGCGTGGCCAGGGACAAGGCGCACGGGCAGGTCGCCACGAGCATCGCCAGCACGATCCAGAACGCTCGCGATGAATCCAGCTCCCACCACAACAGGCCGATGGCGGCGGCCGCGATCAGCGACAGCAGCAGGAACCATTGGGCGGCGCGGTCGGCGATTTCCGCCAGGCGCGGTTTTTCCGCCTGGGCGCGATCCAGCAGGCGGACGATGGCGGAGAGTCGCGTGTCGTGACCCAGCGCCAGCACTTCCACGGTCAATGCGCCTTCCACGTTCAAGGTCCCGGCGGTGACGGCATCGCCCATGGTGCGCGGTTGCGGCAGGTACTCGCCGGTGAGCAGGGATTCGTCGATGCTCGACTGGCCGTCGAGGATCTTGCCATCGGCTGGAAGAACGGCGCCGGGGTGCACCAGCACCTGATCGCCGACGCGCAATTCGCTGAGCAGGATGCGCTCGCTCTGGCCGTCGGCGCTCAGACGCAGGCACGAGGCGGGCAACAGATTCACCAATTGCGCGGTCGCGGCGGCGGTACGTTCCCGGGCGCGGCGTTCCAGGTAGCGCCCGGCCAGCAGGAACAGCGCGAACATGCCGACGGCGTCGAAATACAGCTCGCCGACGCCGGTGATCGACGTCCAGATTCCGGCGAGATAAGCGCTGCCGATCGCCAGCGACACCGAAACATCCATGGTCAGGTGCCGGGTGCGCAGGTCGCGCATCGCGCCTTTGAAGAACGGCGCGCAGCTGTAGAACACGATGGGGGTGGTCAGGAACAGCGCGACCCAGCGCAGGATGGTGTGCAGTTCCGGGCTGAGGTCGATATTGAATTCCGGCCAGGTGGCCATGGTCGCCATCATCGCCTGAAACCACAGCAGCCCGGCGACGCCGAGTTGGCGCAGAGCCAGGCGATTTTCGCTGGCCAGTTGTTCACTGGCGCGGTCGGCCTGATAAGGGTGGGCGACGTAGCCGATGTGGCGCAGTTCACTGAGCAGTTTGCTCAGCGGCAGTCGGGCGTCAGCCCAGCGCACGTGCAGGCGATGGTTGGACAGGTTCAGCCGCGCTTCGGCCACCGCCGGCAAGCCGCGCAGGTGTTTCTCGATCAGCCAGCCGCACGCGGCGCAACTGATGCCTTCCATGAGCAGCGTGGTTTCAGCGAGTTCGCCTTCGTGGCGGACGAAGGGTTGCTGGACGTCGGCGCGGTCGTACAGCGCCAGTTCGTCCACCAGTTGCACGGGCAAGGATTCGGGGTTGGCTGAGGCTTCGCTGCGATGCTGGTAATAGCTTTCCAATCCGCCGGCCACAATGGCTTCGGCCACCGCCTGGCAACCCGGGCAGCACAGCTCGCGGGTTTCACCGAGGACGACGGCGGTGAAGCGGCTGCCGGCCGGGACGGGCAGGGCGCAGTGGTAGCAGGGGGTTGGGGTGGTCATGATGTGAATCTATGTCTTCCGGGATGGCCTCATCCCCGTAGGACCGTAGGAGCTGTCGAGTGAAACGAGGCTGCGATCTTTTGATGTTGTTTTTAAAAGCAAGATCAAAAGATCGCAGCCTCGTTTCACTCGACAGCTCCTACGGGTCCTACGGGTCCTACAGGTTTGCAGGATTTACGGTCTCTTCAGGTCTTCCGCACCTTGCAGCGGCTCATCGCCCAGCAGCAGGTCCTTGTCGTGGCTGACTTGTTCTTCTTCGAACATGCGCCAGGTCTTGTCATCCTGCACGCCCAGCAATTCGACAAAACGACGGCCTTCGACCTTGTCGCTCATCTGGCCGATGTAGCGGCCCTGTTCGGTTTCGCTGCGGGTCAGGGTGATCTTGCGGTCCTTCTCCGGCTGGGTCGGCGAGATCAGGTTCAGTTCGACGGTCTTGGGCTGGCTGTTGCCGCTCAGGCGCAGGTCGACTTCACCGGTCAGCTCATCCAGATGCACGCTGGCGCGAAGTTGCAGGGTCTGGGCCAGCAACTCACGGTCCAGGGAACGGTTGATGCCTTTGCCGGCCTCGTAGTAGTTGTCGTTGACCAGGTTATCCGGGTTGTTCACGGCGATGGTCACCATGGACAGGGTCAGGGTCACCGAACAGGCGAGAATCCCGATGATGATCCACGGCCAAAGATGCTTGTACCAGGGGCTTGCGGCAGTTGCTGCGGGCATGATCACTTCTCTCAACGAATTTGTGGGCCGATGAATCGGCTCTTGGCTTCAACGTGGACGCTGTCGTCATCGGCATCCTTGAGGGTGAATTTCACCTCATTGGTGCTCGATGGCAATTGCTCCGGCGCGCTGGACAGTTCCACCGGCTGGCTGAAAATTTCCCCGGCGGCGACTTTGATCTCGCGCTTGCCTTGCAGCTTGAGGTCCGGCAGGCCGCTGGCTTCCAGCAGGTAAGTGTGGTCGCGCTGGTCCTTGTTCATGATCTTCAGGCTGTAGACGTTCTCGATCCGGCCTTCGGCGTTCTCGCGGTACAGCACGCGGTCCTTGCTGACATCGAACCCCACCAGCGACCGCATGAAGAACGCGGTCACCAGCAAGCCGATCATGGTCAGCAGCACCACGGCATAGCCGATCAGGCGCGGGCGCAGTTTATGGGTTTTCTGGCCGGACAGGTTGTGTTCGGTGGTGTAGCTGATCAGGCCGCGCGGGTAGTCCATCTTGTCCATGATGCTGTCGCAGGCATCAATGCACGCGGCGCAGCCAATGCACTCGATTTGCAGGCCGTCGCGGATGTCGATGCCGGTCGGGCAGACCTGGACGCACATGGTGCAGTCGATGCAATCGCCCAGGCCCTGGGCCTTGTAGTCCACGCCTTTCTTGCGCGGGCCACGGGATTCGCCACGGCGCGGGTCGTAGGAAACGATCAGGGTGTCCTTGTCGAACATCACGCTCTGGAAGCGCGCATACGGACACATGTAGATGCACACCTGCTCGCGCAACCAGCCGGCATTGCCATAGGTGGCGAGGGTGAAGAAACCGACCCAAAAATACGACCAGCCATCGGCCTCGCCGGTGAAGAAATCGATGGTCAGTTCGCGGATGGGCGAGAAGTACCCGACGAAGGTCATGCCGGTGACGAAGCCGATCAGCAGCCACAGGCTGTGTTTGCTGAACTTGCGCAGGAATTTGTTGGCGCTCATCGGCGTCTTGTCGAGCTTGATGCGCTGGTTGCGGTCGCCTTCGGTGACCTTTTCGCACCACATGAAAATCCAGGTCCAGACACTTTGCGGACAGGTATAGCCGCACCACACGCGCCCGGCGTACACGGTAATGAAGAACAGGCCGAAGGCGCTGATGATCAGCAGGCCCGAGAGCAGGATGAAATCCTGGGGCCAGAAGGTTGCGCCAAAAATGAAGAATTTACGTTCCGGCAGGTTCCACCAGACGGCCTGGTGGCCACCCCAGTTCAGCCATACCGTGCCGAAATACAGCAGGAACAAACCGGCCCCGCCCATCATCCGCAGGTTGCGGAACAGGCCGGTGAAGGCGCGGGTGTAGATCTTTTCTCGAGAGGCGTAGAGGTCGACGCTGTTGTTCGCGTTCTTGGCAGGCGGGGTAACGTCGTGTACCGGAATCTGATTGCTCATCATTGCATCCCACGGCAGTGGAAAAATGCCTCGGTCAGTACGTGCCGACCGCGGTCAAAAAGAGGTGTTGCAGTGGCGCAATGATACGCCTGTCGCTCTAACTCAAGGGTGCGACCTTTGGTCGCGTTGGGGGAAATCAATTGATGGTGTAATGACTTGAATCAATTGACTTGTGAATTATGGACGGTTTTGCCCGTGCAGCGAGTTCATTCATCCCATGGATTGATCAACGCGACGCCGCTGGATTGAAAATCACCGACGTTTCGGGTGACTACGGTCAGGCCATGAACAAGCGCTGTGGCAGCGATCAAGGCGTCGCTTTCATTTGCTCGATCCGGAACGTGCAAGCTGGCACAGCGCAGTGCCACGGTGGCATCAACTGAAAGAATTCTGGTATCGAAGGCCGGTATGACGTGGTGCGTTAGCCAAGTGCGCAATACCTTGGCCTGAGCAGGATCACGACGCTCTATTCGAAGAATTCCCGTCTCCAGTTCTTTCAAGGTAATCGCCGAAATAAACAGGCGTGGTGCGATGACACTTTTGGCCCAGGCGACAACGTTAGCGTCAGCCTGGGGTTTACGCAGTTCAGAAATCACATTGGTGTCGAGTAGAAACATCAAGACAGGTCCACAGGTCGATGAGTGATCACGGCACGCTCGGTTTCAAAGTCGATGTCTGCTGCTTCTGGCATGACGAGCAGGTCGACAATATTGGCGTTGGTACCGGTCAGTTTTTGGTACTCCTCAATGCTTAGCAGTACGTGAGCAGGCTTGCCACGGTCGGTGATGATTACCGGGCCCTGACGTGTGGCTTTTTTGGCACTGCTTGTGTCCTGGTTGAATTCACGGCTGGAAATCGTGGTGATGGCCATCATGGCGGCCCCCTCTTGAAAGTGCTTTGTAGAAACGTTACTACTCAATAGCCGGTCTCGCAAGCCTTGAGGGAAGAGAGCCACTACCTCTGGTCGCCATGGACATGAGGAGCCATAAACAAAACGGCCCCGCCAATTCACATTGGCGGGGCCGTTTTTATTGCTTCAAGCGTTTGCCTTACTGGGCATCCGCCGCCGGAGCCTTCTCACCGTGAGACAGGCTGTAGACGTAAGCGGCCAGCAGGTGAACCTTGTCGTTGCCTTGCAGCTGTTCTTGCGCAGGCATCTGGCCCTGACGGCCGTAACGGATGGTCTGCTGCAGTTGAGCGAAGCTCGAACCGTAGATGAACGCCGCCGGGTGGGTCAGGTTAGGCGCGCCCATTGCCGGGGTGCCTTTGCCTTCCGGACCGTGGCACACCGCGCAGTTGGCGGCGAACAGTTTCTGCCCGGCAACCGGGTCGGCCTTGGTGCCTTCCGGCAGTTTGCGGCCATCGAGGTTGGTCAGCACGAACGAGGCAACGTCTGCCACGCCTTGCTCGCCAATCACTTCAGCCCACGCCGGCATGACCGCGTGACGGCCGCCCATGATGGTGGTCTTGATGGTTTCCGGCTCGCCGCCCCAGCGCCAGTCGGCGTCGGTCAGGTTCGGGAAGCCATAAGCGCCCTTGGCGTCGGAACCGTGGCAGACCGAGCAGTTGGAGGCGAACAGACGGCCACCCATCTTCAGGGCTTGCGGGTCCTTGGCGACTTCTTCGATTGGCATGGACGCGAACTTGGCGAAGATCGGGCCGAACTTGGCGTCCGACTTGGCCATTTCCTTTTCCCACTCGTGCACACCGGTCCAGCCGGTCTGGCCGTTGGCGAACGCGGTCTGCTTGTCGTTATCGAGGTAGTTGTAGCCCGGCAGCAGGCCTTTCCAGTTACCCAGGCCTGGATACAGCACCAGGTAGCCCAGCGCGAAGATGATGGTGCCCACGAACAGCATGAACCACCATTTTGGCAGTGGGTTGTCGTACTCCTCGATCCCGTCGAAGGAGTGGCCAACAGTCTCTTCGGTGGCTTCGCTGCGCTGGCCCTTGCGGGTGGACAGCAGCAGCCAGGTCAGGGCGAAGATAGTACCCAGACTGAGGACTGTGACGTACAGACTCCAGAACGTAGTCATTCTTTGTTACTCCTAGAAGCTTGCTCGACGTGCTTGATGGCTTCGGGATCATCCGCGAAAGGCAGCAAGGTCGCGTCTTCAAACTCCGACTTGCGCTTGGGGCTGAACACCCACAACGCCAGACCGATGAAGGCCACCATCACGACAACGGTGCCCAGGCCACGAATCATCCCGATATCCATCTAAATCACCGTTTGCTTTTGATGATGGTGCCCAGGCCTTGCAGATAGGCCACCAGCGCGTCCATTTCGGTTTTGCCCTTCACAGCATCCTTGGCGCCGGCGATGTCTTCGTCGGTGTAAGGGACGCCGAGCGTGCGCAAGACTTCCAGTTTCTTGGCGGTGTCTTTGCCGTCGAGCTTGTTTTCCACGAGGAACGGGTAGGCCGGCATTTTCGACTCAGGCACCACGTTGCGCGGGTTGTACAAGTGCGCACGCTGCCAGTCATCGGAGTAACGACCGCCGACACGGGCCAGGTCCGGACCGGTACGCTTGGAACCCCACAGGAACGGGTGGTCCCAGACGCTTTCACCGGCGACCGAGTAGTGGCCGTAGCGTTCGGTTTCAGCACGGAACGGGCGGATCATCTGCGAGTGGCAGCCGACACAGCCGTTGGCGATAAAGACGTCGCGTCCTTCGACTTCAAGCGCGGGACGAGGCTTCATGCCTTCGACCGGCTTGTTGGTGACGTCCTGGAAAAACAGCGGAACGATCTGGGTCAGGCCGCCGATGCTGACGGCGATGACCATGAAGAAGGCCAGCAGGCCAATGTTCTTCTCGACTGCTTCATGCTTCATCAGTGAGCTCCAACTACGGCAATCTGAGCGGCGGCTTCGGCTTCAACCGGGTTCGAGGCGCGTACGGTACGGAATACGTTGTAGGCCATGAACAGCATGCCGCTGGCAAAGAACGCACCGCCCAGGGCGCGAACGATGAAACCAGGGTGGCTGGCTTGCAGCGCTTCTACGAACGAGTAGGTGAGGGTGCCGTCGTCGTTGATTGCGCGCCACATCAGGCCCTGGGTGATGCCGTTGACCCACATCGATGCGATGTACAGAACGGTACCGATGGTCGCGAGCCAGAAGTGCGTGTTGATCAGGCCGATGCTGTGCATCTGCGCGCGACCGAACAGTTTCGGGATCATGTGGTAGATCGCGCCGATCGAGATCATCGCTACCCAGCCGAGCGCGCCGGCGTGTACGTGGCCGATGGTCCAGTCGGTGTAGTGCGACAGCGAGTTGACGGTCTTGATGGCCATCATCGGGCCTTCGAAGGTCGACATGCCGTAGAACGCCAGCGACACCACGAGGAAGCGCAGGATCGGGTCGGTGCGCAGCTTATGCCAGGCGCCCGACAGGGTCATCATGCCGTTGATCATGCCGCCCCAGCTTGGCGCGAGCAGGATGATCGACATCGCCATGCCCAGGGACTGAGCCCAGTCCGGCAGTGCGGTGTAGTGCAAGTGGTGCGGACCGGCCCAGATGTACAGGGTGATCAGCGCCCAGAAGTGCACGATGGACAGGCGATAGGAGTAGATCGGACGCTCGGCCTGCTTCGGAACGAAGTAGTACATCATCCCCAGGAAGCCGGTGGTCAGGAAGAAACCCACCGCGTTGTGGCCGTACCACCACTGGATCATTGCGTCCGTCGCACCCGAGTAAGCCGAGTAGGACTTGAACAGGCTGACCGGCAGCGACATGTGGTTGACGATGTGCAACATCGCGGTCACGACGATGAACGCGCCGTAGAACCAGTTACCGACATAGATGTGCTTGGTCTTGCGCTTGACGATGGTGCCGAAGAACACCAGACCGTAAACGACCCAGACAATGGCCAGCAGAATAGCCAGGGGCCATTCCAGTTCGGCGTATTCCTTGGTGGTGGTGTAACCCAGCGGCAAGGTAACGATGGCGCCGATGATCACCGCTTGCCAACCCCAGAAGTGGAAGGCGGCGAGGCTGTCGGAAATCAGTCGCGTTTGGCAGGTTCGCTGCACGACGTAATAAGAAGTGGCAAACAGTGCACAACCACCGAAGGCGAAAATCACCAGGTTGGTGTGCAGCGGGCGTAAGCGTCCAAAAGTCGTCCACGGCAGACCGAAGTTCAATTCCGGCCATACAAGCTGTGAGGCGATGAAGACACCAAGCCCCATGCCAAGGATCCCCCAGACCACCGTCATGATGGCGAACTGGCGGACTACCTTATAGTTATAAGCAGTCGGACTGATTGCTGTGCTCATTCTAAGGTTCCACGGTTTGGGTGTTTTATTAGGATAAAAATCGGCCGCAAGTATGTAGAAAGCAGGGGGGCATTGCAACGCACCATGACCTGGGTCAATGCTTTCAGAAGCTGATTCTGCGGCCTTTCCATGCGCCGCGTAAGGACAAAAATGCCCCCGGACAAAATGTCGCAGCGAATGAAAAAGGCGAGGGGTTCAGGTCAGTTGTAACGGGGTGTGTTCAAACGCAAGGTTCGGGTGACAGAAGGCAATTTGCACGACAGCCGGTATCTACCAGCCTTTGCGGCCTGTCATCGAGCAGATTCGTCGAACACATCGGCTAAAGGTCGACCTGGAACCGGCTCGTTGCCAGTCCGCATCGAGCAAGCGTAGACCCGAATCAGGGGATTCGAAAGGGAGACTAAATGAGGGTGCGACAAAAAGAAGCAGCAGGGACGCAGCTTCAAGTCGCAAGCTGCAAGCCGCAAGTTGGAACTCGCCGCTTGCAGCTTTTGTTTTTGCCGTTACTTGTCGCTTGTAGCTTGAAGCTTGCCGCTCAACTGCTCCGCACCCTTCGAAAGGCTGTAGACGTAGGCGGCGAGCAGTTGCACCTTATCGTTGCCGAGCAATTCGTTCTGCGCCGGCATATGGCCCTGGCGGCCATGACGTATGGTTTGTTGCAGTTGCGCCAGGCTTGAACCGTAGATAAATCCGGCCGGGTGCGTCAGGTTCGGCGCGCCCATGGCTTCAGTGCCGTGGCCGTTTGCCCCATGACAGGCTACGCAGGTGGTGCTGAACAGTTGCTGTCCGGCTTGCACGTCGGCGTTGCTGTCGGCAGGCAGTGGCAGGCCGGCCAGATCGTGACGCACGTACGCGGCGACGTTCTTCACGCCAGCTTCGCCGAGGATTTCGCCCCAGGCCGGCATCGCTGCCATGCGCCCGCCCATGATCGTGGTTTTGATCATGTCGGCATCGCCGCCCCAGCGCCAATCACTGTCCGCCAGATTCGGAAATCCAAAAGCACCCTTGGCATCCGAGCCGTGGCACACCGCGCAATTGGAGGCAAACAGGCGACCGCCCATTTTCAGCGCTTGCGGGTCCTTGGCCACTTCTTCCACCGGCATGGCGGCGAACTTGGCGAAGATCGGGCCGAACCTGGCGTCTGCCTTGTTCATCTCCTTTTCCCATTCGTGGACGCCGGTCCAGCCGTCCTCGTAACCGGGCAGGATGCCTTTCCAGTTGCCCAGGCCCGGATACAAAACCAGGTAACCCACGGCAAACACCAACGTGCCGGCGAACAGCATGAACCACCACTGCGGCAGCGGATTGTCGTACTCCTCGATGCCGTCGAAGCTGTGGCCCATGGTCTGGTCGACGCTGCCCTTGGTCTCGCCCTTGCGGGTGCCGATCAGCAGCCAGGTCAGGCCGATCAGGCTGCCGATGGTCAGTACGCAGATCCACGTACTCCAGAAGGTGGTCATGGCCGGGTACTCCTCGTTTCAGGTTCTTGGGTGGCGTCATCGGGGAGCGGTTCATCGGCGAACGGCAGCAAACGCGCTTCGGCGAATTCCGGGCTGCGCTTGCCGTTGAACACCCACAACGCGAGGCCGACGAAGGCCACAAACACCACGACCGTGCCCAGGCCGCGGATCATTCCACTACTGAGTTCAAAGACCATGGCTCACCTCTTGCTCTTAATGGCAGTGCCAAGCACTTGCAGGTAGGCGACCAGCGCGTCCATCTCGGTCTTGCCCTTGAGCGACGCGACTGCACCGGTGACGTCATCGTCGGTGTACGGCACGCCGAGGGTGCGCATGGCCTTGATCTTGGTTTCGGTGTGGCTGCTGTCGAGCGGGTTGGCGACCAGCCATGGGTAGCCGGGCATTTTCGATTCCGGCACCACGTTGCGCGGGTTGTACAAATGCGCGCGGTGCCAGTCTTCGGAGTAGCGGCCACCGACCCGTGCCAAGTCCGGCCCGGTGCGCTTGGAGCCCCACAGGAACGGGTGATCCCAGACGCTTTCCCCGGCCACCGAGTAGTGCCCGTAGCGTTCGGTCTCGGCGCGAAACGGCCGGATCATCTGCGAGTGGCAACCGACGCAGCCTTCGCGGATGTAAATGTCGCGCCCTTCCAGTTGCAGCGCGGTGTAGGGCTTCATGCCTTCCACCGGTTTATTGGTCACGTCCTGGAAGAACAGCGGGACGATCTGGGTCAGACCACCGATGCTCACGGCCAGGACCATCAGCAATAGCAGCAGGCCGACGTTTTTCTCGATTGTTTCGTGTTTCATGGCGGACTCCTCAGGCCATCTGCGCGGCAGCGGCGGCTTCGGCAGGCTGCGAGGCCCGCACGGTGCGCCAGGTGTTGTAGGCCATCAGCAACATGCCGCTGAAGAAAATCGCACCGCCCACCAACCGCACGACGAAGCCTGGGTGGCTGGCCACCAGGGTTTCGACGAAGGAGTAGGTCAGCGTGCCGTCTTCGTTGACAGCGCGCCACATGAGGCCCTGGGCGATGCCGTTGACCCACATCGAAGCGATGTAGAGCACGGTGCCGATGGTCGCGAGCCAGAAGTGCGCGTTGATCAGGCCCAGGCTGTGCATCTGCGGCCGGCCGAAGATTTTCGGGATCATGTGGTACAGCGCGCCGATGGAAATCATCGCCACCCAGCCGAGCGCGCCGGCGTGAACGTGGCCGATGGTCCAGTCGGTGTAGTGGGAGAGGGCGTTGACGGTTTTGATCGCCATCATCGGCCCTTCGAACGTCGACATGCCGTAGAACGCGAGGGAAACCACAAGGAAGCGCAGGATCGGGTCGCTGCGCAACTTATGCCAGGCGCCCGACAGCGTCATCATGCCGTTGATCATCCCGCCCCAGCTTGGCGCCAGCAGGATCAGCGACATCACCATGCCCAGCGACTGCGCCCAGTCCGGCAGCGCGGTGTAGTGCAAGTGGTGCGGGCCGGCCCAGATGTACAGGGTGATCAGGGCCCAGAAGTGCACGATCGACAAACGATACGAGTACACCGGACGCTCGGCCTGTTTCGGCACGAAGTAGTACATCATCCCGAGGAAGCCGGCGGTCAGGAAAAAGCCCACCGCGTTGTGGCCGTACCACCACTGCACCATGGCGTCGGTCGCGCCGCCGTACAGCGAGTAGGACTTGGTCCAACTGACCGGGATTTCCAGATTGTTGACGATGTGCAGGATCGCCACGGTGACGATGAACGCGCCGAAGAACCAGTTACCGACGTAGATGTGCTTGGTCTTGCGCTTGGCCAGTGTGCCGAAGAACACGATGGCGTAGGCGACCCAGACGATGGTGATCAGGATGTCGATCGGCCATTCCAGCTCGGCGTATTCCTTGGAACTGGTGTAGCCCAGCGGCAGGCTGACGGCCGCGAGGACAATCACCAGTTGCCAGCCCCAGAAACAGAACTGCGCGATTTTCGGTGCAAACAGTTGGGTCTGGCAGGTGCGTTGCACCGAATAGAACGAACTGGCGAACAGGGCGCAGCCGCCGAAGGCGAAGATCACCGCGTTGGTGTGTAGCGGGCGCAGGCGGCCGAAGCTGGTCCACGGCAAATTGAAGTTGAGTTCGGGCCAGACCAATTGAGCCGCGAGAAAAACCCCGAGCCCCATGCCGACGATGCCCCACACCACCGTCATAATGGCGAATTGGCGGACCACCTTGTAGTTGTAGGCGGTACTGATAGAAGTGTTCATGGTTCCCCATCCACGGTTCAGCCGAAGTGAAGGCGCGTCTTTGCGAGTAAGCCGCAAGGCAAGCGCTCCCTTCGCCTGGAGTTATAGGCAGACTAAAAGCGAGGCAAGCATGGACAAAGAGCACAAGGCCAGTATTGACGGGGATCAATGGGGGCGGTGCGTGGCCGAACATGGCTGGTTATGGGATGCGGCGTCGGGATCGTCATCGACCACGCTGATCCTGGCTCACGGCGCCGGTGCACCGATGGACAGCGGCTGGATGACCGACATGGCCGGGCGCCTTGCTGCACTGGGCGTCAACGTCCTGCGCTTTGAGTTTCCCTACATGGCGCAACGGCGCCTCGACGGCGGTAAACGCCCACCGAACCCGGCACCGAAACTGCTCGAATGCTGGCGTGAGGTGTATGCCGAGGTGCGACGCCATGTCACTGGGCGTTTGGCCATCGGTGGCAAGTCCATGGGCGGGCGAATGGCGAGTTTGCTGGCGGACGAATTGGGCGCGGATGCGCTGGTGTGCCTGGGGTATCCGTTTTATGCGGTGGGTAAACCGGAGAAGCCGCGGGTCGAGCATTTGGCCGGGCTGAAGACCCGGACGCTGATTGTGCAGGGCGAGCGGGATGCGTTGGGCAATCGTGAGGCCGTCGAGACATATGCGTTGTCGCCGAGTATCGAGGTGTTCTGGCTGGTGGCGGGGGATCATGATTTGAAGCCGCTGAAGGCTTCGGGGTTTAGTCATGAGCAGCATTTGGCGGCTGCGGCGGGGAAGGTGGCGGAGTTTTTGTAAGAAGCCAGATCAAAAGATCGCAGCCTTCGGCAGCTCCTACGGATTATGCGATCCCTGTAGGAGCTGGCGCAGCCTGCGATCTTTTGACGTTGCCGTTAACGGTTAAACCGCTCCACCAACGAATACTGGGTATTCGCTGTCTTGGTCAGCTCTTCACTCAACAACGCCGAGTGTTGAGCCTGTTCCGACGTCTGGTCCGCCAGTTGCGAGATGTTGCTGATGTTGCGGCTGATTTCTTCGGCCACCGAGCTTTGCTCTTCGGTCGCCGCAGCAATCTGCGTGGTCATGTCGGTGATGTGCGCCACCGCTTCGCTGATGCCGACCAAGGCCTGATCCGCTTCCAAGACCCGCGCCACACCTTCCTCGGCCTGGCGATGCCCGGCGTCCATGGTCTGCACGGCAGTGTTGGCGGTCTGTTGCAGCTTGGCGATCAGTGCATGGATCTGCCCGGTGGATTCGCTGGTGCGTTGCGCCAGTTGCCGCACTTCGTCCGCGACGACGGCGAAACCGCGACCCATCTCACCGGCACGCGCTGCTTCGATAGCGGCGTTGAGTGCCAGCAGGTTGGTTTGGTCGGCGATGCCTTTGATCACATCGACCACGCCACCGATTTCGTCGCTGTCCTTGGCCAGTTGCGTCACGGTCAGACCGGTTTCACCGACCACCACCGACAGGCGCTGGATGGCTTCGCGGGTTTCCCCGGCGATATCGCGGCCACGACTGGTCAGGCGATTGGCTTCCTGGGTGGCATCAGCGGTGCGTTGCACGTGGCTGGCGACTTCCTGGGTCGTGGCTGCCATCTGGTTGACCGCCGTGGCGACTTGCTCGGTTTCGACGCGTTGACGTTCCAGGCCGTTGGAGCTGTTGTGCGCCAGGGTGTCGGATTGCTTCGCTTGCTCGGTCAGGTGCTCGGCGGTGTCCTGCAGACGCGTCAGGCAGGTTTTCAGGCGCGCTTCCTGGCTGAGGATTGACATTTCCAGACGCGCCTGGGCGCCCCGGCTGTCGGTGTACATCTGCGCAATCAGCGGGTCGGACGTGGTTTGCCCGGCCAACGCCAGCAGACGCTTGAGGCCGCGTTGTTGCCAGCTCAGACCCAGCAGGCCCAAGGGCACCGAAAGACCGGCCGCCAGGGCAAAACCCCAGTGGGAGTTCAGCGACGCACCGATCATGAAGCTCAGTTGGCTGACTAGAATGAACGGCACCCAGTCCTGAAGGACCGGCAGCCATTTGTCTGTCGAAGGAATCGCCGACTTGCCCTGGTTGATGCGTTGGTAGAGCGCTTCGGCACGGCGGATCTGTTCGGCGGTGGGCTTGACCCGCACCGACTCGTAACCGATCACCTGATTGCCTTCGAAAACCGGTGTGACATAGGCGTTAACCCAATAGTGATCACCGGTCTTGCAGCGATTCTTGACAATGCCCATCCATGGCAAGCCTTGTTTCAAAGTACCCCACATATGCGCGAACACCGCCGCCGGGACGTCGGGGTGACGAACCAGGTTGTGCGGCGCACGGATCAGCTCTTCACGGGAAAACCCACTGATTTCGACGAAAGCGTCGTTGCAGTAAGTGATCACGCCTTTGGCGTCGGTCGTGGAGATCAACCGTTGCTGAGCCGGAAAGGTCCGTTCGCGTTGTGTAATGGGTTGGTTGTTACGCATGGCTATTTCAATCCGTGAGGCTTTGAGAGGTTGTCGGCGTGGTCAGGGATTTGTTGAGAGTATTTTTCAATAATCAGTGGTTCGTCGCAAAACGACCGTTGCGTCAGCCGGCAAGCATCGGGTAGGTAAACAGACCGAAATGCAGCAGGTTCAAGCCGAAATGGGTGGCGATGGCCGCGCCCAACCCGCCAAATCGGTAGGCCAGACCATAGCCGACCCCGGCCAGGCTCGCCAGTAACACCCATTGCCAACCCGCGCCCAGATGCGCCAGGCCGAACAACAGCGAGGCGAGCAGCAGGGCAAGGTTTTCGCCGTAGGGCAGGTGTTTGAAACGCCGGCTCAGGCCGCCCTGGATATAGCCGCGAAACAGCGCTTCCTCCACCAGCGTCACCAGCAGCAGGTTGTTCAAGACCCACAGCCACGCCTGGTCCGGCCACTTCGGCGCCCAACTGATTACGCCAAGCAACAGCGCGCCGCCGAGGGCGAGGATGACACTCAGGGTCAGCGCCAGCACAGTGGCGTAAATCGACAGCCGCAGCGAACGCCGGCCGACAATCCACGGGCAGACCAGCAACAACCAGAAACCAATGAGGGGTTTGTCCTGGTTCAGATACATGGAAAACGGCACGGCATCGTCGGTGAAGCGTTGCGGGTCGATGCCACGACCGTTGTAGAAACCGGGCAGCCAGTGCATCGCCAGCGCCAAGGCCAGGACGATGAACAAACCGTGACCGATATAGCGGCCGGCCTGGATCTTCTGCTGGCGCACGGCGAAACCGGCGAACAGCAGCAGGGCGACAGAGATTGCGGCGAGCCAGCCGAGTTGGCCGTAGATCAGGGCCAGGGCGTAGCCGATGGAGAGAAGTGCCAGGTAGAGCCATGGCAGAGCGAGCATGTGAAGTCCTTGTGTTCGAAAATTTTGCAGTGTGCCGCAGTCCCTGTGGGAGCGGGCTTGCTCGCGAATGCGGTGTGTCATTCAACATCTAAGGTGGCTGATACACCGCCTTCGCGAGCAAGCCCGCTCCCACAGTTGGTCGGTGGCGTGCAGGGAGTTTGTGTTCAACACATTCCCCTTGTGGGCGAGCTTGCTCGCGATGAGGCCATCAAATCCAGCATCAATACCGCCTGTTACACCGCCTTCGCGAGCAGGCTCGCTCACTGTTGATCTGTGTTGTTCAGGGGATTTGTGTTCGACACATAACCCTTTGTGGGAGCGGGCTTGCTCGCGAAGGGGCCATCACATCCAGCATCAATGTCGCCTGATACTCCGCTTTCGCGAGCAAGCTCGCTCCCACTATTGATCTGTGTTGTTCAGGGGATTTGTGTTCGACACATAACCCTTTGTGGGAGCGGGCTTGCTCGCGAAGAGGCCATCACATTCAACATCAATGTTGCCTGTTATACCGCTTTCGCGAGCAAGTCCGCTCCCACAGGGGGATTGGTGTTGTAAGTGGGTCGGTGGTGTGCAGGGTATTTTTGTTCAGCGCAGGGCACAAACAAAAACACCGCCCGAAGGCGGTGTCTCTGTCAGCAGCAGTGCTTATGAGGCAATCAGCTGTCGCAACACGTAATGCAAAATCCCCCCGGCCTTGAAGTATTCCACTTCATTCAATGTATCGATGCGGCACAACACCTCGACCTTCTCGCTGGTCCCGTCTTCACGGGTGATCACCAGGGTCAGGTTCATTCGCGGCGTCACTTCAACCCCGGTCAGACCGAGAATATCCACGGTTTCCTTGCCCGTCAGGTTCAGGCTCTTGCGGTTCTGATCCAGTTTGAATTGCAGCGGCAGCACGCCCATGCCCACCAGGTTGGAGCGATGAATCCGCTCGAAGCTTTCGGCGATGACCGCTTTCACCCCCAGCAGGTTGGTGCCCTTGGCCGCCCAGTCGCGGCTCGACCCGGTGCCGTATTCTTGCCCGGCAATCACCACCAGCGGCGTGCCCGACGCTTGATAGCGCATGGCGGCGTCGTAGATCGGCAGTCGCTCGCCGGTCGGAATGTAGATCGTGTTGCCACCTTCTTCGCCGCCGAGCATTTCATTGCGAATGCGGATGTTGGCGAAGGTGCCGCGCATCATTACTTCATGGTTGCCGCGACGCGAACCGTAGGAGTTGAAGTCCCGCGGCTCCACGCCTTTCTCGCGCAAGTAACGACCGGCCGGGCTGTCGGCCTTGATGTTGCCGGCGGGGGAGATGTGGTCGGTGGTCACCGAATCCCCGAGCAGCGCCAGCACGTTGGCTTTTTTCACGTCCTGAATCACCGGCAACGGCCCGCCGATATCATCGAAGAACGGCGGATGCTGGATATAGGTCGAATCTTCCTGCCAGACATAAGTCGCCGCTTGCGGCACCTCGATCGCCTGCCACTGATCATCGCCGGCAAACACTTCGGCGTATTCCTTGTGGAACATCGCGGTGTTGACCTGATTCACCGCGTCGGCAATTTCCTTGGTGCTCGGCCAGATGTCGCGCAGGAAAACCGGGTTGCCGTCCTTGTCATCACCCAGGGATTCGCTGCTGATGTCGATTCGCACCGTACCCGCCAGCGCATAGGCGACGACCAGCGGCGGGGAGGCCAGCCAGTTGGTTTTCACCAGCGGATGCACCCGGCCTTCAAAGTTGCGGTTGCCGGACAGCACCGACGCCACCGCCAGATCAGCTTTCTGAATAGCTTTCTCGATCGGTTCCGGCAACGGCCCGGAGTTGCCGATGCAGGTGGTGCAGCCATAACCGACCAAGGCAAAACCCAGTTCATCGAGGTATTGCGTCAGGCCGGCAGCCTTGTAGTAATCGGTGACCACTTTCGAACCGGGCGCCAGGGAACTCTTGACCCACGGCTTGCGTTTCAGGCCTTTTTCGACCGCTTTTTTCGCCACCAACCCGGCCGCCATCATCACGCTCGGGTTGGAGGTGTTGGTGCAGGACGTGATCGCAGCGATCACCACCGCACCGTTTTTCAGGCGATAGGTATGACCTTCCGACTCGTAGTCTGCTTCACCGACCATATCGGCGTTGCCCACCGCGACCCCACCGCCACCCTCACTTTCCAGGCGACCTTCTTCCTTGCTGGTGGGTTTGATTTGCAGGCCAAGGAAATCGCTGAAGGCCTGGGCCACGTTCGGCAGCGAGACACGGTCCTGCGGACGTTTCGGCCCCGCAAGACTGGCTTCGACGCTGCCCATGTCCAGTTCCAGGCTGTCAGTGAAGATCGGTTCCTTGCCCGGCAGGCGCCACAGGCCTTGGGCCTTGGTGTAGGCCTCGACCAGTTTGACCACTTCGGCCGGCCGACCGGACAGGCGCAGGTATTCCAACGTCACGTCGTCCACCGGGAAGAAACCGCAGGTGGCGCCGTACTCCGGAGCCATGTTGGCGATGGTCGCGCGGTCGGCCAACGGCAGATCAGCGAGGCCGTCACCGTAGAACTCGACGAATTTCCCGACCACGCCTTTCTTGCGCAGCATCTGCGTGACGGTCAGCACCAGGTCGGTGGCGGTGATGCCTTTCTTGAGCTTGCCGGTGAGTTTGAAACCGATCACTTCCGGAATCAGCATCGACACCGGTTGGCCGAGCATCGCCGCTTCCGCTTCGATCCCGCCGACGCCCCAGCCGAGCACGCCGAGGCCGTTGATCATGGTGGTGTGGGAATCGGTGCCGACCAGGGTGTCGGGGAAGGCGTAAGTACGGCCGTCCTCATCCTTGGTCCAGACCGTGCGCCCGAGGTATTCGAGGTTGACCTGGTGACAGATCCCGGTGCCCGGCGGCACCACGCTGAAGTTGTCGAAGGCGCTCTGGCCCCAGCGCAGGAACGCGTAACGCTCGCCGTTACGCTGCATTTCGATGTCGACGTTCTGTTCGAAGGCGCTGGCACTGGCGAATTTGTCGACCATCACCGAATGGTCGATCACCAGGTCCACCGGCGACAGCGGATTGATGCGCTGCGGGTCGCCGCCCGCCTTGGCCATGGCGGCGCGCATCGCGGCGAGATCGACCACGGCCGGCACGCCGGTAAAATCCTGCATTAATACGCGGGCAGGGCGGTACTGGATTTCGCGGTCGGAGCGACGCTCCTTGAGCCACGCGGCAATTGCCTTGAGGTCGGCGCCGGTGACGGTTTTTTCGTCTTCCCAGCGCAGCAGGTTTTCCAGCAACACTTTCAACGACATCGGCAATTTGTCGAGATCACCGAGGCTCTTGGCGGCGTCGGGCAGACTGAAATAGTGGTACGTCTTGTCGTCGATTTGTAAGGTTTTAAGGGTTTTCAGGCTATCGAGGGACGGCATTTGAAATGACTCCTTTGGGTCCGCACGGCTACGGACTGACGGGACAAACAGAGCATTAAACCTAGCCCTGTTTTAAGTAGCTGGCTAATAACTGGACTCTATCGACAAGTCCAAGGTTCCGAACTCGGCTATCATGCGCCGGTTTTCGTGACAGGCTTTGCTACAGGGCAAGTTTGCGCATCGATCATTGCCGATTGCCCAGGAGATTCAATGAACACCCTCTTTATGCATTGCCGGCCGGGCTTCGAAGGCGAAGTCTGTTCCGAGATTGCCGAACACGCCGCGCGGCTGAACGTGGCCGGTTACGCCAAGGCCAAGACCGCCAGCGCCTGCGCCGAATTTATCTGCACCGAAGAAGACGGCGCCGAGCGCCTGATGCGCGGCCAGCGTTTCGCCGAGCTGATCTTCCCGCGCCAATGGGCTCGCGGGATTTTCATCGACCTGCCGGAAACCGATCGTATCAGCGTGATCCTCGCGCACATCGTCGACTTCCCGGTATGCGGCAGCCTGTGGCTGGAAATGGTCGACACCAACGATGGCAAGGAACTGTCGAACTTCTGCAAGAAATTCGAAGGCCACCTGCGCAAGGCACTGATTGGCGCCGGCAAACTGGTGGAAGATGCCAGCAAGCCGCGCCTGTTGCTGACCTTCAAAAGCGGCCGCGAAGTGTTCGTCGGTCTGGCTGAGTCGAATAATTCGGCGATGTGGCCGATGGGCATTCCGCGCCTGAAGTTCCCGCGTGACGCGCCAAGCCGTTCGACCCTGAAGCTGGAAGAGGCCTGGCACCACTTTATCCCGCGTGATCAGTGGGACGAGCGTCTGCACAGCGACATGACCGGCGTCGACCTCGGCGCCGCACCGGGCGGCTGGACCTGGCAACTGGTCAACCGTGGCATGCTGGTGACCGCCATCGACAACGGCCCGATGGCCGAAAGCCTGATGGACACCGGCCTGGTGCAGCACTTGATGGCTGACGGGTTCACCTTCAAGCCGCGCCAACCGGTGGACTGGATGGTCTGCGACATCGTCGAGAAACCGGCGCGTAACGCCGCGATGCTGGAAGAGTGGATTGGCGAAGGGCATTGCCGCGAAGCGGTGGTCAACCTCAAACTGCCGATGAAACAGCGTTACGCGGAAGTGAAGCGCTTGCTCGAACGCATCGCCGACGGCTTCAAGGCGCGCGGGATCAAAGTCGAAATCGGCTGTAAACAGCTGTACCACGACCGCGAAGAAGTGACCTGCCATTTGCGCCGGATTGACGTGAAGAAACCCAAGTCCCGCTAAGCCACACGGATCAATGTGGGAGCGGGCTTGCTCGCGAAAGCGGTGGGTCAGTCGACATCAATGTTGAATGTCAGTCCGCCTTCGCGAGCAAGCTCGCTCCCACAGGGACGGTGTACGCCACAGATGACGTTAAACCCGGCAATGCGCGACAATGCCGGCCAGTTTCAGGAGTGAATCATGAGTGAAATGCTTGATACGCCGGTAGACGGCACCCTCGACGCCACCGGCCTCAACTGCCCGGAGCCGGTGATGATGCTGCACCAGCACATCCGTGACCTGGCGCCCGGTGGCTTGCTCAAGGTGATCGCCACCGACCCGTCGACCCGTCGCGACATTCCCAAGTTCTGTGTGTTTCTCGACCACGAACTGGTGGCGCAGCACGAAGAGGCAGGCACCTACCTCTACTGGATCCGCAAGAAACTCGCTTAACCCGCCGACTGGCTGATTCGAATCCGCTTGCGTGCACTGCGCGTCAGGCGGATCGACAGCATCAGCGCCGCGCAACTCAAGCCCACGATCAAACCCTGCCACAGCCCGCTCGGGCCGCTCGGCGCACCGAACCAGTCGGTCAGGCCCAGGGCGTAACCCACCGGCAAGCCAATTCCCCAATACGCGAACAGGGTCAGAATCATCGTCACCCGAGTGTCCTGATACCCGCGCAACGCACCGGCTGCTGTGACCTGGATCGCATCGGAAAACTGAAACAGCGCCGAATACACAATCAGCATCGCCGCCACATGAATCACTGTCGGATCAGCCGTGTAGATCGTGGCGATGTGTTCGCGCAGCAACAGCATCATGCTCGCCGACAAACAGGCATACGCCAGGGCAGTGCCCATGCCGACACCGGCGGCGAAGCGCGCTTCACGCGGCTCATTGCGGCCCAGTGCCTGGCCGACGCGTACGGTGACGGCCATCCCCAGCGAGTAAGGGATCATGAACACCAGCGAACTGACGTTCAGGGCAATCTGATGCCCGGCGACCACCGTGGCGCCGAGGCTGCCGATCAGCAGGGCAATCACCGCGAAGATGCTCGATTCGGCGAACACCGCAATGCCGATCGGCAAGCCGATACCCAGCAGGCGTTTGATCACCGACCATTGTGGCCAGTCGAAGCGGCTGAACAGCTCGCTTTTCTGATAGGCCGGCGCCCAGCGGGTATAGGCCATCATGCCGAGGGCCATGAACCACATCACAATCCCCGTGGCCCAGCCGCAGCCGGCACCGCCCATGGCGGGCACGCCCAAGTGGCCATAAATGAACACGTAGTTCAGCGGGATGTTCAGCGCCAGGGCGCACAAGCCGAGGATCATCGCCGGGCGCGTGCGGCCCATGCCATCACTGAAGCAGCGCAGCACGTGATAGAGCGCGACCGCTGGCAAACCGGCGGCAATGCCGTGCAGGTATTGCATGCACGGGCCGATCAACTCGGGGTCGACCTTCATGATGTGCAGGATCGGTTCGGCGGCGATGAGCATGCCGGTCGCCATCAAACCCACTACCAACGCCAGCCACAGCGCCTGGCGCACGATCGGGCCGATCTCGCTGTGCGTGCCGGCGCCGAAACGCTGGGCGACTTTGGGCGTAGTGGCGAGCAACGTGCCAGTCATCAGCAGAAACACCGGAACCCAGATCGAGTTACCCAGCGCCACGGCCGCCAGATCTCGCGGCCCGACCCGGCCCGCCATTACGGCATCGACGAAGCCCATGGCAGTGGTCGCCAGTTGCGCGATCATGATCGGCAGCGCCAGGGCGAGCAGGGTTTTCAGCTCCAGGCGAACCCGGGCCGGGCGGTTGAGGGCAGGTGCAGCGGGGTGGTCAGTTACGGAATTCAAGGGCGAAACGTCCAGAGAGATTTGATGCGCAGGGGCGGCGCATTCTACCTGCTGACGCAGTGGTCAGGAAAAGCGCTGTGTTACCGATTTGTAATCCCTTTCGCCTACCGCACATCCCCCGTAGGAGCTGTCGAGTGAAACGAGGCTGCGATCTTTTGATCTTGCTCTTCAAAACAACCTCAAAAGATCGCAGCCTCGTTTCACTCGACAGCTCCTACATGGCATATACCGGGGGATGTGCGCTAGGCGTGACAGGTCATCTACAACTACACTGCCGATCCGCCAAAGGAGCCTCGCCATGCTGATTGTTGCCGACGAAAATATCCCGCTGCTCGATGCCTTTTTCCAGGGTTTCGGCGAAATCCGCCGGGTGCCGGGGCGTTCCATCGACCGCGCCACCGTTGAGCAGGCCGATGTGCTGCTGGTGCGCTCGGTGACCAACGTCAACCGTTCGTTGCTCGAAGGCAGCAAGGTACGGTTTGTCGGCACCTGCACCATTGGCACCGATCACCTGGACCTCGATTACTTTCAGCAGGCCGGCATCACCTGGTCCAGCGCCCCCGGCTGCAATGCCCGGGGCGTGGTCGATTATGTGCTCGGCAGCCTGCTGACCCTGGCCGAAATCGAAGGCGTCGACCTGACACAACGTACCTACGGCGTGGTCGGTGCCGGCGAAGTGGGCGGGCGACTGGTCAAGGTCCTGCAAGGCTTGGGCTGGAACGTGCTGGTGTGCGATCCGCCCCGGCAAGCGGCGGAGGGCGGCGATTTCGTGAGCCTTGAGCAGATCATCGAGCAGTGCGACGTCATCAGCCTGCACACGCCGTTGAAGAAGCATGGCGCTCAAGCGACCTGGCACCTGTTCGATAAACCCCGTTTGAACCGACTCAAGCCCGGCACCTGGCTGATCAACGCCAGCCGTGGCCCGGTGGTGGATAACGCGGCCCTGCGTCAGGTGTTGTTGCAACGTGAAGACCTGCAAGCGGTGCTGGACGTCTGGGAAGGCGAGCCCGAGGTCGATGTGGCGCTGGCCGAACTCTGTGTGCTGGCGACGCCGCATATCGCCGGCTACAGCCTCGATGGCAAACAGCGCGGCACGGCGCAGATCTATCAGGCGTATTGCGACTTCCTGGGTCAGCCTGCTTCGGTCAGCCTGAGTGATTTGCTGCCCGCGCCGTGGCTGGCGCAAGTGACCTTGCACGCTAACAGCGATCCGGCCTGGGCGCTGGCGATGTTGTGCCGTGGCGTGTACGACCCGCGCCGTGATGATGCGGATTTCCGCCGCAGCCTGGTAGGCAATGTGAGCGAGCAGCGTGCGGCATTTGATGCGCTGCGTAAGAACTATCCGCCGCGCCGCGAGATTGATGGGTTGCAGGTGCGGATTGAGGGGGATTCGGCTGAGTTGCAGAAGATTGTGGCGGCACTTGGCGCGGTGGCTGTCTAGGAATCGAGTCGGCCCCTTCGCGAGCAAGCCCGCTCCCACATTGGATCTCGGTCGAACACAACATTTATGGTCACCAAAAATTCCCTGTGGGAGCGGGCTTGCTCGCGAATGGCCGCACCGCAATTTCTGGATAATCACCCATAAAAAACCCGGCCAACCTGGGCCGGGTCAAGAAGACGGTGGCTATATCACTCTTGTTCGGCAGGCTTGACCAATCGTTTCTCCAGTTCGCGGCACGCGTCCTGGATCATGCCTTCAGTGATCGGTACTTCGCGCCCGTCCTCATCGATAATCGAGCAACCCAGAGACTGGTCTGGTTGTGTGCGGATCACTTGAATCTTGTCTTCGCTGCTGTTTTGCAAGGACATGGCCTGTCTCCTCATCAGGTTGTGTGCTTACTCTAAAACCGCCAGGTGACCGGGCTGTGACAACTCCCTGCGGTCCTTCCAGAACGGCAACATCAGTCCACCAGAAATGCTTCGATGTGACTACCCGAACGTTAGACCAATAGCATCTAGGCACTAGTCTTGGCGGTCATAATTAACCTGACTCATTGTGATTTACAGAGTTCCACCCCATTGAGTGTGTAGGCTGGCCCCATTAATCGCTCCTGTTGCGAACCTGGATGAAACCGATGCTCTCTTCCCGTCACCGTCGCGCCATTCGTCTGGCCAGTCGTTTTCTTGTGCCCTATCGCGGGCAGGCCCTGGGCGCCTTGCTGGCGTTGATTGTCACCGCCGGCATCACGTTGTCCATGGGGCAGGGCATTCGGCTGCTGGTGGATCAGGGTTTCATGACCCAGTCGCCGCATCTGCTCAACCAGACCATTGGTTTGTTCATGGTGTTGGTGCTCGCGCTGGCGGTCGGCACCTTTGCGCGTTTCTATCTGGTGTCGTGGATCGGCGAGCGGGTCGTCGCGGATATACGGCGCCAGGTGTTCAATCATCTGGTGTACCTGCATCCGGGCTTCTATGAAGACAACCGCAGTTCGGAGATCCAGTCGCGGCTGACCGCTGATACCACGCTGCTGCAATCGGTGATCGGCTCGTCGTTATCGCTGTTTTTGCGCAATCTGCTGATGGTCATCGGCGGGATCGTGCTGCTGTTTATCACCAACCCCAAGCTCACCAGCATTGTGGTGATCGCTTTGCCGTTGGTGATCGCGCCGATCCTGATTTTCGGTCGTCGGGTGCGCAGCCTGTCGCGGGAAAGCCAGGATCGGATCGCCGATGTCGGCAGCTACGTGTCCGAAACCCTCGGCCAGATCAAAACCGTGCAGGCCTACAACCATCAGGTCCAGGACGAACAACGTTTTGCGGTCACCGTGGAGCAGGCATTCGAAACGGCTCGCAAGCGCATCTTCCAGCGGGCCTGGCTGATTACCCTGGTGATCGTGCTGGTGTTGGGGGCCGTCGGGGTGATGTTGTGGGTCGGAGGCATGGACGTCATCGCTGGACGCATCTCGGCGGGTGAACTGGCGGCGTTTGTCTTCTACAGCCTGATCGTCGGCAGCGCCTTCGGCACTTTGAGCGAAGTCATCGGCGAGTTGCAGCGCGCGGCCGGTGCGGCGGAGCGGATTGCCGAACTGCTGCGCTCGGAAAACATCATCCAGCCACCGACCAGCGGGTTGGTGACCTTGCCCGAACGGGTGAAGGGCAATCTGGAGTTGCAGGATGTGCGCTTTTCCTACCCGTCGCGTCCCGAAAGCTTTGCGGTCAATGGTTTGAATCTGACCATCAACGCGGGCGAAACCCTGGCGCTGGTCGGGCCTTCCGGTGCGGGCAAGTCCACCGTGTATGATTTGCTCCTGCGTTTTTATGACCCGGCCGAAGGCCGCATCCTGCTCGACGGTGTGCCGCTGACGCAGCTTGATCCGCTGGACCTGCGCCGCTGCTTCGCCCTGGTCTCGCAAAACCCGGCATTGTTCTTCGGCAGCATCGAAGAAAACATCCGCTACGGTAATCCGGCCGCGACCCTGGCCCAGGTTCAGGAAGCGGCAAAAATCGCCTACGCCCACGACTTCATCGAGCAAATGCCCAACGGCTACCAGACCCACCTCGGCGACGGCGGCCTAGGTTTGTCCGGCGGCCAACGCCAACGCCTGGCCATCGCCCGGGCGTTGCTGGTGGACGCCCCCATTCTACTGCTCGACGAAGCCACCAGCGCCCTCGACGCGCAGAGCGAACACCTGATCCAGCAAGCCCTGCCCAGCCTGATGAAAAACCGCACCACCCTGGTCATCGCCCACCGTTTGGCCACCGTGAAAAACGCCGACCGGATCGCGGTGATGGACCAAGGGAAACTGGTCGCGGTGGGCACGCATCAAGAGTTGGTGGCCAGCAATGCGTTGTATGCGCGGTTGGCGGCGTTGCAGTTCAACGACGGTAAGGCCGAATTCGATCTTCACGCGTAGGAGCGATGTAGGAGCTGTCGAGAGAAACGAGGCTGCGATCTTTTGATCTTGAATGAAGGCTGCCGAGGCCCGTGCGTTCGGGCATCATGTCGCCTTGATCGAATTGCCCGGATGAGGATATGAGTCGCTACCAACCACCGCTGACCCTGACCACGCGAATACTGGCGCTGATCGCCGAAATCAGTGAGCAGATTGGTCAACTTTCGGCTGTCGGTGATAGTCGGCAGACGCCTCAACTGCGCCGGGGTAATCGTATCCGCACGATCCAGGCTTCGTTGGCAATCGAAAACAATACGCTCAGCATCGAGCAGGTCACGGCTGTTCTGGCCGGGCAGCGTGTGCTGGGCTTGCCGCGGGAAATCCAGGAAGTCCGCAATGCCTTTGCGGCTTACGAAGCCATGCCGGACTGGCGCCCGGGCCATCGGTCCGATCTGCTCCGTGCCCATGAGCTGTTGATGCATGGGCTGATTGATGATCGCGGGCGGTTTCGACAAGCGGGTGTCGGCATTTACCGTGGCGAACAACGGGTCCATATGGCCCCGCCTCCCAGTCGCGTCGCGCACTTGATGGATGACCTGCTGTCATGGCTGGGTGCCTCTGATTGGCATCCGTTGATCATCAGTTGTGTGTTTCATTATGAGTTCGAATTCATCCATCCCTTTGCCGATGGTAATGGGAGGATGGGGCGTCTATGGCAGACCTTGATACTCAGTCAATGGCGTCCCGTGCTGGCTTACTTGCCGGTCGAAGCGGTGATTCGTGAACAGCAGGATGCGTATTACGCGGCGTTATCGGCTGCTGACCAATTGGCCGAATCGACTCCGTTTGTTGAGTTTATGCTCCAGGCGTTGAGTGTTGCGCTGGCGGAAGCCGCTCGGAGCGAACCGCTGACCGACCAAGTAACCGACCAAGTAACCGACCAAGTAGTGAAACTGCTTTTGGCACTGGATGGCGGCAACCCACTCAAGGTCAATGAGTTGATGGCAGAGGTCGGTCTGGCTCACAAGGCGACCTTTCGGGCTAATTATCTCAAGCCAGCATTAGCTGCCGGTTTGATCGAAATGACTGACCCCGACTCACCTAAGAGTCCGGCTCAACGATATCGCTTGACTGAGCGCGGTAAGGTATCTCTACGGTCGAGATTGGCGTAGGAGCTCCTACGTGATCGGCATTACCGATCATTGATCATCAAAATACCGCTCATGCCAATCCACCAACGGTTGTGGCGAGTTCAGCTTCTGGCCGTAGATCACCGAGTACGACAATACGTTTTGAACATACTGGCGGGTTTCGTCGAAGGGGATGCTTTCCACCCACACGTCGAAGCTCAGGTGGTCGGCGCCGCGCAGCCACTGGCGCACGCGGCCGGGGCCGGCGTTGTAGGCGGCGGAGGCGAGGACGCGGTTGCCGTTGAACTGGCTGTGGACCTGGCTCAGGTAGGCGGCTCCGAGCTGGATGTTCTTGTCCGGGTCGAGCACTTGCTGTGGCGAGGCCAGGGGGATGCTGAACTTGCGCGCGGTTTCCTTGGCGGTGCCGGGCATCAGTTGCATCAAGCCGCTGGCGCCGACACCGGAGCGGGCGTCGTCCATGAAGGCACTTTCCTGACGGGTGATGGCGAACACCCAGCTCGAATGCAAGCCACGTACCTTGGCTTCGCGTACCAGGGTTTCGCGGTGGGCCATCGGGAAGCGGATGTCCAGGTCGTCCCAGTATTGCGCCTGACTGATGGTACGGATTGCCGGGAAATACCATTTCAGGTCGTAGGCCAGTTTCGCCTGGGCGACCATTTCGTCACGGTTGAAGTGACGGCTGACGTGATACCACTCGCGACGACCATCGACGATCTGCCCGCGGGCGTGGAATTCCAGGGCGCGACGCACGCCGGGCGTGTTGCGGACCTTGTTGATCAGCGCCTGGCTGAGCACCAGCGGTTTGTTGACCAGCGAGTAGGGGAGCTGCGAGCGGTCGGCCGCGAGGAAGCCGTAGAAGTCACGCTCGCGGGCGAGGCCCTTGTACAAGGTCTGCGCTTCCGGGTTCTGCGGTTGCGCCAGTTCCAGGCTGCGGGCCTGCCAGTAACGCCAGCGGTTGGTGGTCGCCAGGTCCTGGGGCAAACGCCGGGTTAACTGATAGGCGTCGTCCCAACGGGCCAGACGCAGCAACAGGCGCAAGCGCCATTCGGACACGGTGTTGTCGCGCAGTTCCGGGTCGTATTTGGTCATGACGTCCAGCGCGCGCGGGTCAAAACGTCGTGCGAGGGTCAGGCCGATTTCTCGGGCGATGGCCACTTTCTCATCGCGGGAGAAATGCATGCTGCTGGCGTAACCGTCGAGCAGCTCCATGGCCTTGTCCGGATCCTGGCGCGCCAGACGGCGCAGGCCGAGGCTGACGATGTCGGACATCGGCTCATCGGCCGGAGCAAAACGTGACGGCTGATTCAGCAGCTCTGGTTTCTGCGCCACATCCACCAGCAAACGACCGCGCGGGGCGAGGGTGGTCAGGCCGCTCACCAGGCTGTTGGCCAGTGGATAGTTGCGCGCCTGGGCGGCGAGTTTGGTGCGTTCCCAGCGTTTCTGTTCGGTCAGTTGGCCTTCGGCGGCCCAAATCCCGAACAGACCATCGCAGGCTGCGGGCTGCGATTTGCCGGTCAGCCAGAGCTTTTCGGCGTTGGCATAGCCTTGGGGTTTCAGGTTATGGCCGATCTGGTACTGCGCGTTCAGGCAGTCCAGTTCGGTGAAATTGAGTTTGGGGTCGTAGTACTTGACGAAGGTCGCCCAGTCACCGCGATCCGCCAGCCAGCGCAACCAGCGCAATTTCATCCAGTTGGCCTGGGGCAGGTCTCCGTGTTCGGCGAGGAATTTCTCGATTTCGGCATTGCTGGCGGTTTTAAGGCGCGCGGTCAATTCGTCGTAGGCGAGGTAAGGTTCCAGCGGGTAATCGCTGAGGGCCTGGCTGTAGCGGAAATAAGGCTCGGAATCGCCTTTGGCCAAGGCGCGCTTGGCTTCATCGTAATACTGGCGTTGGGTGGACAAGTCCACCGCCTGGACTGATTGAGCGGCAGTGGCAGAAAGAAGCAAACAAGATAGAAGACTGAAAAGGCGACTGCGCATGAGACATCCGGGCAGAAAAATCATGACAAGTGCTGACAGCATCAGCACTGAATAATCTGTAGCTTAGCCTTTTGCCAGCAACGGGCGAAAGCTTTGCCGGCCTGCCGGTGCAAGATCGCAACAATTGTCATGCAGAGTGCTACAGAGGTGAAATTGCCGGCCTTCTGAAGCCTCAAGTCAGGTAGAATGCGCGCCCGGTTTTTGGAGAAGCTCATGACCCTGCTCAAATTCAGCGATGTGTCCCTTGCTTTCGGCTCTACGCCGTTGTTGGACAAGGTGTCCTGGCAGATCGCCCGTGGTGAGCGGGTGTGCATCATCGGCCGCAATGGCACTGGTAAGTCCAGCATGATGAAGCTCGTCAAGGGCGACCAGAAGCCCGATGACGGCTCCGTTTGGCGCGCACCCGGCCTCAAGATTGGCGAATTGCCGCAAGAATTGCCGGTAGCCGACGAGCGGACCGTGTTCGACGTTGTGGCTGAAGGCCTGGACGGTGTGGGTGAGCTGCTTGCGCAGTATCACCACCTGAGCCAGAACATCGTCACCGACGCCGACCTGGACAAGCTGATGCACGTCCAGCACGACCTCGAAGCCCGCGACGGCTGGCGTTTGCAGCAATTGGTCGACAGCACCTTGAGCCGTCTGCAGTTGCCCGCCGACAAGACCCTCGCCGAATTGTCCGGCGGCTGGCGTCGCCGCGTCTTGCTGGCCCAGGCCCTGGTTTCCGAACCGGACCTGCTGCTGCTCGACGAACCGACCAACCACCTGGACATCGGTGCGATCGCCTGGCTTGAAGAAGCGCTGAAGGATTTCCAGGGCGCCGTGCTGTTCATCACGCACGACCGTTCCTTCCTGCAGAACCTTGCAACCCGTATCCTCGAACTGGATCGCGGCGGCCTGATCGACTGGAACGGCGACTACGCCAGTTTCCTCGTGCACAAAGAAGCCTCGCTGGCCGCTGAAGACACCGCCAACGCGCTGTTCGACAAAAAACTGGCCCAGGAAGAAGTCTGGATCCGCCAGGGCATCAAGGCACGTCGCACCCGTAACGAAGGCCGCGTGCGTGCCCTCAAAGCCTTGCGTAACGAGCGCAGCGAACGTCGTGAACGCACCGGCAAGGCCAACATTCAGCTGGATACCGCTGACAAGTCCGGCAAGCAGGTGATGGTCCTCGAGAACGTGAGCTTCGCTCACCCGGGCGGCCCGTTCCTGATCAAGGACTTCTCGATGGTCCTGCAGCGCGGCGACCGTATCGGTCTGCTCGGCGCCAACGGTACCGGCAAGACCACCTTGCTGAAACTGATGCTCAACGGTTTGCAGCCTACCAGCGGCACTGTGGAAGAGGGCACGCGCATCGACGTGGCCTACTTCGACCAGTTACGCCATCAGCTGGACCTGGAAAAGACCGTGATCGACAACGTGGCCGAAGGTCGCGACTTCATCGATATCGATGGTCAGAGCCGTCACGTGCTGAGCTACCTCGGCGACTTCCTGTTCAGCCCGCAGCGTGCCCGCACTCCGGTCAAGGCGCTGTCCGGTGGTGAGCGTGCCCGTCTGTTGCTGGCCAAGCTGTTCAGCAAACCGGCGAACCTGCTGGTCCTCGACGAACCGACCAACGACCTCGACGTCGAAACCCTCGAACTGCTGGAGGAGGTCCTGCTGACCTTCAATGGCACTGTGCTGATGGTCAGTCACGACCGGGCATTCCTCGACAACGTCGTCACCAGCACCCTGGTTTTCGAAGGCGAAGGCAAGGTCCGCGAATACGTCGGTGGTTATCAGGACTGGCTGCGTCAGGGCGGCTCGCCGCGCCTGCTGGGCGTGACCGAGAGCAAGTCCGGCAAGGCCGACCTGACCTCCGCCGTGGTGACAGCCGAAGCGGCGCCTGTCGCTGCGGTGGAAGCGCCGGTGGCGAAGAAAAAGCTCAGCTACAAGCATCAGCGTGAGCTGGAAATGCTGCCGGGTCAGATCGAAGCCATGGAAACGCAGATTGCGGCGGTTGAAGCGCAAATGGCGGATGTCGCTTTCTATCAGCGCCCAGCTGCCGAAACGGCGGCGGTGATTGCTCAGCTTGAGCAATTGCAGGCTGAACTCGACGTGATGGTCGAGCGTTGGGCCGAGCTGGATGCCTGAATGATCTTGCAATAAAAAAGCCCGGCGTTCAGAAATGAACGCCGGGCTTTTCGTATGGAATGCGATGTACTGGGCTGGCGTAGATCCAATGTGGGAGCGGGCTTGCTCGCGAAAGCGGCGTATCAGTCAACACATTTGTTGAGAGTTAAGCAGCTTTCGCGAGCAAGCCCGCTCCCACAGGGGGTTATGTGTTTCAGCTTTTGACCAGGCGCACCGCAAGCACGTCGCAAGGCGCACCGTGCAGCACGTCGTTGGCGGTGGAGCCGAGCAACAACGCCAGACCATGGCGGCCATGGCTGCCGACCACGATCAGGTCGCAGGTCTGTTCCTTGGCCAGGTGATGGATTTCCTGACGCGGCTGGCCGTAAGTCAGGTGGCTGTATTCCTTGGTGAGCTCAGGGTACTTCAGGATCAGTCGGTCCAGGCGCTCCTTGGCTTGATCAAACTGTTGCTGCTGCAACTGAGACAGGTCCATCGGCACGTCGCCGCCAAAGGCCATGGCCATCGGCTCGACAATGTGCACCAGGGACAGCTTCGCGCCGTTGCTCACCGACAGTTCGCGAGCGCGGTGGATAACAGGATCGCACTCTTCGGTTAGATCTACAGCGACCAGAATATGGTGGTAGGGCATGAGGTGCTCCTCCTGAGGATTGCGATATTGGTAAGTATGGCTGGTTTCAAGCGCGATGGTTCCAAAGTGACTCAAAGCGCTCATCAAGAATCGGGAGTACAGATATGACGGTCTGGATAGTGGTGTCAATCCTGCTGGTGGTACTGAGTCCGCTGGCATGGTTGCGACCGTCGCGCCACCAGAGCGGCCGCATGGCCTTGCGAATGGAAGCGCGACGCATCGGCCTGGCCATGCAACTGGCGCCGCAGGAGTGGCCGCACTGGCTGAGCCAGGAGCCGCCGAGCCCGTGTGCGCAGTACCATCGGCCGCGTCGGGGCAATCAGCCAAAGTGCTGGAGTTACTGGCAGAAAGCGCCGGGTGTGTGGGTCAATCAGTGGCAGGAGGTCTGCGAGGATCGGGCGCTGCTCAATCATTTCGAAAAATTGCCGGCCAATGTCTACAAAGTCGAGGCGGACAAGCAGATGATCTTTTTATATTGGGGCGAGAAGGGCGAAGCGGATGTTTTGCAGGAGATTGATGCGGTGCTGAAAGCGCTGGCATGACTTGCGGAAATTTCGCGCTGCAATGGCGCGAAAGGTCTGGCAGACGGGCAATAAAAAGCCCGACATCATCATCGGGCTGGGGTTGGCCAGGCAGGCCGGAAATCTTTGTGGGGCTGATCTTACTCCGGGTATTCGCCAAAAGCGTTTAAATTTTTTCCTCAATGTCCCGCCAGCGTAGCTGCTTAAACGCGAGTTGCCGTGAATTAGGGCGACTTTTCTAACTATTGATTCTATGAATGGCCTCATATGCACCTGCGTGTTGTGAGCCTTCGTCTTACGGAAATGACTGCAAAGTCGCGTTTCAACCAACATTTTGGGCGATTGACAATTGTCGGAAATTCCGTGAAGGTGGCGTACCCAAATCAAACGGGCGTATGAATTGAGCGTTTGTATTTCAGATCGCTCCTACAGAATCCCGACTATCGCGTTGGCGGGTGTGCCGGGTGGATTGGCGTTAGCATCGACGAACAGCGTCCTGCCGAGCCATTCGCCTGCGTCCGACGTGTACTGTTCAGCTTCCATATCGTGGAGATCAGTTGATGATTTACGAAGGTAAAGCCATCACGGTTAAGGCTCTTGAAAGTGGCATCGTCGAACTGAAGTTCGATCTCAAGGGTGAGTCCGTCAACAAGTTCAACCGTCTAACCCTGAACGAACTGCGTCAGGCCGTAGACACCATCAAGGCAGATGCTTCGATCAAGGGTGTGATCGTCAGCAGTGGCAAGGACGTGTTCATCGTCGGCGCCGACATCACCGAATTTGTCGAGAACTTCAAGCTGCCTGATGCAGAGCTTGTCGCTGGCAACCTCGAAGCCAACAAGATTTTCAGCGATTTCGAAGACCTCAACGTCCCGACTGTCGCCGCGATCAACGGTATCGCCTTGGGCGGCGGTCTGGAAATGTGCCTGGCGGCGGACTACCGCGTCATGTCGACCAAGGCCAAGATCGGTCTGCCGGAAGTCAAACTGGGCATCTACCCGGGCTTCGGCGGCACCGTGCGTCTGCCGCGTCTGATCGGTGCCGACAACGCCATCGAGTGGATCGCCGCCGGCAAGGAAAACCGTCCTGAAGACGCGCTGAAAGTCGGCGCAGTGGACGCAGTGGTTGCACCTGAGAAACTGCAGGAAGCGGCCCTGGAACTGATCAAGCGCGCCATCTCCGGCGAGTTTGACTACAAGGCCAAGCGTCAGCCGAAGCTGGAAAAGCTGAAACTGAATGCCATCGAACAAATGATGGCTTTCGAAACCGCCAAAGGTTTCGTGGCCGGTCAGGCTGGCCCGAATTACCCGGCGCCGGTTGAAGCGATCAAGACCATCCAGAAAGCCGCGAACTTCGGTCGCGACAAGGCGCTGGAAGTTGAAGCCACCGGTTTCGTCAAACTGGCCAAGACCTCTGCCGCGCAGAGCTTGATCGGTCTGTTCCTGAACGATCAGGAACTGAAGAAAAAGGCCAAGGCCTACGACGAAATCGCCCGTGACGTGAAGCAGGCTGCCGTATTGGGCGCCGGCATCATGGGTGGCGGTATCGCTTATCAGTCGGCCTCCAAAGGCACGCCGATCCTGATGAAAGACATCAACGAGCACGGCATCGAGCAGGGTCTGGCTGAAGCCGCCAAGCTGCTGGTCGGTCGCGTTGATAAAGGCCGCATGACCCCGGCGAAAATGGCCGAAGTGCTCAACGGCATTCGTCCGACCCTGTCCTACGGTGATTTCGGTCACGTGGACCTGGTGGTCGAAGCCGTCGTCGAGAACCCTAAGGTCAAGCAGGCCGTACTGGCCGAAGTCGAAGGTCACGTCAAAGAGGACACCATCCTCGCGTCCAACACCTCGACCATTTCCATCACCTTGCTGGCCAAAGCCCTCAAGCGTCCGGAAAACTTCGTCGGCATGCACTTCTTCAACCCGGTGCACATGATGCCGCTGGTTGAAGTGATCCGTGGCGAGAAGTCCAGCGAGCTGGCCGTTGCCACCACCGTTGCCTACGCCAAGAAAATGGGCAAGAACCCGATCGTCGTCAACGACTGCCCGGGCTTCCTGGTCAACCGCGTGCTGTTCCCGTACTTCGGCGGTTTCGCCAAGCTGGTCAGCGCTGGTGTGGACTTCGTCCGTATTGACAAGATCATGGAAAAATTCGGCTGGCCAATGGGCCCGGCCTACCTGATGGACGTGGTCGGCATCGACACTGGTCACCACGGCCGTGACGTGATGGCTGAAGGCTTCCCGGATCGCATGAAAGACGATCGCCGTTCGGCTATTGACGTGCTGTACGAAGCCAAGCGCCTGGGCCAGAAGAACGGCAAGGGTTTCTACGCTTACGAGACCGACAAGAAGGGCAAGCAGAAGAAAGTCGCCGACCCGTCGGTACTGGAAGTGCTCAAGCCGATCGTTTACGAGCAGCGCGAAGTCACTGACGAAGACATCATCAACTGGATGATGATCCCGCTGTGCCTGGAAACCGTGCGTTGCCTGGAAGATGGCATTGTCGAAACCGCCGCCGAAGCCGATATGGGTCTGGTCTACGGTATTGGTTTCCCTCCATTCCGTGGCGGTGCGCTGCGCTACATCGATTCGATCGGTGTTGCAGAGTTCGTTGCCCTGGCTGACCAGTACGCTGATTTGGGCGCGCTGTACCACCCGACCGCGAAGCTGCGTGAAATGGCCAAGACTGGCCAACGGTTCTTCGGTTAAGCGTCCCAACTTTTGAGCGAGAGTGAAATTTTATGAGCTTGAATCCAAGAGACGTCGTGATTGTCGACTTCGGTCGTACTCCGATGGGCCGCTCCAAGGGCGGCATGCACCGCAACACCCGCGCTGAAGACATGTCGGCGCACCTGATCAGCAAATTGCTGGAACGCAACGTCAAGGTTGACCCGAACGAAGTCGAAGACGTGATCTGGGGCTGCGTGAACCAGACCCTGGAGCAGGGCTGGAACATCGCTCGCATGGCGTCGCTGATGACTCAGATCCCGCACACTGCTGCCGGCCAGACCGTCAGCCGTCTGTGTGGTTCGTCGATGAGCGCTTTGCACACCGCGGCGCAAGCGATCATGACCGGCAACGGTGACGTGTTCGTCGTGGGCGGCGTCGAGCATATGGGCCACGTGAGCATGATGCACGGTGTCGATCCTAACCCGCACATGTCCCTGTACGCGGCGAAAGCCTCGGGCATGATGGGCCTGACCGCTGAAATGCTGGGCAAAATGCACGGCATCACTCGCGAACAGCAGGACGCTTTCGGCGTGCGCTCCCACCAGCTCGCCCACAAGGCGACCCTGGAAGGCAAGTTCAAAGACGAAATCATCCCGATGCAGGGCTACGACGAGAACGGTTTCCTGAAACTGTTCGACTATGACGAAACCATTCGTCCGGAAACTACCCTGGAAAGCCTGGCGGCTCTGAAGCCTGCTTTCAATCCCAAGGGCGGTACCGTGACAGCCGGTACTTCGTCGCAAATCACCGATGGTGCTTCGTGCATGATCGTGATGTCGGCGCAGCGTGCCCAAGACCTGGGCATCCAGCCTTTGGCGGTGATTCGTTCGATGGCAGTGGCAGGTGTGGATCCGGCGATCATGGGCTATGGTCCAGTTCCGGCTACACAAAAAGCACTGAAGCGTGCGGGCCTGGGGATCAACGATATCGACTTCTTCGAGCTCAACGAAGCTTTCGCCGCACAGGCCCTGCCAGTGCTGAAAGATTTGAAAGTGCTCGACAAGATGAACGAGAAGGTTAACCTGCACGGCGGCGCGATCGCCTTAGGCCACCCGTTCGGTTGCTCCGGTGCGCGTATCTCCGGCACTTTGCTGAACGTGATGAAGCAAAATGGCGGCACCTTCGGGGTAGCCACCATGTGCATTGGTCTCGGCCAAGGCATCTCCACCGTCTTCGAACGCGTTTAAGCGTCTCGTTGATGGAAGCCGGGGCCAAGTGCCCCGGTTTTTGTTTTTCTGAATTTATTTTTGTTTTTATTTTGAAAAGATTTGAGTGAGGGCCAAAGCATGCCGATACAACCTGGGCTCTACCAACATTACAAAGGTCCGCAGTACCGCGTATTCAGTGTTGCGCAGCACTCCGAGACCGAAGAAGAAGTGGTCTTCTACCAAGCCCTGTATGGCGATTACGGCTTTTGGGTGCGTCCCTTGAGCATGTTCCTGGAGTCGGTCGAGGTTGACGGCGAACAGGTGCCACGCTTTGCTTTGGTGCAAGCCGAACCGAGCCTTTTTTCGAAGCCATAAGCTGAGTGCGCGCAAAACCCTGCGCTTGACCTCACCTTGTAGCCACTATATATAGCGGTGCCGCGTCAGGCGCCAACCGCCTTTCACTTCTAGAATTCAGGAATTTTCTGATCCATGGGCAAATCGCTGGTCATTGTGGAATCCCCGGCTAAGGCCAAGACCATCAACAAGTATCTGGGTAACCAATACGTGGTGAAGTCGAGTATCGGCCATATCCGAGACCTGCCCACCAGCGGTTCGGCTAGCGCCAGCAAAGAGCCAGCCGCCAAGCGCGGCAAGGCCGCCGCGGGTGAAGGTCCGGTGCTCACGCCGAAAGAGAAAGCGCGCAAGCAGCTTGTCTCGCGCATGGGTGTCGATCCCGATCATGGCTGGAAAGCCAAGTACGAGATCCTTCCGGGCAAGGAAAAGGTCATCGAAGAGCTGCGCCGGCTCGCCAAGGATGCTGACACCATCTATCTCGCAACCGACTTGGATCGCGAGGGGGAAGCCATTGCCTGGCACCTGCGCGAAGCCATCGGTGGTGACGACAGCCGCTACAAGCGCGTGGTGTTCAACGAAATCACCAAGAAGGCGATTCAGGAAGCCTTCTCCAAGCCGGGCGAGCTGGACATCGACCGTGTAAACGCCCAGCAGGCGCGTCGTTTTCTCGACCGCGTGGTGGGTTACATGGTTTCACCGCTGCTGTGGGCCAAGGTCGCTCGCGGCCTGTCCGCCGGTCGTGTGCAATCGGTTGCGGTCAAACTGGTCGTTGAGCGTGAGCGTGAAATCCGCGCGTTCAACCCGGAAGAGTACTGGGAAGTCCACGCTGACCTCGGCACTGCCAAAGGCGCAACCGTGCGCTTTGACGTGGCCCGCGAGAAGGGTGAAGCCTTCAAGCCGCTCAACGAAGCCCAGGCCATGGCCGCGCTGGAGAAGCTCAAGTCTTCCAGCTACAGCATCGTCAAGCGTGAAGACAAACCGACCAGCAGCAAGCCGTCGGCACCGTTCATCACCTCCACCCTGCAGCAGGCCGCGAGCAACCGCCTGGGCTTCGGGGTGAAGAAAACCATGATGATGGCTCAGCGTTTGTACGAAGCGGGCTACATCACGTATATGCGTACCGACTCCACCAACCTCTCGGTTGATGCGGTGGCGATGGCGCGTACTTATATTGAAGGTGAGTTCGGCAAGAAGTACCTGCCGGAAAACCCGAACGTCTACAGCAGCAAGGAAGGCGCACAAGAGGCTCACGAAGCGATTCGTCCCTCCGACGCCAATACCGAGCCAAGCAAGCTGTCGGGCATGGAGCGTGATGCCGAGCGGCTCTACGAGCTGATCTGGCGCCAGTTCCTCGCTTGCCAGATGCTGCCGGCGCAATACCTGTCGACCACGGTGACCGTGGGTGCCGGTGATTTCGAGCTGCGTGCCAAGGGCCGCATCCTGAAGTTCGACGGTTACACCCGCGTCATGCCGCAAATCGCCAAGCCAGGCGATGACGATGTGCTGCCGGACATGGCTCAGGGCGACGCGATGAAGCTGATCAAGCTTGATCCGACCCAACACTTCACCAAGCCGCCGGCCCGTTACTCGGAAGCGAGCCTGGTCAAAGAAATGGAAAAACGCGGCATCGGTCGTCCTTCGACCTACGCAGCGATCATTTCGACTATTCAGGACCGCGGCTACGTGGCGCTGCACAACCGTCGTTTCTACTCGGAAAAGATGGGCGACATCGTCACCGAGCGTCTGGCTGAGAGCTTCTCCAATCTCATGGACTACGGCTTCACCGCCGGCATGGAAGAGAACCTCGATGACGTGGCTCAGGGCGAGCGCGACTGGAAAAACGTGCTTGACGAGTTCTACGGCGACTTCAAGAAAAAACTCGAAGTAGCCGAAAGCGCTGAAGGCGGCATGCGCGCCAACCAGCCGGTGATGACTGATATTCCGTGCGTGGTGTGCGGTCGTCCGATGCAGATTCGTACCGCATCGACTGGCGTGTTCCTCGGCTGCTCGGGCTACAGCCTGCCTCCGAAAGAACGCTGCAAGGCCACCGTCAACCTGGTGCCGGGCGACGAAATCGCCGCGGACGACGAGGGTGAATCGGAATCCCTGGTACTGCGCGGCAAGCACCGCTGCCCGATCTGCAGCACGGCGATGGACGCTTACCTGCTGGATGAGAAGCGCAAGCTGCACATCTGCGGTAACAATCCGGATTGCGACGGCTACGAAATCGAAGAAGGCAGTTATCGCATCAAGGGCTACGAAGGTCCGAGCCTGGAATGCGACAAGTGCGGCAGCGAGATGCAACTCAAGACCGGCCGTTTCGGCAAGTTCTTCGGTTGCACCAATGCGACGTGCAAGAACACCCGCAAATTGCTGAAAAGCGGTGACGCTGCACCGCCGAAGATGGATCCGGTGAAGATGCCTGAGCTGAAATGCGAAAAGGTCAACGACACCTACATCCTGCGTGACGGGGCTTCCGGCCTGTTCCTGGCGGCGAGCCAGTTCCCGAAAAACCGCGAGACCCGTGCTCCGCTGGTGATCGAGATCGTGCCGCACAAGGATGAGATCGATCCGAAGTATCACTTCCTGTGCGAAGCGCCGAAGAAAGATCCGGATGGCTTGCCTTCCGTGATCCGTTACAGCCGCAAAACCAAAGAGCAATACGTACAGACCGAAATCGACGGTAAGCCGACGGGTTGGAAGGCGTATTACGACGGCGGTAAGTGGACGGTTGAAGACAAGCGGCCAGCCGCTAAAGCTTAAAAGAAGCCGTACACAAAAGGCCGCATGACAATCCACGGATTTTCATGCGGCCTTTTGTTTTGGGCTTGCAGTGGGCTTGGGTGATCCACGACACTGTCGGGTCTGTGTGACGCAATTATTTCGCTGTGGAGGCTGCCGTCATGGCCCACGAACTCTATACCCGTACCAACCAGAAGATCTATTTCGCCGGCCTGTCGCTTGAAGCGCTCGCCAGGGCCGAAGAGGGGCGGGCGATGAATTCCCTGGCACTGATTCAGGCCGGGCGCGAATCGGCGCTGTTTCACCTCTATGGTGCGTTGCTGGGGTTGTGCCATGAAATCGCCGGTTTCTATCGCTTGCCTCAAGCCAATGCGCCGCGCGCGGAGATGTTGCTGACCCGCGAAGTGCTGGATGCGATCGCCATTCCTGAAATGGCCGAGATGGTCGAGTTGGCGGGTAATTCGGAAACCTGGCTGGCCAAGCTGCTCGCGGCCCATGCCGCACTGTTTCAACCACCACGGGTCCCGCACAAACCGAAGGGTGACGTGACGCAACCATTGATCATGGCGGTTAACCTGGACGAAGAAGAGGCGCCTCAAGAGCTGAGCCGAGAGGAACTGGAGAGCTGGCGTCAGAACCTCAAAGGGTTGGCGATCCGCTTCCGTGAAGGGCTGAACGAGTGCTAATGGACTGACTGATGTGCCGGATGACCCGTTGGGTTGTCCGTTCAAGGATGAGTGCTAACAGATGTTTCTTCGCGATGACTTCTGGTCAAGATCCCGAGCGAAGCCTGGCCGATGCCTATATAATCCCCGCCTTTCGTGGAGAACAGACCTTTATGCCAACGTCCTTTCTAGAAATTGTTGAGTTACCAGACGGCCGAATCGAGCTGCGCAGGGCTGAGGACGAGGGTTCTCTGGTTACTTTGGATTTCTCCGAGGACGCCAAAGCGTTTCTGCAAGGCAATCACGTGGAAGTCGCCAAGGCGATGTTGAGCGTTGGAGTGCAGATGGCAGGGCGCCTGGTTGAAGGCGAATTCAATAAGGATGAAGAGCCGCGGATCCTTCACTGATCCCGTCCGTCGGTTTCTGCTGACACCGCTACAGATCGGCTTCTCTATCCCTGGAGAAGCCTGGCGCTGTTTGACGCGCACATTGTTTGTCAGTTAACCCAGTCGAATATTCAGGCTTTGAGCGTCCCCGGTGCGGGCGGCGCTGATCAACTGTTGCCGTGAAGCGGCGTTCAGCGGGTTGAGCCAACTGACGACCGTGTGGCTGCGGCCCAGTCGCAAGGCTTCGCAAGTCAGTTGTTGAGCGCTCTGGGTGCCGCGGGGTTGCAGCAGCAGAATGCGTTCGCGGTTCAGGCCGGCGTCCCGCAACCAGGCCTGGGTCAGGCTGGCGGGCGGAGCGATCAGGGTCAACCAGCGTGCATCCTGGTCTTGACTCAATTCCCGGAGAATCGGCGCCAAAAGGCTCAGGCAGCTCCCGGCTGCACCACGCAGTGACAGTTCGCTGAAGACTTCGGGCTCTGCGCTCCAGGGCGACTCGACCACGTCTTTCAGGATAGGCGCCAGCGGTTGCGCCATGAACGCCTCGAACAACGGCAGTTGGGCTTGCTGTGGTGTGTGTGGGAACTGCATAAAGCCTCCTTTAGCGGCGAATGACGCCGACACTCAAGCCTTCGATCACCAGTTCCTGATCTTTCAGGTTGACTTCGATGGGGGCGAACTCAGGGTTTTCGGCAATCAGCCAGACCTTGCTGCCATCACGCTTGAAGCGCTTGACGGTGACTTCATCACCGATCCGCGCCACCACGATCTGGCCATTGCGGGCTTCACGGGTAGTGTGGACGGCCAGCAGGTCGCCGTCGAAGATGCCCACATCCTTCATGCTCATGCCATGTACCCGCAGCAGATAGTCGGCACGTGGATGGAAGAACGTCGGGTTGATGTTGCAGGACTCTTCGATGTGTTGCTGAGCAAGGATAGGTGCGCCCGCAGCCACACGGCCGATAATCGGCAGGGTGGATTCGTCGGCCTTGGCTTCGAAACCGGGGATGCGGATGCCACGGGAGGCACCAGGCGTCATCTCTATCGCGCCTTTGCGGGCCAGCGCCTTGAGGTGTTCTTCCGCCGCGTTCGGCGATTTGAAACCCAATTCCTGAGCGATTTCCGCACGGGTCGGCGGGTAGCCGTTGTCTTCGAGGCAACGTTTGATGAAGGCCAGAATCTCTGCTTGGCGTGGCGTCAGCTTTAGCATATTGATCGCTCTGTCTTTTTATACAGTGACTGGGATTATATACAGTGAAAGCGTCTTGGCAATGCCCCTTTTTTCGCTCGCCGCTGGACGGTCAGTCAGGTCGCTGATTAACGACGCAGAGTTGTATGGTTAAATAGCTGACCGACCATTCCCAAAACGAACCGGCAGGCTTGACAATGCACAGGCTGAAACGTATGTTTCAAACAAGTGTTTGTCAGGCGGAGTAGCCATGGCCCAGTCGGAAACCGTTGAACGCATTCTCGATGCTGCCGAGCAGTTGTTCGCGGAAAAAGGTTTCGCCGAAACCTCGTTGCGTCTGATCACCAGCAAGGCCGGAGTCAATCTGGCGGCGGTGAACTATCATTTCGGCTCCAAGAAGGCGCTGATCCAGGCCGTGTTCTCGCGTTTTCTCGGGCCCTTCTGCGCCAGTCTCGATAAGGAACTGGAGCGACGCCAGGCCAAGCCGGAAAACAAACCGACGCTTGAAGAGCTGCTGGAAATCCTCGTCGAGCAAGCCCTGGTAGTGCAGCCACGCAGCGGCAACGACCTGTCTATCTTCATGCGTTTGCTGGGGCTGGCTTTCAGTCAGAGCCAGGGACACTTGCGTCGTTATCTGGAAGACATGTACGGCAAGGTTTTCCGTCGCTACATGATGCTGGTCAACGAAGCCGCGCCGCGTATTCCACCGATCGAACTGTTCTGGCGCGTGCACTTCATGCTCGGCGCCGCCGCGTTCAGCATGTCGGGTATCAAGGCCTTGCGGGCGATTGCCGAAACCGATTTCGGCGTCAATACCTCCATCGAGCAGGTCATGCGCCTGATGGTGCCGTTCCTGGCCGCCGGCATGCGTGCCGAAACCGGCGTCACCGACTCGGCCATGGCCACCGCGCAATTGCGTCCGCGCAGCAAATCGGCCCCGGTTGCCGCCAAGGTTTAACCGCACACGGGTGGGCGCGGCAGCTGACATCCGCTAAGCTAGCCGCCCATGCCGACTCTCGTTCTGAACCCGCTCCCCATTGATATCGCCGACCTGCCGGGCTCAGCCCATGGCGGCGATCATGTGCGAGCCAGGTTTATTGTTCTCAAGGAATCCCTATGACTGCTGGCCTGCAAGGCTCGTTGATGGTGGACGTCGCCGGTACCTGGCTGACGGCTGAAGATCGCCAATTGTTGCGCCAGCCCGAAGTGGGCGGCCTGATCATTTTCGCCCGCAACATTGAGCACCCGCGCCAGGTGCGCGAGCTGAGCGCCGCGATCCGCGCCATTCGTCCTGATCTGCTATTGGCCGTGGATCAGGAGGGCGGTCGGGTCCAGCGTCTGCGTCAGGGCTTTGTACGACTGCCGGCCATGCGTGCCATCGCCGACAACCCGAATGCCGAATACCTCGCCGAACAGTGCGGGTGGATCATGGCCACCGAAGTGCTCGCCGTCGGTCTCGACCTGAGCTTCGCCCCGGTGCTGGATCTGGATTACCAGCGCAGCGCCGTGGTCGGCACCCGCTCGTTCGAAGGCGATCCCGAGCGCGCCGCCGTGCTCGCCGGTGCCTTTATCCGCGGCATGAACAGCGCCGGCATGGCCGCCACCGGCAAACATTTCCCGGGGCACGGTTGGGCTGAGGCGGATTCCCACGTCGCCATTCCCAATGACGAGCGCAGCCTCGACGAAATCCGCGCCAATGACCTGGTGCCATTTGCTCGACTGAGCAAACAACTGGCCGCCGTCATGCCGGCCCACGTCATTTATCCACAGGTCGATGCCCATCCGGCCGGTTTCTCCCGGCGCTGGTTGCAAGACATCCTGCGCGGCGAGCTGCAGTTCGACGGTGTCATCTTTAGTGACGATCTTTCCATGGCGGGCGCGCATGTGGTCGGCGATGCTGCCAGCCGCATCGAAGCCGCGCTGACCGCCGGTTGTGATATGGGCCTGGTGTGCAACGACCGCGCCGCTGCGGAACTGGCCCTGAGCGCCGCGCAGCGGATGAAGGTCAAGCCGTCGCCGCGTATCGCGCGGATGCGCGGGCAGTCGTTCGTCGGTATTGAATATCGCCAAGACCCGCGCTGGCTCACGGCTGTCGGCGCGCTCAAAGAAGCTCAACTGATTGAATAAGGACTTTCCGTTATGACGGTTTACGCGATCATCGGTGGTACCGGCCTGACTCAACTCGAAGGCCTGAACATTCGTCAGTCATTAGCCGTGGACACGCCATACGGTCCACCTTCGACCGAAGTGCAGATCGGCGTGTATGCCGGCAAAGAGGTGCTGTTCCTTGCGCGCCACGGCCACCCGCACCGTTTGCCGCCCCATCAGGTGAACTACCGCGCCAATATCTGGGCGCTGAAGCAGGCCGGGGCCGAAGCGATTCTTGCGGTCAATGCCGTAGGCGGGATTCATGCCGCGATGGGCACCGGGCATTTCTGCGTGCCCCATCAACTGATCGACTACACCAGCGGCCGCGAACACACCTATTTCGCCGGTGACCTCGAGGAGGTCACCCACATCGATTTCAGCTACCCCTACAGCGAGCCGTTGCGTCAGCAATTGATCGCGGCGCTGGCGGCTGAAGGCGTCGGCTACAGCAGTCATGGGGTATATGCCTGCACTCAGGGGCCACGCCTGGAAACCGTCGCTGAAATCGCGCGACTGGAACGTGATGGCTGCGACATCGTTGGTATGACCGGCATGCCGGAAGCGGCGCTGGCCCGCGAGCTGGAGCTGGATTACGCCTGCCTCGCGCTGGTGGTGAATCCGGCGGCGGGCAAGTCCACGGCAGTGATCACCATGGCCGAGATCGAACAGGCGTTGCATGACGGGATGGGCAAGGTTAAGTCGACGCTGGCGCGGGTGTTGGCGGGTTGAGTTTCTGCGGCCAGATAAAGTCTCTGGCCGATCCTCTGAGATTTGAGCGGCGTTGATTTGATGACCACATTAACCGAGCAACTTCATGCGCTACCTTGGGCAGAGGTGTTCAGTCATCGCGCTCTGGAAAAGGCCCGCCGGTACGCGGACGAGGATAGGATAACGATCCATCAGAACGAGGACTTGACGATTATCGCAACGTGCGTTGGTTCCGAAAACCGGCAGTACGAGCAGGTCATCGAGCTCTCTGAAGACCGTCATGCGCGAACGGGACTGCAATGCGTTTGTTCGTGTCCGGTCATGTTCAACTGCAAACATAGCGCCGCAGTCATCTATCACCTGCTGGATCATCGCGATAAACCGTCCGAAAGCACCGCCCAGGTTCACTTGAGTCGCGAGCTGGAACGCTGGCTCGACGGTATTCCTGCTACGGGCAAAACGCCCGATGAGCCAGCGCTGGGGACCAATACGCGCCTGATCTACAGGCTCAAGGCCACAACCGTAGCAGGGAAGTGGACCCTGGAAATTTTCAAGGCCCGCCAGCTTAAGAGCGGCGTCTTGCAAGACCTTAAGCCGGTGTACTCGTTATCGGAAATGCTCTTGCGTCAACCCGGCTATCTGGCGGAACTGGACCTTCGGATAGCCCGGCTGTTGGTGGCCATTCACTCCCATCACGCCTATTACGGCGGCTACCCCTTGGAAGGCAGCAGTGGCGCCGAACTCCTGGAGATGTTGCTGCGTACCGCGCGACTGTTCCTCGATTTCGAGCAGCCGCCCCTGGCTTTGGGAGCGAAGAGAGCGGGTCGGTTCGCCTGGGCCGAACAAGCCAACGGCAGTTTCCGCCCTCAATGGAGCAGCGACGAAGTCGAGCCGGAAACGGTACTGGCCATTGAACCCTTGTACTACCTTGATCGCGAGCGATTGCAAGTCGGAACCCTGTTCACCGAACAGGATGAAAAACTGGCTTGTCATTTGACCTTGGCGCCGGATATTCCGGCGCGCCAGGCGATGCAGTTCAGCCATCGGATGAGTTCCGCGACGCAAGTTGCCCCGCCGCACCAACTGACGGAGCGGGTGGTGGACGACATTTTTCCCGAGGCGCACCTGACGCTCAACAGCGGCAAGCGCTACAAGAACTGGAAGTATGAGGCAGAGCACCGTGCCGCGCTGGCGTTCACCTACGACGGGCACCCGGCCACGGACCGAAACCCCGAAGTGTTGATCCTTTCCGGCACCGAAACCCAGCGTATCCAGCGCAAGCCGGCCGCCGAAAAAGCCTTGCGCCAGGCCCTGCAAAAACACGGTTTTAAAAAGGCTACGATTAAAAGCAGCGTGGACCGCCCGGGCGAAATGTTCGCGTTGCCGGATGATTCGGCCTGGCTTGCCTTTGTGCAGGAGGGAATCCCGCTGCTGCGTAAGGCAAATTGGCACGTCGATATCAGCCATGCTTTTCACTTCAATGTGCAGCCGGTAGAGCAGTGGTATGCCGATGTTGAGGAAGAATCGGCGCACCAGTGGTTTGATCTGCAACTGGGCATCGTGGTCAACGGCGAGCGCCATAGCCTGTTGCCGATCTTGCTGCATTTGCTGCGCAGCCAGCCACAGTTGCTCGATCCCGCCAGTCTGGCCAAGCGCAACGATGACGAACAGCTGTTGATCGAGCTTGGCGGTTCCAAGGCGCATGTGAAAGTCGCGCTGCCCTATGGCCGCATCAAACCGCTAATGGCCACGCTCGGCGAGTTGTACCTGGGCTCGCATGAGGGCGACTCGTTGCGTTTGACTGCCCCGGATGCCGCGCGGCTGAGTGCGCTGGACGGCGTGCCGCTGGTTTGGCAGGGCGGTGAGCGGCTGCGCAATTTTGCCCGGCGAATACGTGAGTCAACGCATGCGCATGTCTCGGCGCCCGAGGGCCTGAACGCGACGCTGCGACCGTATCAGCTTGAAGGCTTGAACTGGATGCAAACCCTGCGCGAGCTGGAGGTCGGCGGCATTCTCGGCGACGACATGGGGCTTGGGAAAACCCTGCAAACCCTGGCGCATCTGCTGACAGAAAAACAGGCCGGACGCCTTGATCGTCCGGCACTGGCCGTAATGCCCACCAGCCTGATCCCCAACTGGCTCGACGAATCGCAACGCTTCACCCCGCAATTGAAGGTCCTGGCGCTGCATGGTTCGGCGCGGCAAAAAGACTTTGCCAGCCTGGCCGAATACGATCTGGTGCTGACCACCTACGCGCTGCTGCCGCGGGATCTGGAAGTATTGCAGCCTCAAGTCTGGAGCGTGTTGATTCTAGATGAGGCGCAGAACATCAAGAACCCGGTCAGCAAGGCTGCTCAAGCTGCCCGTGATCTACAGGCCCGTCAACGATTGTGTCTGTCCGGCACGCCGCTGGAAAACCACCTCGGCGAGCTGTGGTCGCAGTTTCACTTTCTGCTACCCGGTTGGTTGGGCGACAGCAAAACCTTCAACCGCGACTACCGCACGCCGATCGAAAAACACGGCAACAGCGATCGGATGCAGCACCTGACGGCGCGGATCAAACCCTTTCTGCTACGTCGCAAGAAAGATCAGGTCGCCACCGAATTGCCAGCGAAAACCGAAATCGTGCATTGGGTCGATCTCAGTGATGGGCAACGGGATGTGTATGAAACCGTGCGCGTGGCGATGGACAAGAAGGTGCGTGACGAAATTGCCCGCAGTGGTGTTGGCCGCAGTCAGATCATCATCCTCGACGCGCTGCTCAAGCTGCGTCAGGTCTGCTGCGATCTGCGCCTGATCAAAATGACGCTCACGGCAAAAGCCCTGCGATCAGGCAGTGGGAAGCTGGTCAGCTTGATGGAGATGCTGGAGGAATTGCTCAGCGAAGGTCGCAAGATTTTGCTGTTTTCGCAGTTCACGTCGATGCTGGCTTTGATTGAGGAAGAATTGCAGCAGCGCGGTCTCGACTACTCGCTGCTGACCGGTGACACCACGGATCGACGCACGCCGGTCAAGGATTTCCAGAGCGGTAAGGTACCGCTGTTTCTGATTAGCCTGAAGGCCGGCGGCACAGGCCTGAACCTGACCGCTGCGGACACGGTGATCCATTTCGATCCGTGGTGGAACCCGGCGGTGGAAAACCAGGCGACCGACCGTGCCTACCGGATCGGGCAAAACAAACCGGTGTTCGTCTACAAGCTGATTGCTCGAGGCACGGTGGAAGAAAAAATACAGGCATTGCAGCAGGAGAAGGCTGCTTTGGCTGGTGCGGTGCTGGAAGGTGGGACGACGGGAGGGTTGAAGCTTGAGCCGAGTGATATCGAGGCATTGTTTGCGCCGCTGCCTCATCTCAAGTCTTGATAGCTGTTTTCTGCAGTGAGGGCGCCTTCGCGGACAAGCCTTGCTCCTACAGGTTTATGTCGTTCGCGACATCGGGGATCAACATAAACCTGTAGGAGCAAGGCTTGCCCGCGAAGGCCATCTATCAAGCGCCACCGACCTCAGCGCTTTTCGAGCTTATCCGGCAACGGCGCAAACAACGCTTCAATATCATCACTCTGCAACTTCCAGTCCCCGGCCGAGCGCCCATCCAGTACGCCCGCAGCCAGGTCGGATTTTTCCTTTTGCAGATGCTGAATCTTCTCTTCCACCGTGCCCCGGGCAATCAGTTTGTAGACGAACACCGGTTTTTCCTGGCCGATGCGATACGCCCGGTCAGTCGCCTGGTTTTCCGTTGCCGGGTTCCACCACGGGTCGTAGTGAATCACCGTATCGGCTTCGGTCAGGTTCAGACCCACGCCGCCCGCCTTCAAACTGATCAGAAAAATCTGACGCTTGCCGCTCTGGAAGTCCTTCACCGGCGCGCGGCGATCACGGGTCTGGCCGGTCAATATTGCGTATTCGACGCCGCGCTTTTTGAGTTCATCCTCGATCAACGCCAGCATCGACGTGAACTGCGAGAACAGCAGAATCCGCCGACCTTCTTCGAACAGCTCCTCAAGCATCTCCATCAAACTGTCGAGTTTGCCGGACGTACTGCCGCGGGTGGGCAGAGCCGCGTCATTGACCAGCCGCAGATCACAGCACACCTGGCGTAACTTCAGCAGCGCTTCAAGGATGATGATCTGGCTGCGGGCCACGCCTTTGCGGGTGATCTCGTCGCGGACTTTCTTGTCCATGGCCAGGCGCATGGTTTCGTACACGTCGCGCTGGGCTTCGTTGAGCTCCACCCAATGGATGATCTCGGTTTTCGGCGGCAATTCGGTCGCGACTTGCTCTTTGGTCCGACGCAGCAGAAACGGCTTGATCCGACCGTTGAGGTGTTGAAGTCTGACTTCGCTGCCGCGCTTTTCAATCGGCACCCGGTAATCGCGGTTGAAGCTTTTCACATCGCCGAGCCAGCCGGGCAGCAGGAAGTGGAACAGCGACCACAGTTCGCCCAGGTGATTTTCCAGCGGCGTGCCGCTCAGGCACAGGCGCTGCCGAGCATTCAACTCACGGGCCGCATGGGCGGCCTTGCTGTTGGGGTTCTTGATGTATTGCGCTTCATCCAGGACCAACACGTGCAGCGGCACTTTTGCCAGGGTTTCAACGTCCTTGGGCAGCAGCGCGTAGGTGGTGAGGATCAGGTCGTAATCGGTCAGGCTCTCGAAGTGCTTTTTACGACTGGCGCCGTACAGGGCCAACACTTTGAGCTGTGGCGTGAAGTGCGCCGCTTCGTCGAGCCAGTTGGGGATCAGGCTGGTGGGCATCACCACCATGCACGGCCGATCGAGGCGCCCGGCGATTTTCTCGCTGAGAATATGCGCGAGGGTCTGTAGGGTTTTACCCAAGCCCATGTCATCCGCGAGAATCCCGCCGACTTCCAGTTGCCGCAACGACTGCATCCAGCTCAGGCCTTCGAGCTGATAGGGGCGCAATGTCGCGTTCAAGCCTTCCGGCGCGGTCGTGGTGAAGTCCTTGATGTCTCGCAGGCGCTGGGCAAAGGTGCGGATCTGTTCGCCGCCTTCCCACAGCAGTGGCATGCCTTCCAGCGGATTCAGTCGCGTGGCGTCGGCCTTGCTCAGGCGCAGCGTGGTTTCGCCGGGCTCTTGTAGGTAAAACTCGCCAAGGGTCGCCAGCACCGGTTTCAAGCGGCCGAAGGGCAGGGCGACCTGCAACGGACCGTACTCGGAATTCGGACGGTTCGGGATGTTGACCAGGATCAGTTCGTCGTCGCGACGTCGGGCCAGGCGTTCCGGGTTGAGGATCTCGGTGTGCGAACGCATCAGGTTCAACAGGATCGGCAACAGGCTTAGGCGCTCGCCGTTAACGATGATCCCCAGTTCCAAATCAAACCAGTCGCGCTCCGGCGCCTGTTCGACGGTAGCGTACCAGTCGTCCACGGCGGTCAGGTCGAAACCGAAATCCTCGTCGATCTGCAACTCCCAGCCTTGGGTGCGCAGCTTCGGCAGTTCGTTGAGAGTGAAGGTCAGCCAGGCGCTGTCGTTGACCATCTCGAACAGTTCGCCGGCGCTTTCCGGCAAGGCCTTGCTTTGCCGGGTGGCGATCTTGAAGCCGAGGATTCGTAGCTGTTCCCTGTAGGCCTGTTCGACTTCCGGGTGACGTTTTATCCGTAAGGTCTGTGTTTCCTGGCGAATCATCACGTCGGCGTTCTTCTGCCCGGACACGTATTCATCCAGGTAGCTGAAGGACAGCGCCGCGCGATGCTGGATGTAGCGCTGCATCTTGCCGTTACGCGGCTCGAAGGCGCTGAACTCGATACTCGCCAGCCACAGGCGTGGCACCGGTTGCACGTTATCCACCAGCACTTGTGGCGGTGCCTTCGGGCTGCGGTTTTCCAGTACGGCCTGGAGTTTTTCCAGCAGTTCGGCGTCTTGCGCAGCGGCGGGATAGGCCAGGGTTTCCTGGACTTTGAGCAGCACCGCCGCGCAATGTTTGCAGTTGCTGTGGACCGGGCAGGTGCAGTTGGCGTCGATCATCAGCAATGTGCCTTTGGCCGACTCGCGCAGGCGAATGGTCTGACGGTAAACGTTACCGCCCGAGCCCTCGCACGCGGCGATGATCGTGGCGTCGCCGGCCTCGACAATCCTGACGCGGTTTTCCAGCGCGTAGCGACGGCCGCGCTCCAGGCTCTGTTCCTTGAATCGGCTGACCCAGGAGGGGGCGAGGGGTTTGCTCAGGGTCGCAGGCATAAGGACTTCAATCAGTCCGGAATTTCATCGGGGACTGGCCGAGGCGCAGGGGCGGTCAGCGAAGTGATCTTGATCAGCAGGCCCAGGTGGCCGTTGTCGAGAAAGTTCAGCTGGCCGTTCTTGGTGTGGCTTTCCTGCTTCAGGCGTTCGCTGGCGGTGACCATGCCGTTGCCGTCGATCTGGTTGACCCAGAAGTCGGCATCCACGTCGGTGAAACGACCCAGTTTCAGGTTCAGCGTGCCTTCGATCGGGAACTGACCGAATTGTTCTGTACCGTCGCTGATCGCGATTTTGCTGGCCTCTTCACCCAGGGTCTGTTGCCAGGCCTTGTGCAGCAACACGGTGTAATCGTTGCTGGCGGTGAGTTTCTCCACTTCGCCATTGAGGCTTGGCGTGCGTTGGCTGTCGGGGCTGAGGCGTTGTGCGCCTGCAGCCCAGTCTTCCGGTGCCGCACGACTGACGATGGCGGGCACGGCGTTTTGCCGGACCAGAATCATTTCGACCTGATACAGATCATCGGCAAACGCCGAGGGAGCCATCAGCGTCATCAATAAAGTCAGCGAGCGAAACAGGCGCATGCGGCGTCCTTCAAGCAGTTTTCGGGAGGAGGCGCTCAAACAGCGCCTCTACAGTATTAAAGCGCTCTTCCGGGCGCTCCATCGGCACCATGAATTTGAACATCGTGGCGCCTTCGAATTTGTAGCGTTTGGGTTGGCTCTGGATCAGTTTGATCAGCGTCAACGGATCAACTGGCGTTTGGGCCGCGAACTCGATTCGGCCACCTTGCGGACCGCCGTCGACTTTCTTGATGCCCAGTTGTTCAGCCTGCAATTTCAGCAGGGTGATGCGCACCAGATTCTTGGTCGGCTCCGGCAACAGGCCGAAACGATCGATCATCTCCACTTGCAGGTCTTTCAGGCCTTCCTCGTCGGTGGCCGAGGCGATGCGTTTGTACAGAATCAATCGGGCGTGAACGTCGGGCAAGTAGTCCTCGGGAATCAACGCCGGTACGCGCAAGTTGACTTCCGGACCGCCGCCCAACGGCTGATCGAGGTTCGGTTGTTCGCCCTTGCGGATCGACTTCACCGCGCGCTCGAGCATTTCCATGTACAACGTGAAACCCACGGCCTGAATCTGCCCGCTCTGGCCGTCGCCCAGCAATTCGCCGGCGCCACGGATTTCCAGGTCGTTGGTGGCGAGCACGAAGCCCGCGCCGAGGTCCTGGGTGTTAGCAATTGCTTCCAGACGCTTTTCGGCGTCGCCGGTAATTTGCTGGCGCGGCGGCGTCAGCAGGTACGCGTAGGCCTGGTGGTGACTGCGACCGACCCTGCCGCGCAACTGGTGCAACTGCGCCAGGCCGAACTTGTCGGCACGCTCGATGATGATGGTGTTGGCGCTCGGCACGTCGATGCCGGTCTCGATGATGGTCGAGGCGATCAGCACGTTGAAGCGCTTGTGGTAGAAGTCGCTCATCACCTGTTCGAGATCGCGTTCGCGCATCTGCCCGTGGCCGATACCGATCCGTGCTTCCGGCACCAGCTCGGCGAGGTCGGCGGCGCATTTTTCGATGGTCTTCACGTCGTTGTGCAAGTAGTAGACCTGACCGCCGCGCAGCAGCTCACGCAGCAGGGCTTCCTTGACCGTGCTTTTGTTCTGCTCCATGACGAAGGTCCGCACCGATAGGCGACGGGCCGGCGGCGTGGCGATGATCGACAGGTCGCGCATGCCCGACACCGCCATGTTCAGCGTGCGCGGAATCGGCGTGGCGGTCAGCGTGAGGATGTCGACTTCACTGCGCAGGGCCTTGAGCTGTTCCTTCTGACGCACACCGAAACGGTGCTCTTCGTCGATGATCACCAGCCCGAGGTTTTTGATTTTTACATCGTCGGACAGCAGCTTGTGCGTGCCGATCACGATGTCGATCTTGCCTTCGGCCAGTTCGGCGATGGCGGCATTCACTTCCTTGGCCGACTTGAAACGGCTCATCACTTCCACGCTCACCGGCCAGTCGGCGAAGCGGTCGCGGAAGCTGTTGTAGTGCTGCTGGGCGAGCAGGGTGGTCGGCACCAGAATCGCCACCTGACGACCGCCGTGCACCGCGATGAACGCGGCACGCATCGCCACTTCGGTCTTGCCGAAACCGACGTCGCCGCAGACCAGGCGATCCATCGGCTTGGGCGCGAGCATGTCGGCGCGAACGGCGTCGATGGTGGTTTGCTGGTCGGGAGTTTCTTCGAACGGGAAACCGGCGCTGAACGTCGCGTAATCGGCTTTCGGGTCGGCAAAAGCATAACCTTCGCGGGCGGCGCGGCGGGCATAGATGTCGAGCAACTCGGCGGCGACGTCGCGTACTTGTTCGGCGGCTTTGCGCTTGGCTTTCTGCCAGGTCTCGGAGCCGAGACGGTGCAGCGGGGCCAGGGCGTCGTCGCTGCCGGTGTAGCGCGCGATCAGATGCAGGTTGGCCACCGGCACGTAGAGCTTGGCGCCTTCGGCGTATTGCAGGGTCAGGAATTCGGCGGCTTGATCATCGATTTCCAGGGTCGCCAGACCGAGATAGCGGCCAACACCGTGATCGATGTGCACCACCGGCGCGCCTTCGCGCAGCTCGGTGAGGTTCTTGATGACCGCATCGTTGTTGCCGTCGGCACGTTTTTCCCGGCGACGACGTTGCATCACCCGTTGACCGAACAACGGGCTTTCGGCGATTAGCGCCAGGGCCGGATCGTCCAGCAGCAGGCCTTCATCCAGCGGCGCAATGGTGATCGCCAGTCGTTCTTTGCCGGCGACAAAGTCTGGCCAGCTGTCGACGGTTTTCGGTCGCAGCTTCAGGCGTTCGAGCAACTCGAGCAGCACTTCACGACGGCCCGCAGATTCGGCGGTAAACAGCACGCGACCGGGGAATGCGTCGAGGAAACCGGCCAACGCAGCGAGCGGCTGGGTAGCCTTGGCTTCTATGGCCAGGTTTGGCAACAGTTGCGCCGGGAAGCGTTCGCGGCCGACGCCGGTTTCCACGTCTTGCTGGCTGGCCACGACGCGCGGCCAGTTCTTCAGGCGCGCGAAGCAATCTTCCACCGGCAGGAACAGCTCGGCGGGTGGTAATAAAGGACGGGACGGATCGACGCGGCGCTCTTCATAACGATTGCGCACGTCGTTCCAGAAGTTCTCCGCCGCCTGCTCGATGCCCGGCAGGGAAAACACTTGGGTGTCTTGCGGTAGGTAATCGAACAGGGTCGAGGTTTCATCGAAGAACAGCGGCAGGTAGTACTCGATACCGGCCGGCGTAATCCCGCTGCTCAAATCCTGGAAGATCGGGCAGCGACGGAAGTCCACGTCGAAACGCTCGCGAAAGCGTGCCTTGAAGCGGGTGACCGCATCTTTTTGCAGCGGGAATTCCCGCGCCGGCAGCAGGCGAACGGTGTCGACCTTGTCGATCGAGCGTTGGTTGTCCGGATCAAAGGTGCGCAGGGTTTCGATTTCGTCGTCGAACAGGTCGATCCGGAACGGCAGTTTGCTGCCCATCGGGAACAGATCGATCAGCGAGCCGCGCACGGTGAATTCGCCGTGCTCGTACACGGTATCGACGTAGCGATAGCCGCTGGCCTCGAGCCGGGTGCGCATTTGCTCGACGTCGAGTTTCTGGCCGACGTCCAGCACCAGGCTGCTGCCGAGCAGGAACTTGGTCGGCGCCAGGCGATGCAAGGCCGTGGTGATCGGCACCACCAGCACACCGTGGGTCAGCTCCGGCAGCCTATATAAGCTGGCAATGCGCTGGGAGATGATGTCCTGGTGCGGCGAGAACAGGTCGTAGGGCAGGGTTTCCCAGTCGGGAAAATGCAGCACGGGCAAATCCGGGGCGAAGAAACTCAGCTCCTGTTCCAGCCGTTCGGCACTTTGGCTGTCGGCGGTCAGCAGCAGGGTAAAGCGCTTGGCAGCGCTGGCGGCCTCGGCAATGGCCAGGCTCAGGGCGGCACCGGGCAGGTTGCCCCAGTGCTGTTTACCTGCCGCGGCAGGGAGAAGCGGTAGACGCAGAACGGGCACGGAAGGTTGAGCTCCAAGCGTTGCGACAAAGTCGGTAATTGTAGCGGCCTCAGGTGCCGGCTGTCAGTTGCAGATATGTCTATTACGCGGGTTGGGCGAAATGTAGTGGTAAAGACAAAATCCAGCCGTTTTTTGCTGAAAATTGCCGATTATGTAGTGGCAAAACGAACAGGTGTTACGGATGGTTACGGACAAGGCAGCGCCACCTCCAAAAAATTGACTGCGCTGGAAGCCCCGTATTTACTGGGCTACAGCATGGCGTAATTTTTTTGAACGGAAATTTGTTACGGCTCGTACGACAGGCGCGCATTGCTACGAGAGGCACTCGGCGGCATAATGTAGCCCCTTTTTTCTGCCCCTACATATGTGGAAGGTTCCCGTGACTCAGAAGCCCGACCAGTGTCTTGGTGAATGGATCGACCGTGAAGCACTCGCAGAAGCGATGATTCCGCTTATCGGTCAGCTCTACCGCAATAACAACGTGGTGAGCTCGATCTATGGCCGCAGCCTGATCAATCGTTCAGTCATTGCGATTCTCAAAGCTCACCGCTTCGCTCGCCATCGCCAGTCCGATGACAGCGAACTGTCCGTCCACGAAACATTCCCGCTGCTCAAAGCCATGAGCGAGCTCAAACTCGGTGCCGCTTCGGTTGACCTGGGCAAGCTGGCGGTCAAATTCAAGGCCGAAGGAAATGGCCGTACCGCCGAGCAGTTCGTCCGTGAAGAACTGGCCGATGTGGTTGGCCAGCAAAACGTTGCCGCACGCAAAGGCACCGACGTTGTCCTGTACGGCTTCGGTCGTATCGGCCGTCTGCTGGCGCGTATCCTGATCGAGAAAACCGGTGGTGGCGACGGCCTGCGCCTGCGCGCCATCGTGGTCCGCAAGGGCGCCGAGAACGACCTGGTCAAACGCGCCAGCCTGCTGCGTCGCGATTCGGTTCATGGTCCGTTCGATGGCACCATCACCATTGATGAAGCCAACAACACCATCACCGCCAACGGCAACCTGATCCAGGTTATCTACGCGAAGAACCCGACTGAAGTGGATTACACCCAGTACGGCATCAAAGACGCGCTGCTGGTGGACAACACCGGTGTATGGCGTGACGCCGAGGGCCTGGGCCAACACCTGGCTTGCCCGGGTATCGACCGCGTTGTGCTGACCGCGCCTGGCAAAGGCAAGCTGAAGAACATCGTTCACGGCATCAACCACGGCGAAATCACCGCTGACGACAAGATCGTTTCCGCGGCGTCCTGCACCACCAACGCCATCGTGCCGGTGCTGAAGGCTGTCAACGACAAGTTCGGCATCGTCAACGGTCACGTTGAAACGGTTCACTCGTACACCAACGACCAGAACCTGATCGACAACTTCCACAAGGGCGATCGCCGTGGCCGTAGCGCCGCGCTGAACATGGTGATCACCGAGACCGGTGCTGCCACCGCTGCTGCCAAGGCCCTGCCAGAACTGGCCGGCAAGCTGACCGGTAACGCGATCCGCGTTCCGACGCCTAATGTGTCGATGGCCATTCTCAACCTGAACCTTGAGAAAGCCGCCACCCGTGAAGAGATGAACGATTACCTGCGCTACATGGCGTTGCACTCCGATCTGCATAAGCAGATCGACTACGTCAATTCGCAGGAAGTGGTATCCACCGACTTCGTTGGCTCGCGCCACGCCGGTGTTGTGGATGCTGAAGCGACCATTACCCAAGATAACCGCGTTGTTCTGTACGTTTGGTACGACAACGAATTCGGTTACAGCTGCCAGGTAGTGCGCGTGATGGAAGACATGGCCGGGGTCAACCCGCCAGCGTTCCCGCGCTAAGCGTTAGCTGCACATGAAAACGCCCCGACTTTGGTCGGGGCGTTTTTGTTTGTGCGCTCTGCCTGTTGCGGTTGAGTTGCCTGGGCGGGCCTCTTCGCGAGCAAGCCCGCTCCCACATTGGATTAGTGTGGGAGCGGGCTTGCTCGCGAATGCGATCTAACGGGCGCCCCCAACCACAGCCGCTTGCGCAGTCCGCAGTTCATGCTTGTTGCCCCGGAACAACACCAGCGTCGCGATCAAACCCAGCACCGCCGCGCCACTGAGCCAGATCCCCGGCGCAGCCTTGTTGTCCAGTACGTGGATCAGGTAGGTGCAGGCCGCCGGTGTAAAACCGCCGAAGGTCGCAGTCGCCAGGCTGTAGGCCAGGGAGAAACCGGTCGTACGAACTTCTACCGGCATGATCTCGGTCAGGGCCACCACCATGGCGCCGTTGTACGAGCCATACAGGAACGACAACCACAACTCGACGATCAGCAGATGGCTGAAGCTCGGGTTCGCCACCAGCCACGACAGGGCAGGGTAGGCGGTGAGGATCGCCAGAATAGTCGCCGCCAGCAGTAAGGGTTTACGTCCGATCTTGTCGGACACCGAACCCATCACCGGCAGCCAGAAGAAGTTCGACAGGCCGATGCACACGGTCACCAGCAAAGCATCCAGGTCCGACAGATGCAGTTCGGCTTTACCGAAGGTCGGCGTGTAGGCGGTGATCAGGTAGAACGACACGGTGGTCATGACCACCAGCGCCATGCCGGCGATAACGATGCCGAAGTTCTGACCGACCGAGCGGATGATTTCCTGCAGGGTCGGGCGATGTTTGCGTGCCTGGAATTCCGGGGTTTCTTCCAGGGAGCGACGAATCACGAAGATCACCGGCACGATCATGCAGCCGATCAGGAACGGCACGCGCCAGCCCCAGTCGCCCATTTGTTCCGGGCTGAGCCAGTGGTTCAAGCCCACGCCGAGCAAACCGGCGAATACCACGGCGGCTTGTTGGCTGGCGGACTGCCAACTGACGAAGAAGCCTTTGCGGCCCGGGGTGGAAATTTCGGCCAGGTACACCGACACACCGCCCAGTTCCACGCCCGCCGAGAAACCTTGCAGCAGGCGACCGAACAGCACGATCAGCGGCGCGGCCACGCCCAGGGTGGCGTAACCCGGCACGCAGGCAATCAGCACCGTACCGGCAGCCATCAGGGCGAGGGTGATGATCAGGCCTTTGCGACGGCCATGACGGTCGATGTAGGCGCCGAGGAAAATCGCACCCAGCGGGCGCATCAGGAACCCGGCGCCGAACGTCGCCAGGGACAGCATCAGGGAGGCGAATGCGCTGTCGGCAGGGAAGAAGGTCTTCGCAATGGCCGTGGCATAAAAGCCGTAGACCATAAAGTCGAACATCTCAAGAAAATTACCGCTGACAACGCGAAAGATCGCTTTGCCTTTGCCCGTATTCGAGGCCATTTTAACGCTCTCACTTTGGCTGTCTTATTGGAAATCCCTGGTCTTGACGCTTCCATGCTGTCGGCTTAAAGCATGCAGGCACGCGCCGAACAGTTTTGTAACGATATGTGTATGAAGATAGATAGGCAACCACTAGTTAGGCTGCTGCTTAAACGTTATAGCCATTAGCCGGCATGAATCGCGGACTGGAGTGAATTAGCGCAGATTAAAAATGTGGGAGCGGGCTTGCTCGCGAAGAGGCCGTGTCAGTCAACATCAATGTGGCCTGACACACCGCCTTCGCGAGCAAGCCCGCTCCCACAGTTGTGTCGCATAATGGCCAGCTTCGGCGTTGTGTCAGGGCATTCAGGGGATGTGAGATTGGTGAAGCAGAAGGGTTTTTTCCTGTTGCTGTTCGTTGCGCTATCCGGCTGCAACAACGGCGATTCCATGGAAAGCTTCGGCGGCCCGACCATGGGCAGCACCTATTCGATCAAGTACGTACGAACCCAGGGTTTACCCGCGCCGAAAGCCGTACAAATCGAAGTCGAAAAAATCCTCGCCGACGTCGACCAACAAATGTCCACCTACCGCAGCGACTCGGACATCGAGCGCTTCAACGATTTGCCCGCCAATCGCTGTCAGACCATGCCCGCACCGATCCTCGAATTGGTCCGCGTCGGTGAGCAACTGTCGCAACAAAGCGAAGGCTCCTACGACCTGACCGTCGAACCCCTGATGAACCTCTGGGGTTTCGGCCCACAGTCCCGTGAAGAAGAAGTCCCAAGCACAGAGGCACTCACCAACGCGATGCAGCGAGTCGGCCACACGCACCTGCGTATCGACGGCGATCAACTGTGCAAGGATGCCGCCGTCGAAGTCGACTTCAACAGCATCGCCGCCGGCTACTCGGTCGACGCCATCGCCGCAAAACTCGACAGCATGGGCATCCACAACTACCTCGCCGAAGCCACTGGCGAGCTCAAGGCCGCCGGGAAGAAGCTCGATGGTTCATCGTGGAAGATCGCCCTGGAAGAACCCCGGGACGACCAGCAAGTGGCCGAACGCATCATCAACGTCGACGGTTACGGCGTGTCCACTTCTGGTGACTACCGCAACTATTTCGAGCAAAACGGCCGCCGCTATTCCCACACCTTCGATGCCCGCACCGGCGTGCCGATTACCCACAACCTGGCGTCCGTCACGGTAATAAATCCTTCAACCCTGATGGCCGATGGCTTATCCACCCTATTGCTGATTCTCGGCCCCGAACGTGGATGGGACTACGCACAAAAACACAACATCGGTGCATTCTTTGTGATTCGTGCCGATACAGGTTTCGTCACACGGACCAATCAGGCTTTTGAGCGTCTCAGTGGCGGCAAAACCGAATGATTACGGCGATTCAAGCATTGAAGACTGGCGTTGTAGTGCAGGCAAAAGTAGCCTACGACGCGACCAAGGGTTAATGTGCGCGGCGTTGACGCTTCTATAGACTGTGTCCGGGTTCTGCACTGGCCCCAAATTGTTCCTTCACGCCGCAGATCGGCGTGATTTAGCCGCAGGTGCCGATGGCGCCGCGGCCTGTTCTGAGGAGTACGCATGGCTGTCTACAACTACGACGTGGTGGTGCTGGGTTCCGGCCCGGCGGGAGAAGGCGCGGCAATGAACGCCGCCAAAGCAGGACGCAAGGTGGCGATGGTCGACAGCCGTCGCCAGGTCGGCGGCAACTGCACCCACCTGGGTACCATCCCGTCCAAGGCATTGCGTCACTCGGTCCGGCAGATCATGCAGTTCAACACCAACCCGATGTTCCGGGCCATTGGTGAGCCGCGCTGGTTCTCGTTTCCGGACGTGCTGAAAAGCGCAGAAAAAGTCATTTCCAAACAAGTCGCCTCGCGCACTGGCTACTACGCCCGTAACCGCGTCGACGTATTCTTCGGCACTGGCAGCTTCGCCGACGAGCAAACCATCGAAGTGGTGTGCGCCAACGGCGTGGTCGAGAAACTGGTGGCCAAGCACATAATCATCGCCACCGGCTCGCGTCCTTATCGCCCGGCGGACATCGATTTCCATCACCCGCGTATCTACGATAGCGACACCATCCTCAGCCTCGGCCACACCCCGCGCAAACTCATTGTTTACGGCGCCGGCGTGATCGGTTGCGAATACGCGTCGATCTTCAGCGGTCTGGGTGTGCTGGTTGAGCTGGTGGACAACCGCGGTCAGTTGCTGAGCTTCCTGGACTCGGAAATTTCCCAGGCCCTGAGCTATCACTTCAGCAACAACAACATTACGGTTCGCCACAACGAAGACTACGACCGCGTCGAAGGCGTGGACAACGGTGTGATCCTGCACCTCAAGTCCGGCAAGAAGATCAAGGCCGACGCCTTGCTCTGGTGCAACGGCCGGACCGGCAACACCGATCAGTTGGGTCTGGAAAACATCGGCGTGAAGGTCAACAGCCGTGGCCAGATCGAAGTCGACGAAGCCTACCGCACCTGCGTACCGAACATTTACGGCGCCGGCGACGTGATCGGCTGGCCGAGCCTGGCCAGTGCCGCGCATGACCAGGGCCGTTCGGCCGCTGGCAGCATCGTCGATAACAACAGCTGGCGCTTCGTGAATGACGTGCCGACCGGCATCTACACGATTCCGGAGATCAGCTCGATCGGCAAGAACGAGCAAGAGCTGACCCAGGCCAAAGTGCCATACGAAGTGGGCAAGGCGTTCTTCAAGAGCATGGCGCGTGCGCAGATCGCCGGCGAGCCCCAGGGCATGCTGAAGATTCTGTTCCACCGTGAAACCCTGGAAGTGCTGGGCGTTCACTGCTTCGGCTATCAGGCGTCGGAGATTGTTCACATTGGCCAGGCGATCATGAGCCAGCCGGGCGAACTGAACACCCTGAAATACTTCGTCAACACGACGTTCAACTACCCGACCATGGCCGAAGCCTATCGGGTAGCGGCATACGATGGCCTCAACCGGCTTTTTTGAGCGGCTCCGGCCGGTGGCCTGAGCCGGCCGGGGAGACCGATTTCAGCAATTCTCGAGCGTGGCAGTGGCCAAACCGGGAAAGTCTGTAATCAGGCTGTCAACGCCGAAGTCGGCGAGTCTGCGCATCAGCGCGGGCTCGTTGACTGTCCATACCGACACATGCAGCCCCTGACGCTGCGCCTTCTGCAGGCGTTCCGGCGTACACAGGGTCCAGTTCAGCGCCAGAATCTCACAGCCATAGCTTTGCGCGACCTTCAGCGGGTCGAGCCAGGCGTACTCGGCCACCAATCCGCGGGACACGTCCGGCACCAGGTCCAGCGCGGCTTTCAATACTTCGCGGGAACTTGAAGTGATCGTCACTTTGTCGAGCAGCCCGTGACGCACCGCCATTTCACGAATCGCCAGCACAGTGGTCGCGGCGCGAGTGCGTGAAGCGCTTTTGACTTCCAGTTGCCAGTGCTCGAAATCGCATTTCTCGAACAGTTCTTCCAGCGTCGGGATCGGGCACGGCTTGATCCAGCCCGGACCACCCTTGCGTGCGTCGTAGGTCACCAGATCCTTGGCGGTGTGCTCGACCACTTTGCCGCGCCGGTCGGTGGTGCGCTTGAGCGTCGGGTCATGGATGACCATCAACTCGCCGTCCATGGACAAGTGCAGGTCCAGTTCGCAGCGGCGCACGCCGTGCTTGAGACATTCCTGAAAACTGCTCAGGGTATTTTCCGGTGCTTCGCCCTTGGCGCCGCGATGGCCGTAGATGAGGGTCACGGTTCTTCCTTAATTAAATGCCTGATTCGTTTTGTTCGCGGGCCAGACGTCGTTCCTGGGCCTGCTTTTGCAAGATGTAGCGGGCGAGCAACTGGCGTTGGGCATCGGTCGGGTACTCGAACTCGGTACCGACGTCGTAGCCGTCGCCCTTGCGGTCGCAGTGGGTGACCCTGGCCCGCAGCAACAGACCCAGCGCTTGCGGCATCAAGACCAGTTTGACCGACAGGTGCGCGCCGACCGCAATCGGCGTCGGGTGCTGAAAGTCGATGCCGCCTTCGGAGATGATCACCGGTTGCGGTTCGCCGATCTGCCCGAGCACGGTCAGGGCGACCACTTGGCTGAGCAGGTCGATGCGTTTGTTCTGGGACTTCAAGAATGCAGCAATCGCCCGGTCGCGCTCACTGATCTGGCGCAACAGGTGCTGCGACTCGAATTCGCTCAGGTGCAGTTCGCTGAGCAGGTTGAATAGGGGAGAAGCATCCTGCAACACTTCCTGGCCAGCGGCTTCGGGAGCGGACAGGGTCCGAATTTCCAGTGCGATCGTGTCCTCGATACGGTAGTATTCGCGGCGATCTTCTTCATCTAATGTCGACATGGCGAACCCATGGTAGCGGCGGTGGTCTGAGTGTAAAGCTGGTTATCGACCCCCGCCACAAGGACGTTCCTTTTCCCTCCGAACAAGCCCCGACATGTTCAGACCTCTCTTCGTATTTATTGGCACGCGTTATACCCGTGCAAAGCGTCGCAATCATTTTGTGTCGTTCATTTCCCTGACTTCAATGATCGGGCTCGCCCTCGGCGTGGTCGTGATGATCGTCGTGCTGTCGGTCATGAACGGCTTCGATCATGAGATGCGCACCCGCGTGCTGGGCATGGTGCCCCACGCGACCATCGAGTCCGGTGAACCCATCAGCGATTGGCAAAGTCTGGCCGCCAAGGTCAAGCGGAACCCGCAGGTGACGGCCGTTGCGCCGTTCACCCAGATGCAGGGGCTGCTGACCAACAACGGTAAGGTGTCCAAGGTGTTGCTCAATGCCATCGACCCGGCGCTGGAGCGTCAGGTCTCGATCATTGATAACTTCATGCAGCAGGGCAAACTCGACGACCTGACTCCCGGCAGCTTTGGCATCGTCATCGGTGACAAGGCGGCGGCCAAGCTCGGCGCGGCCATCGGCGACAAGCTGACGTTCGTCGCGCCGGAAGTCACCGTGACTCCGGCCGGGATGTTCCCGCGCATGAAACGCTTTACCGTGGTCGGCATCTTCCATGTCGGCGCCGGTGAACTGGACGGCTACCTGGGTGTGACCAACCTGCAGGATCTGGCGAAGTTGCACCGCTGGAAACCGGATCAGGTCCAAGGCATCCGCCTAAAGTTCGACGACCTGTTCCAGGCGCCACGCGTGGCATGGACCCTCGCCCAGCAACTCGGCGAAGACCATTACTACGCGCGTGACTGGACCCGCACCCACGGCAACCTGTATCAGGCGATTCGCATGGAAAAAGCCATGATCGGTCTGCTATTGCTGCTGATCGTCGCCGTGGCTGCGTTCAACATCATCTCCACGCTGGTGATGGTGGTGAACGACAAGAAGGGCGACATCGCGATTTTGCGCACCCTTGGCGCGACGCCGGGTTCGATCATGGCGATCTTCATGGTCCAGGGCACGGTCATTGGCGTGGTCGGGACGCTGATCGGCGCTGTGGTCGGGATCTTCGCCGCGTTGAACGTCAGTGCCGCGATTTCGGTCCTCGAAGGCTTGATCGGGCATAAATTCCTGAACGCCGACGTGTACTTCATTGATTACCTGCCGTCGCAAGTGCAGAGCCAGGACGTGTTGATGGTCTGCGCCGCCGCGTTGGTACTGAGTTTCCTCGCCACCCTGTATCCAGCCTGGCGTGCCGCGCGCACCCAGCCTGCGGAGGCGCTACGTTATGAGTGAGTCGGGCATGAGTGAAAAAGCAATCTTGAGCTGCCGTAACCTGGGCAAATCCTACGAGGAAGGCCCGGAGTCGGTGCAAGTGTTGGCCGGTCTGCAACTGGAACTGCATCCGGGTGAGCGTGTGGCGATCGTCGGCACCTCGGGTTCGGGCAAAAGTACCTTGCTCAACCTGCTGGGTGGCCTCGATACGCCGACCAAGGGCAGCGTCTGGCTCGATGGCGAAGAACTCTCGGCCCTGAGCGAGAAAAATCGTGGCTTGCTGCGTAACCGTTCCCTCGGGTTCGTGTACCAGTTCCACCATTTGCTGCCGGAATTCACCGCCCTGGAAAACGTCTGCATGCCGCTGCTGATCGGCAAGACCGCGATCCCGGAAGCGCGCCAGCGTGCCACTGCGTTGCTGGAGCGGGTAGGGCTGGGGCATCGCCTGCAGCACAAACCTTCGGAACTGTCCGGTGGCGAGCGTCAACGTGTGGCCATTGCGCGTGCCCTGGTGAACAACCCGGGCCTGGTGATGCTCGACGAGCCGACCGGCAACCTCGACTCCCACACCGCGCAAGGCATTCAGGATTTGATGCTGGAACTCAGCACCTCGATGCGCACCGCGTTCCTGGTGGTGACCCACGACATGAACCTGGCCCGCCAGATGGATCGCGTCCTGCATTTGCAGGAAGGTTGCCTGACGCCCATCTGATTGACCGAAACCCGGCGTACTGAACAGTGCGTCGGGTCTTTTATTTTTATACGGTGCCCCTGCGAATGTTCAGACCGTTATCGATCTTTATCGGCACGCGCTATACCCGCGCCAAGCGCCGCAATCGCTTTGTTTCCTTCATCTCGATGACCTCGATGATCGGCCTCGCCCTGGGCGTGCTGGCGATGATCGTGGTGCTCTCGGTGATGAACGGTTTCCAGCGCGAAATGAGCTCGCGCATCCTCGGCATGGTGCCCCACGCGACCATCGTCGGCGTGAACCCGATCGACGATTGGCAGCCCGTGGCCGCCGCCGCGATGAAAAATCCGGAAGTGACCGCCGCCGTGCCGTTCACCGAAATGGAAGGCATGCTCTCGTATAAAGGCTCGATGCAGCCGATCCAGGTCAGCGGTATCGACCCGGCGCAGGAAGGCAAGGTCTCCATCGTCGCGCAGCACATCGTGCAAGGTCGTCTCGAAGACTTGAAACCCGGCGAGTTCGGCGTGGTGGTCGGTGAAATCACTGCGCGGCGCTTCCGTTTGAACGTTGGCGACAAGATCACCCTGATCGTGCCGGAAGTCAGCAGCGCACCGGGTGGCATCACCCCGCGCATGCAGCGGTTGAACGTGGTTGGTGTGTTCAAGGTTGGCGCCGAACTGGACGGTTCGATGGCGTTGATTCACATGGCCGACGCCGCGCAGATGCAGCATTGGCAGCCGAACCAGGTGCAGAGCGTGCGCCTGGCGGTGAAGGATTTGTACGCGGCGCCGAAGGTGTCGAACGACATCGCCAACGGCCTCGGCACCGCTTACAAGGCTGATGACTGGACCCACACCCAGGGCAGCCTGTTCAGCGCCATGAAAATGGAAAAAACCATGATCGGCCTGCTGTTGCTGATGATCGTCGCGGTGGCGGCGTTCAACATCATCGCGACATTGATCATGGTGGTGAACGACAAGGGCGCGGACATCGCGATCCTGCGCACCATCGGCGCCTCGCCGCGACAGATCATGGCGATCTTCATGGTGCAGGGCACGGTGATCGGTATTGTCGGGACCTTGATCGGCGGCATACTCGGTGTGATCGCGGCGTTGAACGTCAGTGAACTGGTGGGTTGGCTGGAGCGCGTCAGCGGGCAGCACATCTTCAGTTCGGACGTGTACTTCGTCAGCAACTTGCCGTCGCAATTGCAGGGCGGGGATGTGTTGTTGATCTGCTCCGCCGGGTTCATCTTGAGCTTCCTGGCGACGGTTTATCCGGCGTGGCGCGCGGCGAAGATCGAGCCGGCGCATGCGTTGCGGTATTCGTAAGTCGTTACACCGCTTTCGCGAGCAAGCCCGCTCCCACAGTTGATCGAGTTGAGCCACAGATTTGTGATCAACTCAGATCCCATGTGGGAGCGGGCTTGCTCGCGAAGGGGCCAGACTTGGCAGCCTCAATTTTCTTTTGGCAACTCAATCACAAACCGCGTCCACCCATTCTCCGATTCGCAACGAATCACACCCCCATGGGCACGAATGATCGACTGGGTAATCGCCAACCCCAACCCCGCATGCTCGCTACTGCCTTCCTGACGCGCCGGATCGGCCCGATAGAACCGGTCGAACAACCGCGGCAGCAACGCCTCATCAATCCCGCCGCCACTGTTCTCAGCCGTCATACTCAAGCCTTTGGGCTGATCAACAATCCGCACCCGAACCTCCCCATTGGCCGGCGTAAACCGCAACGCGTTATCCAGCAGATTGGACAGCGCCCGGCGCAACATGCTGCGATCGCCCTCCATCTGCGCGCTGCCATCACGACTCAGTTTCACCTGCGCGTCCTCGGCCAGCGGCGCGAAGAACTCCAGCAACACATCCACTTCCTCCGCCAGTTCCAGCGGTTCGCGCTTGGGCATCAGCAAGCCATGATCCGCCTTGGCCAGATACAACATGTCATTGACCAGTTGCGCCATCCACTGCAGCTCTTCGAGGTTGCTGTGCAGCGCCTCGCGGTAATCCTCGATCGGGCGCGGGCGGGTGAGGGTGACCTGGGTGTGGGTCAGCAGGTTCGACAGCGGTGTGCGCAGTTCATGGGCGATGTCGGCGGAGAAGGCCGAGAGCCGTTGAAAAGAGTCGTCGAGCCGTCCGAGCATGGCATTGAAGTTGTGGGCCATTTCCGCAAGTTCCGGCGGCATGTTCTCTTCCGGCAACCGGGCGTTGAGCGAGTGTGCCGACACGCCACTGGCCACCGCGCTCATGCGCCGCAACGGGCGCAGACCGCTACGCGCCGCCCAGGCGCCGAGCAGGGCGGTGGCCAGGGCCGAGAGGCCAACCGTCAGCCAGATCAAGTGTTGCATGCGTTGCAGGAAGTGTTGGTGATGGGTGATGTCCAGCAATAGTGTCAGTTGCGGCGAGTCGGGTTTGTCGGGGAACAGCGGGGCGTGAAGGACGCGATAGTCGGTGCCGTTGCTGCTCAGGGTCGATAAACCCGGAGTTTGCGGGAGTTCCTTGGGCAATCGAATGGAGCTGTCATACCAGCGCTGGCCATCGCTGCCAGTAATGCGCAGCGACAAATCAGCCTGTCGGCTCAGCTCATCTTGCAGTTTCACTTCGCTTTCACTGGATTGAAGGTCATGCAGCGCCCGACGCAAGCCGATCAGCTTGCCGTCGAGCAATTGCTGATCGAGCTCAACGAAATGCGCTTCGCTGGCGCGGCTGAACAACACCCCGGCAAACAACGACACCACAGCGGTGCAAGCCGCAAATAGCAGGGCCAGGCGATTGCTCAAGGACAGTCGGCGCATCAGGCGTCGCGCTCTTCGAGGACGTAACCCATGCCGCGCACGGTGTGGATCAGCTTGTTGGGGAAATCGTCGTCGATCTTCAGGCGCAGACGGCGGATCGCCACTTCGATGACATTGGTGTCGCTGTCGAAATTCATGTCCCACACCTGGGAAGCGATCAGCGATTTGGGCAGCACTTCACCTTGGCGGCGCAGGAGCATTTCCAGCAGGGCGAATTCCTTGGCGGTGAGGTCGATGCGTTGACCGCTGCGTTCGACCCGGCGGCGGATCAGGTCCAGGCGCAAATCGGCGAGTTGCAAGGTGGTTTCCTGAGGCGAGCCGCTGCCACGCCGCAACAGGCTGCGGACCCGGGCCAGTAATTCGGAAAAGGCAAAAGGTTTGACCAGATAATCGTCGGCGCCCAGTTCGAGGCCGTGAACCCGGTCCTCCACCGCATCTCGGGCGGTCAGAAACAGGACTGGCGTGTCGAGACCGGCACCACGGACGGCTTGGAGAATCTGCCAGCCATCGCGGCCGGGCAGCATCACGTCTAGGATCAGCAGCGCGTAATCGCCGGTCAGCGCCAATTGCTGGCCAGTGCTGCCGTCGGCCACCAGTTCGGTATTGAAACCGGCCTCGGTCAGGCCCTGGCGCAAGTAGTGGCCGGTTTTCGCTTGGTCTTCGACGATCAGCAGTTTCATGAATAGCTCTTTTGAATAAATAGCTCTGTTTAAGTGGAACGAGCGCTTTATACCGTGGGTGGCCGCAATGCCGGCCAACCTGACAAAGTTGTAATCTGGCTGTCAGGTTACGGGCAGGCGTGTCAGTTTAGAGTTTTCCACAGGCTGAACCTTATCTTGTTGGAGTACGACTATGTTTTTGCGCAATCGTCTGGTGCTGGCTGCGTGTTTGCTGGCGTTGAGTTCGACGGTGTGGGCCTCGCCGGCGCAGACCTACGACTTTGGCCAACCGGCCCCGGCGGCCAAGGCCAGCCGCAGCGTGGAAGTGGTGATGGGCGATATGTCCTTCGATCCAAAGAGCATCGACATCAAGGCCGGTGAGACGATTCGTTTTGTGTTGGTGAATAAAGGCCAGTTGCTGCACGAATTCAACCTCGGCGACGTGGCGATGCATGCCGCGCACCAGCAGGAAATGCTCAAGATGCAGCAAAGTGGCATGCTCACGCCTACAGCCATGAAGGAAATGGACCACGGGTCGATGGCGGGCATGGATCACGGAATGAAACACGACGACCCCAACAGCGTGCTCGTGCCACCGGGCAAAACCGCCGAGCTGACCTGGACCTTCACCAAGGCCACCAGCCTGGAATTTGCCTGCAATATCCCGGGGCACTATCAGGCGGGCATGGTCGGCAAACTGACTGTCAGTCAGTAAGCACTCAAAGGCGGGCGCAAAGGCTGATAGAATCCGCTGATTCTTCAGTCAGGTTTCCGCCATGCATCCCGCAGCCGAACATTCGCCGCTGGGCAAATCCAGCGAATACATCGCCACCTACACGCCGTCCTTGTTATTCCCGATCCCACGCACCGCGAAATGGGCCGAGCTGGGCCTGACGGCAGACACCCTGCCGTATAAAGGTGTTGATTTCTGGAATTGCTTCGAGCTGTCGTGGCTGCTGCCATCGGGCAAGCCCGTGGTGGCGATCGGTGAATTCAGCATCCCGGCGGATTCGCCGAACATCATCGAATCCAAGTCGTTCAAGCTGTACCTCAACTCCCTGAACCAGACACCGTTCGCCGACACCGCGAGCCTTGAAGCCACGCTGGTGAAAGACCTGTCGGCGGCGGCCGGTAAGCCGGTTGGCGTGCGGATTCGCAGCTTGAAGGATGTCGAGGCGGAAGGCGTCGTGGCCTTGCCCGGCGTGTGCATCGATGGGCTGGACATCAGCGTCAGCAACTACGAGCACCCACGCCCGGAACTGTTGCGTTGCGATGATTCACGCATTGTCGAAGAGAGCGTGCACAGCCATTTGCTCAAATCCAACTGCCCGGTCACCAGTCAGCCGGACTGGGGCAGCGTGGCGGTGGAATACCGTGGCGCAGCGCTGGATCACGCGAGTTTGCTGGAATACATCGTCAGCTTTCGCCAGCACTCGGATTTCCATGAGCAGTGCGTGGAACGGATCTTCCTCGACCTGCAACGGTTGCTTAAGCCGGAGAAATTGACGGTGTATGCGCGGTATGTGCGGCGGGGTGGGTTGGATATCAACCCGTATCGCAGCACTGAGGCGGTGCAACTGCCGAACCATCGTCTGGTCCGCCAATAAGATCAAAAGATCGCAGCCTGCGGCAGCTCCTACTGGGAAATGCATTCCAGGGTAGGAGCTGCCGCAGGCTGCGATCTTTTGATTTCAACGCTGTGAAATGAAAAAGCCCCGCTATCGCTAGCAGGGCTTTTTTGTATCTGGCGGGTTCAGATCCCGATATTGCCCAGCGTTTGCACGATGTTGCGCAAGGTGCCTGCAATGGCGGGGTGTTCGAGTTCGAAGCGCTCGACGGCCAGGTTCACGCCATCGGCGAGGCTGGAATCCTGGGTCTTGGTTTCGAGTTCAAGTTCAAGTTCGATCTGTTGCATCAACGCGTGCAGGTCGGCGCGCTCGGAGTCGGACAGCGGCGGATTCTGTTCCAATTGCTCGCGCAGGGTATTGAGCTGTTCTTGCAGTTCGCGGGCAGGCATGGCGTTCTTCCTTTTATCGATAGGCACTGGCATAGACCGCAGCAGCACGCCAAAGGTCTATGGCTGACCTTTAGATTAATCCACTCACGGGTAACCTGCATGATCTCGATCAGGGCTTTTCGCCCTTGAGCCGACGCAAACTGATGTCCGCTAGGCAGGTGTCGAGCTCGCCGAGGTGATCGATCACCGAATGCACCCCCAGGCCAAACAGCTGCACCGTTGCCTTGCCGCGCAGCTGTTCGCGCTCCTTTTGACTCAAGGCTTGCCATTCATTCGGCGCCAGCCCGCACAGTGAACCGCAGGACGCCAGGCCAATGGTCCACAGCCCGGCATTGAGTCCGGCTTGCAGCAATCGCGGTTCACCGCTGACCAGCACGCAACCGTCCAGGCGTTCTACGTTCAACGCCATCAAGGCTTGCCAGCAGGCGTTCGGGGCCGGCCATGGATTGATTGTTGCTGGATGTTGCGAAGGTTTGATCCACGCCGGCAGGCCTGCGGCCAGGGAGTGGCTGAGGGCCGGGGGGAGTTCATCGAGCCATGCGCAAGGAATCTGCAGGTGCTGCAAACTGCGCAGGCTATCGAGGGCGCCGGGGGTGACTTCGGCGTGTTCGGCGGAGGGCGCGCCGGGCTGGCGCGTGCGGGCGCCGAAATCCACCAGGCAACCACTGAGGCCGAACAGCACGGCGGTCAGGCTGGGGGCGGCGACGGGCAAGGTGTCGGCATGCGGCATATCAACGTCCCTGAAATAGCGACAAGGCTATGGGAGGACGGTGACAGTTGAGTGACAGTGATGTGAAACGCTCACCGTCGTTCTGCAACTTCCGTAGGTCGACTCGTACAGTGCTGCCTAAACCTGACTTTCCGTCTTATACTAGCCGCCTTTACGCTTGGGCCGCGCGCCCGCGCCTGTACAATCCAAGGAGTTTTCTATGCGCTGGAGCAATCAACTCGCTCAGCTATGTGTGTGTGCCAGCGTATTGCTGGTTCCGTTTGCCGCCCAGGCGGCTTCGGAAGATGATCCTTGGGAAAGCGTCAACCGCCCGATTTACCAGTTCAACGATTTCGTCGATACCTACGCGCTGAAACCCATTGCCCAGGGCTATGAGTTCGTGACGCCGCAGTTCGTGGAAGACGGCATCCACAACATGTTTCGCAACGTCGGTGATGTCACCAACCTGGCCAACAACATCCTGCAGGCCAAACCGGCCGCCGCCGGCGTCGACACTGCTCGCCTGATCTTCAACACCACCTTTGGCGTGCTGGGCTTCTTCGATGTGGGCACCAAGATGGGCCTGCAACGCAGCGATGAAGATTTCGGCCAGACCCTCGGCTACTGGGGCGTCGGCAGCGGTCCGTACGTGATGCTGCCATTGCTCGGCCCAAGTACTTTGCGTGATGCGCCATCCAAGTTCGTCGACGGCTACACCGGCCCGTACCGCTACATCAACGACGTGCCAGTGCGTAACTCGATCTTCGGCCTGAACATCGTCGACACCCGCGCCAGCCTGCTGTCCGCCGAGAAGCTGATCAACGGCGACAAGTACATCTTCATCCGCAATGCCTACCTGCAGAATCGCGAATTCAAAGTCAAAGACGGCCACGTCGAAGACGATTTCTGATTCAGTGCGGTAAAACGAAGAAGGCGGCCATTGGGCCGCCTTCTTTGGTTCTGGATTGCGTTTATTTCATCTTCAAGATTGTAAGCCCGAGTTTCTGGTTGCCACCGTCCTGTTCCTTCACCCACACCACTTCGGTGTCGGCTTCAAGGCCCGTGAGGGCCGCGTGATCGGAATCGATCCGCACGCTGAGCCGGTCTCCGACCTTGAACAAACGCGGTGCCTCCACCTGCATGCCACTGCTGGAAAGGTCGATGCAGACGGCTGGCACCTCATCGCCCTCGTGAATCAGCGACACATCGGCATCGACTCGCATGCGGATGAAATCGCGCTTTTCGCTGTAGTCCCGATCGGTTTGACTCATGGGCTCGATCCTTCCATTGGGTTACGGTTTTGCCTGTTCTTATAACTCCCGGTGATTTGAGAAGTAAAGACGTCAAGCGACCATCGGCGTGAGCTTGAAACGCCCCGCGGATGGGAGTACCGTCTGCGCCTTAGAAGGGCACCTCTGGTGGACCTGTGTGTAGGGCAAACGCTCTAAAACAGTGCAACAGAGAGGCTAGAAAGCGAATCCAGTAGTGTGAGCCGGGATAAAACCCCTGCCTGCTACGCCAACCTAATTCTGGCGCCGTTTGCCCACATGCCAAAAACCAGTGCCACGCTGCTGATAATCGATGATGACGAAGTAGTGCGCGCGAGCCTCGCCGCCTATTTGGAAGACAGTGGTTTCAGTGTCCTGCAAGCCAGCAATGGCCAGCAGGGTCTTCAGGTATTCGAGCAAGACAAGCCCGACTTGGTCATCTGCGATCTGCGCATGCCGCAGATGGGCGGACTCGAACTCATTCGCCAGGTCACCGAGCTGTCGCCGCAAACCCCGGTCATCGTGGTGTCGGGTGCCGGCGTGATGAACGATGCGGTCGAGGCGCTGCGCCTGGGCGCGGCGGACTACCTGATCAAGCCTCTCGAAGATCTGGCCGTGCTCGAGCACTCCGTGCGCCGGGCCCTGGATCGTGCGCGGCTGCTGCTGGAAAACCAGCGCTACCGCGACAAGCTGGAAAAGGCCAACCGCGAACTCGAAGCCAGCCTGAACCTGCTCCAGGAAGACCAGAACGCCGGTCGCCAGGTGCAGATGAACATGCTGCCGGTCAGTCCCTGGACCATCGACGAGTTCCAGTTCGCTCACCAGATCATCCCGTCGCTGTACCTGTCGGGTGATTTCGTCGACTACTTTCGGGTCGACGAGCGTCGGGTAGCCTTCTACCTGGCGGACGTTTCCGGTCATGGCGCCTCTTCAGCCTTCGTCACCGTGCTGCTGAAATTCATGACCACGCGCTTGCTGTTCGAATCCAAGCGCAATGGCACGTTGCCAGAATTCAAGCCTTCAGAGGTACTTGGTCATATCAACCGAGGCCTGATCAGTTGTAAGCTGGGTAAACACGTCACAATGGTCGGTGGTGTCATCGACGAGGAGACAGGTTTGTTGACCTATAGCATCGGCGGTCATCTGCCGTTGCCTGTGTTGTACACGCCAGACAGTGTTCGTTATCTGGAAGGGCGTGGTTTGCCGGTGGGCCTCTTCAATGAAGCCACCTATGAAGACCACGTGATGGAATTGCCTCCGACGTTCAGCCTGACGCTGATGTCTGATGGCATTCTGGACCTTTTGCCAGAACCCACACTCAAAGAGAAAGAAGCGGCGTTGCCCCAACGGGTCAAGGCTGCGGGCGGCACCCTGGATGGGCTGCGGCAGGTTTTTGGATTGGCCACGCTGGGGGAGATGCCGGATGATATCGCCCTGTTGGTGTTGAGCAGGAATCTTTAATGAGTACCGGTAGAATCCAGTTCGCCGAGCAGGATGGCACCTTCGTCCTGAAGTTCGTCGGTGAAGTTCGCCTGACCCTGTGTTCGGCGTTGGATGCGACTATTGAGCGGATCTTCACGGCGTTGAACTTCAACGCGATCGTGATCGACCTGACCGAAACCCGCAGCATCGACAGCACCACGTTGGGCCTGTTGGCCAAACTGTCGATCCTGTCGCGGCAGAAGGTCGGCTTGCTGCCGACCGTCGTCACCACCCACGAAGACATCACCCGTCTGCTGCAGTCCATGGGCTTCGAGCAAGTGTTCAACATTGTTGACCGTCCGATCCCATGCCCTGAGTGCCTGACCGACCTGCCAGACCAGGATCAGTCCGAAGAAGTGGTGCGGATCAAAGTGCTCGAAGCGCACAAGATCCTCATGGGCCTGAACGACTCCAATCGTGAAGCGTTTCATGATCTGGTGAATGCGCTGGAGCGGCATTGATCCCGAGCAGTTCCCTTGTGGGAGCGGGCTTGCTCGCGAAAGCGGTGTATCAGCCAGCATAGATGTTGACTGACCCACCGCTTTCGCGAGCAAGCCCGCTCCCACATTGGTCAAGCGGCGAATTCAACACACAAAAAAGGGCGAACCCGTGAGGGTTCGCCCTTTTTGCATTGCGTTGGACTAGATCACAGCTTGGCTTGCAGCAACGCCTCAAGCTTTTCCTGATCCCGGGCAAACTGGCGAATACCTTCAGCCAGTTTCTCGGTCGCCATCGCATCTTCGTTGGACAACCAACGGAACTGCGCTTCGTTCAGGCTCAGACGTGCTTCGCCAGCATGGCCTGGCGCCAATTTGCGCTCCAGCTTGCCGTTATCTGCCGCCAGTTTCTCCAGCAGGTCCGGGCTGATGGTCAGGCGATCGCAGCCTGCCAGTTGCTCGATTTGATTCAGGTTACGGAAGCTAGCGCCCATCACGACGGTTTTGTAGTCGTTGGCCTTGTAGTAGTTATAGATGCGGGTCACCGACTGCACGCCCGGATCATCCGCGCCGGTGTAGTCGTTGCCGTTGGCCTTCTTGTACCAGTCGTAGATGCGGCCCACGAACGGCGAAATCAGGAACACGCCCGCGTCAGCACAAGCGGCGGCCTGAGCGAAGGAGAACAGCAGGGTCAGGTTGGTCTGGATGCCTTCCTTTTCCAGGATCTCGGCGGCGCGGATGCCTTCCCAGGTGGAGGCGATCTTGATCAGTACGCGGTCACGGCCAATGCCGGCCTTGTCGTACAGCTCGATCAGACGGTGCGCGCGCTTCAATACGGCGTCAGTGTCGAACGAAAGACGTGCATCCACTTCGGTGGAAATGCGGCCCGGCACCACTTTCAGGATTTCTTGCCCTACCGCGACGCCAAAACGGTCGCTGGCCAGGCCCACGTCGCCCTTGCAGTCATGCACGCAGGCGTTCAGCAGCTCGGCGTAACCGGGAATGGCCGCCGCTTTGAGCAGCAGGGAAGGGTTGGTGGTAGCGTCAACGGGTTTAACGCGAGCGATGGCTTCGAAGTCGCCGGTATCGGCAACGACGGTGGTGATTTGTTTGAGTTGTTCCAGCTTGGAAGTCATGGGCGTGCTCTGTCCTATGGGTCTGATGACATTACCCGAGCGCTGACAGCCACTCAAGGGCGGGTGTGCGTATCGATGGCCCCAATGGCAACATCCTGAAAACAGGTGTTTGAATGCAGGGGCGTGGTATCGGTAAATACGATGCCAAATCGGGGCACAGGTTCAAAGCAACTGACCGTTAACGCTTCCTACTGTGCATTCAGCAGTGTCTCGACCGCCAGTTGTGCAGGCTTCGGCTGACCATCAGACGTCAGCAGGCCAAAATTCCGCTCCCGGTCATTGCCGCCCGAATCACTGTTCTTCCATTCATAAAGGGACGTCAGCGGGATATTGAGTTTTTTCACATCGGCGATGAAGGTGCTGACTTTACTGGCCTGCCCGTCGTCCCCGCCGTTGGAGCTGAGCGCCGACACTCCCCACTCGCTGATCACCCCCGGCAGATGGAAGTTCTGCTGAATGAACGCCTGGGCAGTGCTGATCTGCGCACCGGTCAGGCCATAGGGGTGATAGGAAATCGCGCTCAGGCATTTGGGGTATTCACTGACGATCCGGTTCAGTGCCACGGTAGACGCGGACCCGGCGCTCGGTGCTTTCGCGAAGCCGAAGCCAATCAGCGGCGTGGCTGACGCTTTTGGCCCCAGGGATTGGCACACCGCGCTCATGAACGGCACAAACGTCGTCTCGAAGTGGCTGGTCGGCCAATACTTTGCCAGGTCCGGCTCATTCCAGATTTCAATGGCCACCAATTGCGTACGGTAGGACTGTTCCAAAGCAACTATCGACTGGGCGAACACGGCTCCCGCCGCCGCGAGTGCCTTGGCGTTGCCGGGCGCGGCCGTCAGCGCTTCGGTCGAGCGAATGGTCATCAACACCGGCAGTCCGGCGGCTTTGGCGACGGCGAACGCATCGCTGATCTGTTTTTGATACGCCGCGTCAGCCAGGCTGTTGGTCCACACGCCAAAACGCACAAACCCGAACCCCGACGCTTTGATCTGCCCGGCATCGGCGGCGGTGAATGTCTGGATCTTGGCCTGGACACCGAAGGTCTTGTTGGCGGCCAGGGCGGGGAACAGTGCGCTGGCGTGAACCTGACTGCTGAGTATCAGCAGCGTGGAAGCGGCAAGGCGTTTGAAATGCATGGCGAATTCCCTCTCGTGGAGCTGGAAATAACATTGATTATTGGTTTTTGGCTGCTATTAGTTCGATAGCGATGAAGTCGCTAAGTGCACGACTGTTATGTTTTGTCGGATGGCCATTGTTAGAAAACGTTCGTTATTTTTGGTCCGCTTATTCTGGTTGGGTGGTTTTTGACTGTCGTGGTACTTAATACGCTTGTATTAACAAGGCTGATCCGTTTCTGAGTGCGGGATGAACCCGTGGTTCACTCAAATCCCCGCGACGCATTGGTTGATTCGACATTACACGGGAAGCGTTGCCTTGTTCAAAAAGATCCTTGTCGTCTGCGTAGGCAATATATGCCGAAGTCCGACCGCAGAAATGCTGCTGCGTAACGCGCTGGCCTCTTCCTCCATCACCGTGACCTCCGCGGGCCTTAGCGCTCGTGTTGGCGAGGCCATGGAGCCTGCGGCACGCCAGGTGCTGGAGGCCCATGGACATAGCGCTGAAGCGTTCAAGGCCCGGCAAATCACTCCGGACATCGTTAATGAATCGGACCTGATTCTGGTCATGGAAAAACAGCATGTAAGCCAAGTGCTGAAGATTGCATCGCACGCCAGGGGCAAAGTGTTTCTTCTCGGCAAGTGGCAGAGTGAGCGAGAAATACAAGACCCGTATCGTCAAGGAAAAGCAGCTTTTATTCATGCCCATGCATTGATTGAAGATGCTGTTTGCTCATGGGCGCAGCGGCTTGGGCATTGATGAATAATTTTCAGATCAGTAAATGGTAAGAATTCACTTATGCAGTTACCGTCAGTAGTCGGCACCCGGGACAACGAGCGAGATGATATTGATCTTCTCGGAATATTCGGCAGTTTAATTGATCAGAAATGGTTGATCGGCGCGCTCACCGGTGCATTTATGCTGACCGGCGTGGCCTATGCGATTTTGGCGACGCCGGTGTACTTGGCGAACGCCGTGGTGCAGGTCGAACCGAAAAAGAACGACATGCTCGGTTTCTCCGACCTCAACAGCATGCTCAATGGTCAATCGCCGTCGGTGACCGAGATCGGCATCATCAAGTCCCGCGCGGTGATCGGCAAAACCGTCGACGATCTGCACCTGGATATCGACGTCACGCCCAACACCTTCCCGGTCATTGGCGGCTTTCTGGCCCGGCGCTACAAGGGCGACTCCGTAGCGCCTCCGCGTTTCGGCCTGAACAGCTACGCCTGGGGCGGCGAACGCCTGGACATCGCCCAGCTCAACTTGCCGGAAGAATTGTTGGGCAAGAAGCTGACACTGGTCGCCGGCGAGCAGCCGCGATTCCAGTTGTTCGATGACAACGACAACCTGCTGGTGGACGGCGCCGTCGGCGAAGCCTTTGTGCAAAACGGCGTCGAGGGACGGATCGCCGATCTGACGGCCAATCCTGGCACCCGTTTCCAAGTGGTGCGCAGTCCGAGAATCGTCACCATCCTGGATTATCAGGATGACCTGGATGTGTCCGAGCAAGGCAAGGAATCGGGGATTATCCGCCTGGCCCTGGCCAGCGCTGATTACGCCCAGGCCGTGAAGATCCTCAATAAAGTCGCCTCGTTATATGTGCAGCAAAACGTCGAGCGCACCTCGGCGGAAGCGGCGCAAAGTCTGGACTTTCTGCAAGCTCAACTGCCGCAGGTCAAGCACGACCTGATCAAGGCCAGTGACGCGCTCAACGGTTATCAAACACGCGGCAAGACGGTCAATATTTCCCTCGAAACCCAATCGGTGCTGGAACAGATCGTCACCCTCGATACGCGTATTTCAGAGTTGAAACTGCAACAGGCGGAGCTGGATCGCAAGTTCACCAAGCAGCATCCGGTCTATCGCGCGTTGATGGCACAGATTGGCGAATTGACCCGTCAGCAGAAGAGTCTGGAGAGCAAGGTTCAGGACCTGCCCGCCACGCAACAGGAGTTGCTGAACCTGACCCGCGACGTGGAAGTCGCCTCGCAGATCTACACCCAGTTGCTGAACAAATCCCAGGAACTGGACATTGTCCGGGCCGGGGCGGTGGGCAACGCGCGGCTAATCGATGCGGCGGATGTCGACAAGACCACCCCGGTCAAACCGCGCAAGGCTTTGATCGTGCTGATCGCGACGTTCCTCGGCGGGTTTGTCGGCGTCGCCGTGGTGCTGGTGCGCAAATCGCTGAGTCGCGGCCTGGAAGGGCCGGAGGCCATCGAACAACTCGGGTTGCCGGTGTATGCGTCGATTCCCTACAGCGTGTTGCAGCAGGAAGAGGACAGCAAAAAACTGCGCCCGAGTGACGAATCGCGGCGGCAGGCGTTCCTGTTGGCCCTGCGTAACCCGACTGACCTGTCGATCGAATCGATCCGCAGTTTGCGCACCTGCCTGCACTTCGCCGGGCTGGACTCGACCAACAACCGCATCATGATTTCCGGTCCGAGCCCGCAGGTCGGCAAGACCTTCGTCTCGTCCAACCTCGCGGCGGTCATGGCGCAAAGCGGGCAAAAAGTGGTGCTGATCGATGCTGACATGCGCAAAGGGCATCTGCACAAGACGCTCAACACACCGATCACCAATGGCTTGTCGGACTTGTTGGTCAAGCGTTGCAGCCTGGAGCAGGGCATTCACGAAACCGAGGTCGAGAACCTGCATTTCATCAGTCGCGGACAGGTCCCGCCCAACCCGTCGGAGCTGTTGATGCACGCGAACTTTCGCGACCTGCTGGCGCAACTCAGCGACCTGTATGACGTGGTGATCATCGATACGCCGCCGCTGCTGGCGGTGACCGACGCTGCGATTGTCGGGCGTGAAGCAGCCATCAGCCTGATCGTTACCCGTTTCGGCGTGAACCCCGCCAAAGAGATTGAACTGACGATTCGTCGATTTGCCCAGAACGGTATCCAGTTGAAAGGCGCTGTGTTCAACGGCGTCGAGAAGCGTGCCGCGAGCTATTACGGCAACGGCGGCTACGGTAATTACAACTACGAGTATGCGTCCGACAAGGCTTGATTCGGCATCGGCATTACCTGAATGGAAATGGGTGGATTGTGAAAAAAATACTGCATGTGGCCGAAACGATTAAGGGTGGCGTGGCCACCGTTATTCGCACGATATCGGCGCCACCTGAGGGCGAGGCTGCGAACTATGAACTGGTGTACTTGATCCCGTTTGATCAGAAAAAAGAGCTGCACGGCATCGATGAGCAACAGATCCGCACCTTCGACCGGACCAAGCGCGATGTGCGCTCATTGCTGCGATTCGCCTGGCAACTGACCCGTTTGATCTTCAAGGAAAAACCCGATGTGGTGCATTTGCACAGCACCTTTTCCGGGGTGATTGGCCGTTGCGTGTGCGTGCTGCTGCGGCCGTGGCGCAAGCCAAAGATTATCTACTGCCCCCACGCCTTTTCATTCCTGATGGAGAGTTCGCCGGCCAAGCAGAAAGTCTATTCGCTGATTGAACGGCTGTTGCAGAAAGTCACTGACGTGATCATCTGCGTCAGCCAGTACGAACTGGACAAAGCCGCGCGGTTTGGCATCGAGCGTCGGCGGATGAAGTTGATCTACAACGGCATTCCTTACAAAGACGATGAGCCGAAAATCCCCGGTCAAGCGCCGATCCATCTGTTGTTTGTGGGACGGCTCGACTATCAGAAGGGCTTCGATGTGTTGCTCAAGGGGTTTGCGGGCGTGCAGCGCACGGACCTGAAACTGACGGTGGTCGGCAGTGCGGTCAACGAGGACACCGTCGATTGCCCGGAAATGGACGGGGTTGAATACATACCTTGGGTGACGCCGGCCGAAGTGAATGCGCTGTATCAGGCGGCGGATGCGCTGATCGTTCCGAGTCGCTGGGAAGGCTTTGCCATGGTGCCGCTGGAAGGCATGGCCATGGGGCTGCCGGTGATTGCCAGCGACTGCACGTCCTTGCCCGAATTGGTCACCCACGGCGTGACGGGCTACGTGTTTCCCTCCGGAGATCATCAGGCACTCACCAAGCTGCTGGTGAACATCCAGAAGCCCGGTTTGCTGGTGCTTGGCGTCCAGGGGCGCGAAAAGGTCCGTGAGCGGTTCAGTGCCACGTTGATGATCAAGCAGACCTACGACGCGTATTCCGCTCCCACTTATTAAGTAGATATCAGCTTATGAACGTAACGATTTTGCATGGCTACAGCGCGTCCAATTCCGGTGATGGTTTGCTCGTGGATCTGGCCATCGCCCTGGTGCTGCGAAACTTTGGTGCCGACACCTCGATCAGCGTCGTGGCCTCGGACCCGAAATCCTTCAGCTACTTACCCTATCTGCGCCACGACGCGCCGGTCATGGCGGCCAAGGGCTTGGGCCGGGTCAAGCAAGCGCTGTTCCTGAATCAGTCCTACGCGGGCCTGGCGGATGTATTGAAAGCGAGCGATCTGATCGTCGGCGTCGGCGGTGGCTACATGCGCTCCAAAAGCGCCTTCGAACATATCAAGCTGAAACTCGGGCACGCCAAGCAACTGGAAACCGCGATCCTGAGCAAAGTGCCGTCGGTGTACCTGCCGCAAAGCATTGGTCCGTTCCACGGCGAAGGCAGCAAGATCGTCGAGCATTACGCCCAGGCCGACGCGGTATTTGTCCGCGACAATAGGTCGTCGGAGCTGTTCGGCACGTATGAAAATGTCTACCGCGCCCCGGACCTGGCGGTGCAGGCCTTGGCCGGCAAGATTCTCCAGCAACCCAAGTTCACCCGGTGCGCGGCAAGCCCGGCGGTGGTCTGCGTGGTGCTGCGTAAACCCCCGGCGTGGAGCAAGGAAAAGAAGGCCGGTTACGTGGCGAACCTGAAGCTGCTGCTGCAACGCTTGAAGAACAAAAGCAAAGTGGTGTGCGCAGTGCAAAGCGCGGTGCGGGGCAACGATGACGGCGCGTTCTATCGCGAGTTGGGCATTACCGAAGACTTGCTGCCGCTGAAGGCAACCCTGGCCAGATATCAACCGGACCTGGTGATTTCCGTGCGTTTGCACGGTGCCATCGAATCGCTGCTGGCGGGCGTCCCGGCGTTCCATATCAGCTATGAGCGCAAGGGCTTTGGCGCCTATCAGGACATGGGCGTGGAAGACTGGGTGATCAATGGCGGCGACATCAATGTCGACACCATCATCAACACGGTTTACGCGCAGAATGCCCTGTCCCGATTTGGTCAGCGGTTGACGGACACCTGCCGCGAGATCGAAGCCAAGACCCAGGTCATGGACGGGATCATCAAGGGCATTGTTCGATGATATTTCGGCTACTGCTCCGGGGCGGAGCGTTAGGCGCGAAGTTTCTGCTGGTGTTGGCCATCACCCATTACCTGGGCTATGACGCGTTGGGTTTTTACGGCGTGGTGGTGGCCGCCTCGTTGATTGCGTCGAAGTTCTACAGCGTCGGTTTCAGCTCCGAAATCAATCGACTGATCAGCGTCGGGCGCAGTTCGCGGTGGGTGGTCGACAGGGTTTTGCTGTTGTACCTGGCCGTGGGCATTGTGTTGTCGCTGGTGACGGTCACGGTGTATTCGCAGTTTCAGGGGATTGAGGCGAGTGCCACGCTGATCGTGTGTGTGGCGCTGTTGCTGCTCACCGAGCACCTGTCATTCGAAATCAATTCCTTTGTGTTTTCCGCGCAGAAAGCCACGTGGGGCGCGCTGCTGTTCTTTACCAAAACCGGACTCTGGGCGCTGTTGGCCCTGGCCGGGATGATGCTGGGCTGGGTGACCGACATTGCCAGCGTGCTGTGGTTGTGGGTAGCGGCCAACGTGTCGGTGATGGTGGCCGGTTACCTGATTGTGGTGAACGTTCACCGTGGGCGGGTGACCGGTGCGCTGACCACCGCTTCGGTGTGGAAAGCCGGATTGCCGTTTTACCTGGGCACGGGGCTGATCGCGTTGAGTCAGTACGCCGAGCGCTTCCTGATTATCGACCTCGAGCCCTACGCCAGTCTGGGCAAGTACGTTTACGCCTGGTCGGCGGCCAACACCTTGCAAGCGCTGTCCTACGCCGTGGTCGCGGTGGTGGGCATACCGGTGCTCGCCAAGCGCTATCAGAACGATCAGCAGGCGCTGACGGTTCGGCAGTTGTTCGTCAATCAGTGGGTGATGCGCGCGCTGCTGCTGTCCGGCGCCGTGGCGCTGATGATTGTGCTGTTCTTCAATGTCGTGCTCGTTTACGTCGCGACGACAGTGCCGCGTCCGGATAACGATCTGCTCGCTGTGCTGATTTTTTCCTTTGCCCTGCGCGCGGTCGGCGACATCGTCTGGGGCGGTTTGATTGCGTCGAAAAACAGCCGGGTATCACTGGCCAGCGCGGCGATCTGCCTGGCGGTTTCCCTGCCGGTGAGTTACCTGCTGATCAAGCACTACTCGATTTATGGCGCGGCGTGGGGGAATGTCTTTTCGATCACCGTGCAGCTCGGTGTCATCGCTGTGCTGACCCGGTTTGCCCGCGTGAAGGTGACCGCGTGAAGCTACCTTCCATCGAGTTTCGCGGCAGAAAGCTCGACTCGTCCATCTCGTTCCTGATCCTGTTCAGTGGCTTGTTTTTGTCGGTCGCCATGCCGCTGCTGATGCACCGCGATCCCGGCCCCGATGCCATGACGTTGTGGTCGTCCTACGCCCGCGCCGACAACTGCAATTTCTGGAATCCGTTCTCGCCAGACCGCTCATCCTACGAGTGCTCGGCGTACCTGCTGCGACCCACCGGCATCAACCTGACCAACGCCTGGGCCTACGGGATGGCGTGCAATCTGTTCCTGACGGCGGTACCGGTGTTGATGTTCCGGCGCATGCCGCTGACGATCTTTTTTACCCTGTGTTTGTGGGGTGTGGTCCGCTCGTTTTTCCTCGAAAACCTGACCAAGGAAATCATCGTCTCGGTGGCGATGATTTCCATTTTGCTGTTCTCGTTTTCCAGGCGTTATCGCGGCGGATTTTTCTGCTCGGCGGTGATCTACGGCGTGCTGATCCGACCCTACTGGATCCTGTTTTCCCTGGCCTGGTTCGGCGTGTGCGTGATGAAGAAGTACGTGTCGCGGATGACCTTCTTCCTGATGCTGTTTCTGTTCTACCTGGCCATCGCCACGGCGATTCAATTGGTGGTCGGCTACTCGGTGTCGTCGATTCGCGCGAGCAACAATGAGCTGCGCACGGCGGGGGAGGAGGGTTCGAAGTCGCTGATCGTTTCGTGGATCAGCGGCGGTGATTTTGTGTCGCAAGCGCTGGACTCGATGAGCATCTTTTTTCGCTTGTCGTTTCCCGTGGAGCTGATTCTGCTGTCCGGTCTGGGCCAGATCATCTTCGTGGTGTTGATGATGATGACCTCGCTGCTGATGTTCAAAATGATCACGTCCAGCGACTACAAGGGCGCGCGCATCGACACCAAAGTCAAAGAGCTGATCGCCATTCCCCTGTCCTTTTTGTTGGTGCAGGGCTTGTTCGAACCGGACTTCGGTTCCTTCGCCCGGCATTTTTCCATGGTGGTGCCGGTGCTGTTCATGGGCCTGGGTTTGCAGCTGCGCGCAAAGAAACCTGTGCTGGTTGAATCAAGAATCCTGAGCTGAGGTTTGCGTTTTATGTCGAGCAAGAAAAAGTCGCTGGAGATCGAAACCCTGCGCGGTCTGGCCTGCCTGCTGCTGGTGCTCTATCACGTGATTGGCCCCTTGGGCGGCGGCTTGAAAATAGACGTTGGATCGCCGTTCCGGGTGATCGCCGATTCCATGGTGTACGTGCGCATGCCGCTGTTCACCTTCATCTCGGGCTATATCTATTCCATCTACAAAATCCGCGGCAATGACTTCCAGGCCTACGTGGTCGGCAAGGTCCGGCGGCTGATCGTGCCGTTGTTTTGCGTGGGGGTGCCGTTCTCGGTGCTGCAAGCGATCGGGCCCGGAGTGAACAAGGACGTAGGCGTGATCGATGCGCTGTTTTCGTTCTATATCCCGGTCAATCACTTCTGGTTTTTGCAGGCGGTGTTCATCATCTTCATGTTTGTCGGGTTGCTGGAATGGCGCGGCTTGTTGCGGACGGTGACGCGCCAGTTTCTGTTGCTGGGGTTTGCGGCGGCGGTGTTTCTGCTGCCGCCGTTTGCGGTGGATGCGTTCGGCATCAATGGCGCGGTTTATCTGCTGCCGTTTTTTGTGCTGGGGATGATTGGCCATGAAAAGGTCAGCGAGATCAGGCAAACGTTCAGGGTGATCGGGCCGTTGGTGTTCGTCTTGATATCGGCGGTGCTGCTGTATGTGGCGACGGTGGATCGCGGATTGATCGTCGATCGCCGCAGCCTGGTCGGCTTGCTGGTAGGGTGTGTGTCGTGCGTGGCGCTGTTGTCGAGTAACTTGCAGGTGCGCTGGCTGATCTGGCTCGGCGGTTATTCCTACGCGATCTTCCTGTTTCATGTGCTGTTTGCCGCCACTTCGCGAGCCGTGCTGGGGCGTCTGGGGGTGAGCGATGACAGCGTTCTGGTGCTCAGCGGCGTGACCTTGGGTCTGCTGGGGCCGGTGGTGTTGTCGAGCATTTTCAGTCGATTCAACGTCACCTCCGTGCTGTTCCTGGGTGAGCGGGTCACATTTAAAAAGCCACCCGTAGTCGTAATGCCAGCGAGTTAAGCCGTAACGCGCTCTGTAGCAGCTGCCGAGCACCGCGAGGCTGCGTTCGGCGGCGAAGCCGTCGTGAAATCAGGCGACGCGGTGTTTCAGGTAGACCTCGAGCGCAGGGTTTACGACGGCTTCGCCGCCGAACGCAGCCTCGCGCTGCTCGGCAGCTGCTACGAAGAGTGTGTTAACCAATAATTAGCCGGTTGTCTTGGTGACGGTGGCGTAATCCTGATGAAGGAAATGACGCATGTTTGCAGTTGATGAAGCGCGTCCCGTAGCGGCTTCGGTGATTGAAGTCGGTGACGCTCGCGAACGTTTTGCGCAGTGGCGCGAAGGCAAGGCGGGGAAGGTGTTGGCCATCTCGGTGATTGGCGACAGTTACAGCGCCGGGCAGGATTTTTATCTGAACAAGCTTGTCCAGCGGCTTACCCACAAGGCGGGTTTTGCCGGGCCGGGCTACGTCGGATTCAACCACGGCGCGGCGCTTGGCGGCACCCACTACACATACACCCGCGGCAGCGAAAAGTACTTCGGTGGTGATTGGAGCGTGTCCGGACTTGGCCAGGCCAGCCCGGACAGTCGCACCATCACCGGCCGGCCGGGTGCTTATCTGGAGATCGATGCGCGCCCGACCGCCAGCGTTGATACGTCCATCGCCCAGGCGAAATTGCTGTACCTGGGCGACGGGAAAGCCAGTGAGGTGCGTTATCGCTGGACTGCGTCGGATCCCTGGCATTCGTTGAAACTCGACGGTTCAGGTGTTCAGGAGGTCCGGTTACCAGGCTTTTCCAAGCAGCCCGAGTGGGCGTTTCGGCTGGAAGTGGTGAACGGCGCACCCACCTTGTTCGGCTTGTGGTTGAGCAATCAACAGGACGGCGTCCGGGTGTCCAAACTCGCGGCGTCCGGCGCGGCCTCCGCTGATTTCTATCACAACGATGGCCCGTGGCAGGCGCAGTGGAAAGCGGTGGTGTCGAGGATTCCAGCGGACATTTACCTGATCATGCTGGGCGGCAACGACCAGGGCTTTGGCGTGAAACCCGAAACCTATCTGCAGAACATTCAAGGCCTGGTGCGGATGGTGCGCGAGGTTCATCCGGCGGCGAGCATCAACCTGATCCTGCGCCAGGACACTACGCGTTCAAGTGCCTATCCGATGTCGGCGTACGCGCAGGTGCTGGAACCCTGGGCGCGCAAGGAGCACTTGGGTTACGCGAATATGCAGTGCGCGTTCGGTGCCGACGTCAAACGTTATGCCCTGGGCGGACCCGCCCCGATGATCGGCCCGGACAAGATTCACCCGATTCCGGGGGCGGGAGGGCGGGTGATTGCGGATTATCTCTACAGCCTGATCGTCGCGCCGCAGAACATCTGTCAGTGAGCCAAGACGCAGAACCTGTAGGAGCGAGGCTTGCCCGCGAAAGCGTCATGTCAGTCGACATTTTCATCGCATGATTCACCGCTTTCGCGGGCAAGCCTCGCTCCTACAGGGGGGGCGGTGCTTAGCCTTCAGCGCCTGCCTTTCTCGAAATGCTCCAACTGACTCAACAACTCCGCCGTCTTGAGCGGCATCAGTTGCGGATCACACCGGGTTTCCACCGTGATGACAATCGCCGGATCGCTGCCGGCAATGCGCGCGCGGAATCGCCAGTCGCTGAAAATCACTTTCAGCCCGGCGCGTTCGTCGATATCCAGCGCCTGCTCGCCGTAGAGGTTTTTCAGGTGGGCGAGGAGCGAATCAGGATCGCGAATCGGCCGACGGATTTCCCCGGACGAAGGAAACACGCCGATGCGTTCCACCATCAGCAGGGCGCCGAGCCAGGTTTCGGTGGGGGAGGACAACGACGGATACCGTGACATCCATGACATCACCCCGACGTTACCCACCTCCCGTTCAATGTCTGCCGAGTTTTTTGCAATGTTCATAATGGCCTGCCTGAATGAAGAGTGGGCGACGGTTGAGGGCCTGGTCAGAGGCCCTTGAGGTACAGGTGTTCGTAACAGAAATTGGTCGCGTCGAGATAACCCTCGGCGCCGCCGCAATCGAAGCGCAAACCGTCGAATTTGTAGGCCAGGACACAACCGTTTTGCGCCTGCTTCATTAGCGCGTCGGTGATCTGGATCTCCCCACCCTTACCGGGCTGGGTATCGGCGAGCAGATCAAAGATATCGGGCGTCAGAATGTAGCGGCCGATGATGGCCAGGTTGGACGGGGCGTCTTCCGGGTTGGGTTTTTCAACCATGCTGCTGACGCGGTACACGCCGTCGGCGATCAACTCGCCAGCAATCACCCCGTATTTGTGGGTCTGGTCCCGAGGCACTTCCTGAATGGCGACGATCGAGCAGCGGTATTTCTTGTAGAGCTGGATCATCTGCGCCAGCACGCCGTCGCCTTTCAGGTTCAGGCACAGGTCATCCGCCAGCGACACGGCGAAGGGTTCATCGCCGATCAACGGGCGACCGCTGAGAATCGCGTGACCCAGGCCTTTCATTTCCACCTGCCGGGTGTAGGAGAAGGTGCAGGTTTCGATCAGCTCGCGGGTGCCAGCGAGGAATTTCTCTTTTTCGGTGCCGCGAATCTGATGTTCCAGCTCATAACTGATGTCGAAGTGATCTTCCAACGCACGTTTGCCCCGACCGGTCACGAGGGCCATGTGTTGCAGACCGGCGTCCCGTGCTTCCTCTACCGCGTACTGGATCAACGGCTTGTTGACGATCGGCAGCATTTCCTTGGGCATGGCTTTGGTGGCCGGCAAGAAACGCGTGCCATAACCCGCGGCGGGGAACAAACATTTACGAATCATAAAAATACCCTGGAAGTCATTGATCACAACCCACTGCGGATTAAATAACAGGTGGTTGTAAGTTTCTTGTTTAAGCGACTACTTTAATACCTGAGATGGGTTGTTAATGGCAATTATTGTGCGGTGTATAACAACGGAATGTTATGAGTTGTCCGTCCGCGGCTTGTTAGTTATTTTTCGTCGGTATCTGTTGATAGTGGTGAGCGTTTCAGAGTGCTAAATAAGTACCCGGTATGACTGTCTGGTCGACGTAACTATTGATCGGCACATGTTATTGCGCACTTACGACCCCACTATGGACCGCTCTATGAAGATTCTGGTAACGGGTGGCACCGGGTATATCGGTTCGCACACTACACTTGCGCTGCTTGAAGCGGGTTTTGACGTGGTGGTGCTGGACAATCTTTCCAACAGTTCCGACGCTGCGCTGCATGCCGTGGAAGCCATCTGCGGCAAAAGTGCGCTGATGATTCACGGGGATGTCTGCGACCGGGCCTTGCTCGACCGGATTTTCCAGCAACACGCGATTGATGCGGTCCTGCATTTCGCCGGACTCAAGGCCGTCGGCGAAAGCGTGCGCAAGCCGCTCGAGTACTACGAAGCCAATGTCGGCGGCAGCATCACGCTGTGCCAGGCAATGGCGGCCGCCGGTGTGTTTCGTCTGGTGTTCAGCTCATCGGCGACGGTGTACGGCGCGCCGGAGCAGATGCCGATTCGCGAGGATTTCCCGACGGGCAACCCGACCAATCCCTACGGCCAATCCAAGCTGATCGTCGAGAACGTGCTGCGCGACCTGTGTACGGCCGAGCCGCGCTGGAGCATCGCCCTGTTGCGCTACTTCAACCCGGTCGGCGCCCACGACAGCGGCCACTTGGGTGAAGACCCCAATGGCATTCCCAATAACCTGGTGCCTTACATCAGCCAGGTGGCGGTCGGCAGCCTGAAAGAGTTGTCGATTTTCGGCAACGACTACCCCACGGCGGATGGCACCGGCGTGCGTGATTACATCCACGTCGTGGACCTGGCGGACGGGCATCTCAAGGCCTTGCAATCGATTTCACAGACCACCGGCATCAACATCTGGAACCTGGGCACGGGCGACGGCTACAGCGTGATGCAGGTGCTGCATGCGTTTGAGCAGGCGTCGGGACGGCCGGTGCCGTATCGGATATTGCCGCGCCGCTCGGGTGACGTCGCCGAGAGCCTGGCCGACCCGTCCAAGGCTGCCCGTGAACTGGGCTGGAAGGCGACGCGCAGTTTGCAGCAAATGATGACCGACACCTGGCGCTGGCAATCGAACCACCCGAAGGGTTACCTCGGATAAGTATTGATTGTGCCGAATGTTATAAACCGACAGGAATGTTAAGTAACGTCGGGAAATTAGGCTGGAGTTAAATCCGGCAAATCCGTAGATATAAGCCCTGCCGTTCGACATCTATCAATCAAGTTTGATTGTGGATGAACAACGGATCTTGTTCGCACTTTTTGCGGCTTGATCTTTCCACCTCTAACTGCACGCTTTGTTTTCTAACAGAGCCGAACGTTAGAAAGGAGTTGATATGAAAAAAGTGATGGCAATTGCCCTGTTGTCGATGTTTGGCAACTGGGCGTCCGCAGCGGAAGCGCCGCTGACACAAGCAACTAATGTCGCCGGTAACGTAGCCGCTTCCACAGCGCCTGCGGCCAGTACGGCGATGGTTGCGGGTGCAGTGGCCGCTTCCAACAGTGGTGGCAACGCCAATGGCGGAACCACCGGGACCACAGGTACTACCGGGACAACCGGCACCAGTAACTGAGTCACTCTGTAGGTGTAATACAAGGTCGCCCGATGAAAGTCGGGTGACCTTGCTGGATTTGCCCTTGAATAGCGTAGTGCCATTATGACTCGTAGTTTTCCTTTTTTGATGTTGGCCAGTATCGCTTTGCAAGGTTGTATGTTTTCTCCGGGGCAATACCTGAGCACCAGCGATATCACGCGCCAAGGGGCCAGTGAAAGCAGTCGCGTCGAGCTGATTCCGATCACGCCCAAGCTCATTGCGATGGACCGCGCCACGCAGAAACATACGTCGCTGCCGGCGGAGTTGCTGACAACCCCGGCCGAGTACCGCATCGGCAACAACGATGTCCTGTACATCACGGTCTGGGACCATCCCGAGCTGACGGCGCCCTCCGGCGCGCAACAGCAGATCGATGCCAACGGTCGCCTGGTGCGTTCCGATGGCACGTTGTATTACCCCTATATCAAGGAGGTCCAGGCCGCCGGCCGGACCATCCAGCAACTGCGCGAGGACATCTCCGAACGCCTGTCGGCCTTCATCGCCGACCCGCAAGTAGATGTCGCAGTGTTGCGCTTCGCCAGCCAGAAGGTGGTGGTGTCGGGGGCGGTATCGAAGGCCGGTCCGCAACCGATTTCCACCAACCCGCTGAACGTGGTCGAAGCGCTCGGCACGGCCGGCATCGACCCGCAGAACGCGGATTTGTCCGGCTTGCTGCTGACGCGCAACGGGCGGGTCTATCCGCTGAACCTCGACGCGCTCAACCAGCAGGATTCCGAGTTGCAGAACGTCTACCTCAAGGGTGGCGATCAGCTGTACCTGCCGTACAACGACAACAAGCGCATCTACGTCATGGGCGAAGTCAATCAGCCGCGCGCGCTGACGTTCAAGACCGGCACCATGAACCTGTCCGATGTCCTCGGTTCGGTCGGCGGCTTGAGCCAGACCACCTCCAACGGCAACGCCGTGTACGTGATTCGCGGGGTGGAAAACCTCGATGTGGAACCGGCAAAAATCTACCAGTTGCAAGCCGAGTCGCCGACCGCCATGGCGCTCGCCACGCACTTCAATGTTCGGCCCCAGGACATCGTCTACGTCGGCCCCGCCAACGTGACGCGCTGGAACCGATTCATCAGCCAATTGGTGCCATCGGCGGCCATTCTCGGCGTGGGCGCTTCCTCGGCGAAGAACCTGAGTGAAGTCCGGGATAACGGCAAATAAGGTCAGGTCTGTGAAAACGTTGAAAGTTGGCGTCGGTTTGATAGCGGCCTTGTTGTTGTGTGGCTGTAACCCGCTGATGACCGCTTCCTTGAGCAACTTCAAGGCTGCGGTGGTCGGCCCCGATGAACTGGAAGTCACGCCTGCCGAAGTGGCCCGGGTTGAATTTTCCCAGATCACCTTGACCACGCCGTCCGGCTCCGGGGTGTTGGCGATGGTGCGTGAGCGGGGCGACCTGCAGTTCTGGGTCGCGTCCGGCAAACAGGTGTTGCTGCTGCGCGACGGTCTCGCGGTGCGCACCATCGGCCTCGGTGTCGAGGGCGATCTGGACGGCACGCGATTGGCGCCGGCCTCGCCCTTCAAGCAAGGCCTGCACACGCTGCCCGATGGCTACACCAGCCAGCGCTGGATCGATCTTTATCGCGGCAGCGAAACGGGCGTGATTCTGAACAGTCGCTTCTCGCGCAAGTCCATGGAAACCCTGGAAATCCTCAACAAGGAATACGCCGTGCTACGTGTCGATGAGCAGATTGACGCCCCGGCCATTGGCTTGCGTGCGACCAATCGTTATTGGGTCGATCCGGTTGACGGTTTCATCTTGAAGAGTGAGCAACAACTGACCACGCGCCTGCGGGTCAAGATTGTGCAACTGACCCCAGAACGCAGGTTTGCCCGTTGAAGCGGTGGGTGTTTTTGTCGGCGTGCCTGCTGTTGATCAGTAGCGCAAGCCAGGCAGCGGTCACGGTTTCGGGCGATGTGCAAATCCCGGGGCCGGTCGACTTGCCGCCGGGCGGACGGCTGTCGGACGTGATCAGCGTCGCCGTGCCCAATGCCGAAAGCTATTGGCTGGCGGCGGGGTTGCTGCGCCAGTCGTTGCTGGAAGAGCAGGCCCGGCTCAAGACCGGGGTGCTGTTCGACTTGCAGGTGTTGCGGCGTGAAGCGCTGATCTTCGACAGACCCGGCCGGGTAGAACTGGCGACGCGGCTGTTTGAGCAAGTCAGCCGCATGCCAGTCACCGGGCGCCAGGTCACGGTGTTGGACCCGGTGGCGATCGAGGTCGGGTTCGCCCCTAACGTTCACCTGAGCGACGGCGATCGCCTGATCTATCCGTTGCGCGTCGATCAAGTTGAAGTGCTCGGCGCCGTCGCCGAACCGTGCCGATTGCCGCATGTCGTCGGGCAAGAGGCCCGGGAGTACCTAAAAGGATGCGCCATCCTGGACGATGCGGAGGCCGATTATCTGTGGCTGATCCAGCCCAGCGGCGTCACCCGCCAGGTCGGCATTGCGCCGTGGAATCGTGAGCGCGGGCAGGTGCCTGCCGCCGGCAGCAAGATTCTCGTGCCAGTCAAAAATGATGATCTCGATCCGCCTATCCCTGAACTGAATCAGCAGTTGGCCGAATTTCTTGCCACGCAATTGGCTGAGGTGGTTCATTGAATTTACGTTTTGCAGCTGTGTTGTTATTGCCCTGTGGGCTGGCGCATGCCGAGCCGCGTCTGACCCAGAATGATTTCGGTGGCGTTGGCTTGTGGCAGACGCCGACCGCCCGGATGTCCCCGGCCGGCGAGTTGAGCGTGAACGCCAACCGCACCGAGCCCTATAGCCGTTACAGCGTGGCGCTACAGCCGTTCGATTGGCTGGAAGGGGCATTTCGCTACACCGCCATCACCAACCGGCCTTACGGCCCCGAATCGTTGAGCGGCAACCAGAGCTATAAGGATAAGGCGGTCGATCTCAAAGTCCGGTTGTGGCAGGAAACCCATTGGGCGCCCGACGTGGCGTTGGGCTTCCGAGATATTGGCGGTACAGGCCTGTTCTCCAGTGAATTCCTGGTGGCCAGCAAGCGCTACGACGATTTTGATTTCACTGCCGGGATTGCCTGGGGTTATCTGGGCAACCGCGGCGACTTCGACAACCCGGCGGGTTGGCTCGACGATCGTTTCAAGACCCGGCCGGACATGGAAGGCACTGGCGACGTCAACGCCGGCGCCTACTTTCGTGGCAAGCCTTCGTTGTTCGGCGGCGTGACCTACCAGACGCCGTGGGACCGGCTCAGTCTGAAACTCGAGTACGAAGGCAACGACTATAAACACGAGCCGAAGGACAACGTGATCCAGCAGGATTCACCGATCAACCTCGGCGCTGTGTTCAAAGTGACCGACTCGCTGGACGTGAGTGCGGCCTGGGAGCGGGGCAACACCGCGATGTTCGGCCTGACCTTTCACACCAACTTCGTCAGCCGCAAGGCCCCGACCAAGAGCTTCGATCCGCCGGCGGAGCCTTTGCCGGCCAAGGCGCCAGCCGTCGCGATGGATCAGGTCAACTGGCCGGATGTGTCCCGGCGTCTGCAGCAAAATGCCGGCTACAAGGTCGAGCGCATCAGCCAGCGCGGTTTCGAGTTGATCGTCTACGGCGAGCAGGGTCGCTATTTTCATTCGGCCAAAGCGGTCGGGCGTGCCAGCCGGATTCTGGACAACAGCGTCAACGCCGATATCGACTGGTTCACTCTGGTCAACAAGCGCTACGACCTGCCACTGGAAGAAACCAGCGTGCCACGGCAAACCTTTCGCGAAGTGCTCAATAACGAGGAACCGCTGCAAGCGTTGCACCGCACCACTGAGATCAACCCGGCGATGCCGCACAACGAAAAGACCCTCTACACCGAAGCCCGCGACCCCTTCAGCTACGGGGCCGGGTTGGGTTTCAAACAGAACGTCGGTGGTCCTGACGGTTTTTTCTATCAGTTCAGTGCTGATGCGGACGCCGAGTATCGCTTCAACCGCAACACCTGGTGGAGCGGCCTGCTCAGCGCCAATCTGCTGAATAACTTTGACGGCTTTAAATACGACGCACCCAGTGGCTTGCCCCGGGTGCGCACGGACTTGCGCCAGTACCTGACAACGTCCGAAGTCACCATGCCGCTGTTCCAGGTCAGCCACGCCGAGCAGTTGGACAAAGACTTGTATGGCATGGTCTACGGCGGTTATCTGGAATCGATGTTTGCCGGCGTTGGCGGCGAGGTGCTGTTTCGCCCGACGGGCCAGCGCTGGTCGGTCGGCGCGGATTTGAACTACGTGCGCCAGCGCGAATTCGACCAGGGCTTTGGCCTGCGGGACTACTCGGTCGTCACCGGACATATCACCGGCTATACCGATTTGCCCTACGACACACTGGCTGCGGTCAGCGTCGGACGCTACCTGGCTGGGGATTGGGGCACCACGATCGACCTCTCGCGGGAGTTCTCCAACGGCGTACGCTTCGGGGCCTGGGCGACGATCACCACCGCCACTGGCGCCGAATATGGCGAAGGTAGTTTCGACAAAGGCCTGTACCTGTCCATTCCGTTCGATGAATTGATGAGCATGTCGACCATGCGCCGCGCCAACCTCGTCTGGTCGCCACTGACCCGGGACGGCGGCGCACGGCTCAATCGCAGTTTCCAGTTGCATTCGATGACTGATAGCCGCGACAACGACATGTTCTACCGCAACTTCGAGAAGATCACCGAGTAACGATCGTTACATCACACCTGGACCCCGTGGGAGCGGGCTTGCTCGCGAAGAGGTCGTGTCAGTCGACCTATAGGTTGATTGACACACCGCATTCGCGAGCAAGCCCTCTCCCACATTCGCTCGGGTTGGGCCTGGTATTTGTGAACAACCCAAAACCCCTGTGGGAGCGAGCTTGCTCGCGAAGAGGTCGTGTCAGTCGACCTATAGGTTGATTGACACGCCGCCTTCGCGAGCAAGCCCGCACACAGGGATTTGTGGATTGCCGACCGGTTAATCCCAGCCACAAAAAAGGGGACTTTCGTCCCCTTGTGGTGCTGATGTTTCAACCTTCACGCCATCAATAGATGTCCTTCGAGAGCAAGGTAAAGGGCGTCTTCACCAGGATCTTCAGGTCCAGCCACAGCGACCAGTTATTGATGTACTTGAGGTCGATCTCCACACGTTTCTGCATCTTGTCGAGGGTGTCCGTCTCGCCACGGCAACCATTGATTTGTGCGAGCCCGGTAATCCCCGGCTTGATTCGGTGGCGAGCCATGTAGGCCAGAATTTTCCCCGAATAGTAATTGTTGTGGGCGACCGCGTGAGGCCGTGGGCCGACCAGGGCCATGTGCCCTTGCAGCACGTTGAACAGTTGCGGCAGTTCATCCAGCGAAGTGCGGCGGATAAAGCGCCCGACGGCGGTAATGCGCGAGTCGTTGCGGCTGGCCTGCTTGACCTCGTGATCGTCGTGGACCCGCATCGAGCGAAACTTCCAGACCTGGATCACCTTGCCGTTCCAGCCATGGCGGTCCTGTTTGAAGAACACTGGGCCGGGCGAACTGAGCTTCACCGCCAGCGCAATAATCGCCAGCACCGGACTCAGCAGGATGATGGCCAACAGCGCCACGCTTTTTTCCACCAGACTTTTGCTCAGCGCAGCGGTGGGTTGGCTGGTCAATGGGCTTTCATTCAGATAGATCGCCGGCAGACCGTCCACAACCCGCACCGAGTGATTGAGCAGCGTCAGGCTGTTCAGGTCCGGCACCCAGACCACGTCGACATTGGCACCGAGCAAATCGACGTACATCGCTTCGATTTTTGCCGCTTCGCTCAGCGGCAAGGTGATGTACAAGCGTCGAATGTCATGGAAGCTGATCAACTCGAGCAGATCTTCCTGCACGCCGACGATGTGGGGGGCATCCGGTTCCAGCGGGGCAACGGTACCCGTGCTGACCAGACCCACCAAGGGCAGGTTTTCGACGCTGCTCAACTTCTTGGCCAGGCCCAGCGCCAACTCGCCGGTCCCGACGATCAGGGTCCGATGCTCGCTTTTTCGCGACCGCTGATAGTACTTGGAGAACCCGTGCAACGGCGCGTACAGCAGCGCTTGCCCGAGGAAACCGTACACCGCCCAACTGAGAATCACCTGCCGCGAAAACAGCTCGTCGGCCTTGCAGATGAAGGCCATGCAGGCCAGCGCAGCCATGGTCATGGACCAACCCATGAACAGGCGTCCCAACCCCGTCAGGTAGCTGTCTCTTTTGCGGTAGACGCCACTGAACGTGTAGGCCGGCACCGAAGCCAGTACGCTCAGTGCCGCGCACACCCGGTAATAGAACTCGACCGCGCCGGTATGCTGTTCGGCAAGTACAAACAGCAATGCAACGACAAAGCCCTGTGCCAGCGCCCATTGGCCCCAAAAGGTCAGTCCCTTGAGGCCGGTATTTCGATTGATACGAAGAGTAAGATCCATGCGATATCCCCAAAAGACGTCCATTCAGGTATCGACAGTCGAACCGCGAGTTGTTTAAACAGGATTGTTATTGTTTTAACTAATGCCCTGGGACTAACAACGTCGAGAGATCCAACTGTCGTCAGTCAATAGATTAAGTTATTGATGGGGAGGGCTGTCTGACGAGTTCTAACAAGATGGCAAAGTGCCAACTTTATGGGTTATAAATATGAGATGTTAGAAAAGGTCGAAATTGGGGGGGTGTTTGGAGCGGGAGGTAACAAACAAAGTGCACTTTTTATTGTTGTAATAGCACTGTCATATGTTTGTTTCAGGTGGGTCAGGCGTGATGCGGCTCTGATACAACTTCCTGGATCAGGCAATAACCACGGTTTCTTACCGCGCGAAACAGTCGTTCACCTTTGCTGGCGCTTTTGAACTTGTCCTGCAATCGGCTCAAGCACATTTCCAGTCCGCGATACTGTTCCGGTTCCCGGCCGATACTTAGAATCAGATCATCCCGACTGACGACACGATCTTCATGGTGGAGCATCTTCTTGACGAGAGCGGCTTCCAGTCCAGTGAGGTTGATTTCGACGTTTTCCTTGATCAGCACACTTTGATCATCGTCGAGTTGCCAGGCTTCGCTGTATGGCTCGATGTCCTCATGTTCTCGGGGGATATCACTAAGTTCGACAGGAGTTGGCGTGACACCGGACTGAGCTGCCGACCATTCCGCTTCAAGGGTGGCCAGTATGTTCTGTGTCTCATGTTCGATCGTGTGGGCGACATTTTTCCTTGACCCACTTGGGTAAGTGAACTCCATCAGCACGGGGGCGGAAGAGGGCGGGGCAACACCTTCGATAAACATTTGTGCCTGGGACGTACCAAACGAGTTGAATCGCTCGCTGGACAGTATGGTTTCGAGCTCACGCTGGGAAGTAATGCTGTGAGTCACGACAACAAAATATTTTCTGGGGAGGGTTGTACTTATTTCCACGTCTCTCTCCTAAAGTAGTCACCAAAGTTTGGTTAAAAATGATCGGCAGGGGAGTAATAGCTCCCTTGAAAGTAATCAAAGGGCAGCGCCCGGGCCAATGAATGGCTCTCGATATGCTCTACTCGATCGGCAATAAAAGAAATCTTGTTGTTATGGAGCAGTGTCACCATACGGTCATGGAATCGATTGAGAAACTCAGGATCGCTCTCGAGCTTCAAACACTGGTCCAGGGATGAAATCGATACCTTGATGTAGTTAAACAGATTCAGAGTGTCGAAGCGTGTAAGAGATTTCCGTCGGATAGTGTAGTCATCCAGCGCGATTTCTATACCATGATCTTTCAAGCGATACATATGATAAATAATGTTTTTTTTATATTTGGAATCCACTTCCCAGAATGGTTGCACCTTGAGTGACACGACCAGTGTGTGGCCGAGATCGCGCAGGTTGTTACCAGACCGGATCAGCTCGTCAGCTAGTGCAATGCTGGCAAGGCTCGGTTCAGACAGGCAGAGAAACGTTCGGTTCAGATATTTTTCAGAATTGTGCGAGCGACGGTCCTTGAGGGAGGACGGCTCCCGGTGCATCGGCACCCATGGGTCGCTGCTGCGCTCACACGGTTGGCCCGCCTGCGTCGTCCACGACGACGGAGCGGGAAGGGGGCGGGTCTTTATCTCACTGGCAAACGGGCGATCATCACGTGACAGGATCAGTTGCCGGGTGAGAGAGCGATACGGGGCCTTTGCGGGGGAAATACCTCCAGTCGCGTTCATGCAACAACTCCTTTCCATAGGTGAATCAGGCGGTCGAGATCAGACCCCTCATCAAACGGTATCCATAGCCGCGAATGCTTTGAATGGCATTCGTGCCATACATGCCTTTGATTTTTCCGCGAAGACGACTGATTGATTTCTCCAAAGCCCGGGGGTCGTAAAAATTGGTGTTCAGACCCATGATTCTGGCGATTTCATCGTGACTTAATATGTGGTTACTGGTTTGCGCAAAGGCCTCCAAAATTTTCATTTCCGCAAATGAGATGTCCAGCTTCTTACGAGTGCCCATCAGGCATATGCGCGTGGGGTCCAACACCAGGTTGACGTCCCGTTGCCACTCTTCACTGCTGAAGAACTCGGACAGAAACTCAGTGTTTTCGTCGGACAATGTATTGATCTTGATGCAGCAGTCGGCGCCAGCAAGATAATACTTCATCTTGTTGTAGGCACCTCGGCCTGTGATAACCGCACATATAAGTGGATTCAAGTTGGTGGAGCGGAGGGTTTCCACCAGTGCCAGGCCCTCATCGAATGCATGAGGGCTGTCAATGATTATGAAGATAGCGCGGTACAAATCCGGGCGTTCATTCTTCTTATGTAAAATAGTGTAAGCGCTAGCATCAATAGCTATATCAGAGTGTACGTGCCTTGCGACTAATGCTCTAAAGTTCTCGGCCACGCTGCGGGTACGACCCAAGGTAAGAACACCTCGTTCTTCATTTGTCGGGCGCTGGCTTCTAGTCGCTAATTTCCCTGTAAGCATCATGCTTTTTGACTCGAATGGGTGCTGACATCAGGATGTTAAAGCACCGGTTCTCATCTGTGACTGACAATTGGTAACATTCAAAACGCATTTCAGACCCGACAAACCGAGTTTTCTAACATAAACAAAGGTTTTCGACCTTTTAGTTGCCTCTCGCGGCCAGTTGAACTAGTGAAATGGGGCCCTTAGATGATGGCAATATGGAATGGTGCCACTATTTTGGGTCGCTGGCGATTGATTTTTATGGCCAAAAGGCCATCACGATCTTGACGGGTGATTGCGGGCTATTGATCTTGAAATAAGGTGAATATGTGCGCTTCGTCACATTTCCTTAGGGGCGGAATATCACGTCCCAATATCAGCGTTTCCGGTAGTTCGTTAGCCGGACGATTAATAACAAGTATTGAGTATGCTGTTTGATGGGTTTTATTATCTGCAGGATTCCCTAATTGTTTAATAGGCATTTGCTACGTAGTGCCTTTCATTTATTTGGTTGATGGGGCGTTCAACAAGAATAGCCTGGCGGAGGATTGATGGAGTTTTGGACGTTTGTGCAGGTATTGGTTTTAGGCGCAGTAGAAGGACTGACAGAGTTTTTGCCCATTTCCAGTACCGGTCACCAGATTGTTGTTGCGGACTTATTGGCGTTTGGTGGCGAACGCGCCATGGCGTTTAATATTATTATTCAACTGGGTGCCATTCTGGCCGTCGTCTGGGAGTTTCGTCCTAAAATATTCGAGATCGTCAAAGGCTTGCCAACCCAACTTAAAGCGCAGCGTTTCACATTGAACCTGTTGATCGGTTTTCTTCCGGCCGTTGTCTTGGGTGTATTACTGGCCGATAAAATCCATGAGTACCTGTTCAATCCGATTACCGTCGCGGTCGCTCTGGTAGTGGGCGGAATAGTCATGTTGTGGGCTGAGCAGCGGGAGCATGTGGTGCATGTCGAGCATGTGGATGACATGCGTTGGCCGGATGCTTTGAAGGTAGGTTTCGCGCAGTGCCTGGCGATGATCCCGGGCACTTCCCGCTCAGGCTCGACCATCATCGGCGGATTGCTGTTTGGACTGTCACGGAAGGCTGCGACCGAGTACTCGTTTTTCCTGGCGATGCCCACGATGGTCGGCGCCGCCGTGTATTCCGGCTACAAATACCTCGATTTGTTTCAGGCCAGCGACTTGCCCGTATTTGCCTTGGGGTTTGTCACCGCGTTCATCTTCGCGATGATCGCCGTGCGCGGCTTGCTCAAGTTCATTGCCAGCCACAGCTACGCGGTATTCGCCTGGTACCGTATTGCCTTCGGCTTATTGATTCTGTCGACCTGGCTATTCGGGTGGGTGAACTGGACGGCCGCCGCAGCGGCCTGACCGTCTAAAGGCGAAGGGAGGGGTTAGCGCCCCTCAAGCAACTCCGCCGCCTGATCCAGCAACACCAAAGGCTCTTTCGCCTTGTGAATATCCACCGACAACAACTGCCGAAACTTGCGCGCCCCCGGAAACCCGGTGCCCAACCCCAGCACATGCCGGGTGATATGGTGCATCGAACCGCCGGCATCAATGTGCGCCGCAATATAAGGCCGCAACTGCGCCAGCGCCTCGGCCCGAGTAATCACCGGCGCCGTGCTGCCGAACAACTGCTGATCCACTTCAGCCATCACATAAGGGTTGTGATACGCCTCACGCCCCAGCATCACGCCATCGAACGTCTGCAAATGCTCGTGACAAGCCTCCAGCGTCTTGATCCCGCCGTTGAGAATAATCTCCAACTCCGGAAAATCCTGCTTCAACTGCGCCGCCACGTCATACCGCAACGGCGGAATGTCCCGATTCTCCTTCGGCGACAACCCCTCCAGAATCGCAATCCGCGCATGCACCGTAAAACTCGTACACCCCGCATCCCGAACCGTACCGACGAAATCACACAACTGCGCGTAACTGTCCCGCCCGTTAATCCCGATCCGATGCTTCACCGTCACCGGAATCGACACCGCATCGCGCATCGCCTTCACACAATCCGCCACCAACTGCGGATGCCCCATCAACACTGCGCCGATCATATTGTTCTGAACACGATCGCTTGGGCAGCCGACGTTCAGGTTGACCTCGTCGTAACCGTGCTCCTGGGCCATGCGGGCGCAAGCGGCCAGGTCGAGGGGGACGCTGCCGCCTAGTTGAAGGGCGAGGGGGTGTTCGGCTTCGTTGTGACGCAGGAAACGGTCGTGATCACCGTTCAGGAGCGCGCCGGTGGTGACCATCTCGGTGTAGAGGAGGGCGTTTTTGGAGAGTAGGCGTAGGAAGAAGCGGCAGTGGCGGTCGGTCCAATCCATCATCGGGGCTACGCTAAACCGCCGAGACAGCGCAGAGCTTGTGTTTACTGGGGCTGTAGCAAGATTCTGTATCATTTTGCTCTACGTATTTAAGGCTGATTTTGGGGGGTAAAACGGCGTTTTTTTCGAGGCGTCGGTACAATATACCAACTCATTTTGCAATTGTACCAAGGTGAATATGGCCACGATCAGAGCAAGGAAGCGTACCGATGGCAGCGTCAGCTATACGGCACAAATACGTTTGGTTCGCGACGGAGCCCAAGTTTACCAAGAGAGCCAGACCTTCGCCCGAAAAGAGGCCGCCAAGGCCTGGGTTCGGAGTCGCGAGGCCGAGCTGGATCAACCAGGCGCCATCGAGCGAGCAAACCGAAAAGGCGCAACGGTCAAGGAAATGATCGAGCGCTACTTACTTGAAATGAAGAAAGTCCGGCCGATGGGCAAAACCAAGCTTGCCACGCTCAATGCCATCGGTGAGTCATATTTTGGCAAGTTGCACGACAAAGACATCAATAGTCAGAAGTTGGTGGAGTATGCGCTTTGGCGCATGAGTAAAGAGGGCGGAGACGTTAAACCCCAGACGGTCGGTAACGATCTTTCCCATCTTGGCGCCGTGCTTTCAGTGGCTCGTCCTGCATGGGGATATGAGGTCGATCCAGTGGCGATGTCTGATGCCCGAAAGGTTCTGAAAAAGCTCGGCTACAACATGCGCAGTCGCGAACGTGACCGCCGTCCTAAGTTGGATGAACTGCATCGACTGCTGACACACTTCAAGGGCATCCAAGCCCGCCGTCCGACAGCTATCAATATGCTTAAAGTGGCCGGGTTCGCGCTGTTCTCCACGCGTCGCCAAGAAGAAATCACACGGATTCAATGGGCCGATCTGGATGAAGTCGGCCATCGGGTACTGGTTCGCGATATGAAGAACCCCGGCCAGAAGATCGGCAATGATGTGTGGTGCCACTTACCGCCAGAAGCCTGGGCCATTCTTCAAACCATGCCCAAAGAGCGGCCCGAGATATTTCCTTATGATGCTGGGTCAATCTCTGCATCCTGGACTAGGGCCTGCCAGTTTCTTGAAATAGAAGACCTCACCTTTCATGACTTGCGGCACGAAGGTGTAAGCCGGCTGTTCGAAATGGACTGGGACATCCCTCGGGTGTCGAGTGTATCCGGACATCGAGACTGGAACTCAATGCGCCGCTATACGCATCTGCGTGGCCGAGGTGATCCCTATGTTAAGTGGGAGTGGAAAGACAAGATCTTGCTGGCGCCAGTGACTCTGGGCGCCAGATTGCTAAAGTAATTCAGCCACGCCGCAGCGCGCTGTTTAGTTGATGACTCTCCTTAATCGCAGCGGCGCGCTGCACGTCCAGATACTCCGCAAGATCCGTAATGTGGACGCCTTTGGCGCTCTTCTGGCTTGCCTCCATACGTGTAATCGGAATCCTAATTTGTCCCGCCATCACCTTGCGCTGGAACATGTCAGTGGTGAGGTGAGTAAAGTAGTCCTTGCAGACGCGATCGAGCGGGATAACCACTTGGCCGTCGTACTGAGCCATGAGGACAAACAGAGTTTTCATTGTGTTGTTCCTTCAACTGAATGGGACAGTTACGCCTTCTGGAACACCCAGCAGCGTACAGTGGTGGTTTTCTTGTCCATCGGATTGTTCGCCGCTTGCGAAGCACGGACGGCGCTGTAAGTGGCTTTATTGATTTCCAGTAACTTGTGGCTACGGCTATCGACCAGTAACGCCCGCAATGTCTTGAGGTCAGCGAGGTTTTGCCGGTGTTCGCTGGCTTGCTTCGCGAAGTCGTTGAGGTTGATGGCGATAAGTTTCGGGTCGACGCTGTGGTTTACCTGTGGACCTTCACCGAGGCTTTCGAGGTAGTCGTAGACCTCCCAGAACTCTGCAACCAGAGGGTGGTCAGCACTGATCGCGGACTGCCGCTCCAGGGCCATCGCAGTGAGCTGCTGGTGAGTTGTGACGACCTGGTTCTCATCCAACGGGCAGATCAGGCATAAGCAATCAACCAAGGCCATCATCTGGCTGTGGTTTTTGAAGATCCGCTCCACCCTGATTTCCTTGATCTTGCGCAGATGCTGTTCGTGGACAAGTACACGCTCGGCAAATTTCGCCATGACTTGTGGTTCTGCGCGAATCGCCAGCACGAGAAAGTGGCTGAGCTGTTCGACCGGAATCACGTTGAGGTTGTCTGCGGCTGATCGGCTCTCGGTGGTGACTTCTGGCCGGGCAAAATGCGATTTGATAATTCGGGTCAGGATCGCTTCGGAGGCGCTGACATCGGCGTTCTGGCTGATGGCAATGGCGCCTCGAAACGGTGGTTCATAGGTTTCGTTGCCACTGGTTTTCATGCCCTTGGTGCCGAGTGTGCCGCCACCGAAGTAGTCTTTCAGTTCATCCCAGTCGAAGCTTTTTGCGTGTGCTTTGTCTGGCTCATTGCGGTCGCCTTCGATCAGCACCACAGGCATGTTGGACACTTGTCCCATGGCTCGCTGCCGACCGGCGCGGGTCGATTTCGATGGGTCAAACCCTTCATGTTCCCGGCCCAACAACTTCCACAAAAAGGTCAGCAGCGTGGTCTTGCCGGCGCCGGCTTCACCCGTGACTTCGAGGAACGGGTAGGATTTGTACTTGGCCCTTATCTGCTCGGCGAACAACGAACCGAACCAGAAGGCCAGGGCAACGATTCCCTTGGCTCCAAAGCACAGCCACAACATCGGTAACCAATCAGTTCGGTACTGTTTGTGATCCCGCTGAATCTGCATCTTGATCGACTTCTGCAGCGTTTTTAACCGCAGCTTTCCAAACTCGAAAAAGTCCTCCTTATTCACTTCGCACACCAGTCCATTGCGCATGGCCACGTCACCGAACACGTAAGCGCCGTATTCCTTGCTGTACCCCACGTAATCGATTGTCTCGACGGTTTTCAAACCGTAAAGCTGGTCCTTGAGAATCCTGTCGAGCTGCTTGCCGCTACCCGTGAACACGGCGCCGGCGGCCATGCTCAGTAGGCGCTTTTTAAACTCGCTGGCCGCCGCCACTTGGCCTCCGGTGAAGGTGTTTTTGACGCTGCCGCCGTCATGGGGGAAATCGACCCGAAAGTAGTACCAGGACTCATCGGTGACGTCGTTGCGTTGAAAGTACAAGGCCTGGGGATAGCAGTTCGCGATTTCCACTACACCACCGCACTGGCGCAGTGCTTTGGCTCGTCGCTGTTTGTCGGTGAGCTGCTGGTCCTCATGGCGTTCGGAAGTGTCCAGCGCCTGCATGGCCTTGTTGAATTTATCCAGGTCCATTTTGAACCAGTACAGGCGGCTCTCGTACCCGAAGTGAAACTCATGGCTTTCGCGCCATTCGTACGTCAGCACGCCTTTATCAGCGGCGCTTTCGGCGATCAACAAGGAGCCGTAGTGGCGGGCGGTCCTGAGGTCTTGTTCGACTTGCTCGGCGCGCTGCTCGATATCGTCGATGAACTGCCAGCGCTGGTGCAGGTCGTTCCAATCGACTTTGCGGTTGTCGGGTTGCGGGATCTGCGCCGCTTCACAGGTGTAGCCCAGAGCACGCGCTTCGCGGACCCAGCGCTTTGTGTAGCGATGAGCGCCGGGTTCGTTATCCAGCGCCCAAACCAGTTTGGGGTGCTTCCCGCCGCGGTGGCGGGAAAGTTCTTTGAGCGATGTTTCGGGGAACACATTGGAGGACATGGCCGACACGGCCGCGATGCCATGGTGGGCCAGGGCAATCGCATCGAAGATGCCTTCGACAATCCACAGCTCTTTGACCTCAAGCAACTCAACACAGGGCGGGCACCACCAGGTGCCTCGGTAACTGTCACCCGGTTGGAACCGGGCCTTCATTTTGCCGAAGCGGTGTGGCCGATCGATCAGCCGCTCCCAGTAGCCGCCCTTGTCCAAGGCAAAGCGAACGGTGGCGCTGCCGGCATTCAATTCGCTGGAGTAATACGTGTCCTGGGTGAACCAGCCTTGGATCAACTCAAAGCGAAAGCCCCGGGCAAACTCCAGGTAGGCGCGGGCGGTTGCGCTGGGAAACTGATCGGAGGAGGGCGCACGCTTGCTCCAGTCATCGAACAGGTCTTCATAGACCTCCTTCAGGTGCCAACGCTGTCCGCATTTGCTCTCGCGGCCGCAGATGATCAGCCAGGGATTTGTATAGCGGGTGTAGAGCTCTTTTTTTCCACAGGCTGGACATTGGCCGCCGCGCAGATAGTCGGTGCTTAGGCGTCTCTTCAACCCGTAGTCGTTCGCAAGACGCTGCAACACCTCTGCGTGAAGCGTGTTCGATAACTCCGACATGATCAGCACCTTCGACCGAGGCTGAAGGAGAGCGCGCCGATCAACCGCTTCTGCGCCGCCATCATCGGGAACGCCGCGATCAGTGAGTCATGCCGCAAATGTTCGGGCACCGCGTTAAAGCGCTCCTCATACCAGTACGCGTTGAACTGGTCGGCATAATTTGCGCGAAGCGTCTCAAGCAAAATGCCCGCCTGTTCACGTGTCAGGGTGGTGAAGATATCCACGTCGTTTTCCATGCGTACCTCACTTTTTAGGCGCACCTCACCCCCTACCCATTCGGGCATAGGCGAGAGGTGAGTTGAGTTGGGGGTTACAGGGTGTTTGTCAGGTCTGCTGCATCGAGCGATGGGCGCAGTAGCTCTTGGTCCTGGAATTCACTCCATGCCAAGTGCACCAGCTTCGTCGCAATGTTGGCGGGCACTTCAAGCGCCACGCTCAGGTGACGCACACAGCTTTCAAAGAGCTGATCGGAATCGGCCAGGTATTCCGCCTGGTGGCGCAACAAGTACGCCCGAGCGGCTTCCTGCATGCTGGTGCGGTAATCATGTGTGGTGGTCATGGTGCAGTCTCCAGTCCTTGGTTCGGCAATAGCTCCAGCTGATCGCTGGCTTGTTTCATGGCTTCGCGGCGCAGCGCCGTGTCGGCCAGTGGGAGCTTGACGGTGGGGTTCGCCATACCGCTGGGGCTCATCTCGTGGGTCATTTCGAATTCAGCGCGTACCGACCAGCCGCAGGCTTCGTTGGTGCACTGCAAGTAAGCGACACGCAGAAAAATGTGGGTGCCTTCGCTGGTGCGTATGCGCATTCGGGAATGACAGTGAGGGCAGACCAGTTTGTAAGTGCTCATAGGGCATCCTTGCGCTGTACTAACGACGTGGCCGGATCAAATAACGATGCCTTCCTTGATCCCCAGCAACACCGCAGCACGATGCGCTTGGCCACGGCGTCCTTTCTTCCGACCATTCAACAAGTCGCTGACCAAGTTGCTGTTTAGCTCGTGCTGACGGGCGAACTCGGCGAGGCTGATCCCTCTTCGATCAAGTGCTGCTCGGGCTTGCTCGGTGGTTAGGAGGGCGGGCATAGTGTCCATTCGTGGGCATCCGTGTTGAATTTTGCGCCATTATGCCCAAACAATTTGGCCTGTAAAGGGTGAAAGCTTGAAAAGTTGTGCATCGACAGAAGGCTTGGACGTTGGCGTAGGTGAGCGCTTACGCGAAGAAAGGACGCGGCTGGGGCTCAATCAAGATGCCTTTGCGCAGCTCGGCGGGATCACCCGTAATACCCAGGGCAGCTATGAAAAAGGCGAGCGCAACGCCGACTCTGTCTACCTCTCAGCCGTGGCTAAAGCCGGTGTAGACGTGCTGTACGTCTTGACGGGCGGGCGTGTACTGCGTGCTGTTGAAGGGCTGGACGAGGCCGAAGAGCGGCTGCTCCATCAGTTCAGAACGTTGTCTGAATATGACCAAAAAGCTGTGCATCGCATTGTCGGCGCGATGTCCGAAGTCACCAGCCTTTCGAACGCCAAGAAATAACTCGTCGATATTTAACTTTCGTTACGATGGATTTCAGTTTTGATTTTCCGCACTCCTAAGTAACGTTGCGCCCGCAATCACTTAATGGAGTAGTGGGCATATTGGATCAGGATGAAAAAGAGAACCTTCGCAGGGATAAAACCAATAGCGAAAATTCTGAGTTAACTCAGGATGAAGGGAATCTTCTTACGTGGTACAGAGAGGTGTCTGAGGAAGATCGGGGCTTTATCCGTCAGGTTGCGCAAGCACTGGCGGGTGCTCATTGATCAAGGGAAGGGATGCCAGTTGAAGGACTGGTTGGCTGTCGTGAACAGCAATAAAGGAACCCGGCCAAGCGCCGGGTTTTTTGTTCCTGCAGTGGCATCACTTAACCCGCTCTGTATCAAAAACACAGAAGCCCCGAAAAGATCGGGGCTAAGGTTTGGACGGCTGGCCGCTATTTTGCGGTTTTTTTACCCGAGAGATTCGGTCGCGGTGAAACGGCCTTCATCACATCATCAATGATGGCCTTACCCAAAGCCGTTAGATAGTGCGCGGCCCAGGCATGACGGTCGGAGTCTCTTTCGAAAGCTGCGTCCTGTGAGAGCGCCTTCGCCAGGAACAGCAAGTCGGACGCCTTTGACAATGCTTCGTATACGGGTACGTCTGCGCTGACGTGGAACATGGCCAGCTCTGAACCTGGGCAGTAGATGCAGGGGGTAAAGCCGAGGGTTTTTGCTTCCGTTGGTTCGGTCATTTGCCACCTCCGTTGATGAGGTGGTCGCGGGATGTGTAGCGAGGATGGTATCCATTGTTTTGCATTCTGCAGCTCCTTGATTTGAGGAGTCGCTACCGTCCTTCCTACGGGATAAGGTGGCGACCGTACGCAGGGTAGGAATACCGGGAATCAAGGCACCCGGCACACCCGAAGGTGTCCCGCGCACAGCCGCCATAGAACGCTATTGCGGACACAAAAAAGCGCCTGCAATACTTGGCGCTGTGACGCCTTGATTCATTTCAGGTTCCTACACCTGGTCGCTGACTTTGCAGCGACATCTGGAGAGTATCCCGCCGAATCTAAGGCTTACAAGGCGGTAGGCTGCCAAAACACTCAGCAATCGCACCCTCTTACGCAAGTCTCGGATTTTGCCTACAACTTCGACATGAAGCCACCCAATATTTGAAAAGATGCAGGCAGGAGTGGATGTGTGAAGGAGATGCAATACAGCGCAGAGGCCGGTGCGAATTGTCCTTAAGCCTTTGCGAAACCTGAACGCGGCTTAATCAGTAGCGAAGAGTAAGGCCTGCACATGCACCTACTGGTCACCCCTATGAGGTCGCGCGGCATCGCGCTGGATGCCAATGCACGGCGCGGTTATCCCGCGATCAAGGGCAATGTCATGGTCAATTCGGCGGTGAGTACGGAATTGGGTAGGGCTACGAACGTCGCGCGGGTGGACGTGGGTATGCCACTTGATCCAGATCCGTTGCCACCGTTGCTAGATGCAACGCTTGCAGGATGGCGGTGACGGGGTTCGTTTTGAGCAGAATTCAGTACATTGGTGGCTGCGCGTATGCGCAATCTTGGCGGTGCCGGGAGGGATAGGTCGCGCAAGCTGCCAGTACGGGCGTTGGGTGTCGATGCGCTGCTGAGCATTGACCAAAGTCCTTGCTGATACCAAACGGCCAGCATAATCTATAAGTTCGTGGGCTGGTCGGCTTGTGCTATCGCAGAATTTACTGAAAGTGTATGAGGTTTTTTAGGGCCGGTTATCAAATTTAATGTTGATGAGTAAGGTTATATAAGAGGCGAAAAATGGAAGTAAAAGAGCTTCTTGTTGTTTTTGAGAAAATGTATCTGCAAGAAAATGAAATAAAAGAGAAAATCACTATTAGAGTGCAAATAGTATTTACTTTGATGCTCGCAGTGATAACGGTTTCTGGCTATATGTTGCGCATGCTTGACTTGGATCGTTATATTTTTGTGGGTGCGGCAATAATTGCCTCGTTAGTTGTTTTTTTTGCTGGTTTGGCTGTTTCTTCTAAATACGCTATTAGGGCTTTCTGGGGCAATACTTTCAAGCAGATGCCACCTGCGCTTGAAGTGAAAGGTTATTGTAATGCCTTGGTGAGCTACAATGAAGAGGTTGAAAAGGCAATACAGGATGGCGATGGGGTTGGCGCTGAAGCGGTTGATGTAAGGTCAGAGGTTGATACCTATTTAAGTAATGCTTATGAGGAGTGTGCAACCCATAATTCGGAAGTAAATCAAGAGCGCTCGCGGAAAGTGCATGAGTCGTTCAAGTGGTTGTTAGTTTCTTTCGCGCCTTTGGGTATTGCTGGCGTCCTATTTATTGGTTTTGATATGGATGTTTCTTCACCTCGAAAAAACTATCAGGTGATAGACAAATATGTAGGTGATCAGATAGGCAAAGTGGAGCGCAGTATTGCCTTGATTGCCAGTCGAACAGAAGAATTAAAGGGGGTTCAAATGAGTGAAAAAGACAAAGTTAATGTAAGTCCGGCGAAGCAAACCACAAGTGCTCCAGCGCCGATAAAAACGAGTGAGCCTGCTAAACCTGATGCACCACGGGTTAGAATTGTACTTGAAGACGATAGAAGTCAATCTTTCGAGGTGAGCAATGAGTCGAGAAAAAAATGATAAGGTAGCAGTAATTAGGGACAAGCCGAGCTCGCCTAAGTTGCCGACACCACCTCCTGTGCGGTATGTGAGAGACGAGAAACCAAGGCCCAAGCGCTGACGGTCTAGTTGGAGTTTATAAAAACCTTGGCAAGTGCTGAGGTTTTTAAGTTTAATGTTGGTTGTGCGAGCATCATAACTAACTTGATTCGGTTCTGTTCAGTTTTCAGTAACTCAAATTACGTTTTATTAACTGAGTCTCTAACGAGATTAATTTCTTATTTTGGTTGTTCGGCGGGCTGCGGTATAAGTATTTTAATTGTCGGCGTTGCAGTGAGCGGATTCTAGGACAGAAGGCTGTACGGGCCTATGATACGAAAAGCCCGTACAGAAAATGTTGCTTGGCTTCACTATCAATGGAATTCTGGCCAACAGAGTTACATTGATAGTGACATAGGCAAGCCTGCTATACTTGGCAGGCGATTCAAGCGATGCTAAGAGGCTGCGATCGCCTTCAGGACCACTTTGATACCGATCAGCATTGGCGTGCTTTGATTAATATCAGGCTCGCCAATGCTTTTAAATTCAAGCTCCTCATAGAATGAGACGGCATTAGGTGCTGCGTCCAAGTAAATCCCTTTAATCGGGACTTCTTTATGGACCCGTGCCGCTTGCTTGAAGGCTTCCATCAAGATTTTTTGGCCTATGCCCAAACCTTGATAATTTGTATCTACTCCGAGCATCACCAGCCTTATCACAGGTACGCGCGATGGCAAATTGGTGTCGTCAATGCCGTTCTGAGCCATCACCTTGTCGATATCAGACAAAGTAATCGTACAGAAGCCAACAACCTCCTTTGTCGGTGCTATCGCCCCAATAGCATTAATATTCTCGCTTTTAAGAGCGCGTTTGAGGCTGCCCTTATAGTACGAGTCGATTACACTTACCCCACAACTAAACGTCTTGGTGTATTTGTATTTTTCGAAATTGGCAAGCAGGTTGCTGTCAATTTCACATGCCGGCGTCTCTTCTGTTTTCATGTTCCCCTCGCATTAGTCTAAGTAGCGCGCTTGATGGCGCGGCGGTTTCATCCTCTAGGAGGATTTTTTGTACTCGGGAAAAAGCTTCTTCTGAAACTTCTATCCTTCGGTGGCTTTCTATAACGGCTTCTGCTTTTTCAAAGGCAGAAGCCATTATGAAAGATGTCATGTCTAAGCCTTGTAATGATGCAGCTCTTTTTATGAACTCTTTTGCAAAGTCAGTGGTTTTAATTTCAAGTCGTGCGCTTTTAGCTGATTTAAGTGTTTCATCTAAGGTTGTCATTTGTCATACCTACTAAGTTTTCTTACAGGTTTTGCTTCCTTTTAAATTAAGTTAGTTTCATTTTCGTTTTATGGCCGCATTCGGCCTTTTGATCGCCATGATCGCTCCTCTCATTGGTGGGTATCTAATTCTCGTGTCTTCATTTTCATATTATTTTCGTGCTCTCGGTACGGATGGTATCCGTACGGCGGTGCTTTGTCAAGCCTGTACGGATACCATCCGTACGGGCGCCGTAAGTGAGGGCTGTGTCGTTAGTTCGTCTCAATCAACTTCCGCCCAACCCACTCCGCCACCTGCGTAACAACGGCGTTTCCGGCACCAAAAGCCTCCGCAAGGTTGGCCGCATCCAGTCCGAGGCAAAACCCATCATCTTCAGCCGCTCGCTGCCGCTCAGCCATCTGATCCCATCCGTTCGGGTGAGCGACGAGAGTGGTACAGCCCATAGCGATTTGGGAGCCGGCTTTGTCTGCCAATAGAGTATTGGCAGCCCAGGCATCCGCGGGGCGTGGCCATTGGATCGATTGAGACGCTGGAGGTATTGCGTCCACTGGCGCGGCGTCAGCCAGCAGCTCGATGGGGGGCATTCGTCGATAACCGGCGACCAGGAATATTCGACGACGTTGCTGGGGGACTCCGAAATATTGAGCATTAAGCACTCGCCAAAATCCCACATACCCGCAGTCCGCAAGGGCCCGGATGACTGTTTCAAAGTCGTGGCTATCGTTGACAGCGAGCAGGTTAACGACGTTCTCAAGGACCACCCAGCGAGGTTGAATTTCTTTGAGGATTCGTATGACTTCCCAAAACAGACCGCTGCGTTCGCCACGCAGTCCGCGGCTGTCTCGGTTGCTGGGTCTGGCGCCGGCAGCGCTGATGTCCTGGCAGGGGAAGCCGGCGGTGAGGACATCGACGGGGGACAGGTTGTGGGCGCCGCACTGGCGCACGTCTTCAAATTGGCGTGCATGGGGAAATCGATCGGCAAGCACAGCCCGGTTGATTGGGTTGAGCTCCACTTGCCAGGCGCTGCGGTAGCCTGCGTTTTCAAATCCGACATCAAAGCCTCCTATGCCTGCGAACAGGCTGCCAAGGGTGGGTTGCTGCATTCATGAACTCGTTGTTCTGGATGCTCGCGGCACGCTGGGGGGAGGCTCGGGGCCTTCAAGTGGTTGAGTGTCCGGCAACGCGGGCACTTGATCTGTATTTCGATGAAGCCGCTGGCGGCGGCGAGTTTGCGGCTGCACTGGCCGCAACGGATGTCTTGCATGAAAATCGTCCTTGATGGGGAATCAGTCAGTTGTTGCCCGGTTCATTTTTTTTTTGCCTGTATGCGTTTCCACACCCGATCCATCGCCCGGTTTGCCGTTTTCTCGTTGGCATACAGCCATCGTAAGCGTTTCGGCTTGCTCTGATCGCCGATCGTTACGGTCTTCTCCTTTCCGGTCTGTTTATCGCGGTAGTGGGCGATGACGCCGGTAAAGTCGCCGTTGTTCTCTTCGACCAGGTCATCGACGGTGTCGTCCGGCAGTTTGCTCTCCAGCTCCAGGCTGATGGTGTAACCACTGTCCGCGCTGAGGGTGTGTTGCACGTTGCCGCCGTACCAGATGATTTCATCGATCTCATCCTTCACGCCCTGGAGGGTGTAAGTCAGTTCGGGAATCAAGTCGGGCCGGCCGCGTGCCAACGTATAGCTGAGGGTGGCGCTGCCGCGTTGCAGGCGGTTGAACTCGGCCCGGGCGGCGCGTAGGGCGGACTGGAGGTCACTGTAGGTGTGGCGCAGGTCCTTGAGGTTTTCGCCGCGGCCGGCAATGGCTTCCTGTTTTTTGGCGCTGTTCACGTCATAGAAGTAGGCGCGCACGCCGTCGTAGCTGTCGCGGTCGGCTTGCAGGTAGCGGTGTTGGTCGCCGTCGGCGCGGGTGAGGGTGATGTGTGGGAGTTCTGCGCCGCTGGCGGTTTTGCCGCTACCCGCTGGAAAGCACAGCAGGCAGCCGGCCTTGATGGTGACCACGGCGTCGAATTCTTCGCCGATTCGGCTGATCAGGTTGGCGTCGGATTCGTTGGCCTGGTCGAGCTGCAGGATGGGCAACCCATCGAGGGCGCCGGCAACGGTCGCCGTCAGGCCGTTGCCCAGGGCGATGTCGCCCAGCACGTCGCCGAGGGTGGTGTTACTCCAGCTGCGTTCACGTTTGGTCTTCAGGCCTTTGCGCAAGTCTGCCGATCGAGCGCGGATGCTCAGTACGTCGGGCGCGCCGCTGTGTTCGGTTTCATCGACGGTGTAGGTGCCTTTGTCCACCAAGCCGGTGTCGCTCCAGCCGAGCCAGAGCCGAATGACCGCACCCGTGGGCGGGATGGCCAGCAGGCCGTCATGGTCGGTGAGGGTGAGGCTCAGTTGATCGGCCTCGATGCCGCGATTGTCGGTCAGCTCCAGGCTCATCAGGCGCGGGCTGATTCGTTTGGCGATGTCGTGGCCATCTACCGTGATGCGGAACGCCGGCACTGGGTAGCCGGCTTCGCGGCGGTAGCGTTCGACGGCGTCGTCTAGAAAACCGGTGACGCGCGACAGGGCGGCATCGATCACAGCAACGTCCTCATGATGCCGATGCCTGCGCGGGTGCCGGCGCCGATCAGATCGATCCTATCGTCATCGATGCGCTTGAGGCTGAGGGTGAATTCGATGCGGCGCGGCGTGCCGTCACGGAAGAAAAGGGTTTTGGTTTCACTCAGGCTCTCAATGACCCACAAACCGTAAATCCGGCCGCTGCCCTCGACCATAGGCCAGGCCTTGCCGGTGTTGGCCATCAGGCGCAAGGCATCGAGGCTGAGGGTGCTGCCAGCGAGTTCCGGCAGGATGATGCCGGGGAGGGTGATTGCGTCCTCACCACGACCGACAAACTGCCGTGCGGGGGCGGCGCCGATGCGACTGTTGCTGGCGTGGCGCCAATCGGTCTGGCGTTGCAGTTCCTGGTAGGCGGCGGTGGAAAGGCTGAAGACGAACATGCCCAGGGCAAGCATCATGGGGATTACTCCAGGTCGGCCAGTCGGCTGCGTTGGCGAGCGCTTTTCTCGCGTTCGATGCGCGCCAGTTCGGCGCGTACTGCGCGGGCGATGGCTTGGGCGTCCAGGCCAGGGGTTGCGGGAAGGTGGATTTCGTAGGTGTCGTGGCTGTCGTAGGCCGGTGCGGGTACTGGTTTGAGAGGGGCACGGTCATCGACGGCGAAGGTCGGCATGGGGATCGAGCCGAGCGCCAATGCTCCCGTGGCAAGTTTTTTGCCAAAGTTGACGATGGTCGGCAGCAGCTCGCTACGTTCAGCCCTTGCGGTAGGACGCTGCTCGGTGAGAGGTTCTACTGCGGCTGCTCGGGGGGCCTTGGCCTGTACGACAGCCGCGACAGGCGCGGCGAACGCTATTTTTTCAAACGTCGGCGCCGGAATTATTGGTGCACCCAGCGCCAAAACCCCTACCTCGGTGATCTGCTTACTGATCCGATTGATGGCTTCGAGCGGCCCTTTCTCCCCACCTTGAAGACCTTGAGTCAGTCCGTCCATGGTGAATCCGCCCAGTTCGGCAAACACCCGCGAGGGGCTGTGAATACCAAGCTTCTCCTTGAACCAACCAATGGTTGCGTCGCTGATATCACCCATGACGTTTTTGAGTTTGCCGAAGCCCGCTTTCAGTCCGTTGACCAGACCGTCGATAAGCATGCCGCCGAACTCGGTGAAGCGGCTGGGGAGGTCGACGCCCAAGTAGCTCAGCACCGCTGCGAATGCCTGGTAGATCAGTCCGATCGGGCTGAAGTTGATCAGGGTTTTGAGAATGCCGCCGACGCCATCACTGAACCCGGCCTGAATTTCGCGCCAGGCCTCGATGAAATACGACTTCACCGCATTCCAGTTTTTATAGATGAGGTAGGCGCCGCCGGCGATGGCTGTGATTGCCAGGCCGATGGGGTTGAGCATCAGCGCACGGCCCACTATGAGCAACGCTTTGCCCACGAACGGCAGTGCTGATCTGCCGAGATTCCAGAGCAACCCGATCAAGCCGGGCAGGCGGATACCGAGTTGCGCGAACATAAAGCGCAGTGCCACAAATGGCAGCAATACGCTGGCCACGACGACCATTAATCCGCCCAGCACGACGGCCAGCGCGGCGACGAAAGCGATGGTTTTGACGAGCCCAGCGGCGAGGTTCGGGTTTTCAGTCGCCCAGCCTTTAACCCCACGAACAATCTCCGTGACGGACTGAATCAGCCCGCGCAGCGGTCCATCCTGCTGTTCTTGCAACTCGATCCCCAGATCCTGCCAGGCGCTGCTCAACGTTGTTAGGTCGCCCTTCAGGTTGTCGGCCATGACGGTGGCCGTTTGCGTCGTTTCCCCTTGGCTTTGGCGCAGGCTGGCAATGAGTTTTTGCAGCTCTCCTGTACCTGACTGCTCGACTAATTGCGCCATGCCTTTGACCGCTTCCGCGCCGGCAATGGCCTTGAGCAGTCCACCTTTGTCGGCAGTGCCCAGGTCTTTGGTTTTGTCGTAAATCTCTTTGAGGATGTCCGGCAGAGGGCGCAGGTTGCCGTGGGCATCGGCGGTGGTGACCTTGAGTTTTGCCAAGGCTTTTTCGGCGGCCTTGGGCGGGGTGGCCAAGCGGTTCATGATCGTACTGAGTGCGGTACCGCCCATGCTGCCCTGCAAACCGGCATCACCCAACTTACCCGCCATCGCGGCGGCCACTTCCAGCTCGACGCCGTAGGTCTTGGCCATGGGGGCGGCGTATTTCATGGTTTCGCCAAGCATCTGCAAGTTGGTGTTGGAGCGGGTGAAGGTGCCCACCAACACATCGCCCAGTCTGCCCATCTCGTCGGCCCGCAGGCCGAGCCCGGAAAGGATGTTTGAGGCGATGTCAGCGGTCTGTGCCAGCTCGGTGTCACCGGCTGCGGCGAGGTCGAGCATTCCCGGCATCGCGACTTTGATCGCTTCAGGATTGAAGCCCGCCATCGCGAGGAAACCTTGAGCATCGGCCGACTGGCCAGCGGTGAATTGGGTGGAGCCTCCCAATTCACGGGCTTGTTTGCGTAACGCGGCGAGTTCCGCCGAGTCTTTCTGAAGTCGGGAAATGGCTTGCGTCTTACTCATGCTGGCGTCGAAGTCGACACCTGGAGCCATCAGCCGGGCACCCGCGTACAGCGTTGCGGCGCCTCCTACTATTGCAGTGGTTCCTTTACCGGCCATGTCACTGGCCTGTTGTTTGGATTTATCAAAGCTCGCGCGTGATGCGGCCAAACGTTTTTGTTGAGCGGCCAATGCCGCCAGTCGATTGGTTTGCTGGCTGATGCTGTTGTTGGTCGCGCGAATTTGCTCGCGCAACTGACGCTCATGGTTCCCGAGATTTTTGGTGCTGATCCCGGCCGCCTGCAAACGGGCGCGCAAGCCTTGGAGTTGTTCACCTTGTTGCTGGTGCTGCTGTTTAAGTTTTTGCGCTTCACGCACGGCGGCGCGAAAGTTATTCGTCATCGCCTTGGTGGGGGCGCCGGTTGAAGACATCTGTTGACTGAGCGCTTTGACCTTGTCGCGGGCGGCGTTCAAGGCGTGTTCGGTCTGTTGGGCCGCCGCGCGCTGAGTGCGCCAGGCACTGACATCTTTCTGTTGAGCGTTGAGAGCCTTGAGGCGGTCGCGAGCATCCTTGAGTGCGCGTGCGGCGCCGATGCTCTCATTGTTGATGGCATGCAGCGGCCGCGTGGCCCTGTCGATGGCGCTGAGCAGCACCCGAAGTTTTAAATCATTCGCCATCGGCGACACTCCGCACCCTGGCGCGCTCGCGCCATTCCATCAGTTCTTGCAGGCCCAGGTGATCCATATCCGCCGGCGCCCAATGAAAGACCACCGCCAGGTCGGCCATAGCGTCCTCTACGCAACGAGGGAGGCGTCCGTCTTCACCGATTTCTGCAACAAAAAACCGGAGATCTTGCTGCCGCACGCGAGCAGGTCGGCCGGGTCCATGCCCGCCGCCTCCTGGGCAGTGATGCCGGGGGAGGTGAGGCGCGGCAGTATTTTGATCAGGGTCGCCACGTCCATGTTCAGCAGCTCCACCAACTGCACGCCGCGCAGTTCGCCGGACTGCGGTTTGCGTAAGGTGAGGGTGTCGATGGTGGTCTTGCCGCGTGTGATCGGCGTGTCGAGGGTGACGGTGTTGTCTTCGATGACGGGTTGAATTTCAACGGTCTGCATGGGGTCGTCCTTGGGGTTAGAGGCCAATGGCGGCGCGTTGCTTTTCGAGCATGTCCACGCCGTTGACCTTCTCGATGAAGTTGAGCAAGTCGATCTCGATGATGTCTTCGTTATCGACGATCAGCTTGTAGTAGGAACAGGTGGTGGTGACGCTGTGTTCGGTGTCTTCGCCGGGTTCGTGGTCGCCCATTTCGATGGTTTCGTGGCGACCGCGCAGGACCACTTCGACGGCGCTGACGTCGCCGGTGTCGTCCTGCTGGAACGAGCCCGCAAAGCGCAGTGCAATACCCGATGCATTGACCGCGCCGAACTGACGCAGGGAAATCAGGTCGAGGCCGCCGGTCTTCCATTCGAACTGGATGCCGTCGTCGGAGAAGCCCAGGTCGGCCTTCACGGGGCCGTTCATGCCTCCACCGCGATAGGCTTCCATCTTGCGACCCAGGGGCGGCAGGGTGACCGACTTGACGACGCCGACGTAGCTGTTGGCATCGTTGAACAAGTTGAGGTTTTTGAGTTTGCGCGGCATGGCCATGGCGCTGGTCTCCGATTAGCGGTTGATCTGGCTGGCGAAGTTGATGAGGTAACGGTCGGTGATGCGCTGGCGTAGGGTGAGGTCTTCCAGCGGCGGGACCGGCGTGTAGTCGTAATCGAGCCAGAGCTTGCCGGCTTTAAGGGTGTCCTTGGTGTTGATGTCGTCGGGGTACCAGCAATTGCCGCCGATCAGGTAGCCGGCCGACACTTTGCTGCGGAACTCAGCGTTCACGCCCTCGATCATGTCCCTCACCAGGGAGGCGTGCAGCGGTTTGTCCATGGCCCACATCTGCGTGCCGGCCATGGTGTCGGCCAGGACTTGCGCGGTACGGGTGTAGCTCTCGAAAGCAAACAACGGATCGTCACTGCACGTGCGGCTGCCCCAGAAGCGCAGGCCGCCCTCGTTGATCAGCGTGGTGACTTCGTGGCCATTGAGGTAATTGGCATCGGTGGACGGGTTTTGCAGGTCCCAGAACACGTCGGCGTTGATGCCGGTGACGCCGTTGACGGCGATGTTGGACAGGGTTTTGTGCCAGCCGGTTTGCTGATCGATCTTGGCGCGCAGGCCCAGGGCGCGTGCGACGGCCGCAGCGGTCACGGTCCTGTCGGTCGCCGTGTCCCAGCTCAAGAAATCCGGCCAGATGAGCATGACTTCGCGGGCGCCGAAGTAGTTGCGGTAGGCGACGGCTTCCTCCTTGGTGTGGCAGCCCCAGGCGCTGACATAAGCGAATGCTCGCAACTGCTGGGCGATGGATACGAGGGCTGCGGCGACGGGTTGGGAGTCCAAACCCGGCACGCCGAGAATGCGCGGCACCAGGCCAAGCCTCGACTTGGCGGCGAGCAGGGCTTTCATGCCGGTGTATTTCCCGGTGTCGGTGGTGGTGCCGATCAGGGCGCTGGTGGTCTCGTTTTCGTCCTGGCCCTCTTTGACGCGGACGACGATGACGTAGGGTTTGGTCTGGTCGGCGATGGCTTGCAGGCTGGCGGAGAGGGTGCCTTTTTCGCCGGCCTTGCCGATGGCGGTCTGAACGTTGGTAATCAGGACGGGGGTGTCAAACGGAAAGACCGTTGCGTCGGCATCGTCGGCGGTGCACACCATGCCGATGACGGCGGTCGGAATACTGCGGATGGGGCGTGAGCCATCGTTGAGTTCGATGACTCGCACGCCGTGAAGATAATCGGACATGGGGCAGCCTGTGCTGTGAGGGTTGAGTCGGTGCACAGGTTGCCGCGCGCGCATCATTTCGTCGCGCAGTGAGGGTTGTAGGGGGCATGCCTACAGATCGCGATGGTTAGCGGCGTTGCGTTTGGGGCAGCGTTGGCCAGACAACGTTGTTGGGGAAGTGTTCTTGCTGCTCGATGCGGTTGAGTTCCACGCTGTAGCGCATCCAATCAAGTAGGGACGCCAGTTCTTCAGGTGTGGCGCTGCCCAATTTTTCTGCGTACTGAAGCGGCGCGATACGCAGTTGCGCATCACGCAGCAAGTTGTCTCGATGTTCCAGGGCTTGGGCACTTTGCGCAGCACGTTGGGCAGGCTCGTCGAGGGTCCATTGCTCGTTGATCCATTTGAAGTGTTCGCCTGGCCACGGCTGGGTGGTGAGCCCTTCGGGCAGTTCACCCAACTGTTGCCATGATTGTTGCGTACCGTCTGCGGTGCGGTAAGCGGTGCCTCGTTGGTCGCGTGCTTGTTGGACTTCTCCATTGAGCAACGCCCAGGTTTTGCCTGGCTCTGGAGGCGCCAATGTTTTTGGAACTTGCACCGCATTGCCGGGCAGTTGCGGGCCGAAACCGGGAATGTCGGGGAACGTGACTGGGCCGGACAGGGCACCTGCTTCGTCAATCAAATAGGTAATCATCAGGACCTCAAATCATTTTGATACGGCCGGGGTAGGCAATGTTGCGGGGGCGGGTTTCTTCGTCACCGACGCGCCCGATGAAGGGGGGAGACGTATTTCTGGCCACGACATGGTTCAGGTGAGCGTTGCCACCCGTGAGTGAGGTGGGTGAAGGAAGAAGTGCTACACGGTCGCCCGAACCTGATCCGAAAGAGACGGAGTGGGTGTGACGCTCAAAATTATCGGGTGACCATGAGCCGGCTATCCGTCCGAGTACTTGCCACTCCCCAGCGCCATCCGTTCTTGATGGGTTGGAGGCGGTAACCTCGGATTCGCCGAATGAAATAATGGTTGTACCCTTCGGAAAATCGCCACCTTCTAACGTCATTCCAATCTTTACGCGCGTGCGGCCTCTAAGATCGGTAATAACAGGGCTACCGGCTTTGGTGACTCCCTTCAGGGTGGATTTATCGACGAGCCGGTCATCGTCGAGCACCCTGAAAAATTCACCTCGTGCTTCAGGTATACGGAACGTCGATTTGTAATCCCCAAAGGTCCATGCACCCTCCAGGTATTGCTGTTTATCCGGGTGGAGCATTCCCGACTGCTGTGCGTGATCCCACAGCCACGGCCATTCATCTCTCTTAAGCAATTGCCCATTCATGGCGCCGTAACCGCCGGGACTGAACACGGTGGTCGTCTCGAAGACTGGGCGACCCAGCGTTGTGCTATCGAAGCGCCCAACCGGCCACCAACTCCCGGCCCCATCGCTGCGCAAACGCCACCAATCGCCCGCGCCCATCAGCACCAGGAAGGGATAGCCCTTGGGGTTCAGATGAGTATGGAATTTCAGCATGTCTTTGCTTCCCGTCTTGATGACCAGGCGATTGATGCTGTTGTCTTTGCGGTGAACAATCACCTCGCGTGTACCCAAGGTGGCGTTGGCCGGTGGCAATTGAATGTTCAGCGCCCCCGCGCTGGCGTCGATCAGAACGAAGCCCATTTCTTTGGGTTTCAATGTTCTGGATGACGACACAGTGGTGAAGGCTGCGCCGGCATTAACGGACCGATCCACGTAGTCGCGGGTGGCCAACACCACGGCCGGATCGATCTTGAGCTGAATGTTGGCGGTACCGTTGGTGATGATGTGCATCCGCACCACCTGGTTGCGTCCCGAGCCTTGGGCCAGTAACGGTTTGTAGCTGGGCGCCAGGTTCGCGACTGCCGAGAACACGCCGTCCTTATCTTCAAGAGCCAGCTCCCTCATCCACCAGCCGCCGACCTCGGGCGGAAGCACGACCTCTGCAATCAACACGTTAGGATCGGTGGGAGAGACGCGGAGTTGATTGAGGTGCGCGCGGTGCACCTGATTGATCAGCTGCGTTTGCGACGGATCAGGCGCCGGGTCGGTACCGTTGGTATCGCCGATCAGTATGTAGCTCGGCTCCCAGGGAATGCCCAAAGCATCGCAGTTGGTTTTTTTGGCGGCTCCAAGGGTGGTGAGCATGCCGCCGAAAAGGGTGTTCTTATCAACCATGAAGGTACACGTCCAGTTCGTCGAGGGTGTAAATGCAGGTGCCGCCATAGCCTTGGATGAATACGTCAATATCCGGGTTTGCCCACGGATACACATCGATTTCGTCGCCGTCATCGACGGCAATGGCGGCATGGGTATCGACTCGGGTTTCCAGAATGATGGCGAGGCGCGTCAGGTGGCGGGTGAGGGGCTTGGCGTCGTCGATGAGCCAGGTCAGTTCCTGATACATCTGTTGGGTGATGCCGGTTTCGGACACGCTGATGTTCAGGGCAAACGTCGCGTGGGGGCCCTGGGGCGCGGTCTGCCACCATTCCACGACTTCAATCTCAAATCCCAGTGGCTCGACGACGCGACGCAATGAGCCGAGGGTGCCTTTGCGCGAGTGGATGTAGTACGCGGAGCGGATGGCCGAGCGCTTGGCTGCCTCGGGCCATTGACTGTCCCAGCGGTCTACCGAGAACGCCCAGGCCAAGTAGGGCAGCAACGGCAGAGGGCAGAGTTCGGGGTTGTAGAGCTGGCGCACTGGGATCGGTACGCGCTGGATTTGAGCCAGGGCTTGAGCGGCGAGATGTTCCAGCGGTGTGGCGTTGCGCGGCAACAGTGAAAGGTCAGTCATGATCAAGCCCCAGCGACAGGTCGATGTCGGTGCAGTAGGGCGCCTGGTAAGGCGTGGCGACAATGTCGTCCCAATCATCGAGCACCACCTTGCGAACACCCTCGACGTGCAGCGAGGCGTGGAGAATTGATTCGGAAATCTCCAGACCCAATCGACGGCGTTGGTGCACAAACTTCAGCAGTCGTTCTTTGGCCGCTTTCAGGATCAGTTCTGATTCTGGCCCCGAGGTCAGTAGGTAGAGCTTGGCGTTAACTTCGTACCGGATGATCTGCGCGCTCTGTACCTTCAGGCGATCGCCCAATGGGCGGCGGTCGTCGTCGCTCAGGTAGGCTTTAACGGCGGCCAGTAAATCCGCCGAGGCACTGCCGTCGCCCAGTGCCGATTGCACGGTGATGACCGCTTCGGCGGGTTTAGGACTTTCTGCGGTGGCGTCGGCCACGCGACCGTCGGCGGAACGGGCGTGGAAAATGTAGCTGTTGCGCGGGCCGGCAGTGCTCAGGCCTTCCCAGGCCATTTGCGCGCGCTCGCGCAGGCTGTCGTCGCTTTCCATCAGCTTTGGAATAGGTGGCGTAGCCGAAGCGTTGGCCACCTGAATGACCAAGCGCTTCACGTTGTAGTTCGCGGCCAGGTTCTCCAGGTCGGCGCCCTTGGCCAGGGCGAGCATGTTCGCCACCGAGGCCTCATTGACCCGCTGGCGCCAGATCATTTCGCGGTAAGCGTTTTCCTCGAGCAGTTTGGTCAGCGGCTCGGATTCCATGTTGAGGCGCGCCGCGATTTCCGCTTGTTCCTCGGACGGCCAAAGGCCGATGGCATACGCCTTGCGCTCGGCAAGGATCTGCTCATAATCGATCTGTTCAACGACCTGCGGCGCCGGGAGCTGGCTCAGGTCGATGGCGACGAACGTGTTCATGCGCTGCCTCCCAGGCGCAGGGGGACGCTCAGGCTCAGCCGCTCGTTGCTATCGACGAGGCTGCCCTCAAGGTCCAGGATCGATTGGCCGGCCAACGTGGCGCCGAATAATTGCACACGACTGAGGCTGATACGCGGTTCCCAGCGCATCAGGGCCATGACAGTGGCGGCGTAGGCCTGCAAGCGGATGAATTCGTTGAATGGCTGATCCACCAGCTCGGGCAACAAGCTGCCGTACTCGCGGCGCATGACGCGGGTGCCGAGGCGAGTGGTCAGAATGTCGGTGACGGACTGGGTGATGTGTTCGACCAAGTCGATGGTGGCGCCGGTTTCTCGGTTCATTGCGGCAGGCCTGTGATGCCACCGCCGGACATGACGCCGCCGTGGGGGTGTTTGACCAAGCTGATGTTGGCTGCGACCACATCCACCGAGGCGGTGATTTTGCCGGTGATGGATTGGTTGCCGGTTTGGGTGTAGTCGCCTTTGTGGGTGATAGGGCCGACGATGTGGATGCCGCCTTGGCTGATCAATTTCGTGGTGCCGCCTTCTGGCAGGGTGGCGTTTAGGTGGTGGGCGATGCTGTCGTATTCGATGACGGCGCCGTCGCGGTAGGTACGACGGTGCAGGCCCTCGCGGTCGCCGTTGGCGGGGATGTGGTCGCTGAATAGGCCGGTGAGGACAATGCCATTGCCGAGTTGGCCGGAGGGGCTGAATAGGATGACTTGTTCGTTAATGGTTGGTGGGTTCCATTCTCGGTCGGCTCCGGCGCGCGGGGTAATCCACGGGAGCCAGTTGGTGGTGAGGGCGCCGGTTTTGACTCGCACGCGTGGAGGCTTCATCTGGGTTTCGGCGATGGTGCCGAAGCGTATGAGGTTTTCAATCAGGCGGATCAGGGTGGGTAAGTCGTTCATGGTGCCGATGGTGGCTCCACAAGGCGGTTCATGGCAGCGTTGGTATCTTGTAAAGGAGGAGAAGACAGGGCATCAGCTGAGTCGTTACGCTCTAAACGAGGCGATTTGCAATACACGAGAGCCAAAAACGCAGAAAGATGAACTCAATTCAATATGACATAATGTTTTTTGGGTGTATCCCTTTCGTAAAGACACGTTTCTGGTGGATAGCAGCTCGCTTAGAGACTAAAATTTTTAATGGAATTGAATGGTGGACGGTTCTCATGGAAAAAAACAAATCGTTTTCTGAGTTTGTAAGTAAACATTCCGATACCGTTGAAAGTGTAAAATTTGACCCTGAGAAGGAGATTTCTGAGTGGAGGGATTATCTGGATCAACTCTATCGGACAATCGAAGGGTTCGTTTCGCCATATGGAAGTGACGGTGCAGTTCAGTTTGTTCGCGCTCCTATATCAATAATGGAGGAGGCTCTTGGGACGTATCAAGTCAATAGCGCCAAGCTTCTGGTAGGTAATGCTAAATACATATTCAACCCGATTGGGACTATGCTGATTGGTTCAAAAGGTAGAGTTGATCTGATTGGCCCTAGTGGGAGAGCTATGCTCGCATTAGTTCGCGGGGATAGCCCGCGTATCAGTGTGAAAGTAACCATAGATGATGGTTCCAAACAGGTTGTTACCGATTCGGAATCAAGAGATGAAGCGCTTGCAAAACTGGAGCCGTGGGAGTGGAAAATTGTTTCGAATAGGCCTCCATATAAATATACGGAATTAAGCGTAGACAAGTTTTTGAATTTGTTGATGGGTCTCGCGCGATGAAAAGAATTGAATTCATTCCTTCTGGGATGAATCTTGAACTTTCTGAAATTGCCGACCATTTTGACGTCGTTAGTTCCTCTATGACTGTCTTCTATGCTGAAGACAGCCCGTCATTTCTAAGTCGTCACGCTTTTTCAATGCCAGCTCAAATTTTGAGCGATTATAGAAAAGCGCAGCGTGAGTTGGAAATATCGATATGTCTAACAATACTAGCATCGTTGGAAGCAAAATTTCGATTAGATTACTTGCAGCGAGTGGATTCAAAACTCAAAGATCCACTTAGTCGGGCTTATATGAAGCTGTATGGTCGTCATAAAAACAAAATTGGTTTTGATGATATTTTGGATGCATGGAAGCGCTACGCGCCATCGTCAATTGTTTATGTCAGAGAGTTAAAAGGAGCTTTGGCATTTAGGCATTGGTTAGCTCATGGACGTTACTGGAAGCCTAAGCTTGCTCGGGCTCATGGTTATACTGACATTTATAGACTGGCTGATGATGTAATTAATAATTTTCCGTTTGTGTCTGCTCAATAAAGAGACTGATATTTACAATAGAGACGATGTGCGTGACTTATTAATCGTTTGCTGTGCTACTTTTAAGCACGCTGGATCTGAGTCGGGTGTTAGGTCAAATGGCGTCATTGCTGATGCCATTTTCTATACTGTGAAATCTATCGCATTAGCGAGATAGTTAGAATTGTAATTGTTGCAACAATAGCTGTGGCGGTTGTCGCTATCATTATGTTGAGTTTTCTGCTTAGAATTGTTGTGCTTTTTATTAATTGCTCAATTTGTGCGGTGTTATCGATCACTATCTTTTCTATATCGGGTTTTTCTGTTGTTGGATTATCCGTTGAAGCTAGTTCGTTGTCACTAGACGTTTTGTCAGCATAAACAGCGATGATGCTGCCGCCTGCTCCGGCGCATGCTAATAATATGACTTGCCCAAAAATTTCGAAATGGTCAATGGCATCTGCGGGCATGAGTGACTTTGTTACGAAAATGTAGAAGAACTTCGGGTAGACAATTTGGTAAAGCACGCCAGCTCCTATCAAAAAGAAACCCTTTAGTACTCGATCTTGCCTCATGTCAAGAAGTGTTAAAAATAATATAAAGCAACTCGCAAATGCTGCATAGGTGGCAGTTCTGGTGAAGTTGTATATTCCGGCTATAGCTACTCCAAAAAATAGTATGCAAAATGCAACTATCATCAAGATGCAAATTCGAATGTTTAAACTTGGTTTCATTTTAAGCAATCCATGGCAAAGGTAGGAGGCGTGCAATGATACCATTGGTCGCAGCACGGTGAGCTACTGAGCCACGTATAACAACAAATCATCGCGAATTTGATCTAAGTCGGAGTTGGTGAAACCGAGCATCTCTCGTGTTTCATATCGCACTTGCGGAGCGCGGTGCTCGGCTCTATCTTTCGTACCATATTGATGAACCCTTGCGATGCGTGCAATTCGCCCCGTGAATCCGATGCTGATACCGTTTTCGTCGCCTTGAAACTTAAAAAATCTGACCGTACGTATCTTCTGAAACATTTGAACCTTTCTCTTCATCCGTCCCGATTTACCGCGTAGGTTGCGCTGTTTGCGCGGCGCATATTTGCTGCCGTCCGGATTGCGCTGGGCAATGATTCGTTTCTGCTGGCTACTCCGCAACGTCTGGCCGAGGCTTCGGGCGAGCCGCTTTCGCGATGCTGGCTCAAGTTGCGCAAGTAGGCCAGCCGCCCAGTCTTCCAACGCCTCCAGTCGATTAGTCATTTCGTCACTCCCCATTCACTAACGGCGCCTTGGGCTCCTGGCACCCAATTAGGGTCGAGAAATGCCGCGACTCGCTGCGGTTCACCCGAATGGCGAATGGTGGTGTTGCCCTGGTCGTCCTTCCCCACGACCACACGCTCAGTCAGCGGCAACGTCAAACTCATATCCACTTTGCTGTTATCCAGAACATCCGCCTCAAACTGGATGCCATCGGCGGACTTGTTCAGGTTCTCCAGCAACTCGGGCTGATGCACGCTCAGCCAGCCGAGCAGCGGCAACATGACGCTGTCGGGATGGCCGGCGAAGTCGGTGAGGATGATCTGCAGGTCGAAGCTGTATTCGAACGACAGGCTCGCGGCAGCGGTGCAGCGCACCTTGCCGTTGTCGATGAAGATCAGCAGCCGGTCAGGGTTGTGCTTGAGTTCGGCGATGGTGCTCAGCAGATGAGTACGCAGGCTTTCAGGTTTGTTCATACGTGGCGGTTGTCTTGATCAGCGATGTAAGGACGGATCATGCAGCTACCCTCTGACCACAACCGCAGTTCTCATGCCGCTGATAGGCGCGCTGGAGCTTGATGTCGTACAGGTTTCGTTGGTAGTCCGGTCCGTTGTAGATCCTGGCAAACTCGGCCCATTTGCGTGCCTTCAGTGCCTTGTGCAAAACCGGATCGGTTTCGATGAAGCGCACGAACGCATCAAACTGCTTCGATTCGTCTGCGCTCATGACGGCCACGAAGTCTTGCACGCTGGCATAGCCCAGGCGTTGCCAGTGAAACCCCATGATCTGGAAGGCGCCCCAGGAGGCGGATTCCAAAGCGGCCACGTCATCAAGCACGCGGGCGCTGCCCAGGCGCTGATGTTCAGCGTTGCCGCCGACGTAGCCACCGGGTTTCGGATTGACGATGGCCGGGTGAGCGGCGGCGAGTTGGTCGGCGCGGCGTTTGAGGTCGTTGAGGTTTTCGCTGTCTTGGCGAACTTTCGAAAGCTGGCGGTACATGATGTGGCGTTCGAACAGGATCACCGGTTTGCCGCTGTCCAGAAAGCCCATGCCTTTGGACTCGACTTCGTTGACCGCGTAGATGGCGGCTAGGGGCACGTCGAGGCGTTCTGAGGCGTTGACCAGATCGGCGTTTTTCAGCAGTCGTTGGCAGTCATCGCCGGCAAGCGCGGTCTGTGTTTTGGGGCCGGCGATGCCATCGACCACTAGGCCGACGCTCAACTGATAGGCACGCACGGCGGCTTCGGTGGTGTCGCCGTAATGCCCGTCAACGTTCAGGCGAGCGCCGTGGTTGTTCAGGGTGGTTTGCAGGTGGCGCACCGCTTGCGAGCGGTCGCCGTGACGTAATGAAATCATCGTGAGGCTTCCTTGCGAATGAAAAATTTCCTGGCGGCGGCGCGGGTTCCTTCCACGCCGAGCAGACCGATGATGCCACCAAAAAAAGGCGCGGTGGACGTGGAAACACCGAGCAACGGTAGGCCGTGGCTGGCGGCCAAGGCCAAGGCGCCGCAGAGCGGGGCTTCGATGGCGATACGGCGCCAGGTGCCACCGCCGTACATGATTCGTAGCGCGGCGATTATTAGGGCGAGGAGGCCGGCGTACAGGGTCGGCCAGTGTTGTTCGAGCCAGGCGGCGAGCCAGGCCCAGGTGTCGGGGCGTTCGGGCATGTGTTTCCTTCCTTGGTTTAAGCGCGGTATCGGTGGGTCAATCCCATAGGTTCACCCTCTGCCTTTGCGGGGCGGCGGTGTGTGTGTCGGGCATTTGCACGGCCAAGCCCTGGGGCAAGGTCGGGCCGTGGTCGGCCAGCCCGGGGTTGGCTTGAAGTACGGCTTCGGTCACGCCGGCGGTGCGGCCGTAATGTCGCCAACAAAGGGCATCAACGGTGTCGTTTTGCCGGGCGCGGACGGTGACGGGCATCAGATCAACTCCACGGTGGTGCGGCCGAGGCCGAGGAAGTCGCGCACCGCCCAGCGCTGGTCGCGGCGCAATTCGTCGATGCTGGGGGTGAGTTCGTCGGCGTTCTGGTGGCCGCTGTTGGTGCTGTCGTAAGAGCGGTAGCGTTCGCAGATTTCTGCGCCGGTCGCGGCGTAGATCGCCCGTTGGTACAGGTGGACGAGTTGCGACACGCCTTTGATCGGGTCGGCCGGTACGTCGGCCAGCGTGGCGTAGCCCTTGGCTTGTTGGGTACGGCGCCACGCGGCGAGCTCGCGGTTGACGCTGATGGCGGCGGCGATGGTCGCGGTTTCCAGTCGGATGGCGGTGACGCTGGAGTCGATGCGCAGTGTGCCGCGCACGTCGTCCAGATTGATCGACGGCCAGAAGGGGTCGGTGTTGATGTGGCCGCTGGGGGCCTTGCCGCCCGCGATGAATCCGCTCATTGCGCTGCACTCTGCAATAGGTCGCCGGTGGTCGGGGCTTCTCGTTCAGGTGCGTGGCCTGGCCGATCCGCCCCGAGCCGGCGGGGTGCGTGGGGACGCTCGGTTAGCCGCCCGTGGCGGCAAGTTTGTTGAGTAGGCGTTCGGCCCGCTCTAGATCCTTTTTGCCACCGCAGGCGTCGTGCCGTTCGATGGCTTTTTTCAGCAGGTCGATGCCGGCCTGAACTTGACCGGGCTGGTCGGGCAGTTCTTCGGTGAGGCCGTCCAGGGTGGCGCGGCCCATGGCGAGGAACAGCTTGGCGCGGGCCTGGTCGGGCATGTCTTCGGCGTCGGTCAGGTCGGCGGCGCGTTGCAGGGTGGCCAAGTCGAACGGTTCGTTGAGCTTCTGTGCACTCAATGCCGCCGTGGCGATGTCTTCGGCGACCAGGCAGCCCAAGGTGCGGGCGAAACGATCCGGCATGATCATTTTGTGCTTGAGCACGTACGCGGCGATGTCGAGGCCGCCGTTGAAGTCGCCGGCATCGAAGCGCCAGACCATGAGGGTGGTCAGCACTTCGTCTTGCGCCCCGAGCCCAGCTTCCAGCACGCCTTGCACGTAGGGCACGTAGTCGGGGAGCAACTGGCGTTTGAGTTCGGCTTTGCCTTGGTTCGATTGGATCTGTTTCAGGCGCAGGCGATCTTGCAGTAGCTGGTTGAGCTGGTGTTCGTAGGCGGTGGCACCGGCCATGGTTTGATTGGGTTCGACAGCGGCCGCCTCTATGGCGGCCGTGACGCGCAGGAAGTGATGCCGGCAGGGGTTGGTCATGGTCGTCTGTCTTACGATGCGATTTCGATGTTTTCAGCGAGGGCCGCGCATTCCAGGTCCTCGATGACGTAGGCGTCGTTGACCGATTCGTAGTTTTCGATGCGGTCGCGTTTGGCGTTGTCGAGGACGGTGCGACGGCGGCTGCCTTCCTGCCAGTAGATCGATAGGTTTTCGAGTTTGGTCACCAGCAGCCCGCGCGCCGGGAAATAGGGCACGCGCACCGCGGGCAAGTTGCCCAGGCGCTTTTGGCTGGTGACGATGTCGGCGGCCAGCATTTCGCTCGGGACGTTGTCCTTGTTGATGATCGGGAAGTATTTGTCGGCCAGCAGTTGGCGACCGCAGATCACCACCAGGTCCGGGTCTTCCTGATACCAAGGGGCAATGAACTCCTCGACCATGCTGAAGACCAGGGCGTCAAGGTTGGTGAAGTCCTTTCCAGCACCGATGGCGATTTTGCCCGAGCCTTCAGCGATTTCCTTCATCACCCGCGCGGCGTTTTCGGTGCGCATCTTTTGCAGCCAACCAATGTTGACGTCTTCGCGCAGCGGGTGGGTCGCCGGGTTCGAGGTGACGGCGCGGTGGGTGCCGTTCCAGCCGATCAGGATGCGGTCCAGCGCCTGGCGCTTGAGGATGGCGTCACGGATGCGCGCCTGGAAATCGGGGAACTTGGCCCAGGCGTCCAGTTTGCTGTAGCGCAGGTGGGTGTCGAAGTTGGTCTGCGAGCAGAAGTAGCCGCGATCATCGAGGGTGGTGATGTCGGTGGTTTCGCGGTCTTTCTGGGTGGTGTCGGTGGTGCCGGCGTTGGGGCCGCCGATGCCCATGCCGATCTTTTCACCCATCTGCTCGGTGACGCCGTAGATGTTGATCGCGCTGAGGAACTGACTGGATTCCTGCATGCGGGTTTCCAGGGTCTGGGTGACGCTGGGGGCGGTAGCGAATTTGGTAGTGACGTTGGGCACGCCGTGCAGTTTGGTTAGCTGGCCGAGGTAGGCGTTGAAGAGGTTGCGGGTGTCGTTGCGCATGGAGGTTGTCCTTGATATCAGCAGTCGGTCATGACGTGGTTTGCGCCGCCGGTGACCGGAGGACGTGTTTTTTGGTTGAGATCTTGGGTGGTCGAGAGTTTGTGTTTTAGCTCGGTGAAGTCCTTGGCTAACTGGTCGAGCTGCGTTTTCAGTGCTGCGGAAAACTGCCTCTCTGCGGCCAGTTGGTCGGGCAGGTCTTTGACGTGCTCGGCGATGGTTTCGACGGCTTGGCCGATGTGGCCGAACTCGCTGTCGTCCTTGGCCTGTTTGCCTTTGAGCAGGGTTTGTACCTTGCTGAAGAGCTGGGCGCCGAGGCTGGGCCTGTCTTCAAACTCTTCAAATGTCAGCTCGGCTTCGACGGCTTCGGTGAACATTGAGGTGGCGGAGTAGTGCCGGTCCTTGAAGGGGCTGGCGTCGGGCTTCTGCGCCGAGAAGGCGAGGACGTCGGTGCCGAGGCTGGCCGGGGAGTCGGTCACGGCCAGACCGACGATGTAGGCCTCTCCGGTGTCGGCGAAGCTGTCGTCGATTTCAATCGAGGTGTAGATCTTTTGCTTGGCCTTGTTCATGGCGATCAGGTCGACGGTGGGCTCGACCTGGGCGAACAGGGCGAGTTTTTTCTGGCCGTGGATGTCGATTTCTTCGGTCTTCACCGCGAGGACGTCGCCGTAGGCTTTGAACGGACTGTCGGGCAGCAGGCTGCGGAAATGCTCCAGCCAGATGCGGGCGCCGTAGGTGGACGGGTTGAAGTTTTTGGCGGCCTGTTCCAGCCAGTCGCGTTTGATGGTGCGTTTGTCCGAGGTCGCGCCTTCGACGGCGACGCGGAACCAGTTGCTGCGGAATTTTTTCATGCCGGGAATGCTCAGTGCGTTGCAGTGAGGGGCATGGTCGGGTCGCGCGCGGGTGGCGGCAATGAGGCGGGGTTGTAGGCGGGGAGGGCACAAGGGCCGGCGCTATTGAGTGGCGGGCCTGGGCGGCAGCATCGTCGTGATGACTACCACCGCGCTGTTGCCCATCGATCCCCGCCGCCAATCCAAGTTTTTGTACTGGATGGGTTGGCGTGTCTGCGAGATTGCCGAGGCGACGGGCGAGAAGGAGAAGACGCTACATAGCTGGAAGGCCCGAGATGCGTGGGATCAGGCGGACACGGTCGAGCGTATCGGTGGGGCGCTTGAGGCGCGGTTGGTACAGCTGATCCTAAAGGACGGCAAGACCAGCGGCGACTTCAAAGAGATTGATCTGCTGCACCGGCAGTTGGAGCGACAGGCCCGCATTCAGCGTTTTCAGGGGGGCGGTACTGAAACCGACCTCAACCCGAACCTGGCCAAGCGCAACGAAGGGCCGAAGAAGAAAACCCCGAAAAATGACATCAGCGAAGACCAGGTCGAGTTACTGCGCGAAGCGTTTCTCGACGGCTGTTTTGAGTACCAAAAAGACTGGTGCCGGGCAGGCAATCAACGCACTCGGGTCATCCTCAAGAGTCGGCAGATCGGCGCAACTTATTACTTCGCGCGTGAGGCGTTTATCGATGCGCTGGAGACTGGACGCAATCAGATTTTCTTGTCGGCTTCGAAAAATCAGGCCTACCTTTTTCGCGGCTACATCCAGGCGTTTGCCCGTGAGGTTAGCGGTGTCGAGCTGACCGGTGACCCGATTGTGCTGCCCAATGGGGCCGAGTTGTTTTTCCTCGGAACCAACGCCCGCACCGCCCAGGGTTACCACGGCAATTTCTACTTTGATGAATTCTTCTGGACGTTCAAGTTTGAGGAGCTGAACAAGGTTGCCTCGGGCATGGCGATGCACAAGAAGTGGCGCAAAACCTACTTCTCGACGCCTTCCAGCATGGCCCATGAGGCTTACACCTTCTGGACCGGTGAGCGCTTCAACAAGGGCAAGCCGGCGGCGCAGCACACCAAGGTCGATGTATCCCACGGATCGCTCCAGCAGGGGCGGCTGTGTGAGGACCGGTTATGGCGGCAGATCGTTAACATCCTTGATGCGGAGCAGGGCGGCTGTGATCTGTTCGACATCGAAGAGCTTCGCCGCGAGTACAGCCCTGAAGCGTTCGCGAACCTACTGATGTGCGACTTTGTTGACGACGGCGCGAGCATCTTTCCGCTGGCGTTGTTGCAGTCGTGCATGGTCGATAGCTGGGTGGAGTGGGCTGAGGACTATAAGCCGTTTGCCATGCGCCCGTTCGGTGACCGTCAGGTATGGATTGGTTACGACCCGGCTGAGACGGGGGACTGCTCGGGGCTGGTGGTGGTTGCGCCGCCGTTGGTGCCGGGTGGGAAGTTTCGGGTGCTTGAACGGCATCAGTTTCGGGGGATGGATTTTGCGGCTCAGGCGGCTTTTATCAAACGCGTCTGCGACCGGTATTGGGTGACGTACATCGGAATCGATGTGACTGGCCTGGGCAGTGGCGTGGCGCAGCTGGTACGTCAATTCTTCCCGGCGGTGACCACCTTTAGCTATTCGCCTGAGGTTAAAACCCGGTTGGTGCTCAAGGCTTATGACGTTATCCACAAGGGGCGGCTGGAGTTCGATGCCGGCTGGACGGACATGGCGCAGTCGCTGATGGCGATTCGTAAGACGGTTACTGCTGGCGGGCGTCAGTACACCTATACCGCTGGGCGCAACGACAACACTGGCCACGCCGATCTGGCGTGGGCGCTTTTTCATGCTTTGCATAACGAACCGCTTGAGGGGCAGACGGCTGCCAATACCGGGCGGATGGAGATTTATTGATGACTGAACAGGCACTGCTCCCCGCGACCGTTTCCAGCGGAGCAGGTACGCAGGTTTTTAGCTTCGGGGAGCCGACGCCGGTGTTGGGTGGTCGGGAGGTGTTCGACTATCTGGAGTGCTGGTTTAACGGGCGTTGGTATAAGCCGCCGTTGTCGATGGATGGGCTGGCGCGGTCGGTGGGTGCAAGTGTGCATTTGCATTCGGGGTTGATGTTTAAGCGCAACCTATTGAGTAAGACGTTTATCCCGCATCCGATGCTTTCCCGTGCGGCGTTTGAGCAGTTCGCGTTGGATTTTTTGTGCCTGGGGAATGGGTATCTGGAGCGGCGTCGTTCGGTGTCGGGGGGGACTTGGCAGTTGGTGCCGCCGCTGGCGAAGTACATGCGGGTGGGGCCGGAGGGGAGGTTCTACCAGGTGCAGGGGTTCAAAAGTGAGCATGCGTTTGAAGCGGGGAGCGTGTTTCATCTGCGGGAGGCGGATCTGCACCAGGAGATTTATGGGTTGCCGGAGTGGATCAGCGCATTGCAGTCGGCGTTGCTGAATGAGTCGGCGACGTTGTTTCGGCGCAAGTACTACGAGAACGGGAGTCATGCGGGGTTCATCCTGTACATGACGGATGCGGCGCAGACGGAGGCGGATATCGATGCGTTGCGTAAGGCGTTGAAGGATTCGAAGGGGCCGGGGAATTTTCGGAATTTGTTTGTGTACTCGCCGACGGGGAAGAAGGATGGGATTCAGTTGATTCCGGTGAGTGAGGTGGCGGCTAAGGATGAGTTTAATTCGATCAAGAATCAGACGCGGGATGATGTGTTGGCGAGTTTGCGGATACCGCCGCAGTTAATGGGGATTGTGCCGCAGAATGCTGGGGGGTTTGGGTCGATTAGGGAGGCGGCGCAGATCTATGCGGCGAATGAGTTGGAGCCTATGCAGACGCGGATGCTGCAACTGAATGACTGGATGGGGGAGGAGGTCATTCGGTTCAAACCTTACGAGGTGGCCGTGGAAGCATAGAGCCCCCGAGCAGTAGCCCCAGCGAATGCCGATACGCCCGCACTACCGCTAGCGGAGCAAGACGGCAGGGCCTTTCAACCCTGCCGGTGTTTCTAGGCGAAAACTACCTGTAGAACCTTCAGCAGCTCGGTAGTCATGCGCACGAGCTCAATGAGCAGCTCCACGACGTGGGGCGACATATTCAGTGCCTTGTGGGGGTGGCCGCCAGTCTTGGTCTCTCAGATCCTGTGTGCTAACGTTGTGAAGAGCAAACGACGGCGCAAAGGATTGGAGAGAAAAAACCTCGCCAGTGTTTTTATTTTTGCGCTGTTAGCTTCGAGGCAGATGGGGGTCCAATCCCCATCTGCCTTTTTTGCTTTTCAGCGCCCCTCTTCTAACTATCGCCAGCAGAATACTTTTCGAACGAAAGCCTTTGCCGTGCAAAAAAAATTCCGTTCGATTGGTATGCCTGTTAGAAGTCTGGTTACAGTAAAGTGCTTGCCGGCTGTTAGTCAAGTGCAAGTTTCTCTGACTATTTTAGCCGCTAAAATTTTACGACTGCGGGAGGGGTATTTCTGGCCTGAAGGGTGGCTAGGGCAAGCTGAAAGGCTTGTCGTATAAGGGTTGTGGCTGTTCAGGCCTCTAACGTATGTGGACGTGATTTAAGGGGTAGTAAGCCTGGTTAACTTAAATTTCTTACTTGTAAAAATCCCACCATTACGCAAGTAAGTAAGTACGTATTTCTGCAGGGGTGCTGAGTGTTTTTAGTTTTGAGTGTTCTTATTTAGGAAGCGTTTTCGTTAAGTTAAGGAGGTTGATAGCTAGGCTGTTTTAATATCTACCTCGAAAGTTATCCAATTTTATTAATTAATAAAAAAACAGGTGTTGACATCAAAATTAAAAAAAAGGCCCGGAAACGCTAGGCCGGACGGTAAAGGGGCCGGCATTTACTGTGATGATGGCAAAATGATCCTGTCGCTTTTAATGATGGCACTCCGGGTTTTTAATATTTTCTCGATGTCAAGGGGCCATCACCATGATTTTGAAACTAGTACTAGGAAAAGCTATATCACCAATATTGGGCATATAGCTTTTCGTCATGTGCAACTAAGCACCTTGAGCATGATGGCTATTAGGTGGCAATGGGTGGTGGCCCATCGCTCGTTTTTTCGCCTAATCTGGCCCTCCGCCGATGACTTCGCCGATAGGCGTTATCAGCGCTGCGTCCTGATTTCGCACATTTCCAATGGCTGGAGCGACCTGAAACCACTCAAGCGCATCGGGCGGCTCGCCATTTTGTAAAGCAATCAACTCTGCCCGTTCCTTGGGCGTAGCCGGATCAAGCCACTCGCGCGCCAGTTCCGGAGAAAGCGTTACCGGTCGCCTGTCGTGGATATCCACCATGCCGCCAACGCTGTCGGCGGTGATGATCACGAAGCCATCGTGCTCACTTGGCGGGTGCTCCGCGTTGGGGTACTGGCCGATTGCAGCGCAAAGGAGCGGCGCCCGGTCTTTCCGTTGGATGAGGTAGGGCCGTTTCTTTGGGCCACCTTCATCCACCCACTCGAACCAGTTGTCGATAGCGATGATTGCCCGGTGCGGCCAGATTGCGCAGAAAAAAGGACCGTGCGCGACCTTCTCTACTCGCGCGTTTATCGGTGCGGCGCGATCTTTAGCCCAGTGCGGTCGCCATCCCCAGCGCACCATGTCGGCGTGTAGGTATTGGCCTTCCTGATGGAAGATCGCCAGTTGCGTGGTGGGCGCGGCGTTGTAACGCTCAAAGGGTTGGTCGCCGGTGGAGTTGACCAGGGCATTGGGCATGTTCAGCGCCGCCACGAAGTCGTGAATGCCTCGGTATTGCGAGAGTCTTCCGCACATGGCCCCGTCCTCACGTTGTGCTTTTCAACATAGACCAGTGCCCACTTGCTTCGTTACAAACCCTTTGCCGGCGCACATCGGGCAATCGTCTCGATACCCAAAACGATCCAGGCAGGTCGGGCAGGTGTGAAACCTAGCCAGGTCGAGAAGCGGGCGTGCCTTTTCGAACGCGCGCAGATTGTGGCTCTCCTGGGCGACTTGTGCGGTGTCGACCAGAGCGCGGTACAGATCGGGATCGTCAATCGGTTCGTAAGTGACGCCGTCAACAACTCGCCGAGTCTCGACAAGGTCACACAGCGTTCCGTCGGGCATGGTCATCGTGAGGTTGGTAATTCTCGCAACCGCTTTAGAAGCGTTGAACACAAGGTTTGCTCCGTCGGCGTCTGGATAAATTTTGCCGTCATAGGTCGTCCGTGAAGGGTCAACGAGCGAGCTTGCATAGTGGAAAATTGTGCGACCTATACGTCCGAATAGTTCGGTTGTGCCGCGCGCCACAACGTCGTAGGTAGAGGCGCCGCAGTAGCGGGGCGGCGAATTGTGCAACTCCTCGACGACATGCCAATAGGCTGCGTTCGCTAATTCATCCATGTCGAATTGTTCAAGTGGGTCGATCAACCCCTCGGCGGCCAGGTCCTTGCTCATCGAGTGGAGAGTCTGGCGATACGCCTCCGGGTTGTGAATTCGGAAGGAGGGATTGTCGAGGGTCGAGCGCCACTGCTGAAGTCTCAGCGCTTTTGCCTGGTCGAAATTCATGGGGGATTCACTGTACAGATACTGGCTTTATGTACAGTAATTGATGGTTGGGCGGTATGCGAACTGGGGCGACGAGCTGTGGATGTTTGACTATGGGAACAGAAGCTCTTCTGGCCGCCCGACGACCTGATTATTACCTGGCGCGCGCCGTCATCCCCCCACCACGCCTGCGGGCTAAATGGGTCTTTTTTTCCGCACTTCTGCAACTGGCTGAGGACGGCAAGGAATCGACGCTGGGGAGGGTAGTACAGGGGGAAAAAAACCTGCGATTCCCTGCGAGGGGGATGTAAAGGATTCGGGGGCACCATCGCGGTGCTTGGCTGCTCTGTACCGATTGAGCAAGTGAGTATGGATTTTCGCGAGGCTGTCGGAAAAAGGTAATGGCGTAATACGAGGGCGACGGCATCTCTGAAACCCCCGCATTCATTGAATTCGCTGGATTACTTCCCAAGGTAATCAGGAGTAATCAGATAGGTAATACAGTCTTAACCCATTGATTTATAAGGTATCCACAGAAAAATAAATTACCTTTGGAATAAGTAATTGTCTTACTTCTACCTTACTAAAAAATTACCTTGTCCCACGTCTTCGAAAGCCAATGAAATAAGGGCTTCGACGTAGGATAGGGGAGGGGCATACCAAAATTACTGGTTTCCGAGGGCAAGCCTGAAGACTGCGGTCTCTGCGCGCTGTGTGAGCATTATGCTCAATCGCACGAACAGAGAAACTGTCACCAAAACTGTCACCAGTCTTGAGCAGTCAGGCTTCTGCACCGCTGGAAGCCTTGAAAATAGTGGAGCGGGTGAAGGGAATCGAACCCGCGTTATCAGCTTGGGAAGCTGATAACGCGGTTGAACTGAAACCTATGGTCAACGGCATTTTGCAGAGCGTTGTTATACCGCTCCGAAAACTTTCTGTTGGAAGACCTCCTGAGCATGGTATTGGCGAGTACCACGACCTGTACGGATGTCCCAATGTGATGTCAGTTGTACTGGGTGATCTCAGTACTGTGGTAGCTGCGCGTCGCATCGAGATATTGCTTGAGATCTTCTAGAGGGAGGTCCTGTGCCTGAATTGATGCATTGATAAAGTCCGACGTCGGGCTTTTGTCAGTCATCACTGCCGATGCAGTTTGCACTGGTACGACCATCACAGCGTTCGGGAGAAGATATCTGTACCTACCCTTAAAGCGGTCGTATTCTACTTTATAGGTTTCATTGTTAACACGATAATAGCCGTTGCCTATCTCGTCCGGGTCAATGTAAAGTTTTCCATCCATCAAAATAGAAAAGTCAGACTCCCATCCGTCTGTCGAAGGTCTTTCTATCAGATTGCCTTCAAAATCTGACCAGGCAAATGGAGCCTCAGGTTCTAATAGTAGGATGAAAAAGTTCTTGTATAAATACCCGTTATCCCGATGAACAAGTAGCTTTGAGACACTGATTTCAGTTTCATCATTCATCAGCCACTTTTGCGCGTCTAGGTGCTCTAATCCGGAAAAGTTGTTGTCGCCTCCATCAGCCATGACATACCAGAAATCATTTTTTTCGCAGTCTTTCTGAAACTGCGTGAGAAATGCCAGGATTTCAGCATGGTCTGTAGTAACTACGGTCTTTCGGATTTTTGGAAATGATCGCCGAATCACGTCGTCGAAATCATGAAGCTTTATCCAAGGATCCTTCTTGGGAGGTTTTGTTTTGTCTTTGATGAACTGCTGGATTTCATCGATACTTTGGAATCGTGCAGAAGGATTGTGTTTGAGGGCCTTCTCTGCGAATGAGTCTAAAATCGATAGAAGTTTTCCCTGTGCATTAATCGAAAACTGCGGGCGTCCGAGCCCGCGGATAGTTTTCCCAGTGAAAAACCACTGTATGACTTGTGCGAGGGAATAGATGTCAGCAGCTGCTGTGATATTTTCTTTACTATCAACTTGCTCTGGGGCACTGAATAAATAGTTTGCAAGCCTCTCGGATGGCTTAGTCAGCGCCTCTTTCGCGAACTCGTCGGTTTTAAAGTGTGCGATCCCTAAATCACCAATCACGAACGACTCAGCTTCTGCATCGTAGAAGATATTTTGTGGCTTGATGTCTCGATGTATAATGTTGTGGGTATGTAAGTGATGAAGCCCAGCCATCAACTGCTGTAACAAGCGACCGCCCTTTGCAGTTTGCTCTTCAGGAGAATCATTGGCTATATGTCCGATCTTGTGTAGCGTGCTGTCGTAGAATTTCATTACGATGAGCGAGTAGTCGGAGCCCTCGATAGTTGTCTTATCGAAGTGATATGTTATGACTATGTTTTTATGGGTCGGAATCTGTGCGGCACAAAAGAATTCGTCCCTGAATCTGCGAAGTTTGGAGTCGTCGCCATGAGGGATGAATTTTATTGCATAAGGTTTTTCACCACGATTGAATTTTAATACGTTAGCGTTTCCGCCTTGGCCCAAATCACATTCAAATTCAAATGCCCCTATGTCTGTTTGCAATACAGGGTTGGCCTTGAAATATTTAATGATGCTCATTCACTCGTCCTCTTGATTGTCATCATGTCCTCACAACCTTGATACACTCTGATCTAGTAAGCACTCAGCTAGTAATCCGATTTCCCCCTGGTTGTCACTTTCGTGCGTCAGCTCTTGACAGACAGCTTCCAATAATCGAGGGCTATCGACCTAATCGGATATTATCGATATATGAAAGCAAGGCACAACAACTGAATACTATTCAAGCTTATCTGTCAGTGGCGCGAAGCGCCTAATACGTCCTCACGATATACTTGCAGAACGTAATCTGCCAGAGAACGCCATTCATTTGTAATTCTCCGCCATAGCTGGTTCTCGACACCCTCTAAAGTTAGAATCTCTTCTCCCCCCGGTAGTGTTTTTCCGATAATGTGCGCATTTATAGACGAAGTGAATTGCTCTAGCGCGGAAAAAAATCTGTTGCCCGCAGGTAAGGTCTCGGCTATCAATGCGCGTGAGCCCTCGTGCAGCCACCCAAATAAGGCTTCGTTATTCAGCGCTGTTGATACTCTGTTGTAATCGATGCTGAGTTCTGCCAGAGAGTCGTAAAAGCTACAAAGAACGTAGCCTTGAGAAAAATCCCAATATTCCAGCCAGTTTAATTTAATTTCTGGCAGCAGGTACACGAGGTTCACTCGCAACGATCTTAGTGAAATTAAGTACTCATTTGTTGTAGGGCCTTGCAACTGGGTAGGCATCGCGATTTTGAATGCGCTTGGAAATATGCTTTCCAAAACTGCGCGAGGGATAAAATCGAGAGTCTTTATAGACGACCAGTAGACTACAAAAACCCTAAAGCTTGTACCGTTTAACCGCTGGTGTGTGTAGTAGCCTTCAGTCATTTTGTCTTGTATAGATGTATGCTTGTTTGCTGTGGTGAATAATACGTAGTACTCAATGATTCCATTGTAATTGTTGGTTTTTAGAAGTTCGTCTTCCAGCATCTTCCAAGTAAATGAGGTTTCCTTAAGTTTGCACTGCGCTACTGCAGGAAAATTGTTATTCAGCGGGACTAAGTCTATGCCGAATTGACTTTGACCTTTGCTTCCATATGATTGGTAAAATACATTTTGTCCGAAATTTTTTTTCGCAAAAAGAGCCATAAAATGACAGCAGAGAATTTCCCATTGATGCCAGTGTTCAACCTTTAGACCTTCCACGTAATCTCTCCTGCAAATATTCAATTACCAAAGAGGTCATACCCTACCAGATTGATGCCTAAATGCCACTATCTGAATAGTGTTATGGCGCTTGCATACAGAACCTTATCTTGACTTGGCTTGGTCGATCCCCGCCAGCAGAGCGGCCCCTTTTGGCTGATAGTTACCGACAGGTCATGCCCCTGTTCCTTCAGGCTGGCTACACCTTATTTAATATAGTCGGAGTAATCGCTTAGCTGTTCGCCGTCGCTGTCACGGCTAGTTGATTGTGTTAAAGCATTTCCAGCACATCCGTCGATGAGTATTCGTTTGTCACAGTTACCGACTCCTTTTTTAGAGAACTCAACCATGGCAACGACAGTGCTTGATTGGAGGCGAAAACGGTTTCTTAAAATTTGCTACAGCGGACGAGAGAGGGGGGGATTTGATGGGGCGCAAAGGTTGCTGGTACGTAATTGGTACGGAGGGTTTAGAGTAGGCTTATTGGCCTTTATTTACGGGGCTAGGGCGATTAGTACGCCCAATCCATCATCGGGGCGACGGAGAAGCGGCGGGAGAGTGGGGCGAGTGTGGCGGTGATTGGGGGCATTGGGGATCTGGGCTGGGTGGGGCTTGGGAGGTGGGGAGTTTATCAGGGTTAGGCTTGTGGAGGCGCAAAGAGCTACAGGATACGATGAGCTCATCCTCCTGGGAATGGGCAAGACAGGTCTGAGACGGGCTGATAGCATCGGGCTATTAACTATAAAAGCTGTTCAGGGAACGAACGTTATGCTGAAACAATTAACCTCATGGTCCTTTGCCTCAGTCTTCAATTTGTCTTCGTTCAAGGCGTCGCGACCGATGACGCACTTTTCAAGAGTCAAGTTATCTATTCGACAATCCGACCGTGCCAACAATAGTTACCATCGGTTAAAGTTTGAACGGTCTAAGTGCCGGTGCGGCAATTGAAAGTGTGTGTTGCGAGTATTTTGTTTGATGTGGTGCAAATATATTTTTTAATATAGTTGCGATTTGGTTTTAGGGGGAGTGATGCCAAGTAAATTACGAGCGTTTGTTAGTAGTACTATGGACGATCTACAGAATGAGCGTCGAGCGACAATAAAAAAACTGTTGCAGTTTGGTGTGGAACCCGTGAATGCTGAGTCGATGAGCCCTAATGGCAGGTCCAGTTGGGAAGTGATACAGGCGGAGATAGAGCAATGCCACCTTATGGTCCTGATTTTAGGTGATACATATGGCTGGGTCCCCACCGAAGGTTATGGGGCAGGGCGTGGCATGTCTGTTACTCATCTTGAATTAGATTACGCGCGAAGTATTGGTGTGCCCGTGGTGTCATTTTTAAAACACTTACCTTATGGCGCGAAGCGGGACAAGAAACGAGACAAGCTACGAAGTGAAATTTCCAACTGGAGTGATGGTTTGTTTCGGCGTGAGTTTGAATGGGCAGATGACTTGGAAGATCAGGTGTCCGAATCCCTTATTAGCCTGTTTACAGATAGTTTTCTAAAGCAACGGGTTCAGTCTCGGGATTTGGCAATAAAAGTTCCTTCTCCGACGGTACTGAAAAAAGGCTCAGAGCCTTTCCTATTGCCCGAGCGGAGTTGGGTGATGATAGCAGGAGCAGGGCTTTCGATTTCTGCTGGATATCCGACTGCTAATGCTCTGATTGCTGCGCTGGGTCAAGAACTATGGCCGGATTTAACTTCAGATCATAATCTATTGTTGTACAACTTTAGCCAGGTTGCTTCGTATTTTGAAATGAAGAAGGGGAGGCTAGGCCTACTGGCTAAGGTAGGCCAAATGCTTGATACGCCGCAAACAGTAAGACCAACGATGGCGCATGAGTATGCCGTGAGAAAATTCAAAGCAATTATTACTACAAATTTTGATGAGTTGTTTGAGGATGCGTGTGTCAGTCAAAATATTCCATTTCAAGTGGTAATACCGAACTTTGAAAATGTCGAGTTGGTTTCGGGGCGATTAGTTATTTATAAGTTGGCTGGGACGATGTCTAGACCTGAAACACTACAATTGACCACTTCTGATTTAAATAGCAGCATAAAATGCGATTTCGCCTTTGGATCTGTACGGTCGATGCTTCAGGCCAATCCTGTCGTAGTTATTGGGCATTCGTTGCGTGATGGTAATATTCAAGAAGTAATGGAAGGGCGTGATCGGGACAAGAGAGGGGTATACGTGTCCCCTTATTTGAGTCCCATTGATGAGATTATTTTGGATAAGTTTAATCTCGAAGGTGTTGCGCTGCGGGCTGACGAGTTTATAAGGGATTTCGATCCTGTCTAATACCGTGTAAGTATCGACTGTTTACTGTGCTTCTAAGGCGAAGGGCGTTCGAGGTGGGCGTCCATTTACAGGATAGTTAAGAGTATCAATACGGTAAATGACTTCCAATGTTTTACTTTTTGAAAGACTGCAGCGATTTTGACTGCCGGCATCCAGACCTAATTTGTATTCGTTCATATGAAGCTCCATTAGTTTGAAAGAGCTACTACTCAATCGTCGCCAAACGACTGGGTGGTAGCCGTACGCGGGTTGGCGAACCGGGCAATGGAGAAACCGGCAGACCCTGAGGTCTCCCGCGCACAGCCACCATAAAACAGGCAGCCACATGCGTTCTGAAGCGTTCCGAAAATGATCGAAGGTTTCAGTTCAATTGCCATCGAGTCGCCAAACCCGACACGCCATTTGGGCGTCGGAAGGACTATAGGCCTCGTGACAAAAGCGCAGCAATGCTGAAGTGTACGGACAGTTCCGAGTCTCGTGTAGGACATTGCTCTTTTGAGCAATCTCTCCGCATTTTTTGAAAAATAGATCGATGTTGAGCCCTCTGGCTGCACGTCGTAACGAAAAATGGGCGACCTTTTAAGGTCGCCCATTTTTTTCGAATTCAACAATGCGTCATAACCACACGGCCCACCCACTCAACGAGTAGTCTTCACCCCAGCCACACCCGCCATCGTCCCACTCCCACAATTCACAAACGAAGAAGTCTTCAACCACCGTTGATCCGGATAATAAGAAAACAACAACTGCCCATCCTTCATCGAATCAATCAACCGATGCGCAATCGCCGGCCTTACCGCTGGACACCCCAAGCTACGACCAATCCTTCCATTAATCTTCGCCAATTTCGGGCTGACATACGGCGCACCGTGAATCACGATCGCCCGATCAAACGCATTGTCGTTAAACCCGGGTTCCAAGCCTTCCATCCTCAACGAATAGCCGTTCTGCCCGACATAACTTGCCTGGGTGCGGTATAAGCCAAGGCTGGTGGCGAAGCTTTCGTTTTGGTTGGAGAAGTTGACGGCCATGTTTTCGCCGCTGTTGCGACCATGGGCGACGAGTTCATGGAACAGCAATTTGCGCTTCTTTAAATCGAACACCCATAACCGCTGTTCGGTCGAAGGCAGGGAGTAATCGATCACGGCGAGCCTTTGTACAGGGGCTGCGCCCTGGGCGATGCTGCATTGGGTGGCGCGTACGGCCAGGCCAATGACGTTGGCGTTAGCACCGGGGGCCGCTTTGGCGAGGGCGGCGGCGAGCGAATCGGCGTAGGCTAGCGGTATTGACGTTGCCGTCAGCAGCAGGGCCGAGCATAGAAAGCCAAAGCGGTTTAGCGCCATAGAGATGTCTCATTAAGTTATTTCGAGTTTAGCAGGGCAAACGACAAGTGCTGAACGCACGAGATTAAGGATTATCCATGAGGCAACTATCAAGGTTATTCGTCATAAGCCACGTCTTTTTTATGGGCTTTCTGATCAGCGGCACGGCCTTCGCTGAAACTTCGCCGATTGCGGTGGAAACTCCGTCGATCAGCATGATCGAGGCGATACCCGACGATAACGTCGCCCAAGAGATTCACGCGGTGTTGGAGCCGTTGATCTCGGCGTTCCCACCGCTGCAGACCCGGCCGCGCCATCAGCGCATCGACGTTAACCGTGTGGTTCTGGATTTCTATACCCATCGGCAGTTCCGGGCGGCCTGGACCAACCCGGACGACGTCACGCAGTTGTTGAAGAGCCTCAACGACACGCAAATTGATGGGCTGGAGCCAACCGATTTTCGCGGCGATGATTTGGCCATGGCCCAGGCGTCGATGCAGAACACGGCGCCAACGCCGGCACAGCAAGCAGCCTTTGACCTTGCGGCGACCCGCACTTATCTCACGGCATTGCTGCAATTGCGCCGGGGCAAGGTCGATCCTGCGCGGTTGGACATGCATTGGAATTTCGACATCACTGGCGCCGATCCCCGGGATGATGTGAATAACTTTTTCACCGCGCTGGACACCCATGACGTCGCCCGCGCCTTTGCACAGGCCCCGCCACAAGAAGCGGTGTACGTCGGTTTGCGCGAAGCCCTGGCGCAGTTGCGCAAGATTCGCGACCGTGGCGGCTGGCCGAGAATTACCGAAGGACAGTCACTCAAACCCGGAATGGATGGCCCCGCGGTGGCGCAGTTGCGCGCGCGTTTGGCCGCGGGTGGTTATCTGGATTCGAAACACAGCAAGAACAATGATTACGACGATGCCGTGATCGCTGCCGTGAAGAAGTATCAAACCGAGCAGTATCTGGGCGCGGATGGCGTGGCCGGGGTGACGACTCTCGCGGCGTTGAACGTGCCGGTGCAGGCGCGTATCGATCAGGTGCGGGTCAACATGGAGCGGGCGCGCTGGCTGCTTTATAAGCTGCAGGGCACATTCGTGATTGTTGATATCGCCGGCTATAAAGTGGCGTTGTATCGCGACGGCCAACCCGTTTGGCGTTCCCGGGTGCAGGTCGGTAAACCGTTTCGCAGTACGCCGATCTTCCAGGCCGAGATTACTTACGTCACGTTCAACCCGACCTGGACCGTGCCGCCGACGATTCTGAAAGAAGACGTGTTGCCGAAAATCCTGAGTAACCCGAATTACCTCAGTGCCAACCGGATCCGTCCGCTGGATCGGGAAGGCAATGTGCTCGATCCGGCGACCATCGACTGGAGCAATCCGCGGGGCATCACTTTGCGTCAGGATGCGGGGCCGGAAAACTCGTTGGGTCAGGTGGTCATCCGCTTCCCCAATGATTACGCGATTTACCTGCACGACACACCGCACCGGGAATTGTTCGCGAAGAACGTTCGCGCCACCAGTTCGGGCTGTATCCGGGTCGAGAATCCGTTGCAGTTGGTGGAGTTGCTGTTTAACGATCCGGTGCGCTGGAACAGTGCCGGGATTCAAAAGCAACTGGCCAATGGCAAGACCGAGAACATTCGTTTGCCGGTGAAAGTGCCGGTGTTGCTGGCGTATTGGACGGTGGACATGGGCAGCAACGGGCGGGTGGCGTTTAAACCGGATGTGTATGGGTACGACAACCCGGTGTTGAAGGCGTTGAATTCGCCGGTGAAGTTGCCGGCGCTGGATTTGCAGGCAGCGGTGGGGCAAGTCAGGCCATAGCCGCCCCGTAGGAGCTGCCGCAGGCTGCGATCTTTTGATCTTGATCTTAAAAGTCAAAAGACCGCAGCCTTCGGCAGCTCCTACGGGGTTATTTGATCACCTCAGGCGCCGCTCCTGAGCAACTGCCCAAGCGCCTCAAGCTCACTTTTCTCCACATCCGAAACCATCACAAACTGCATGTGATTCTCTTCCCACGACACCACGTTGAACCCCCGAATCGACCGCGTTTTCGGCGGTTTGTCCGCTTCAGTCGTCGGCAGGATAAACACATTGATGATGTGCTTGGCCCGCCCATAACTCAGCGCCGCCGTGGTCTGATGTTGCAGATAATCCAGCCGCCCACCCAGCAGCGGAAACCCCTGCGCCGCGTAATCGGACACCGGTGGCGAGAAGTCGAGTTTGCCGGTGAACCAGGGCTTCACAGTGTGCCGGTCAGACGACACCACATCATTCAAATGCTCGCCCATCAACGATCGGACATGGCTCGAAACGGCTTCGTCCATCAGCGGTTGTTCGCTGCCAGGCGTTGCCACGTAAAGCACCATCGCCAAGGCCAATGCGGCCACTGAAAACGCAGGCGCGAACCATGTTCGCCAGCGTTCGACAGCGCTGCTTCGTGGCGCAACAGCGGCTAACACGTTGGCAGTCAACGACGCCGGCGCCGAGTAGTACGGCGCATGCCGCTTCACGTTGACCGTCAGCAACCGCGCCTCATCAAGTAACCGCGTGCACTCGGCACACCCGGCCAAATGCTCGGCCACATTGGCCGTCATTGCCGAGTCCAGTTCCTTGTCCAGATAGCCGTGAACCAGCGTCTGGCAAACCGTGCAGTCGAGTTTATTCATGATCGTGCATCTTCAGTAGTTCGAGCTTGAGCATGGCGCGGGCCCGGGCAAGTCTCGACATGACGGTGCCGATGGGGATGTCGGCCACCAGGGCGATGTCCTTGTAGGGCATGTCTTCGAGTTCCTTCAGAACAATTACCTCGCGAAAAATCGGCGGCAAGGCGCACAGGGCTTGCTGGATCAGCACCGCGTTTTCCGTGTGGATGGCCAGCAGTTCCGGGGTTTGGGTGTGGCTCAGCGCCGTATCGTCTTCGGGCAGTTCATCGCCAATGGCGACCCAATGCTGGCCCGCCGCTGCTTTGAGCCAGGTGTAGCTTTCGTTGCGCACGATAGTCAGAAACCAGGCTTTCGGATTGCCATCGGCGAAGCGGTGCAGGAATCTGAAGGCGCGCAGGGCGGCTTCCTGCACGACATCGCGCGCAGCGCTGTCGTTGCCGGTGAGCCAGCGCGCGAGGTTATAGGCCGCGTCCATGTGCGGCGCAAACAGCTCCTCAAATCGCTTCATAGTGTTTCTCGTACCTTCACCCCCCTATAACTGTGATGCGCTGTGTTTTATTCCCGGGAAAAAACTTATTTTTCGACGTGGAATAAAGACCCGTCCTACTCGGTTGTACCTCGTGTCAGCTACATCACTGTAGTCCGCCAACGAGGGCAAACCGATGGACATTCAATCAAAACATCAACGCCGCACCGACGGCCCGCTGAGCATCGATCGTCGAACGCTGCTCAAGTGTTCCGCGTGGGCTGGGGCCGGTGTGCTCTGGGCCTTAAGCGGCGGCGTTCCGCGGGCCTTTGCGCTGGACAGTTCCGGCAACGTCACTGACCCCAAGGCATTGGCCAGTACCTTCCATTTTGTGCAGATCAGCGACTCGCACATCGGCTTCAACAAGGAAGCCAATCCGGAGCCGGTGAAGACCTTGCAAGTGGCCATCGACAAGGTCATCGCCCTGCCGAAACGGCCGGCGCTGATCCTGCACACCGGCGACATCACCCATCTGTCCAAAGCGGAAGAGTTCGACACTGCGGCGCAACTGCTCAAGGGCTTGCCGTCCACGATTCATTACGTACCGGGGGAGCACGACACCCTCGACGAGGGCGGCGGCAAGCTCTACCTCGAGCGTTACGGCAAGGGCACCAAAGGCAACGGCTGGTACAGCTTCGATGATCACGGCGTGCATTTCATTGCGCTGGTGAACGTCTTCAACTTCCAGGCGGGCCGTGAGGCGAACCTGGGCGCCGATCAACTCGCCTGGCTCGCCGATGATTTGCGCGCCGTGAGCACCAGCACGCCGATTGTGGTGTTTACCCATATTCCGTTGTGGACGATTTATCAGCCGTGGGGCTGGGGCACCGAGGACGGCGATCAGGCGATTGCGATGTTGCGCAAATACGGTTCGGTGACGGTGCTGAACGGGCATATCCACCAGGTCATCCAGAAGGTCGAAGGCAACATCACCTTTCACACTGCACGCGGCACGGCTTATCCACAGCCCGCACCGGGCACCGCGCCGTCGCCGGGGCCGATGACCGTGGCGGCGGATCAACTGCGCAATTATCTGGGGCTTACCGATGTGCGCGCGACACAGGGCGAGCATCCGCTGGCGCTGATCGATTCGACACTGGTTTAAGGGGAGGGTGCGAGGATGAAAAAGTTATTGCTGACGGTGATGTGGCTGATGCTATCGACGCCGGTATGGGCTCAAGACGTGAAAATCGATATCAAGGAATTCATGTTCGGTCCCAAGGACATGACCGTGACCGTGGGGACCAAAGTGACGTGGGTGAACGATGACCAGATCCCGCACACCGTGGCGGAAACCCACAAAGTGTTTCGCTCCGGGGCGCTGGATACCAATGACAGCTTTTCCTACGTGTTCAACACGCCGGGGGAGTTTGAGTATTTCTGTACGCTGCATCCGCAGATGATCGGGAAGATTGTGGTCAGCCAGTGAGCAGGAGCATCACCGAATTCCTGTGGGAGCGAGCCTGCTCGCGAAGAGGCCAGCACATCCGACATGGATGGTGACTGGCACACCGCTTTCGCGAGCAGGCTCGCTCCCACAAGGGAAAGTGTGAGGCTTAGAGATCCAGCCCTTCCTGGATCACCGACAGCAGATTCACTTCAGTCAACGCCACCGCATCCGGTTGTTGCCCGGATTGCTCGATCGACTGCAACCACCACTGGGTTTCGCCGTGTTCGCTCACAGTCCGCAGCAAGGGAATCTCTTTGCCCTTGAGGTGAATTTCAACCCGACCTTCGCCGTCGGCAGTGAAGCGCACGATCGGCACGAAGGTGAGGCTGTGGTGGTTGCCTTCGATCAGCAGTTGATCGATGGAGTAGGCGTAAGTCGCGCCTTCAGGATGGCGCTCGAAAACATGGGTGGGGTTACGTCGGATGCTCAGGCCAGCCTCAAGCAGCGGCTTCAGCCACGCTTCGATCTGGTGATACATTGCGTACACTTCGCCCGGCCAACTGTCGATTGCCTGATCGGTGCCGACGGCTGCGTCGGCGCCGGAATACCGGGTTTCTCTCAGTTTTGCGGCGAGCTCGTCTGCCTTACTCATGTCGATTCCCTGTCGTGATGTAAGAGTGATCATAGCGCTATCAAGGTAATGCACGTTTTGCCGTGCGTCATGCGATTGAAACACCGGCGTGACAAAACAACCCTTGGCCGATCGTCGGCCAAGGACTCAAACCATCATCATTCCCAAGGAGTGGGTATATGAAAAAGCTTTACGCAGTCATCGCAATCCTCGCGATAACGTTCGGCAACATCGGGCTGAGCAGTGCCCGGCAATCCCAGCAAGGCAAAGCGCCAGTCGAGTCGGTGGCCGGGGTGTTCGATTACTACCTGCTGACGCTGTCCTGGTCGCCGACCTTCTGCCTGACCCACAAAGACGACGCGCAATGTTCCGGCAAAGGCTACGGTTTTGTCCTGCACGGCCTGTGGCCGCAATACGCCAAGGGCGGCTGGCCGGAGTCGTGCCCGCCGATGGTGGCGTTGTCACCCGCCGAGCGGACACAAGGGCTGACGCTGTTCCCGACCCCGAAGTTGCTTGAACACGAATGGGCCAAGCACGGCACCTGCAGCGGCCTCGGCGCGAAGGGTTATCTGGACGCGGCGGACAAAGCCGTCGGTGCGGTGAAAATCCCGGAGCAGCTGCAACCCTTCAGCAGCACCCATTACTTCCAGGCCCAGGAAATCGTCAACCTGTTCCGCCAGAGCAATCCCGGGATTGCGGCGGACGGCATCGCAGTGATCTGCAACGGCCCCGAGCTGTCGGAAGTGCGGGTGTGCATGGGCAAGGACCTGGGGTTTGGCGCGTGTGGCAAAGGCGTGAAGACGTCGTGTCGTGACGGGGATATCCGGGTTCCGCCGTCGCGCTAAATCAGCCGGTTAAACGTAGACCCTGTGGGAGCGGGCTTGCTCGCGAAGTCGGTGTGTCAGTCAACATGTCTGCTAAAGACACACCGCTTTCGCGAGCAAGCCCGCTCCCACAGGATTTCCACGGTTCAAATTTTTTGGCGGTCCCTGAAGTCTACGTTTGAACAAATCCGCCACTTCCCTCATCCTTGCGCACTTGTTCAATGGATTGTCAGAAAAGCCTGCAAGGAGCTTGTGCATGAGCGGAAAACCCGCCGCCCGCCTCACCGACCCCACCGCTTGCCCGCTACCGGGACACGGCACCAATCCCATCGCCAGCGGTTCGCCCAATGTGAATTTCGATGGCTTGGCCGCTGCGCGCATGACCGATAAATCGGCCTGCGGCAGTCCGATTACCGGCGGCGTCTCCGCCACGGTGTTCATCAATGGCTTGAACGCCGCAACCCTCGATAGCGTCGGTGGCCACGGCAATGTGGTCACTGGAGGCTCGGGCACGGTGATTATTGGCGATGCCGTTGTTACTGCCCCGTTCACCGGGCTATTGCCGATGCCGGTCAACTTCACAGACAAGTTGAAACTGGTGAACGCAACGACCGGCGAGCCGATGCCGAATCACCCGTACATGATTCAGCGTGCGGATGGGCGCCAAGAGCATGGCGTGTCTGACGCGTCGGGGTTCACCCACACGATCAGCTCGCACCTTCCCGAAAGCATCAAGCTGTTTTTGGAGGAGTGAGGCATGGCGGGTGAAACGGTTACGTGCGCGAAAGGCAATACGTATAAGCAGCAAAGTGAACATACGCTGACGGACAAGAAGGATGTCAGTGAAAAGACTGTGCCGATTGAGAGTACCAAGGCAATTGTTATTTTCGTGGGCGGGGCTGGGGATAAGGAAAGTTACTATTTCTCGGGTCCTTTCCGAAATGTTCTCCAAGCGCGGACATCGTTCGATAAGCGCACTAGTACCTTGAAAGACGAAGGGAAGTATAAATCTGAATGGGTTGGCTACAATGATGTCAGAGGCAAAAAAGATATTCAGAAAAATGTGTTGGCTTTAATTCCGTATAAGAGCTGCCCGGTATATATTGTCGGGCATAGTCTGGGTGGTTGGAACGGTGCCCATCTGACGAAAATAATGTCGGATTGGGGTTATAAAATAAAAATGTTGATCACCCTGGATCCTGTTGGTGAGGGTGCTTTAGTCTGGTTAGGCTCAGATATCTATATGGATAAACCCTCTCCCGTTGCTGAGAACTGGATTAATGTAAAGGCGACGCCTTCGACTCCGGATGACTCAGATGGGGTGGCGGATTTTGGTGAAAAATGGATTATTGATTGCGGCCCTTCCATAAATGCCAATGTAGATGCAAATCATTATAATGCTAATGCGTTGTTTGCTAAGCCGATCTCAGGAGCGAAATCTGCTAGTGACTTGCTGTTTGAGTCGATAATGAAGGAGTTTTCATGATATGAAAAATTCTTTCCTTCTATTAGTGCTTGTCCTGGTTTCTTCTTGTGCCAAGGATCATCGGATTCCAACTGCCAATCTGAGCTATGTGTCCATTGAACGAGAAGATCAATCCTCTCTATATGATATTCACTACAGGTCAGACATTAACTTTTTGGATCTCTTTGGCAAGGGTGAGGGGGAGGGCGTCGCATCTTCCATACTTGAATGTGCGCTTGGCGATGACCAGGATATTTCCGTGGAGCGTTTTCGGCAGCTTTCAGCGTATGGATTGATTGAGACGGATCAGGTCAAAACAGATGGGCAGAGCTATCGTTATGTTACGAGTGCTTTTTTTAAGAGGACTATAAAAAATGGCACTGGAGATGATGACTTATCTATAAAGGAAATAAATTCAATTCTTTCGAATAAGAGTAGTATTCCTTGCAAAGCTGTACTCACAGCGTATGGCTATAAGCCTTATTACTCAAATGTTATGAATGTGCCCGTGGCTGACCTGCTGCGCGAGGTCAATAAACCATGAGTCAGTTGCGTTTATTCATGATTGTAGGGCTTGCCCAGAATGAAGATCTGAATGTGGCTGCTTCTAGCTATGATATGTTCGTCTTGCGTAAAAGAGCATAATAAGTCATCTGCAATTATAGAGTTTTTGTCAGTCAAACGGGAGGAAGGGGTTCCACTGTACGATATCAGTTTCAGTTCCAATATTGATCTTCAGGATATTGATGGGCGAGGATAAGGGTTGAGGCAGGCTTCAACTAATCTTATCTGTGCGTTGGAAAGTGATAGTGATTTCACTGTTGGCAACACGATAGAACGCTCAGCTTATGGTTTGATTGAAAAGAACACTGCCGGTCTTGCTCGGGGGCGTTCAATTATGTCACCCGTGCCTTTTTGAGCGAAACACGCAGTAAAGGCACTTCCCGAAGAAATCTTTCTGGGAGTGAATTGAATTCAATTCTGGCAAACAAATCAGACATCCCCTGCAAAGTAGTCATCACTGCTTATGGCTACAAACCCTACTATTCAAACACCCTGTACATTCCCACTGCCGATCTCCTACGCGAAATCAACAAGCCCTGAAAAAAACGGAGGCGCGCTTTCAGCCCCGAACCTCCCCACCCAACGCCCCCCGCAAAAACTCCACCAACCCCCGCTGCATCCCGGTCAACGTGCCCTCACCACTGACCAACGCCAACTCCGACGGCGGCAACTCCGGTAAATCCGTACACACCGTATGCTCCGGCAATACCGCCGACGTCGGTAACACGGAAACCCCCAACCCCGAAGCCACCGCTGCCTGAATCCCGGTCAAGCTATGGCTGCCAAACGCCACGCGCCACGGTCGCTGAGCCTTGTCCAGCAAGCGAATTGCCCGCTGCCGGTAAATACACCCCTGAGGAAACAACGCCAACGGCAACACCCCATTGGCCGAATCCACTCCCGCGCCTTTCACCCACACCAACACTTCCGGCCAGGACGCCCAGCACGGTCCGCTGTCCGGCTCGCGTTTGATCAGGGCGATGTCGATATCACCGGCGTCGAGTTTCTGCTTGAGGTCGAGGCTCATGCCGCTGATGGTTTCCAGTCGCGCCTGGGGTCGGGCCTGGCTGAACCCGGCGAGAAGCACCGCCATGCGTCGGGCGTCGAAGTCTTCCGGCACGCCGAGGCGCAGGATCTCCAGATCGACATCGCTGGCCAAGGCTTGCACCGCTTCCGAGGACAGCGCCAGCAAGCGCCGGGCATACCCGATCAGCCGTTCGCCATGTTCGGTGACGCTGACGTTTTGCCCGGTTCGATCACGAATCAGCAGAGGATGCCCGACTAACTCTTCCAGTTTGCGCAGCTGTTGGCTGACGGTGGACTGAGTTCGGTGTACGCGCTCGGCGGCGCGGGTGAAGCTGCCTTCATCGACCACGCAGACGAAGCTCTTGAGCAATTCAAGGTCAAGCATGGCGGACTCCTGATATTCGATTTTCAACTGAGGTTGCTGGATAGATTTAATTTCACACTAACACCAAGCACTCATAAGCTGAAGTCCACACCTCAGAGGATCCTCCCATGACGCTCCAGCACACCCCGCGCCCCGAATGGTTGACCTTCGATTGCTACGGCACGTTGATTCAGTGGGACGAAGGCTTGAAAGCCGTGGTCGCCGAGATTTTGCGTGACAAGGGTGATCATTCGGTCGATGCCGATCGCCTGATTGCGGTGTACGACCGGCATGAACATCGGCTGGAGCAGATCCCGCCGCACCGTTCGTTCCGTCATTTGAGCACCCAGGGCTTGCAACTCGCCCTGGAAGAGTTGGGGCTGGCGAGCCTGCCCGAAGACAGCCTGCGGCTGGTCGAGGCGATTCCGCGGATGCCGCCCTTTCCCGAAGTGATCGAGACCCTGGCGCAGCTCAAGGCCATGGGCTTCAAGCTGTGCATCGTGTCCAACACCGATGACGACATCATCGCCGGTAACGTCGCGCAACTCGGTGGGCATATCGATCGGGTAATCACCGCGCAACAGGCCGGCGCTTACAAGCCGAATCCACGGCTGTTTGACTACGCTCATGAGCAACTCGGCGTACGGCGTGATCAGGTGGTGCATATCTGCGCCAGTCCGACGCTGGATCACGCGGCTGCCCGGGACATGCAGTTCCGCTGCGTGTGGATCGACCGTGGCACCGGTCGGCAATTGCTGCCGGATTATCGACCCGATGCCATCTTGAGCACGCTGGATCAGGTCGTGCCGTTGTTCACTTCACTTGGCTGGTAACTCACGGAGTCGTCGCTATGGCACACACCCTTGCAGGCAGTTCTCGCCCGGCACATTACGCCGACCTGAATCTGGATTCGGAGGCTGCCATTACCGCCCGCACGGAACTGGCGGCGTGCTTCCAGCTGGCGGCATTGCACGGTTTGGAGGAGGGCATCTGCAACCACTTCTCCGCCATGGTGCCGGGCCGCGATGATCTGTTTTTTGTGAACCCTTATGGGTATGCGTTCGCCGAGGTCCGCGCCGAGAATCTGTTGGTCTGCGACTTCCACGGCAATGTCGTGGCCGGTGAAGGGCAGCCGGAGGCGACGGCGTTCTACATTCATGCGCGGCTGCATAAACAATTGCCGAGGGTGAGGGTGGCGTTTCACACCCATATGCCGAATGCCACGGCGTTGTGTCTGCTGCAAGGCCCGCCGCTGCTGTGGCTGGGGCAGACGGCATTGAAGTTTTACGGACGCACGGCGGTGGATGAGGACTATAACGGCCTGGCCCTGGACGAATCCGAAGGCGACCGGATTGCCAGCGTGATGGGCGACACCGATATCCTGTTCCTGAAAAATCACGGTGTGATCGTTGCCGGACCGACCATCGCCGAGGCCTGGGATGATCTGTATTACCTGGAGCGCGCCGCCCAAGTGCAGTTGATGGCGATGGCGAGCGGGCGCGAGCTCAAGCCGATACCTCACGAAATTGCCCAGCGCGCTTATGAGCAGATGCGCCTGGGGGATGCCGAGAGTGCGCGGGCGCATTTGCAGAGTGCGATGCGCAGGTTGGGCATTTAGCTTTGTGGTGACTGGAGGGGCCTCTTCGCGAGCAAGCCCGCTCCCACAGTGGATCTTCAGTGAGCACAAATTTTATGTGCGGCACAGATCCACTGTGGGAGCGGGCTTGCTCGCGAATGAGTTATCCCCAATGTCAGCCTGCTTGAACCGGCAACCCCAACGCCACCAAATCCTCGCGCAACTGCGCCGCGCTGAAGAACTGCACCGCATGAAACCCCTCGCGCTGCGCCCCATCGATGTTCGGCCGGTGATCATCAATGAACACCGCGCGACGGCAATCAACGTCATACCGTGACGCCAGCAACTGGAAAATCTCCGGCGAAGGCTTGATCACGCCTTCGGCGCCGGACACCAGAATGCCTTCGAATCGCTGCAAGAACTCAAAACGCTCAAGGGCAATCGGGAAGGTTTCGGCGGACCAGTTGGTCAGCGCCAGCAGCCGGATGCCGTTGGCGTGCAGTTCATCGAGAATGGCCACCGTGTCTTCGATCGCGCCGCCGAGCATTTCTTCCCAGCGCTCGCGGTAGGCGCGGATCAGCGGTTCCTGGTCCGGATGCCGGGCGATGGCTTCCGCGGTCGCTTCCTGCCAGGTTCGGCCCTGGTCCTGTTGTTCGTTCCAGGCGGTGTGGCAGACCTCCGCCAGGAAGGTTTCCATCGCTTCTACGTCGTCGCCGAACAATTTTTTGTAAAGGTTTCTGGGGTTCCAGCGGATAAGTACATTACCGAGATCGAAAACGGCGGTATTGATGGCGACCGGGTGAGACTGAGCACTCATGTTTTCCTCCATGGGTAAACCTGTGGGACAGGTCCTGAGGCCTTTGATCCTAGCAGAGCGGGTTTGCCATTGGCCCCGGATGACCCCGTAGACTAAGCTCACAAAAAATAAGGGCTTTGGGCCTTCGCCCATGCCGTGCCCTCCAGGAAACACTTTTGCCTATCCCCATTCACGACACGCACCATGCCCCCGGCGCACTGAAACGCTTGCCTCTGCTCAAGGCGGCGGCGTTTTTTATCGCGGCGGTGTGTCTGTGCCTGTGTGGTTTGTTGTACCTGCAATTGGAGCAATCGCGGCGCCATGACCTGGCGTTGGCGGAAATCGCGTCATCGAATCTCACTCGGGCCATGGCGCAGCAGGCTGAAGACACGTTCATGAAGGCCGATCTGGTGCTGACCAGCCTGGCGGACTGGATTCAAGTCGACGGTTACGACTCGACCGAGTTGCCGCGCCTGCACAAAACTTTCGTTCAGCGGGTGCAGGCACTGCATCAGTTGCACGGGATTTTTCTGTTCGACAAACAGGGTCAGTGGGTCGTGACCTCGTTCCAGGACTTGCCCCGGGGTTCGGGCGTGATGGACCGCGAGTACTTCAAATTCCACCAGCAGAACGTTTCGTCCCTGGCGCACATCGGGCCGGCCATCCGCAGTCGCGAGAACGGCGAGTGGATCATTCCGGTGACCAAGCGCGTCAATGACAAGGATGGCAATTTCCAGGGGGTGTTGCTCGCCGGCATCAAGATGGCGTACTTCGATCAGTTCTTCAAAAGCTTCAGCATTGATGAGCATGGGTCGATGTTTCTGGCGCTCACGGACGGCACCTTGCTGGCGCGGCGGCCATTTGTGGAATCGCAGATCGGCACGTCGCTGGCCCAGGGCGCGATTTTCCAGAGGCACTTGCCCAGCGCCAACTCGGGCAACGCGATGATCGGCTCGGTGGTCGATGGCACGGTGCGTCTGTATGGCTACCGTCAGTTGGAAGCCTATCCGTTGGTGGTGTCGGCAGCGTCTTCAAAGGACGCGATTCTCAAGGACTGGTACGCCACGGCATTTCAATCCAGCGTGATTGTTGCGTTGGTGGTGCTGGGTGTGGGGCTGTTCGGCTGGGTGTTCATTCATCAGGTGCGCGACGGCGGGCGGATCGAAGCCGACCTGCGCCAGGCCCAGGAAGCGCTGGAGTTGATTGCGACCCACGACAGCCTGACCGGCCTGGCCAACCGACGCCTGTTCGAGCGGGCGCTGGACATCGAGTTCGGCCGTGGTGCCCGACAGGCGAGCCCGTTGAGCCTGGTGATGCTCGATATCGATTTCTTCAAGCGCTACAACGATACTTATGGCCATGTGGCGGGGGATCATTGCCTGGCGGAAGTGGCGCGAGCGCTGAAGAGTTGTTGTCATCGCAAGGCCGATCTGGCGGTGCGCTATGGCGGTGAAGAATTCGCGGTGCTGCTGCCGGATACTGACATTCACGGGGCACTGGTGATTGCCGAGCAGATCCGTCGCAGCGTCATGGACAAGAACATCACCCACAGCGGCTCGCCCACCGGGTATGTGACCGTCAGCCTGGGCTGCTATTCGTTTGTGCCGACCGGACGGGATAGCATCGAAGTCTTTATCCAGCGTGCAGACGCCGCGTTGTATCAGGCCAAACACTCTGGCCGAAATCGTTCGGCGGTGCTGTCGATGGAGGGCGGCGTCGAGGCGTTGATGCGTTCGGATCGTTGAGTCGGTGAACAGGCAGGCCCTGATCCTGATCATCAAAATCAGAAGCTGCCTTTACGCGTTCAGCTGCCCGTGCCACCGCCGGCTCCGCCCGTCCCGCCACCAGCAGCGCCCGTGCCACCACCCGCGCCAGAACCGCTGGTGCCACCATTGCCACCATTGACGCCAGAACCTGTGCTCGAAGAGTTAGTGCCGTTGTTGCCTTCCTTGCCACCTGACGGTGCGCCGGGCGTGCTATTGGGCGGCATTGGCGAATCGCTGACCCCTCCGGACTTGGTGCCGGTGGCGTCAGGCGAATCGTCGGCGGCGAAGCTGGCCAGTGGCGCAGCGCACAGCAAGCCTGCGAGCAGCAATGAGGTGATTTTTTTCGTGATCATGGTACGTCTCCAGAGTTGAGTCGTTACCTGATATTGGTGTCGGAGGGCGCGCGATTGGTGCCGAAAACATGACGAATGGCGATGTTCCAATGTGGGAGCGAGCTTGCTCGCGAAGGCAGTCTGTCAGTCACATTAATGCAAGATGTGCCGACGCTTTCGCGAGCAGGCTCGCTTCCAAAGTCAATTTGTGGTGTTAGCGAGAGGTGGGCTCGGCCAGTTTCTTTTCCAGATGCTGGCGAACCTGCGGCCACTCATCATCAATGATGCTGAACCGCACCGAGTTGCGCTTGCGTCCGTCCGGCATGATCCGTTCGTGGCGCACGATGCCTTCCTGCTGTGCGCCCAGCCTGAGGATGGCGTCGCGTGACGTCTGGTTGTTTTCGTCGGTGGTGAATTGCACGCGCACGCAATCGAGCGTTTCGAAGGCATGACGCAACATCAGGTATTTGGCTTCGGTGTTGACGAAGGTTTTCTGCCAACTGGCGGCGATCCAGCTGCTGCCGATTTCGAGCTTGCGGTTGAGTCGGTCGACTTTCCAGAACCGTGTCGAGCCGATGACCTGGCCCGTGTCTTTGAGCACGATGACAAATGGCAAAACGGTGCCGGTATCGCGACCATCAAGCGCTCGCTTCAGGTAGCTGTCGACGGTGGTCGGGGAGGGCACGACAGTGACCGTCAGGTTCCACAATTCGCCGTCCCCGGCCGCCTGGACCAGAGCGTCGGCGTCGGTGTATTGCAGGGGGCGCAGGATGATTCGGTGGCCTTCGAGGCTGGTTTCCATGACGTCGCTGTTCTCGGCAAATCAGGCAGGGTGTCGGGCGCCTATTACGCGGCACATTGCTTTGTCGGCGCAACCACCAGAACGGGCTGGTGTCACACGCTAGACACCTCGTTGCCGGGAGCCTTGGCCGATGAAGAATTTGCGAATCGCGACGTTCAACGTCAACGGCCTGCGGGCCCGACTGCCCAGCCTGCTGGCCTGGCTGGCGCGAGAACAGCCGGACATTGTCTGCCTGCAGGAACTCAAATCCCTCGACAGTGCGTTCCCGGCCGCCGACCTGGAAGCTGCCGGTTACGGCGCGATCTGGCAGGGCCAATCGTCCTGGAATGGTGTCGCGATTCTGGCCCGGGATGCGCAACCGCTGGAGAGCCGTCGTGGTTTGCCCGGTGACGACAGCGACACTCAGAGCCGTTATCTCGAAGCAGCCGTTCATGGGATTTTGGTGGGGTGCCTGTATTTGCCCAACGGCAACCCGCAACCGGGGCCGAAGTTCGATTACAAACTGGCGTGGTTCGAACGCCTGATCAGTTATGCGCAAGCCCTCCAGGTCAGTGATCACCCGGTGGTGCTGGCCGGCGATTACAACGTGGTGCCCACCGACCTCGACATCTACAACCCGCGTTCCTGGCTCAAGGACGCGTTGCTGCAACCCGAAAGCCGTGAGTGTTATCAGCGACTGCTGGACCAGGGCTGGACCGATTCCCTGCGGCATCTTTATCCGGAAGATCGCCTCTACACGTTCTGGGATTATTTCCGACAGCATTGGCAGAAAAATTCCGGGCTGCGTATCGATCATCTGCTGTTGAACCCCGCGCTGAGTCCGTATCTGCACGAGGCCGGCGTCGATGCCTGGGTGCGCAACGAGCCCCATGCCAGTGACCATGCGCCGACGTGGATTCGGCTGGGGACGCGCAAGCGCCGTTGATCGCCGTTGATATTGGCGTGACCGACGATTGGCTAAATCAATTGTCGGTCCAGCCGCTTTATCCCTTATATATGGCGCCCATCGGCGGAGTGATCCGCGGCCCCGCGCATAAGGACTGAGCAATGAGCGAGCCACGCCTGAAAAATCTGAATCTGTATTTACAACGCTTGGGTTTCAACGCGCCTCCCGCGCCAACACTGGAAACCCTGCGTCAACTTCAACTGCGCCACACCGGTGCTTTTCCGTTCGAGAATCTCACGACGTTGTCGGGCGAGCCGGTACTTATCGACTTGCCTTCGGTTGAGCACAAAGCCCTGCGCCAAGGTCGCGGTGGCTACTGCTATGAACTGAATAATCTGTTCCTGGCTTTGCTGCAGGAGCTGGGCTTTGACGCCCGCGGCATCAGCGGTCGCGTGGTGATGGGGCAGCCTGAAGGCGCGTGGACGGCACGCACTCACCGCTTGAGCCTGGTGATTCTGGATGGCGTGCGCTACATCACCGACGTCGGCTTCGGCGGCATGGTGCCCACCGCACCGCTAATGCTGGATATTACTGACGAGCAATCCACCCCCCACGAACCTTATCGCCTCGAACAACATGCCGACGGTTACACCCTTCGCGCGAAGGTCGCTGATGAGTGGCGGCCGATGTACATCTTCGACCTGCAACGCCAGGAAGACATCGATTACACCATTGGCAACTGGTACGTCTCGACCCATCCAGAGTCGTCCTTCGTCAAACAATTAATGGTGGCGCGCACCGGGGAAGGCTGGCGGCGGACCCTGAACAACGGCAGCTTTGCGATCCACCGGATCGGCAGCGAGAGCGAACGCCGCCAGGTCGAGGAGGTGGATGAGTTGATTGCGCTGCTGGAAGCAGAGTTCGGGATTCGGGTGCCGGTCAATGCCCGGTTGCGGCAGGTGCTCAAGGGGTTGATTGCGCCGAAAGAACAGGCCTGACCGAGTCTTCTTTCTCGTGGCGATCGTCGTCAGACGGGCTTCAGGGATCCTCAGCATAGGCATCGACGCTGATGTAAAAGTGGGTGATGGATGGCCAGGACTTCCGATCGTGGACCAGCGTCTCTTCTGATCCCATCCCGATAAAGTAACCAATGTCGGTCTGCTTATCTCGATAGAAATGCGCCGTCGATTCCCATATGCAACACACTCGCTTGAGCGCTGGCAGGCCAAATTGTTGCTTGAGGTGTTTTTCAGCTTTGGCTGCGTTGGCCCCCGACACTTGGTAACTTGCCGAGAACGGCTGCCCTTGGCGATCGACTGATTGCTCGCACCCTTGAAACTCGATAAACGCAGGTTTGTTGCCGAACTTGGCCAGAAAATCGTCACAGGCGAGTTCGGCTTTGGCAGCACTGGCGAAGATCATTAACAGGGCCGCTAGAAGCCTGAGCAGGGATGGGTGTTTCAATGATTTCTCCGTCAACAGATCGCAACTATTTCCTTTAGTCACCGCCCACGCATCCATTCCGGGCGGTGCGACGAAGTTGTTAACTAGGGGCGGACATCCGGTTCCATCACCCGATGGATTTCACTGAGGGCGTCTGCGAGTTTTTTCTCGAGGCATTTCAGGTCGGTCGCCGTGACGCCTTTTTTGAGATGACCGCCGCTGACACCGCAGTGTGGGTCGGTCTTCGCGGCTTGCCCTTTATCGCTGAGCAATACCTGGCGCAACGTATTGTTGATGACGGTCTGATAACCGAACCCCTCGTTCTCCGCGAGCGTGCGAGCCGCCTCGATAACGGCATCATCCAGCATGATGGTAATGCGGGTCTTGCCTTTGCTGGAGGCAATCGCCCCGCGCTTGGCGTTGCTGAAGTCGTACTCGTCTTTCATGGTCATGCCTCCCTGTATTGGCGGCGCTCGTTTCTGGTGGCGATGCGCGCGGAAATAATTCGAACGAAATTCGGGTCACGCCAGGTGTAGGCAACCACCAGCACACGACTTTTGGCGTCCTGCCCCACGATGATCCATCGCTGTTCATCGTGATCGCCGTCCTGCAATGTCAGGACTCGCTCGTCATCGAACACTGGCTCGGTTTCTGCAAGGCTGATACCTCGATGCTTGAGTTTGTTGGCCGCATTTTTTGCTTTGTCGTACTGAATTTCGAATGGCTTCATTATGCATACTTTATATGTATAAAAAAGAGGGCATCCGTGCCGGCGGTCGCCATGAAGGAAAAAGATTAGCGGGAGAAGGGAGGTAGGCCGGGATGGATGTATTGCAAGGTTTTAGAGCGGTTGGTTGCGCGGCGCGACGGTCAGGAGGAACAGATGTCCATAATCTGACCGATTAGTTGTATACAACTCTATAGACATTTGTCCTGAGTCTTGCATACAGTGTGCGCATAACAAAAACCAGGGAACCCCCCCAACCATGAAAACGCCCCATGTTTCACACCAACGGCCCGAGGATGAAAACCTTGGGATCGGCGCGAATATGGCTTACGGCCTGCAACACGTTCTGACCATGTACGGCGGCATCGTCGCGGTGCCCTTGATCATCGGCCAGGCGGCCGGGCTCTCGCCGGCGGACATCGGTTTGTTGATTGCTGCTTCATTGTTTGCGGGGGGCTTGGCGACATTGCTGCAGACCCTCGGGTTACCGTTTTTCGGTTGTCAGTTGCCGCTGGTGCAGGGCGTGTCGTTCTCTGGCGTCGCGACCATGGTGGCAATTGTCAGCAGCGGCGGGGAGGGGGGCTTCCAGTCGATCCTCGGGGCAGTGATCGCTGCGTCGTTGATCGGATTACTGATCACGCCAGTGTTCTCGCGAATCACCAAGTTCTTCCCGCCGCTGGTCACGGGCATCGTGATCACCACCATCGGCCTGACGTTGATGCCGGTAGCCGCACGCTGGGCCATGGGCGGCAACAACCATGCCCCGGATTTCGGCAGCATGGCGAACATCGGTCTGGCAGCGGTGACCCTGGTGCTGGTGCTGCTGTTGAGCAAGATCGGCAGCGCGACCATCTCCCGTCTGTCGATTCTGTTGGCCATGGTCATCGGCACGGTGATTGCGGTGTTCCTCGGCATGGCGGACTTCTCGTCCGTCACCCAAGGGCCAATGTTCGGCTTCCCGACACCGTTCCACTTCGGCATGCCGACCTTTCACTTTGCCGCGATCCTGTCGATGTGCATCGTGATCATGGTGACCCTTGTGGAAACCTCCGCCGACATCCTGGCGGTGGGCGAAATCATCGGCACCAAGGTCGATTCCAAACGCCTGGGCAATGGCCTGCGCGCTGACATGCTGTCGAGCATGATCGCGCCGATCTTCGGTTCCTTCACCCAAAGCGCCTTCGCCCAGAACGTCGGACTGGTGGCCGTGACCGGCATCAAGAGCCGCTTCGTGGTGGCTACCGGCGGCATCTTCCTGGTGATCCTCGGCCTGTTGCCGTTCATGGGTCGGGTCATTGCCGCTGTGCCGACGTCGGTGCTCGGCGGTGCCGGCATCGTGCTGTTCGGCACCGTGGCCGCCAGTGGCATTCGGACGCTGTCCAAGGTTGATTACCGCAACAACGTCAACCTGATCATCGTCGCCACCTCCATCGGCTTCGGCATGATCCCCATCGCCGCGCCGAACTTCTACGACCACTTCCCGAGCTGGTTCGCGACAATCTTCCACTCGGGCATCAGTTCGTCGGCGATCATGGCCATCGTGCTGAACCTGACCTTCAACCACTTCACCACCGGCAATTCGGACCAGCAGTCAGTGTTTGCGGCCGGTACCGAACGCGTCCTGCGCTATCAGGACCTGGCGGCGTTGCGCGAAGGCGATTACTTCAGCGAAGGAAAGCTGCATGACTGCGACGGGAAGGAAATCCCGATCATCGAGGCCGACCATGGGCATGCAGAGCCAAGGGCGGTGCATTCGAAAAGTGGGGAGCATGTCTGACGGCAGGTACACGCTAAAAGGGCTGTAGATCAAAAGATCGCAGCCTTCGGCAGCTCCTACGCGTCTGTGGGCGCCGCCGAAGGTTGCGATCTTTTGACTTTCCATAGTCCACAAAAAAGCCCCTGAACCTTTCGATTCAGGGGCTTTTCGGTATTTCTGTCTGGCTCCACGACCTGGACTCGAACCAGGGACCCAGTGATTAACAGTCACTTGCTCTACCAACTGAGCTATCGCGGAATGGCGTGTATGTTACTGATTCAAAAAGAGAAGTCAAGCATCCATTGCCAACTTCATCGATTCAGTGGCGCCAAGGGTGTTTTAACGCTCATTGGCGGTTACCAGAACCGTAGCAGAGGTCTACCATAGCCGCCCGGAAGTGGTGACACGCGCTGCCGGCCATTCGCCGAAAAGGTACGCGCCATGAATCATCCAGCACTCACATCGCACAACAACGGGGTGTTCGCATGAGCATCGCCCAGATCAGCTTGCCCAAAGGTGTCGGCCCTCACGCCGAGAAACTGTTCGACGCCATCACTCAGGCCAGCACCGCCGACGATTTGAATCGCGCCGGTGGCAAGGCCGAAGGCTTCGTCCTGGGTCTGGAAAGCGCCAAGGCCATCAAAAGCCAAGTGGCCGAATCGCTTTACGTGGCGTATGACGACGCCGCCAGCCAACGCGCAACCGAACTGGCTTAACCGCCGAAGGTGAAGGTGCCGAGCATCAGCTTGGCATACAGCGAGGTGGCGGCCAGTTGCACCAGCCACAAGGCCAGGCCACCGAGAAACACGCCGGCCGCCACTTGCAGCACCAGGTTGTTGCCGCGTTTGGTCGGGGTGCGGGGCACGAAATGGTCCAGCTCGTCCCGGTCAGCGCGTAGGTCATCGTTTTTCATGTGGGTTCTCGTCGATATTCGGGTGTACACAAAACCCTGTGGGAGCGGGCTTGCTCGCGAAGAGGGCGTGTCAGTCGACATCGATGTTGCCTGATACACCGCATTCGCGAGCAAGCCCGCTCCCACATTGGATCTGTGTGCAGTTTAGAGGGCGCAGACATCGCTTTGACACTTATCTGAGACAAATAAAAAACGGGAAGCCAATCGGCTTCCCGTTTTCGTATCAAGCAAAAACTCAGATCACCGCAACGATGGCCTTGGTCACTGCCTCGATATTGCTCTGGTTCAGTGCAGCCACGCAGATGCGGCCAGTGTCCAGTGCATAGATGCCGAACTCGCTGCGCAGGCGGGTCACTTGCTCAACGGTCAGACCGGAGTAGGAGAACATGCCGCGTTGGCGACCGACAAAGCTGAAATCGCGCTGTGGCGCTTGCTTCGCCAGCGCCTCAACCATCTGGATGCGCATGCCGCGAATCCGCAGGCGCATTTCGGCCAGTTCTTCTTCCCACTGGGCGCGCAGTACCGGGCTGTTCAGCACGGCGGCGACGATGCTGGCACCGTGGGTCGGCGGGTTGGAGTAGTTGGTGCGGATCACGCGTTTGACTTGCGACAGGACGCGCGCGCTTTCTTCTTTCGATTCGCTGACGATCGACAGGGCGCCCACGCGCTCGCCGTACAACGAGAACGATTTGGAGAACGAGCTGGACACGAAGAAGGTCAGGCCCGATTCGGCGAACAGACGCACAGCCGCCGCGTCTTCGTCGATGCCGTCGCCAAAACCCTGGTAGGCCATGTCGAGGAACGGTACGTGCCCCTTGGCTTTCACCACGTCCAGCACGTTATTCCAGTCCGCCGGGCTCAGGTCCACGCCGGTCGGGTTGTGGCAGCAAGCGTGCAGCACAACGATCGAGCCGTTTGGCAGGGCGTTCAGGTCTTCCAGCAGGCCGGCGCGGTTAACGTCGTGGGTCGCGGCGTCGTAGTAGCGATAGTTCTGCACCGGGAAACCCGCGGTTTCGAACAGCGCGCGGTGGTTTTCCCAGCTCGGGTCGCTGATCGCCACGATGGCGTTCGGCAGCAGTTGCTTGAGGAAGTCGGCACCGATTTTCAGTGCGCCCGTCCCGCCAACGGCTTGGGTGGTGAGGACGCGACCGGAAGCGATCAGTGGCGAGTCATTGCCGAACAGCAGTTTTTGCACGGCCTGGTCGTAGGCGGCAATCCCGTCGATGGGCAGGTAGCCACGGGAAGCGTGCTGAGCGACGCGAATCGTCTCGGCTTCGACAACGGCGCGCAGGAGTGGAATTCGCCCCTCCTCGTTGCAGTAAACACCGACCCCCAGGTTGACCTTATTGGTACGGGTATCGGCGTTGAATGCTTCGTTGAGGCCCAGGATTGGATCGCGTGGTGCCATTTCGACAGCGGAGAACAGGCTCATTTTTGCGGCGGCTCTGAATGGAGTGTGGAGGGACGTGTCGCGCTCCAGCCGAATGCACTAGAGCGGTGCACAAACGGGGAGCTAGTATAGAGGCCATCTGCGATTGATGGCGACAGACGATTCGCCTTTTTGGTTAAGTTTTTCCGATTATTTTTCGACCGTTAGTCGATTGGCAGCGTCAAAGACTTCGAGGGATGTAGGACGTTTGCCTTGAAAGCGCGGGCAATCGGCTCCACATTGAGCTCAATCCAGTTTTTTCCTCGGGCGACGTCAGTCGTTTGCGGCTATTTTCGTTCCTGTCCGGTTTGGCCGTGCTGGCGCGATTCCAGAGGTATTTCATGTCTGAATTCCAGCTAGTCACCCGCTTCGAGCCCGCCGGCGATCAGCCGGAAGCCATCCGCCTGATGGTCGAGGGCATCGAGGCCGGGCTGGCGCACCAGACGTTGCTCGGTGTGACCGGCTCGGGAAAGACCTTCAGCATTGCCAACGTGATCGCCCAGGTGCAGCGTCCGACCCTGGTGCTGGCGCCGAACAAAACCCTGGCCGCGCAGTTGTACGGCGAGTTCAAGGCGTTCTTCCCGAACAACGCCGTCGAATACTTCGTTTCCTACTACGACTACTACCAGCCCGAAGCGTACGTGCCGTCGTCCGACACCTTCATCGAGAAGGATGCCTCGATCAACGATCACATCGAGCAGATGCGTTTGTCCGCAACCAAAGCGTTGCTGGAACGCAAAGACGCGATCATCGTCACCACGGTGTCCTGCATCTACGGTCTGGGCAGCCCGGAAACCTATCTGAAAATGGTTTTGCACGTTGATCGCGGCGACAAGCTCGATCAGCGCGCCTTGCTGCGGCGTCTCGCCGATCTGCAATACACCCGCAACGACATGGATTTCGCCCGTGCGACGTTCCGCGTGCGCGGCGACGTGATCGATATCCACCCGGCGGAATCCGATTTTGAAGCGATTCGCATCGAGCTGTTCGATGACGAAGTGGAGAAAATTTCCGCGTTCGACCCGCTGACCGGCGAAGTCACCCGGCAGTTGCCGCGTTTCACCTTCTACCCGAAAAGCCACTACGTGACGCCTCGGGAGACCCTGCTCGGCGCGATCGAAGGGATCAAGGTCGAGCTTCAGGAACGCCTGGACTACCTGCGCACCAACAACAAACTGGTGGAAGCCCAACGTCTGGAGCAGCGCACCCGTTTTGACCTCGAGATGATCCTCGAGCTGGGTTACTGCAACGGCATCGAAAACTACTCGCGCTACCTGTCGGGCCGTGAGTCCGGCCAGGCGCCGCCTACCTTGTTCGACTACCTGCCGGCCGACGCCTTGCTGGTGATCGACGAATCCCACGTCAGCGTGCCGCAGGTCGGCGCGATGTATAAGGGCGACCGTTCGCGTAAAGAAACGCTGGTGGAATACGGCTTCCGCCTGCCGTCGGCGCTGGATAACCGGCCGATGCGTTTCGACGAGTTCGAACAAATCAGCCCGCAGACGATTTTTGTCTCGGCGACGCCGGGCAACTACGAGGCGGAGCACGCCGGTCGTGTGGTCGAGCAACTGGTGCGTCCGACCGGTCTGGTGGACCCGCAAATCGAAATCCGCCCGGCGCTGACCCAAGTCGACGATCTGCTCTCGGAAATCGGCAAGCGCGTGGCGCTGGAGGAGCGGGTGCTGGTCACCACGCTGACCAAGCGCATGTCCGAAGATTTGACTGACTATCTGGCCGACCACGGCGTGCGCGTGCGTTACCTGCACTCGGACATCGACACCGTGGAGCGGGTCGAAATCATCCGCGACCTGCGCCTCGGCACCTTCGACGTGCTGGTGGGGATCAACCTGCTGCGTGAAGGCCTGGACATGCCGGAGGTGTCGCTGGTGGCGATTCTTGATGCGGACAAGGAAGGTTTCCTGCGTTCCGAACGCTCGCTGATCCAGACCATCGGCCGGGCGGCGCGCAACCTCAATGGTCGGGCGATTCTGTATGCCGACCGGATTACCGGCTCCATGGAGCGGGCGATCGGCGAGACCGAGCGTCGTCGCGACAAGCAAATCGCGTTCAACCTGGCCAACGGCATCACGCCCAAAGGCGTGTTCAAGGACGTCGCCGACATCATGGAAGGCGCCACCGTACCGGGCTCGCGCAGCAAGAAGCGCAAAGGCATGGCCAAGGCCGCAGAGGAGAGCGCCAAGTACGAAGCGGAATTGCGTTCGCCGGGAGAAGTCGCCAAGCGCATCAAAGCCTTGGAAGAGAAGATGTACGCGTTGGCGCGGGATCTGGAATTCGAAGCGGCGGCGCAAATGCGCGATGAGATTGGCAAGTTGCGGGAGCGGCTGATCTCCGTTTGACAGACCCCTGTAGGAGCTGCCGAAGGCTGCGATCTTTTGATCTTTGCCCTTAAACAAAATCAAAAGATCGCAGCCTTCGGCAGCTCCTACAAAGGATTGTGGTGCATCAGTGCGCCTCCCCAGCCTTCAACCCCGCCGGCAACGCCTTGGTCAGCAACACCGCCAACATACTGATCCCCAGTGCAATCCCGACAAAATGAAACGCATCGTTGTAGGCCATGATCGACGCCTGCTGATGCACGATTTCACTCATCTTGCCCAGCGCCGCGTTATCACTGCCAAACCGGTCCGCCATCGACGCCATGCGTTCCGCCACTTGCGGATTGCTCGGCACAATCGATTCGCGCAAGTAATCAAAGTAGGTCTTGGTCCGCGCATCCAGCAGGGTGGCGAGGAGGGCGATGCCAATCGCGCCGCCGAGGTTGCGCAGGATGTTGAACAGGCTCGACGCCGACCCCGCGTCCTGAGGCAGGATATACGCCGTGGCGATCAGCGAGATGGTCACCATGATCAGCGGTTGACCCAGCGCGCGGATGATCTGGATCTGATTGAACTGCGGCCCGGCGAAATCCGGATTCAACACGCCGGACGAAAAACTCGCCAACCCGAACAGCCCGAAACCAATGGTGCACAGCCACTTCGGCGGGATGAACTTCATCAACTTCGGCACCAGCGGAATCAAAAACAGCTGCGGCACGCCCATCCACATGATTACTTCGCCGATCTGCAGAGCGTTGTAGTTCTGGATCTGCGCCAGGTACAGCGGCAACAAATAAATCGAGCCGTACAGCCCGACGCCCATGCCGAGGCTGGAAATACTCGACAACCCAAAGTTGCGATTACCGAGGATGCGCAGGTTGATCAACGGATTGGGTTTGGAAAACTGCACGATCACAAAGCTGATCAGGCTGAACAGCGCAATGCTGCCCAGGCTCACGATCAGGGTCGATTCCAGCCAGTCCTTGCGATGCCCTTCTTCGAGAAACACCTGCAAGCAACCGAGGCCGACGCCGAGGGTCAGGATGCCCATGTAGTCGGTGCTTTTGAGCAATTCCCAGTGGGCTTCTTTCTTCTCCAGGCCATACATCAGGCCGGCGATCATCAGCAGGCCGGGCGGTATGTTGATGTAGAAAATGTATTCCCAGCCCCAGTTTTCCGTGAGCCAGCCACCGATGGTCGGGCCGATGGAGGGCGCAAACGTCGCGGTCATGGCGAACATGGCCATGCCTTTGGCACGGTGGTGTTCCGGGAGTTTGATCAGCGTGAGGGTGAACGCCAGCGGGATCAGCGCACCGCCGGTGAATCCCTGCAAGGCGCGAAACACGATCATGCTTTCCAGGCTCCAGGCCATCGAGCACAACAGCGAGGCGCCGAGAAATCCCAGCGACACCCACACCGCCAGGCGTCGCGCCGACAGCAGCTGCACCAGCCACGCCGTCAGCGGAATCATGATGATTTCCGCCACCAGGTACGAGGTGGAAATCCACGAGCCTTCTTCCAGGGTTGCCGACAGCGCGCCCTGAATGTCTTTGAGCGAGGAGTTGGTGATCTGGATGTCGAGCACCGCCATGAAGGCGCCGAGCATTACACTCATCACCGCGATCCAGTCGCGCCGGGTCGGTTCGCCGGCCGGGCGGATCAGTTGATCACCGGCCATCGTCAGGGGCGTCTTTGATGTTCACTTTGACGGTGACTGACATCCCCGGGCGGATCTTGCCGTGCAGCGGATTGTCCGCAGCGAACGTCAGTTTTACCGGAATCCGTTGTACGACTTTGGTGAAGTTGCCCGTGGCATTGTCCGGCGGCAACAGGCTGAACTGCGCACCTGACGCGGCGAACAGACTGTTGACCCGCGCTTCAATCGGCGTGTCGCCGTAGGCATCGAAGGTCAACTCGGCTTTCTGCCCGGGCAGCATATGGCCGATCTGGGTTTCCTTGAAATTGGCCTGAATCCAGATGTCCTCGTCCGGGACGATCGACAGCAGATAAGCGCCGGCCTGCACGTATTGGCCATTTCGGGCGGCGCGCTGGCCGATCAGACCGCTGATGGGCGCGTGGATTTCGCTACGGGTCAGGTTCAATTGCGCCTGGGCCAAGTCGGTTTTGGCGTTGGCGATCATTGCGTCGAGGCGTTTGATTTCGGCGCTCAGGGCGTTGACTTGCTGGCGCTGACTTTGCGCGTCGGCCTGGGCTTTGGTCACTTGCGAGCGGGCGATGTGGTTATCGGCGGAGAGGGTGGTCACCCGTTCTTCCGAGACGTAACCGGGTTTGCGCAAGGTCTGGGCGCGGGACAGGTCGATTTGCGAACGACCCAAGCTGGCTTGGCTGGACGCGACCTGCGCATCGCTGGCGGCGATCAGGCTGGATTGTTGGGTCAGCTTGCTTCGGGCCTGCACTTGCTCGGCTTCTCGCATGGCGAGAGCGGCGTTGGCGCGGTCGACGGCGAGGTGGAAATCGTCGCCCTCAAGCTTGATCAACAGTTGGCCTTTCTCGACGTGCTGGTTGTCCTGCACCAGGACTTCATCGATGCGCGCGCCCAATTGGCTGGAGACGCGGGTGATCTCGCCCTGGACATACGCGTTGTCGGTGCTTTCATAAAAGCGCCCCTTGAAGAACCAATGGGCAAAGAAGCCTCCGGCGATCAACAGGACGATCAGCAGAAAAATGAACAGGCGACGCTTGAGTTGGGCTGGCATGGGGCAGACTGTAGTCGAGAATTGTAAGGAAAGTTATCAGCAGGCGAATCTGGCATACAGCCGATAAACGGTAAATGCCATCGGCTGATATTCGGTCATTCACCACGGCATACGGGCGTTGTAGGCGCAACCTTGGCTTAAATGCCCTGCTCACTGGAGCCGGGCGGGTGTCGCCTGTTACCATTCGCCCTTTGTTTTATCTTCATTCGAGATTTGCCATGACCACCGTCCGCACGCGCATCGCGCCATCGCCTACCGGGGACCCCCACGTAGGTACCGCTTACATCGCATTGTTCAACTACTGCTTTGCCAAGCAGCACGGCGGTGAGTTCATCCTGCGGATTGAAGACACCGATCAATTGCGTTCGACCCGCGAGTCCGAACAGCAGATTTTCGACGCCCTGCGCTGGTTGGGCATCGACTGGAGCGAAGGCCCGGACGTCGGCGGTCCGCACGGTCCGTACCGTCAGAGCGAACGCGGCGATATTTATCAGAAGTACTGCCTGCAACTGGTTGAAATGGGCCATGCCTTCCCGTGCTTCTGCACCGCCGAAGAGCTGGACCAGATGCGCGCCGAGCAAATGGCTCGCGGCGAAACCCCGCGTTACGACGGCCGTGCGCTGTTGCTGTCGGCGGAAGAAGTTGCCCGTCGCCTGGCCGCTGGCGAACCCCACGTGATCCGTATGAAAGTGCCGAGCGAAGGCGTGTGCGTGGTGCCGGACATGTTGCGTGGCGACGTCGAGATCCCGTGGGATCGCATGGACATGCAAGTGCTGATGAAGACCGACGGCCTGCCGACGTACTTCCTGGCCAACGTGGTCGATGACCATTTGATGGGCATCACCCACGTGCTGCGCGGTGAAGAGTGGCTGCCTTCGGCACCGAAACTGATCCTGCTTTACGAGTACTTCGGCTGGGAACAACCGGAGCTGTGTTACATGCCGCTGCTGCGTAACCCGGACAAGAGCAAGCTGTCCAAGCGCAAGAACCCGACCTCGGTAACGTTCTACGAGCGCATGGGCTTCATGCCGGAAGCGATGCTCAATTACCTGGGTCGTATGGGTTGGTCGATGCCGGATGAGCGCGAGAAGTTCTCCCTGCAGGAAATGGTCGACAACTTCGACCTGAGCCGTGTGTCTCTTGGCGGGCCGATTTTCGACATCGAGAAACTGTCGTGGCTCAACGGCCAGTGGCTGCGTGATTTGCCGGTGGAAGAATTCGCCAGCCGCTTGCAGACCTGGGCGCTGAACCCTGAATACATGATGAAGATCGCACCGCACGTGCAAGGCCGGGTTGAAACCTTTAGCCAGGTTGCACCGCTGGCCGGTTTCTTCTTCGCTGGTGGCGTGAACCCGGATGCCAAGCTGTTCGAATCCAAGAAGCTTTCGGGCGATCAGGTTCGGCAGTTGATGCAGTTGATCCTGTGGAAGCTCGAAAGCCTGCGTCAGTGGGAGAAGGACAGCATCACCGCGACGATTCAGGCGGTGGTCGAATCCCTGGAATTGAAGCTGCGCGATGCGATGCCGCTGATGTTCGCTGCAATCACCGGGCAGGCCAGTTCGGTGTCGGTGCTCGACGCGATGGAAATCCTCGGCCCGGACCTGACGCGTTTCCGTCTGCGCCAGGCCCTCGACTTGCTCGGTGGCGTGTCGAAGAAGGAAAACAAGGAGTGGGAAAAACTGTTGGGCAATATCGCCTGATTCCCACTGTACTCTGTAGCAGCTGCCGAAGGCTGCGTTGGGCTGCGTAGCGGCCCCTTATGGCAGCGACACAATCTGTCTGAAAGGGCAGGGCCGCCGAATCGCGAGTGTTGCACACTCGAACGCAGGCTGCGGCAGCTGCTACAGGAACGGATCTGGCCTCGGATTTACGGGGTTTGGCGGTAAGTGATTGTTATGTCGGCAAAAAACTTTGAAATATTTTAAAAATAAGTTTGACAGCCTTCCGATGCGCCATTAAGATTCGCCCCGTCCTCAGCGATGAGGGGCTATAGCTCAGCTGGGAGAGCGCTTGCATGGCATGCAAGAGGTCGACGGTTCGATCCCGTCTAGCTCCACCAATTTACACTTCAAGGTCTGGCCACACCGGCCTTGAAGCGATCAACACTCAGCGTTGATCAGTTGTATAGAAGGGTTTGCGTCCCCTTCGTCTAGTGGCCTAGGACACCGCCCTTTCACGGCGGTAACAGGGGTTCGAGTCCCCTAGGGGACGCCAGTTTTACAGAAGCAGTGTCGCAAGATGCTGCTCCGCCGCCAGGCGATAAATCGGGGCTATAGCTCAGCTGGGAGAGCGCTTGCATGGCATGCAAGAGGTCAACGGTTCGATCCCGTTTAGCTCCACCAATTTTACAGTTCAAGGTCTGGCCACACCGGCCTTGAATCGATCAGCGCTCAGCACTGGTCAGCTGTATAGAAGGGTTTGTGTCCCCTTCGTCTAGTGGCCTAGGACACCGCCCTTTCACGGCGGTAACAGGGGTTCGAGTCCCCTAGGGGACGCCACGATTACCCGCTCTGCGGGATTTATAAGGGTCATTCAATTATTGAATGGCCCTTTTGTTTGTCTGGCGTTTGGCCAATTCTCCTTTTTCTTCAAAACTGTTCTTCAGACCAGCGGTCACACCCATGACTTGCGCAAATTTATTATGCGAATAATATTCTAGTCGTAATATTCGGAGGCAACGATGAACGATAAAAAAGCTCAAACCCGCGAACGCATCCTCAAGGCTGCCAGCGCAGCGCTGATCCAGCGCGGCCCGGCCGAGCCTAGCGTGGGCGAAGTGATGGGCGCGGCCGGCCTGACGGTCGGCGGCTTCTATGCGCACTTCGAAAGCAAGGACGCGATGATGCTGGAAGCGTTCAAGCAGTTGCTCGGCCACCGTCGAGAGCTGATTGCCGACATGGATGCCGAGTTGACCGGAGAAGAACGCCGCGCCTTGGTGGCTGCATTCTACCTGTCGCGCAAACACCGTGATTCCTCTAGCTCGGCGTGCCCGATCCCGGCTTCGGTCGGTGAACTGGGCCGTCTGCCGGACGAATTCCGGGTGGCATTGAATGAGCATGTGGAACTGATGGTCGCGCAGTTGGCGGCCAGCCCGGAAGACACCGACAAAGCCTTGGCCGACATGGCCTTGATGGTCGGTGGTCTGGCTCTGGCGCGGGCGCTGGGGCCAGGCGAATTGTCCGATCGATTGCTGCGCGCCGCCAAATCAGCGGTGCTATGACCTGAAGGCAAAATGGCCTGAGGAGTGGAGCGATGAGCACGTTAAAGTGGGTTCGTGGCGTTAATGGCACCTTGGGCTGGTTCGCGCCACACCTGGTCGCGAGCAAAATGCGCCTGGCATTCATGACGCCGCGCACGTTCGCACCCAGTGACTGGGAATTGCCGATGCTGGCTAGATCCGAGCGCATCACCCTGCGCTTCGGCCTCTCGGCATTGCGCTGGGGGCAGGGGCCGACGGTCCTGCTGATGCACGGTTGGGAAGGCCGGCCGACTCAGTTCGCCAACCTGATCACCGCGTTGGTGGACGCCGGTTACACCGTGGTCGCCCTCGACGGCCCGGCCCATGGTCGCTCGCCGGGGCGTGAGGCGAACGTGGTGTTGTTCGCCCGGGCCATGCTCGAAGCCGCGGCTGAATTGCCGCCCCTGCAAGCGGTGATCGGCCACTCCATGGGCGGCGCCAGTGCGATGCTCGCGGTGCAGTTGGGTTTGCGCACTGAAACGCTGGTCACGATTGGCGCTCCGGCGCGAATTCTTGGCGTGCTGCGTGGTTTCGCCCGTTATGTGCGGCTGCCACCGAAAGCCCGCTCGGCGTTCATCCGGCAGGTCGAGAAAGACGTCGGCATGCGCGCCGCCACCCTGGATGTCGCGCACTATCAACTCGATATGCCGGGGCTGATCGTACACGCCGAAGACGATTGCTACGTGCAGGTCAAGGAATCCCAGCTGATTCACGAAGCCTGGTTCGACAGTCGCCTGCTGCGCCTGGAAGAGGGCGGTCATCACCGGGTGATGGCAGATCCTCGGGTGATTGATGGGGTGTTATCACTGCTGGCCGGTCGCAGCCTTCAAGCGCGGCAATCGGCCTGACATCCGTTACACTGCCCCGGTCGAATTTATCTGACCGGGAGTGGGGCATGGGCTGGGATCGGGCAACGCCATTTATCATTGATCTGGAAGTCGGCGCCGAGGACATCGACGGGTTGGGCCACGCAAATAACGCGGTGTACGTGACCTGGCTCGAGCGCTGTGCCTGGCGTCACTCGCAACGGCTTGGCCTGGATCTGGTCGAGTACCGGCGGCTGGATCGGGCGATGGCCGTGGTTCGCCATGAGATCGATTACCTCGCCGCTGCTTATGAAGGTGATGAGTTACAACTGGCGACCTGGATCGTCGATTGGGACCAGCGCCTGAAAATGACCCGACACTTCCAGCTCAAGCGCCCCAGCGATAACACCACGTTGCTGCGGGCCCAGACCACCTTCGTCTGCATCGAACTGTCCACCGGCAAGCCCAAGCGCATGCCGGCAGAATTTATCGAGGGCTATGGCCCGGCGTTGCAGATCCTGGATACAACCAAAACCTAATCATGTGGGAGCGGGCTTGCTCGCGAAGGCGGTGTGTCAGTCACCATTGATATGACTGACAGAGTGCCTTCGCGAGCAAGCCCGCTCCCACAGTGGATCTGCGATGTTCTGCAGATTGCCGCCGAAACCAGTAAACTGCCGCACGTTTTTCGTTGAGTGTGTTTTCCATGCAAATTGCTTTGGCGCCCATGGAGGGGTTGGTCGACAACATCCTGCGGGACGTGCTGACCCGCGTCGGCGGTATCGATTGGTGTGTGACCGAATTCATTCGGATCAACGATCAACTGCTCACGCCCGCCTATTACCACAAGTTCGGCCCTGAACTGCTGACCGGTGCCCGCACCGCGTCCGGCGTGCCGTTGCGCGTGCAGCTGCTCGGTTCCGACCCGGTGTGTCTGGCGGAAAACGCCGCACTGGCCTGCGAACTGGGTTCGGAAGTCATCGACCTGAACTTCGGCTGCCCGGCCAAGACCGTCAACAAATCCCGTGGCGGCGCGGTCCTGCTCAAAGAGCCTGAACTGCTCAATCAAATCGTCGAAACCGTGCGTCGTGCGGTGCCTGCGCATATCCCGGTCACCGCCAAGATGCGCCTGGGCTTCGACAGTCCGGACGGCGCGCTGGTCTGCGCCACGGCCTTGGCCGAAGGTGGCGCGGCGCACATTGTGGTCCATGCGCGGACCAAGACCGATGGCTACAAACCCCCGGCCCACTGGGAATGGATTCCGCGCGTGCAGGACGTGGTCAAAGTCCCGGTATTCGCCAACGGCGATATCTGGAGCGTCGAAGACTGGCGCCGTTGCCGCGAAATCAGCGGCGTGGAAGACATCATGCTTGGGCGCGGTCTGGTGTCGCGCCCGGACCTGGCCCGACAAATCGCCGCCGCGCGCGCCGGTGAAGAAGTGGTCGAGATGACCTGGGCCGAGCTGCTGCCGCTGATTCAGGATTTCTGGTTGCAAGCCAAGGCGCAGATGACGGCCCGTCAATCGCCGGGGCGCTTGAAGCAGTGGCTGGCGATGCTGACCCGCAATTATCCCGAAGCGGTGGAGTTGTTCACCGTGCTGCGGCGTGAAACGGAGCTGGATCAGGTTTCGCGTTTGCTGGGCCTGCAAGTCGTGGAAGCCGCTTAAAAAATTCCAGCCCACCGCTGCTCTGAAGCGCAACACACCCGTCGTAGCAGCTGTCGAGCCCCGGCGAGGCTGCGTTCGGCGGCGAAGCCGTCGCAAACCCTGCATATGCGGTTTGCCCGACACACCGCATCGCTTGATTTCACGACGACTGCGCCGCCGAACGCAGCCTCGCCGGGGCTCGACAGCTGCTACGAGATTGCATCGATTTCGGGTGTGTGCCCGTCATTTGAGGAGTTTCAGAAACCCCTCCACCGGCAACGGCCGACTGTGCAAATACCCTTGATACAAATGGCAGCCCAACCCCTGCAAAAACGCCAGTTGCTCCGGCGTTTCAACGCCTTCGGCAATCACCTCCAGCCCCAGGCTGCGGGCCATGGCGACGATGGCACGGATGATTTCGGCGTCGTTGGGGTCGGTGGTGGCGTCGCGGATAAATGACTGGTCGATTTTCAGTGTGTCCACTGGCAGGCGCTTGAGGTAGGTCAGTGAGGAATAGCCGGTGCCGAAGTCGTCCATGGCAAAGCTCACGCCGAGTTTTTTCAGGCGGCGCATTTTGCTGATGGTGTCTTCCAGGTTCTGGATGACGATGCCTTCGGTGATTTCCAGTTTCAGCAGCGAGCAGGGCAGGCCATGGCTGCTCAGGCTGCGTTCGATGCGTTCGACAAAGTCGTTCTGGCGGAATTGCCGTGGGCTGATGTTCACGCACAGGCTGAAATTGAGCGGGTCAATCAGACCCTTGGCGATCAATTGTTTGAAGGCATCGCAGGCTTCGTCGAGGATCCAGGTGCCGACTTCCAGAATCAACCCGCTGTCTTCCAGGACCTTGATGAACTCGGTAGGCGATTGCGCGCCGAGTTCTGGGTGGTTCCAGCGCACCAAGGCTTCGGCGCCGATGATGCGGTTGTCCTGAGCATCGACCTGCGGTTGGTAATGTACGCTGAATTCGCCCCGGGAAAGGGCCAGGCGCAGGTCGGTTTCCATGCGCAGCCGTTCGCTGGCGGCCTTCTGCATGGTGTTGTGGTACATCTGCGTGGTGTTGCGCCCCGAATCCTTGGCCCGGTACAGGGCAATGTCGGCGCGCTTGAGCAGGTCGGTCGGGGTCGAGCCGTGATCGGGGATCAGCGCGATACCGATGCTCGGCGTCACTTGCAGGCGCTGGCCGTCGAGGAACATCGGTTCCGAGAGCAATTCGCGCAAGGTGTCCGCCAGCTCCCGAACCTGCTCGCTGACTTCGCTGCGCGAACCTTCCAGGCCACTGAGCAGCACCACGAACTCGTCGCCACCGAGCCGCGCCACGGTGTCTTCCATGCGCACACTGGCTTCGAGCCGTGCGGTGATGATCTTCAACACCGTGTCGCCCACCGGGTGACCCAGGGAGTCGTTGATGTGCTTGAAGTGGTCGAGGTCGAGAAACATCAAGGCACCGCGCAGGTTGTGGCGCTTGAGCAGGGCGATTTGCTGGCTCAGGCGATCCATCAACAGTGCGCGGTTGGGCAGGTTGGTCAGCGGGTCGTGGTAGGCCAGGTGACGGATCTGCGCTTCGGCGTTTTTCAGCAGGCTGACGTCTCGGGCGGTCAGCAGCAGGCATGCGGTTTCGTTAAGCGTGATCGGTTCTACCGAGACTTCGACGGTGAGCAGGTCCCCGCGTTTATTGCGCCCGAGCATCTCCTGATGGTGCACGCGGCCCTTGATCTGTAGCTCGGCCAGCAGCGCCGAGCGTTGTTTCTCTTCGGCCCAGATGCCGACCTGATACACGGTTTTACCAATCACTTCGTCGGCGCGATAGCCGGTCAGGCGACAGAAGCCGTCGTTGACCTCCAGATAGCGTCCGGTGTCGCGCTCGGTGATGGTGATGGCGTCGGGGCTGGAGTGGAACGCCTTGGCGAATTTCTCTTCACTGGCCTTAAGCGCCGCTTCTGACCGCTGTTGCTGGGTGATGTCGCGCAGGGTCGTGACGATGCACGGCTGTTCGCCGACGCTGATCTGCCGGCTGGAAATCACGCAGGTCAGGGTTTGCCCGTCCTTGTGCTGCACCAGGATCGCAACGTTGCTCAGGCCTTGTTCGCGGATAACCTGCTCGATGCGTTGCAGGCTTTTCGCCGAGGCGTCCCACAGGCCGATTTCATCCGCGCTGCGGCCAATCACGTCGGCGGCGGTCCAGCCGAATATCTGGGTGAAGCTGGAGTTGATCTCGATGAACTGACCACTTTCCTGGCGGGTGACGCAGATCGGGTCCGGGCTGACCTGGAACAGCGTGGCGAATTTCTCCTCCGAGGCCACCAGTTGCTGCTCGCGCTCGACCTGATCGGTGATGTCCAGCAGGGTGCCGGCCATGCGCAACGGCTGGCCGTTTTCATCGCGATAGAGCCGGGCGCGGCTTTCCAGGAAACGCGAACTGCCGTCGGGCAATTGCACCCGATAGGTCAACTGATAATTGCCGGCCGGGCCTTCGCGCAGGCTGCGGTAGGCATTGCGCATGCTGCTGCGTTCTTCGCCGGGCACGCCTTCGAAGAATTCATCGAAAGATTCATGAAACGGCTTGGGATCCAGGCCATGCAACTGCGCCGCCCGCGCCGAGCCATAGAGCATGCCGCTGGGAATGTGCCAGTCCCAAGTGCCGAGTTGCGCCGAGTCCAGGGCCAGGTCGAGGCGTTCCTGGCTGTCCTTGAGTGCATGTTCGGCGGCTTTGCGTTCGGTGGTGTCAAGGAACGTGCTCAATAAGTAAGGCTGACCTTCGAGTTCGACCTTTTGCGCGCTGAGGATGCCATCGTGAACCTGACCGTTGCTGGCGCGAAACTGCACTTCCATGCTGATCAATTCGCCCTTGGCTTTGGTTGCCTTGACCAGCACGGCCCGTTGTTCGGGATGCACCCACAGGCCCAATTCCAGGGTGGTGCGGCCAATGACGCTTTGCACCGGCCAGCCGAACAGGCTTTCGAAATATTGATTGGCCTCGCTGATCAGTCCGTCTTCCTGGCGGGTCAGCAGCACCATGTTCGGGCACAGGTGGAACAGCGTGGCGAAGCGCTTTTCCGAGCTGCTCAGGGCCTGCTCGCGTTGGCGCTGGTGGGTGATCTCGCGAATCACCCCGATCATCCGTGGCCGACCGTGTTTGTCCGGCAGCAGGCTGCCGTTGATCTCCAGCCAGTGCAGGCTGCCGTCGGGCCAGCGGATGCGGTGATGCATCGCCTGTTCCAGCGGGGCGCCGGCGATGACTTGATGGAACGCACGAATGGTTTTCGCCCGGTCCTCGGGCGGCAACAGGTCGAGGTATTCCAGGTCCGCCGGAAGCGGTTGCTTGGGATCGAAGCCGAACAGCGCCTGGGTGCCCCGGGACCAACTGATCTGCCCGCGTTCGATGTCCCAATACCACGCGCCCAGATGCGCGCCGTTGAGCGCGGCCAGCAACTGCGGGGCGCTTTCCCAGCTCTGCTCTGACCGCTGCGGGTCAATGGCCTGAATACGCGGCATCGGCGGAATACGGTCAACAGATTTGGGCATTGGCAGCAGGCCTTGGGCTGAATGGGGCGTTAGGCACGGGGTTTCGCAGCTCTATAGGAGTAGCACAAGTCAGCCGTGGGTCCGTGGCAGATCGATTTGTGCATCCAGCAGGGCCATAAAGGCACGTGCCGCATTCGAAAGCGTCCTTTCCGTGTGCAGGATATAGCCTAGCTGGCGAGTGAGTTGTATGCCCGGCAAAGGTATCCGCGCCACCTGATCATCGAGCATGGTGCGCGGCAAAACGCTCCAGGCCAGGCCGATCGACACCATCATCTTGATGGTTTCCAGATAATTCGTGCTCATGGCGATGTTCGGTGTAAGGCCTTGGGCTTCGAACAGGCGCTGGACGATGTGGTGAGTAAAGGTGTTGCCGCCGGGGAAAACCGCCGGATGCAGGGCGATATCCGCCAGGCTGACCGGGCCGTCGCTGATCAGCGAATGCTCCGGGGCGACCACGAAATCCAGTGGGTCGTCCCACACTGGCGTGGCCTTGACCAACGCATGGGGCTCCGGCGCCAGGGTGATGACCGCCAGCTCGGCGCGGCCATGGAGGATTTCTTCGTAGGCCACTTCCGAATCGAGGAACTGAATATCCAGCGCTACTTGTGGGTAACGTCGGGTGAATTCCCTTAATAAGGGCGGCAAGCGGTGCAGGCCGATGTGGTGACTGGTGGCCAGGGTCAGGCGCCCGCTGACTTCGCCGGTCAGGTTGGTCAGGGCGCGGCGGGTGTCGTCCAGCACATTCAGAATCTGATAAGCCCGTGGCAGCAGGGCGCGGCCGGCCTCGGTCAGGCCGACTTCACGGCCCAGGCGATCAAACAGGCGCACCTTCAATTGCTGCTCCAGCCCGGCGATGCGCTTGCTGATCGCCGGTTGTGTCAGGTGCAGCCGTTCGCCCGCGCCGGAGAAACTCCCGGTCTCGGCAATCGCGATAAAAGCGTTGAGGTTGGCCAGATCCATTGTTGTATTCCAGTTGGTTATCCAAAGCATGAAAAATATGAATTTGAGTTATTTAATGTAACCCCCTAGGATCGACCTCACAAGCCAAGGGGTTATTGAACCGTGCACGACCCAAGGCATAGAAAATAGAAGCAAGCTGATGAGGACCGTCTGATGGCCGGCAAAACGCTTTACGACAAGCTCTGGGATTCCCATGAAGTGAAACGGCGCGACGATGGGTCGTCGCTGATCTATATCGACCGCCACATCATCCATGAAGTGACTTCGCCCCAAGCTTTCGAAGGCCTGCGTCTGGCCGGGCGCAAGCCTTGGCGTGTCGACTCGATCATCGCCACCCCGGACCACAACGTGCCGACCACCCCGGATCGCAAGGGCGGCATCGAAGCGATTACCGACCAGGTTTCGCGTTTGCAGGTTCAGACCCTCGATGACTACTGCGACGAATATGGCATCACCGAATTCAAAATGAATGACGTGCGTCAGGGCATCGTTCACGTGATCGGCCCGGAGCAGGGCGCGACCTTGCCGGGCATGACCGTGGTCTGCGGCGACTCGCACACCTCGACCCACGGCGCGTTTGGCGCGTTGGCCCATGGCATCGGCACCTCCGAAGTCGAGCACGTGTTCGCCACGCAGTGCCTGGTCGCCAAGAAAATGAAAAACATGCTGGTGTCGGTCGAGGGCAAATTGCCGTTCGGCGTGACGGCCAAGGACATCGTGCTCGCGGTGATCGGCAAGATCGGCACCGCCGGCGGTAACGGCCATGCCATCGAATTCGCCGGCAGCGCGATTCGTGATTTGTCCATCGAAGGCCGCATGACTATCTGCAACATGTCCATCGAGGCCGGCGCCCGCGTGGGTCTGGTGGCGGCGGACGAAAAAACCGTGGAATACGTCAAGGGCCGTCCCTTCGCACCGAAAGGCGCGGAGTGGGACATGGCTGTCGAAGCCTGGAAAGATTTGGTTTCCGACACTGATGCCGTGTTCGACACTGTCGTGGAGCTCGACGCCACCCAGATCAAGCCACAAGTCAGCTGGGGCACTTCGCCAGAGATGGTCTTGGCCGTTGATCAGAACGTGCCGGACCCGGCGAAAGAGATGGACCTGGTCAAACGCGGTTCCATCGAACGCGCGTTGAAATACATGGGTTTGAGCGCCAATCAGGCGATCACCGACATTCAATTGGACCGTGTCTTTATCGGCTCCTGCACCAACTCGCGGATCGAAGACCTGCGCGCCGCGGCAGTCATCGCCAAGGGCCGTAAAGTCGCTTCGACCATCAAGCAAGCCATCGTGGTGCCGGGCTCGGGCCTGGTGAAGGCGCAAGCCGAGGCTGAAGGCCTGGACAAGATTTTCCTCGAAGCCGGTTTCGAGTGGCGTGAACCGGGTTGCTCGATGTGCCTGGCGATGAACCCGGACCGCTTGGAGTCGGGCGAGCATTGCGCCTCGACCTCCAACCGCAACTTCGAAGGGCGTCAGGGCGCCGGTGGCCGTACGCACCTGGTCAGCCCGGCGATGGCCGCTGCGGCTGCCGTCAACGGTCGTTTCATCGACGTTCGCGAACTGATCTGAGGAACCGCACATGAGAGCTTTTACCCAACACACCGGTTTGGTCGCGCCATTGGACCGGGCCAACGTCGACACCGACCAGATCATTCCGAAGCAGTTTCTGAAGTCGATCAAACGCACCGGTTTTGGTCCGAATCTGTTCGACGAATGGCGTTACCTGGACGTGGGCTACGCCTACCAGGACAACTCCAAGCGCCCGCTGAACAAGGATTTCGTGCTCAACGCCGAACGCTACCAAGGCGCCAGCGTGCTGCTGGCCCGTGAGAACTTCGGTTGCGGCTCCAGCCGTGAACACGCGCCGTGGGCCCTGGAAGAGTACGGTTTCCGCAGCATCATCGCGCCGAGCTATGCCGACATTTTCTACAACAACAGCTTCAAGAACGGCTTGCTGCCGATCATCTTGAGTGACGCTGAAGTGGATGAGTTGTTCCAGCAGGTCGAGGCGAATCCTGGCTATGAGTTGACCGTCGACCTGGTAGCCCAGACCGTGACCCGGCCGGATGGCAAGGTCTACAGCTTCGAGCTGGATGAGTTTCGCAAGCATTGCCTGGTGAATGGCCTGGACGATATCGGTCTGACATTGATGGACCACGAGGCGATTGCGACGTTTGAAAGCAAGCACCGGGCGAGTCAGCCTTGGTTGTTTCGCGATGTTTGATTGATCCGGGATTGATGTAGACAGGGCTGGCCTCTTCGCGAGCAAGCCCGCTCCCACAGTGGATTTGCGGCGAACACAACCCCCCTGTGGGAGCGGGCTTGCTCGCGAAGACGGCAGCCCAGACACCACAAGGCTAAACCCCAAAAAGGAAGTCCCCCATGACCAGCACCGCCCAGCACAGCCAAGTCGTACAAAAGCAATTCGGTGAACAGGCCTCGGCCTACCTGAGCAGCGCCGTTCACGCTCAAGGCACCGAATTCGCGCTGCTACAGGCTGAGCTGGCCGGGCGGGGCGAGGCCCGCGTGCTGGACCTGGGCTGCGGCGCCGGTCACGTGAGTTTTCACGTAGCCTCGCTGGTCAAGGAAGTGGTGGCCTACGACCTGTCCCAGCAAATGCTCGACGTGGTGGCTGCGGCGGCGACTGATCGTGGTTTCAGCAATATCATTACGGTCAACGGCGCCGCCGAGCGCCTGCCGTTCGCCGATGGCGAGTTTGACTTCGTGTTCAGCCGTTATTCGGCGCACCATTGGAGCGATCTGGGCCTGGCCCTGCGGGAAGTGCGCCGGGTGCTGAAACCGGGTGGCGTGGCGGCATTCGTCGACGTGCTGTCCCCGGGCAGCCCGTTGTTCGACACCTACCTGCAAAGCGTCGAAGTGCTGCGCGACACTAGCCATGTGCGCGATTATTCTGCCGGCGAGTGGTTGCGCCAAATCAGCGAAGCGGGGTTGCATACCCGCAGCACCACGCGCCAGCGGCTGCGTCTGGAGTACACCAGCTGGGTCGAACGCATGCGCACACCGCAAGTCATGCGCGCGGCGATCCGCGAGTTGCAGCAATCGATGGGCCATGAAGTACGCGAATATTTTGAGATTGAGGCCGACGGTTCGTTCAGTACAGATGTACTGGTGCTGATGGCAGAACGATAGAATTTTTCCGGGCGCGCCCACGGGCGCACCGACTGATGACATGAGGAAAGCATGAGCAAGCAGATTCTGATTCTCCCAGGTGATGGTATTGGCCCGGAAATCATGGCCGAAGCGGTCAAGGTGCTGGAACTGGCCAACGACAAGTACAGCCTGGGCTTCGAGCTGAGCCATGACGTGATCGGTGGCGCCGCCATCGACAAGCACGGCGTGCCGCTGGCTGACGAGACCCTGGAGCGCGCCCGCGCTGCCGACGCCGTACTGCTGGGCGCGGTGGGCGGCCCGAAATGGGACACCATCGAGCGTGACATCCGCCCTGAGCGCGGTCTGCTGAAAATCCGTGCGCAACTGGGCCTGTTCGGCAACCTGCGCCCGGCAATTCTGTACCCGCAACTGGCCGAAGCCTCGAGCCTCAAGCCTGAAATCGTCGCGGGCCTGGACATCCTGATCGTCCGTGAACTGACCGGCGGCATCTACTTCGGCGCGCCACGTGGCACCCGCACCCTGGAAAACGGCGAGCGTCAGTCCTACGACACCCTGCCGTACAGCGAAAGCGAAATCCGCCGCATCGCCCGTGTCGGTTTCGACATGGCCATGGTTCGTGGCAAAAAGCTCTGCTCGGTGGACAAGGCCAACGTGCTGGCGTCCAGCCAACTGTGGCGTGAAATTGTCGAAGAAGTGGCCAAGGATTACCCTGAGGTCGAACTGAGCCACATGTACGTCGACAACGCCGCCATGCAACTGGTGCGCGCACCGAAGCAGTTCGACGTGATCGTCACCGACAACATGTTTGGCGACATCCTGTCGGATCAGGCGTCGATGCTCACCGGTTCCATCGGCATGCTGCCGTCGGCGTCCCTGGACACCAACAACAAGGGCATGTACGAGCCTTGTCACGGTTCGGCGCCGGACATCGCGGGCAAAGGCATTGCCAACCCGTTGGCCACTATCCTGTCCGTGTCGATGATGTTGCGTTACAGCTTCAACCAGCAGGATGCGGCTAATGCCATCGAGAAGGCCGTGAGCCTGGTATTGGATCAAGGCTTGCGCACCGGCGACATCTGGTCGACCGGTTGCACCAAAGTCGGTACGCAGGAAATGGGCGACGCAGTAGTCGCCGCGCTGCGGAATCTGTAATCTCTCGGGCCCGCTGCCACTTTCACCCATGAAAGCAGCGGCCCACTTTTTCAAGAAGGTGTAGTTGCGATGAAACGTGTAGGTCTGATCGGTTGGCGCGGTATGGTCGGTTCCGTGCTCATGCAGCGGATGCTGGAAGAGCAGGATTTCGATCTTATCGAGCCGGTGTTTTTCACCACTTCCAATGTCGGTGGCCAAGGCCCGTCCGTGGGCAAGGACATTGCTCCGCTCAAGGACGCTTACAGCATTGAAGAGCTGAAGACCCTCGACGTGATTCTGACCTGCCAGGGTGGCGACTACACCAGCGAAGTCTTCCCGAAACTGCGCGAAGCCGGCTGGCAGGGTTACTGGATCGACGCCGCTTCCAGCCTGCGCATGCAGGATGACGCGGTGATCGTGCTGGACCCGGTGAACCGCAAGGTCATCGACCAGCAGCTCGATGCGGGCACCAAGAACTACATCGGCGGCAACTGCACCGTCAGCCTGATGCTGATGGGCCTGGGCGGCTTGTTCGAAGCCGGTCTGGTCGAGTGGATGAGCGCCATGACGTATCAGGCGGCTTCCGGTGCCGGCGCGCAGAACATGCGTGAACTGATCAAGCAAATGGGCGCGACCCACGCCGCTGTCGCCGATCAACTGGCCGACCCGGCCAGCGCGATCCTCGACATCGACCGCCGTGTGGCCGAAGCCATGCGCAGCGACGCGTACCCGACCGAAAACTTCGGCGTACCGCTGGCTGGCAGCCTGATCCCGTGGATCGACAAGGAACTGCCGAACGGCCAGAGCCGCGAAGAGTGGAAGGCCCAGGCCGAGACCAACAAGATCCTCGGTCGCTTCAAGAGCCCGATCCCGGTGGACGGCATCTGCGTGCGCATCGGCGCCATGCGTTGCCACAGCCAGGCGCTGACCATCAAACTGAACAAAGACGTGCCGATTGCCGACATTGAAGGGCTGATCAGCCAACACAACCCTTGGGTCAAACTGGTACCGAACAGCCGCGAAGCGAGCATTCAGGAACTCAGCCCGACGAAAGTCACCGGCACCCTGAACGTACCGGTTGGCCGTCTGCGCAAGCTGAACATGGGCACCCAGTACGTCGGCGCCTTCACCGTCGGCGACCAACTGCTGTGGGGCGCGGCCGAACCGCTGCGTCGCATGCTGCGGATTCTGCTTGAGCGTTGATCGGTTGAAGCTGTGAAAGAACCCGTGCCTTGAAACAGGTGCGGGTTTTTTTATGGGATTTTCTTTGCCTGCAAAAAGATCGCAGCCTTCGGCAGCTCCTACATTGGTCGCGTGTAAACCCGATCCTGTAGGAGCTGCCGAAGGCTGCGATCTTTTGCTCTAAATTGCCGAACCGCCACCCACCCGGTAAAGTGCCGCTCCCCCCGTTTCGCCAGAGGTAGAACCATGAGCCAGTCCTTCGATATTGCCGTGATCGGCGCCACCGGTACTGTCGGCGAAACCCTCGTGCAGATTCTCGAAGAGCGCGATTTCCCGGTCGGCAATCTGCACCTGCTGGCCAGCAGCGAATCCGCCGGGCATTCGGTGCCGTTTCGCGGCAAGAACGTGCGGGTGCGGGAAGTCGATGAGTTCGATTTCAGCAAGGTTCAGTTGGTGTTCTTCGCGGCCGGTCCCGCCGTGACCCTGAGTTTCGCCTCCCGCGCCCGTGCGGCGGGTTGCTCGCTGATCGATCTGTCCGGCGCACTGTCGGCGGATGAAGCGCCGCAAATCGTGCCGGAAGCCAACGCTCAAGTACTGGCCGGCCTGAAAATGCCATTCCAGGTCAGCAGCCCGAGCCCGTCGGCCACCACCTTGGCCGTGGTGCTCGCGCCGTTGCTCAATGTGATCGACCTGCAGCGGGTTAATGTGACCGCCAGCCTGGCCGTGTCTGCCCAGGGCCGCGAAGCCGTGACCGAGCTGGCCCGGCAAACCGCCGAGTTGCTCAACGTGCGCCCGCTGGAGCCGACATTCTTCGACCGGCAGATGGCTTTCAACCTGCTGGCCCAGGTCGGCAAGCCCGATGATCAAGGTCATACGCTGCTGGAAAAACGCCTGGTGCGCGAGCTGCGTCAGGTCATGGCGCTACCTTTATTAAAGATTTCCGTCACTTGCATTCAAGCCCCGGTGTTTTTTGGCGATAGCTTTAGCGTGACCTTGCAGTCAGGCAGCACTGTGGACCTGGCAAAAGTGAACGCCGCACTGGAAGATGCGCCAGGCATCGAGCTGGTGGAAGCGGGTGATTATCCGACCCCGGTAGGTGACGCGGTAGGGCAGGATGTGGTCTATGTGGGTCGGGTTCGCAGCGGTGTCGACGACCTGTCGGAACTTAATTTGTGGCTGACGTCAGATAACGTACGCAAGGGCGCTGCGCTCAATGCTGTGCAGGTGGCTGAATTGTTGATAAAAGACCTGCTGTAAAAGATACTTGGCAACAATTTTTCGAATGATTCTAGCCGAGCGCTATGCTTGGCCGGAGTGCTGAAGGCGAGTCACCCCACGGGACTTTCCAGGGCATCAAAGAAATAATCGCGCGCGACGACCCTTCGCCGCCGCGCGCAATGCCTTACGGCAGCGGCTTTCAACACCTTCTCGCTGGCCGAGGAATGTTCAAACAAAGGATGAGGCTATGGTTCAAGTTCGCAAACTGGTGTTAGCAATAGCGGCCGCCTCGGCGCTGTCCTCCGGTATGGCGCATGCCCTCGGGCTCGGGGAACTGACCCTGAAGTCGACCCTGAACCAGCCCCTGGTGGCAGAAATCGAGCTGCTCGACGTCAAGGACCTCACCGCTGCCGAAGTGGTGCCGAGCCTGGCCTCGCCGGACGATTTCGCCAAGGCCGGCGTCGATCGCCAGGCGTTTCTCAACGACCTGACTTTCACCCCGGTCCTCAACGCCAGCGGTAAAAGCATCCTGCGCGTGACCTCCAGCAAGCCGCTCTCCGAACCGATGGTGAAATTCCTGGTTCAGGTGATGTGGCCGAACGGTCGCTTGCTGCGCGATTACAGCGTGTTGCTCGATCCGTCCAAATTCTCTCCGCAAGCCGCCGATGCCGCCGCGCAACCTGCGCCGTCTCAAGCGGTGACGGCGCCGATGACCGGCGCCACCAAGCCATCGACCTACACCACCACGCCGCGCGACACCCTGTGGGAAATCGCGGCGAAGGCACGTAATGGCGGCTCGGTGCAGCAAACCATGCTGGCCATCCAGGCCTTGAACCCGGATGCTTTCATCAATGGCAACATCAACCTGCTGAAGACTGGCCAGGTCCTGCGCATGCCGGATCAGGTGCAAAGCACCAGCCTGCCGCAACCCAAGGCCATCGCTGAAGTCGCCGCGCAAAATACCGCGTGGCGCCAGGGCCGTCGCTACGTGGCCAAACCTGGCACCGGGCAGCAGCAACTCGATGCCACCAAGCGTGGCACTGCCGATGCCGCTTCGACCCAGGCTGCGAAAGACAAGCTGAGCCTGGTCTCTGCCGAATCCGGCAAGGGCCGCAAGGGTGCCGCCGGTGATGCGAAGAATCTGAGCAATAAGTTGGCGGTGACCCAGGAAAGCCTCGACACGACCCGTCGTGACAACGCCGAACTGAAAAGCCGCATGACCGATCTGCAAAGTCAGCTGGACAAGCTGCAACGCTTGATCGAACTGAAAAACAATCAATTGGCCAAGCTGCAAGCCGAAGGCGCTGCGGGGGCTCCGGCGGCCGCCACCGCTCCAGTGATTTCCGCTGAACTGACGCCGCCTCCAGCGCCGGTAGCCACGCCGACTGATGCGGCTCCTGCCACGCCAGCACCTGTCGTGACGGCACCCGAAGCCACTCCGGCCCCGGCTGAAACGCCAGTCGAGCCGACGCCTGCGGTTTCCGACGATCAGAAGTTCAACGACCTGCTGACCAATCCGATCCTGCTGGGTCTGGTGGGCGGCGGCGCTGTCGTTCTGCTGCTGTTGCTGTTGCTGCTGGCCCGTCGCCGCAAAGCCCAGCAGGAAGCGGAAAAGCACCTGCGCATGGCGCGTGCCCTGGCTGAGGAACAAGAGTTTTCCCCTGAGCAAGACTTGCCGGAAAGCAGCTTCGAAGGCCTCGAAGTGCCGCCGCCGAGCGTGACGCTTGCTAAAGTGCCTGCACCTGCACCTGCACCTGCACCTGCACCTGCATCTGCGCCAGTTCCGGCCCCGGCGCCAGCTCCTGTGATTGAGCCCGTCGTAGTGACCCCGCCGATTGCCGCGCCGCTGATCTCTCCAGCCGCCGAGCGTAATGACGACGTCCTGAGCCACGCCCAGTCGCACATCAACGCGGGTCGCCTGAATCAGGCCGCCGCGTTGCTCGAAGACGGTATCAAGCAAGAGCCGCAACGCAGCGACCTGCGCCTGAAGTTGATGGAAGTCTACGGTCAGCAAGGCGATCGTGATGCGTTTGTGGCTCAGGAGCGTCAGTTGGTGGCCAATGGCGAGAACTTCGCTCAGGTCGAACAACTGAAAAGCCGTTTCCCGGCCATGGTGCTTGCAGCGGCGGCCGGCGGCATTGCAGCCGCCGCCGTCGCGGCCGAGCTGGACGCACAGTACGTCAAGGACCTGCTGCTGGATGAGCCCGAAGGGCCGGCCCCGGCCGTGGACGATCTCGACAGCACTTTTGACTTGAGCCTGGACGACCTGGAAAACGCTTCTCCGGCAGCGGTTACACCGGTTCCGGCGCCGGAAGCCCTGGCAGAACTGGACGACTTCCCGCTGGACGACGATTTGAGCTTTGAGTCGGTGCTGCAACAGCAGACCGAGATCAAGGAAAACCTCGACGACCTGTCGGATTTCGATCTGGACCTGGACCTCGGTGGCGATGCTTCGCCGGCAACCCTGGCGGAAGATGATTTCCTGCTGGACCTGGACGAGGGCGTCAAAGACCTGCCTCCTGTCGAAGTGTCAGCCGTGACGGAAGCCGCGCTGGATGATCTGGAGCTGCCGGCCGATTTCGACCTGTCCCTGGCGGACGAAATGGACGTCCCTGAGCCCAAGGATGCGTTCGCGGCGGAGCTGGATGACGTCAACGCCGAACTGGAGCGGTTGTCCCAGAGCCTCGGCGAACCGACCTTTACCGCCGAAGACGCGGCCGCCTCGGTGGCTGACGAGCCGGAGTTCGATTTCCTCTCCGGCACCGATGAAGTCGCCACCAAACTCGATCTGGCCCAGGCCTACATCGACATGGGCGACAACGACGGCGCCCGGGACATCCTCAATGAAGTGGTAACCGAGGGTGATGCGGGGCAGAAGAGCGAAGCCAAGGAAATGCTTTCGCGTCTGGCTTGATAGTTGAGTCAGTTGTAAACAAAACGGCAGCCCATTGAGGCTGCCGTTTTTGTTTCTGTATCACCGCAATACCCCTGTGGGAGCGGGCTTGCTCGCGAATGCGGTGTGCCAGTCAACATCAATGCTGAATGACACACCGCATTCGCGAGCAAGCCCGCTCCCACAAGGGAGATCGGCTGCGCTAATCAGGCCAACAAATCCTCATAAAACGCCCCAAACGGCCGGGTAGGGTGGGCAATCTGGATCTCCAGAATCCACAACCCGACATTCGGGCAGTCCTCGAAGTTGCCCAGGTCCCCCGCCCGATAGATCGCGTGAGGGAAATCACTGACTCGATGACCCTTGATTTCCAGGTTCAGCTTCCAGCCCATGGCCGTGGCCTGCTCATCGGTATAGCGGTACAGCTCCGGACCGGCGACCTGCTTCGTGCGCCAGTAATCGTGAACCTGATCGAACAGGGTCTTCGCCGCCACGGCACAGGCTTTCATCTCGGGATCGTCGCCGACCGTGAAGGTCGCGCCTGAGTCGCCTTCATGACGATCCCAGACCACGCCGAGGTCGATAAAGAAAATATCGTTTTGCGCCAGCACCGGATCGCCATCGGAGCGCTGCTTGAAGGTTTTCAGGGTGTTTTCGCCGAAGCGGATTTTCGAGGGATGCCAGATACGGTCCATGCCCAGTTCGTTCAGCACTTCCAGGCTCATCGCCTGGGCCTCGGATTCCAGCATGCCGGGTTTGATGCGGCGGGCCATTTCGGCGATGGCTTCCCAGGTCTTGCGTTTGGCGTGGAGCATGCCTTCCAGGCTATAAGCCGAGCCTACGGCTTCTTTGAGTGTGGCGGTCATCATCAGGTCTCGGTTTTTGTGTTTTCGTTGTGTAGTTATCTATATAGCGAACTCTGTATCGGCGATGCAATGCCACGCGGCTCTGGCGTCATGGACCTGCGGCCTTATAATGCCCGCCTTTGCGTCGATCAGCAGGCTGTCACCCCTTGGCAAATATAGATAATCCGGCCGCCGAAATGGCGGCCGATGGCTTTTTCCGGATCGCGTTGGGCGTTGAATACAAGGGCTCGCGTTATCGCGGCTGGCAGCGTCAGGCCTCAGGTGTGCTGACCGTGCAGGAAACCCTCGAAAACGCCTTGTCCAAAGTCGCCGATTCACCGGTTTCGCTGCATTGCGCCGGGCGCACCGATGCGGGCGTGCATGCCTGCGGTCAGGTGGTGCATTTCGATACGCAGGTCGAGCGCTCGCTGAAAGCCTGGGTCATGGGCGCCAACATCAATTTGCCCCACGACGTCAGTGTCAGTTGGGCGCAGGTCATGCCGGCGCATTTTCATGCGCGGTTCAAGGCCATCGCCCGGCGTTATCGCTACGTGATCTACAACGATCAGATCCGCCCGGCGCACCTGAACGAAGAAATCACTTGGAACCACCGTCCACTGGACGTCGAGCGCATGGCTGAAGCCGCGCAATATCTGGTCGGCACCCACGACTTCAGCGCCTTCCGCGCCGGTCAGTGCCAGGCCAAGTCGCCGATCAAGGAATTGCATCACCTGCGGGTGACGCGGCACGGCAAGATGATCGTGCTCGACATCCGCGCCAGCGCCTTCCTGCACCACATGGTGCGCAACATCGCCGGGGTGCTGATGACCATCGGCTCCGGGGAGCGCCCGGTGGAGTGGATGAAGGAAGTGCTGGAGAGCCGCATTCGCCGTTCCGGCGGGGTGACGGCGCATCCGTACGGCCTGTATCTGGTGCAGGTGGAATACCGCGACGAGTTCCAGTTGCCCGAGCGTTACATCGGGCCGCACTTCTTGACCGGTTTCGCCGAACTTGACGGCTGACGCCCTCGAACGCATTTGTTACCATCCGGGACTTTCTCGGATTTGCCTTGGGGTTCTATCGACATGTCAGCCGTTCGCAGCAAGATTTGTGGGATTACCCGCATAGAAGATGCGTTGGCGGCAGTCGAGGCCGGGGCCGATGCCATCGGGTTTGTGTTTTACGCCAAAAGCCCACGGGCGGTGACGTTTGCGCAGGCGAGGGCGATCATCAAGGCCTTGCCGCCGTTCGTGACCACCGTGGGTTTGTTCGTCAATGCCAGTCGCTGCGAGTTGGGGGAAATCCTCGACGCGGTGCCGCTGGACTTGCTGCAGTTCCATGGCGACGAAGCCGCCGACGAATGCGAAGGCTGGAATCGCCCGTACATCAAGGCGTTGCGAGTCAAGGCCGGGGATGACATCGCGGCGGCCTGCGATGCGTTTCCAAGCGCCAGCGGTATCCTGCTCGATGCCTATGTCGAAGGCGTGCCGGGCGGAACTGGCGAAGCGTTCGACTGGTCATTGATACCGCAAGGCTTGAGCAAACCGATCATTCTCGCGGGCGGGCTGAATGCCGATAACGTCGCCGAGGCGATTGTCCGGGTTCGGCCGTATGCCGTGGACGTCAGCGGCGGGGTAGAGGCGAGCAAGGGCATCAAGGATCACGCAAAGATCCGGGCATTTATCAAAGCAGTGCGTGATGTGACGGCTGGCTAACTGCCGCCGTCCATAACTTCACTTGCACGAAAGCAGGCACGGCTGAGGGTTTTTGGGGTGTACGCAGGTCAGTTTCACTGACCCGGCAACCCAGCGATCATCGCCACACACATGAATTTAGCTCAAGGGCATACGCGGGGCTGCGAACCAAAGCGTTCGGGCCGCCGGTACTGGAGAAAGAAAGCATGAGCAACTGGTTAGTAGACAAACTGATCCCTTCGATCATGCGTTCCGAGGTCAAGAAGAGCTCGGTGCCTGAAGGTCTTTGGCACAAATGCCCGTCTTGCGAGGCTGTGCTGTATCGTCCGGAGCTGGAAAAGACCCTGGACGTTTGCCCCAAGTGCAACCACCACATGCGTATCGGCGCCCGCGCCCGTATCGACATTTTCCTCGATGCCGAAGGCCGTGCCGAACTGGGCGCTGACCTGGAGCCGGTTGACCGTCTGAAATTCCGCGACGGCAAGAAGTACAAGGACCGCCTGACCGCCGCGCAAAAAGCGACCGGCGAGAAAGACGCCCTGATCTCCATGAGCGGTACCCTGCTGGGCATGCCAGTCGTTGTGTCGGCGTTCGAATTCTCCTTCATGGGCGGTTCGATGGGCGCCATCGTTGGTGAGCGCTTTGTTCGTGCGGCCAACTACGCGCTGGAAAACAAATGCCCGATGATCTGCTTCGCCGCCTCCGGTGGTGCGCGGATGCAGGAAGCCCTGATTTCCCTGATGCAAATGGCCAAGACCTCCGCGGTGCTGGCGCGTCTGCGTGAAGAAGGCATTCCGTTCATCTCCGTGCTGACCGACCCGGTCTACGGCGGCGTTTCCGCCAGTCTGGCGATGCTCGGCGACGTGATCGTCGGCGAGCCGAAAGCCCTGATCGGCTTCGCCGGCCCGCGTGTGATCGAACAAACCGTGCGTGAAAAACTGCCGGAAGGCTTCCAACGCAGCGAGTTCCTGCTGGAACACGGCGCCATCGACATGATCATTCACCGTCAGGAACTGCGTCCGCGCCTGGGCAACCTGCTGGCACAAATGATGGGCCTGCCGACGCCGAAATTCGTCGCCGCACCTATCGAGCCGATCGTGGTTCCACCGGTACCTGCCAACATATGACCCAACGTACCCTTGGCGAGTGGCTCGCCTACCTTGAGCAGTTGCACCCTTCGGCCATCGACATGGGCCTGGAGCGCTCGCAACAGGTAGCGTCCCGCATGGGACTGGGCAAGCCGGCGCCTCGGGTGATCACGGTCACCGGCACCAACGGCAAGGGTTCCACTTGTGCATTCGTGGCTTCGTTGCTGCGGGCACAGGGCCTGAGCGTGGGTGTCTACAGTTCTCCGCACCTGCTGCGTTACAACGAGCGGGTGCAGGTCAACGGCGTCGAAGCTTCCGATGCCGAGTTGTGCGAAGCCTTTGCCGCGGTCGAGGCCGGTCGTGGCGAGACGACCCTGACCTACTTCGAAATGGGCACCCTGGCGGCATTCTGGCTGTTTCAGCAAGCCAGTCTCGATGCCGTGGTGCTGGAAGTCGGCCTGGGCGGGCGCCTCGACACGGTCAACGTGGTGGATGCGGATATTGCGCTGGTCACCAGCATTGGCGTCGATCACGCCGATTACCTGGGCGATACCCGTGAGTCCGTGGCCTTCGAGAAGGCTGGCATCTTCCGCCAGGGCGCGCCTGCGCTGTGTGGCGACCTGAATCCTCCCCAACCTCTGCTGGACAAGGCGCGCGAGCTGGCTTGCCCGTTTTTCCTGCGTGGGCGCGATTTCGACCTCGGCATTACCGATCGCAACTGGCAGTGGCGTGGCCTCGACGCTCAAGGGCGTGTGGTAGAGCTGCATGATCTGCCGTTGCTGGATCTGCCGATGGAAAACGCGGCACTGGCGTTGCAGGCTTATTTGCTGCTTGGTTTGCCGTGGGTCGACGCACAGATTATTGACGCGCTGAAGGCCACGCGGATCGTCGGTCGTCTCGATCGCCGACAGTTCGAGTGGCAGGGCAAGCGGTTGAATGTGTTGCTGGATGTTGGGCATAACCCGCATGCGGCCGAGTATCTGGCCCGGCGCCTGGCCAGTCGTCCACCGCTCGGCAAGCGCCTGGCAGTGTTCGGATTGCTGGCGGACAAGGACCTGGATGGTGTTGTCGGCGAATTGAGTGCTAGTGTCCAGTCATGGGCTGTCGCGCCGCTGGATTCGCCGCGGGCGCGTCCGGTCGCTGATTTACACGCAGCCTTGCAGAACCTTGGCGCGTCGGTAACGTCCTATGGCAGTGTGGCCGCCGCCCTGGAAGGGCAGTGTGCACTGGCGACGAGCGACGACGAGATTCTGTTGTTCGGATCATTTTATTGTGTTGCCGAGGCCCTTGAATGGCTGGCCCGGCGCTCCACGGAGGAAGCGGCAAATGGCTTTGCTGGATAAGGCGTACAAACAGCGCATGGTCGGTGCCCTGGTGCTGATCGCGCTGGCGGTGATTTTCTTGCCGATGCTGTTTTCCCGTCAGGACGAACAGCGTCAGGTGACGGTGCAAGCGCCGTCTGCCCCCCAGGCACCTTCGGTGCCGCAGTTGCAGGTCGAACCGGTGGTGGTGCCTGAACCGCAAGCCTTGCCTCAGGAACCCGTGCCCAGCGACGACGAGATTGCCGATCAGCAAGCACCGTCGACGCCAATTGCCCCGGCCGCACCCGTAGCCTCGGCCCCGGCACCTGCCGCCAAGCCGGTGACGCCGCCTCCTGCGCCTGTCGCCAAACCGGCACCGGCCCAGCCGATTGCTGCCGCACCGGCAAAACCGGACACCACTCAGAGTCGCGTCGATGCCAATGGCCTGTCGGTCAGCTGGTCGGTGCAACTGGCCAGTCTGTCGAGTCGCGCCAGCGCCGAAAGCCTGCAAAAATCCCTGCGCAGCCAGGGCTACAACGCCTATATCCGTACCGCCGATGGCAAGAATCGGGTGTTTGTCGGGCCGTTGATCGAGCGTGCCGAAGCCGATCGCCTGCGGGATTTGTTAGGTCGCCAGCAGAACCTCAAAGGTTTTGTCGTGCGTTTCCAGCCTGAGCGCGGCTAACAGCAGCGCCGCGACTGACGTAGCAGCTGCCGAGCCTGCGAGGCTGCGTCCGGCTGCGAAGCAGTCGTAAACCCTGCGTCCACGGTCTTATTGAACGGTCGCGGCGGCTGAATTCGCGACTGCTGCGCAGTCGAACGCAGGCTTCGCCAGCTGCTACAGGACGTAGCGCAGCTCGATACGGGTTAATACTATCGCCCTGATTTGAAATGCACTGACAATCGCAGCTTACCGATAAGCATGGGCTCTGCTAAAATGCGCCGCCTTATCCGTCTGTAGGCTGCACTGTGCCATTTACCTGGGTTGACTGGGCGATCGTTGCAATCGTCGCCATCTCCGCATTGATCAGTCTGAGCCGCGGCTTCGTCAAAGAAGCACTATCGCTGGTGACCTGGATCATCGCAGGAGTCGTCGCCTGGATGTTCGGTGGTTCACTGTCCGAGTACCTCGCCGGATACATCGAAACGCCTTCGGCCCGTGTGATCACGGGCTGCGCCATCATGTTTGTCGCCACGTTAATCGTAGGCGCAATGATCAATTATCTTATCGGCGAATTGGTTCGCGTCACCGGCCTGTCCGGGACCGATCGATTCCTCGGCATGGCTTTCGGCGCCGCGCGTGGCGTGTTGCTGGTGGTCGTGGCGGTCGGGCTGTTGAGCCTGGGGCCGGTACAGCAGGACAGCTGGTGGAAAGAATCACAGCTCGTGCCAAAATTTTTATTGGTCGCAGACTGGTCCAAAAACCTGATCCTCGGGTGGAGCAGTCAGTGGCTTGCCAGCGGAATCAGCGTACCCGCTGAAATTCCGTTCAAGGAACACCTCTTGCCGACGGCCAAAACGCCTCAGTGAGTTGTGTTCAGTTCAGATCCATTAAGTAGGGGTTGCGTCGCATGTGTGGCATCGTCGGTATCGTCGGTAAGTCGAACGTCAATCAGGCGCTGTATGACGCGCTAACCGTCCTCCAGCACCGCGGCCAGGACGCTGCCGGTATTGTCACCAGCCATGATGGCCGGTTATTCCTGCGCAAGGACAATGGTCTTGTTCGTGACGTGTTCCATCAGCGTCACATGCAGCGCCTGGTCGGTCACATGGGCATTGGCCATGTGCGTTACCCGACCGCGGGCAGCTCGACTTCGGCCGAAGCCCAACCGTTTTACGTCAACTCGCCTTACGGCATCACCCTGGCGCACAACGGTAACCTGACCAACGTTGAACAACTGGCCAAGGAGATTTACGAATCTGACCTGCGCCACGTCAACACCAATTCCGATTCGGAAGTGCTGCTCAACGTGTTCGCGCACGAACTGGCCCAGCGCGGCAAGTTGCAGCCAACCGAAGAAGACGTGTTCGCCGCCGTGACTGACGTGCACAACCGTTGCGTCGGTGGTTACGCCGTCGTGGCGATGGTCACCGGTTACGGCATCGTCGGTTTCCGCGACCCGCACGGTATCCGCCCGATCGTCTTCGGTCAGCGTCACACCGACGAAGGCGTCGAGTACATGATCGCCTCCGAAAGCGTGTCCCTGGACGTGCTCGGTTTCACCCTGATTCGCGACCTGGCACCGGGCGAAGCGGTCTACATCACTGAAGACGGCAAGCTGCACACCCGTCAATGTGCGACCAACCCGTCCCTGACCCCGTGCATCTTCGAACACGTCTACCTGGCGCGTCCGGACTCGATCATCGACGGCGTGTCGGTCTACAAGGCCCGTCTGCGCATGGGCGAGAAGCTCGCCGACAAGATCCTGCGCGAGCGTCCAGAACACGACATCGACGTGGTCATCCCGATCCCGGACACCAGCCGCACCGCGGCCCTGGAGCTGGCGAACCACTTGGGCGTCAAGTTCCGCGAAGGCTTTGTGAAGAACCGCTACATCGGCCGGACCTTCATCATGCCGGGCCAGGCCGCACGGAAAAAATCCGTACGCCAGAAGCTCAACGCCATTGAACTGGAATTCCGCGGCAAGAACGTGATGCTGGTGGACGACTCGATCGTTCGCGGTACCACGTGCAAGCAGATCATCCAGATGGCCCGCGAAGCCGGCGCGAAAAACGTCTACTTCTGCTCCGCTGCCCCGGCCGTTCGCTACCCGAACGTCTACGGCATCGACATGCCGAGCGCTCACGAGCTGATCGCCCACAACCGTTCGACCCAGGACGTGGCGGATCTGATCGGCGCCGACTGGCTGATCTATCAGGACTTGCCTGACTTGATCGAAGCGGTCGGTGGCGGCAAGATCAAGATCGAGAATTTCGATTGCGCGGTGTTTGATGGCAAATACGTCACCGGCGACGTCGACGAGGCTTACCTGAACAAGATCGAGCAGGCACGCAACGATGCCTCCAAGGTCAAGACCCAGGCAGTCAGCGCGATCATTGATCTGTATAACAACTGAGTAACTACCGGCCTGCATCTGTAGGAGCGAGGCTTGCCCGCGAAGGCGGTGTCACAGGCAACAGTGATGTTGAATGTGATGACGCCTTCGCGGGCAAGCCTCGCTCCTACAGTATCGGTGTTCCCCTCCAGGCCGGTTTTGTATCTATTAGAGAACAGGGCAAGGAGTGACAGCATGAGTCAGGATTGGGATGCCGGTCGGCTGGACAGCGACCTCGATGGCGTAGCGTTCGATACCCTGGCCGTACGCGCCGGTCAGCACCGTACGCCGGAAGGCGAACATGGTGATCCGATGTTCTTCACTTCCAGCTACGTCTTTCGTACCGCTGCTGACGCGGCAGCGCGCTTTTCTGGCGAAGTGCCGGGCAACGTTTACTCGCGCTACACCAACCCGACCGTGCGCGCGTTCGAAGAGCGCATTGCCGCGCTGGAAAGCGCCGAGCAAGCGGTGGCCACAGCCACTGGCATGGCCGCGATCATGGCGGTGGTGATGAGCCTGTGCAGCGCCGGCGACCATGTGCTGGTATCGCGTAGCGTGTTCGGTTCGACCATCAGCCTGTTCGAGAAGTACTTCAAGCGCTTTGGCATCGAAGTCGACTACGTGCCGCTGGCGGAGCTGTCCGGCTGGGACGCAGCGATCAAGACCAACACCAAATTACTGTTCGTCGAGTCGCCCTCCAACCCGCTGGCCGAGTTGGTGGACATCGCCGAACTGTCGAAAATCGCTCACGCCAAGGGCGCGATGCTGGTGGTCGACAACTGCTTCTGCACCCCGGCGTTGCAGCAGCCGTTGAAGCTGGGCGCGGACATCGTCGTGCACTCGGCGACCAAGTTCATCGACGGCCAAGGCCGTTGCATGGGCGGCGTCGTGGCTGGCCGCAGTGAGCAGATGAAAGAAGTCGTGGGTTTTCTGCGCACCGCCGGGCCGACCCTCAGTCCGTTCAACGCCTGGATTTTCCTCAAGGGCCTCGAAACCCTGAACCTGCGGATGAAGGCCCATTGTGCCAACGCCCAGCAACTGGCCGAATGGCTGGAGCAGCAGGACGGCATCGAAAAAGTCCATTACGCCGGCCTCAAAAGCCATCCGCAGCACGAACTGGCCCAGCGTCAGCAGAAGGGTTTCGGCGCGGTCGTGAGTTTCGAGGTGAAGGGCGGCAAAGAGGGCGCCTGGCGCTTTATCGATGCGACCCGACTGATTTCCATCACTGCCAACTTGGGCGACACCAAGACCACCATCACCCACCCGAGCACCACCTCCCACGGCCGTCTGGCACCGCAAGAGCGTGAAGCGGCGGGCATCCGTGACAGTCTGATCCGCATCGCGGTCGGCCTGGAAGACGTGGCAGACCTGCAAGTCGATCTGGCGCGCGGGCTGGCTGCCTTGTGATCGAGTTGTCCACACCGAGTACAGGCACCCATGGCCGCGTTGCGCTGGTCACCGGTGCTGCGCGCGGCATCGGCCTGGGTATCGCGGCCTGGCTGATCAGCGAAGGCTGGCAGGTGGTGTTGACGGATCTGGACCGCGTGCGCGGTTCGAAAGTGGCGAAGGTGCTGGGCGACAACGCCTGGTTCATCGCCATGGACGTCTCGAACGAAGGGCAGGTGGCGTTGGGCGTTGCCGAGGTGCTGGGGCAGTTCGGGCGTCTGGATGCGTTGGTGTGCAACGCGGCGGTGGCCGATCCGCACAACATCACCCTGGAAAGTCTCGATCTGGCCTACTGGAACCGCGTATTGGCGGTCAACCTCAGTGGGCCGATGTTGCTGGCCAAGCACTGTGCGCCGTACCTGCGTGCTCACAACGGTGCAATCGTCAACCTGGCCTCGACCCGTGCCGGGCAGTCGGAACCGGACACAGAGGCTTACGCGGCGAGCAAGGGCGGCCTGTTGGCCCTGACTCACGCGTTGGCGATCAGCCTGGGGCCGGAGATCCGTGTAAATGCGGTCAGCCCCGGCTGGATCGACGCACGTGATCCGTCGGCACGGCGCGCCGAACCGCTGACCGAAGCCGACCATGTCCAGCACCCGGCGGGCAGGGTGGGGACGGTCGAGGATGTGGCGGCGATGGTGGCGTGGCTGTTGTCCAGGAATGCTGGTTTTGTCACGGGCCAGGAGTTCGTGGTGGATGGCGGGATGACCAAGAAGATGGTCTACGCGTAGACAGCCGCAAGTTTCAAGCTACAAGCTGCAAGCAAGGGCGAGCCTCTGCGGGGCTTAATACGCAATCCTGCTTTTCCTTGCGGCTTGAAGCTTGGGACTTGAAGCTGTTTTGAAAAAACTTCAATCCTGCTATTGACTTAGGTTCGCTACCTGCGTAAATTTCGCGGCCTCGGAGATGCAAACGGGTGATTAGCTCAGCTGGGAGAGCGTCTGCCTTACAAGCAGAATGTCGGCGGTTCGATCCCGTCATCACCCACCACTTCCGAGAGTCTTGCGAAAGCAAGATGGAAGCTTTTAAAAGCCTCCACCGACGCGCAGCGGTAGTTCAGTCGGTTAGAATACCGGCCTGTCACGCCGGGGGTCGCGGGTTCGAGTCCCGTCCGCTGCGCCATATTTCCGAAGCAGGTTTTGAGCCTGCTTCGAGATTGAAAGCCTCGAAGCTTCCAGTCAGACGAGTTACTTGGACGCAAGTCCAAAGCGATACGCAGCGGTAGTTCAGTCGGTTAGAATACCGGCCTGTCACGCCGGGGGTCGCGGGTTCGAGTCCCGTCCGCTGCGCCATATCTGCTTCAAGGCCCACTGAACGCCTTGGAGCTACGAAGAAAAGCCGCTGGCTTACTTCGAGTCGATAGCAAAGACCCTGGTCGAAAGACCGGGGTTTTTTGTGTCTGCGATTTGGCTTTTCTCTCCTTTTCACTCACCTCAGGGATTCGCATCCGCCGAACAGGCGCGATCGGCAATGAATTCTGACGTTTCGTGATAACTCCCCTCAAACACCCGCAGCCCTGATTAACCGGTGCTTGCGCGCCGAAATCCCTCTCTCGGCATTGATTTATTCAAGTATTTACTGGGTGCAAACCGCACAAAGCGCTTTATTTGAAGTCCCATCACTAATTAGAATGAGTCGCATTTAAAATATTTCTTCGCGCAGGGTTCCATTAGATGAGTGATGCAGCGATGCCGACGGGGCAAACCTTCCACGACCTGTACCGCGACCACCGGGGCTGGCTTGAAAGCTGGTTGAGACGACGCATGAGCAACGGCAACGATGCGGCGGACCTCAGCCAGGACACGTTCGTGCGTTTACTCGCCAGCTCCCAGCACATCGCCGACCTGCAAGAACCCCGCGCCTACCTGGCCACAGTCGGCAAGCGCCTGCTCACCAACTTCTACAAGCGCCGCAGTCTGGAGCAAGCCTACCTCAGTGCATTGGCGCTGCTGCCTGAGGACTGCGTGCCATCTCCCGAGCAGCGCTGGATCCTGCTGGAAACCCTGCAAGCCCTGGACGAATTGCTCGATGGCTTGCCGAGCCCGGTGCGACGGGCATTTCTCTGGAGTCAGCTCGAAGGCCTTGGCTATCAAGAGATCGCCGAGCGTCTGCAAGTTTCGGAACGCACGATCAAGCGCTACATGGCCCAGGCCTACGAACATTGCCTGCTGGTGGAGCTGTGATCGGTTCAGCACCTTCGGCTGAAGCCCGCCAGGTCGTGCGGGCCGCCGCGCAGTGGCTGGCGCTGATGGAATCCGGCTCCGCCAATGAGCGCGATCGCGCCGAGTTGCAGAGTTGGCGTGATAGCCATTCCAGTCACGAGCAGGCCTGGCAAAAGGCGCAACTTTTGCGCCAACGCTTTGCCGACCTGCCACCCGCCCTGGCGATGGCCAGCCTGGACCGTCCGCAAGCCAGTCGACGCACCGTCCTCAAACGCGCTGTCGGCGCGGTGGCGCTGGTGCCGACAGCTTGGCTGATCAGTCGACAGTTGCCGCTGGATGTCTGGAGCGCCGACCTGCGGACCGCGACCGGGGAGGGCAAGAAAGTCCAGTTGAGCGATGGCAGCACGCTGCAATTGAACACCGCGAGTGCCGTCGATATCGATATGAAGAATCGGCTTCTGAAACTCGTGGAAGGTGAAATCGCGCTGAATGTGCCCGGGTCTTCGCCGCTGACAATCCAGACGCACTTCGGGCAAGTGATCGTCAGTCAAAGTGAAGTGTGCGTGCGCCAGGGGCAGACGGGGTGCAAGGTGTCCGTGCTTAAAGGCGCGGTGCAGTTGCAGCCTCTGCGCGGGCCAGTCTTTTCGTTGCGCGGTGGCCAGCAAGTCAACCTTCAGGCGATAGGTGCTGGCGCTGTGGAGCCATTCGACGTGCTTGCCCCGGGCTGGCGCGACGGGGTGCTGATGGCGCAGAACCAACCCTTGGGGGATTTTCTGCGCGAACTCAGCACCTATCGTCCAGGCATATTGCGCTGGGAGCCGGAACTTGAATCCCTGCGCGTCACCGGCAGTTTTCGCCTGGAAGACACTGATCGCATCCTTGCGTTGCTAGCGGCCAGCCTGCCGCTGGAGGTGCATTCGCGTACGCGTTATTGGGTAACGCTACTGCCGCGCAAAAATATTGTTTGAGGCGTGTCCCCTTTTTTCGTGTCGCTTGTCATTCAAGGCAAGTGAAACGAAATCAGAGAGATTCTCAATGCCCGCAGTGATGCCTTGCAGTACGCGTCTGACTCCTTCCAGGCTGCGCCCGTTGTTGCACTTGAGTCTGTTGTTGAGCCTGAGTGCCTGTCCGTTGTTCATCACTGCCGGTTGGGCCGACGACGCGTCTCGACGCAGTTATCAGGTACCGGCTGGCAGCCTCAGCGCCGCGCTGACCCGGTTCGCCGGGTTGGCCGGGGTCAATCTGTCAGTGGACCCGGCGCTCGTCAGCGGTCGTAACAGCCCTGGTCTTTCCGGTGAGTTCGCGGTCGAAGAGGGCTTCGCCCGGTTGCTGCAGGGTTCCGGTCTGCAACTGCAGCCGGTCGGCGAGCAAGCGTACATCCTGACCCCGGCGCCAGAAGGCGGCAGCCTGCAACTGGCGCCGACTTCGATTCTCGGCGCCACCGGCGGGTCGGACGCCGAGGTGTATGCCGGTGGTCAGGTCGCGCGCAAAGGCTCACAAGGCTTGCTGGGCTCGAAAGATTTCATGGAAACGCCGTTCAGCATGACCACCTACACCGCTGAGGCGGTCAAGAACCAGCAGGCGCGAACCTTGGGCGACCTGGTGGCCAGCGACCCGTCGGTTCGCGCCACCAACCCGGCGGGCGGACGTTATGAGCAGTTCACCATTCGCGGGCTCAGCCTGTTCAACAGCGATGTTTCCTACAACGGCCTCTACGGCATCCTGCCGACGTATACGATCGACATGGAGATGGCCGACCGGGTCGACATCATTAAAGGCCCGAGCCAGCTCATCAACGGCATCTCACCGCGGGGCAGCGTCGGTGGCGGGATCAACGTGGTGCCCAAGCGCGCTACCGACAAGCCGATCACCTCGTTCACCACCAATTACGCCTCCAATAACCAGATCGGCGGCGCCGTGGATATCGGTCGGCGCTTTGGTGAGGACGACAAGTTCGGGATTCGTTTTAACGGCGTGAAGCAGTCCGGCGACACCGAATGGGATCACCAGAGTGTCGACCGCGACATGTTCGTGTTGGGCCTGGATTTTCGCGGTGAACGTCTGCGGCTCTCGACGGACGTCGGGCACACCGAGCGTGATACCGACGCCCCGCAGGAGCGTGTGATCGTCGGCGCCAACGCGCAGGTTCCCCACGCCAGCGATGTACGCCGCAACTATGCGCAGCCCTGGAGCAAGGCGCGGACCAAAGACACCTTCGGTACGGTGAGCGGCGAATTCGATGTCAGCGATTCCGTGATGCTCTACGGCGGCGTCGGCGCGCGCAAAAGCAATCATGACTTCCTCCGGCATGCCGTTTCCATCACCAACAACGCCGGTGATTTCAGCGTTCAACCGCGCGACTTCACCCGTGATGAAAATGTCCGGACGGCCAATTTCGGTGTGCGCAACTGGTTCCACACCGGTTCCGTCAGCCATGAAATCAACCTGGCGGCCAGCTACTTCTACATGGACTTCGAAAACGGCGGCGCCCGTTATGCCTCCGCCCCCAGCAACCTCTACGACCCGGTGGAAACCCCGACGCCGAACAATCCCACGCGGCAGGACTCGAAGGTCTACACCGAGAACCGCTCCACCGGCGTGGCGTTGTCCGACACCCTGGGCTTCTTTGATGATCGCGTGCTGCTGACCCTTGGCGCCCGCTGGCAGCGCGTGAAGGTTGACGACTGGACCGATAACGTCAGAGGCGACACCGCCTACGACGAGGAAAAAGTTTCGCCATCGGGCGGCATCCTGTTCAAGGCCACCGATAAGCTGTCGCTGTATGCCAACTACATGGAAGGCTTGAGCCAGGGCAAGATCGCACCGTCGACCTCGGTCAACGAAGACGAAATCTTTCCGCCGTTCATCAGCCGTTCGGTCGAGGTTGGCGCCAAGTACGACGCGGGTCCGTTCGCCGTAACCGCCGCCGTGTTCCGCATCAAGCAACCGGCCTACGAGACCAACGCCAACACGCGGGTCTTCGGCCCGAACGGCAAGCGCGAAAACACCGGTGTGGAAGTGAGCATGTTCGGCGAGCCGCTCAATGGCTTCCGCCTGCTCGGTGGCGTCATGTACATCGACAGCGAGTTGAAGAAGACCACCGACGGCCTCTTCGATGGCAATCGCGCGCCTGCGACGCCGAAATACAACGTCAACGTGGGCGCCGAGTATGACGTGCGGTCTGTGGAAGGCCTGACCCTGACCAGCCGCGCCATCTATTCCAGCTCGCAGTACCTGGACCAGTCCAACGTCAAGGAAATCGACGCCTGGACGCGCATGGATGTCGGCGCCCGCTACGCGTTCAAGGTCGATGAAAAGAACATCACCTTGCGGGCCAATGTCGAGAACGTGGCGGACAAGCGCTTCTGGAGTTCGGCAGGCGCCTCGGATGACAGCGAGCCTGGCTTGACGCTGTCGACCCCTCGAACCTACCTCTTGTCGGCAACCGTCGACTTCTAAATCGATGCAACCGTGCGCTGCGCCACAGGGAAGGGCGCCGTCGGTTGTTTAATTCGTATTCCTGCAGAGGAAACATCCATGTCCACCCTGACTTGATGATCTATCGCGATACCTTTCTATAAGTTAGTGCCTATTCCAAGGTAATAACAAAGTTGTCAGTTTTATAACAAGAATATGGCCGGGTAATGGCACTGATGATCGACTATCAGGTTTTCATAACTTGTGATGGTGTGTGCGTGAACAGTTTTAATGACTGAATATCAAGTTATGTAAATATTCCAAAAAAGTGCGAGCCATCAGTTGCATCGCTTTCTAAATGGGAATAGTTTGCATATCGAAACTTATCGAGGATAAACCGATGTTGAATGATGGCTTATTGCACTCTAACACTTTGCAAAAAACCAATGCCGACTATCTGGCTCGACAAAGCAAGTTCGAATCCAATGTACGCAGTTATCCACGCAAGTTGCCACTGGCCATTGCCAAGGCACATGGAGTCTGGGTTACCGATGTCGAGGGCAATACGTACCTCGACTGTCTGGCCGGCGCCGGCACGTTGGCCCTGGGGCACAATCACCCGGCGGTCATGGCCTGTCTCGACAGCTTCCTCTCATCAGGCCTGCCGATGCATACTCTGGACCTGACGACGCCGGTCAAGGACGGTTTCAGCGAAACCCTGCTCAGCCTGTTGCCGAACCAGGGCCGCGATTACTGCCTGCAATTTTGCGGACCGTCCGGGGCGGATGCGGTGGAAGCTGCGCTGAAACTGGCCAAGACCTACACCGGGCGCAACAACATCATCAGTTTCTCCGGGGCCTACCACGGCATGACCCACGGCGCGTTGGCCCTGACCGGCAACACTGCGCCGAAAAATGCCATCGCCAGCCTGATGCCGGGGGTGCAGTTCATGCCGTTCCCCCACGAATATCGCTGCCCACTGGGCATTGGCGGTGAGGCTGGCGTCGAGGCCCTGAGCCACTATTTCACCCAGTTCATCGAAGACGTCGAAAGCGGTGTGTCGTTGCCTGCGGCGGTCATTCTTGAAGCCGTGCAGGGCGAGGGCGGAGTCAACTGCGCCCCGATGAGCTGGCTGCGGGCGATTCGCGAGGTGACACGCAAGCACGGCATCCTGCTGATCCTCGACGAAGTGCAGACCGGTTTCGCCCGCACCGGCAAGATGTTTGCCTTTGAACACGCTGAAATCGAGCCGGACCTGATCGTCATGTCCAAAGCCCTCGGCGGCGGTTTGCCCATGGCGGTGCTGGGCATCCGTCGTGAATTCGACGCCTGGGAACCGGGCAACCACGCCGGCACCTTCCGCGGTAACCAGATGGCCATGGCCGCCGGACTGGCGACGATGCAGGTGATTCAACAGCAGCATCTCGCTGCCCACGCCGAACGCCGTGGCCAGTGGCTCAAGGACCGCCTGGTCGAGTTGCAGGCGCATTACCCGGCCCTCGGCCAGGTGCGCGGTCGCGGCCTGATGCTGGGCATCGAGATCGTTGACGAGCGCGAGCCCGCTGATCGCCACGGGCATTTCCCGATGGACCCATCGCTGGCCGTGGCCATCCAGCAACACTGTTTTAAACAAGGTTTGTTGCTGGAACGCGGCGGCCGCAAAGGCAATGTCATCCGCTTGTTGCCGCCATTGATTATCGACGACGAACAATGCCAGCAAGTGATCCAGCGTTTTGATAACGCCGTCGCCGCTGCGTTATTGCAGTTGCGTGCTTGATTGAACTTTTAAACGTTGCGTTAACAAGTCGTGAAGTTGTGGTTTGATGACGTTGGCGCAGTGCCATTCATTATTTAAAAGGCTCAACGAAGTCATGTCGTTATGTGAGGTTTTGTCGGCCGGTAACTCAGTCGATCAGCAACTAATTTTTTCGCGAGATAACGTATTCAGTGACCTCACGGGCTACTGTGGAGCACCCATGAATCATCCAAATCGCAATGTGTTACCGAATATGGTCAGTGAATTGGCAACGACCTGCGCGTTGCTTAATTGCTTGATCAAAGAGTTCGCCCTGCCGGAAAACTGCCTCAGTTACAGTTGGCCGACGCAGATGCAAGGTATTGCCCCGGGCAGTTACCTTGAAGGCCTGGAATGGAAGGGCATCCCGCTGACCATCAAGCTGCCCAACCAGCAGCAGTTCTTTGTGATGGTGGACCGTCGCGATGGACTCGGCAGTCACCGTTACCTGTCAGACGTCTACGCCCGGCGCGGCGAGGGCGACTGGTCGTGCCTGAGGTTTGCCGAGTTCGTCGAGCAGTTGCTCGCGGCGTGCGAACACATGACCCGCGCCAGTAACGACGAGTTGCTGGATCAGGTGCTGCAAAGCCAGTTGCTGACCGCGGCCATCGTCGGCCACAACACGCCGAAGGACTCGGACCCGCTCAGCGGTTACCTGGCCAGCGAGCAAGGCTTGTGGTTTGGTCACCCGAACCACCCGGCACCCAAGGCGCGGTTGTGGCCGGCGCATCTGGCCCAGGAAACCTACGCCCCAGAATTCCAGGCGCGCACGGCGTTGCACCTGTTCGAAGTGCCGCTGGAAGGCTTGAGCGTCGGCGCCAACGGCTTGAGCAAAGCCCAGGTGTTGGCCGGTTTTGCCGATCAGGCCCAGGCGCGGCCAGGGCATGCGGTGATCTGCATGCACCCGGTGCAGGCGCAGTTGTTCATGCAGGACGGCCGCGTACAGCGTTTGCTGAAATCCAAAGATATTGTTGATCTGGGCGCCACGGGGTTTATGGCCAATCCCACGGCGTCGATCCGCACTTGGTATGTCGAGGGTCACGAGTTTTTCATCAAGGGCTCGCTGAACGTGCGCATCACCAATTGCGTCCGGAAAAACGCCTGGTACGAACTGGAAAGCGCGCTGATGATCGATCGGATCTTCCGCAACCTGCAACTGACCCAGCCCGAGACCCTCGGCGGGTTGTCGGTGGTGGCTGAACCGGGCCTGTTGAGCTGGGCGCCTCACAGCGCGAGCGAAGCCGACAGCCACTGGTTCCGCGAACAGACCGGGGCGATCCTGCGCGAGAACTTCTGCCTCGACAGCGGCACCGACTGCAGCATCATGGCCGGCACGCTGTTCGCCCGTGGCCTGCATCTGCGGCCGTTGGTGCATGAATTCCTGACCCGCTTCAACGGTAACGACATCGACGATCAACAACTGTTGAGCTGGTTCGATGACTACCAGGCGCTGTTGCTGCGCCCGGTGTTGGCGCTGTTTTTCAACCACGGCATTGTCATGGAACCGCACCTGCAAAACAGCGTGCTGGTGCATGACAACGGTCGCCCGCAACGCCTGCTGTTGCGGGATTTCGAAGGGGTGAAACTGACCGACGAACTGGGTGCTTCGCGGATCGACGCCGATGTTCATCCACGGGTCCGCGAGTCGCTGCTTTATTCCCGCCAGCAAGGCTGGAACCGCATCGTCTACTGCCTGTTCGTCAACAACTTGTCCGAGGCCGTGCTGGCCCTGAGTTGGGAGCGTCCGCACCTGGCGCCGCTGATGTGGCAACGGGTCGAGCAGCAACTGATCAGTATCCGCGCCGAATTGACCCGTGCGGCACCGGAGCTGGATGCGCTGATCGCCGGCCAGCCGATTGCCTGCAAAACCAATCTGAAAGTGCGTCTGGCGGCCAAGGCTGATCGCCAGGCGGGCTACGTCACCCTGGAGTCTCCGTGGGGCAAGGAGTCCCAGCATGGATAAGCTGCCCGCAGCGGTATTGAGCGCCATCGACGAAGCCCGCACGCAACAGGAAGATCCGCTGGCGCTGTTCATCTACGACCTGGACGCGCTTAAACAGCACGTGACCCAAGTGATGGCGGCGCTCCCTAAAGGCGTGGAGCTGTACTACGCAATAAAGGCCAACAGCGAGCCGCCAATCCTCGCCACCGTGGCGCCGTTGGTGCACGGCTTCGAGATTTCCTCCGGCGGCGAGATTGATCGCGTCCAGACCTGCCCGACGCCCAAGCCGTTCATCTTCTCTGGCCCCGGCAAACTGGATTCCGATCTGCGTTCAGCCCTGCAGCATCAGGTCGAAGCGATTCACATCGAAAGCCTGAATGAAATCGTCCGCCTGCAACGGCTGGCGCTGGAAGCGGGGAGGGTGCAGGACGTGTTGCTGCGCATCAACCCGGAATTGCCGTCGCCACTGTCGAGCAAACTGGCGATGGCTGGCACCGCTACGCCGTTCGGGATTGACGAGTCGGAGCTGGCTCAAGCGGTGAGCGCGGTCGATAACGCCAGTCACCTGCGGCTCAAGGGTTTCCATGTGCATGCGATGTCCCATCAGTCGCTGGTGGAGCGTCACGAACAACTGCTCGACCTTTATCTGGAGCGCTGGCCGCAATGGAAGGCGTTGTCGGCCAATCCGGCGACCATCACCCACCTCAATGTCGGCGGCGGCATCGGCGTGAATTACCTCGGCCCGCAGCAATTCGATTGGCAGCGCTTGTGCACGCACCTGGGCCAGTCCCTGGCGGCGTGTGCCGATGCGCCGATCGTGCGCTTTGAGCCCGGTCGATTTATCAGCGCTTATTGCGGCTACTACGCCATTGAAGTGCTGGACAGCAAAACCAGTCACGGCAAGCACTTCCTGGTCTGTCGCGGCGGCACTCACCATTTCCGTTTGCCGGTGGCCCAGGGGCACGATCACCCGGTCATTCATCTGCCCCGAGGCCATGCAACTCCGGGCGCAGTGGCGCAGAAATGGACCGTGGTCGGGCAACTCTGCACGCCCAAGGATGTGCTGAGTCGTGATTGCCCGCTGACCGGCGTCGAGGTCGGCGACATGCTGATCCTGCCGCTGGCCGGGGCCTACGGCTACAACATCTCCCATGCCGATTTCCTCTGCCACCCGCGACCGCCGCAGCTATTTGCAGGAGGCGCGTCTTGGGTTTGACGGTGGCCGCTCCGCGCTGGCTGGTGGTGGTCAATGTGCTGTTGGGTACGCTGACCGTCAGCCTCAACAACAGCTCGCTCAACCCGGCATTGCCGGCCTTCATGAGTGCCTTCGACATTGGTCCGGTGCTGGCGACGTGGATCGTCGCCGCGTTCATGGTGAGCATGGGCATGACCATGCCGCTCACCAGTTTTCTCAGTCAGCGGGTAGGGCGCAAACGTCTTTACTTGTGGGGCGTGGCGCTGTTTGTCTGCGGCTCGCTGATGGGCGCGTTGGCCAATTCCATCGCGTTGGTGATCACTGCCCGCGTGGTGCAAGGCATTGCCAGCGGACTGATGATCCCGTTGTCGTTGGCGATCATTTTTTCGGTCTACGCCAAAGGCGAGCGCGGTCGGGTCACTGGTCTGTGGGGCGCGGCGGTGATGCTGGCGCCAGCGTTGGGGCCGTTATGCGGCAGCCTGATGCTGGAGTGGTTCAGTTGGCGTTCGCTGTTCCTGATGAACGTGCCGATCGGCTTGGTGGCGCTGATCCTTGGCGTGGCCGTGCTGCCGGCGTCCGAAGCGTCCGAGCGCAAACCGTTCGACCTGGCGGGTTACTTGCTGATTGCGGCGGGCATTGGCCTGTTGATGATCGCGGTCGGTCGTTTGCGTCACGCCGAAGCCCTGACCGATCCGCTCAACCTCGGCATGTTGCTGGCGGCGATCCTGTGTCTGGTCGCCTTCGTGCGCCTGGAACTCAACCGCACTTCGCCGCTGCTCAACCTGCGGATCTTCGCCCTGCGCGGTTATCGCTTGAGCGTAATCATCGCGGTGGTGCAGTCGGTCGGCATGTTCGAGTGCCTGGTGTTGTTGCCGTTGCTGGTGCAAGTGGTGATGGGCTACAGCGCCATCTGGACCGGTCTGTCGCTGCTGTGCACCGCGGCGTTTGCCAGCCTGTTCGGGCACCTCGGCGGTCGTTGGCTGGACCGGCACGGGCCTCGGGGCGTGGTGCTCTGGGGGCTGCTGCTGACCGGTGCCGCGACGCTGGGCCTGGGCCTGCTCGGCGCCGGCACCTCCATCGGCGTGGTGTTTTTCCTGATGATGGTGCGCGGCGCCGGGTTGGGCCTGTCCTACATCCCGATCACCACCGCCGGGCTCAATGCCTTGCCCGAGCCGATGGTCACCCAGGGCGCGGCGATGAATAACATTTCCCGGCGCCTCGTCTCATCGCTGGCCATCGTCATCGCTTCGCTCTGGCTGGAATTTCGTTTGGGCACTGGCGTGTATTCCGCAGGTAACTCGTCGGCGATCAGCGAAGTGTTCCTGGCCACCGGCGTCCTGGTCCTGCTGGCGTTGCCCTGCGCCTGGCGCTTTCCCGTTCACGCATCCGACGAGCCGGCCGAGGCATTGCCTTCGGCCCTCGAACACCGTTAATTCTTTAATCGACAAGGTATGACATGACAATGGCAACCTCTTCTCAGGCAACACCTCAGGCTCCAGGCGTCTGGCTCGCGACTGCCGATACCCAGCGCTACCAACAAGTGGAACAGCGTGTGGTCGGCCAACTGCTGCAAACCCTGCTGTATGAAAACGTGCTGCCGTACCAACATTCCCCTTTGGCCGGCAGCCAATACCGGTTTGTCGTCAGTGGCGTCGACGCCCAGCAACAACCGGTGGAATACCAGTGCACCGGTTTGCTCAGTGCCAGTTTCGAATTGATCCGCCTCGATTACTCCAGCCTTGAGCGCGTCGATGCCCAAGGCAAACACAGTCAACCGCACTTGCATCAGGCCCTGGCCGAACTGCTGAGCGACCTTCAGGACAGTCCGCACCTGCCGCGCTTCACCCATGAACTGGAACAGACCCTGCTCAAGGATCTGCAATCGCGCAGCCAGGGTTATCAAGCCGCCATGCCAAGCCATCAACTGGACGTCGATGCGCTGGAACAGCACTTCATGGACGCCCACAGCTATCACCCTTGCTACAAATCGCGCATCGGTTTTTCGCTGAAAGACAACGCTAATTACGGACCAGAGTTCGCAACGCCGGTCGCCATCGTCTGGCTGGCCGTGGCCAAAAGCTGTGGGGCGATGAACATCTCCCGGCACCTGAACTATGACGACTTCATCCAGCAGGAATTCGGCCTGCAACGCTGGCAGGAACTGGCTGAAAGCCTCACCGATCAAGGCAAATCCCTGGGCGATTACTGGCTGATGCCGGTGCATCCGTGGCAGTGGGAAAACGTGGTTGTGCCGGTGTTCTACCCGGAGCTGGTCAGCGGTGAAGTGATCCACCTCGGCACCACCGATGATCGCTACCAGGCGCAGCAATCGATCCGCACCCTGGCCAACGTCACGGAAAAACAGCGGCCGTACGTCAAGCTCGCACTGAGCATGACCAACACCTCCAGCACGCGCATCCTGGCCCGGCACACGGTGATGAACGGCCCGATCATCACCGATTGGCTGCACCAGTTGATCCGCAGCGACAGCACCGCCCGCGACCTCGGTTTTGTGATTCTCGGCGAAGTGGTCGGCGTCAGTTTTGACTACGACCATTTGCCTGCTACGCGCATGTCCCAGGCCTACGGCACCCTGGGTACGCTGTGGCGCGAGAGCATTCATCAGTACCTGGAAGACGACGAGCAAGCGGTACCCTTCAACGGCCTGAGCTCCGTGGACAATCGCTACGGCAGCGGTGAACAAACCCCGTTTATCGACGCCTGGATCAAGCAATACGGCCTGCACGCCTGGACCCGCCAACTGGTGCAGGTCGCGGTGTCGCCGATCATTCACATGCTCTACGCCGAAGGCATTGGCATGGAATCCCACGGGCAGAACATCGTGCTGATCGTCAAGCAAGGCTGGCCGCAACGCATCGCCCTGAAAGACTTCCATGACGGCGTGCGCTACTCGCCGCAACACCTCGGCCGCCCCGAACTGAGTCCGACCCTGGTGCCGCTGCCCGCCAGCCACGCCAAGCTCAACCGCAACTCGTTCATCCTCACCGACGACGTGGATGCGGTGCGCGACTTCTCCTGTGACTCGTTCTTTTTCATCGCCATGGCCGAGATGGCGATTTTCCTGCATCAGCACTATCAACTGGCCGAAACCGAGTTCTGGCAGATGACCGCCGAGGTCATCACCGGTTACCAGCAAGCACATCCGCAACACCGTGCGCGTTATGAAGCGTTCGATGTGTTCGCGCCGTTCTATGAAGTCGAAGAACTGACCAAGCGCCGCCTGCTGGGCGATGGCGAACGTCGGTTCAAAAAGGTGCCGAATCCGCTGCACGCGTTCCGGCCGCAATCATGCTGAGGACCAATCTGTTCAAGCAGAAGCTCCTTGACGGGGAGTCGGCCTACGGGCTGATCAGTTCGATTCCAGCGCCAGCGGCCATCGAGCTGATCGCCGAAGCCGGGTTCGATTTCGTGATCATCGACATGGAACACGTGCTGATCAATCCGCAAACCGTGGAGAACATGATCCGCACCGCCGAAAGCTACGCGATCACGCCGCTGGTGCGGGTGGCGGACCTCAACCCGAAAACCATGCTGCGCCTGCTCGATGGCGGCGCCCAGGGCATCGTGTTGCCGATGATCGAAGGCCCCGAGCCGTTGGCCGAGAGCATTCGCGCCTGCAAATACCATCCGCAGGGCACTCGCAGCCTGAATGCCGGACGCCCCGGTGCGTTCGGTAAACACAGCCTCGCGGAGTACATCGGGCTCGCCAACGAGCAAATCATGATCGTGGCGATGATCGAAAGTGCCGAAGGCGTGCGACGTGCGGCGGAGATTGCTGCGGTGCCGGGGCTGGACATGATCCTCGAAGGCGCGGCGGATTTGTCGCAATCGATGGGGACGCCGTGGCAGATCGACCGTCCCGACGTGCAAGCGGCGCTGCTCAGCGCTTGGCAAGCCTCGAACGCGGCGGGCGTGCCGTATTGCGCGATTCCACGCCAGCCGGGCGATCACGAACGCTGGTTGGCTCGAGGCGTTAAAAGTTTTGTTTTGGGTGACGAGCGTGGCATCGCTTTTCGTGCCCTCCAGGCCAAATTGGCCGCCACTTCAGCAGAAGGAAAGTAATCCGATGAACTTCACCACAATGGCCGCCGACAGGGTGATGCAGGATCTGGTCGATTGTTTGCTGGCCGAGCATTTTTTCGGGACGGAACTGCTGAACCTGGTGGCGCCCGCAGCCGACCAGCCCTTCAGCGGGTTGAGTGCCGATCAGCGCATCTGGGAATGGCAGGGTTCAATGCTCGTCGCCCTGCGCCCCGGCATCACGCAGCAATGGGAGAAAGTACCGGGCACGCCGGTATTGGGTCGAGACAATGGGCAACTGACCGAGCTGTCCCCCCAAACCTTCATGACCCAAGTGCTGGCCGGGATGACCGACCGCTATCAGGACAATGAAAAGGGTTTTGCGCTGTTCCTCGATGTGCTGCGCACCAGCGTTCGGCAGACCGAGTTGTCCCTGGCCCATCGGGTCAACAGCGAGCGCTTGCTGGAAAAGAGCAACGCCGACTTTTTCCTGACCATGGAACAGTGGGCTTCATTGCGTGATCGTCCTTATCACCCGTTGGCCAAGGCCAAGCAGGGGTTGAACGACGCGGAATATCAACACTATCAAGCCGAGTTCGCCCGCCCGGTGGCGCTGAACTGGGTCGCCATCGACCGCACCTTGCTGCAATGCGGCGACGGCGTGACCGACCTGGCGCAGCAGACGCCCGCCGAGTACTTGTTGCCGTTCGCGTTACACGCCGGCCTGCAACACGAGATGCAGCAACGGGGCATTTACGAGAGCCATATCGCGCTGCCGGTGCACCCGTGGCAGTTCGACCACGTGCTGCAAGCGCAACTCGGCGACGCCTTCGCCAAGGGTGATTGCCAACGCCTGGACTTCACTGATGGCGATTTCTACGCCACTTCATCGTTGCGTTCGATGACCCCGTGCTTCAACAGCGCCGATTACCTCAAATTGCCGATGGCGATCTATTCGCTGGGGGCCTCGCGTTACCTGCCCGCCGTGAAAATGATCAACGGCGGCTTGAGTGAAAAGTTGCTGCGTCAGGCGCTGGGCAAAGATGCAACCCTGCAAGAAAAACTGCACCTGTGCGATGAAACCAGGTGGTGGGCGTTTATGCCGCCGGACGCGACGCTGTTCGACGAAGCGCCGCGTCATTTGGCGGCCATGGTTCGCGGTTATCCACCGTCGTTGCTGGAGGATCGGGACACCCGACTGATTCCCATGGCCGCCCTCGGCACGCCGCTACCCGGCAGCAACCAGCACTTCTTCGATGACTGGATGGCTTATCGTCAACTGCCGACCAACGCAGCCTCGGTGATGACGCTGTTCCGCGAGCTGTGCCACAGCTTCTTCGACATCAACCTGCGGATGTTCCGCATCGGCATGCTCGGGGAAATCCACGGACAAAACGCGGTGCTGGTGTGGAAGGCTGGTCATGCCCAAGGGCTGTTGCTGCGCGACCACGATTCGCTGCGCATCTTCGTGCCGTGGCTGGAGCGCAACGGCCTCGCCGATCCGGCATACCGGTTGAAGAAGGGCCACGCCAACACCCTGTATCACGAGCGTCCTGAAGACCTGTTGTTCTGGTTGCAGACCCTCGGCATCCAGGTCAACTTCCGCTCGATCATCGAGACGCTGGCGCTGGTTTACGCGCTGCAGGAACGCAGTTTGTGGACGGCAATGGGCGAAGTGTTGAACGAGTTGATTGACACCATCGACTTCGACCCCGAAGCTCGCGCGATGATTAAACAGCAACTGTTCGAAGCACCGCACTGGCCACAGAAATTGCTGCTCACGCCGATGATCGAGCGAGCGGGCGGCCCCGGCAGCATGCCGTTTGGCAAAGGTCAGGTGGTGAACCCGTTCCACCGGTTGCACCGTGAAGACTGACCTTCAATGCCATCCCTCCAGGCGTACGTTGTTGCGCCTGTCGTTGGGCGCGCTTGCCCTCAGGTATTCGTTACCGGCCTGGGCGCAATCCGACGCCGCGCCGCTGCGGGTGATCACCCTGTTTCAGGGGGCCTCCGACAGCGCCGTGGCGTTGGGCGTTACGCCGTGCGGCATCGTTGATTCCTGGAGCGAGAAACCCACCTATCACTATTTGCGTTGGGCACTGGAGCAGGTGCCCCATGTCGGGCTGGAGACTCAGCCCAGTCTTGAAGACATCGCGTTGCTGAAGCCGGACGTGATCATCGCCTCGCGCTTTCGCCATGAACGCATCGCCCCGTTGCTCAAGCAAATCGCCCCGGTGCTGATGCTGGAGGAAGTGTTCGAGTTTAAAAAGACCCTGGCGCTGATGGGGGCTGCCCTGTACCGAAAGCAGCAGGCCGACGAATTGCTGAACCAATGGCAACAGCGTGTGGCGCAACTGCGTGTGCAATTGCAGCAGAAGTTTGCCGGACGCTGGCCGCCGACGGTGTCGATTCTGGATGTGCGCGAAGACCATATCCGCAGTTACTTGCCGGCGAGTTTTCCGGGCTCTGTCATCACCGAGTTGGGTTTTGACTGGAGCGAGGCCAGTCGGGCGGCGAGCGGGGTGTCGATCAAACTCACCAGCAAGGAAAGCCTGGCGGTGGTGAATGCCGATATTTTCTTCATCTTCTTGCGCGCGGAGAAAGCGGCAGTGCAGCGAAATTATGAAAGCCTGGTACAGCACCCGTTGTGGCGGCAAATGCGCGCGCCGCAACAGGGCCAGGTGTGGCGGGTGGATGGCGTAGCGTGGAGCCTGTCCGGCGGCATGCTCGGGGCGAATTTGATGCTCGATGATGTCGCTCGTCTGGTCACTACTTCATGAGCAACGCGTTGAAGATGTGGAGCGCAGGTGTTGTGTTGCTGTTGAGCGGCGTGCTGAGCCTGGCGGTCGGCGCGACCTGGATTCCGTTGTCGCAGATTTTTGCGGCGTTTGTGCATCCCGATCCATTGAGCGTCAGCCATGTGCTGGTGACCACCACGCGCCTGTCGCGCACTTTGATGTCGATGGCCGTGGGCGCGAGTTTGGCGGTGGCGGGCGCGTTGATGCAGGCGCTGACGCGCAACCCGCTGGCGTCCCCCGGATTGTTCGGGATCAACGCCGGCGCGACGTTTTTTATCATCCTGTTTTCTTCGCTGTTCTCCCTGTCGTCCCCGGATGCGTGGCTGTGGTGCGCGTTTATCGGCGCGGCGGTGGCGGGCAGTCTGGTGTGGCTGATCGGCAACATGGGGCAGGGCAGCCTCAGTCCGTTGCGCATTGTGCTGGCGGGCGCGGCGATGGCGGCGTTGTTTTCCGCGTTCAGCCAGGCGTTGCTGGTGGTGAATCAGGATGGACTCGACACGGTGCTGTTCTGGATGGCGGGTTCGTTGACCGAGCGCAGCCTGTCGGTCGCTGCGCCGTTGTTGCTGTGCTGCGTGCTTGGGTTGTTTGGCGCGATGTTGTTGGCGGGGCAGGTCAATGTGCTGAACGCCGGGGAAGAAATCGCCACGGGCCTCGGGCAGCGAACCGGGTTGATCCGATTGCTGATGAGCGTGCTGGTGGTGTGCCTGGCGGGCAGCGCGGTGGCGTTGGCTGGCAGCATCGGGTTTATCGGTTTGCTGGTGCCGCACATGGTGCGCAAAGGGTTGTCGATTGATCATCGCTGGTTGCTGCCGGGCTGTGCGTTGCTTGGTGCGATAGTTCTGCTGCTGGCGGACACCTTGTCGCGGGTGCTGATCTTGCCCCAAGAGGTGCCGGTGGGGGTGATGACCGCACTGTTCGGTGCGCCGTTTTTCATTCTGCTGGCCCGGCGTGGAGGTCGTTATGGATAAGGTCCTGACCTGGCGTCGCAGCGGGTTTTCCCGGCGGATCAATGTCGCGACGTTGTGGCGCTTGCTGGCGGCGTTGATGGTGACGGCGCTGATCATGCTCAGCTCGCTGTCCCTGGGCAAAGTGATGCTCTCGCCCCTGGAAGTGCTGCGAATTTTGTTCTCGAACCAGGACGCCAGCCTGACGTTTATCGTCGAACAACTGCGCTTTCCGCGCCTGCTGTTGGCGGCGCTGGTGGGCGCGGCGTTGTCGGTGTCCGGGTTGATCCTGCAAAGCATCATCCGCAACCCGTTGGCCTCGCCTGACTTACTCGGCATCACCAGCGGCGCCAGTGCGGCGGCGGTGTTGTATCTGTCGTTCTTCTCCGTGGCGCTGGGTCAACAGTATCTGCCGCTGGCGGCGATGCTCGGCGCGGGACTGGCAGCGCTGGCAATCTATCTGTTGGCCTGGAAACAGGGGACTTCGCCGCTGCGACTGGTGTTGATCGGCGTCGGCATCTCCGCGATGTTGACCGCTACCACCACGTTCATTCTGGTGTTCAGTCCGCTGACCACGACGTTGTCGGCCTACGTCTGGCTGACTGGCAGCGTGTACGGCGCGAGTTGGCCGGAACCGCTGGCGCTGGGGTCCTGGTTGTTGGGCATTTGTCCGCTGCTGATTTTCCTGGCGCGGCAGGTGATGGTGCAGCAACTGGATGACAGCCTCGCCCAAGGCATTGGCGTGCGCGTGCAGTGGTTGCGCGCCGGTTTGTTGCTGGTCAGCGTAGCGTTGGCCGGTGCGGCGATTGCCTGGGGCGGGGCGATTGCGTTTGTCGGGTTGATTGCGCCGCACATCGCCAAGCGTCTGGTGGCGCCGGGTTTTGGTGGCCAAGCCGTGATGTCGGCGCTGGTCGGGGCGAACCTGGTGGTGTTGGCCGACCTCGCCGGGCGCACGCTGTTTTTGCCGCTGGACCTGCCCGCCGGGATTTTTGTTGCGGTACTCGGCACACCCTTTTTTCTCTATCTGTTGATTAAACAACGTCATTAAGGAATTCAACGTATGACGTCGATTGCAAGTCGCGGCCTGACCCTGAGTTATCAGCGCCAGGTGATTATTGACGCGCTGGACATGCAACTGCCCCAAGGCAAGATTTCGGTATTGATCGGCAGCAATGGCTGCGGCAAAAGCACCTTGCTCAAATCCTTCGCCCGGCTGCTGAAACCGCAGCAGGGCTCGGTGATTCTCAACGGTGTGGACATCCAGCAAAAATCCACCGCAGCGGTGGCCCGGGAGTTGGCGATTTTGCCGCAGACCCCGAGCGCGCCGGAGGGCATTACCGTCCGCCAGTTAGTGGCGCTGGGACGCTATCCGTATCAAAGCTGGATGCAGCAGTGGTCGGCGGAAGATGAAGCCATGGTCAACCGCGCGCTGGCGCAAACCAGTCTGCTGGCCCTGGCGGATCGGCCGGTGGACGCGTTGTCCGGCGGGCAGCGCCAGCGGGCGTGGATCGCCATGACGTTGGCCCAGGACACCGGCATCGTGCTGCTCGACGAGCCGACCACGTTCCTCGATCTCGCGCACCAGATCGAAGTGCTGGACCTGTTGCGCGACCTCAATCGGCTGGAAAACAAAACCATCATCATGGTGCTGCACGACCTCAACCTGGCCTGCCGCTACGCCGACCACATGGTGGCGGTGCACAACCAGACCGCGTTCGCCCAGGGCCGGCCGGATGAGGTGTTGACCGAGGCGCTGGTCAAAACCGTGTTCGACCTCAATTGCCGGATCATCCCCGATCCGTTCTTCGGCACGCCGCTGTGCATTCCGTTTGGCCGGGAATTGCCGCAATGAATCTGGCTGGCCATTTCACCGAGTCAGAGTGGGCGGTGCTGTCCGGCGGGTTACGGCTCAAGGACAGCGCCGAACGCGACTTGCCGCGTTCGCTGATGGCTCGGGACTTGTTGCAAGAGGGCGTGTGCGAGCAATTGCTGGACACGTTAGGCCCGGTGATCGGCTCGCCAACCCGGGCGATCGCCGCCTCGTTGCTGGGCAAGCGTTTGTCATTTCTGGCGACCGGCGCGTGTTTGTATGCGATGTCGGTGTATGACAAGGGGCTGTTGCTGACCCTCGACAACACGGTGGTCGAATACGGTCACGATGACGGGTTGTGGACGTCGTCGATGCCGATTAGCCATTCCCTTCCATTGACGTATGAAGCGGGCGCACGCGAAGCCTGGCGCGAAACTATCGTTCAAGCGCTGTTCGCCGATCTGCTGAAACCACTGTGGCAAACCTTCAACCGGATCACCGGCGTTTCCCGGCGCATCCTCTGGGAAAACACCGCTGTGCGCGTGTATTCGCTGTACGAAAAACGCATGGCGAAAATCGACGACCCAGCAGTGCGCGAGCGCTGCGAAGCGGATTTCACCTGGCTGATGACCCAGGCCGAGCCCGCGCTGTTCGGCCTCGATTACAACCCGCTGAGCCACTTCCGCCGGCCGCCGACGCTGGTGGACGACGGGCAGCGCAGCATTCGTTTTCGCCGAACCTGCTGCTTTTACTACCTGGCCACCGAACCGGCGGAATACTGCTCGACCTGCCCATTGCTGCGTCCGGGGAAAAAATGCCGATGAGTTACCAGATAAACCCCCGCCAACAAAACCTCAGCCCGGAATTGATCGCCCGGTATCGGACGATCCCGTCGTCCACCGTTGGCCATTTTTCCGATCACGGCTTCCTGCGCGGGATCAAGCCGCTGTTCAACGACATCCGCATGGTCGGCAACGTGGTCACGGTCAAAGTCTTCCCGCCGGATGGCAGCGTTTTGCGTGAAGCGCTGTTGCTGAGTCAGCCGGGGGATGTGCTGGTGATCGAATGCCTGGGTGATCAAGAGTGCGGCTGCTGGGGCGAATTGCGGACGTTGGCCGGATTGATCAAAGGGTTGGCCGGAGTTGTGGTGTCGGGCGCGGTCACCGATGTCAGAGCATTGCGCGATCATGGGTTGCCGGTGTTTTGTCGTGACGTCAGTGCGTACACCACGCGTGGTATTGGCGTTCAGGGTGAGGTCAATCAGCCTGTCCGGATTGGCGAGGTGACGGTGCATCCGGGGGATCTGGCCATTGGTGACGATGACGGTGTTTACATCCTCGATGCCGGGCGAGCGGCCGAGCTGCTGCCCGAACTGTTGGCCAAAGAAGAAGCCGACCAACGCCGCCGCACAGAATTCCTCCAAAGACTCGAAGCCCGACGTAGCTAGAGCTGCCCGGCTCACGTAAAACCTGTAGGAGCGAGGCTTGCCCGCGAAGGCGTCCTCGAGGGCACCACCTGTAGGAGCAAGGCTTGCCCGCGATAGCGATCTCAAGGGCACCACCTGTAGGAGCGAGGCTTGCCCGCGAAGGCGTCCTCGAGGGCACCACCTGTAGGAGCAAGGCTTGCCCGCGATAGCGATCTCAAGGACGCCTTCGCGGGCAAGCCTCGCTCCTACAGGGGACAGCGTTTTTCATCGATAGAGATCAGCGTGTTGCATCGATGTATTGCAGCGCAACGCGGCAATATTTTGATTCATTGGTCAGTTTTTTGTAACCGGTTGTTTGCCGCAAGCGCAGAAACCTATAAAGTTAACCTTTCGGTCAGCTTTGCACTGTCAACACAGCCTTTTGCTTCGTCCAAAAGCGCTCCTGCAAGACTCGAGATCCCCAGAACATAACCAGAAGGGCGGACCCATAACCGCCCAGAGGATGATCCATGTCCAACCGTGATATCTCCCGGCGCTCGTTCCTTCAGGGCGGGCTGGTGGCGGGTGTGAGCGTGACGCTCACGCCGCTCAGCTCCCAGGCGCTGGCGGCCTTGATGGAAAACAGCGTGACCGTGCCGTCCGAGCAATGGCTCGGCAACAACGGCAAGGCGCGCTCGCGTAACGATGCCTTGTCCAAGGTCTGTGGCAGCAAAGTCTTTGCCCGCGACATCCGCGCCAAGGACATGCCGGGCTGGCCCCAGCAGCAGGGCCACGCCATGCTGCTGAAAACCACCAAGGCCGACCGCATCTACGCAGGTGTAGACCTGGCGTGGCTCGGCGCCGAGTTGCAACCCGACCGCATCGTCACCGCCGCCGACCTGGACAAGGACGGCATCGTCTTCCCGGAAGAGCACGCGCCCGATCCGCTGCTGCCCGAAGGCAAGGTGCCGATGTTCATCGGGCACCCGGTGGCGATCCTGATCTGGAACGACTTCGAGCGCTTCCGCCAGGCCAAGGCCAAACTCAAGTTCAATGACAAAGCCATCCGCTACGGCGAAAAAGCGCCGTTCTACGAAGGCGATCCCTACGGCAGCTTCCGCTACGTGCGAGTCGGCGGCGCGACCTCGGCGGACGAAGACGAATTCGCCAGCCTCAAGGATTCGATCCTGTTCCCGATGCTGAAAAACCGTCGCCCGGTGTGGAATTCCCAGCCGGACCTGCACGGCAACCTGACCGAGCGCGGTCTGTTTTATGCCGAGCGCATGAAGCAGCAAATTGACTCGCCGCCGGACAATTGGCTGGTGTTCGACGAGCGCTACAAAACCCCGTCGATCGAGCCCGCCGCGATGGAGCCGGACAACGGCAACGGCTGGTACGACCCGGCGACCAAGACCTTGCACTTTGTGGTTGCAACCCAGTGCCCGCTGGAAGCCGCTACCGAAACCGCGAAGATGATCGCGCCGTCGCGTTTCGGCCTGGCCAACCTGAATATGCACCCCGGCTACACCGTCGGTTATGGCTCCAAAGACCACAACATCTTCGTCTACTACGCCGCGTTGGCCGCGTTGTATGGCGCCGGTGTGCCGGTGCGTCTGGCGAATGACCGCTACGAGCAATTCCAGAGCGGCATCAAGCGCCACCCGTTCGACATCCGCTACCAATTGGCCGTGGACAAGACCGATCACAGCTTTAAGATTTTCCGCGCCGAAATGAGTGTCGATGGCGGCGGACGGATCAACTACAGCCCCTCGGTGGCGGCGGTTGGCGCCACGGCGGCGCAGTCGATCTACTACATGCCGCAGAACGATTTGCAGGTCACGGCCTACCATTCCCGCGCGGTTGAAGCCGGCTCGATGCGTGGTTACGGCACCCTGCAAAGCATGGCGTCCACCGAGATGATGGTCGATGAAATCGCCGGTCGCCTCGGCATCGACGCCATCGACCTGCGCAAGAAAAACGCGATGCTCTCGGGCATGAAAAACACCCAGGGCGCGGTCCCTGCCGGGGCCTTGCGCCTGCACGAGATTCTCGACAAGGCTTCCGCCCACGAAGTCTGGAAAAACCGCGACGCGATCAAAAAGCAGCGCGAAGCGGCCGATCCGGATCACTGGTACGGCGTCGGTTTCGCCATCTGCCAGAAAGACTTCGGCACCGGTTCCGAAGCGCCGATGGCCAGCATCGAATTCACCGCCGAGGGCCACGTGACCCTGCGCCATATCGGCATCGAAATCGGCACCGGCATGTCCACCTCCCAAGCCTTGGTGGTGGCGGATTTCATCGGCATCCCGGCCACCGAAGTGAAGACCGGCGAAACCGAATGGAAAGAGTTGCAGCTGATCACCGGCGGCAACCCGTACATCATGAGCCAGACCGAACAGGACGGTTTCCTGCGCAACCCGCGCTGGGTCGGCAAACTCGCCTCGGCGTCGTCGGCGACCAACTCCGCCTACTACTTCAGCCACGCCACCCGTGAAGCGTCCCGCGTGCTGTTCAACCACGGCTTGTGGCCGGCGGCGTTGCAGATCTGGGGCCAGGGCCCGTACGGCGGCCAGGCCAACCCGTACGTGGTGCGTCGCGAAGATGCGCATTGGGTGGACGGCAAACTCACCGCCAACGGCATGCAGCCGCTGAGCTTTGAGCAACTGGCGAAACACGCCCACGAAAAAGGCCTGGTGACCGGCGCGACTGTGCACGGTTTCAACCGCTGGAGCTGGGCCGAGGCCGAGTTCAGCATCGACGGCGTGCGCGAGCGTTTGCCCCTCGACGGCTTGGCGGTGAAGTACGGCGACGGTGCTCCGAACGCGAAGAAAGCGCAGATGACCAGCGCCGGTTTCCATTTGCTGGATCGCCAGAACGTGCACTACCCGGACACCCAGTTGAACAACGCGGCGGTGACTTACTACAGCCCGGTCGCGACGCTGGTGGAATTGAAAGTGAACAAGGGCTCAGCCGACGTGCAAGTGCTCAACCATCACTCGTGGGTCGAGTGCGGTCGGGTGCTGGTGGAAGAACTGGTCAAGGGCCAGCTCGAAGGCGGGATCGCCATGGGTATCGGCCATGCGCTGCTCGAAGAGATGCCGCTGTACGAAGGCGGACCGGGGGAAGGCGACTGGAACTTCAACCGTTACCGCTTGCCGATGGCGCGCCACGTTGCGGTGTGGAACCAGACCGCCGAAATCCTGCCGCCGCTGTCGCCGAGCGACCCATCGAAGGGCATTGCCGAAGTGGTGATGATCCCGGTGGTCGGCGCCATCGGTAACGCCGTGGCCCACGCTATCGGCAAAAGGGTCCGCGACCTGCCTATCACTTCCGCACGCATCAAGGAGGCCCTCAATGGCTAACCGTCCGCTTCAACTGACCCTCAACGGTCAATCCGTCGGCCCGGTGGACATCCCTGATGACCTGCCGATGATCGACTACCTGCACGAATATAAAAACCTCACCGGCTCGCGCCTCGGCTGCGGCCAGGGCATTTGCCACGCCTGCGTGGTGATCGTCGATAACCCGGACGGCACCAGCGAAGAAGTGCGCACCTGCATCACTGGCGCGCACTATTTCGAAGGCAAGAAAGTGCGGACCATCGAAGGCCACGCGACCCGTGATGAGCAGGGCAAAGTCACCGAACTGAACCCGATCCAGCAGCGTTTCGTCGATGAGTTCGCCTTCCAGTGCAGCTACTGCGCGCCGGGTTTTGTGAATGCGGCGACGGTGCTGGTCGAGAAGCTGCAACGCCAGCCAATCGTCAAAAGCCAACTCGAAAAAGTCATCGAGGACAGCCTCGGCCATCACATCTGCCGCTGCACTGGCTACGTGCGCTACTACAGCGCGACGCGCAACGTGCTGACCGATCTCGGCCTGGTCAAGGAGGGTTAAGCATGAAGCATCTACTTTCCCGCCTGACGCTGGCGGTCGGTCTGGCTGCGCCGGTGTTGCTGGCTCACGCGGATGATCAGGTGAAGCGCGGCGAATACCTCGCTCGCGCCGCCGACTGCATGGCCTGCCATACCGCACCGGGTGGCGCGCCGTATGCGGGCGGTCTGCCGATTGTCTCGCCGTTCGGCACGATCTACGGCACCAACATCACCCCGAGCAAAGAGCACGGTATCGGTCTGTACAGCGATGACGAATTCTTTGCCGCGCTCACCGAAGGCAAACGCCGGGATGGTGCGAACCTGTACCCGGCGATGCCGTACACCTCGTATCACCTGATGCCGCGCGAAGATTCCGACGCGATTCATGCGTACCTGAAAACTGTCGAACCCATCGAACGGGCGGCGCCGGTCACCAGCCTGAGCTTTCCATTCAACGTGCGCCTCGGTTTGATGGGCTGGAACATGCTCTACGGCAAGGACGTGAAACTCGCGCCGACCGAGGGCAAAAGCGAAGCCTTCAAGCGCGGCGAGTACATGGTCGAAGTGCTCGGTCACTGCGGCGAATGCCACACTCCACGCGGCTTGCCCGGCGCGATGCAACAGGACAAACGCCTGACTGGCGGCGTGCTCAATGGTTATCTGGCGCCCAGCCTGCTGGCCACTGATTTGGCCGCGCGCGGCTGGAATCATCAAGACCTGAGCTCGTTCCTCAAGCACGGCATGAGCGCCCAGGGCACGATGTTCAACGAGATGTTCCCGGTGTTCCACAACAGCACCCAAGGCCTCAGCGATCCGGACCTGTCGGCGATGGCGACTTATTTGCTGGGCGATCCAGCGCCTGCGGCCAAAGTGCTGACCGAAGTGCCGCTGGACAGGATGAGCCCGAGCGCCCAGCGCGGTCGTCAGGATTACCTCAACGTCTGCGCCGGTTGCCACGCACCGAACGGCGAGGGCAAACCGCACATCGCGGTGGCCATGCGCGGCAACACCACGTTGCGCCTGGAAGACCCGCGCAACCTGCTGCGGGTGATCGAGGATGGCATCGGCGAGCAGAAATTCGCCGGGTTCGAACGCATGCAACCGATGCCGGGCTTCGCTGACAAACTCAATCACGAACAACTGACCGATCTGTTGAATTACTTGCGTCAGGGTTGGGGCGGGCAATCGGCGGAACTGGTCGTCAGCGACGTGCAGAAACTGCAAGCGGACGCTCCACCAGCCGAGCACAAGGCGCACTGACATGCAGCATCTCGATCTGCAAGTGGTGCGCCGGGCGCTGGAATGGTCGGTGGCCGGCCAACGTGTGTGGTTGTGCACGGTGCTTGCGACTTATGGCTCGGCGCCCCGTGCGCCGGGCTCGCTGCTGGCGGTGAACGCGCAAGGGCAGTGGATCGGTTCGCTGTCCGGTGGCTGTGTTGAGGAAGATTTCCTTGAGCGGGTGGCCGAAGGTTTGTTCGAGCAAGCCGTCAGCGTCGTGCGTTACGGCGAAGGCGATGACCCGCGCTCACGGGTGAGCCTGCCCTGTGGCGGCGTGCTCGATGTGTTGGTGGAGAAGCTTGGTTCGGATTGCGAGGTTCAGGTGCATCTGCGGGAACTGGAATCGGCGCTGCTCGGGCAGCGTCGGTTGATCCGCGAGGTCGAGCTGGCCAGCGGTGCGCGCGGCGTGTTCGCGGACAGCGAGCAAGGTGTGCGCATCGAACGTGAGATTGATCGGGTGCGCGTGCGGATTGGTGCGGCTCAACGCTTACTGCTGGCGGGGTATTCCAGCGTTGCCCAGGCCTGTGCGGAATTTGCCGTGGGCCTGGGCTTCGAAGTGATTCTGTGCGATCCCCGGGACGAAGTGCTGGAAGGTGTGGTGCTGGAGGGCGTCGAGATTCGCCGACAATTACCGTCGGTGTTTATCGCCGATGGCGGCTGTCACAGCGACACGGCGGTGGTGGCGCTGACCCATGATCCGCGCATCGATGATTTGGCGATGATGGAAGCCGTGCGCACCGAGGCGTTTTACATCGGCGTGATGGGCTCGATGCAGACGTCGCAGAAGCGCTTTGAGCGGTTGCGCAGGATTGGTGGGTTGGGGGATGCGGAGCTTGCAAGAATTCACGCTCCAATCGGATTGAACCTTGGAAGCAAAACCCCGGCGGAAATTGCCTTGGCGGTTCTCGCTGACATCTTGCGAATCCGTAGCGGCATCCCGCGACATCGCCTCTGAACACTGGTCTCCTTGTGGGAGCGGGCTTGCTCGCGAAGAGGCCATGTCAGTCGACATCTATGTCGCCTGCCACACCGCTTTCGCGAGCAAGCCCGCTCCCACAGGGGATCTGTGTTGTTTGGGACTAATTTATTTCAGCCTCACCCTTCAAAAAATCAATAAACGCCCGCAATTTCTTCGGCGTGTTATTGCGCTCAAAGTAATACAGATAAAGCGTGCTGGTCGGCACCCAATCCTCCAGCACCGACACCAACGCCCCACTCTCCACATGCTGCGCAATCGGCGCATGGGACAAGTACGCAAACCCAAACCCATCCAGTGCCGCCCGCAACAGCAAATCACTGTCATTGGTCGCCAGCCGTCCCTTGACCGCAACCCGCGTGTGCTTGCCGTCCTTCTCGAAATCCCAGCGGGGCAGGGCGCCTGACGCGGCGCTGCGATAATTCAGGCATTCGTGCTGCAACAAATCCTGCGGCTGCTGCGGAATCATCCGACATTCCAGGTACTCCGGCGAGGCCACCACCACAAAGCGCATGTCCGTCAGAATCGGCACCACCACCATGTCCTGGGCCAGCACGTCGTCGTAACGAATCCCGGCGTCGAAGCGTTGGGTGACGATATCGATCAGGCTGTTGTCCACCGCGACTTCCAGATTGATCCCCGGATGTGCCAGCAGAAACCGCCGCAGCAGCGGTTGCAGGATCAGCCGACTGGCGCTTGAAGGCACGCTCAAACGCAACGTCCCGGCCACCTCATCGCCTGCCGCCGACGCACTGCGCAATGCCAGGCCCAGATCCTCCATCAGCGGTGCGATCTTGCTGATCAACTGTTCGCCCGCTTCCGTGATGTTGACGCTGCGGGTGGTCCGGTTCAGCAAACGCAGCCCCAGTTGTTTCTCCAGTTCGCGCACGGCATGGCTGACCGTGGACACCGACAACCCCGTGGCATCGGCGGCGCTGGTGAAGCTTTTGGCCTGGGCGACCTGCATGAATAGCCGCAGTTGCTGGAAATCCGGGTCTTTCATTATGTGGTTTTTCCGAAAAGGTCTTGCAGATTATGGCTCTTTTTCGCAAAGCCAGGCGTGCCCATACTCTAGGACATCGCTCGCACCTGCGGGCAGTGACCTGGAGGAAGACCCGCATGACTGCATCGACTACAAAACCGGTCTGGTTCATCACCGGCTGCTCAACAGGTTTCGGCCGTCAACTGGCCCTGCACACCCTCAGCCTCGGCTATCCGACCGTGGTTACCGCGCGTAACCCGGCGCAGGTCGAAGACATCGTCAAAGACCACGAAGACCTTGCGCTGGTCTTGCAGCTGGACGTCACCGACCCGGCGCAAATCAGCGCTGCCGTGGACGCCGCCCACGCACGTTTCGGTCGCATCGACGTGCTGGTGAACAATGCAGGGATTGGCTATTTCGGTTCGTTCGAAGAAAGCGATCTGGAGCAAGTGCGCAACATGATGGAAATCAACGTCTGGGGCCTCGTGCAGATGACCCGCGCCGTGTTGCCCGGCATGCGTCAGCAGCGCAGCGGTTCGGTGGTGAACATCTCGTCCGTCGGCGGCATCGTCGCGTTCCCGGCGGTGAGTTTCTACCACGCCACCAAGTTTGCTGTGGAAGGTATTTCCGAATCCCTGTCCCAGGAAGTCGGGCCGCTGGGCATCAAAGTGCTGATCGTTGAACCCAGCGGATTCCGCACCGATTGGGCAGGGCGCTCGGCCAATGAAGCGAGTCGGACCATCAGTGATTACGATGAAACAGCGGGCAAGCGCATGGACATGATCCGGGGCTACAACGGCAAACAACCGGGTGACCCGGTGCGGGCGGCGGTGGCGATCGTCGATGCGGTCGAGGCCGAAAACCCACCGTTGCGCCTGCTGCTGGGCAAAGCGGCACTGGCCGGCGGACGCGGCAAGATCGAAGCCCTGCGTAAGGATTTCGAAGGCTGGGCCAGCGTCAGCGAAGGTGCAGACTTCCCCGATTAACAGGCACAACACAAAACAAAATGTGGGAGCGGGCTTGCTCGCGAAAGCGGTGTATCAGTCGACATCAATATTGACTGACACACCGCTTTCGCGAGCAAGCCCGCTCCCACATTGGATTGTGGTGTGGCTTACTTAGTAACCGAATTTATCCCGCAACCCGTAATACCAAGCTCCCAACGCCGCAAACGGCGTGCGCAGCAACTGCCCGCCCGGAAACGGGTAATGCGGCAAATCCGCAAACGCATCAAACCGCTCAGCCTGCCCGCGCAACGCTTCAGCCAGCACCTTGCCCGCCAGATGCGTATACGTCACCCCATGCCCGCTGCAACCCTGGGAATAATAAATGTTATCCCCCAACCGCCCAACCTGCGGAAGACGCGACAAAGTCAGCAGGAAATTTCCGGTCCAGGCGTAATCAATTTTCACGTCTTTCAACTGCGGAAACGCCTTAAGCATCTTCGGCCGAATAATTGCCTCAATGTTCGCCGGATCCCGCGCGCCATACACCACGCCACCGCCGAAGACCAAACGCTTGTCCCCGGTCAGCCGGTAGTAATCGAGCAAATAATTGCAGTCCTCGACACAGTAATCCTGCGGCAACAGCGCCTTGGCCAACGCATCGCCCAGCGGCTCGGTGGTGATCACCTGCGTCCCGCAGGGCATCGACTTCGCCGCCAACTCCGGCACCAGATTCCCGAGGTAAGCGTTGCCCGCAACAATGATGAACTTGGCCCGAACCTTACCTTGCGGCGTATGCACCACCGGATTCGCCCCGCGCTCAATGCGCACCGCTGGCGACTGCTCATAAATAGTGCCGCCCAACGACTCCACGGCCGCCGCTTCACCCAGCGCCAGGTTCAACGGATGAATATGCCCGCCGCTCATGTCGAGCATGCCGCCGACATACTGATCGCACGCCACCACTTCACGGATGCGCTTTCGATCCAACAACTCAAGCTGCGTATGCCCGAACCGCTCCCACAGACGTTTCTGCGATTCCAGATGACCCATCTGCTTGGCCGTGATGGCCGCGAACACACCGCCGTCCTTCAAGTCGCACTGGATATTATATTTGGCGACCCGCTCACGAATAATCCGCCCCCCCTCAAACGCCATCTGCCCCAGCAACTGCGCCTGCCTGGGCCCGACACTGCGCTCGATCACATCAATGTCACGGCTATAACTGTTAACGATCTGGCCACCATTACGCCCCGACGCCCCAAACCCAACCTTGGCCGCCTCAAGCACCGTTACCTTAAAACCGTTCTCCAGCAAAAACAGGGCAGAGGACAACCCGGTATAACCGGCGCCAATCACACAGACATCAGTCTCTACGTCATCCTGCAAAACCGGGCGCGGCGGAACCGCATTCGCCGATGCAGCGTAATAGGACTCTGGGTAGGGGGTGTTCGCCATCCTGCAGCCTCTGTTTAATATATTTTACGAGTGCACCGATCCTACCCGAGATAAAAAACCGCCGCCAGCCACCGGAAAATCTTCGTCGCAGCAGCGAAATTAAATATTTTGCATATTCATAGGGTTAGCTCGAAAAAAGGTGTTGACACCCCTCCGGAATTCCGTAGAATGCCGCCTCACAGCAGGCACGTAGCTCAGTTGGTTAGAGCACCACCTTGACATGGTGGGGGTCGTTGGTTCGAGTCCAATCGCGCCTACCAAACAAAATCCGCTCTGCTGGGCGGTCTAGAGGGGCTCACCGAAAGGTGGGCCCTTTTTTGTGCCTGTGTGTTTTTGGAGCTGCGTTCGCGACATCTTGAGTTCGATCACGTTTGGCATGCGAATGCCGATAGTGGCTAATTTCGTGGGTGGGCCCTACATCGGACTCGAAGCGAGGAGGGTGGCAATCACCCACCGTAGATCCAGCGCGTGACGTGATGGCAAGGTGCCCATAGAGCGGCTAAGATCACCCTATCTTTCCGAAGGGTATCGACATGAAAGCAGGGATAGCCGCAACGGTTTTATTTCTCGGTATCGCCATTCCATCAGTTGCTAGTGCTGATTGGAGTACCAGCACTCAAGACGACATCTTTTCGGGTGGCAAGAAAGCAATGCTTTTTGGCAACATTAGCCTGAGCCAAGCGGTTGCGTTCGACTGCGATTCGGAAGGGCTTTCCCTTGCGCTCTTGCAAAAAGAAAAATGGGCGGACGGGCGGACCAGTTCAGAGTGGAAACTTCTGATCAAAGTAGATCAAGGTGAGATTCACCACTTCACGGCGGAGAGCGCTCAGCGTAATAACGATTACGCTCAGTACATCACTCGTGAGAAAGAGGAAATTCTTAAGGTTTTAGCTGATCTTCGTAATGCGAAGTCAGTAATTCAGCTCGGACTTCAGTCGGAAGAATTTGACTCTAAATGGTCTGGAACCGCTTCCGCAGGTGGATCTACACGAGAAACAGACAAATTCATGCAAGCATGCAAATTGAAGTGAGCGGATGGTAGTGGCTGCGCGATCTAGGCCACTTTCACTACATCAAGAGAACGGAGTTGAAAGATGGTAGATTTATTTTTCATGGAGTTAGTCTTTAAATAAATCCGTCACCTTTTTTATACCCCGTAGCAATACGGTGAAAAATGCCTCTGGCATACATTTAGCGAGGATGGCTGAGTGGAAAACGTTTGTTATGTGGTAGATGGTTCAGATTGTTCAATTTTGTTGTATCAAGAACATCCTGAAAAATACCGAGGAAATATTCTGTGCGATGTATGTCGCGAAAAATCGTGGTTTGTTAAAGGATTTGCAACCGAGAAGTACCTCCGGGCTCCATGTTTTGCAGCTCATCACGCTGAAGGATGTAATAATAAAATTATTCTGATACCTGATGACGATGGTGATGCATCTCCAGGGCCCTTGTCTGTAATTAATATAGATCTGGATAAGCAGCGTAAACAAGTTATTGATGTTGTAGTGTCGCAATCTAAGTCAAGGAAAGATTCTAATTGGGGTGTCGTCAGACGATATTCAAATGTTGGAGACTATCCTGAGAATAAATCACTTAGGCAGATATTGACGAAGCTAACTCGAGAGGCGGATTTTTCTGAATCTGATAAACAGATAAAAATGGTTGCCGACGGTGGGCGGGTAGTACTTGAAGGCGGGCTCGCAGAACATCTAGTCTCACAAAGTGAAATATTAAATGTTCCTCTAGGTGAGCCAAAGATCTTTTGGGGGCGGATAAACAATGTCAATCGAAAAAATGGAGCTCTTTGGCTCAATTGCGGAAACTATAAAAAAGAGCCAAGTATCTTAATTGAAGATGATGAGCTGGAAGAACAGCTTGTTGAAGATTTTCGGCTGAAAGATGTTGATGAATTACAAGGTGCTGATTTTATTGTTGTGGGCGTTGCGTTTCGCGCTGGTAATGGGAAGCCATACATAAAATTCGGCTTTACGAAATATATTTCTTTCAGAAAATATAGGTTGGAATGAGCTGGTTCGGGGGGGCGGGGAAAGGGGATGGATTTATTTTCATATGAATAAGGAGTTTTTATGATCAATAGAGTGTTCAAGATTTTGGCTGTCAGTGCTTTGTGTTTTGGTATGAGTGCTTGTTCAACGATCGATGGCATTCAACCTTCTGATACCGGTATAACCGTCAATGTTTCAAATAAATCTTTTGCTGAGGTTTGGAAGTCATCGGTAAGCGCTATGAGCACTAATTTGGCTATCGTCGAAATGGACAAGGGCAAAGGTGTGATCAAATCTGAAGCGCCAGCTGGTATGGCTACGTGGGGTGAAGTCATTGGGTTGTTTATTACGCCAGTCTCAAGCTCTGCGAATGAGTATGCCATTCGTATTGTCAGCAAAAAGCGTTCGACTTTTCAAATCACCGGCCAAAACTGGGCTCCGTCTATCGCCGCCCGCATTCAGATGGATTTAGACTCAGAGTAATGTGCTCATTGAAAAAGGCGCCACGCATTTATTTTTATGGCTTTTTTACGCTTGCAGAATGGTTGCGGATTAATTTTTCATAGGTCCAACCAATAAATTAATTTGTCACCTTTTTGATCTTCACCATTTCGCACAGGACGCTCATTGACTGCGCGAGATGCGTAAAGTTGGCCGGGTACCCTACACTCTATCCCTGAATACGCCATGCACTAGTTGCTTCGTGCCTGATCCGGCCTCAACAGGAGTAAAGCCAAGATTATCGTAAAAGCTCCCACCGCTAGCATCATAAAGACGAAGCGTACCACCTTTCCCCAGTTCTTTTGATACTTCAATCGCGTGTGTTATAAGTAACACCCCTCCCTGGCTAGTGAGAGGATGTGTGCAAATGTAATCAACCTGAATATAGGCGTCTTTAACAGAAAGAGTCATCAAGCCAACCAGACCGTAGATGTCATTCCCTTTTTTTGCAAGCGCAACGTACTTTTTTCCGGGAATTATTGAACTGTAGGACTCCGCTATATTTGCTGCTTTTTCAGCATTGCCCATAAAAAATGCATCAACGTTTGCATCAAACTGCATTAACTCAATAAACGACTGTGCATACGCTTCATACTCTACCGGTGTTACTTCCTTTATATCGCAGGTAATCATAGCGAGAGCGCTCCATTCTACTTGGTAGTAACACGACACAAAAAGGCTAGCTCACAGGGCCGGAACTGTCGAAAAAGTGTCGCAATTACTGAAAAAAGGCAGAATGAAGCGCAGTCTGAAACTGAGCGAACCGATAGTTCGAAGGAACCACCATAATGAATTTCCTGCATTTTCCGGGATAGCCAAAAAATTAGCCCCTACGATGCTCTGGCTTTGGAGGGGGTGCGGTTGTCTTTTCTGGAGTAAGCTTCCCACCTTTCAGCAAAAGGAGTTGAGTGATGTTTGCACGAATCATTGTGGGCGTTTTGATTGGTCTGGCAGCAGGTCTGTTTCTGCATGGGAAATTTTCTCTAGACGAAAAGACGCTGAAAATCATCCAGATTTTTGTTGGCATCGTGGCGATAGGTTTCATCGCCTCATCGTTCATGTTTGGCGCGGTGTATGGGGTGCTCGCCGTCGCTGAAATTGCGGGGGGGTATTTCGCCTATACCAAGCTGTTCCAGGGTCATGTTCCCAAGCCATAAGCAGGCCGACAGTACCGTTCGCTACGCTTGCGGCCCACTGCACCATTTCATGGATGTATCTAAAGGAAAAGGGGAGAGATTTATTTTGAATCTGGCGCCTCACTCATAATGCTGACCCGGACATCACCCCAGGCCAGAAGGTGGGCTTATCTATTTTTCATAAATCCACCCTCAAATCAATTCGTTACCTTCTGACGTTCAGTCAGTATCAGCCGTCGCTAGTTTATTCGCTGTCTTGATGCTCTTCCTCCGGCTCGGGACACTCAAAATTCCACGAGTAGATTTTCATATCTTTTACTTCTTCGCCTACAGTTGCTACGCCCAGGCAGATTTCATTTTTTTTGTAATTTAGATCGCAGTATTGAATACCCATGGTGCAAGACTCAAATTCAATGAAGCCTTTTCTCATATAGATTTTCTCAACGCCAGGTTCTCCTGAGTAGGTTGGGTTTGGTTTCCAGCCGTCTTTAATTAAAGCTTTTCTGGCTTTTAAGAACGACATGCCTTCTCTTATTGGTACATCTGTTGCGTTTGCAAAAAAGCTAGCGCTGAATAATAAACAGATAAGTATTTTAAGTGGTTTCATTTCACAATGCCGCCATAGCCCTTATAGATATTAATAACTTCGTCGTATTCAGTATACGGCTGTCCTGATGGTTTGCCTTTTAAAGGCCGATTTGCCATTCCTGGCCCATCGGTAAAGCCTCCCATTTCCTACAGGCTTTTCCTATTGTGGTTTTCAAGTCTCCGCTTATCAGTGGCTCGATTGCACTCACTGTGCGCAGAAGTTCAACCGCAATTAAATCCTGTGTTCCGGGGCTGAAGTCAGAGAGTCCCATGGCGTCAATGGAAGACTCCGACCATGCGGGTTTCGTAATCTGATACCTACCTGATGCCGTTACTGAGCCGCCATGACCCGCACCGGGGTGGGTAGACTCATCACTAAATGTCCACTTTCCAGTCTTAAAGCCTGGTGCCCATCCAAAACCAAACTTTGCGTGGTAATCGCCGCCTTCAATCTGCGCAAGGGTATCCAAAAACGCCTTCACGTTCTTATTCTTCAAATACTCGGCGTTCTCCGCCCGTCTTTTCTGTTGCTTAACTGAAACCACAATGTCTTTTGGAGAAGCGTCTTTGATTGGTGTGATCGTTTTCGTGGCTTTAGACGACATTTTTTTACCGTTCTTGCTAACCACATCAGTCATTGCGATATCCACCAAAATAGATTTTCACGAACGCTATCTGACAGATAGAGAAGTCAGTTGCTGTCGACAAATCGCATTTCGCGAGCTTAACAGTCGTAGTAGCTGAAAGAATTACCTGTTCTGCAGCCATACCTCAATCCTCTAAAAACAGTTGGATGCTTTCAGGTAAGTGCGAGCTCACCACATGGGTATATCCCATCGCATCGCTGACGCCATGTTCAAGAGTCCCGTTGGCTCGCTGAATGGCGTAGTCGTGATTGGGCATTGGTTCGCCGGAGTCTTCGTCAACCAGTCTGAATTTGTCGCTGAAGTGCACAGGCATTGGCATCAGCCCACTAAACGGAGCTGTGACCACCGAGTCGCCGATGATGACTGTGCCTGATCCGCCGACGATTACGTTACCGTGGGCGCCGGTGCTATCTAGCGTTGCCGCGTTCAGCCCATTGATGAAAACCGTGGCGCTGACGGCGCCGGTGATGGGGCTGCCGCAGGCGGATTTGTCGGTCATTCGGGCGGCGGCGAGGCCGTCGAAGTTTACGTTGGGGGAGCCGCTGGCGATCGGATTCGTGCCGTGTCCCGGCAAGGGGCAGTTGGTGGGATCTGTGACTCGGGCAGCAGGTTTGCCACTCATGGGAAGGTCCTTTTCAAGGTTTCAAATGGGTGCTGGCAGGCTGTCGCTGAATTCGACGATGCGAGCTGTCCATAGGGGCGTTATGAAATGTTCGGACGGTATGGGGAGAGGCGTGGTGTGGCGCGCGCATTCGCTGGGGAAGGCCCGTCCATGGGTGAAGAACGCATCAAATTTAACCATCCGTGTAAATTCGCCTGCGGATAATCCTACTAAGTCGAAGTCTTGGTCAACAATTGTTACAGGTTTTGAGTTGACGTTTTGTGGTTCACAGAATTAAGCGATGTTGGCGGTGGGTTTGGCCCTTCAAAAGCAGGCATCGAGGGCGCGGATAGGCGCTGCGCCTGTTGCGATTTTCGACGCGGACGTTCAGTCGGTTTTTTGGTTTTTAGAGGTTTGTTTAACCGTTGCGAACTGTTTGTTTAAAGACACGCTATGTAACGTCCGAAGGGCTACAAATCCTTGCGCCATTACCTACGCGTGCGCCAGAATCCGCCGGCTTGTTCACCTCGTGGCTAATCGGTAACTTTGTTCCTGTCACTGCTCATCAGTGATCGGGTTTAGTAGCTCGGCAGTCATCTTCGGTTGTACAAGCGTCATCCAGTCAGGTAATCGCCTGCATTTGATGGTGGTTGTGTACAGGGCGCTCTCGGGCGCGCCGGGGTTTTAGGTGACTTTGCCGGTCTACTAACCTGTGCACAGCCGCCACCCTCTCGTATTAGTAGCGAGTCGGTTGCAGCCCTACTGGAGAAAGTCCCTATGTTCAAAGTCACACCTAATCCCCCGCACACCAATCCAGTGCCCTACGACGCTTCTCTTGATCTTGACCCCAAGAAACTAAAAGAGGCCGCCGACCGCGCACTCAACTTCTACCTCAACCCCGGGGCGACGAAAACGCAGATACCGCCCCGCAGCCCCTGCAGCACTTTCATCGTCAACCCAGCGGCGGATGACGAAACACTGCTCGTCCAGGCCTGCGAATCGTTGGCGTCTGCCACCGAGATGGCGAGTGAGATCGCCGACACAATGGACGGCCCACAGCGCAGGAAGATGCTGGTGTTGCAGCAGGTAATCAGGTTGGGTGAGTTAGCGGTGAATCGAGTACTGGATAACCACAAGCCTGGCTAGTCGCCAGGCACTGTAACGAGGGGATTGTCCCCTCGTTACAACTGTTGCGTGAAGCAACATCGGACCTGCGTGGCAGGTCCAACTAACTAAAACCAATCTTACTTGGCGTTCAACTTTTTCAGTTCTTCATAAGTCGCCGACTGTACAAACCAGAAGCCGGAGATGATGCACCACGTCAGAGTGCCGGCAATGAAAATGCCTGCCCCGGACCAGAAGCCCTGAACGAAGATCATGACCACTGCGGCGATCCAGATAACGGCCAGCGCGACGTACAGAACTGCATTGTTAACGCCGATTACGAACTCTTTCACGTCTATTCCCTTTTGAATGATTGTCCTCTGACCTCAGATTCGAGGGCCAGTGGGCGGCATGATAGGGAGATAGCTGGCTGTTCGCCAGTCATGCCGCAATCTGTTACTTAAATCGACAACTAAACACGATTATCCTTACAGTGCCCGCGCCGGAAAGAACAACTCAAAACACGTCACCCCATTCTCACTGGTGACGCCATACCGTCCGCTATGCAACTGCATAATCGTCGCCACAATCGATAACCCCAACCCGTTGGATTGCGCCGACCGTTCCCGCGACTCATCCACCCGATAAAACCGATCAAACAGCTTCGGCAGATGTTCCGGCTCAATGGTCGCGCCGTGATTGCTCACCCGCAAACGGATGCCCTCGGAAGAGGGTGTCGCACTCACCACCAGTTCTGAATCCGGCGCGCCATACTTGATGGCGTTCGAGCACAAGTTGGCCAACGCGCGTCGCAGCAACATCGGCTCGGCCCAGATCACGCCGCTACCATGAGCGTTGATACTGATCCCGACATCCGCCGCCAACCCTTCAAAGTAATCTGCCATGCGTTCCATTTCGTCCGCCGCGTCGAGTTCCTGGCGTTGGCGCAGGGCGCTGGCGGGGTCGGTTCGGGCGAGGAACAGCATGTTGTCGAGCATGCGCGCGAGGCGTTCGAGTTCTTCGACGTTGGAGGCAAGCAGTTGTTGGTAGGCTTCGACACTGCGGTTTTGCTGGAGGGCGACTTGGGTTTCGCCGAGCAGGTTGTTGATCGGGGTGCGCAGTTCGTGGGCCATGTCGGTGGAGACTTGGCCGAGCTGGACGAAGCCTTTGGCGAGGCGGTCGAGGACGCCGTTGAAGGCGTCGATCATCGGCTGCACTTCCAGCGGCGCGCCGTGGTTGTCGAGGCGTTCGGTGAGGTTGCCGACGCCGATGCCGTGGGCGTGTTTCGCCAGGCGGCGTAATGGCAGCAGCCCGCGATAAAGCAGCAAATAGCCGCAGAGTGCGAGCAATAGGGCGGCGACGCCGGCCAGCAGGTAAACGCGTATCCGGTAGTTGGCCAACACGCTGGTGCGTTCAGTCATCAACCGCCCGGCCACGACTTGCAGGCTGCCCAGGTCGCCGGAGTCGATGGTCGCCGCCAGCGCCGCGAAGGGCACACCGTCCACGCCGGAAAAGTGCTGTACGTCGGCCAGCACCAGCGGATGGTCCATGGTCACGGGCGACAAGTTTGGCAAGTCGAGTCTGCCGGGATTGACCACCAGCAACGGTTTTTGTCCGGCCGCGCCGATCACCAGCACCGATTCGCGGTTGCCGAGCATGTTCTGGAACAAGGCCGGTTTGCTCTTGATCAGGTCCAGGGTGTTGCTGTCATTCAGAAAGGTGCGCAGTTGATCGACCCGGGTGATCAGCGCGGCATCGTCTCGCCGGATCAACTCGCGCTCCAGTTCGCGATACAAACACACGCCCAGCGTGATCACAGAGGCAAATGCCAGCAAGGCAAACAACAGTGCCAGGCGCAGGGTCAGGGAGTGCGGTCGACGGTTCATGGCTGCGTATCAAAGCGATAGCCGATACCGCGCACGCTGTGGATCAGCTTGAGTTGGAACGGGTCGTCGACTTTCAGGCGCAAACGCCGCACCGCGACGTCCACCACATTGGTGTCGCTGTCGAAATTCATGTCCCACACCCGCGAGGCAATCAGCGAGCGCGACAGCACTTGACCTTGATGCGTGGCGAACAGGTGCAGCAGGGCGAATTCTTTGTTGGTCAGGGTGATCCGCACGCCGTCGCGGGTGATGCGACGTTTGAGCACGTCGATCTGCAGGTCGGCCACTTGCAGCTGTTCTTCTTCCCGGGACGGACCGCGTCGGGTCAGGGTGCGCAAGCGTGCGACCAGTTCGGCGAAGGAAAACGGTTTGATCAGGTAATCGTCGGCGCCCAGTTCCAGGCCTTTGATGCGGTCGGCGATGTCGTCGCGGGCACTGAGGAACAGCACCGGCGTATCGGCTTCCTTGCGCAAGCGCCGCAGCACTTCCCAGCCGTCCATTTTCGGCATCATCACGTCGAGCACGATGACGTCGAACGAGGTTTCCAGAGCCAGGTGCAAGCCGTCCACGCCATTGCGGGCCAGGCTGACCGAGTAACCGAGTTCCTGCAAGCCGTTGAGCAGGTAGTTGCCTGCCTTGGGCTCGTCTTCAACGACAAGGATGTTCATGGTCGGTGTCCGTAAAGAAATCATTGCGCCGTGAGGGGCGTGAGCCAGTGTAGCCCGATCATCTGCGTATGACGCGGGCCACACATCGTCGGCGCGCGCACTCAATTGTCGCTTGTGCAGCCGGAGCCTTCGACTTGGTAATCGAGTACGTGCTCCTGGCCGTTGTGGTCCAGATAGTCCAGCCGCGCAGGAATAATGCCGCACTGTTGTGAGATGTCGGTGCTGGACAGCACTTTCGCGACGTCCATGTGCACAAAGAAACCGGTCTTGTCATGAATCACTGGCGCCTGTGGCTGGGTATCGGCGAAAGCCGAGCCGGTGGCGAGGAGGGCGGCGAAACCGAGGATTAACATTTTCATGGTGTGTCTCTCTCTAATCTGGATGACGGTGGCTGCCGGTTGAGTGACTGGGCAGTGAGCTCAGGTTAACGAGGCGATCCGGACAGCCGACCAACAGTTGAATGACAAAGTTGTAATGCAATTCGGCCCGGGATTACGGCTGGCGGCCGGAGGCTTCGAGGATCAGGTCGGCGATTTCTTTCGAGTGGGAAACCAGCGACAGATGGCTCGACGGCAGCTCGATGGTGGTCGCGCCCATGCGCTTGGCGAGGAAGCGTTCCAGGTCCGGGTTGATGGTCTGGTCGAGGCTGGACACCGCGTACCACGAAGGTTTGGTATGCCACGCTGCGGCGGTGGTGCGTTCGCCAAACAGGGTTTTGGCGATCGGTTGTTGCACGGCGAACAGGGCCATGGCTTTGTCGTGGGGCACGTCACTGGCGAAGTACTTAAGGAAGGCGTCCTGTTTCAAGCTGACGTAGCCGTCGTGCTCTTCGGTGCCGGCCCGCACGGGCATGGTCGGGTACTTGCCGGAGAGGGCGACGAAATCTTCGCCGGCATCCGGGGCGCGGGCGGCGACGTAGACCAGGGAGCTGACCTTCGGATCCACCCCGGCTTCGCTGACCACGGTGCCGGCGTAGGAATGGCCTACCAGCACGGTCGGGCCGTCTTGTTGATCGAGTACGCGTTGAGTGGCCGCGACATCGTTGGCCACGGAAGTCAGCGGATTCTGCACGGCGGTGACGTGCAAACCGGCGGCTTGCAGACGAGTGATTACGTCGGACCAACTCGAACCATCAGCCCAGGAGCCGTGCACCAGCACGACGTTGTTAGCCTTCACGGGCGCAATGTTGCTAGCCATGGCGGAGCCGGTGCCGAGCATCATCAGGCTGGCGGCGATCAGGCAGAGTTTGTTCATTGGTTTCATGGTGTCGACCCTTGTCATCATCGGTGGAAGGCGAGCCACCCGGGTTGGGTAGCTGACGACGACACTGTATGAATCGAGGGTGCGACCTTCGCTGACAACTCAATGACAAAGTTGTAATGCGTTACGAGGTGTCAGTGGCTCGCAAAAACTCCATGACCTGGCGCGCGGCCTCATCGGGTACCGCCTGAAGCAGGCAGTGGGGCGCTTTCAAGTCGATCATCTGCACCTGCGGTTTTAGCCGGGCAATCCGCTCGGAGGCAGTCTTTGGCACCACCCGATCATCGGTGGCGCGCAGATAAACAGTCGGTACGTTCACTTGGGCCAGTTGCGTAGACACATCGACTTCTAGAACCGAACGCAGCCGTTCACGCATCACCGAGGGGTTGACCTGATTGATCGCACGACTCAGGGACGTGCGCAATGCGGCAGTAGAGAATCGACCGAGCAGCAATGGGCTGAGCCATCCGGCGGGCACGGCGCTCATCGGCAAAAGGTTGACCAGAAAGCGCAGAGGGTTGAACAGCGGCCGCGGGTTGCTGATAAACGTGCAGCAAAGCACCAGCCCGACCTGTTGCGGCAGGTGCAAAGCCGTCAGCGCGATAGCGATCGGTCCCGAGAAGGACTCGCCCAGCAACACGAACGGGCGATCGGTGGGCAGCGACGCTCTGGCAATCGCTTCCAGCTCGTCGTAACTCAACGGGATATCGCAGGGGTAAGTCACGACAACGATGTCGCAAGCGTGGTCCAGCGCCGACACGAAAGGCTTGAACAGTTCACTCGTTCCATCCATTCCCGGGAGCAGGACAAGTGTCGGCAAGTTTGATCGGTCCATGGGTTCCATCCTTGGTGAGCGCCTATTCTGGCCCATTTGGTTCACATCATGCTGGTCAGAATGGGCCTCTTTTTCTGTAGGCCACAGGCAGGCAGATCTCCAGGTTTTGGGCTACTACTGACAAGCCCTTTTCCATTTCCCTGTCAGGAGCATCCTTATGCTGTCTCACTGGTTTCTCGCGGCGATCCATCTCTTGGCGTTTGCCATGGGCCTTTGGGGTGTACTGACTCGGGGCACGGCATTAAGTCGCCTGGCCGCAGGCACGGCGCAGGTCCGCAACGTTTTGGTCGCCGATAACGTGTGGGGGATTTGCGCGGGGATTTTGCTGGTCACGGGGTTGCTGCGAGCTTTCGGCGGGTATGAAAAAGGCACTGACTATTACCTTCATCAGCCGCTGTTTCATCTCAAGATGACGCTGTTCGTGATCATTCTGTTGCTGGAGCTGGTGCCGATGATCACCTTGATCAAGTGGCGGATCGCCTTGAAGCGCGGCGCTGCGTTTGACCAGGGCAGGGCGAAGCTGTTCGCACGGATCAGTCATGTCGAAGCGCTGTTGATGATGCTCATGGTGATTGCGGCCACTGGCATGGCGCGGGGAGTGACCTTCGGATAGCGATACCTATTCGTCGGGGTTAAAGCGAATGGTCTGACAGCCAGGGCGTGGCCGAAGCCGGTAGTATTGGCTTCACGTAACAGGGAGGGGGAGGCGGCGGGTGCTCAACGAAATACCGAGCATGAATCTTTAGCCAGCCATTGCGCTGAAGCGAACGGGCTGGCTACTGACTGCAGCAGGATTCAGGGTTGTGGCTTGTCTGGAGCGGTCAGCCCAGCCTGAATGCGCTGATAGATCTCTTCGCGATGCACGGCAACGTCTTTAGGGGCGTTGATGCCAATCCGGACTTGCTGGCCGCTAACGCCCAGAATGGTAATGGTGATGTCATCACCGATGTTTATGCTTTCACCGACTTTGCGGGTGAGTATCAGCATGGTCTTCTCCTTGATTGCTTTGTAGGGCACCTGATTCAGACAGTGCAGAGGTCGGTGTAGTTATAGATTAGTGCGAAGTCTCACGGTTTGGGTGCCTCTTTCTGACGCGCAGATGCTGCATTAATTCCCAAGGCGTAACTATACAGAGGCCGCAACCATGATTCTCGTTGTTTTGTGCCCATTTTGCGGGACTCGGGAAGTATTCATGAATGCTAAAATCTGCGCTTTCGGCATTCAGAGGGAAACGTTGTGCGCAAAATGGCTTTGGTAATCGCAGTATTGGCGTTGGCAGGATGCGGTGAAGGGAAGGATGCGAGCGCGCAAAAGACGCCTTCTGCGACTGTTTCCGCACCGGCAACAACGCCCGCTGTCGCAACCGGTCCGCAATGGGATCTCGAAGTGCGCGGCGAAACAACCCAGGCGGTCAGCGACTTGAGCGGCTGGTTGATCGAGCATAGCTTCGTTTCCAATGTGGTCCGGGAAAACGGCAAGGATCGGATCCTGCTCGGACCGTTCGCTTCCAAAGCCGAGGCCGAGGCCCGGCAGGCAGATTTGAATGCGGCCCTGACTCGGGCGAAAAAGATGAACATCGAATCGTTGATCATCGAGCGTCCGGCGGCTCAGTAACCGCACAACGGTTCAGGCGCCGTTCAGCGGGGATTCTTAAAGGGTGTTCGCGGTGACTCGTATTTAAACGTAGTCACTGTCGATTCCCAGAAGGAACTCCCCATGGCCTCCACCAATCCTTACAAAATCTTCGACGCGGTCTTGCAGCGCAAGCAGACCCTGAGCCCGCACATGATGCGCGTCACCCTGGCCGGGCCAATGGTCACCGATATGGCGACTTGGGCGCCGGATCAGCGGGTGAAATTGTTCTTTCCCGCCGAGGATGGCTCGCCGGCCCGGCTTTCCCATGAAGATGGCTGGTACGCCCGTTACCGTTCAATGCCGGTGGCCCAGCGTCCGGCGATGCGCACCTACACCATCCGTCATTTGCGTGCCGAGCAGGGCGAAGTGGACATCGACTTTGTGTTGCACGGCGAAACCGGTCCGGCCTCCCGTTGGGCTATTCGATCGACACCCGGTGCCTCGATCCAGATCACCGCGCCGGATCGGCATTTTACGGCCCGTGACGCGGGCGGTTTTGAATGGAAGCCGCCACAAGCGCTCAAGCAATTGTTGCTGGTTGCCGATGCCACCGCATTACCGGCGGCACTCGGGATACTCGACGAGTTGGCGGTTCTTGATGAGCCGCCGGTAACCCTGGCCTTTTTTGAAGTCGATAGCAGGGAAGATGCGCTGCCGATTCCAGACTGGCCGGGGCTTTCGGTTGAATGGTTGATTCGCGACCATGCCAGCGCAGGATCGCTGATGGTCGAGGCGGTCCGGCGGGCGACCCTGCCGTCATACGCATCGAAAGCATCCGAAATGGTGGAGTTGGCGGAAGTCGATGTGGACGAGGAGATCCTCTGGGAAACCTCCGAGTCAGCCAGCGATGGATTCTATGGCTGGATCGCCGGCGAAACGGTCGAGGTGATGAGCCTGCGCAAGTACTTGATCAAGGAACGCGGCATTCCCCGGGAGTCGCTTAACCTGATGGGCTACTGGCGCTACAACAAAGTCGGCGGTTAGAACGAACACAGGCCTCGGGTTTTCATGCCCGAGGCCTTTGTGTTTTCAGCGCCGGTTCAACTGCAAGCTTTCATGTCTACCGGGCCGACAAACTCGTTGCCGCGCCCCATCACACACGCCACGCTCTGATTGCGCTGGCGCTCCCAGGTTTGCACCGGATAAGTCTTGTTCCAGGCTTCATACAGTTGGCGATCCTGTTTGGATAGCCGCAAACCGTACTGCTTGCTCATGTAGAAATACGTCCGCGCGATCATCCCGCGAATCGAAGGGCGGGGCATGACCTTCTTGGCCTTGAAGTCAACCTGGGTCAGGCACGAACCGTATTGCCCCGATTGCACCGGCAGCCAGCCAAAACTGAAATTGCTGCGGTCGCCGTTCACCTCACCGATGCTCGGCACCAGGTTGTGCAAGTCGGCTTCGGCTTTTTGATAGATCGGGTCGTAACGTGTGCAGTTCTTGCGCCCGCCCGACTGCCAGCACTGACGCTGATGGCCGATCTGCCAGGCCGGGACAATGTGTTCCCACTCGATACGGGCGGCCCGCTTGGCACTCTTGCGTGGCACATAACCACAGGCGGCGAGGTCGACCTTGTTGCCGGTGTATTTGCAGCCGCAATAAAACTCGGTGGATTGCGGTGCGTAGAGCTTCCAGGCGACTTTCTTGGCTTCGTTGAAGGTACGTGGGGCGCCAGCCTGGGCGCCCACGGCAATGAATAGAAACAGCAAAGCAAACCAGCGGACACTCATTGACTCAATCTTCCTTCGGCACAACCCAGAAAATCTGCACGCCGCCATCGTCGCGGTAGGCGAGGGTGACGTTATCGTTTTCGTCGATTTCTTCGAGCAACTGTTCCCATTCATCCACCGGTTCGTCCGGCAGGCGGAAAATCAATGCGGCTTTGGATTTTTGTGCGGTAGGGGAATTGATGATTTTTTGAACGCGCAGACCCATGCGTTCAAAGGAGCCGGGAGAGGCAGCGGTAGTGGCCACGGAATTATCCTTATTAAGCTGTACGGGCATACAGTATTTAACTGTAAGCTTTTTCGCAACTGCTTAAAATTCAAGAAAATCCTCTGACAGCGATTTTTTCCGTTTGGTGTAGGACCGTTGGCGTTTTTTTGTAGGAGGCGCCACTCACCCGAACGGGCAAGTGGCGCAAGCGGTGCCCGACCAGAAACGGTCGGGCGAGGGCGGATCAGTATTCCCAGAACATCCGTTGCAGCTCTTTACTGTCATTGGTCTTGGTCAACGCCACCATGGCCAGGATGCGTGCCTTCTGTGGGTTCAAGTCATGTGCCACGACCCAGTCGTACTTGTCGTCAGGCTGTTCGGCGTTACGCAGCACGAAACCGCCGGCGTTGACGTGGGACGAGCGGATGATTTGCACGCCGTCCTTGCGCAGGGCCTGCAGGGTTGGCACCACGCGCGACGACACCGAACCGTTGCCGGTGCCGGCGTGGATGATCGCTTTGGCGCCCGATTGCGCCAGGGCTTTGTAGGCAGTGTCGCTGACGTTGCCGTAGGAATAGGCGATTTCTACGTCAGGCAAGCTCTTGATGGTTTTGATGTCGAATTCCGAGTCCATGGTGTGGCGCTTGGCTGGCAGGCGGAACCAGTAGGACTTGCCTTCGACGACCATGCCCAGCGGGCCCCAGGCACTTTTGAAGGCCTCGGTCTTGATGTTGATCATTTTGCTGACGTCGCGACCGGACTGGATTTCATCGTTCATGGTCACCAGCACGCCTTTGCTGCGCGCTTCTTTGCTGCTGGCCACGGCCACGGCGTTGTACAGGTTCAGCATGCCGTCGGCGGACATCGCGGTGCCCGGACGCATGGAGCCGACCACGATGATCGGTTTGTCGGTTTTTTCCACCAGGTTCAGGAAGTAGGCGGTTTCTTCCAGGGTGTCGGTGCCGTGGGTGATGACGATGCCATCCACGTCTTTGCTGTCGGCCAATTCCGCCACGCGGCGACCGAGTTGCAACAGGTTGTCGTTGGTGATGCTTTCAGAAGCAATCTGCATGACTTGTTCGCCACGCACGTTAGCCAATTGGCTGAGTTCCGGCACGCCGGCGATCAGTTGCTCGATACCGACTTTGGCGGCCTGATAGGTGGCACTGTTGGCCGCGCTGGCGCCAGCGCCGGCAATGGTGCCGCCGGTGGCCAGGATCACCACGTTCGCCAGTTTCTGTTGGGTCTCGACTTCTTTCGCCTGAAGGGCGGTGGGCAGGAGCAGCAGGAGGGCCAAAGCGCCCGGAATAAAGGTGTTGAATGCAGATTTCATTATTTTCTCTCTAGTAGTGACGGTGCTGATGCAAGTTCATCTAGATACGCCCCTGGCCGATCTGAATGCCGGGGGTGCACGAGAAGGAGCAGGATCTGTACCAGCCCTACTTTGAACGAGAGAAAACTTTAAGCTTATGATTTATATCAGTATTTATGTCGGTTGAAATGAAGTTAAACAACCCGTTGTCCGGGTTTCCGAATACGTTGAGTATTTACGTTCGGTTCTCCGAAAGGGCCTACGATCCTTGTTGATTAGTTACCTTGCCGGATTTCGAATCAGTGCTAAAGAAAACACCGCGCCGGTCGATGGTTCTCTAAAGGGATCTTTCTTTCAGGAGTTCACATGTCGTTATCAGTCGGTCTTCCCAACGCCGCAGGTGTCACCATCGGCGGTAAGTCCGCTGCCACGATCCGCGCGTTGAACGATGCTACGCAAGCCGAGGCAGCCAAAGCGCTGGGCACTCAAGAAGACGACGGCAAGGTAGTCAAGACTGGCCCGGTGGGGTTGGATAAAAACGCCGATACAAAAGCCGCAGACGAGGCCGTTAGCAATCAGAGCGCCGCGGTGAAAATCCTGCTCAAGCGCATGCAAGAGTTGCAGCAGCAACTGCGCGAGCAACAGCAACAACTGGCCGCCGCCCAAGCGGCGTCCTATCCGACACCGGAAGCCAAGTCGACGGCGGTCATGGCGATTCAAGGGCAGATCGCCGAAACCAACGGCGCGCTGCTGGAAGTGTCCGCCGCGCTGGTCAAGGAATTGTCCAAGGGTGCCAGCACCGGAACGATGGTCAACACCACGGCGTGATGTGAATACTCCGCTTTTGCTGGCCGAGTACACAAAATGGTCGATTCTGCTCGTTGACAAATCCCGGCAGGGTTCGCATAGTTCGGTCTACGCAAACGTTTGCGCGGCAGCCATGATGGCTCGTTCCATCGGGAATGCCACGTAGCCTACGCTAGCGCAAGCGTTGCTCACAATAATCATAAGATCGGAGTGAACCCATGAAGCTGCCATTCGCTGGACGTCTTCTCGCTGTCGCTATGCTGGCTGCCGCATCCGCCGCTTTGCCCCTCTCTTCGGCGTTCGCCGATACTGAAAAACCTAAAGTCGCCCTGGTCATGAAATCCCTGGCCAACGAATTCTTCCTGACCATGGAAGACGGCGCCAAGGCCTACCAGAAAGATCACTCCGCCGATTTCGACCTGATCTCCAACGGCATCAAGGACGAAACGGACACCGCTGGCCAGACCCGCATCGTCGAGCAAATGATCCTGGCCAAGGTCAACGCGCTGGTTATCGCGCCGGCTGACTCCAAGGCCATGGTGCCGGTGATCAAGAAAGCCGTCGATGCCGGTATTACCGTGATCAACATCGACAACCAGCTTGATCCAGCCGTCGTCAAAAGCAAAAACATCACCGTACCCTTCGTAGGCCCGGATAACCGCAAAGGCGCGCGTCTGGTAGGCGAGTACCTGGCCAAGCAACTGAAGGCCGGTGACGAAGTCGGCATCATTGAAGGCGTGTCCACCACGACCAATGCCCAGGCGCGTACTGCGGGCTTCAAGGATGCGATGGAAGCCGCGAACATCAAAGTGGTGTCTGTGCAATCCGGTGACTGGGAAATCGATAAAGGCAACAAGGTTGCCGCCTCGATTCTCAGCGAATACCCGGATGTCAAAGCCCTGCTGGCCGGTAACGACAGCATGGCCGTCGGCGTTGTTTCCGCGGTCCGTGCCGCGGGCAAGGCTGGCAAGGTGCAAGTGGTCGGTTATGACAACATCAACGCCATCAAGCCGATGCTCAAGGACGGCCGTGTGCTGGCCACCGCTGACCAGTTTGCCGCCAAGCAAGCCGTGTTCGGTATCGAGACTGCGCTGAAAATCATCAAGGGCGAGAAAGTCGACAGCGGCACCAACGGCGTAATCGAAACTCCGGTAGAGCTGGTTACCAAGTAGTCCTTCTGGCGACACAACGGCGCTCGCCCGTCCGGGCGAGCGCATGGAGAGTTTTTATGTCAGTTTCCGCCCCGAACGCTGTCCTCTCGGTCAGCGGTATCGGTAAGACCTATGCCCAACCGGTCCTGACCGGCATCGACCTGACGCTGATGCGCGGTGAAGTGCTGGCGTTGACCGGCGAGAACGGCGCCGGCAAAAGCACCCTGTCGAAAATCATCGGCGGGTTGGTCACGCCGACCACCGGCCAGATGCAATTCCAGGGTCAGGAATACCGCCCCGGCAGCCGCACCCAGGCTGAAGACCTGGGCATCCGCATGGTCATGCAAGAACTCAATCTGTTGCCGACCCTGTCGGTGGCGGAAAACCTGTTTCTCGACAACCTGCCGAGCAGTGGTGGCTGGATCAGCCGCAAACAACTGCGCAAGGCGGCGATCGAGGCGATGGCTCAGGTTGGCCTGGATGCGATTGACCCGGACACCCTGGTCGGCGAATTGGGCATCGGCCACCAGCAAATGGTCGAGATCGCCCGCAACCTGATCGGCGACTGCCATGTGCTGATCCTCGATGAACCCACCGCGATGCTGACGGCGCGGGAAGTCGAGATGCTGTTCGAACAGATCACTCGCCTGCAAGCTCGCGGCGTGTCGATCATCTACATTTCCCACCGCCTCGAAGAACTGGCACGGGTGGCCCAGCGCATTGCAGTTTTGCGTGATGGCAACCTGGTCTGCGTCGAGCCGATGGCCAATTACAACAGCGAGCAACTGGTCACCCTGATGGTGGGCCGAGAGCTCGGCGAGCACATGGACCTGGGCCCGCGCAACATCGGGGCGCCGGCTTTGACGGTTAAAGGACTGACCCGTTCCGACAAGGTGCGCGACGTGTCTTTCGAAGTGCGCGCCGGTGAGATCTACGGTATTTCCGGGCTGATCGGGGCAGGGCGCACCGAGTTGCTGCGCTTGATCTTCGGCGCCGATACCCCGGACAGCGGCACGGTCGCGTTGGGTTCCCCGGCCAAAGTCGTGAGTATTCGCTCGCCGGCCGACGCGGTGGGCCACGGTATCGCCCTGATCACCGAGGACCGCAAAGGCGAAGGCTTGCTGCTGACCCAGTCGATCAGCGCCAACATCGCCCTGGGCAACATGCCGGTGATTTCCAGTGCGGGCGTGGTCAACAACACTGACGAGATGGCCCTGGCCCAGCGTCAGATCAACGCCATGCGCATCCGCAGCTCCAGCCCGACGCAATTGGTGTCCGAACTGTCCGGCGGCAACCAGCAGAAAGTCGTGATCGGCCGCTGGCTGGAGCGCGATTGTTCGGTGATGTTGTTCGATGAACCGACCCGCGGTATCGACGTCGGTGCCAAGTTCGACATTTATGCGTTGCTCGGCGAATTGACGCGCCAAGGCAAAGCGCTGGTGGTGGTGTCCAGTGACCTGCGGGAACTGATGCTGATCTGCGACCGGATCGGCGTGTTGTCGGCGGGACGCCTGATCGACACATTCGAGCGCGACAGCTGGACCCAGGATGATTTGCTTGCCGCCGCTTTTGCCGGCTACCAAAAACGTGATGCGTTGCTCAACGAAGCAGCGCCTAGGGATCTTCCATGAAAACTGCAACGTCTGCCGGTAAACGTAGTGGCAATTTTTACGGCCTCGGCACCTACCTGGGCCTGGCCGGTGCCTTGCTGGCGATGGTCGCGCTGTTCTCGATCCTGAGCAGCCATTTTCTGTCGTACGACACCTTCAGTACCCTGGCCAACCAGATCCCGGATTTGATGGTGCTGGCGGTCGGCATGACCTTTGTGCTGATCATCGGCGGCATCGACCTGTCGGTCGGTTCGGTGCTGGCGCTCGCGGCCTCGGCGGTCAGCGTGGCGATTCTCGGCTGGGGCTGGAGCGTCTTGCCGGCAGCCTTGCTTGGCATGGCGGTAGCGGCACTGGCCGGAACCATCACCGGCTCGATCACCGTGGCCTGGCGGATCCCGTCGTTCATCGTGTCCCTCGGCGTGCTGGAAATGGCCCGTGGCCTGGCGTATCAGATGACCGGCTCGCGCACGGCCTACATCGGTGACGCCTTCGCCTGGCTGTCCAACCCGATCGCCTTCGGCATTTCGCCGTCGTTCATCATTGCCTTTGTGATCATCATCGCCGCCCAGGCAGTATTGACCCGTACCGTGTTTGGCCGTTACCTGATCGGCATCGGCACCAACGAAGAAGCGGTGCGTCTGGCAGGCATCAATCCAAAGCCCTACAAGATTCTGGTGTTCAGCCTGATGGGCCTGTTGGCCGGTATCGCTGCGTTGTTCCAGATTTCCCGTCTGGAAGCCGCCGACCCGAATGCCGGTTCCGGCCTGGAGCTGCAAGTGATCGCTGCCGTGGTCATCGGCGGGACCAGCCTGATGGGCGGCCGTGGTTCGGTCATCAGTACATTCTTCGGTGTGTTGATCATCTCGGTATTGGCGGCCGGCCTGGCGCAGATCGGTGCGACCGAACCAACCAAGCGCATCATCACCGGTGCGGTTATCGTGGTGGCGGTGGTGCTGGATACTTATCGCAGTCAGCGCGCAAGCCGGCGGACCTGATTCATGGCAACGATCAAGGATGTGGCGGCACTTGCAGGAATTTCCTACACCACGGTGTCCCACGTGGTGAACAAGACGCGCCCGGTCAGTGAAGAAGTGCGGGTGAAAGTCGAGGCGGCGATCAAAAGCCTCGACTACGTACCCAGCGCCGTCGCGCGTTCGTTGAAAGCCAAAACCACGGCGACCATCGGTTTGCTGGTGCCCAACAGCCTCAACCCATACTTCGCCGAGCTGGCCCGGGGCATCGAGGATTACTGCGAGCGTAACGGCTACTGCGTGATCCTCTGCAACTCCGACGACAACCCGGACAAGCAGCGCAGCTATTTAAGGGTGCTGCTGGAAAAACGCATCGACGGCTTGATCGTGGCCTCGGCCGGTGGCGATGCCGTGCTCGCTGAAGGCTTGGCGGGCGTGCGCACGCCGATGGTGATTGTCGACCGCGGGCTGGAAGGCGTGAATGCCGATCTGGTGCGCATCGACCATGAATACGGCGCTTACCTGGCGACACGACATTTACTGGAACTGGGTCATCGGGACATCGCCACCATCGGCGGGCCGGCGGATACCAGCGTGGCGCAAATGCGTCTGGCCGGTTATTGCCGGGCGTTGAAAGAGGCGGGCGTTGAAGTGCCGCGCGAACGCATGCTGGAAAGCGACTTCACCAGCACCGGCGGTTACAGTGCGGCGGCGATCTTGCTGGAGAAGAACCCGCCCAGCGCGATTTTCGCCGGTAACGACATGATCGGCATCGGTGTGCTGCGAGCAGCCGCCGAGCGCAATATTCGCGTACCCACCGAGTTATCGGTAATTGGCTTCGATGACATTCAGATGAGCCGTTATGTCTACCCGGCGCTAACCACCGTGGGCCAGTCGATCCTGCAACTGGGCGAGATGGCCGCCGAAGTGTTGTTGCGCCGGATTGCCACCCCGAGCCTGGCCACCGATCAACGTATCGTGACCCCCAGCATTGTCTTGCGAGAGTCGACTGCGCCGCTGGCCGGTGTGTTCTCCGAATTCCGCTGAAAGCACCGCAGAAACCGAATTAATGAGTAGTGACGTATGCCAGCAAAAGTAGTGGTAATAGGCAGCCTGAACATGGACCTGGTGACCCGGGCGCCACGGCTGCCCCGTGGCGGTGAAACGCTGATCGGTCAGTCGTTTGCCACGGTCTCCGGCGGCAAGGGTGCGAACCAGGCCGTGGCCGCCGCACGACTGGGAGCGCAGGTGTCGATGGTCGGCTGCGTCGGCACCGATGCCTATGGTCAGGAACTGCGCGGGGCGCTGTTGGCCGAGAAGATTGATTGCCAAGCGGTCAGCATCGTCAATGGCGCCAGTGGCGTGGCCTTGATCGTGGTCGATGACAACAGTCAGAACGCGATCGTGATTGTCGCCGGTGCCAACGGTGCGCTGACGCCTGAGGTGATCGACCGTTTCGACGCGGTGTTGCAAGCCGCAGACGTGATCATCTGTCAGCTGGAAGTGCCAGACGCCACGGTCGGCCATGCGCTCAAGCGCGGTCGTGAACTGGGCAAGACTGTGATCCTCAACCCGGCGCCAGCCAGTCGTCCGTTGCCGGCGGATTGGTATGCAGCCATCGACTACCTGATCCCCAACGAAAGCGAAGCCTCGGCCCTGAGCGGATTGCCGGTGGACTCCCTGGAAACCGCCGAAACGGCTGCCACCCGATTGATCGGCATGGGCGCCGCAAAAGTGATCATCACTCTCGGTGCCCAAGGATCGCTATTTGCCGACGGCACAGGCTTCCAGCATTTCCCGGCGCCGACCGTGAAAGCCGTTGATACGACGGCGGCGGGTGACACCTTTGTTGGCGGTTTCGCCGCAGCATTGGCGTCCGGCAAAAGCGAGGCCGAGGCGATTCGTTTCGGTCAGGTCGCTGCGGCGCTGTCGGTCACTCGTGCCGGTGCCCAGCCTTCGATTCCTACCTTGTTCGACGTACAGGCTTTTAAAACCCCATGAAAAAGACTCCTTTGCTCAATGTCGCGCTGTCGCGGCTGATCGCGTCCCTCGGCCATGGCGACATGGTAGTAATCGGCGATGCCGGTCTGCCGGTGCCGCCGGGCGTTGAACTGATCGACCTGGCCCTGACCCACGGCATTCCGGATTTCGTCAGCACCTTGAAAGTGGTGCTCAGCGAAATGCAGGTCGAAAGCCATGTGCTCGCTCAGGAGATCCTGGACAAACAACCGACGGCCCTGACGACCCTGGATCAGCTGAGTGCCGAAGGCGCTTTGGGCCGCCGTGAGCTGCTCAGCCATGAGCAATTCAAAGTCCTCAGCCGACAGGCGCGGGCGATTGTTCGTACAGGCGAATGTTCGCCGTACTGCAACATCGTGCTGGTGTCCGGGGTGACGTTCTAACTCGCTGTATCTTTTTCTGCTTTCCCACGCACAAGGAGTGCGCTATGCACCGCTATGCTCAGAAACTGCATCATCTGCTCCGGAGTCTGCTGCTTTTGTCCCTGATTACCGCAACAAGCGCCCAGGCGGCGGAAAAGATCGACTTGATCATCGACACTGACCCGGGTGCCGACGACGTCGTTGCCTTGCTGTTTGCCCTGGCCTCGCCGGAAGAACTGAACATTCGCGCGCTGACTACCGTGGCGGGCAACGTGCGTCTGGACAAGACCTCGCGTAATGCGCGGCTGGCCCGTGAGTGGGCAGGGCGGGAAGAGGTGCCGGTCTACGCGGGCGCGCCGAAACCGCTGATGCGCACGCCGATCTACGCCGAGAACATCCATGGCAAGGAAGGTTTGTCGGGTGTCACCGTGCATGAGCCGAAGAAAGGTCTGGCCGAGGGCAATGCGGTCAATTACCTGATCGACACCTTGAAAGAAGCCAAACCCCACAGCATCACCATCGCCATGCTCGGTCCGCAGACCAACCTGGCCCTGGCGCTGATCCAGGAACCTGAAATCGTTCAGGGCATCAAGGAAGTGGTGATCATGGGCGGTGCGCACTTCAATGGCGGCAACATCACCCCGGTGGCCGAGTTCAACCTGTTCGCGGACCCACAGGCCGCGGAAGTGGTGCTCAAGAGCGGCGTGAAACTGACCTACTTGCCGCTGGACGTGACCCACAAGATCCTCACCAGCGACGCGCGCCTGAAGCAGATCGCCGCGCTTAACAACAATGCCGGCAAGATCGTGGGCGATATTCTGAATGAATACGTCAAAGGCGACATGGAGCACTACGGCATCCCGGGTGGCCCGGTGCATGACGCCACCGTCATCGCTTACCTGCTGAAGCCGGAGCTGTTCACCGGTCGTTCGGTCAACGTGGCGATCGACAGCCGCGAAGGCATTACGTTTGGCCAGACCGTCGTCGATTGGTATGACGGCCTGAAAGCACCGAAGAATGCTTTCTGGGTCGAGAATGGTGATGCCCAGGGTTTCTTCGACCTGCTGACCCAGCGTCTGGCGCGTCTGAAGTAAGCGGTATACCCGCAGGTGCCAGCCTGCGGGTTTTTATTCCCTGCCTGAATCCACCACGCCGAGGTAGTCAGTCGGGTATTTTTCGAATACCTGGGCGATGAACGACTGCGCGGCTTGCGTTCCCAGTTCCTTGACCAACAGATCGATCCCAATGATTGCCAGTTCTTCTGGGCTGCCGGGGCTGTAAGAACTGTGTCCCTGTGCCCACTTGGCTTTGATGTCGGCGTCGATGCTTAGGGTGGTCATGATGTCGCTCGTGAAGTCGGGAAAGTCTGAGTACCGAGTTAACCATTTTGCGCGGCGTTTGGCACTCCGACTTAGGCATGAGAGGAGGGCTATGCGACACTTGGTCTTTGATGGATTTTCAAGGACCGCGCTGTGCAGATCGATTTGAACACCCCTGACGGTTTGACCCTTGAGGCCGTGCGCCAGTTGTTGGCCTCCGCCAGCGACGACGAGCACACCCAGTTGCGGGTGACCAAGGCTGGCATCGCTTATATTTCATCGGGCGTTGTTGGCGGCACCGACATCGGTGGCCTGCTGTTTCGTCTGGAGACGTGGGCCAAGGGCTCGGGTTATGTAGGATTGGTCGCCGCCAGTGATGAGGTCTGGGTCATGCAGATCTTCAATGCATTGAAAGAGAACTGGCCGACGCCACCGTTCGACTACATCGACATCTACTGATGTGCTGTTCATATTCAGTCACGATTGCGTGATGAACGACGGGACGGCGCTCAGGCAAACTTGCTGATTGTTCAGGTAGCGGGGGCAGATTGATAGCGCTGCCTGTGAAACCAAAGGCCGGATTGGCGGTCGCACGAACTCAGCTTAACTATTGAAAGAAGGAGGCTTCATGCCTTGGAAGCTCGCGTCATTGGGTACTTTGTTGGCCGTTGCCATGCTGGCCGGTTGCAGCACTCCCTCCACCGAGTCGGCAGCAAAGGACCCTGTGGTGACCGACACCGGCCACAGCCGTTGTGATTCAGAAGCGGCGCAATTCACCATCGGCAAAAAGGCCTCGCCCGAACTGCTGGAGCAGGCTCGTAATCGCACAGGCGCGCAGAACGCCCGGATCCTCAAGCCCAACGACATGGTGACCCTGGAGTACCGCTCCGATCGCCTGAACCTGAACACCGATGACAACCTGGTGATCACGCGCGTCAACTGCGGCTGATCGCTGGGCCGCTTTTTGTTTCGCCCATAAAAAACCCCGTCACATGGACGGGGTTTTTTTAGTGCGCCAGAAACTTACTCTGGGCGAACTTGTGCAGCTTGCATACCCTTTTGGCCTTTCTCAGCCACGAAGGAAACGGTCTGGCCTTCTTTCAGGCTTTTGAAACCGTCGCTTTCGATAGCTTTGAAGTGTACGAACAGGTCGTCACCGCCACCTTGAGGAGTGATGAAGCCGAAGCCTTTTTCATCGTTGAACCATTTAACGGTGCCGGTTTGGCGATTAGACATGGTGTATCTCCAAGAAACATATATTTTCAGTAGTACTGTGCTGCTCAGGCCAACTGGGCACACGGGACTATCATAGTCGAAATGTACGGTTTGGGAGCCCCCCGGAGGGGTTGTTTGCCAAACAGTCGTGCTTTCTTTGCTGCCTGATTCGGCTGAAAGCCCCGTTTTAAAAGGGTTTCAGCCGAAAGTAAAGACGATAAAAAAAGCTGTAAAACCTGCATAAATTGTACGAAAAAGCGCTTTTTGGAGGCTTTTCACTGGCTGGCGGGGCCTTCAAAGCGTCTTTTTGGGCTTATTTTTTCGCCTTGTTATCGGCCTTGCAGGCCGAAATCTGGGTCAGTGCTTTTTGTTTCAGGGCATCACTGGCCTTGTTGTCCATCAACGCCTGGATGTCGCTGGCCGGGTACGATTTGATCGCGTCGGCGCCACAGGCACAGTGAGCCTTGGCTGCAGCGGCACCGATCTGTGGGGTGGCTGCCTGGGTGCACTGAGCCATGTATTTCTCGCGCTCGCCCTTTGGCCAGTCTGCGTGTGCGGCCAGTGGCAGCAACAGGACGATGGGGGCGACTACAGCGAACAAACGATTCAGACGCATGCTGGGATGCTCCTTGTGGGTCAATGTCTTGTTATCTGAGGGGTAAAGCGGCGTTCAAGTTCAGCACTCTGGCATAAAATCACTTGATTTACCCCAGCAGAAAACCTCTCTACCGCGACGACCGTTCATCTGTGCTAGCATGCCTCGCTCGGGCTTTTGCGGGCTCCGGATGACCTTTGGTCCCGGTAGCGGCAGAGGCGCGAATAACCCTGATTTGAATCCCAGTCACTCTGGTTCGGTTTTCCGGTTGGCCGCAAGGCTCCTGCCGCTGTAAGGCAGGCGTTCGTTATTGAATGGCCTGGATCGGATCTTGTACTGGCTCATCCCAACCCACGTGACCTTTGGTAGGGGTCACCACTAGGAGAGGAGGCGCCATGCCAACTATTACTCTTCCCGACGGCAGTCAACGTTCATTCGATCACCCGGTTTCCGTAGCCGAGGTCGCCGCATCCATTGGTGCTGGCCTGGCCAAAGCCACCGTGGCTGGCAAGGTCAATGGCAAGCTGGTTGACGCCAGCGACATCATCGACAGCGATTCCACGCTGCAAATCATTACGCCAAAGGATGAAGAGGGGCTGGAGATCATTCGCCACTCTTGCGCCCACCTGGTTGGCCACGCGGTCAAGCAGCTGTACCCGACGGCCAAGATGGTCATCGGCCCGGTCATCGACGAAGGCTTCTATTACGACATCGCCTTCGAACGTCCTTTTACTCCGGACGACCTGGCCGCCATCGAACAGCGCATGCAACAGCTGATCGAAAAAGATTACGACGTGATCAAGAAAGTCACTCCGCGCGCCGAAGTGATCGAAGTGTTCAAGGCCCGTGGCGAAGACTACAAGTTGCGCCTGGTCGAGGACATGCCGAACGAGCAGGCCATGGGCCTGTACTATCACGAAGAATACGTCGACATGTGCCGCGGTCCGCACGTGCCGAACACCCGCTTCCTGAAATCCTTCAAGCTGACCAAGTTGTCCGGCGCCTACTGGCGTGGCGATGCCAAGAACGAGCAATTGCAGCGCGTCTACGGCACCGCCTGGGCTGACAAGAAGCAGCTGGCGGCTTACATCCAGCGCATCGAAGAAGCTGAAAAGCGCGATCACCGCAAGATCGGCAAGCGCCTGGGCCTGTTCCACACCCAGGAAGAGTCGCCGGGCATGGTCTTCTGGCACCCGAACGGCTGGACCCTGTACCAAGTGCTCGAGCAGTACATGCGCAAGGTTCAACGCGACAATGGCTACCTGGAGATCAAGACTCCGCAAGTCGTTGACCGCAGCCTGTGGGAGAAATCCGGGCACTGGGCCAACTACGCCGACAACATGTTCACCACACAGTCGGAAAACCGCGATTACGCCATCAAGCCGATGAACTGCCCTTGCCACGTGCAAGTGTTCAACCAAGGCCTGAAGAGCTACCGCGAGTTGCCGATGCGTCTGGCTGAATTCGGTGCTTGCCACCGTAACGAGCCATCGGGTGCCTTGCACGGCATCATGCGCGTGCGTGCATTTACTCAGGACGACGCCCACATCTTCTGCACCGAAGAGCAGATGCAGGCCGAATCCGCTGCGTTTATCAAGTTGACCATGGACGTTTATGCCGACTTCGGCTTTAAAGACGTCGAGATGAAGCTGTCCACTCGTCCGGAAAAACGCGTCGGTTCCGACGAGCTGTGGGATCGCGCTGAAGCTGCATTGGCTGCAGCCCTTGATAGCGCAGGCTTGCCGTATGATTTGCAGCCGGGCGAAGGTGCGTTCTACGGTCCGAAGATCGAATTCTCGCTGAAAGATTGCCTCGGCCGCGTCTGGCAGTGTGGTACCCTTCAGCTCGATTTTAATCTGCCTGTCCGTCTGGGAGCCGAATACGTCTCCGAAGACAACAGTCGCAAGCACCCGGTTATGTTGCACCGGGCGATCCTGGGCTCCTTCGAACGTTTTGTCGGAATCCTGATCGAGCACTACGAGGGTGCGTTCCCTGCGTGGCTGGCTCCGACCCAGGCAGTGATCATGAATATCACTGATAAACAGGCTGATTTCGCCGCTGAGGTTGAAAAAACTCTCAACGAAAGCGGATTTCGTGCCAAGTCTGACTTGAGAAATGAAAAGATCGGCTTTAAAATCCGCGAGCATACTTTGCTCAAGGTTCCTTATCTCTTGGTTATCGGAGATCGGGAAGTCGAGATGCAGACTGTCGCTGTGCGTACTCGTGAAGGTGCTGACCTGGGCTCGATGCCCGTCGCCCAATTCGCTGAGTTCCTCGCTCAAGCGGTTTCCCGGCGTGGTCGCCCAGATTCGGAGTAATTACTATTAAGCGTGAAATGAGACAAGATAAACGAGCTGCACCGAAAGCCCCGATCAACGAGAATATCTCGGCACGCGAGGTTCGGTTAATTGGGGCTGAGGGTGAGCAGCTTGGGATTGTGTCAATTGAAGACGCGCTTCTTAAGGCTGAAGAGGCCAAACTGGATCTGGTGGAAATTTCCGCCGATGCAGTACCCCCTGTTTGCAAACTGATGGACTACGGCAAATCTATCTTCGAAAAGAAGAAGCAGATTGCCGCTGCCAAGAAAAACCAGAAGCAGATCCAGGTTAAAGAAATCAAGTTTCGTCCAGGGACGGAGGAAGGGGATTACCAGGTAAAACTGCGCAACCTGGTACGTTTCCTGAGTGATGGGGACAGGGCCAAGGTATCCTTGCGATTCCGCGGCCGTGAGATGGCCCACCAGGAGCTGGGGATGGAACTCCTCAAGCGAGTTGAAGGTGACTTGCTCGAGTACGGTTCGGTCGAACAGCATCCTAAGATGGAAGGACGCCAGCTGATCATGGTCATCGCCCCGAAAAAGAAGAAGTAATCAATAGGGCACGGCAGGCCTTCTGATTATGTTTATCAACTGAATGCGGAGTATCCGAACATGCCAAAAATGAAAACTAAAAGTGGTGCTGCTAAGCGGTTTCTGAAAACTGCTAACGGTATCAAGCACAAGCACGCTTTCAAGAGCCACATCCTGACTAAAATGTCGACCAAGCGTAAGCGTCAACTGCGCGGTAGCAGCTTGCTGGCACCGTGTGACGTGGCAAAAGTCGAGCGCATGCTGCGCCTTCGTTAATTTAGTCAAGAATAGAGGAAGTAACTCATGGCTCGTGTAAAGCGTGGCGTCATTGCCCGTAAACGTCACAAAAAAATTCTGAAACTTGCTAAAGGCTACTACGGCGCTCGCTCGCGCGTATTCCGTGTTGCCAAGCAAGCGGTAATCAAGGCAGGCCAATACGCCTACCGTGACCGTCGTCAGAAAAAACGTCAGTTCCGCGCTCTGTGGATCGCTCGTATCAACGCTGGTGCACGTATCAACGGTCTGTCCTACAGCCGTTTCATCGCCGGCCTGAAAAAAGCGTCCATCGAGATCGACCGTAAGGTTCTGGCTGATCTGGCAGTGAACGAAAAAGCGGCGTTTGCTGCGATTGTCGAGAAAGCTAAAGCCACCTTGGCTTAAGTACCCCCGACAGTCACCCGGCCTCACCTCTGTGGGGCCAGGTGTTAAACGTCATAAATAGGGGAAGAGCCTTCAAGCTCTTCCCCTATTTTGTATCTGGAGTCTGTACATGGAAAACCTGGACGCGCTGGTCTCTCAAGCTCTAGAGGCTGTGCAAAGCGCTGAAGATATCAATGCCCTGGAGCAAATCCGGGTTCACTACCTTGGCAAAAAGGGCGAATTGACTCAGGTGATGAAGACCCTGGGGAATTTGCCGGCAGAAGAGCGTCCGCAAGTCGGCGCGCTGATCAACGTTGCCAAGGAGCGTGTCACAGAGGTTCTCAATGCGCGCAAGGCACTGTTTGAAGAGGCCGATCTGGCCGCCAAACTGTCCGCCGAGTCGATTGACGTGACCCTGCCTGGCCGTGGCCAGACCTCTGGTGGTCTGCATCCGGTTACACGCACTCTGGAACGTATCGAACAGTTCTTCACCCACATTGGCTACGGCATTGCCGAAGGCCCTGAGGTCGAAGACGACTATCACAACTTTGAAGCGCTCAACATCCCAGGCCACCACCCGGCCCGGTCGATGCATGACACCTTCTATTTCAATGCCAACATGTTGCTGCGCACCCATACCTCGCCGGTACAGGTCCGCACCATGGAATCGAAGCAACCGCCGATCCGCATCGTCTGCCCAGGCCGTGTGTACCGTAGCGACTCGGATATCACCCACTCGCCGATGTTCCACCAGGTCGAAGGCCTGCTGGTCGATCGTGACATCAATTTCGCCGACCTCAAAGGCACCATCGAAGAGTTCCTGCGCGTGTTCTTCGAAAAAGAACTGGCCGTGCGTTTCCGCCCTTCGTACTTCCCGTTCACCGAGCCATCCGCCGAAGTCGACATGGAATGCGTGATGTGCAGCGGTAAAGGCTGCCGTGTCTGCAAGCAGACTGGCTGGCTGGAAGTCATGGGCTGCGGCATGGTTCACCCGAACGTGCTGCGTATGTCCGGGATCGATCCGGAAGAGTTCTCGGGCTTTGCCTTCGGCATGGGCGTTGAGCGTCTGGCCATGCTGCGTTACGGCGTGAACGACTTGCGTCTGTTCTTCGACAACGACTTGCGGTTCCTCGCGCAATTTCGCTAGTCGTAACGAATTCTTAGGAGAGCAGGATGAAATTCAGTGAACAATGGCTGCGTGGCTGGGTAAGCCCGCAGGTAAGTCGCGACGAGCTGGTTGCTCGTCTGTCGATGGCCGGTCTTGAGGTCGACAGCGTTACGCTGGCCGCCGGCGAATTCACCGGCGTCGTGGTGGGCGAGGTGCTGAGCACCGAGCAACACCCGGACGCCGACAAGTTGCGTGTTTGCCAGGTCAGCAATGGCGCGGAAACCTTCCAGGTCGTGTGCGGTGCGCCCAACGTGCGCCCGGGCCTGAAGATCCCGTTCGCCATGATCGGTGCCGAATTGCCCGGCGACTTCAAGATCAAGAAAGCCAAACTGCGTGGCGTTGAGTCCAACGGCATGCTCTGCTCGCAAGCCGAGCTGCAAGTGGGCGAAGGCAACGATGGCCTGATGGAATTGCCGGCCGATGCGCCGGTTGGTCAGGACATTCGTGAATATCTGGGCCTGGACGACGCCAGCATCGAGGTCGACCTGACCCCGAACCGTGGCGACTGCCTGTCCCTGGCCGGTCTGGCCCGCGAAGTTGGCGCGCTGTATAACGCCGAAGTCACCCGTCCGGTAGTGGCTGCCGTGCCAGCCGTACACGATGAAGTGCGTTCGGTCGAAGTGCTGGCACCCGCTGCTTGCCCGCGTTACCTGGGGCGTGTGATTCGTAACGTCGACCTGACCAAGCCAACCCCGCTGTGGATGGTCGAGCGCTTGCGTCGTGGCGATGTGCGCAGCATCGACGCTGCCGTCGACATCACCAACTACGTGATGCTGGAGCTGGGTCAACCGCTGCACGCATTCGATCTCGCCGAAATCAATGGCGGCATCCGCGTGCGCATGGCTGAAGACGGCGAGAAGCTGGTTTTGCTCGACGGTCAGGAAGTCAGCCTGCGTAGCGATACGCTGGTGATTGCCGACCATACCCGCGCCCTGGCCATCGCCGGCGTGATGGGTGGCGAGCACAGCGGCGTCAACACCGCGACCACCCGCGACGTATTCCTCGAAAGCGCGTTCTTCGATCAGATTGCCGTTGCTGGCAAGGCCCGTTCATACGGCCTGCACACCGACGCTTCGCACCGCTACGAGCGTGGTGTGGACTGGCAACTGGCCCGTGAAGCCATGGAGCGCGCCACTGGCTTGCTGCTGGAAATCACGGGTGGCGAAGCTGGTCCGATCATTGAAACCGTGAGCGAGCAGCATCTGCCGAAAATCGCGCCGGTTACCCTGCGCGCGCAACGCATCTCCCAGATGCTGGGCATGGAAATGGAAGCGTCCGAAGTCGAGCGTCTGCTCAACGGCTTGGGCCTGACCGTTTCCGCCGGTGGAGCAGGGCAGTGGCGCGTAGAAGTGCCAAGCCATCGCTTCGACATCAGCCTGGAAGTTGATCTGATCGAAGAGCTGGCCCGTCTGTACGGTTACAACCGTCTGCCGGTTCGCTACCCGCAAGCTCGCCTGGCGCCGCAAGCCAAGGCCGAAGCCCGTAGCGACCTGCCTGAACTGCGTCGTCTGCTGGTGGCTCGTGGTTATCAGGAAGCGATTACTTACAGTTTCATCGATCCGAAACAGTTCGAGTTGTTTAATCCAGGTGTTGAACCGCTGTTGCTGGCCAACCCGATTTCCAACGATATGGCGGCGATGCGTTCGTCGCTGTGGCCAGGTCTGGTCAAGGCGCTTCAGCACAACCTGAACCGTCAGCAGGATCGTGTCCGTCTGTTCGAAAGCGGCCTGCGCTTTGTCGGTCAGCTGGAAGGCTTGAAGCAAGAGCCGATGCTGGCGGGTGTTGTGTGCGGTAGCCGTCTGCCGGAAGGCTGGGCGCAAGGTCGCGATGTTGTGGACTTCTTCGACGTCAAGGCTGATGTGGAAGCGGTGCTGGGCTTCGCCGGCGCGCTGGGTTCGTTCACTTTCGTACCGGGCAAACACCCGGCGCTGCATCCAGGTCAGACCGCGCGCATCGAGCGTGAAGGTCGTCTGGTCGGCTACGTCGGCGCCATCCACCCTGAATTGTCGAAAACCCTCGGTCTCGACCGTCCGGTCTTCGTTTTCGAGCTGGTTCTGGCGGAAGTGGCGCTGGGGAAAATGCCTAAATTCCAAGAGTTGTCGCGCTTTCCTGAAGTGCGTCGTGACCTTGCGCTGATTGCCGAAAAAGACGTCGCAGCCAGCGCCGTACTGGACGTAATCCGTGAAAATGCAGGGGAATGGCTGACGGACCTCAGGCTATTTGACGTATATCAGGGTAAAGGCATTGATCCTGATAGAAAAAGCCTTGCAGTTGGCTTGACCTGGCAGCATCCATCGCGCACTCTTAATGACGATGAGGTGAATACCACGACGCAAAATATCCTCACCTCGCTCGAACAAAGGTTGAACGCCACGTTAAGGAAGTGACGTATGGGGGCTCTGACGAAAGCTGAGATGGCGGAACGTCTGTATGAAGAGCTGGGCCTGAATAAACGGGAGGCCAAGGAATTGGTCGAACTGTTTTTTGAAGAAATCAGGCACGCTCTTGAAGACAACGAACAAGTCAAATTGTCCGGCTTCGGCAATTTCGACCTTCGTGACAAACGCCAGCGGCCTGGCCGCAATCCGAAAACGGGTGAAGAAATCCCGATCACGGCTCGCCGTGTGGTCACCTTTCGTCCAGGGCAGAAGTTGAAGGCCCGAGTTGAGGCTTATGCTGGAACCAAGTCATAACGACGAGCTACCCGTCATCCCAGGCAAACGCTACTTCACCATTGGTGAAGTCAGCGAGCTGTGTGCGGTAAAACCACACGTGCTGCGCTACTGGGAGCAGGAGTTTCCTCAACTCAACCCCGTCAAACGCCGCGGAAACCGCCGGTATTATCAGCGACAAGACGTGCTGATGATCCGGCAGATCCGCGCGCTTCTTTACGATCAGGGGTTCACCATCGGCGGCGCACGCTTGCGTTTGTCCGGCGATGAAGCCAAAGACGACACCACCCAATACAAGCAGATGATTCGGCAGATGATTGCTGAATTGGAAGACGTGTTGGTTGTACTCAAGAAATAAAATCCTGCATTTGAATACTTCCAGTTTTCAAAAGCTTGCGATATATTCTTGAGCGTTCCTCGAGATGAGGGACAGGTTTAACGCCTAGTCGGGGCGTAGCGCAGTCCGGTAGCGCACTAGCATGGGGTGCTAGGGGTCGAGTGTTCGAATCACTCCGTCCCGACCATATAATTCAAAGGGTTGCGAGATTTTATCTCGCGACCCTTTTTTATGTTTGGTCGTTTTTACCCCTACAAAACCACCGGCTCTGGGTGGAATCCTCACGGCTTCCGCGTGGGCGGACGCAGGCTCTGGCGCTCACGCGTGGTCTCTTTACCAATGTTGATTGGTCTTTCTCTTCAGGTCCTGAGGTTTTTGAGTGTTTAAGACTATTTTCCTGCGTATTGAGAACTACATACAGGTCAACCATCAGCTTGTTTATCTCAGGTCGCTCGGGTCATCCTACGTACCCGGTAGTTAGGCTTGGGCGGCACTGGGATCGTATAGCCGTCGGGGACTAGACTGCGTAGGTCATAGCCCATCATGAACAATCCAGCTTCAAAGGCATGGCAGCGGTCTACCAGCTGAGGCTGCTTGGCGAATAGTTCGGACCCTTCTAGTACCGCGCGGATGATCCAACCTAATTGGAGCTGGCGCCGTGCCCAAAGGTGGCGACTGGTGGTGGAGAGTTGCGGTGTACCGTTGTAGCCAAGCTTTAAGTGTTTTGGGTTTCGAATCTGGTCGCCGATCCCTGGCCCCCAGGCGAAGTCCAGTGCCTGCGGCGCAGTGGTGCCGGTGCCTTGGCGGTACAGGCGGTAGAGCAGCGCGATGGCGGCACCGACCCGGCCGTCATAGATGGGAGAGCCAGTGGTGTCGAGCAGGGCATGGATCTTAGTCATGCCCGAGTCGAATCTTAGGATGTTCTGCTTGGTGAGGTGGTTGAGCTGCTGCTTGCGGTCCAGCGCGAGAAGCGCCTGGCACTGCTTTAGGTAATTCACCAAGTTCTTGTCGTGCATTTGCTCCTTGAGGAATCCGACGGCGCCATCGACATTTCCCCACGCTAGGATCGCTTCGCAGGCCCCATGCGTGGCGAACTCATCGCGGGCGCGAACCGCAAGGCGCAAGCGAATGCGCAGCCGGCGCAGCTCCGCCTTGACCGTCTCCCAGTTCCCGCCCCACTGGTATTCCGCCTGAACCGCTTCGATACCTTGAACCTTGCAGTCGATCGCTTTGCGCACGAACCTGCTGCGCGCGACCTTCAGATGCACTGGCAGAGTGGGGAGGTTTTCGATTAGCCACTCGATGAGGCCGAGCACGTCCGGTTGCTCGAGAAACTGCTTGCGATTCATTCCATGGTTCCTAGTCGCGTCGTGATGAGGATGAAGCTCTAAGGTAGCGCACGACGGGGTATGTTTGAGTGCCTGTTTTTCGATCCACAGTGGAGCCTTCACTATTGACTACACTCGACGAGCGAGCATTCGCTTTGGCTAATCCTAAAAGTCACTAGAGCTGGCATTTGGACGACAGAGCATCTGAATGGACTTTTGATGAGGTCGGAATCAAATGCAAAGGCTAGGCGATTCGATTTTTCTTAGTGCTTCTGACTTGGTTGGACATCTTAACTGCCGGCACTTAACGAGCCTTGACTTAGCTGTGGCGAATGGCGAGCTAGAACGCCCCGCTATCTGGGACCCATTGCTGCAGATTCTTTGGGAGCGTGGCGCGCGACATGAACAAGGCTTTGTCGAGCACCTACGATCCCAAGGTCTATCCGTCACAATCATTGACGGTGTCGGAGTTGATGACGAATCGGTCGAGCGCACAAGGAGCGCCATGGTCGCTGGGGACGAGATCATAGTACAAGGCGCGTTTCGCGCGAATGGTTGGGTGGGTCGCACGGATGTCCTCAGGCGAATAGAGGTCGAGAGTGATCTCGGAGCATGGTCTTATGAGGTGATCGATACCAAGCTCGCTCGTGAGACCAAAGGTGGAACTGTCTTGCAGCTTTGCTTGTATGCGGATCTAGTCGGCACCATCCAAGGGGGTTGCCCGACGCATAGCTATGTAGTTGCCCCATGGTCTGGGTATGAGCCACAGATGTATCGAATGGACGATTACGCAGCGTACTTCCGACGAGTCAAAAGCAGCCTTGTAGCTGCTATCGAGAACGCGGGGGAGGTGATCTATCCTGAACCGAAGGAGCATTGCGACATCTGTCGTTGGCAGAGTCGTTGCGACCGGAAACGTCGAGAGGATGACCATCTCTCGCTTGTGGCCGGGATCACCAAAGTCCATATCGATGAGTTAAGACGGCACGGCATAGAAGCCATGACGGATCTAGCAGCAATGCCGGTTCCGCTTGCATGGAGACCCTCGCGCGGGGCAGTACATTCGTACGAGCGGGTACGAGAGCAGGCGCGCATTCAGATCGAGGGACGCGAAGCTGGGAGCGTGCTTCACGAACTTTTACCTGTGACGGAAGGATTCGGTTTAGCGAGCCTACCCGAACCCTCAGTCGGGGATATCTTCTTCGATCTGGAGGGCGATCCATTTGCTGGGGAAGGCGGCCTTGAGTACTTGTTTGGTTATACTTTTATTGATGGTAGCAATGGCATAGCTTACACAGCTGACTGGGCGCTATCTCGTGAGGAGGAAAAACTGAATTTCGAGCGTTTCATCGATTTCGTCGTCGCTCGACAGGAGCAATACCCGGATCTGCACATTTACCATTTCGCACCCTATGAGCCGGCTGCTCTAAAACGGTTGATGGGGCGGCATGCAAGTCGTGAAGAGGAGATTGATGCTCTTCTGCGCTCCAAACGCTTTGTTGACCTTTACAGCGTGATACGAAATGGTCTGCGAGCGAGCGTGGAAAGTTACTCGATCAAAAAGCTTGAGCCCTTATACGATTTCATCCGAGATACAGAGCTTTCAGAAGCAAACATGGCGCTTGCTAAGGTTCAAGCATGTCTTGAGCTGGGAGATTTAGCATTCATCAATGATGCTGATCGTTATGTTGTGACTGGATACAACCGAGATGACTGCGTATCTACATGGCGCCTTCGCGACTGGTTAGAAATACGGCGCACCAACTTGATCAATGTTGGCAATATCATTCCTCGACCGGAAGTACCTGAGAGCGTGCCAAGCGAGGCACTTGGTGAATGGCAAGAGGCGATCAATGGGCTTATCGAACGGTTGACGGACGGGGTTCCTACTGATGCGGCAGAGCGCACGGCCGAGGAGCATGCTCGATGGATTCTGGCGCATTCGCTTGACTGGCATCGGCGAGAACAGAAGGCGCTTTGGTGGGAGTATTTCCGCCTTTCTGACCTTATGGCAGAAGATTTGCTCGACGAGCGAGCTGGACTTTCAGGTCTAACATTTGTGGGCGTGAATGGGGGAACAGCTAAGGCACCCATTCATCGCTACGGCTTCCCTCCTCAAGAAACGGAGATGCGCGGCAGTGAGGATTTGCACACTTTAGGAGGCAGGAAGCTAGGCAGCGTCGACGCAATTTCTCTGGATGAACGTTGGGTCGATATTAAGAAAAGAGGGGACAGTGCAAATATTCATCCTGAGGCAGTTTTTTCCCACACAGTTATTAATACTACTATCCTCGCCAATGCGCTTGTTCGCATCGGCGAACATGTCGTTGCTCATGGGATGGAGGGAGGCGGACCCTTTCAGGCCGCTCGTGATCTTCTGATGCGTCTGCCCCCTCGTATAGACAATCAACCGATCCAGCATGAAGGTGAGCCTGCCCTAGATGCCGCACTCCGTGTTGCGGCACATATCGAAAGTGGGCTGCTTCCAATTCAAGGGCCGCCAGGTGCCGGCAAGACGCACACAGGCTCACGCATGATCTGTTCTCTCGTACAAGCCGGGAAGACTGTTGGAGTGACTGCCAATAGCCACAAGGTCATCCGCAACCTTCTCGATGGAGTTGTGAAGGCTTCTGAAGAAATGGGAATTGATGTTTGCTGCTTTCAAAAACCTTCGGAGATGGAGCCAGATCAGCAGCGATTGCGATTTGTAAAAAGTAATGCTGATTTGCTAAGCGCCATCGGCAGCAGAGCAAATGTGGCAGGAGGGACTGCTTGGCTGTGGGCGTCGCCTGATGCAACGCACTCCGTAGATGTGCTGTTTATTGATGAAGCGGCGCAAATGGCGCTTGCGAATGTAATTGCTGTATCACAAGCGGCGAATAGCGTTGTGTTGCTAGGCGATCCGCAACAACTCGATCAGCCGATGCAGGGTAGTCATCCAGAAGGCACTGATGTTTCAGCTCTGCATCATATTCTTGGTGAAGAGCAGACGATTGCGTCTGACCGAGGACTTTTTCTTGCGGAGACATGGCGTCTTCATCCGGACATCTGCTCCTATACGTCCGAACTATTCTACGAGGGGCGTCTTCATCCTCGCCCAGGATTGGAGGCTCAAGCAATTCGCTCACCCGGACGCCTCAATGGTTCAGGCCTCCGCTACGTGGCAGTCGTTTCTGAAGGCAATCAGAGTTCATCGCCGGAAGAGGCTGATCGCGTTCGAACGCTCGTGGAGGAAATCCTTGCGTCAGGCACTACCTGGATCGACAGGCATGGTGTTGAGCGACTGATAACGCTTCAAGATATATTAATCATTGCTCCCTATAATGCGCAGGTGTTCGAGTTGCAGGACCGCATTTCGGGCGCTCGGATCGGAACTGTCGATAAATTCCAAGGACAAGAAGCGCCGATCGTCATTTACTCGATGACAACATCAAGCTACGTCGATGCACCGCGTGGAATGGAGTTTCTCTACAGCCTAAACCGACTGAATGTCGCTACATCACGTGCAAAATGTGTTTGTGTACTCGTTGCGTCGCCTACTTTGTTTGAGGCTCAATGCCGAACACCCCGCCAGATGCAACTCGCCAATGCTTTCTGTCGGTACGATGAACTTGCGATGAGAATATGAGAAGAAGAGCGTACTAACCCTGACTTCTGAGGGGCACACCGCGCAAGGTAATGGATACGGTGTAGTGGTCAAGTTATTTTGAACGCTGGCTTGGGTTTATCCGGCCAGTGATTCAGCCTCTGCTGACGTCCTATATTGTGGGCAAAAATCTTCGGGACAGATGTCATGTTGAAGGGCGGTGACGCTACGCAGGTAGCCACTTCATCATTAAAGGTGAGCAATTCGAGACGTATAGAGTATTTGCGGGTAGCGCCTCGTTGCCGATGATGATGCGGTACTCTCATATCTCACCTGACCATTTACAGGACGCCATTCAGTTCGGTCCGACACTACAATAAGCTAAACTCCAATTGTCAGGGAGCGAAAATGAGGAAAACGGTAGATATCAGCAAAGTTGCCGGGATTGAATATCACGGTAGTTCTGGAATTACTCAGAATTCCATCGACGCCATCGTGAATATCATCAACTCTGGCGGCCAGATCAAGTCAGCCTGGATTTTATCTTGGTTCGATGGAAGCATTGGTGAGCATAGTTTTTTACTAAGAATATTCCCTGCGCGACAGGTGCTTATAAAGACAGGCTTCACGTCGGGGTATTCAGGAGAGGGGCCGAGTGGGTTTTCCACCGCTCTGAAGATCCTACAACTGCATAGCGTAGAGATTGAAGAGTACGACATCGATCGAGCGGTGAAGCAACGGATTGAGGCTGGATGCCTGCTTTCATCTGATTTGGAAAGACTGGAGAAATCTCGTCCTATTCGTCCAACTAGATTCTACGACTACATCCTACGACAACCAAATTTGCCGCGAGAAACTGACGTCCGTGATGTTCAGCAATGCTTTCCTGCTGCTATCAATTTAGGGCTTCTCGACGAGAGACTTGTAGAGTTGGCGATCAGCCTCCTTGAGAGTCCGGACTCAGCGATTAATACCGCCTTTCGTCGATTAGAAGACATTGTCAGAGATAGAGTAGGCATTTACGACAAGAGTGGCACTCATCTGTTCAAGAAAGCTTTTGAGGGCGACAAGTCCCTGCTCCACTGGAACGATCTGGACGGCGGCGAGCAAGCAGGAAAAGCGGGACTGTTCGTGGCGGTTTTTCTTGCCTACCGTAATCCCCGGGCTCACCGTGAGATCCTCTGCAATCCCCAGGAAGCCGTGCGCGAGTTCATGCTGATCAACCAGCTCTATCTCTTGGAAGCATTGGCGGTGGCGCGGATCACCAACTTCGTCTCCTCTGAATGAGGAGCAGAGTAGGGCGCTGGTTATGCGGGTCTTGGGAGAGTGGTTAAGTTAGGATCAGCGCGTTTTTATGATGTAGGGCGCTTCCTCAATCTGGGCGAGGTTGCACTCGAATTCAAGACCCGCCTTCGGCAGCCAGACGCCTACGGTGAATCCGCCCCACGCCTGTATGCGCAGTTGGGCGCGACGTCCTCGAAAGGTAACCTTCAGGGCTGATGGCGAGAAGGTCGGGTGAAGAACGAACCACGCGAAGTCGCCGAGCCCGAGCTTGGCCGACCGTTCAGCCTCCAGCGTTAGGATGATCGTGATCAAGTCGCGATTTTTCGTGGGCTCGAACGCTGCTGTGAGAGTAAAACCACTGTGACTGGCCTGACCGCCAAATCTTCCTTTGTTGGGGTCGTCGTTAGGCCCCGGTGCTCGGGTAAGTGCTGGCATCTGGGGAAAGTCATACTTCGACTCGACGGTGGTGGAAAGAGCATTGCCCTCATTCATCAACGGCCGAAAGGAGTTTGGGCCTCCTCCGATGATTGCAATTTGACCGGCACCCAACTGTCCTTCAAATATGATCGTACAGTCTTTCTGTCGCAGCTTTCCGGAGGACCCCCGGTACGGCACAAGGACTCTGTTTTCTTTTAACGCTGCTGGATCGCGAGCAAGCCAGGTGAACGTCGATCCTGCTCCACGTTGCAGCGCAAGCTCGCGTTGCCAGCGGTCATATAGCCGATCAAATCTCCTCACAGCGGCTGGATCGACGCGAGGGGCGTTCATCTTGAGATAGTCCGCGATGCCCACCACCATCTCCGCGAAGAGCTGATTGGAGTAGCGATAGTAGGGTGATCCCGCGACCTGCGCCTTGGCGAGAAAAGTGGCCGCATTGACCACCGCTTCGTCCTGAGCGTCGGGAGAGGTGCGAGCAACGCTAAGCGCCTGATTGGCCCTGATAACATAGGCATCGAACGCCCAACTGGCGCGTTCGACAAGTTTTTCCGCCCAACCTGAATCGATCGGCTGGAATATATCCGGAAAGCGGACCGCAAGGAGCCCCGCGAGCATGGCCGCCCAGGGATCGGCCAGATCATCGAGTAGGGCGGCTGGATCAGCCTTGCCGAGCACGTTGTCGCGAACAGCGCTTACTTCAGCGGAGGTTCCCGCATCCAGTGCTCGCATGAGTGCTCGTAGTTTCGGATCGACCGGCATGATGTTGAGTTCAAGATCCGAGGGTGAGAAGGGCGGCGCCGCTATCGTGATCTTTGTACCGCCACAATAGAGTGGGAGAAGGCATCTTTCGACCCGCACCTTCTCGATTGCAGCCGATAGCCTGACTCGATGGCCGGCCCAGTGATTGCGACTGAGGTCCGTCGGAATCTCGATTTCAAGCCTCCCCGAGAACAGCTCCATCCTCGATTGACCTCGAAACGTATCGAAGGTCTCACGGCCGTTTTTTTCTTCCGAGAGACCAATGGAAATGCGTTTCTTCTCCCGGGAGATATCGATTTTCTGCGAGCGTTTGGAGTCAAGAGTCTGCTCGCCAATGGTGCCCGAGAATGCCTCGCTCTGATGCGCGGGCATTTCCAGTTTTTCGAGCATATTCAGACTCATCGAATCCGGTACTTGAGCAACCGTTTGCTGGTTGTCTGTATCAAAGAAGCTCGTATTACTGCCTGACGAAGAGAGAGCCGAAAAGGACGGTAAGACCACATTGTTGGCCTGCCCCTCGCGCACTTCGAAAATGACCGACTGAGGTGAAACCCCGGCAGGGCTGATTTCGGCCGAGTAGATGCCAGGTTTCAAATCGCTCTGCAGGAAGGTGCGGTTGTCCGGGGTTGCGACCCAATCAGCGATTATGTCCCCTGCCCCCTTAATCCGAACCGTTCCAACGGAAAGGTCATTCGGTGCTTCGAAATGCAGGCTCGTTTTCATGGCACGGTCACCCACTGATCAAACAAGGGCTGCATGGGTTGGAGCAGCAGCGGATAGTGATCGGCGCCCCTGACTGCAATCGCGTAGAGCGCATCGCGTCCAGGTGGAACCGTTGTGCTCCAAGCGCTGGGGTCACCCGCTTCTCTGTTCTTTAACCATGGCCGTGTCGGATCGTTCTCCTGGCTGATGACAAAGTTGTAATGAGGCATCCGATCTGGCGGGTCGGTCATGACGACGAGTGGCAGTTCGAACTCGAGAGGAAACACAATCGGGATCGGATCCGCCTGTGTGACGGCTGGGTAAGGCTCGAAAGGTTCGTTCTCGCTCCAATGACTGAAAAAAACGCGACGCAGAGACTTGATATCTGTGAGCAAGTCGCGGCAGCTGACGCCCCATCCCTTCCTGGACCAGCGCGCGGAAGAGCCGCTCAGGCCTTTCAGCACTGCCTGGGTGAAGCGTCCAAACTTGAGGGGACTGTCGCTCGTATCCGCGCCTTCGTAGGCCAGTTGGCCTTCGGCGGCGGCGCATAACAACGACACCTGGTTGCGGCTTGCCGCAAACAGGCTGGGATCAGGAAAGAACCGGCAATCCTGGGGCCTCCCGAGTTCGAACTCTGGCACAAACTGGCCACACGCATCGGAAAACAAAAAAGCGGCGGACACGGACTGGCTCTTTCTCAGAGCCTGCGCGAGTGAACTCAGATTAATGTGTTTCCATACATTAACCGGACCCTGGTTCAGGTCTTCGAGGAACAGGACCGGCTGCTGTAAATGTGAAGCGCCATGACCGCAACAATAGAAGAACGCGACGCTGTCTGGTTCGGCGACGACGCGATTGAACCATTCCAACCCCCTGGTCGAGACGTTGACGTCGGTGGCAGTTTCTACCGGACTATGGTCCCAAGGGTAGCGGTTGTTAGGATTGGGCGGATCTGAAATTAGTACTTCAAGGGTCGCGAGCGGAGCGGCGAGCCGGTCCTGATTGCTGAGCAGCCAATCGCACATGAGTTTGGCGCTGTCCGCAGCGCTAGGGAGATTGGGAACCTTGCGCAGGTTTTCCTGAACACCAAAGCCTGCCTTCGCGTGCGGGTAATTACCCACGCCGATGATGAAGGCATGGGTCTTGGGGCCTTGCAAGGCACGATCAATCAACAATGTCATTGGTTCGACCTCACAATATCCCGAAGCCTTGTAGCCGTTTACGCGAGCGAGCATAGAACTGAGGCCGCTGGAAGTACTTCGAATGTGCCTCCGTGATTCCCGCAACGGAGTTGAACGATAGGTCAATCACGTCTTTGAAGATCATATCCGCGCGAAAGGCCAAAGGATCGATGGGGTCAAAGATATTGAGCCAGTGCTCGACGCAGTCTGGCTTGCGGCGCTGCGAGCCGACCGGCAGGTTATGTGCAAGAAGATCGAGAGCGGCGAAGAAGCCCGGTTGCGAACCTACAGTCAGTAGGGCATCGACCTTCAGTTCTTCAGGTAGGCCCGACGACGCGGGATTTGTCAGCATGTCGATGAGAATGACGCCTCCCATGCTGTGTCCGACGACCACGAGAGGGCCCTTGCCAGCCTTCACTCCCTCATGAGCCTTGGTTAGAGCTTCACCGACTTCGCTTCTAATTTTCTGGCGAAGCTCTCCTTCTTTCAGGTAGACGAAGACATCGCCCATGAATTGACCGATAGCGGGGCTGAGACTGCCTCTGATAGCGCCAAAGCCGAGCGTCGACGCCGCATTGCGCACCCGGTCCGTGACGGCCGAGACGGCGTCGCCGATCAGACTGCCGATGCCGTAGGTTGGCGGCATCCCGGCGTTCAGTAGATCCGCGATCGTTTGAGCGTCGGCGTCGCCAACAAACGCACTCGCGCCACTGTTTGATGCAATGAGTTCAGAGGCTTTGCGGAAAGCCTGAAGTTCCTCAGGCATGAGGTTTCGCTTCTCGCGTGTAGCCCGGTCGGCAATCTCCGAGCAAATGGCGTCAAGCGCCGCTACAGGATCCTGCTTTCCGACGGCCCCAATCGAAATATCGGGTACGCCTTCCACCTGTCCTGCTCCCATGAGGCCAGCTCCAAGCCCATGAGCCGTGCCAACGTTCAGGGAATAAGTTCCCACCCCCTGATCGGTGCTGAATACTTCATGGGAGATAGAGGGGACGAACTGGCCCCACATTGGCGAATGGATAGCGACGTCGTTTGGGGCGAACAACAGTTCGCGAAACAACTTCTCCCGGTTTGCGATCGAGGCCCGATACTCCGGTGTGTCGCGTGTGGCGACACCATGAACAAACACTAATTGTGCCATTTGCTCCTCCCTGAACTATCCATGCGCCTAAGGCATGCTCATATCTTGTAGCACAGTTTCCCAGCGCCAGCTTTTGCCGGTTTGTATGAAGCGTTCCCAGGCGACGGATTGCGTTATTGCAGCATGAATGAGCCCCATGAAAGACAGGACACCGTTTCTCTCTTACGATGAGGGATAGTCAAACGACTATGTTTATGACTAACAGAAATGACAAAAGTGGTGAGCTTTTGGGCCAGGAGCGGCGTCGCCGCTGGAATCGATGCTTGAGCTTCGCCTTGGAACCGAAAATCGAAAAATGCCGAACGCGTGAATGACAGTAGATCGCTGCCAGCCGACTATCGTGGCTAGCATCAATGTGTCTTCGTATTTAATACGATACCTTTTGGCAGAAACGTGCAGGTACAACTGAAATGGCTAAAGGTCGCTGATGCAATCACCACACAAATCCAACCCGCGTATTCAGCGTACCTTCCGCAATCTATCTCAGGAGGAGATCGCCGACATTGAGCAGGCATCACTGCTGTCGCGATTGGGGTGGGCGAAAGATGTTGGCTGGGAAACGTTGCTTGAATCGCAGCGTGTTCTGATTGTTTCAGAAGCCGGCGCCGGAAAGACCTATGAGTGTCGAGCACAGCAGCAGGCATTGTGGGAGAAAGGCGAGCCTGCGTTCTTTCTGGAGCTATCGCAGCTCGCAACAGCCAATCTACCGGACTTACTGTCACGAGAAGAGGAGGAGCGGCTTGAGGCTTGGCAGGCTGCTCAATCAGAAATTGCCACGTTTTTTCTGGATTCGATTGATGAGTTGAAGCTGACCCTCGGTTCTTTTGAGGTTGCTCTCAAGCGCTTGGGTAAGGCCATTGGCAGTCAGCTCGGAAGGGTTCAGATTGTTATAACAACCCGACCGGTCGCTGTGGATCAGAAACTGATCCAGCGATATTTACCAGTCCCTGATCAGGTTGAACTGGTACCGAGCGGAGATAATTTCGCAGACATCGCGACGGGCCGTTTGCGGCGTGATTCCGCCAAGAAGGAGGACGTGGCTCCTGTATGGCGTAACGTCGCATTGATGCCGTTGTCCGACCAGCAGATTCGTGAGATGGCGGTAATTGAGGGGGTCAACGATGCCGATGTCCTACTTGCGGACATTCGTAAGCGGAACGCGGAGGATTTTGCACGCCGACCGCAGGACCTTGTCGAGCTTTGCTCTGATTGGCGCGAGCACCGCCGCATTCGCACCCATCGAGAGCAGGTGGAGCAAAATATCCGCATCAAACTCAAGCCTCGTACCGATCGTGGTGAGCCCGCGCAACTCTCACCCGACAAGGCATTGGAGGGAGCAAGCCGGCTTGCGCTCGCTGCTCTGCTTACCCGGAAGTTGACCATACGCCTCAGTGTGGAGGCAGATCGTGGCGGGGAGCCTGGCGGGGCGCTAGAACCCGAAGTGCTACTACATGACTGGACTCCGCAGGAGCGGGAGACATTGCTGGAGCGAGCGCTGTTCGGTTTTGCGAGCTACGGTCGAGTCCGGTTCCATCACCGCTCGGTGCTCGAATTTCTTGCGGCACAGTATCTTGACCGTCGATTGAGCCAGGGAATGCCAATCAAGGCGGTCAAGCGACTGCTCTTCGCTGAGACTCAACAGAACGATAAGGTAGTCCGGCCGACAATGCGTCCGGTCGCGGCATGGCTAGCTGCATCACAGCCAACTATTTTTTCCGAAGTTCGTGATCGCGAGCCCAACGTATTGCTGGACCACGCTGACCCCGAATCGCTCACACTTTCTCAGCGCTCAGACGCATTGCGATCCTATGTGAGGCTTTACGGACCTGGAGGATGGCGTGGGCTGCAAGCTCCGCAGGTGCAGATCCATCGTTTTGCTTCACCTGACTTGGAAGGACAAGTTTTACAGCTGTGGGGGGAGGGCATTGAGAATCCCGAGATCCGTGAGCTGTTGCTCGATCTAGTTGGTGCAGGGCCGATGCCAGCATGTGCGGATATTGCTCATACAGTCGCAATCGATGGATTGGCTATGGACGGTGAGCGTCTTGATGCGATTACGGCACTCGCTCGTCTTGGTGACTCTCGGGTCGAGTTACTCACACAATCGATGGAGGAGGCACAGGCACTCTGGCCCGACTCCGTGGTGCGTGGTGCGGTCGTCAGATTGTTTCCTCTATTTTTTACACCTGATCGACTCTGTGGGATTTTGAGGGGGCTCTCGGAGTCATCAAGTACGGGGCACGAGCTAGGATGGCCGCTACCGTACAGTATTGCAGAGCTTGAATTCGCTCCAGGCTATCTGGAGACGCTGCGCGAGGGGCTGACCAACTTGGTCACCGAGGATTTGGCTTGGGTGAGTGAGTGGCCACATCTCGTCAGTAAACGCTCCCAATTGCTCTCAGCGCTCGCAGCGGTTTGCTTAAGACTTATTCGTGGGGACGAGTGTCGGCTAGAAGTCCTTCGCTCATCTACGATCGCATTGCGGCTCCTGCCCGATGATCATACCCACGACGAGCCGCTGAAGAACCTACGCAAAGCACTTTCGGAACTGAACTCAATACAGCGCGAGGCAATTTTCTGGTCTGATGATGCGTTCAATGAAAGTCTGCACCCGCGAGCTGACTCTTGGGCGCGATTTTGCCAGGCTTCATTCCGCGGTCCCATCCAATTAAATTACGAACAAGATGCTGCGTGGGTGCGACGCATTTTGGCTGACGCTGATCGCCCGTTGTCGGAGCGTGCAATGATGCTCCATGCCTCGATGCGTGGTATCTGGGACGGTGTCGGCGATTCTCGTGATCATATCGAAGGCCTCAAGCAGTATGTTCTCGATAAGCCTGTGCTGATCGCCCTGATAGATCAGTATCTCGCTCCACCGGAAATCGATCCGGAAATGGTCAAGCTAGAGGCTCGAATAGATCAGCAGCGCAGAGCAAGCGAAGAGCGCCAAGCAACTCAGCATGCGGACTGGGTGGCATTCTGGTGTGAGGTTGTTGAGCACCCCGATGAAGCTTTTACACCCGATCGCGAAGGAAATACCGCTTGGAATTTGTGGCAGGCGATGCAGCGCTCTGGAAACGAAAGCCGTGCATCCGGTTGGGATCGTCGTTTTCTTGAGGCGCATTTTGGCAAAACGACCGCCGACCGGCTACGTACCAGCATGCGCGCTATTTGGCGCGGCGATCATCCAACGCTTCGCTACGAGAGACCCGCGGAGCAAAAGGGGACATTTCTTATTAGGTGGCAGCTCGGGCTGGCCGCGATTGCCGCCGAAGCTGAAGACCCTGACTGGGCGCGGAACCTTTCCGTAGTTGAGGCTAAACTGGCCGCGCGCTACGCTCGAGTTGAGTGCAACGGTTTTCCAGCATGGCTCGAATCCCTGGCGCGGGAGTTTCCTGACGCGGTCGAACAGACGCTAGGTCCCGATTTGACCGCTGAACTCAATGAAGTCGCTAAGACAAATTCGTTTGCCATGTTACTTCAGGATGTGAGTTATGCCTCGGACATCGTGGCGCAATTGTTTGTGCCTCGATTACTACGCTGGCTTGATGCTTATGTCGATAATCCTTGTCGTGACGAAGACGAGGCCGCTGCGTTAGGTCGACTTGAGCGGGTACTAAAAATTCTCCTTCAGCACGGCGGCGGCGAAACGCGTGGCAAGATTCACACTTTGGCTGCGAAACAGCTGAGCGTTGCCGACAACGGTCCCTTTACTCAGGTTTGGCTCACTACATTGATGCGTCTCGATCCAGGAGCAGGGGCAGACGCCTTGGAGCTATTACTGGCACTGCATGAGCCCATGCCAACTGGTATCGCTATCAATGCCTTCAGTACTTTGTTTGGGGACCGCTTCGCGAGTCTGCGCGTCGATCTAAGTACATCTGGCTTCACCCCCCAGTTGCTCCTGCGGTTACTCCGACTTGCATATCAGCATGTTCGTCCCTCCGACGACATTACTCATGAGGGTACCTTTTCACCAGGTCCTCGAGACGATGCGCAAAACGCAAGAAACGCGCTCCTCACTGCAATTCTTGACACTCAAGGTGCTGAAGCTTGGATGGTCAAAATCGAGATGCTCGCAGATCCACTTTTCGCTCATTTTCGTGACCGCCTCGCATTGCTTGCTCGCGAAAAGGCGGCTGAAGAAGTTGATGGAGCCGTGCTCACCGAGTCAGAGGTGGCGACACTCAATAGCTACGGTGAGGCACCGCCGACCACGCGCGATGACATGTTCGCCGTTCTTGTCGACCGCTTCGAAGACCTCGATGATTTGCTGCTTCAGGATGTTACGCCACGAGATGCTTGGGTTTTGATCAGTGAAGAGAAAGTAATGCGCCGGGAAATTGCTCGGGAACTACGAAACGCGTCCAATCATGTCTACACGGTCGACCAAGAAGCGGCTACCGCTGACGAGAAGGAGACGGATATTCGAATGCGGGCAATATCGGGGCAGCAGGCTACGGTTGAACTCAAACTTGGCGAAAACTGGTCAGGACGTGTACTGCGTGACACGATAAAAAACCAGCTTGTTACTCGATACATGGCGGCTGAGTGCTGCCGTTCGGGCTGTCTACTCGTGACTGTTGCGAGCGAACGTAGATGGGAGCATCCGGAAACTGGAGAATTAATTGGCATTGAGGGGCTGCGAGAACTGCTTGAATTCGAAGCTTCTAGAGTTGTCCGCGAGATGGGCAACAGTCTCCGGTTACTGATTAAGGTGCTTGACCTTCGACCGCGTCTCTCAGCCGGCTCTAGAGGATTGGTTTCTTAATGGGTAAATTTCAGTGAAGACGCTTCCGACGGTTCCGTTTCGGCTGTGAGGCGACCTAAGTTCATGCAACGATGTTGTCGAGGGGAAAGGGGCGTTCCATCTGTTTCGAGACTCGACCTGTTTACACTGCAGTCGTTGGAGGCGCCCCTTTTTTTGTGCGTAGTTGACTCTGCCCTCGTTCTGTGACGCGTGGAGTACAAATGCGCTCCATCTGGGTTACCTGGTATTTTCAGTCTCCAGGTTCTTAGGTGATTCAGATAAAGCTACGAGCTATGTTAATGTGCCATCACATGAACGGTATGGAGAATCGTGATGGGCTGGAAAGGGACTGTACGTTCGCTGCAAGCGTCTGCGCGGAGATCAGAGCGCAACGCTCATCGCCGGCAGCGTGAGCTCGAAAAGCAACAGAAAGAGTACGCAAAGATGGAAGCGCTGGAGCAAGCAGCGTATGAAGTCGATGTGTACGAAAATCACATAGATGTCCTCCTTTCGATGCACAAGGAGTGTGCCGAGCCTGTGAAATGGAAACGGCTTCTCTCCAACCCCGAACCTAGACAGCCACTGAAGAGCGGTACACTTGAGCAAGAAGCCACGCATGCGGCCGCTACATATCGCCCCAATTTCTGGGCTCGCCTTTTCAAGCTAGAGGCTCGTCAACGCGCAGTCCTGCTCGGCAAGATTGGCACCGCACAGGCGGAAGATGAAAGGCAGTATCAGGCTCAGCTTGATGAATGGAAGACTGCCAATACCGAGTGGGCAGAGGAGCGGGACATTGCGATCCGTATCCTTGATGGTGACCGTCAAGCCAAGCTCGATGCCATCGAAGCTTTCGAGTCGTTTGCAGAAATCTCGCACCTCGGCTCAGCCATTCAGATGATTGTTCATGAAGGTGGTGTCCTAGAAGCCAGACTCGCTATCCATGGCTCCGACGTGATTCCGACTGAAATCAAATCTCTACTCAAAAGCGGCAAGCTGTCGACTAAAGCTATGCCTGCTGGGCGGTTCAACGAGCTTCACCAGGACTACGTGTGCAGCTGCGCTCTGCGAGTAGGTCGAGAGTTGTTGGCAATCCTGCCGGATGACCTAGTCATCGTCACCGCTCTGGACAATGTGCTCAACAGCTCGACAGGTCATATGGAGGAGCAGCCAATTCTGAGTGCTGCGTTCTCTAGGCCAACTGTTGACGGACTTAACCTCGAAACCATCGACCCGTCTGATGCGATGAAGAATTTCGTCCATAACATGAGCTTCAAGAAGGGCGCAGGATTCTCGGCCGTTGCCGCCCTTGATGCTAAGCGTTTCGCCGTAACCGTGTAACTGAATCGCATGCGCAGTCGGTGGCCGACTATGAAGAGTTGTTGCCGTGGAACTGCGCACCAGAGATGTCACGGTAAACACGAAACGCTCCTGGCGGTAGGTGTACTTCGTGGATCGCATACCCACGGTCGGTGACCGCACAACAGTGTCCCGCCTGCTACCAGCAAAGTAGCGAGCGGGGAGTGCTGAGTTATTTTGGTAAAGAGCGCGGTGCCATCTTTGATCCGGTTGGCACAAGCGTTTAAGAAAGGCAGCGACTTTTCTCATGTGTTTCCGCGATGTATGAGCACGCTTGCTGAGTGAAAAGATCAGTGCAGTGAATCATCGAATACTCGTCCAGTTCATGCACGAAAAGTCGGGCGTTATCCTCAGGGCTGCGATTGGCTATAAACATATCGATTTCCCCATCGGAAATAAACGCCAAATCGGTGCGCTCGACGATCTCGTCCCGGCTAGTGGTGTGGCGAAATCTTACAGACTCTAGATAAACGATATTATCGCGGTGGACGATTTTGATCGAGTGAAAAGCAGGATCCAGATAAGTCGGGTACTTGCGCTTCAAGTCCGGAAGAATTTCCACGCCGCTGTTAGAGCCCACCTGAGGCACGCGGAAGTTCAGTGCCTCCTCCATCAGTCCTCGAATGGCCTCGCGAATGGGGAGTTGGAAGAACTCTCGGTTGGGTTTGTATTGGTAGTCCAGGTAACGTTGCTTCATCAGGATTTCTACCTGCCGGCAGTCGGTGACAAGTTCATCGTAGACGACCTCAAAATTATCAGGTACCCAAGTTCCTTTTCCCTCCCTCGCCCGTTGTTTGGATGAGCGTGTTGACTGGCCGATTTTAACCAGTCCGGGCATGCTGGGATTGATGATCAAGTAAACAAAACCTGCGCTCATTGTTGGGGTTCCTTGAGCTACGTAATGAATCAATCGTTGTATGGGGCGCGCTCTGCGTGTGCTTTTTGAACGGCAGAGTGCTCAACCCACCTCAACGCCTACGTGAAATAAAAATGACCCGGAGCAAAACTCAAGGGGCATTTCTCGTTATGTTGGCGCTAGTGATTTCGTCGGGTGTAGTGGGCCAGCGTTAGGTTTGAGAATAAATCGTGGAGAGAAAAGTCTTTTTCCTGGAACGGTTGCTCAAGCGTTTCAATCAGTGATTGTGGTGCGACCTGTAAGCCTTTACTGCGCTTTGACGGTACATCGAGATCATCGAGAAACCCCGGATCGCAGTACACCACGATCCCATGATGAATAGCATCCTTGAGCACCCGCTTGTCAATCAGGTCGCAAAGTGACAGCAGGGCGGCCTGGATATTCACGACCACCGTGGAGTTTTCAGCCCTTCTGGTTAGCAGGGATTGAGTGATCAAGTTATAGCTTTTTTTGTTACCCGCCCGATACGCGATCAAGGCTAAGCTAGCCTTTTCAAGGAGCGACTCTTTAGCCTCAATTTTCATAAGGAAATTGGAGGTCCCAAGTTTCGATTGATACCCCATGAGTTGTCGCGTTGATGCGTAATTCACGATTTTCGATGCAAGGAAGGGATTGTCGGTTTGAAGCACAAAGAACTCTTCGTCACCAGACGGTTCGAGTTCGACCTTCAAATAACTGTCGATCGCAAAATTCGAGGCAGGCGTGATGTAGAACAACTTGTGGTAACGGCCTTCGGATTGAAATTGATCAAGTTCGCAATCCGAGTGAGAAAAGACGCCATCCATTAGACTTTTGAAATGCTCATGGTGTTCACCATCATGCTGCCGTATCTGGTTGTTGATGGTGATCCATTCAATACACACAGGCTGCTTGCCGAGCGTCACCAGAGTGGTGTCGTTGTCCCACTCTGAGTCAAACGCGACTGAAGTACTGTTGAGCACAGGGAGATTGGCAGGAGCGGTACAGGGTACGCCGAGCACTAGGTAACACCCTAGTGGAAGAGCATAGGGCACAAAATATTGGTCACTCTCACCATAACGGCTTTCGTCACGCCATGCGTTCAAGGCATTGTCGAACCATCGTTGGTGAATGCGCATGGCCTCATCCAAATGTTCCTCAGGCAATATCAGCTCGACGTCATATTCATCGTCATCCGCTGTACGGTCAAAGGCCTCCAGATAGTCGCAGGTTGCCTTGTACCAACCCATCGGGTCGGACCAAATGATTTTGATCTTCTCGTTGTAAGGCTCGGCTATTTTTGCGAGAGGTTGGTAGTGCTCTCCGAGATCGTAATATTCTGGAAGGTAGACGCGAGTCGCAATGAGTTTGATATAAGTGTCATTGATTCTCGTATAAGCATGAATAACAGCGGCAGGATCGGGGCCGATGTGACTTGGCTGCCAGGCACTGGCCTCTATCTTCGTAGCAATATCACTGAGCGATACTGGTACTTGGGATATAACAAAGACGTACCTGAGTATTTCGTACAAACCGGCCAAATTGGTGTTTGTCAAAATGCGGCGGCTGAGCGCCTTCGCCAGCTCACGTATGTTGTTGGCAAAATAAGCTTGTGCCGTGTCCACGTGCGGTAAAGCCGCAAGGATCAATGATTCGTCGTGTGGGGAAGGTGACTCCAGTCGGGCGTTTAAATCCGCCCAGCTCGCGCAACCGTAAGGCCCTGAAGCGAGTATCTCTTTGGCGGTAGTTAGCGGGACGGCAAGTTTCTCGCTAAGACGTTTGGATTGACGAACGATGTTTTCACGAAGATAGGAGGTTTTCAGCAATGCCATGGTGATTTCCGTTGCTCTCGAAGAGCTACACCGGAGACGCCCACCCACATTCCCCGGTGCCTGAAACAGGAGCGGCCAGAGGCTTCTATAGATACATGGTTGAATATCCACTTAGCTGCGGCCTCTAGGGCCCCTGGGGGTGGGCAGCGCGCCGACCATGAGCGGCGCTGGTGACTGAGCTTATCGCGAAACGTAAATGAATCGCAAGGCAGACCCTGCCACAAGTGCATTTCCTTCGATCAGAAGCATTCCAGTTGTATGAAATTCAGTATTGGCGGTTCGATTTTGGACAGGGTGTTCTGAAAAAATAACCGATCGGTAACCCTATTCACTTCACCGGTTCTTCTCGGTTGGATCATAGTTTGAGCTGGTGCTCCCCCTACTTTTCCCCCCACAAAAACGTCGGCTCTTGATGGACGTTGCTGGACTCTCGTAGAGCAGAACACCGCTGGAGCTCAAGTAAATACTCACTTGGAAAAATCCAGAGTGATATTTTCAAAGCTTTCAAGAAGTATGCAAAAGGAGATGGGGTGCTAGGGGTCGAGTGTTCGAATCACTCCGTCCCGACCATATTTCGTGAGGGGATCAAGTACTTAACGGGCTTGATCCTTTTCTCATTTCAGGTCTGCGCAAACAGCGCAAAACTACCCGGTGATTTCGCTGATATTCGGCTCAGGAAAATCGCCTCGGAGCAGACGATTTCCTGGTCCCGCTGGTAGTTTTTGGCCATGCCTTCGTTCGCATGTCCTGCAATTTTCTGCCCATCTTTCCTGACAATGACCGAAACATCCTCGCCCGCACCTTACGGGGTGAGGCCCAATGCCACCTGTGGACGCCTCAAGCTCACAGGGTCATCCTTGCCTCCTGTAAAAAGATCGGGACAGTTGAATGAATGGTTTGTGGGCCAAGGCTCTGTTTGCTGGAATGTTACTTCCGTTAAGCGCGGCCAGCTTTGCTGGTCAGGAAAGCGATCTCTATTCAAACCTTGATGCTGGCAAGGCGCAGACCGTCGTAGCTTATGGTACGAGCTTGACGGCCTCTGGCGCCTGGGTGCAGCAGCTGGGGGATGATCTGAATCAGCGTTACCCAGGACGTGCCACGGTTATAAATAGTGGCAAGGGTTCGATGTGGTCGGGATGGGGTGTTGAAAATCTCGAAAGTCGAGTTATCTCCAAAAGCCCGGATACGGTGTTTATCGAATTCGCGATCAACGACGCTTTCCTTCCCCACAAAACCACCGTCGAACAAGCGCGGAAAAACCTCGAGTTAATGATTGACCGGATCAAGGCTGCCAAGTCATCGACGGAGATCATTTTAATGGTGACGAATCCAGTGATTGGAGGCTCTGGAGTGGAGAGACCGAAGTTAAGAGATTACTTCCAGATGTACCGGGATGTCGCAAAAGCCAGGGGACTTCGTTTGATCGACAATTATCCAAGGTGGGAGGCGGTCTTGAAATCAAATCCCGATCTGTTTAATCAGTATGTTGCGGATGGATTGCACCCAAATGCTGATGGATATCGCGCAGTGGTGACCCCCTCATTGATTGAAAATTTGAGTGGCGCCTGGCCAAACTGAACTGGACATAGATGAAAAACCCGCTTCGGCGGGTTTTTTTCGCCTGGAGACCCGAAAAGCCTGGTCGTGGGCCGCAACCGCCGGCACCGCTACTGCTTGGGCTTTTTCTCTTTCTTTGAGTTGCCCGAGGAGCCCGAGTCTTTCTTCAGGGTTTCAGAACTGGCCCCGGAGTTTGAGCCGGAAGCTTCCTCGCCCTTTTTGCTCGCTTTGTCCTCGTCAGCCTCGGAGCTGCCAGATTGGTTAACTCCAGGAATAACAGTAGGGGGCACGGCTGATTCTGCAGTCGTCTTCTCAACAGCAAGCGCGAAGAGCGGGCAAGACGACAGCAAGCCGGAGAGCGTGAGCGCTGCGATTCGTCTGTTCATGATTGAATCTCCCAAAGTTATAACCTTTAGAAGAATGGCAAGAGGGAAGGTGCTGGGCGCCGGACGAGTGGCGCTACGAAAAGCCCGCAGCTGTCTCAATCAGGCTGGCAACGACTTTCGAATCGGACGCCGGGCATTTCAGTGAGTGAAATAGTGGATTGTAGTTTGTGGTCATTCTCCGCGCCGTGGTTAAGGCAGAGCATAAGCGCACAGACACTCTTCCATGCTGAATAGCAGAGACTCATGATTGATGAAACGCGTGCTTATGTTACTGGCCAACGGCGTAGAGCCCTTGGAAATGGCTGCTTTTACCGATGTGCTTGGCTGGGCCAACTTGCTGGGTGATCAGCCTGTGGAACTGGTCAACGCTGGCCTTCGCGAACATATCGTGACCACCTTCGGTCTCTCGCTCAATCCAGGTTTTTTATTGAGCGATCTGGACGTGAACAGCTTTGATGCCTTGGCACTGCCTGGTGGTTTTGAGCCGTCGGGCTTTTACGAGGAAGCCTTGAGCGAACCCTTCCTGGCGACCATCCGGCATTTCGTAGAACTCAATAAACCCGTTGCCAGTGTTTGTGTGTCTTCCGTGTGCCTGGGCGTGGCCGGTGTGCTGCGTGACAGGAACGCCACGACCTACCACCAGAAGGGCGGCAAGCGGAAAAACCAACTGTTGGAAACCGGTGCGCGCTTTGTCGATCGCCCCTTGGTTGTCGATGACAACATTATCACTTCAAGCGGCCCCGGCACCGCCACCGAAGTCGCATTTGCGCTGCTCGAAAAAATAACCAGCGCCGCCAATGCCGAGTTCATCCGCAAGAAAATGCGCTTCGCCACCCCCGACCGTGGTTGGTACGAAACACCGCAAGTGCCCTGAAATGATCCATCAATTCCGAGTCGACTCTATACCGAGGTAACCGTATGGCTAACACAGCACTCATCGTCGTTGATATTCAGAACGACTATTTTTCCGGCGGCAAATGGGAACTGAACGCGACTGACTTGGCCGCTGACAATGCAGCTCGTGTAATGGGTGCCGCACGTCAGCGGGGTGACCTGATCATCCATATCCGTCACGAGACGTTGGCGCCCGATGCACCATTTTTTGTCCCAGGCTCCCATGGCGCGCAATTGCACGAGAAGGTGCGCAATCTTGGGGACGAGTTGGTCATCGTCAAACACTTCATGAACCCATACCGCGAAACGGAACTGCTCGAAGTGCTTGAACACAACGAGATTGAACGGGTCACCGTGGTCGGCAACATGAGCCACATGTGCATCGATGCTGTCACCCGCGCGTCTGACGACTTCGGGTTTGAAGCGACTGTTATTCATGATGCCTGCACGACCCACGACCTGGAATTCAACGACGTCAAGGTGCCTGCGCCGCTGGTGCATGCGGCGTTCATGGCCGCCTTGAAGTTCGGTTACGCCAAGGTGGTGAGTACTGACGAGTATGTGGCCCAGGTTTTCTAGTCTGCTGTTCGAATCACTCCGTTCCGGCCCTATAATTCAAAGGGGCCGCGAGATTTTATCTCGCAGCCCGTTTTTATTTGTCTGCGTTTTACCCTTGATCAATCAACAGGCTATTCCAGCAGCCGCGTTGGTAGGATCTCCACCTGTGTTAAGGGCCTGGAAATATTCCTACACCAACCTCTGGATATCACATTGGCTTATCGACCCACCATCTGCTCGATGATCAGAACAACCGCAATAATGATCATCGCCGCCCCAGAGAAACGACTGACAAAACGAGCCGCAGCAGGACGCGCCTGCAACACGATCTGTGAACCAAACCCGACCAGCAAATAAATAACGCCGCAACTGACCGTGTGGATGAGGCCCAGCGCAATCATCTGCATCGGCACAGGCCAGGCTGCGGCGGCGTCGGTAAATTGCGGCAATAGCGCCAGGAACAGCAGGAACACTTTCGGATTGAGCCCGCTCACGCACAGTCCCTTGATCGCCCAGCGCTGCCAGGAGCCCGATGTCTGAATATCATCCGCATGGGGTGTAGCGGGGTGGGCAAGCATGTTGATGCCCAGCCACAGCAGATATCCCGCCCCGGCAACGGTTAGCACCGACAAGGCCATGGGGTGCTGGGTCACCAGCGTGCCGACTCCACCGGCAACAATGACGGTGGCGATCAAATGACCGGACAACAATCCGCCCACGGCGGGTATGACCACCCGGCCTTTTAACCCCGCCGAAATCGCGTAGGCCCAATCGGCGCCTGGCGTAATGACGAACAGAATCGACACCGCCCAGAAGGCCACGAAAACACTCAGAGTCATCGGGTTTTCCTCATCTACTGCTCAGACCAGTCTTTATTGATGAAGGGAAGAATAGTGAAAAGTGGTTAGAGTTTACTTTCAAAGATGGTCATTAAAACGCCGTAAATCAGGAGGTTCTTCCAAATGGACAGGATTGATCGAAAGATTCTTTCTGAGCTGCAAAAGGACGGTCGCCTTTCGGTCACCGAACTTGCCGAGCGTGTGGGGTTGAGCCTTTCCCCTTGCCATCGACGCGTTCGGGCACTGGAAGAGTCGGGGGTGTTGCTCGGCTATCGGGCACAACTGGACCCGGTTGCATTGGGCCTTAACTTTTCCGCGATGGTGTTTGTCACGCTGCGTGAGGGCGACCGGCAAGCGGTCGAAGCGTTTGAGACGGCGCTCGTCGACATCCCGCAAATAGTGGATGCCCAGCGTTTATTCGGGGAGCCGGACTACCTGCTGCACGTCATCACCCAGGATTTGCCGGCGTTCCAGCGGCTCTACGATGAGCGCCTGTCGACGCTGCCCAATGTGCAGCGGCTGACCTCGACGCTGGTCATGAAACGGGTTGTGCAGGATCGGCCGCTGCCTCTGTAATCAGCGACAGACGCAACGAATGCCACATCAGGGCCTCATATAAAGACGAGTCGCGCCTTTGCTGCTGTACGCAGGCGCTGGCCAATTGCGGTTTTATCCCGACAATAGGTATTTGTTTTATGACGGCTGCTGAAAAGAACCAAGTGACCTGGCTGGTCGAGCAATCCATGCTGCATGCCGCAAAACAGCGGGCCAAGCTGTATTCCGGGCAAGGCCGACTGTGGCAACAGCCTTACGCCCACACGCGGCCCCGTGATGCTTCGACCCTGGCGTCGGTGTGGTTCACCGCGTACCCGGCCTCCATCGTCACCCGTGAAAATGGCACGGTGCTGGAGGCGCTGGGGGATGAAACCCTGTGGCACGCGCTGTCGAGAATTGGTATCCAGGGCATTCACAATGGGCCGCTGAAAATGTCCGGCGGCCTGACGGGGACTGAACGCACGCCAACGATCGACGGCAATTTTGACCGCATCAGTTTCGAGATCGACCCGCAACTCGGGACCGAGGCGCAGCTTCAGGCGCTGACCCGCATGGCCGCTGCGCACAACGCTGTGATCATCGATGACGTGATCCCTTCGCACACGGGAAAAGGCGCGGATTTCCGCCTGGCCGAGATGGCGTACGAGGATTACCCGGGCCTGTACCACATGGTCGAAATCCGCGAGGAAGACTGGCCGCTGCTGCCGGACATCGCCGAAGGTCGCGATGCCCAGAACCTCAGCCCGGCGCAGGTCGATGTGCTGCGGGACAAGCACTACATCGTCGGGCAATTGCAGCGCGTGATTTTCTTCGAGCCTGGAGTCAAGGAAACCGACTGGAGCGCCACCTCGGTGGTGGTCGGGGTCGACGGCAAGCCACGGCGCTGGGTTTACCTGCATTACTTCAAGGAAGGTCAGCCGTCGTTGAACTGGCTGGACCCGACCTTCGCCGCGCAGCAGATGATCATCGGTGATGCCTTGCATGCTATTGATGTCATGGGGGCGAAGATTCTGCGGCTGGACGCCAACGGTTTCCTCGGCGTGGAGCGCAAGCTCGATGGCACTGCCTGGTCTGAAAGCCACCCGTTATCGATCACCGGCAATCAGTTGCTCGCCGGGGCGATCCGCAAGGCCGGTGGTTTCAGTTTCCAGGAACTCAACCTGACCATCGACGACATTGCGGCGATGTCCCATGGCGGTGCTGATCTTTCCTACGACTTCATCACCCGACCGGCTTACCAGCATGCGTTGCTGATGGGCGATACCGAGTTCCTGCGCCTGATGCTGCGCCAGATGCACACCCAGGGCATCGATCCGGGCTCGTTGATCCATGCCTTGCAGAATCACGATGAACTGACCCTGGAACTGGTGCACTTCTGGACGCTGCACGCCCACGACAATTTCCTCTATCAGGGCCAGACCTTTCCCGGCAACATTTTGCGCGAGCATATCCGCGAGCAGATGTATGAGCGCCTGGCCGGTGAGCACGCGCCCTACAACTTGAAATTCGTCACCAACGGGGTGTCCTGCACTACCGCGAGCATCATCACCGCCGCGTTGGGAATCCGTGACCTCGACGCGATTACTACCGCTGATATCCAGCAGATTCGCCAGGTGCATTTACTGTTGGTGATGTACAACGCCATGCAGCCGGGCGTGTTCGCGCTGTCGGGGTGGGATTTGGTCGGTGCGCTGCCGTTGCCGGCGGAACAGGTCGAGCACTTGATGGGCGACGGTGACACGCGCTGGATTCATCGCGGTGCCTACGACTTGGTGGATCTCAACCCCGATGCGCCGTTATCGGCCGGGCAAATGCCGCGACCGAAGACGCTGTACGGCAGCCTGCCGAGCCAATTGAAGGACCCGGACTCCTTCGTCTCGCAACTGCGCAAAATCCTCGCCGCGCGCCGCGCCTACGACATCGCCGCCAGTCGCCAGATCCTGATCCCGGACGTCGAGCATCCGGGGTTGCTGATCATGGTCCATGAACTGCCGGCCGGCAAAGGTACGCAAATCACCGCGCTGAACTTCGGCCCGACGCCGATCACTGAAACCCTGCACCTGCCTAATATTGCGCCGGGGCCGGTGGTCGATATCATCAATGAACGGGTCGAAGGTGATCTCACGCCCGAGGGTGAGTTCACCATTACCCTGGATGCGTTTGAAGGGCTGGCGCTGCGGGTGGTGAGCACTTCGCCGATGCTTTAGGGCGGCGCAACCAACGTCGGGGTGGTCAGTGATTCAGCCACCTCGACGGGGTGAGGTTTCTGTGTAGCGCTGTTCTTGTGGGCTTGCGGCTTTGGGCGTTCTCATCAACAACGGGCCGAAGGTTGCCAGCAAGCCCAGCATGATCAACGGGAAAAACATCAGCCTGCCCAGGCCGAAGTTGCTGACAATCACGGTGATGGCGGCCGGCCCCACGAGCATCCCGGAAAAACCGATGCAGTTGACGATACCGATGTTGCGACCGGCATGGTTGGGATCGCGGCGTCCGGCGGCAGAAATCATCAGCGGCGCGATGCAGGACAGGCCCAGGCCGAACAGGGCGAAGCCGACAATGCCAGTCAGCGCGGTACCGCCGACAATGGTGATGATCATGCCAAGAACACACAGCGTCCCGCAGCCGAAAACCACCCGCGAATTGCCGAACGCGGCCGCCAGTCGATCACCGAAAAGACGCCCGACAAAAGCCGCGCCGACGAATACGGAGACTGCCATGCCGGCCGTCGAAGTCGTCGTCGAGAACTCACGCCGAATGTATTCCTGACCCCAGTCGGCAATCGCGTTTTCGCCCATCATGCTGCCCAGCAACAAAGTGCCGAGGGCAATCATGACCAGCAGCGTTTTGGTCGACGGTCCTTTGCCGGCCTCATCGGTCGAGCGCGCGCCTGTGTGCCAATCGCCGGATGACGCGTCCGGCACATCATGCTTGCCGAGCAGCCATCGACTGAAAAAACAGCCCACGATAAACAACGCCACGCCCAGCACGGTGTAGGGCACTAGCACGCTGTCGGTGTAGAAACTGGTCAGCCAACTGCACACCATTCCCAGCAGAAAACCGCCGAGTGAATAGCACGCGTGAAACCCCGACATGATCGAGCGCTGGTAGAAGCGTTCGACTTGCACGCCGTGGGCATTCAGCGCGGTGTCCATCGCGCCACGCAGCAACCCAAGGACCACGCCGAAGCACAAGGCGAACCAGAATCCACTGACGAATCCCAGCGGGATAATGGACAGGGGATACGCGAGGGCGCACACCGTGATCACCGGTTTCGCCCCGAAGGTGTCCAGCAACCGGCCGACTAACAGCGCGCCGGTTGCCGAACCCACGCCGACCCCGAGTGCGATCAAGCCGAAACTCCCGTCGCCCAGTTCGCCGGTCAAACCCAGTTGCACCCTGAACACGCTGACGCCCGTGGACCAGATGTACATCAGGGCGCCGATCATCATGAAGCCGAGAAACGTCGCGATGCGCGCTTTGCGAATGCGCAGGGGGATAGTTGTTGCCGGAAGGTCGTCGATCACGCTGCATGGTCCCTTTTGTTTTTGTGGGGTGTTTATGCAATTGGGTTATACGTATAACTCCATGAAAGTAACATTTTCAGGAGATTGGCTGTCAACCCTTTTCAGATTTACGTCGAGAAGGGTAGGCAGAATTACGCCGATTAACTTGACCAACCTTTAAGGCATTGCCACGCCCGTATAGCCTGATCAATATTTTTCAGTTATACGTATAACTTCCGTAATTCGAGCACCGAGGTTTCCGTGTCGTCTCAAGAATTGGTACTGCCATGCGCTACCCCTCACATGGCGGCTTATCGGCTGACATTTCTGCTGTCAGGCCTGTGCATGGGCGCCTGGGCACCGTTGGTGCCGTATGCGCGCAGTCGGGCCGGAGTCGACGACGGAGCGCTGGGCCTGCTGTTGCTTTGCCTCGGCCTGGGTTCGCTGGTGATGATGCCGCTCGCCGGCATCCTCAACGCCAGGAAAGGTTGCCGCTTCACCATGCACGTCGGCATCGCGCTGGTGCTGCTGACATTGCCGATGCTGGCGACCACGCATTCCTTCGCCGGTTTGATGTTCGCCCTGACGGTGTTCGGCGCAGGCTGCGGCTCGGTCGATGTGACGATGAATGTCCAGGGCGTCATGGTAGAACGTGCGACCGGTCGCTCATTGATGTCGGGTTTTCATGGCTTGTTCAGCCTCGGAACGATCGTCAGTGCGGCGGGCATGACCGGATTGTTATGGCTCGGCGCAACACCGTTGCTGGCCAGCAGTGCGGTGCTGGCGGCACTGGTCGCTTTCGTTCTGACCGCCGGGCGGCACATGCTGGGGCGCAGCGGCGATGAGGGCAGCCCGATTTTTGTCCGGCCCACCCGGAAGGTCTTGCTGCTGGGGGTGCTGTGTCTGTTCGCTTTTCTCGCCGAAGGCGCGATTCTCGATTGGAGCGCAGTGTTTCTCGCCGAGGTGCGCGGGGTCCAGCATTCGATTGCCGGCCTCGGTTATGCCGCGTTCGCCGTGATGATGGCCCTGGGACGTTTGAGCGGTGACCGGATTCTGTTGAAGCTCGGCTCGCGCACGGTGCTCATCGGCGGTGGCCTGATTGTGATGCTGGGGTTTCTGATGGTGGTGCTCGCGACCGACTGGCTGTGGAACCTGGTGGGATTCGCAGTGATTGGCGCCGGCCTGGCCAACATTGCCCCGGTCTACTTATCCCTGGCCGGCGCCCAACGGACCATGCCCGGTGAGTTGGCGATTGCCGCCGCGACCAGCCTCGGTTATCTCGGCATCTTGATGGGCCCGGCGGTCATCGGGTTGTTTGCCCACGCGACGAACCTGTCGGCGGCGCTGCTCGCCGTGGCCTCGTTGATGATCGCGGTCATGCTCAGTGCCACGCGACTGGTTCCGAAGGTTTCCCGTCAACGGGTACACTGAGTGCATGTTTTTTCACGGACCTCGAACGAGGTTTCAAAAAGATCGGGAAGCAAGCGATGGCATCCGTTTCAATGAAAGATGTAGCACTGGCGGCGGGGGTGTCTCAGCCTGCGGTGTCCTACGCTTACAATCGCCCCTCCAAACTGTCGCAAGCCCAGCGTGAACATATCCTTGAAGTGGCTGCTTCATTGGGTTACCCGGGGCCCAACGTGCTGGGGCGCAGCCTGCGCTCGGGCAAGATCGGCGCGATCGGGCTGATGATGATGGACAAACTGTCCCTGGCATTTGCCGATCCCTGCACGATTGCCTTGTTGCGCGGCATCAGTGAAGTGGGCGAACTGGAGAACGTCGCGCTGACGTTATTCCCGCTGAATAACAATCGCCTGGTCGGACGTTCGCCCGCGGCGAATCACGGCAGCCTGGCCCTGCGCGGGCTGGTGGATGGCTTGATTATTTCAACCCTGCCGGACGATCACCCGGCCGTGTTGGCCGTGGTGAAACAGAACATTCCGTTCGTGGTGATCGATTCGCCGTTGGTGGACGACTCGTTTTTCGTTGGCATTGATGATCGCGGCGCCGCCCGCACGCAGATGCAGCATTTGCTCGACCTGGGGCACCGCAAGATCGGCGTCATCATTGACCGACTCAACCCCGACGGCTATCGCGGGCCGATTGATCAGGCGCGTTTCAAGAGCGCCAGTGAACGCATTGTCCGGGAACGACTGACCGGTTACGTGGAAGCGGCGAGTGCGGCTGGCCTGGCTTTCGAGGACTTGAGCATTATCGAAGCCGGCGGGCTGGATTCGACGTCGGGGCAGGCGGCGGCCTTCACGCTGCTGACCTCCAACGACGTCACGGCGGTGGTGGCCTGCTCGGATGTGATGGCGATCGCCTGCATGAAAACCGCCCACGCGCTCAATCGCAACGTCCCGCAAACCCTTTCCGTGATTGGCTTTGACGATATCCCCGAGGCGGTGCAACTCGGCTTGACCACGATTGGCCAGCCGATGGTGGAGAAGGGCGTCTACGCCGCGAGGATGCTCACCGAACAGCTGAATGCACCGGCCGGCACCCGGCTCGAACCCGAGCAGAAGATCTTCGCCACGAAATTGATTGTGCGCACCTCGACGCTCAAGGTTTAAAAATCTCAAGCGAAACACCAACCCCGTAGCAGCTGTCGAGCCCCGGCGAGGCTACGTTCGGCGGCGAAGCAGTCGTGAGATCAGACTACGCGGTTTACCGTGCAAACCGCGTATGTCGGGTTTACGACGGCTTCGCCGCCGAACGCAGCCTCGCCGGGGCTCGACAGCTGCTACGGGGCGGGGTATCAGGCCCTCATGAAATTCGCCGCCACCCGCAAGGCATTCGCCGCAATGGTCAGCGCCGGATTTACCGCCGCCGACGACGGGAAGAACGAACTGTCGACCACCCAGACGTTGTCCAGGTCATGCAGCTTGCAATTCACATCCAGCACACTCGTGGCGGGATCAGTGCCCATCACCGCTGTGCCGCACTGATGGGAGTTGGTGGCGATCCCCATGCGCGCCTTCAGAATCACCGGATAACCCGCCTCGCGCATGACTTTACTGGTCTTGCTCACCAAGCCTTCATGAGCCTTGAGGTTGGTCGGCGTCCAGTGGACCTTGATCGCGCCACGCTGCTGGTCATACGTGACCCGGTTTTCCCGCGTCGGCAAATCCTCAGAAGTCAGGTACAGATCGACGCTGTGGTCGGTGATGTAGCGCGAGGCGAATTTGGGCAGCCATGGGCGCATCGAGGTGATCATCGGCTCGCGGATTTTCCCCAGCATCTGCACGTTGCCCAGGGGGAACGCATTGTGTGGGCTGGCGCTGTACCAGTCGTTGATCGCCAGGGTTTTCTGGAAGATCACTTTGTTCTTGCGACGCGGGTCCACGGCCAGCATGAAGGTGCTGTTGTGCACCATGTAGTTGCGCCCCAGTTGCCCGGAACTGTTGCCCAGGCCTTCCGGGTGTTGCTCGTTCGCTGACTTGAACAACAGCGCGGCGCTGTTCACCGCGCCGCACGCCAGCACGAAGCGTTTGGCACGCAGCGTCACCTCACGGCCATCGATCAGGCCACGGGCCTCGGTGACGGTGCGACCGTCCCTGCCAGTGATCAGTTGTTTGATCGTGGTGCGGGTCATCAGCCGGATGTTGTCGCTGCGCAGGGCCGGTCGTAGCGCCGACACTTCAGCGTCAGCCTTGGAGTCCACGAGGCAGGGATAGCCGTCGCAGGTTGAACACAAGACGCAACCACCGCCGTCGCCATAATCCACCGCGGCCGGCATCACGAACGGCTTGAGCCCTGAGCGGCGCATGCTGTGCTCCAGCGGGGCCAGGGCCGGATCATGTTTGAGCGCAGGTTGTGGAAAAGGCCCGGAGCGCCACGGTTCGCTTGGATCGCTGCCGGCCTGGCCATGCACCCGGTAAAGCTTTTCAGCTTTGGCGTACCAGGGTTCCAGTTCTGCGTAACTGATGGGCCATGCGGGTGACACGCCTTCGGCATGCTGAATCTCGCCAAAATCCTCTTCGCGAAACCGTGGCAGCATGGCGCCGTAGAATTTGGTGTTGCCGCCGACGTAGTAAAAAACGCCTGGGGAAAACGCTTGATTGGACTCATCCAGCCACTGCTCGGCATTGCGATAGCGGCCTTCGGCGAACACCGATTCGGTGCTCCAGTTCTGTATTTCACGGGGCAGGAAATCCCCCCTTTCGACGATCACAATGTCCAGTCCGCTTTCGCGCAGCGCATGGGCAAACGTCGAACCGCCCATGCCCGAACCGATAATCACGACATCACAATTGATATTGCCATCTGCATCAGGTGTCACCACGTCGAGGGCGCGCGGTTCGCGCGGCGCCCCCGGTTGTGGATTCAGCTCTGCATGATGCGAAATCAAGGCATCACTCATTTGAGCTGCTCCAGTGCTTATAGGTGCTGTTCGGAGTTGCGCAGTTCCCGGTATTCGTCCTGGCGTTCGTCAGTGATGTACTCCGGAATCGGGAAGTCCCACCAGCCCGGCACCCAAGGACCTGCGGCGTCACGGTCAGTCGGGATCTCGATCAGCACCGGCACGTTCAGGTCCAGGGCTTCCTGCAGGATCGGCTCGAGGTCTTCAGGGCGCTCCACGCGGTAGGATTTCAGGCCGAAGGCTTCGCCGACCGCTTTGAAATCCGGGCTGTACGGTGTGCCGTCCGGGTGATTGAACTCGGTGCCGATGTGGCGACTGGTCTGCTTGCGCTGGCCACCGCGAATCGACATGTACCCGGCGTTGTTCTGGATCATGAACACCACGGGAATGTTGTTGGTCACGCAGATCGCGATTTCCTGGGAGGTCATCAGGAAGTCGCCGTCGCCGAGGATGCACACCACCGGTTGGTTCGGTGCTGCCAGTTTGGCGCCGATGGCGGCAGGCACGGCCCAGCCCATGGACGAGAAGCCGCCCGAGGTCAGGTGTGTGCGCGGCGTGTACACCGGGAACGTCTGCTTGACTGCGCCCTGGGTGTTGCCGGAGCCGACCACCACAATGGTGTCCCGCGGGAAGATCTTGCGCAGTGCGCCCAGCGGACGTTGCGAGGTAAACGGGAAGCGGTCGGAATCACGACGACCCGCCAGTTTGGTTTCCCACTCGTCCTGATAGCCGCGCAGGTCGCTGAGGTATTCCTCGCGGTCCACGGTCTGGCCTTTCAAGCCTTCGACGATGTGGGCGAGGGCGTATTTCGCATCGGCGCAAATGCCCACGGTCACCGGGTAGTTCTTGCCGATTTCGTGCGGATCGATGTCGATGTGAATCAGCTTCGACGGCGGAATCGCAAAGGTCACGCCCTTGGCATAACTCGACGACGACCAGTCGGTGAAGCGACAGCCCACGGCGATGATCACATCGGCGGTGGACGCCACGGTATTACCGCACATTGTGCCGGTCTGACCGACGCTGCCGGCGAACAGCGGGTGATCTTCCGGGAAGCCGCTTTTGCCATTCCAGGTGGTCACCACCGGAATCTTCCAGGCTTCGGCCAGGGCAAGCACTTCAGCGCTGGCTTCGCCGGTGATGACACCGCCGCCGATCACCAGCACCGGACGCTTGCACGTCTTCAGCTCTTCAACCGCACGGGCGGTGGCCGCCGGATCCGGGAAGCACTTGCCGATCGGAGTGCGTTCTTCCAAAGCGTGCAGGGTCACTTCGGCGGCTTCGGCCTGAACGTCCATCGGGATTTCCAGATGAACCGGACCTGGGCGGCCCGTGACCATCGCACTCCAGGCCCGATGCATCATGAACGGCAGCTCTTCAACGCGGGTCGCGACCCAGTGACGCTTGGTTACGGCTTCGGCGATTTTCGGGAAGTCGTTGTCGGTGTAGCGTTCCAGCTCCTGCAACAAACCGTGGCCGCGCATGTGAGTGGGCGGCCCGCCGGTGATCAGCATCAGGCTGGTGGAGTCGGTGAACGCGGTGGCCATGCCGATTACGGTGTTGGCCGCGCCGGCACCGATGGAAGTGACCGCCGCCATCGGCTTGCCGGAAACCCGGTAGTAACCGTCCGCGAGGTGCACCGCACTCTGTTCGTGGAAGACCTGGATGAACTTGAGCTTCGAGTCTTCTTCAAGGAAGGCGTCGGTGAGGGTCCAGATACCATGGCCGGGGATGCCGGCGACGTATTCGACGCCATAGTTTTTCAGGGTTTGAGCCACGATCTGGCTGCCGGTCAATTTAGTCATGACAGGACTCCTTGGGTTGATGAAAGCGGGGTGGTGTTGCCGGTGCCTTGTGCGCGGCCGCGGGTTGCCCAGTTCAGGCCCTGCTTGGTCAGGCGGCGGATATTCGGGTCGGCGAGGTTGCTCGTGTCGTGGCCGATCGAGTGATAGAACACCCGGCCCTGACCCCACTGGCGAACCCAGGCGACCGGGCTGCGATGGCCCTTGATCCACGGGAACGGATTACCGTCGAACGTGGTTTCGGCCAATACGTGGATGTTCGGGTCGACCTGCATGTAGTACTGCTCGGAGCGCACCTCGAAATCCTCGACGCCTTGGGTGACTTCGTGGCTGCGGTCGATGATGTTGACCTGGTACGGATGGGGAAAACCTTCGCCCATCGGGTGCTCGAGAAACGAGCCGCCCAGCACCCAGTGATACTTGAGGCTGGCGCGAAACGCCGCGCCCGCACCGTGCCAACCCACCAGCCCGGTGCCGCTTTCGACGGCTTCGAGCAAGCGGTTTTCCTGGGAAGCGGTCAGGGTTTCTGTGGTGACAGCGTTGTTCCAGCCGATCACGATCAGGTCATAACCGGTCAAGTCCCTGTCCAGTGTGAAGATGTCGGTGGACTCTTCGACCTCGAAATCCAGTTCCTGGAAAACGGTCCGGGCCCATGCAGCAATTTCGTAGGGGTAATGGCCGGGCCAGCCACCGAATAGATACAAGACTCGACTCACGGTTGGTCACCTCTTCAAGTTGTGATTATTAGGTTATACGTATAACCGCTTATTTAAGCTATCACTCCGAATGGCTAAGTCAATGCCTGTTTTGGTTTTTTCATGGAGGAGGCTTAAAGCCCTTGTTATATGGGGTTTAGGCCTTGTGGAGTAAGGCTCGCAGGCAATCCGACAAGTCAGCGGACGCAGCGCTTTGCGGGTTTTAATAAGAAAAGGTTATACGAATAACGGCAGTTATCGTGGCAGTGCTTCAACACTGCGTCTGTGCTGCGTCAGATCGCGTCATCAATAAGGAGGCTGCGAAATTGCCCGGGGCAGAGGGGTACGAAAAGATGGTCGCCAATGCTGAGTGCATCTGGCGTGCGCTCAAGAACCACCTGGAGCAAATTGATGATTCGTTATCTGAAAAAAAGTAAGCCTGTCGAAGCTCAAGCCGAAATCGCCTCCCAAGTCCGCGACACCGTTGAGCAAATCATCGCCAACATCGGCAAAAACGGCGACGCCGCCGTACGCGAATACTCGAAGCAATTTGATAAGTGGGATCCCGTGTCCTTCCGCCTGACCGACGCTGAAATCGCGGCGTGTGTCGCCAGTCTGTCGGAGCAGGAACTCGGCGATATCAAATTTGCCCAGGCGCAAGTGCGCCGGTTTGCCGAAGTGCAAAAAGCTTCGATGCACGACGTCGAAGTTGAAACCCTGCCGGGCGTGATCCTCGGGCACCGTAACATTCCGGTGAACTCGGTGGCCTGCTACATCCCCGGCGGCAAATACCCGTTGCTGGCCTCGGCGCACATGAGCGTGCTGACCGCCAAAGTTGCTGGCGTGAAACGCGTGGTCGCTGCAGCGCCACCGTTTGACGGCAAACCCCATCCGGCCATCGTCACCGCGATGTACCTGGCCGGTGCCGATGAGATTTATTGCGTCGGCGGGGTGCAGGCGATTGCCGCGTTTGCCCTGGGCACCGACACCTTCAAAGCTGTGGACATGATCGTCGGCCCAGGCAACGCCTATGTCGCGGAAGCCAAGCGCCAACTGTTCGGCAAAATCGGCATCGATTTGATCGCCGGTCCGACCGAAACCCTGGTGATTGCCGATGACAGCTCCGACGTGGAAATCATCGCCGCCGACTTGCTGGGCCAGGCCGAGCATGGCGTCAACTCGCCTGCGGTGTTCCTGACCAACAGCCCGGCACTCGCAGAAACCCTGCCGGCGGAAATCGAGCGTCAGCTGGCCATCCTGTCCACCGCGCCGATCGCTTCGGTCGCCTGGCGCGATTATGGCGAAATCATCCTGTGCGACACCGTCGATGAGCTGGTGCAGGAAGCCGACCGGATTGCCTCCGAGCACGTTCAGGTGATGACCCGCGAGCCGCTGTATTTCCTCGAACACATGACCAACTACGGTGCGCTGTTCCTCGGTCAGCGGACCAACGTTTCCTACGGCGACAAGGTGATTGGCACCAACCACACCCTGCCCACCACCGGCACCGCGCGTTACACCGGTGGATTGTGGGTCGGCAAGTTCATCAAGACCTGCACCTATCAGCGAGTGCTGACGGACGAAGCGTCGGTGCTGGTCGGCGAATACTGCTCGCGCTTGTGCGGCATGGAAGGTTTTGCCGGGCACAAGGAGCAGGCGGATATCCGCATTCGTCGCTACAAGAAACCCGCTTGAGGGTTGTTGCTCAGTTGCAGCACTTGGCAAGCGGGTAGCGGGAAAAAGGGTCGTTTCTCGCTGCTGCTGGTCACTCTCACCGTCTTTCCAAGTGTTTTCAGGCTCTCCGTATGGGGAGCTTTTTTTTGAAGCGCGCGAAAGAACTCGTTGTTCCAGGCTGGATTTTAGTGAGGCGATGCGATGGGAACCTTGTCGATCAAAACAAGAATTACGCTGGCTGCCGGGAGTTGCCTGTTTGTCATGGTGCTTTGCCTGGTGGGGTTTTCGATTCAGCAGATGCGCGACACCTCGGCGGTGGTCAGCGCGTCCAGTACCCAGGCGCTGTCCCAGGCCTCCGTGCAATACCTGGAGGCGATGGGGGCCTTGCAGGCCAACGGGATTGAGCAGCGCTTCCTCAGCAGCCTGATGTTCACCCGTTCCCTGGCCACCCAGGTCGTGATGATGCGCCGCCAGGCCAAGCAAAATGGTTTGGCCCCGGCGCAGCTGCGTGGCGATCTGTATCGCTTGATTCGCGCGCAAGTGGCGACCACGCCGGAGATCCTCGGCGTCGGCATTTCGTTTGAACCGAATGCGCTGGACGGCGCGGACGGCAGCGCGATCAATGGCGCGGATTTCACTGGCAATACCAAGGGTCGGTTTGCGGTGTATGTGTCGTCGATGCAGAACTTCGTCCTCGATGAAAAGGAAATGCTCGACGACGGCGATCCCGGCAAAGCCTGGTGGAATTGCCCGAAGAAAACCCGCAAGGCGTGCCTGATCGAGCCTTATACCTTCCAGCTCAACGCTGTGCCGACCCTGACGTCGAGCATCGCGATCCCATTGATGGATGGTGGGAAATTCCTTGGTGTGGTCAGCATCGACCTGCCGTTGAGCAGCCTGCAAAACATTGCGCAGAAAGCCAGTACCTCGCTGTTCGACGGTCAGGGGCAACTGACGTTTGTCAGCGCCGCCGGTGCCGTCATGGGTAAAAGCGGCGATCCTGCGGCGTTGGGCACATCCATCAAGGACCTCTATCCGCGACAGGCCGCTGACATGTTCGAAGGTGCGAAGTCGGGTAAAACCCTGACCCTCGATGAGCCTGACAGCGCCAACGTGATGCTCGTCGTGCCGTTTTCGCCGATCCCGAATGCCAGCCAGTGGATGACCGTCATTGAAGTGCCGCGCGCCACGCTGATGGCCTCGGTCGCAGAGATGCAGCAGGTGATGGAGCAATCCAATCGCCGGTCGATCATGGTGCAAGTGGCCACCGGGATCGGGGTCACCGTGGCCGGTACGTTGTTGATGGGGTTGTTGGCGGTCAGCGTCACTCGGCCTATTCGTCGGGTGTCCGTCATGCTGGAAGACATCGCGAATGGCGAGGGTGACCTGACTCGCCGGTTGAACGCCGAGCGCCGCGATGAAATGGGCGCGCTGGTGGGCTGGTTCAATCGCTTCCTCGATAAGCTGCAGCCGATCATTGCCGAGGTCAGTCAGAGTGTTTTGGAGACCCGATCCACCGCAGACCAGGCGTCGTCGATTGCGACTCAAACCAGCAGCGGCATGCAGCAACAACTGCGCGAGGTCGAGCAAGTCGCCACCGCTGCCCATGAGATGAGTGCGACTTCTCAAGACGTCGCGCGCAACGCGTCCATGGCCGCGACCGCTGCGCGCAATGGCGACGTCGCTGCGCGGTCCTGCAAAGGTACGATCGAGACGGCTGCGCATTCCATTCAGTTGCTGGCCGATCACATGAGCGGCGCCATGAGCGGAGTCCGCCAGCTCGCCGACAGCAGTGAAAAAATCGGCAGCGTGCTCGATGTGATTCGCACCATCGCCCAGCAGACCAATCTGTTGGCGCTGAACGCCGCCATCGAAGCGGCGAGGGCCGGGGAAACAGGGCGCGGCTTTGCGGTGGTGGCGGATGAAGTTCGCCATTTGGCCCAGCGCACCCAGGATTCCGTGAGTGAGATCCAGGGCGTGATCGAAAGCCTGCAAAGCGGTACGCGCGAGGTGGTGAATGCCATGCAGAGTCAGCACCGCCAGGCCGACGCCAGCGCTGCCCAGGCACTGGAGGCGGTCGGTGCCTTGGTCCATGTCAGCCAGAACATCGAAATCATGACCGACATGAACCTGCAAATCGCCAGCGCGGCGGAAGAACAGAGCGCGGTGACCGAAGAAGTGAACCGCAACGTCTCGGCGATCCGGGATGTGACGGGCGCATTGGTGGAACAGGCTGATCAATCGGCCCGGATCAGCCAATCCCTCAACGACTTGGCGAACCAGCAACAGCTGCTGATGAACAACTTCAAGGTCTGACCCTCTGTGGGAGCGGGCTTGCTCGCGAAGAGGGCGTGTCAGTCAACATCATTGTCGCCTGACACACCGCCTTCGCGAGCAAGCCCGCTCCCACACTGGATTGGTGTCGCTCACAAAGCCTGCGCCTGGTACAGATCCCCCTGTGGGAGCGAGCTTGCTCGCGATGGCTCTGGCACAGTCAACATCACCGTCACCAGACACACCGCTTTCGCGAGCAAGCCCGCTCCCACACTGGAATGGCGTCGCTCACAAAACCTGCGCCTGACACAGATCCCCTTGTGGGAGCGGGCTTGCTCGCGAATAGGGCGTGTCAGTCAACATCATCGTCGTCTGACACACCGCTTTCGCGAGCAAGCCCGCTCCCACACTGGATGGGCGTCGCTCACAAAACCTGGGCTCGGCACAGATCCCCTGTGGGAGCGGGCTTGCTCGCGAATAGGGCGTGTCAGTCAACATCATCGCTGCCTGACACACCGCTTTCGCGAGCAAGCCCGCTCCCACACTGGAATGGCGTCGCTCACAAAGCCTGCGCCTGGCACAGATCCCCCTGTGGGAGCGGGCTTGCTCGCGAAGAGGGAGTATCAGTCAACATCATCGCTGCCTGACACACCGCTTTCGCGAGCAGGCTCGCTCCCACACTGGAATGGCGTCGCTCACAAAGCCTGCGCCTGGCACAGATCCCCCTGTGGGAGCGGGCTTGCTCGCGAAGAGGGCGTGTCAGTCAACATCATCGCTGCCTGACACACCGCTATCGCGAGCAAGCTCGCTCCCACACTGGAATGGCGTCGCTCACAAAACCTGCGTCTGGCACAGATCGCCTGTGAAAGCGGGTTAATGGCCACGCCGAATATGATCTGCCGCTTTCTCGCCGATCATGATCGCCAGGGCGTTGGTGTTGCTGGAGCACAAACTCGGGGCGATGGAGTTGTCGGCGACGCGCAGGCCTTCGATTCCGTGTAACCGCAACGTGTTGTCCACCACCGCCATGTCGTCCACACCCATTTTGCAGGTGCCGACCGGGTGCAGGGCGGCGTGGGCTTGTTGGCGTACGAACGTGCGGTAATCGTCGTGGGTACGCAAGGGGTCGGCAGGGACGTGCTCGCGCAGGATGTGCCCGGCCATGGCGCTCTGGGACATGATGTGGCGGCCGAATTCGGTCGCTTGCACCATGCATTCCAGATCGAAGGGATCGCTCAGGTAGTTGGGTTGAATCGACGGCTGGTCCATGGGGTTGGCGCTGCGCAGTTGCACCGCGCCGGTCGAGCGCGGGCGGGTCTGGCATACGTTCAAGGTGCAGCCATTGCCGCCGGGGACGGAGCCGACGCCCGCCTCGACGCCGGCGCCGGCCATGAAGCAATACTGCGCATCCGCACGGTTCTCCGCCAGCGACGTGCGCCAGAACGCGCCACCTTCGACCACGTTGGAGGTCACTGGGCCTTCCCGAAACAACGCGTACTGCAAGCCGGCAGCGAGTTTCCAGTGTGGCTTTTTGTACTTGTCGTAGCTCAAGGGGCGGCGCAGTTCATTGATCAAGGACACCTCAATGTGGTCCTGCAAGTTCTGCCCGACCCCAGGCAGGTCATGCATCACCTGGACGCCTTTCTCGTGCAGGTGATCGGCCGGACCAATACCTGACAGCATCAACAGTTTCGGTGAGTTGATCGCCCCGGCGCTGATGATGACTTCGCATTCGGCCCTGAGCACATGACGCTGGTTTTTCTCCACATATTCAACCCCCGTCGCGCGCCCCTTTTCGATGAGGATTCGCAGTACCCGGCAGTTGGTTTTCACCGTCAGGTTCGGTCGCTTGCGCGCAGGCTTCAGGTACGCGATGGAGGTGCTCGATCGCAGGCCGTTTTTCGCGTTGATTTGATACAACCCACAGCCGTCCTGCACCCCGGAATTGAAGTCGGCGTTATAGGCCAATCCAGCCTGTTGGCAGGCTTGCAGCCAGCGCTTGGTCAAGGGATGGGTGTAACGCTGATCGCTGACGCCAAGCGGGCCATCGGTGCCGTGGGCGTCGTTGCTGAAGCGGTCGTTGATCTCGCATTTGCGGAAGAAGGGCAGGACGTCCTGGTAGGCCCAGCCCTGGGCACCGGCGGCGGCCCAACTGTCGTAATCGGCGGGTTGCCCGCGCAGGTACACCATGGCGTTGACCGAACTGCCGCCGCCCAGCGCACGCGCCTGCACCATGGTGGGATTGGCGGTGCCGATATAGTCCGCTGGCGGCTCCCATGGATAATGCTCGACCAGGTTGCCTTGGCTGGTCTTGTAGAAACCGACCGGCAGATGAATAAACGGGTGGCTGTCTCTCGGACCTTCTTCGAGGAGGATCACCGAAGCCTGCGGATTTTCGCTCAGGCGTGCTGCAATCACACACCCGGCTGACCCGCCTCCGACGACGATATAGTCGACCATTGTTGTGTACCGTCCTGGTCAAAAAAACGCCGGATCATGCTCTTGTGCAAGAGCGAATGATCCAGCGCTGAAGTGACTGATAGATCCCGTGCTGAAATCGGCAGGGGTTTGTGTTTACGCCGGTATCACCACAAAACTATCCGGCTTGCAGGTCAGCGCCACGTCTGCTCCGGGCGGCAGCGTGAGGCTGCCCGGAGTCGGCAGTTGCTGGCATTTCAGATCGATGGTGCCGCCGGCCACCGCCACCCGGTAAATCACCCGGTTGCCGATAAACGACGTGTCCTTCACCTTCCCGGCAAATGCCCCGTCAGCCAGCGTCGCGCCAAGGGCAGGCTCCAGGCCGATGGTTTCAGGACGGATTGAAACATTCACCGGCCCGGCGCCGAGGCTGTTCTTGGCTGTGTGCGCATAACGACCGAACGGCAGATCGACAAATCCATTGCTGGTATCGCCCAGCCCGTACGTGCCGTTGACGATGTTGGTGTCGCCGAAAAACTTCGCGGCGAACAGTGTGCGCGGCGACCAGTACATCTCCTGCGGACCACCGATCTGCTCGATGCCGCCCTTGTTCAACAACACCACGCGGTCCGACAGGATCATCGCTTCATCCTGGTCATGGGTCACATAAACGAAGGTGGTCGAAGTCTCTTCGTGGATGCGTTTGATCTCGTTGAGCATGTGGTGGCGAATCTTCAAATCCAGCGCCGCCAGCGGTTCATCGAGCAGCAACACGGCGGGGCGATTCACCAGCGCCCGCGCCAGGGCGACCCGTTGCGCCTGGCCGCCGCTGAGCTCGGAGATCCAGCGATTCTTGAAGCCATCCAGTTGCACCAATTCCAGGGCCTTGGTCACTTCACGCTTGATCTCATCCTTCGGTTTCTTCTTCAGACGCAGGCCGAACGCGACGTTATCGAACACATCGAGGTGCGGGAACAGCGCGTATTTCTGGAACACCATGTTCACCGGGCGCTGCTCGGGCGGCAGGGACGTGGAGTCCTTGCCGTCGATCACGACCTTGCCGGTGGTGGGCTCTTCGAAGCCGGCGATGATGCGCATCAGGGTGGTCTTGCCGCAGCCGCTGGGGCCGAGCAAGGTCAGGATTTCGTTGCGTTTGACGGTCAGGTCGACTTTGCCCAAGGCGGTCAGGCCACCGTAGCTCTTGGAGATTCCGGTCAGTTCAATACTGTTGCTCATGGCGATTACTCTGCAGTTTCAGCACGTTCAAGTTCGAGACGACGACGGCGCAAGGTCATGACCAGGCCGGCGATTACGATGATGGCGATGGTCACGACCAGCATGAATACCGAGGCGGCATTGATGGTTGGGCTGACGGCGCGGCGCATCATCGAAAGAATCATGAGGGGCAGCGTGGTGTCGCTGCCGGTGACGAACACGGTGATCAGGAATTCGTCCATCGACAGCGCCACCGCGAGGATCGCGGCGCCGGCAATCGTCGGGCCGATGATCGGCAGCGTGACTAGCCAGAACGCCTTGAGCGGCGTGGCGCCCAGGTCCCGGGCCGCTTCTTCGAACGACAGATCGAAGTATTCCAGGCGAGAACGCACGGACTCGACGAAAAACGGAAAGGTGAACAACGTATGCCCGATCACCACCGTCAGCAGCGAGCGCGGCAGGCCGATCAACGAGAAGAAAATCACCAGCGCGATCCCCAGGAACAGACCGGGCAGGGCGATGGGGGCGAAGTTCATGAAGGCAAAGACCTTTTTGACCCGGCCTTTCATGCGCATCAGCGCCAGCGCCGAAAACGTGCCCAGCAGCGTGGTGAGAATGGTTGAGCCGGCGGCAACAATCGCACTGTTGGTCAGGGCCGTCATGAAGTCCGAACTGCTGAACAGCGCCTCATACCATTGGGTAGAGAAGCCCTCGAACGGGAACGACAACGAGGCCGACGAGTGAAAGCTGAACAGCGTGATAATCGCGATCGGCGCGTAGAGAAACAGCATGTAAACGTAAGTGAAGAGTCTGATCATGGCGGTCACCTTGTTGTTATGGGCGGCATTCAGTCGTGGTAACGCTTGCCGGGCGCCAGGTTGGCCGCCCGCAACACACCCAGCAGCAGCGCATAGACCAGCATGAAGACAATCAACAGCAGGTAGGCCATCGCCGCACCCAGTGGCCAGTTACCCACCGAGCGGAACTGGTTGGCGATCACCAGGCCTGTGGTCATGGCATCTCGACCGCCGAGTAACTGCGGTGTGACGTAGTCACTGGCGGCGAGGACGAAGGTGAACATGAACGAACTGACGATGCTCTTGTGCGCCATCGGCATGATCACGCGCCACAGGATGGTCGCGCCGCTGGCACCGAGGTCGGCGGCCGCTTCGAGGTAATCCTTCTTGATGTCGCGCAAGCCCGACACCAGCAGCAACAGGGTGAAGGGCAACATGATGTGGACCAGGGTCAACACCACGGAGAACTTGCTGAACACCAGCCAGTCCAGTGGTTGGTCGATCAGCCCCAGGTGCAGCAAGGTGGAGTTGATCACGCCGTTGGTGCCCAGGATCGAGCGCCAGGCGTAAACCCGCACCAGGTAGCTGGAAAACCACGAGATCAACGCTAGATACAGCACGGCGTTGGAGCGCGTGCGATACACGATGTAATAGGCCACTGGTGCGCTGATCACCGTGGACAGCACGGCGGTCCAGAAACCGTTTTGCAGCGCGATCCACAGCGAGTCGTAAAACCCGCTGGCGCCAAGGGCCTTGGCATAGTTGGCCAGGGTCGCGGCCGGTTCCATGCTGAAGGTCTTGGCAGTCCAGAAACTGGCGACCAGCAGCAGCACCGACGGGATGAGAAAGAACACAACCAGGAAAAACAGGGGAGGCGACGCCAGCAAATAACCGCTCAGGGTTTTCTTGTCGATTTTCACGTGTTTACCGGCCTGCGATTCCCGTTCATCAAGAAGGATGGGCTCGCTGTTGTTGACTACGTTCATGATTAGGGTGCCTTTACTTTTTTATCGATAACGAGGGCGCTTTGGCGAGCGCATGCACGGCGTAACGTGTGCTGTTTCCGGGCGTTGTGAATGGCGTCGACAGGCCATTGCATCGCCCTCATCAAACGGAGCAGCGCGTGCCCGTAAACACGCGCGCTCCGGTCACCGTCCGTTCAAACCAACCTTCCGCTGCACCGGGTTGCCGGCGGCTCTAGAACGAGCCTTTGAAGTTCGCCCACTGATCGATCCATTCAGCATAGGTCACATACTTGTCGGAGCTCAGGGGCGGCTGGCCGTAGAGTTTCGACTTCTCGAAAAAGCTGTCGAGGTTTGCGTAGTCGAAGGTGTTGCGCAGGTCATCGGGCAGCAGCGGCACGGCTTTCTGGTTGACCACGCCCGAGAACATGGTGGTCGCCATCTTGGCCTGGGTTTCCGCCTCGAGCGTCTTGTTGATGAACTCCAGCGCCAGGGGCACGTCTTTGGCGGTTTTCGGGATAAACAAGGCATCGCACCAGAGCGCCGCGCCTTCCTTGGGAACGGACAGCGCGGTGGTCACGCCGCGTTTGACGGTTTCGCTCGGGGTGTTGGCTGACGCCGAGAACACCGCGTCGACTTCGCCCGATACCAGCAAGGACACCGCGTCACCCGAAGAGGCGGCAAAGACGCGGCATTGATCGCGATACGGCTTGAGTTTTTCGAAGGCGTCGTCGAACTCGGCACGGGTCAGGTTGGGGAACTTGTCGCCGTAGCCGGCAATGATCGCGATGAGGGACCAGTTGGAAGTGCCGTCATCGACGAAGGTCAGCTTGCCCTTCAGTTTCGGGTCCAGCAGGTCCTTGTACTCGGTCGGCTTTTTCACGTTTTTCGGGTTGTAGACAATGGTGTTCATGCCCCACAGCAGCGGCACGCCCCACTGTTTGCCATCCCAGAACCAGCGCTTGCCCTTGTAGAACAGCGGGACGGTATTTTCCTGCGAGTAATTGGGGATCTTCGAAGTGTCGATCGCCTTGAGCAGGCCCATTTCCTGGTAGATGGTCTCGTAGCCCAACGCGTACATGGTCAGGTCAAGCTGCACCGGATCGGAACCGGCCAGCCGCGCGGTAATGTCGTCCTGGTTGCTGGCGTAGCTGGAGCGCACGGTGATGCCACGCTGCTTGCGCCATTCAGCCAGTTCCGCGTCACCGGTTTCACCTTCCCAGCCAAGAATCTCCAAATGCCCGCCCGACGCGGCGAACGCACTGGGCACGAAAGAACCCACGTACAACCCCACGGCAGAGGCGGCGGCCCCGAGCAAAAACGTGCGCCGTTTCAAGCTGATCGAATCCAGGTCAATGCCGGTCAAGCCATAACCCGTCTCTGTTTCTTTTTTCATTTCGAGTTCCTGCCTAGGGTGGTTGTTAGCAAACGCTTTGCGACTAGCAATGTCTGTAGATCGGCAGTGTTATGGCCAGCATGGGTCCTTTGCAGCTGGGGAGGCGGGCGGCGCGAAAATGCCGGGTGCAACAGGCATTGCGCAGTTGACCTCCACTGATCCGATTGACTCTTCCTTGGCTGGGCGGCGCCGCTTTCCTCGTGTTGCGAGGTCAAGCCTTGAAGCGGCGCGCCCAGCGCTTGATAGGCTCGGCTTGTTGTTTTCATGGATCGAGTATTGGCCTGGCAGGCAGAGCACTCAATTTCGCAGCATCTTTAAAAGCGACGCACTCTGACGCATCAAAGTGACCTAATCGGCGCAGCAGACCCTCCCTAACCATAGTTCTCCCTGAACGGGTGAGGGGGATCGATCAGCTGCGTCAACCTGCGTCTCTTTTACCGGGTGTGCGAAATTGAGCCGGGGCGGCGGCGGGCGAATACTCCAATCGTGATCCTGAGGTTTTGATTGGAGTGTCCTGTGAAACTCACTGGCGGCCAGATTGTGGCGAAAGCGCTGAAAGCGAACGGTGTCGACTACGTGGCCGGAATGCCGGGTGACGGCGCGTGGACATTGGTGGAAGCCTTGCTGACGGCCGGCACCGACATCCCGTTCATTCAAGTGATGCAGGAGCAAAGCTCGGTGCATCTGGCCGACGGCTATTTCCGCGCCTGCGGCCGTCCCATGGCGGTGTTGCTGCCCGTCCCGCCGGCTATTTCGAAAGCCCTGGGCGCGATGGCGGCGGCGTTGGCGGACTCATCGGCGATGTTGGTCATCAGTGGTGACGGTGTTTTGTTTGACCAGCACACCCCCACAGGTGATCTGTGCCAAGCCAAGTGTGGGAGCGGGTTTGCTCGAGAAAGCAGAGTGTCAGGCGATATTGATGTTGGATCTGCCGGCGACTTCGCGAGCAAACCCGCTCCCACAGGAGGGCTGGCCCCCGGCATTACCAAAGCGCATGTGCAGGTCTCGGCGATTGAACAGTTGCCGCAGGCCCTGCGTCAGGCGTTCGATACGATGTTGAGTGGCCGGGTCGGCCCGGTCAGCCTGGAGATTGCCCACGCGGTGCAGAACGCTTCTCTGGACGTCAGCCTGGCGCCCGCCACGTTACGGGCGAGTAGCGAAACGCAACGGCCGGATCCCCGATTGAAAACCGCCGCGCCGGGTGAGAATTCCACACCGCACTGGATTGACGACAGCGTCAGCGATCTTCCGGTCTTGACCGTTCACAAACCCTTGGCCGAATTGCGCGCGGTGCTGGAAAACGATGCGCTGCTGGTCATCGGCGCGGGGCGTATCCAGGCCATCGCACGGGAAATGTTCCCCCTCGACGATCCCGGCAATCTTCTGTGCACCGGCGCTGTCGGGACGCTGGGCTGGGCGGTGCCGGCGGCGATCGGCGCGAAGCTCGCGATGCCGGCGCGTCAGGTGGTGTGCGCCGTGGGCGACGGGGATTTCCTGCAGTCGATGCAGGAGATGGCGGTGTGCGTGATGCACAGCATTCCCGTGGTGTTCCTGGTGTTCAACAACAGTGGTTACGTGTCATTGAGCGATGTGCAGGTCCCGGTGGTCGAGCAGCATCGCGCCGGCGAATTCAATTTGCCGGACGGCAAACCCTACTCGCCGGACTTTGCTGGCATTGCCAGGAATTTCGGTCTTGAGGCGTGGCGGGTCGAGCACGCTTCACAACTCAATCCGACCTTTATCAAGGCCCTGAACAGCAAAGGGCCGTCATTGGTCGAGGTGATCACGGCGCGCGGTTCGCGGGTGAATTAATCAACGGGTCTGCAGAGGAATCAGGCGATGGGTATTTTGGACTGGAAGCACTGGGTCGTCATTCTGGTGGTGGTTGTGCTGGTGTTCGGCACCAAGAAGCTGAAGCATCTGGGCACCGATGTCGGTGAGTCGATCAAGGGCTTTCGCAAAGCCATGAATGACGAGGAAAAGGGCGGTGAGCAACCGCCTCAGTCCTGACCGCCCCACACGATGGTCGCGTTGTCGCCGGTCATGTATTCGCGCACTTCCAGGGGTAAAGACGGGTCGCTGGGCAGCACGGCGGTGGCGTTGCGCAGGTGATGCTTGCGGATCTTGCCTTTATCCACCAAACCCAGCGCCATTCGGGTAGAGAAGGGCTGGCGGAAAGACGAAGACGCCACGCCGGTCACCAGGCCATACAGGAAGCGGATCGGTCGGCGATGCTGTGGGGTCAGGATCGAAAACGTCATCTCGTTGCGTTGTTTGCCTTCAAAGTCCACCAGAAACAAACGGTCCCCGAGCAACAGACAAAAACCGTGATAGGTAAACGAGTAGCCAATCTTGCCGCTGCCATCGAGCAACGGGAAACGCTCAACCGTGACGTACTGCACCATCGAATCGGCGCGATACAGGCACGTCACCGAGCGCAGGATCCGCCCCTTGTAGATCGATGAGTTGTGGTAGCGGTAATAGACGCCCAGATAGTCTTCAAGCAGATCAGCCGATTGCTTGGCCAGCGGCAAGAAATGATTGAATTGCGCCGAGGCGCGCAAGTCTGTCGGCAGCTCATTTTCATACCCTTCATAAAACTTCTTGAACTCGGCGGGCGGGCGAAACAGGTCCTCGGCTTCCATCATGAAATAGCGGCCGATCTTCTGCAGGATCTTCTGCGAAGGAACGTGCTGGCCCACCAGGTATTTGTTGAACTGCTGGCGATTGACGTCGACCTTGCGGCACATATCGGCCACTGACCGGCAGGACTCCACCAGCGTACTGAGGTTCTTTTGCACATTGGCCTGCAAGTCACTGCGAACCTGCTGTCGCTCGGGGTGCGAGGTGGCGGCAGTCAACGACATGGGGGGCTGATCTCCTCGGCTGGGCATTGTTATCTCGATGGGGTCTGGTTAATTAAGTGGCAGGTTATAAAAGTTATAGCGCAGTTATCGAAATAACCCTTTGCTTAACCACAAGTGCTTGAATTTACTGTTATTAATCCAAGCATGTTTTATGCCGGTTTATTCAGTTCCAAGGGTTCTTTTATAAACAGCTGAATGCGGCGTGTTTTCGGCTTGTTTGGCGCCGATAAGGCTGGATCATTGTGGCCGGGCGGGCCAGTCCAGAGCCTTCGGGTTACTCCCGACCACAGCCAGTAACACATTGATTTTTCGTGGGTAACAACTGATGTTGCTTCGTCTTGAAGATACTGTTTGGCGGCCAGGGTGCTTCAGTGCGCGTCATGTATTGATGAAGTGCGAAATGGAGATAAAAAGAAGCGCCGCTGATACTTCATGGAGCACTCATTAGTGGAGTCTTCAAGCGATGGCAAGATTAACCGGTGACATTCCAGGGCAAAGGCGTTTCAAGGTCGGCATGGTCGGCGGTGGGCAGGGCGCTTATTTCGCCAGCTATCACCGTGCGGCCATGCGCTTGTGCAATCGCTTCGATATTGTCGCCGGCGCCTTCTCTTCGGACGCAGATAAATGTCGGGAGGCCGGGGCGGCGTTCAATCTTGAACAAGACAGGATTTACCTGTCATTCGCAGACATGGCCGCTGCCGAGTCCCGGCGTCCGGACCCCATTGATGCGGTGGTCATTGTCACGCCCAATCACCTGCATTTCGAACCGTGCCGGCTGTTTCTTGAGGCCGGGATCCCGGTGATTTGCGACAAACCGCTGGTCAATGACCCGCAAGAAGCCTTCGAGTTGGCGCGCATTGCCGATCACAACAATACGTTTTTCGCAGTGACCTACACCTATCAGGGCTATCCGATGGTCAGGGATGCGCGCAGTCGTATTCAAGCCGGGGAATTGGGTGAAATCCGCTTCATGTATGTCGAGTATTTGCTGGAGTGGCTGGCGCCGGGCGTGGAGGGATTGAGCAACAGCCTTGCGTGGCGCGGCGATCCTGCGAAGGCCGGCCCGACCGGTGCGTTGGGCGATGTCGGGACCCACGCCTTCAACATGCTCGAGTTCCTTTCCGGGCGGCGCTGCACGAATCTGAACGCCAAGTTGACCACGGTCGTGCCCGGTTGGGGGCTGGACGACACCTGTGTGGTGCAACTGGAATTTGCAGGTGGCGCAGACGGTTTGCTGTGGGCCAGTTTCGCCGCGCCGGGGCATCGCAACGGGTTGCGGTTCAAGATCATTGGCAGCAAGGCGTCGCTCGAATGGTGCCAGGAATCACCGGAAACCCTGTTGTTTACGCCTATCGACGGTGCCGACCGCATCTACCGTCGCGGCCAGAGCGACAACGCGGCCCAGACGTTGACCTTCACCAGCCTGCCCGCAGGCAATACCGAGGGTTATCTGGAAGCTTTGGCCGTGCTGTATGCCGATTTCGCCGAAGCCCTCGATGCCAGGGCGAGGTGGCGCACAGCGACGACCGTGCCGTTGCCGGATATTCACGAAGGCGTGCGCGGCGTGCTGTTGTCCCAGGCCTGCGTCGAATCCAGTCAACGGCGGGCCTGGGTGGTTTTTCCAGATCAGTAAATCCGTTGGCTCAAAACGCGATCACGATAAAAAAGTCGAGCGTTCCGCTCAAAAACTGTGTTGAGGAAAAGCGATGTCAAGCGAACTGCATCAAGCTGCGTATTCCGTCCTGCTGCCCGCGTTCGGGGATCTGCAGCTGGACGACAACGTCCGTCGTTATTTGAGCCGTGGCGGCGTTTCCATTTTGCTCGGTGAAACCCGGGACGAGTACGTCGGCCGGGACATGAGCCAAGCGCGTAAGGGCACTGAAACCCAGGCCGACTTCATCGACATCGCCGCAGAGGCAACGGCGTTGGCCGGGGCGCCCGTGCTGATTGCGGTGGATCAGGAACTCGGCGGTATCGAGCGCCTGCATCAATTGGTGCCGGCCATTGCGTCGAGAGCACAGCTTAACGACCTCAGTGCGCAAGACATCGAACAACGCAGTTTTGACATGGCCACCGTAGCGCGGGGCCTGGGCGTCAATCTGTTCCTGGCGCCAATTGTCGATGTGGTCACGGGCGCCAACCCGTGGTTGCACAACCGTCACTTGGGGGCTGATCCGGTAGAAGTCAGCCGGGTTTCCTGTGCCTTTATCCGTGGGGTCCAGCGTGCCGGGGTCATCGCCACCGCCAAGCACTTCCCCGGTCATTACGTCACTGAAAACGATCCGGCCATCGCCGAAGCTACGGTTCCGGGGCCGCTGGAATTGCTCAATGACAACCTCGACGTGTTCAAGCACGTCATCGCGACCGGTGTGCAAGCGGTGATGCCTGGGCCTGCGGTTTTCCCGGCCATCGACCCTGATCACTCCGCCTCGACCTCGGCCAAAGTCATCGGGGTTTTGCGTGACACCCTCGGATTCGGCGGCTTGATCATTTCCGATGATCTGGATGCGGTGTCCATCCTCCGGGGTCATTCGATCACCGACACTGCCGTCGCTTCGTTGGCGGCGGGCGCGCACTTGTTGCTGGTGTCCAGCGAGTCGGGCCTGGATGCCATCGCCGAGGCGATTGTCGCGGCTGTTCACGAAGGCGCACTGGACCGTCAAACACTGTTGGACGCGGCCACCAGGGTGCGCGCACTGGCAGCGGCGAATCACGACCAACACACTTCGCGTCGGGGGTGATCATGAGCACCCTTGAAAGCAAGGCATTCAGCGTGCTGTTTCCGGTGTTGCTCGATCTGGACATGAACGACAGCGTGCGCCGTTTTCTCGGCAGTGGCGGGCGCAGTCTGCTGTTCGGCGAGACCGCGCAGGAGTATGTCAGCGGCAAGATGAGCGCGAGCCGCCTGGAAGCGGAAACCCTGGAGAAGTGGCAGCGGTTCACCGGCACGGCCAAGGAGCTGGGCGGTCCGTTGCTGCTCGCGGCGGATGCGGATATCTCCGCGGTGCACCGTTTGCAAGGGATAGCGCCGGCGCTGCCCGAACCCGAGCGGGCCAGGGCGATGGCTGTGGTTGAGCTTGAAGAGGCGTGTTTTCAAGTCGCGACCGCCGTGCGCAATGCCGGGGTGAATCTGCTGCTGTCGCCGACCGCCGATGTGGTGGGCGGCACCAATGTCTGGCTGCAGGGGCGCACGCTTAGCGATGATGTCGAGCGCGCGGCTGCGATGGTCGGCGCTTATGTTCGAGGTGTGCGTCGGGCCGGGTTGGCCAGCACGCTGAAGCATTTCCCCGGGCATCCGGTGCTGCTGAATCAACCGGCCACGGAAGTGGCGGTGGTCAACGAGTCGCTGGATCAACTGCGAGCCTACTGGCCTGCGTTTCAAGCCGGGGTGAATGCCGGGGCCGACGCGGTGATGATGGGGCCGGCGATTTTTGCTGCGTGCGAGCCGCCGGTTGCTGCGTCGCTGTCTCCCGAACTGATCGGTTTGCTGCGCCAGGAACTGGGGTTCAAGGGCCTGGTCATGACCATTGACCTCGATCACCGCTCCACCATCGGCGACTTGTCCCTCGGCGAAGTGGCGGTGGCGGCGCTGAACGCGGGGGCGGATCTGTTGCTGGTGTCCGCCAAGGCGATGCCGGAGATGCCGCAGATCGTTCGCGCCATCACCGCGGCCATCGCTCAGGGAAGGTTGTCGCAGGAACGACTGGACGCGGCTGCAATGGCCGTCTCCACCTTGGCCAACCGCCTCGCGAATTCTGCCCTGTAACCCCTGTGGGAGCATCCACACCTGACGCAGCAACTGCGTCAGGTTGCGCCGCATTTGCCGCGAGTGCGAAATAACCGCCGGAATCCTATCGCTCTACACTGGATGTCAACGGTAGGAGCCTTATATGCACACTCAAAACAACATCCTGGCCTTGCACTCCACAGTCGCCAAACATTCAACCCTGGCAATCGACATCGACATCGCAACGACCGTCGGTTTCGATGCGCTGGAGATCTACAGCGGCAAACTGGAAGCCTATTTGCAGGCCGGTCATTCCGAATCGGAACTCAAAGCGCTGCTGAGCAACACCCACGTCACCGGGATCGGCTACCTGAGGGACATCGAACGTCAGGGCGCCGAACGCGACGATTTGCTGAAGGAAGCGCAACGTCTGTTTCAACTGGCCAACCTGGCCGGCGCCAAAGGTGTGCAAGTGCTCACCGGGCCGATCAACGTGCAAGCGGTGATTGATTTTCAGCAACACGGCAGCAGTACTCATTACAGCGGTTTGCTCGGGCACGATGAAGCCGAGCAATTTGCGTTGACCGCCCACAATCTGGCGCTGCTGGCAGACCTGGCCAAGCAGTACGACGTACTGCTTTATCTGGAAGCGTTGTCGTGGACGCCGTTGAACACCCTGGCACACCAACTGCAGCTGATCGATCGCACCGAACGCAGCAACGTCAAAATGGTGATCGATTACTGGCATTGCTTTACCTCCGGCGTTACACCCGAAGACATCGCGCGCATGAACAAAGATGTGATCTACGGCGTGCATGTGTGCGACTCGCTGCCGTTTGCCGGTGGCATTCCCAATGAAGACATCCTTCGGGACATCCCGACCGGGCGCGGGATCTTGAACCTCGCCGAGTGGACGGACGCGGTGAAGGCCACCGGTTACGACGGCTGGTGGAGTTGCGAGTTGTTCTGCAAGAAACAGCAGCAGCAAAACAGCTATGAGGTCGCGAAAGAGCTGAAGGCGCTTTTAGTCAGCCTCGTTGGTCGATAAAGCGCCGTTCCCACGGATTAACTACTCCCTCGTTACCTCATAAAAGGTCTTAAGCGTCATGGTGGATTTCATCGTAATCGGAGGCGGCTCGACGGGCTGCACGGTGGCATCGAGAATCAGCGAAGATTCGTCTGCGTCGGTGGTTCTGTTTGAAGAGGGGCCGCGCGACCGCAACCCCTACATCCATATTCCCGGCGCTTACTACAAAACGGCGCAAGGCCCACTGCTCAAGCGCTATGCCTGGGAGCCCACCGAAGATCAACGCCGCGCCGAAACCCCGACCATGGTCCAGGCCAGCGTGCTGGGAGGCGGGAGTTCGGTCAACGCGATGATTTACATCCGTGGCGTACCCGCCGATTACGACGGTTGGGCCGAGCAGGGCGCAACCGGCTGGTCTTACAAAGACGTATTGCCTTACTTCAAGAAAGCCGAGGATAACGAGCGTTTCTGTAACGACGTCCACGGCGTGGGCGGGCCATTGGGGGTGTCTGATCCGATCAATATTCATCCGCTGACCAAAGTGTGGCTGCGCGCTTGCCAACAGTACGGCTTGCCCTACAACGAGGATTTCAACTCGGGTAAACCTGAAGGCTGCGGGTTGTATCAGATCACCGCCAAGAACGGTTTTCGCAGCAGTGCGGCCGTGGCCTATCTGGCCCCCGCGAAGTCGCGCAAGAACCTGACGGTCAAGACCGGTTGCCGTGTGATCCGCATCCTGATGCAGGGCAACAAGGCCATTGGCGTGGAATACATCGAGAAGGGTGTGCGCCAGGTGATGCACGCCGAGAAGGAAATCGTCCTGTCGTCCGGCGCGATCAACTCACCCCGTTTGTTGATGTTGTCCGGCATCGGCCCCGCCGCGCAGCTTGAAAAGCACGGCATCAAAGTGATCAAGGATTTGCCCGGCGTGGGGCAGAACCTCCAGGACCATATCGAAGTGTCGCTGGTGTATGAATTGACCGGCCCGCACAGCTACGACAAGTACAAAAAGCTCCATTGGAAGATGATGGCGGGCTTGCAATACGCGCTGTTCCGGCAAGGCCCGGCGGCCTCCAACCTGATCGAGGGCGGGGCGTTCTGGTGGGGCGACAAAGCGGCCACCAATCCGGATATCCAGTATTTCATGGTGGTTGGCGCAGGCATTGAAGAGGGCGTTGACTCGGTGCCCGGTGGCAACGGCTGCACCCTCAACCTGGGACAGATCCGGCCGAAATCCAGAGGCTATGTGGAGCTGTATTCCGCCGACCCAATGTCGCCACCACGGATCGTGCCCAACTATTTCTCCGACCCGTACGACATTGAAAGCCTGGTGGACGGTTGCCTGGTGGGCGAGGAAATCATGTCCCAGGCAGCCTTCAAGCCTTATCTCGCAAGGCGCCATGTGCCGGATGCCACGGTAACCTCGCGAGCCGCCATGAAGAAGTTCTGCCACGAAGAAGCCCACGCCGCGTTGCATCCGTCTGGCACCTGTCGCATGGGTGTGGATGAGCGTTCGGTGGTCGGTCCGGACTTGAAGGTGCACGGTATTGAAGGGCTGCGGGTCGCCGATGCGTCGGTCATGCCGACGTTGATTTCAGGCAACCCCAATTCGGTGTGCATCATGATTGGCGAGAAGGCGGCGGATATGATTCGAAGTGGTCGGTGAGGGTGACATCGTTGAAGCAGCAGGCATCAATCCGATGAGCCCGGATCCGTTGATCCGAGCGTTCTGAACCATCGCGTTTTCGTGCAGTTCAAATGATTACAGCGTCAGGCATTGCCTGCCCGGAGATGATCCTATGAAACGCACGACCCCTTTACTGTTGGTGATTGCAGCATCCCTGCTGCTCGGCGGCTGCTGGCCGTACTGGCATGATGGGCATGGGCATGGACGTGATCACGGTCGTTACTACGGAGGTCAGGAGTACCACCGCTATTAGCGGTGAGTGCATGAGCCCAATCTGCAAAGGTCGGGCTTTTTCATGCCTGCCGAAAACTACATTCACGGCGCGCCCCAACCGTCCCGGACCGCTCGTCGAATCCCTTCCAGCAGCATCGCAAACGCCGGGTTGTCGTTGTTTTCGCGCCAGATCAAATGCAGCTCGCTTTGCACGCCTTCCCCCAGGTCGATATCGCGAAACACCACGTTCTTGAACACCACACTTGAAGCGCAGCGCGGCACCAGGGCCAGGCCCATGCCGGCGTTGACCAGGGCCAGGATGGTCAGCGACGAGCCCAGCCATTGCACGTATTCCGGGGCGACGCGGGCCGAGCGCAGCATACCGGTCAGCAGTTCGTTGAACGGCGGGTAGGCGGCGTGGGAGTACATTAGGAAAGGTTGGGCGTCGAGGTCCTGCACCGACACGCTTTCGGCGCTGGCCAGTCGATGATTGCTCGGCACGGCGAGGAGGAACGGCTCGCGCACCAGGCATTCGGTGGCGTAGCCCGGCTCCAGCAATGGCGCGCGAACGATGCCAAGGTCGATGCGGCGAGCGCGCAAGGCTTCGTGCTGTTGGTAGGTGTTCATCTCCGACAGATCGATTTTCACGTGGGGCTGTTTGAGTCGCGCTTCAGCGATGACCTTGGGCAGGAATTCATACACCGCGCTGCCGACGAAACTGATGTTGACCGAGCCGATGTCGCCTTCGGCAAAGCGCCGGGCGGTGACCGCCGCTTGCTGGGCGCGCTCCAGCAAGTTTTGCGCTTCGATGAAAAACGCGCGACCGGCGGCAGTCAACGCGACGCTGCGAGTGGTGCGGGTGAACAACTCGACGCCCAAGTGATGCTCCAACAGCTGTATCTGTCGGCTCAGCGGCGGTTGCGTCATGTTCAAGCGTTCGGCGGCGCGACGGAAATTCAGTTCGGTGGCGACCGTGGTAAAGCAGCGCAGCTGGGTGAGTTCGAACATTGATCTAATCCAGGTATCAATCGAATGCCAAGTTAGATTAGACGGGATCAATTGCCGCGTCCATGATCGGCTCGTCCCCAAAAAAACAAGATCGGGAGTCGCCCCTTGAATACCCTCCAGAGTACGCCGGAGCCCACGGTGCTGGCCCGTGCCGCCGCCAAGGTGAAACGCCATGTGCTGCCGCTGTTCGTGGTCATGTTCATCGTCAACTACATCGACCGGGTCAACATCGGTTTCGTGCGCAGCCACATGGAAACGGATCTCGGCATTGGCGCTGCGGCCTATGGACTGGGCGCCGGTTTGTTTTTCGTCGGTTACGCCTTGTTTGAAGTGCCGTCCAATATGCTGCTGCAGCGCTACGGCGCTCGCGTCTGGCTGACCCGCATCATGTTCACCTGGGGCGCCGCCGCCATGGCGATGGCCTTCGTCAAGGGTGAGACCAGTTTCTACGTGCTGCGCTTTATCCTCGGCGCGGCGGAGGCCGGGTTCTTCCCCGGCATCATTTATTACTTCACCCAGTGGCTGCCGGCGTCTGAACGCGGCAAGACCATGGCGGTATTCCTCAGCGGTTCGGCGATAGCCTCGGTGATTTCCGGCCCAGTCTCCGGCGCATTGTTGAACGTCAACGGCTTGAACCTGCATGGCTGGCAGTGGATGTTCCTGATCGAGGGCTTTGCCTCCATCGTGTTGTGCGGTTTTGTCTGGTTCTGGCTGCAATCCCATCCACGCGAAGCGAAATGGCTGAGCGATGAGGAGCGCGGCGCGCTGATTGCTGCCATCGCCGAAGAACAGCAAGTCCGCGAGGCTGCGAAAGGCCCTGTGCCGTCGATGTTCAAGCTGTTGGCCGACCGGCAGATTGCGTTGTTCTGCTTCATCTACTTCTCCATCGCCCTGACCATCTACGGCGCCACATTCTGGCTACCGAGCATGATCAAGAAGATGGGCAACCTCGGCGACTTCCAGGTCGGTCTGTTCAACTCGGTGCCGTGGATCATTTCCATCATCGCGATGTACGGCTTCGCGGCCATGGCCAGCAAATGGAAATTCCAGCAAGCCTGGGTCGCGCTGACGCTGGTGATCGCCGCGTTCGGCATGTTCATGTCCACCACCGGCGGCCCGATCTTTGCCTTTGTCGCGATCTGTTTTGCCGCCATCGGTTTCAAGGCTGCGTCAGCCCTGTTCTGGCCGATTCCGCAAAGTTATCTGGATGCGCGCATCGCGGCGGCAGTGATCGCGTTGATCAACTCCATCGGCAACCTCGGCGGTTTTGTCGCGCCCACCGCGTTCGGTTTCCTGGAGCAATCCACCGGCTCGATCGAGGGCGGCCTGTATGGCCTGGCGGCGACGTCGCTGGTGGCCGCCGTGGTGATTTTCTTTGCCCGCACCACCCCGAAAGCAAGCAAACAAATCGCGACCAAAGCTGTGGTGCCGAACCACGCCGCTTCACATTAAGACTTGGATAATCGGAGCCTGACCCTTTGAAAATCACACGAGTGACCGTGACCCCCATCGCCTTCCGCGATCCGCCACTGCTCAACGCCAGTGGCATTCACGAACCCTTTGCGCTGCGCTCGATCATCGAAATCGAGAGCGACAACGGCTACATCGGCCTCGGCGAGAGCTACGGTGATGCCCCGGCGCTGGCGATCCAGATGCAACTCAAGGATCAGTTGATCGGCCTCGACCCGTTCAACCTCAATCAACTGCGCGCCATCGTGCAAGCGACCGTGGCGGCGAATAAAACCACCAGCGTGGCCGGTGCCGAACTGGCCCCCGGTTCCCACGCCAGCAAAGCGGTGAGCAATGCGTATTCGGCGTTTGAAGTGGCGTTTCTCGACTTGCAGGCGCACTCGCTGAATGTGCCGTTGGTGGACCTGTTGGGCGGGGCGATTCGCGATGAAATTCCGTTCAGCGCTTACTTGTTTTTCAAGTACGCGCAGCACATCGATTCGCCTTATAAACCGGACAGTTGGGGCGAGGCGCTGAACGAAGAACAGATCGTCGCCCAGGCCCGGCGCATGATCGAAACTTACGGTTTCAAGAGCATCAAGCTCAAGGCTGGCGCGCTGGAACCGGAGCACGAAGTGGCGTGCATCAAGGCGCTGAAGAAGGCGTTTCCCGGTTATCCGCTGCGTATTGATCCAAATGCGAACTGGTCACTGGACACCTCTATCCGCATGGCCGAATTGCTGGGCGATGACCTGCAATATTACGAAGATCCGACGCCTGGCCTGGAAGGCATGTCCGAACTGCACAAGCGCACCGGCCTGCCGCTGGCGACCAATATGGTGGTCACCGACTTCGATGAATTTCGCCGCAGCGTCGCGTTGAACAGCGTGCAGATTGTGCTCGCCGATCACCATTATTGGGGCGGCCTGCGCGACACCCAGGCGTTGGCGAAAATGTGCCAGACCTTTGGCCTCGGCGTGTCCATGCATTCCAATTCGCACCTGGGCATCAGCCTGATGGCCATGGCCCATGTGGCGGCGTCGGTACCGAATCTGGATTACGCCTGCGACACCCATTACCCGTGGCAGGAACCGGACGAAGAAGTGATCAAGGGCGGTAAGTTGCCGATCGTGGATGGCTGCGTAAAGATCACCCGGGCGCCGGGGCTGGGGTTGGAACTGGATCATGATCAGCTGGGCAAGCTGCATGATCAGTACCTGACTTGCGGGATTCGCCAGCGCGATGATGTGAAGCAGATGCAGCGATATAAACCGGAGTGGAAGACGGTTAAGCCGCGTTTTTGATCGCTACTGACGCAGCCTGCGTCCGGCCTGTAGCAGCTGCCGAGGCACGAGGCTGCGTCCGGCTTGTAGCAGCTGCCGAGGTACGAGGCTGCGTCCGGCTTGTAGCAGCTGCCGAGGCACGAGGCTGCGTTCGGCTGCGCAGCAGTCGTGAAACCTGAGCACGCGGTCTTCCTGAAACACCGCATCGGCTGATTTCACGACTGCTTCGCAGCCGAACGCAGCCTCGTGCCTCGGCAGCTGCTACAAGTCGAGTGCGTTACAGGTTTCGCGTCGGTCAGTTGATATCCGAATCACACCCATCCGGATCCGACTCACGGGCCAGTGCCGCACGCTGCAACTTGGCGGCGATCAATGTGTTCTTCAACAAATACGCAATCGTCATCGGCCCCACACCTCCCGGCACCGGCGTGATCGCACGGGCAACCGTCCGCGCGCTGGCGTAGTCGACATCACCCACCAAGTGGCTGCCAGACGCGTCAGTAATACGATTGATCCCGACATCAATCACCACCGCCCCAGGCTTGAGCCAACTGGCATCGATCAAATGCGGCCGACCCACCGCCGCCACAACGATGTCCGCCAGTCGGCACAGCGCTGCCGCGTCGACACTGCGTGAATGCACCACGCTGACCGAACAGTGAGCCTGCAACAGCAAGGTCGCCATGGGTTTGCCGACAATGTTCGACCGGCCGATGACCACCGCGTGCAAGCCGCTGATGTCGCCGCAGGTTTCCTTCAGCAAACGCATGCAGCCGCTGGGCGTGCACGGCGTCAGCACCTCCATGCCTTGCACCAGACCGCCGACGTTTTCGCGATGGAAACCGTCCACGTCCTTGATCGGGTCGATGGCATGAATCACCGCCGCTTCGTCGATATGCCCCGGCAACGGCAACTGCACCAGAATGCCGTTCACCGAGGCATCGGCGTTCAATTGCGCAATCTGTTCCAGCACCTGCGCCTGGCTGGCGGTGTCCGGCAAACGGTATTCGAGCGAGCGAATCCCGACTTCCTTGGCCCGCAGCAGTTTGTTGCGCACATACACGTGGCTGGCCGGATCGTCGCCGACCAGCAGAACCGCCAGAGCGGGATAAATTTGCTGCTCGGCCAGGGCCAGAACGTCTTCCCGGACCTCGTCGAGCACCAGGGCCGAGATGGCTTTACCGTCGATATCCCGGGCCAGGGTGGGGGTACTGCTGATCAAATGCGTCACCGTCGTCATTGAAAGAGCAGGGCGCAGGTTACCAGCCGAGAGTGGCCGCCGACCACCGGCAGCAGATGGACAGGATGTCGCGGGGATGAAGTCTGTCGCAGATCACCTGTGGGAGCGAGCCTGCTCGCGAAGGCGGCACATTCAACATCCATGTACCAGACAGACCGCTTTCGCGAGCAAGCCCGCTCCCACAATTGATCTCTGTTGCTCATAAGCCCTGTGTTCACAACAAATCCCCTGTGCATTGCGAATCAGGAAGCCTGCCGATACCGCCCCGGCGTCATCCCGAACCAGCGAATACAGGCCTTGTGAAAACTGCTCTGATCACGAAACCCCAACAACGCGCCGATGTATTTCACGCTGCGTGCCGAGTTGCGCAGGAAGTTATGCGCCAGCATCAACCGCGCCTCGTCCTGCAACGCCGAAAAGTGCATGTCTTCATTGCTCAAGCGCCGTTGCAGGCTGCGCGCACTGACGCCGACCACCTGGGCAATCTTGTCCAGGTCACTGGTCACGCCCTGGGCCAGGCGCTCGGACAATACCCGCCGAACCCGCGCGGTCATCGAGTCGTTGAGCAGCACATCCAGGCGTGCGCGGGCGTATTCGACGTGCAAGACGTCCAGCGCCGGGTTGGCGGTGGGCAGGGCAATCGCGCAGTCGTCGAGGCTGAACGACAGGCTGTTGTACGCCGCGCCGAACAACAGATTGTTGCCCAGCAGTTGTTCCAGTCGGGACGTGTCAGCGGGTTTGGGATAGGTGAACGTCGCCGCCAGCGGCAGGGGTTTGTGCTTGGGCAGCAGCCAGTGCACCAATCCCAGGGTTTGCGCGGCACCGGCGTCGATAAACGGGCGGGGCGTCAGCGACGGTTCGAGGCTGATGTCGAAACCGATCATCTTCAGCGCACGGGGCTTGTGGTCCAGGCACCGGTAAAAGCCATTGTTGATCAGCGAGTGATAGTCCACCAGTCGTTGCAGCGCGGTGCCCAATGTGGCGCATGACATCACCGCGTAACCCAACACCTCCAGATTGGCCGGGTGCGCCCGGGTGTACGCCAGCAGGCCAATGTCCGGATTGCCGGTACGCATGGCCGCTTCCGCCATCACCTTATAAACCAGCTCCAGCCTGACACCCTTGGAATTCGCAAAGACCTCCTCGCCACTGTCGAACTGTTTGAGCAGGGCTTCTACGTTTGCCCCTCCGTCGGTCAGGACATCGGCAAGCACCCGAAAACTGGCGCTGGTCATTGTGTGCATGGTTATACCTGAGGTGATGGCTAAGTGATGTCGCGCTAGCCGGCGCATGATCGCAATAAACAAATGATCGCAGTCGATAAACGGTAGGGACGCGTTTCCAAGGACAAGCGAAAGGTATCCGGGAACACTTCCTGATGACTGGGCGAGCGTCGATTATGGCCGGCAGTCAACGCTCAACCGCGGCCGGCCGCCGCTTTGTCTACGGATATGACATGCACAGAGTCAGAAGCTTTTATCGAGAGTTGGCACAGGGTCGGCTGGTGTTGGCGTTTCAACCAGTAGTCTGGTTGCCCGACAGCAGTCGGGTGCTGTACCAGGAAGGCTTGTTGCGGCACATCAATGCCCAGGGCGAGGGCGTCTATCCCTTCGCCATGCTGGAGAAACATCAACTGATGCGTGAGCTGGACCGCAGCGTAGTACACAGCGTGATCGACCGTCTGCTGCAAAACGAACACCTGCGGCTGGGCTGCAACATTTCCGCGCAGAGCGCCATCGTCGACGACTACTGGCAACCCATCCTCATGCAGTTGCGCGACACACCCTCAGTGGCCGCACGACTGGTGCTCGAAATCACCGAAAGCGCCACACCGCCGAGCACCTCGGCCGCCATCGAGTTCGTCCTGTGCTTGCGTGAACTCGGCTGCCGGGTAGCCATCGACGACTTTGGCGCCGGCCTCGGCACCCTGGAATTCATCCGCCAGACCCGCCCGGACATCGTCAAGATCGACCAGGGCTACTTGCAGCGCGCACGCCTGGAAACCAACAGCGCCCAGACCCTCGGTCACCTGGTGCAACTGTGTAAGACCCTGGCACCGTGCGTGATTATCGAAGGTATCGAGTCCGAAGCTGATCGGGCGTTGGCCACGGCGTGTGGTAGCGAGTGGGGGCAGGGCTATTTGTTTGGCCGACCACGGATCGACGCGTTGGGGGAGTTGTGTGTGGTGGAGTCGATGACTTTGTAGGCGTTCACAGGAGACACCAGCAAATCCAGCACCCGCGCCGGGACAGCGTATTGACGGTGCAGACAATCACGGAGTTGCCAGAGAGTCCAAAGATGAACACTCACCCTGTGGGAGCGGGCTTGCTCGCGAAAGCGGTGTGTCAGTCGACTTGTATGTTGACTGACCCACCGCTTTCGCGAGCAAGCTCGCTCCCACAGGAGTATCGATCAGTTCACTGATCCTTCTCGCAATTCACCATCCACGCCACGCCAAACCGATCCACCAACATTCCAAATCGCGCCGCCCAGAACGTGGCTTCCAATGGCATTTGCACCGTGCCGCCCTCCGCCAGTGCCGCGAACACACGCTCGGCTTCAGCGATGCTGTCGACGTTCAGCGAAATCGAGCAGCCGCTCATGTCATCGGTCGGGCGGTCGGGTGTGGTGTCCGAGCCCATGATCGCCTGGTCGCCCACGGACAGGCGGGTGTGGATGATCAGATTGTGGTAGTCCGCCTGCACGTGATCCTTGGCCGGTGTTTCGCCGAAGGTCATCATGGCGTCGATCGTGCCGGGCAGGGCCTTGGCGTAATAAGTGAAGGCGGCTTTGCAGTCGCCGTTGAAGATCAGGTAGGGATTGATTTTCATGCTGTGCTCCCGGTAACCGAGTCAGGCTGGAGGCCACGACGGCCTCCGGCTTCAATGGGGTTTGACCTCAAATAGCAAAGCGTTAGAGGCGGGTTCTTGCCGGGATTGTTCAGACGTTTTTTCTATAGCCAAGGCGTTGCTTATTGCCCGATCAATCAACGATGACGGGGTCGTCGCCAATGCAGACTGTCAACTGTTGGCCGGCCTTGTTGAAGGCGCAGTGGGGGAGCGTCTGTTGTTTGTAAATCGCCAGGGGCACGCCAATAAAAAACGCGGCCAGCATCGCCGCGATGATGAATTGCACCGGCATGTGCTCCCGATCCAGTGCACGGGGTTTGCGTCGGGCGCGGACGTAGAGGCCGCTGCCCAGCAACATCACGCCGATCAGCATGACGGTGCCGATCTCATGGGGGCTGGTGCTGTAAATGACTTCTTCGGCATTGTCCGGGTAGTTCAGTTGCCACCAGGCGCCGATGCCCAACGGCACCAGGCCGGCGCCGATCCAGCCATAGAGCGCGCCGGGCAGGCGTAACAAAATCGCGACAATCAGACCCAGGGTGGCCATGATCCAGCCGATCAAATACATCTGTGTGGCCATGCCACCGCCCATGAAAGTGCCGCCGACATCAATCGGTGTGATCAACAACCAATCGAAGAAGGCGTAGTGCAACACCAAGACGAGTACAACGAGCCAGCTCATGGCGTAAAAGAGCCAGGTCCAGAGGGTATTGAGGCGCGAGAACACACGAAATCCTTTTGGTGTTTTGAGGGGGGCGCCATTATGCCGTGAAGGTCCCTGCCTCAGGCAACTGCTCGAGGGGCCGACGGGCGTAGCAGGCGCTCGACGGCGCCGCTCACCAGGTTTTCCAGCAATTCATCGCGTTCGGCGTCGACCAACGCATGTTGCGTCAGCCAACCGGGCGCGCTGTTGAGCAAATTGGCGATTGCGTGGCCGACGGCCAACTGGCCCTGTTCACCGAGCCGGGACTTGGGCCCCAGCATGTGCATCAACCGGTGTTCGTATTGTTCACGCAACTGACGGACCCGCGCCTGCTGATCGTCATTCAGGCACCCGCTGTCCCGCTCCGCCAGACGAAAATGCCAGGGCATTTCCCGATGCAGATTCAGGTGCGCCTGAATCAGCCTCGGCAGCATATCGCGCTTGGCCTTTTTCTCGATGCGCCCAAGCGTCGCCAGCAGTTCTTCGTAAAACTCTTCAATCAAGTCCGCCAGCAAGTGCTGCTTGCTCGGGTAATGGTGATACAGCGAGCCCGGGGCGAGCCCCAGGCAGGTGGCGAGTTCGCGCATGCCGACCTGGCCGAAACCCTTGCTGGCGAACAACTCCAGCACTTTGTCCCGGTACTCGGCGAAACGCGAACAACGCTCAGGCATAGGCATGGAAGCCACGCCCCGTTTTACGTCCCAGGTAGCCAGCGGCGACCATCTCCTTGAGCAGCGGCGCCGGACGGTATTTGCTGTCGTTGAAGCCGTCGTAGAACGCTTCGAGAATCGCCAGCACCGTGTCCAGGCCAATCAAGTCAGCCAGGGCCAACGGACCGATCGGCTGATTGCAACCCAGGCGCATGCCAGCGTCGATGTCGTCGGCAGTGGCCAGGCCTTCCTGGAGTACCAGGATCGCTTCGTTGATCATCGGCACCAGAATCCGGTTCACCACAAAACCCGGACGGTTGCCGGCGGTGATCGCGGTTTTGCCCAACGTGGTGGCCATGTCCAGCGCCAGCTTATGCGTCGCGTCGCTGGTTTGCAGGCCACGAATCACCTCGATCAGCCCCATCACCGGCACCGGGTTGAAGAAGTGCAGACCGATAAAGCGCTCGGGCTGGCTGACGCTGGCCGCAAGTTGGGTAATCGACAGCGATGAGGTGTTGGACGCAATCACACAGTCGGCGCCGACCTGCGCGGCAATCTGTTGCAGCAACCGCAGTTTCAGGTCGAGGTTCTCGGTGGCGGCTTCGATCACCAGTTGCACGCTGTGCAGGCTGCTGTAGTCGGTGCTGGTGCGGATCCGGGCGAGGGCGGCGAGTTTCTGATCTTCGCTGAGCGTCTCTTTGGCAACTTGCCGGTCGAGGTTTTTGCCCACGGTCGCAACAGCCTTTTGCAGGGCGCTCTCGCTGATATCGATCAAGGTCACGTCGAAGCCGGCCACGGCACAGACCTGCGCAATCCCGTTGCCCATGGTGCCCGCGCCAATCACGCCAATGTGTTGCAGATTCATCCTGGAAATCCTTGCGATCAAACCGTTCGATACCTTGGCCGCCATAACGGCCGAAGGCGTACTATGGCGCGAGTCTAGAACCGGCAGGGCGGTTGTCCTATGCCGCAACTGTTCAACGGCACTGGTGTTTTTTGCCAGTCGGGCGATGGGGAGAAAAACGTTCACATGCGGGAAAAGGATTCAGTGGCGGCCTACTTTGTGCGGGCGATGATCCATCGGCTGGAGGGCAACCCCCAACGCCTGACGACCGTGCTGGAACAGGCCAATATCGACCCGGCGTTGCTCGACCAGCCCACGGCCCGGGTGCCGGCCAGCGCGTTTGCCGCCTTATGGCTGCTGCAGATTCGCGAGCTCAACGACGAATTTTTCGGCCTCGACCGCCACGGCATGCCACCGGGCAGTTTTGCCCTGATTTGCCGAGCGCTGATTCAGGAACCCGACCTGCACAAAGCCATGCGCCAATGCCTGGCCAATTTCGCCCTGTTCCTCAGCGACTTTCGCGGCACGCTGACCGTGCGCGGCAAACGCGCGGTGATCAGCCTGCAAACCCGCTCGACCGACAACGACGTCAGCCGCCTGGGCGAAGAAACCTTCCTGGTGTTGATGATCAGCCTGCTGTGTTGGCTCGGCGGGCGGCGCATCCCCATCGACCGCGCGGATTTCCGCCATGGGCGCGTCTCCCTCAGCGACGACCGCCTGCTCTGGGGCCCCAACCTGACCTTCGGCACCGAACGCACCGAAATCGAATTCGCCAGCCACTACCTGCGCCTGCCGGTCGTGCAGGACCTGGCATCGTTAAAAGTGTTTTTACGCACGGCGCCCCAATGGCTGGTGATCCGCTTCCGCAACCAACACGGCCTCGCGTCCCAGGTTCATCAACGCCTGCGCAACAGCCATTACAGCCAATGGCCCACCTTGCAGGCTTTCGCCCTCGAACAACACCTGAGCCCCAGCACCTTCCGCCGCAAACTGGAGCGTGAAGGCTGTTCGTATCAGGAGATCAAGGACGAAGTGCGCCGTGGGGTGGCGTTTGAGCAGTTGCGCCATGGCAAGGCCAGTGTGGGCGACATTGCCGAGCAGTTGGGCTTTCAGGAACCGAGCGCGTTTCACCGGGCATTCAAGAAGTGGACGGGGGAGAGTCCGGGGCGGTATCGGGCGCGGTTTCAGGAAAGGGCGGTGAATGGGCCTGATTTTGCCTAATTCTAAAACTTGCGCGGATGAGGTTTTATCTGCGACTTCGAGAAACAGCCCACTCTTTCATATGACCGGGTGGGCTGCTTGTATACGGATTACCGAATTAATCAGTCCAAGGAAACTGCTGCAGAATATAGCGAGGTTTGCTGGAGCCGATTCGCTTGGCGCTCAATGTGACATCATAGGTTTTATAGAGGTGTAGGTTCACGGCATTTGGATTAGGGAGCTCTCTCGCAATCCCTCCATAAATCACCAATCCATCGGTGGTTTTAAATTCGAATGAACGCTTGTCTGGTAGTGCTCCAATAAATTCACCTGTGAAGGTCTCGACCGATTCCCGAATATTATCCAGGTTCAGTCGGGCCTTGCTGCGTCGAACCTGCTCGCTATCGGTGAACTGAAATTGTCTGGTGCGGGTGGTTAGCGAGCAAGAGGCGTCGTAGCTGGATAGCTTTCCCAAAAAGTCAGAAACGCTGGATATCGCTCTACCGGCAAGCCGTGAAACAGGCTCGGATAGTTCTTCGTCACTTTTAGTCGTTGCTTCCAGCAGTTCCGCCATCAGATCGATTGCCAGTGACACTGAGGTTGTGCCCTCAATCTCAAGTTGCGTTTGCGCGGGAACTTCCTCCAGTTCGAACCCAAAAGAGCCCAAAGCGGTCCCCGTGATAAGCAATTGATTACTCGACCGGTTTGGAATAGGTCCTTTGTCAGCAAGCGTGCCGGAGATTGAAGCGGCAATTGTGGCAATGGCCTCGCTGAACGCCTGGGTAGCGGCAGCGCCAAATTCGGCTAGAACTCCGTGCGTTCCCCAAACAGGTGCACCACGATAAGTAAGGATGACCTTGGCCGGCTGATAAGTGTCTTGGCTATTCGCTTCGAGAAACGATTTTGCTTCAGCTATTCGAGAACGGATGGACATCGCGGAAAGCTTGCTGAGTCCAGGTTTTTCCAGCTGCTTCTCGAGGAAAAGAAGTTCTGCTGATTTATGCAGATATTCATTTCTATTCATGAGTGAGCTCCTGTTTGCGAGCCTTCAGCATGGCGATTGCTGCTTGATCCTGCCGAGGGGCAAGGTCAACCCGCAGGAACCCTTTCCACTGCTTGGTTCTTCGATGGGACCACATGCTGTACCAGTACGATGTCATTTCTACCAGGCGCTCTGGCGCATCACTGAGGGATTGAACATAAAAATCAACTTTGAACTGATTTTTTATGAAGGACTGATCCTCCCGAGTCGCTCCCAACAATCTTAGTTGATCAGGCTGCAAGCCATCGTAGAACTCGTCTCCCTCAAAAGTGAAGGTAACGACATCTATGTCTCTGGGCGATCGTTGATCAGAGAGTTCGATGTTCTCTGTGAAGCTGCCGTCCAGCCATTGAAAACCCTCAGCCATACCCATTCTATGAAGCTCAGAACGGTGTGAAAGATAGCCTTCCAAAATAGCACATCGGTCCAGGTTGCTCGCGAAGCGCTCCACGAATGCTACTAGATCAACCTCGTAGGGAGATCTGTCCATCCCCGCTGGATTGTGCTCATTGATTGGAGGGATAAGCCCCTCTGGATTCCACTCGGGTATCAATCCCGGCCTCCTTGCGTCGCGGTTTGATTGGCGGTCGATCCTCATCCGGACGCGTGCACGCGTCAAGGGAACAAACGTTACAGTTCTTTCGTACCTTTTCTCATGGCCAGGCTGAAGTACCATGGCGCATTGTCTTGATCATTACCCGCCGCTTGCCGAGCCCATCGCCCCATGCCAACCCTCACTCGCTTCGCCTCGCTACTCGACCAGGCAAGACGCGCCTTGCTGCTGGTCTGGGGCACTTCACGCGGGTTGTTCCTGGGCCTGGTGCTGGCAACCCTGATCGCCGGTGTTCTCCCGGCACTGGCCGCGTGGATCGGGCAACGCATCGTCGACGCGGTGGTCACTGCCATGCAGTTACACACGCAGCAGGGCAGTGCGCCGTTGTGGCCGGTGGTGCGTTATGTGTTGTTCGAGGCGGGTGTGCTTGCTTTGCTGTCCGGGACGCAACGGGCGTTGTCGGTGCAGCAGTCGTTGTTGCGGGTGCAGTTGGGGCAGAAGGTCAACACGATGATTCTGGAGAAGGCCCAGACGTTGTCGCTGGTGCAGTTCGAGAACTCGGAGTTCTACGACAAGTTGGTGCGGGTGCGGCGCGAGGCGTCGACCCGGCCGTTGGCGTTGGTGATGAAGTCGTTGGGGTTGATCCAGAACCTGATTGTGCTGATCAGTTTTGGCGTGCTACTGGTGCATTTTTCCCCGTGGGCGTTGGTGTTGTTGGTGGTCGGTGCGTTGCCGGTGTTTTTTGCCGAGGCGCATTTTTCCGGGGATGCGTTTCGGCTGTTCACTCGCCGGGCGCCGGAGAGTCGGCAGCAGAGTTACATTGAGACGCTGTTGTCCCACGAGGGCTACATCAAGGAGGTCAAGCTGTTCGGCTTTGCGCCGTTGCTGTTGAAGCGCTATCGCGAGACGTTTGCCCGGCTCTACGCCGAAGACCGGCGTCTGACCCTGCGCCGGGATGGCTGGGGTTTTGTCCTCGGTTTGCTGGGCACCACGGCGTTTTACCTGGCGTATGCGTGGGTGGTGGTGGACGCCGTGCACGGTCAGATCAGCCTCGGGCAGATGACCATGTATCTGGTGTTGTTCAAACAGGGACAAACCGCCGTCAGCAGCAGCCTCAGTGCAATCAGCGGACTTTACGAAGACGGTCTGTACCTGTCGGCGCTCTACGAATACCTCGCCGAACCGGTGGTGAGCGATAACGGCAGCCTGACCGTGGGTGCACTGCCCGGTGATGGGCTGCGTTTCGAGAATGTCGGGTTTCGTTATCCGGGGTCCACTCGTGCGGCGCTGGAAGGCATCGACCTGCACTTGGTGCCCGGTCGTAGCGTGGCGTTGGTGGGGGAGAACGGTTCCGGAAAAACCACGCTGATCAAATTGCTGACCCGGCTCTATCGCCCCGATCAGGGCCGGATTCTGCTGGACGGCAGCGATCTGAATACTTGGGAGGAAGACGCGTTGCGACGGCGCATCGGCGTGATTTTCCAGGATTACATTCGCTATCAATTCTCCGTCGGCGAGAACATCGGCGTCGGCGACACCCTGGCTTTCGACGATGAACAGCGCTGGAAAGCTGCCGCCGCCGAAGGCATGGCCGCGCCGTTTATCGAAGGGCTGGATCGCGGTTATGCCACGCAACTGGGGCGCTGGTTTGCCGGGGGCCAGGAATTGTCCGGCGGGCAATGGCAGAAGATCGCCTTGTCCCGCGCCTACATGCGCCGCGATGCCGACATCCTGATTCTCGACGAGCCGACATCAGCCCTCGACCCGGCGGCGGAAGCGGCGGTGTTCGAGCATTTCAGCGAGCACACCCAGGGCCGCATGACCTTGCTGATCTCCCACCGCTTTTCCAGTGTGCGCAACGCCGACCACATCATCGTGCTGGATCAGGGGACGATTCTGGAGCGCGGCGATCACGACAGTCTGGTGTCTGCGGGCGGGCGTTATGCGCAGTTATTCGATTTGCAGGCCCGGGGTTATCGCTAGGCCTTAGGTCTCTGGCGAACTGCGATTCACCGCTGCAACCTGGGCCGGCTTGGCTTTCATCAGGTTTTCGATGGCTTGGCGATACTGACTGCCGCCCAGGCTCATGCTGTTGTTATGGGTGCCACCGGGAATCAGCAACAGGCGCTTGGGTTCGTTGGCGGCATTGAACAATTGTTGGCTGAAGCGCGACGGCATGAACGCATCTGCCAGACCGTGGACCACCAGCAACGGCATGTCGATCTCGGTGATCTTGTCGATGGAATCGAATTTCTGCGACAGCAGCCAGCGCACCGGCAGGGATTTCACCGGCAGGTTGCTGTCGGCCACTTGCGCGACAGCATCCCCCAGCGTGGTGAAGGTGGACTCGATCACCAGCCCGCGCACCGGCACCGCAACGTGGTCTTTTTTCGCCTCTGTCGCCAGATCTGCCGCGAGATCGATGGCCACCGCGCCGCCCAGGGAATGGCCGTAGATCAGGCGTTTATTGGCGTCCGGTTGCATCTGCTTGAAACGATCCCAGGCGACGCGGGCGTCTTCATAGACACTGGCTTCCGACGGCAGATCACCCTTGCTCTGGCCAAACCCGCGATAGTCGATGGCCAGCACCGAATAGCCCATGGCGCGCAATTGCTCGATGCGGAATGCCTGGCCGGTAAGGTTCCAGCGCACGCCATGCAGGTAAAGAATCGACGGCGCATCGCGGCGCGCGGCCGGCCACCACCAGGCATGCAGGTTTTGACCGCCCTTGAAACTGGCGGGCTTGATGTCGAACTCCTGAACGTCCTGCGGCAAGCCGTGATACCAGCCCGCCGTGCCCGGCTCGATGCGAAACAGCAATTCGCGCTCTTTGTACTTGAGCACCCCACAACCCACCGGCAGACCGACGATCAACAGCGCCATGCACAACAACGGCAACCAGCGCCGGCCCAAGCGGCTCATGAGGGTAGAAAACATGCAGCGGTCCAGTCGAACAGGGGAAAGCACGGGTTTTAACAGATGCGCGGCGGGGAGGGGAATTATTTCGACAGCCGTGTGTGTTGCACGGTGTGATGCATACCCCCGATCCCCCTGTGGGAGCGGGCTTGCTCGCGAAGAGGCCAGCACATCCAGCATTGATTTCGCCTGACACACCCCATTCGCGAGCAAGCCCGCTCCCACACTGGATCTGCATCGTTCACCCAATCAATGCCCACCGCTGTCCCCTGTAGGCGCGAGGCTTGCCCGCGAAGGCGTCGGAACAGTCAGCATCAATGTCGCCTGACCAGCCGCTATCGCGAGCAAGCCCGCTCCCACAATGGATCTGCGTCGTTCACCCAATAAGTGTTTGCCCCCCCATTTGCGCAAAGCCGCTCGTCTTTGCCTGTCCACTCATCCAACAAAAAGATTGAATAATCACACAAAATGTTATTTAAATAACAAAACAACAACGCCGGCCTCAGCCTGGCAAGCCGTCACAAGGTGGGATAGCAATGAGCAAGATCGCAGTCATCGGCAGCAATATGGTGGATCTGATCACCTACATCGACCGCATGCCGGCCCAGGGCGAGACGCTGGAAGCGCCGGGGTTTGCTCTCGGTTGCGGCGGCAAGGGCGCCAACCAGGCGGTGGCCGCGGCCAAGCTCGGGGCGGATGTATTGATGCTGACCAAAGTCGGCGATGACATGTTTGCCGACAACACCCTGGCCAATTTCCAGCGTTTCGGCATCGACACCCGCTACGTACAGCGTGTGCCCGGCGTATCCAGCGGCGTGGCGCCGATCTTCGTTCAGGCCGACTCCCACAACAGCATCCTCATCGTCAAAGGTGCCAACGCGCATCTGGCCCCGGCGGACATCGATGCCGCCGCGCCAGCCCTGCGTGAATGTTCCCTGATCGTGCTGCAACTCGAAATCAACGTGGAGACCGTCTACCACGCCATCGCCTTCGGCCGCGAACACAACATCCCGGTGCTGCTCAACCCGGCGCCAGCCTTGGCCGGCCTGAGCCGCGAACACCTGGCGCAACTGGATTTCCTCGTACCGAACGAATCCGAACTGGCGCTGATCAGCGGCCAGACTGTCGATTCGCCCGAATCCGCGCTCAAAGCCGCGAAAGCCCTGGTCGCCAGCGGCATCCGCCACGTGATCGTGACCCTCGGCCAGCAAGGCGCGCTGTACGTCGGCGAGGAGGGTGAGTTCCAGATTCCCGGCCTGCGTGTTGCCGCCCGCGACACCACCGGCGCCGGAGATGCCTTTATCGGTTGCTTCATCCAGCACTGGAGCCGCGACCGCGATATCCGTGCCGCCATGACCCAGGCCGTGGCCTATTCCGCCTGCTCGGTCACCGGCCTCGGCACTCAAACCTCCTACCCGGACGGCCCCGCATTCGCTGAATTCCAGCGTCAATTCGACGCCTGACACCGAACTGATTCACCCCTCGAAACTCACCCGGAGAACAACAATGACAAAGCCTCCGCTCCAACAGACGCCCGATGGTTTCTACCTGAACCGCACGCCCTGGTTCGCCTTCATCTTGCTGTGCAGCATCTTTGCGCTGTGGGCGGCGGCCGCGAGCATGAACGACGTGCTCATCGCGCATTTCAAGAAAGCCTTCCTGCTCAGCGATTTCCAGACTGCGTTCGTGCAATCGGCGTTTTACCTCGGCTACTTTTTCGTGGCGATCCCGGCGGCATTGGTGGTTCGGCGTTTCAGCTACAAGACCACTATCCTGATCGGCCTGATGCTGTACATGCTCGGTTGCCTGCTGTTCTTCCCGGCGGCATCGACCGCCAAGTACGGCATGTTCCTGCTGGCGCTGTTCGTGATCGCGGCGGGGCTGTCGTTCCTCGAAACCGCGTGCAACACCTACTCGACGCTGATGGGCCCGCGTGAAACCGGCACCCGTCGCCTGAATATCTCCCAGACCTTTCACCCGTTCGGCGCGATGGCCGGGGTGTATGTCGGCAGCTTCGTGATGTTCAAGGACACCGATGCCACCCGCGAGCAGCTCACGCAAATGAGCGCCTCGGACGCGGCGATCCAGCAACTGCAAATGATCCAGTCCACCTTGCTGCCGTACAAATGGATGATCGCGGTGCTGGTGCTGATGTTCATCCTGGTCGCCATCACCCGGTTTCCGGCGTGCAAAGGCGTGCAGACCGCGAGCAAGAAAACCGCCAGCCTCGGCCAGAGCCTGTCGCGGTTGTGGGGCAACAAGCGTTTCACCTTCGGCGTGCTGGCGCAGTTCTTGTACGTCGGCGCGCAAGTTGGCGTGTGGAGTTTCACCATTCGCCTGGCCATGCAGTTGGGCGGGATGAACGAGCGCAGCGCGTCGTGGTTCTTGCTGACGACTTTCGCCATGTATTTCATCGGCAAAATGATCGCCAACGTGCTGATGCGCAAACTGCACCCGGCCAAGGTGCTGGCGGTGTACGGCGTGCTGTGCATCGTGTTGCTGGCCTACACCATCCTCGTGCCGAACATCACCGCAGTGTATGCGGCAGTCGGTGTGAGCGTGTTCCTCGGTCCATGCTGGCCGACCATTTATGGCCTGACCATCGACGGTCTCGGTGAAGACACTGGCGTCGGCGGTTCGCTGCTGGTCATGAGCATCGTCGGTGGCGGGGTGATTCCGATCTTCCAGGGCCTGCTGTCCGATTACAGCGGCGGCAACATGCAACTGGCCTACAGCGTGCCGTTGTTGTGCTTCATCGTGATCGTCGCTTATGCGGTGCGTTGCCTGCGCCATTGCGCCAGCGAACGGGCACCGGTGGGTACGGCGGTGACTTCATGAGCACGCGGATCAATCTCTATCCGGCGCTGTTTGGTGAAGCGCCGAAGACGCTGCTCGAATCAGAGCAATTCAGGGTCAGCGCCAGCGTTTATCCCAGCGGCGTACTGGCGCTGGAACTGGCCAACAGCCGCGGAAAACTGGTGGTGCTGCCGTATCAAGGCCAGATGATCTGGGACGCCGTGTTCGACGGTTGCGACCTGACCATGAGCAACCTGTTCAGCCAGCCAAGGCCCAGCCCGACGGTGATCGGCACTTACGGCTGTTTCATGTTCCACAGCGGCTTGCTGCGCAACGGCTGCCCGACGCCCGAGGACGATCATCCGCTGCACGGCGAAATGCCTTGCGCGGCGATGGATCGCGCCTGGCTGGAAGTCGGTGAAGACAGCGCCGGACCGTTCCTGCGCCTGGGTGGCGAGTACGAATACGCCCAGGGTTTCGGCGATCGTTATCTGGCTAGCCCGAGCGTGACCTTGCGTGCCGATTCTGCGTTGTTCGACATCGCCATGAGCGTGACCAACCTGGCCGGTAAACCCATGGACCTGATGTACATGGCCCACATGAATTACGCCTACGTCGAGGGTGCGCGGTTTATTGAGCCACTGGGATTTGAGCGGGTGCGCCTGCGCAGCAGCGTGCCAGCCCACGTCAAACCGACGCCGGCCTGGAGCCGTTACATGGAGCAATTGGCATTGGAACCGGAACAGTTCCGCTGTCTGGATCGCCCGGACCTCTACGACCCGGAGATCGTGTTTTTCTTCGACGGCGTACGTGCAGACTCAAACGGCGATGCGCATTTTCTGCTGAGTCATCCGGACGGCGCGGCGTTCTACACGCGCTATCGCCCCGACCAGTTCGAGCATGCCGCGCGCTGGATTTTGCATAACCCCGATCAACAAGTGGCGGCGTTTATCTTGCCCGCCACTTGCGAGCCGGAAGGCTATCGCGCCGAGTCCGCCAAGGGCCACGTGCGCTCGCTGGCGGCGGGGGAGATGGCGGCGTTCAAGGTCACCACCGGTTATCTGAACAAGGCCGAGCAACAAGCCATGATCAGATAATCAACTGTGCGCCGCTGGCCGCGATGGCGTTGCGATAAACCTTGGGGATTTTCTTGTCGCTGACCACGTACTGGAAATCCTCAAGGGCCGCGAAATGCGCGGTGCGCACGGTGTCGAACTTGCTGTGGTCGGCCAGTAGCAACCGTTGTTGCGCCTGGCGCAGGACCTTCTGCTTGACCTCCACTTCATTGAAATTGAAGCAGGTCACGCCGAAGTCCTGGCTGACCCCGGCGGCGGACACAAAGGCCCAGGTCAGGCGCACGCTGTCGAGGATGCCGAATTCGGTCTGGTTCTCGAACACCTGGTTTTTGCGATGGAACGTGCCGCCGCACACCACGATGTGGCAGTTGGGTTTTTGCGAGAGTTTGAGCAGTACGTTGAGGGAGTTGCACACGGCGGTGAATTCAAGCTCGTCGGGGATGAAATCCACCACGAATGGCGTGGTGGTGCCGCAGTCGAAAAACACCGTGTCGCCGGGCTGGATAAACCGCGCGGCGAGTTTGCCGATGCGACGTTTTTCCTCGACATGCCGGGTGTCCTGTTCGGCCACACGGTAATCGCCGGGTTCATTGCCGTCGTGAATCTTGGTGATGTAGCCGCCGAGCAGGCGCAGATGGTCGGTGTACTTGCTCAGGTCGCGGCGCAGGGTCATCTCCGACACGTCCAGCAATGCGGCCATTTCGCGCAGGTGAATGGCGCTCTGGTCTTGCAGGGCTTGTTGAATCAGCTTGAGACGCTCGGCTTTTTTACTGTCCACAGGCATTCCGGGGTTGATTGTTGATGTTATTTAAGTAACATTAATTGTGAGTTTTGTAACGTTTTTGCGCAAATGATCCTCGATTGTGGCGCAGGGGCATTTGAATATACAAACAGGAGTTTTTGCGATGGCCCATCTCCCACCCCAGGCACTGGCGCAGTACATCGATCACACCTTGCTCGCGCCGGACGCCAGCCGCGAACAAATCGCCACCCTGTGCCGCGAGGCCGCGGAACATGGCTTCTATTCAGTGTGCGTGAATTCCGCGCAGGTGCCCCTCGCCGCGCAGTGCCTGACCGGGCATAACGTCAAAGTTTGCGCGGTCATCGGCTTCCCGCTGGGCGCCGGATTGAGTGACACCAAGGCCTTCGAAGCCGAGCGGGCGATTGCCGCCGGCGCGGGGGAGATCGACATGGTGTTGAACATTGGCTGGTTGAAGGACGGTTTGTTCGCCGAGGTCCAGGACGACATCGCCCAGGTCAAACAGGCCTGCGGCAATGTACCGCTGAAGGTCATCCTCGAAACCTGCCTGCTCACCGATGCGGAAAAAGTGAAGGCCTGCGAAATCTGCCGCGAGCTCAACGTCGCGTTCGTCAAGACTTCCACTGGTTTCAGCCGCAGCGGCGCCACGGTCGAAGACGTCGCCCTGATGCGCCGCACCGTGGGTCCAACCATCGGCGTGAAAGCCTCGGGCGGCGTGCGCGATTACCCGACCGCCGTGGCGATGATCGAGGCCGGCGCGACCCGTCTGGGCAGCAGCTCCGGCATCGCGATCATCGGGGGTGCGCAGTCGGCGGGTGAGGGTTACTGATCCATTTTCAAGACAATTTTGCCGATGTGATCGCCGGCTTCCATCCGCGCATGGGCCTGGGCGGCGTCGGTGAACGGGTAGACCTTGTCGATCATCGGCATGCATCGCCCGGCCGACAGCACCGGCCAGACGTATTCGTACAACCCTTGGGCGATGGCGGCTTTTTCTTCCTGGGTGCGCGAGCGCAGCAGTGAGCCGGTGATGATCGCGCGTTTGGCCATGATTGCCAGTAAGTCGACGTCCTTGGCATGGGCGCCGCCGAGGAAACCGAGCATCACCAGTCGGCCTTCCATGGCCAGGGCGGCCACGTTGTTGTTGAAGTACGAGCCACCCATGATGTCGAGGATCACGTTGACGCCTTTGCCGGCGGTTTTCTCGGCAATGACTTCGGCGAAATCCTTCTCGCGATAGTTGATCGCCTTGGCCCCGAGTTTACGAATCGCCTCGCACTTTTCCTCGCTGCCAGCGGTGGCGAACGCTTCGACGCCGAACTCGCGGCAGAGCATCAGCGCGGTGGTGCCGATGCCGCTGGTTCCACCGTGGATCAAGGCGCGCTGGCCTTTGCTGGCGCCGCCCATTTCAAACAGATTGGCCCAGACCGTGAAGAAGGTTTCCGGAATGGCGGCGGCTTGAATCCAGTCCATGTCATCGGGAATCGGCAACGTCTGGCTTGCCGGGGCGACGCAATATTGCGCGTAACCGCCGCCGTTGGTCAGGGCACAGACCTTGTCGCCGAGCACAAACTCACTCACCCCTTTGCCGATGGCGACCACTTCGCCGGCCACTTCCAGGCCGGGGATCGGGCTCATGCCGGGTTTCATCGGGTACTTGCCGGCGCGCTGGATTACGTCCGGACGATTGACCCCGGCGGCGTGCACGCGGATCAGCACTTCACCGGCGGCCACCGTGGGCATGGGCACGTCGCGAGGTTGCAGGACGTCGGGGCCGCCGGGTTGGGTGATTTCGATCAGGGTCATGGTTTGGGGCAGGGTCATTTTGGGTTCCTGTGGAGGTGATTGATAAGTGGGACCGTGTTGTGGTGTTGAAAGATCAAAAGATCTCAGCCTCGTTTCACTCGACAGCTCCTACACAGCTCCTACACAGCTCCTACAGGGTGTATGCGATTCAATGTAGGAGCTGGCGAAGCCTGCGATCTTTTGATTTTGGCGATTAACCGCATCGCCAATTCCAGAACCAATGCAACAACAATGGCCCCAGCGGCCAGCACAAACAACAGTGCATGCTGCCCGCCACTGGCATTGAAAATCGCCGAATAGGCAAACCCGGTCAGCGCCTGAAACGTGGCAAACGACACCGTGGCACGGCTCCAGGCAATCTGCTGTTGATGGTGATTGGGCACCAGTTCATGCACCCGGGCCAGCGCCAGCGGCACGATGCCCGGCGGGAACGAGCCGAGGATCACGGCGAGCAACGCCAGGGCCATAAAGGAACTGGAAATTGCCAGCAAACCCAAGGCAATCGCCTGCACCACCAACACAATCCGAATGCTCAACCGCGCGCCGAGTTTGTCGGCGAGAAAACCATAGCTCACCGGCCCGACAATCGCGCCCAGGCCATACATGACCCAGATCAGCGCACCGACATGCGCCCCGGCGCGGAGGCCTCGGGCGACAAAGTCCACCAGGAACACCATCGCCGGCACCAACCCGGCCGCCATGAACGCGTACTGGGCAAACAGCAGATAAAGGCCCGGCGGGGTGGGCGACTTCACGCTGTCGCTAATCACCAGTGCGGCGTGCTGTGGGGTAGAGGTCGGCCAGCCAAACCAGCTCGCGGCGGTCAACACCAGCGCCAGCACGCCTAAGCCGAACCAAGTGTTCTGCAAACCCAGACTGAGCAGCGGCGGCACAATCGTCCCCGAACCGGCAATGCCCAGGCCGATGCCGAGGAAAATCGCACCGCTGGCCAAGCCTCGACGAGACACCGGCACATGGGGCAACACGGTCGCCGCCACCAACACCATGATCGCGCCACCGGCCACCCCCGACAGCAAGCGCCAGCCGAAGAACCAACTCACCGACAACGGAAAGCCACAGGCGAAAAATGACAGCGTCACCGCCAGCATCATCAGGCGCAGGGCGCTGCTGTTGCCCACGCGTCGAGCCAGCGGATGACCGATCAGTGCGCCGATCAGGTAACCCACCAGGTTGGCGGCGCCGAGGTACACCACGTCATTGGCGGAAAACCATTGCGCCTGGATCAACGAAGGAATCAGCGGCGTATAGGCAAAACGCGCCAGGCCAATGCTGACCAGGCTGGCGCAGAGGCCGGCGAAGATCGGCAGCCAGATTGCGCTGCGCGGGGTGGTCGATGTGCTGTGCATGAGAACGGTCCTGTGAGGTTATCTCTGGCGTCCAGCGTATCGGGGTTTATTGATGCAGTAATGCAGCGATTTCGCGCTACAGTGATGCGAATATGCATTGCGAGGGAAGTCGTATGAATTGGGATGACGCACGGGTGTTTCTGGCGGTGTGCCGTGAATCGACGTTACGTGGCGCGGCGCGGGTGCTGGGCGTCGATCAGGCCACCGTCGGGCGGCGGGTCACGGCGTTGGAAAAGTCCCTGAGCGCGACGCTGTTCCTGCGGACTTCCGAAGGTTATGCGCTGACAGCGGTGGGCGAAGCGGCGTTGCAGGCCGTGGAGAAAATGGAAGTGTCGGCGCTGGAGCTGCAGCGGCAAATCCAGGGCCTGGATGATCGGTTGACCGGCACCGTGCGGGTCAGCACCACCGATTCTCTGGCGATCGATTTCCTGATCCCGGCGATTGCCCGGTTGCACGACAAACACCCGGATGTGCGGGTGCAACTGGACGCGTCGACGCAAATGATCAGCCTGGCCAAGCGCGAAGCTGACATCGCCGTGCGCAACGCCCGACCGGACAACCCGGACCTGATCGCCCGGCGCATTGCGCGCTGGCCGGTGGGGCTGTTTGCCTCCCAAGGCTATATCGACACCCACGGCGTGCCGGCGCCGGGTTCGGCGTTTGAAGGGCATGATTTGGTGGTGTATCAGCCGTATCTCGCGAGTAACAAGGAGATGACGCTGGTGTCGGAACCGGTGACCCGTGGGCGGATTGTGTCGAGCCTGGGGTCGGGTCTGCTGGTGCGGCGATCCATTGCGGCGGGGATCGGGGTCGGCGAGATTCCGGTGTACATGGGGGAGCGGGACGGGTTGGTCCGATTGTGGCCGGAACGCACGCGGCCAGTGCCGTATGACGTGTGGCTGGTGACCCACGCAGACCTGCGGCACACGGCGCGGGTGAGGGCGGTGATAGATGAAATCGTCGAGGAGTTTTCGAATACAACCGAGTAGCCCCGTAGCAGCTGTCGAGCCCCAGCGAGGCTGCGTTCGGCGGCGAAGCCGTCGTCAATCCGGCCACCACGGTTTACTTGAAACACCGCGGTGCCTGATTTTACGACGGCTTCGCCGCCGAACGCAGCCTCGCTGGGGCTCGACAACTGCTACGGGGCCTGTTGCGGTTATGGCATTTCCGGCAATTCCTGCGGCCGCAAATCAAACACCAACACCTCGGCATCCACGCCATTGCCTAACGTCAGCACCTGTTCTTCCCGAACCCGCACACCATCGCCTTCCTGCAATTGCATGCCATTGAGTTCAACACTGCCACGAGCTACGTGCACATAGGCATAACGGTTGGCTGCCAATTCCAAAGTGGCGCTTTCCTTGCCATCAAACAGCCCGGCATACACCCGTGCGTCCTGACGGACTTGCAGCGAACCGCTGGCTCCGTCCGGGGAGATGATCAACTGCAAGCGCCCACGTTTTTTCTGGGTGCTGAAATGCTCTTGCTGATAACGCGGTTTGGCACCACTGACCTCAGGCACGATCCAGATTTGCAGAAAGTGCACGCCACGGGTGGCCGAGTGGTTGTACTCGCTGTGGGCCACGCCGCTGCCGGCGCTCATCAGTTGCACATCGCCGGGGCGGATCACCGAACCGGTGCCCAGGGTGTCCTTGTGTTCCAGGGCGCCTTCGAGCACATAGGAGAAAATCTCCATGTCCCGGTGCGGGTGCTGGCCAAAGCCTTTGCCGGCCGCCACGCGGTCATCGTTGATCACCAACAGGTCGGAAAAACCCTGCTCTTTCGGGTTGCGATAGTTGGCGAAGGAAAAGGTGTGGAACGACTTCAACCAACCGTGATTGGCCGCGCCGCGATCCGAGGCTTTGCGAAGGGTCAGCATGATGAAATCTCCTGTCAGGACGTGAATTCGTCCGAGTGAGGAGAAGGTTAATGGTTACCCGTAGATGCAATAAGTAGATGAAAATTGAAATACTGTCTCTTTCAGGTTGACAGTTTTGTGCGAGGGATCACGCATTCTTATCCGACACCCTCGCCACACTTGGCCATAATGCAAACCACACAACCCCCTGTGGGAGCGGGCTTGCTCGCGAAGGCGGTGTATCAGTCAGCCATGATGTTGAATGTGATGCCGCCTTCGCGAGCAAGCCCGCTCCCACAGGGGATTCGGTGTTTAACAGATGGGCAGTTCTTCTTATGACCTCAGCGATGCTCAACCCATGAAAACCGTGGCAATGGTGCTGTTCCCCAACTTTCTCCTGCTCGACATGGCCGGGCCGATGGAGGTGTTTTCCATCGCCAACCGTTACCTGGAACCGGCCGACCACTATGTGTTGTCGATGCTCGGCACCGAGCACGGTCCGCTGCGCGCGTCCAATGGCGTCAGCGTCCAGGCTGACCTGCATATCGATCAGGCCAGCGCACACTACGACCTGTTGTTGATCCCCGGCGGCCCCGGCGCCTACAACGACAAACCGCAGCCCTTGCTGGCCTGGCTGCGCGGTGCCGTGACCCGCGCCGGACGTTATGGCTCGATCTGCACCGGTGCCTTTGTGCTCGGGCATGCCGGTTTGCTCGACGGTTATCGCGTGACCACTCACTGGCACTACACCGAACGGCTGATCAAAGGTTTTCCGAAAGCGATGGTCGAAACCGATCAAATCTACGTCGAGGATCGCAACCTCATCACCTCCGGCGGGGTCACGGCGGGCATCGACCTGGCCTTGGCGATCGTCGCCCAGGACCACGGCAAAAAAGTCGCCCAGGACGTGGCCAAAGTGTTGTTGGTGGTGATGAAACGCCAGGGCGGGCAGGCGCAGTTCAGTCCGTTGATGGCCACGGTCGCCCCGCAGGAAACGCCCATCACCCGCGTGCAAAACTACGTGCTCGAACACCTCGACGAAGCCTTCAGCATCGAACGCATGGCGAGCCTGGCGAACATGAGTTCGCGGCACTTCGCACGCCTGTTTGCCCGTGAAGTGAACATGACGCCCATGGAGTTCCTGCAAAGTGCGCGCATCGACCACGCCCGAAATCTGCTGGAAACCTGCGACGCACCGCTCAAGACCGTGGCCTACAAAAGCGGCTTCGGCAGCGTGCGGCACATGCGCTTTTTGTTCAGTGAAAAACTCGGCCTGACCCCCGCGCAGTACCGCGAGCAGTTCAGCTAGAGACTCTTTGGCAGAATTGCGCACCGTGATGTCCGTATTGCCCCCCGCGCGGTCGTTGTACGGTCATCGATGCCTGCCAAGATAGCCATGAATGTTTTGCAATGGAGGTGCGGGAGCCTGGATGGACGTGCGCAACGGATGTTTCAGTACCTTGAGCCCGGCCAGGTCTTCAGCACGTGAACGTGCATGAACAGCCTCAGAGCGTTAACCAGCGATGCGGTGCTGCGGTTCGGCCCCTACGCGTTTCATCCCAGCCAACGGCTGATCCTTGACGGTGATCGGTCGCTGCGCATGGGCGGGCGGGCGCTGGACATTTTGCAGGTGTTGGTCGAGCGCGCCGGCGAGGTGGTCAGCAAGGACGAATTGATCGCCCGGGTCTGGCCGACGTCGGTGGTCGAAGAGATCAACTTGCGGGTGCACATTGCCGCTCTGCGCCGGGCCTTGGGCGATGGCCAGAACGGCGAGCGCTACATCGTCAACCTTCCCCAGCGTGGCTACAGTTTCATCGCCCCGGTGCAACGCACGCTGGAGGCGACGCCGGTGTTCATTGACAGCGTACACCCGCCCCAACACAACCTGCCTGCGCGGCTGACACCGGTCACCGGGCGCGACTCGATTGTCGGCAGCGTGGTGCGCCAGTTGCCGGTTCGGCGGTTCATGACTGTGGTCGGCCCGGCCGGTATCGGCAAGACCACCGTGGCGTTGCGCGTGGCGGAATTGCTGTTGCAGCACTACCGCGACGGCGTCTGGTTCATTGATCTGGCGAGCCTCGACGATCCGTCGCAAGTGGTCGAACACCTGAGCAACACCCTGCCATTCGGCACGGACCTGACCTCACGGCATGCCTTACTGGTGCTCGACAACTGCGAGCACTTGCTTGAACGCTGTCGCACGCTGGTGCATGACTGGTTGGCTAGCGCGCCACGGCTGTCGATCCTGGCCACCAGTCGCGAACCGCTCCAGGCACGGGACGAAACCGTGCTGCGCCTGCCGCCCCTCGCGGTGCCGCCAGCCTCGGCGCTTTATAGCGTGGCCGAAGCGATGGGCTATTCGGCGGTGCAGCTGTTTGTCAGCCGCGCCCGCGCGCGCCAGCAAGGTTTCACCCTGCGCGAACAGGACCTCAAAGCCGTGCGCGACGTGTGTCGGCGGCTCGACGGTCTGCCCCTGGCCATCGAACTGGCAGCGGCGCAGATCGATGCGCTGGCGCTGGTAGGCCTGCAAGCGCAACTGGACAACTGCTTCCAGTGGCTGACCCAGGGCCGGCGCACCGCCGTGCCGCGTCATCAAACCCTCAAAGCCGCGCTGGACTGGAGTTACGAACGCTTGAGTCCGCTGGAGCAAATGGTCTTGCAGCACCTGGCGGTGTTCAAAATGGCCTTCACCCTGGATGCAGCGATAGGCGTGATCAGTTGTGCGGTGCTGCCGCCGATGCACCTGTTGGCCATGATTGAGCGACTGGTGAGCAAATCGCTGCTGTCGGTCGAGCAGGTCAATGGCGCGCCCCGTTATCGCTTCCTCAACACCATGCGCACCTATGCCCTGGAACAACTCGAAAACAGCGGCCACCTGCGTGCACTCGAACGCAGTCATGCGCACTACACCAGCCGGGCGCGCTGGATCTCAGGCGCGCAATTGCCCGCTGAGTTCGTCGAGTAAACGCCGGACTTTCATCAGGTCCGGTGTGGCGAAACCTTCGGTGAATCGCCCATAAATCGGCGCCAGCAACTCATAAGCTTTCCGAGCCTGGCCCTGACCCTGCCAAAGCCGCGCCAACGAAGTCGCACTGCGCAACTCCCAGGCCAACGCCCCCTGACTTTTCGCTACGGCCAACGCCCTGAGCAGCACCGCCTCACCCCTGTGGGAGCGAGCCTGCTCGCGAAGACGCCCGCCCAAACAACCCAGCTCTATCGGCGAATTCTCCTCCGCCACCAAAGCCTCCCCCCGAACCCGAAAAATCTCCGCCGCGCTCCAACCCGCCGCACCGCTCTCGGCGCGCGCCAACAGTCCCTCATCCACAAAACCACCGTCCAGCGTCACCATGATCTCTTTTACCAACCCGACACCCGGTTGCGAAGGCCCCTCGACCCCATCGATCACCTGCGCGTACTGCCGGGCCCAGTTGTAGAACAGCAGCACTGAATGTTTCTGCGCCTGTTCCAGCAACAGTCGCACCAGTTCACGGGCGGTCGCGAGGTCGCCGTTGTACTGGGCGATCAGGCAACCGGACAACGCCAGGGTGTAGCAGATGGACGTGCCGTGGTTGATCTGCATCGCGATGTCCAGCGCCTGGCGCGCGGTGCGCCACGCCTGTTCCGGGTAGCCTTGCAGCCAGAGAATCCGCGCCAGAATGGTCAACGCTGCAACGCTCTGGTCGTACTGCACGCCGAAGCCACGGGTGAAACGGTTGAGGTGGCCGCTGTGGGCCATGCGCTGGATAACCTGCTCGGCATCCTCTCGCGCCTGACGTTGATCCCCGCAAAAGTGCAGGGCCAGGACGCGCAAACGGTGAGCGCTCAGCGCCAGCACCGCGTCGCCGTGCAACCCCAATTGGTCGAACTGCCGGGTTTGCTCCAGCGCCATTTGATAGTTGCCGCTGCAGAGATTGACCGCCATGTGCCCGGACACCGCCCGCAACTGACCGGCGACATCGTCGCAGTGTTCGGCGAGGATTCGGGCGCTGACAAAGGCGTCGACGGTTTCAGCGGTGCCACCCTGGGCGTGGTAGCAGGAACTGCCCAGGGCAAGCTTGAGCGACATGCTCAGGCGAGGGCAGGGCTCGGGGCTGGCCGCCAGCAACGCCAGGGCCCGACGCACATAACTCCCGTGCTCCTTGAGCAGTGACAGCTCCTGCCACAGCGGTGTCGAGGTGGCGGTCAAACGAATGGCCAGCGCCTGCGGACCGTTGGCGTTCAAACCCCATTCGAGCGCGGCGCGAATGTCTTCCAGGCTTCGGGCGTAACGCTCGATCCACAGGTGCGTGGGGGTTTGTTCCCAATCGTTCTGGGCCTGGTGCATCAAGGCCAGGCAGCGTTCGGCATGCCGTTGCCGGGTGTCCGACAGTTCAGCCGCCAGGTGCAGTTTTTCCAGGGCGTAGCTGCGGGTGGTGTCCAGCAGTCGATAAAACACCTCTTCATCGCCGACTTCCACGTTCAGCAATGACTTGGCCACCAGTTGCGTGATCGAGGCAAACACCTCGCCGGGTTCGATGTGTGCGCCGACGATGACCGCCGCTGCCGATTCCAGGGTGAAACCATCGCGGAAGATCCCCAGTCGGCGCAGGCCGGTTTGCTCGCAGGCGCTGAGCAGTTCGAAGCTCCAGTCCAGTGTTGCGCGCAGGGTTTGATGACGGCCCAGGGTCGTTTGGCTGCCTTGGGTCAACAGGCGGAAATTGCCTTGCAGTTGCGTGTGCAAACCACTGATGCCGAGGTCGACGACTTGCGCCGCCGCCAGTTCGATGGCCAACGGAATACCGTCCAGACGCTGGCAGATCTCAATCGCCAAAGGCAGTTCTGCATCGCTCAGTTCGAAACTGTCGTGGCTGGCCATCGCCCGTTCGACGAACAGTTGCAGCGCGGAAAAACTCAGGGCCTGGGCGCGGTCGAGCACGGCAATAGGAGGAGGGCAGTCCAGGGATTCCAGGCGTTGCACAAACTCGCCTTCGGCCCGCAGGCTCTCGCGGCTGGTGGCCAGAATGTGCACCTGCGGCGCACCGCGCAGGATGCTTTCGCACAGCAGCGCAATTGCGTCGATCAGGTGTTCGCAGTTGTCGATCACCAACAGCATCTGCCGTTCGCGCAGGAAGGCGGCGAGGCCGTTCATCGGCTCATCGTCGTGCAGGGCCAGGTCCAGCAGCGTCGCCAGATGTGCGGTGATCATGGTCGGGTCATTGAGCGGCGCCAGGTCCAACAGGCGAATGCCGTCGCGGTAGTGACCGATCAACTGCTCGGCCACCCGCAGGGCCACGGTGGTCTTGCCGATACCGCCAGGGCCGACCAGGGTGATAAAGCGCTGGCGGGCCAGGTGGGTCACTACGCTGTCGACCAAATGCTGGCGCCCGATCATGCGGGTGCGGCGTACCGGCAGGTTATGCCGACGGGGTTCGTGAGCCGTGTTGTCCGGGTGTTGCCCGACCGTCTCCAGGGAGAACGGCGCGACAAAACTGTAACCGCGCTGCGCCACGGTGACGATGTAGCGCTGGCCGGCCTGACCGTCGCCCAGGGCCTTGCGCAACGCCGCCATGTGCACGCGCAAATTGATGTCTTCGACTACGTTTTTAGGCCACACCTGCGCGATCAATTGCTGCTTGCTGACCACGTTCCCGGCGTGCTCCAGCAGGATCAACAGAATGTCCATGGCGCGCCGGCCCAGGCGCAAAGGCTGGTCGCCCTCCAGGATCAGACGTTGTCCGGGATAGATCCGGTAAGGGCCGAAAAGCACGGCCTGTTCGGGGGAAAGGGTCAACGGGTCACTCCTGCTTGCATCCGTCTAGTTCGCGGTTTTCCGAGCATATTCCTCAGGATTGTGGGTCAGCGCAACGCGTGCTCGACGGACCGTCAGGTGTTCACCGCGACTGCCGCGTTCCCGGTGTCGGTCGCGGCGCCCTGTTTATTGGGCACAAGGGTGACAAAAAGCACTGCGGGGTGTTGGGCGCGATTTTGAAAATTAACAACGTTTAACTCGTCGAGCGTCTGGTCTACGCCCAAAACTCTAGGGCTTCAAGTCCAACGAAGACCTCTGTCTTCGCGCTGTAAAAGGAATGGACACTTCTGGAGGATGCCGGAATGAGCGATGTGGTGGTGGTCTATCACAGTGGCTACGGGCACACCCGGGTCATGGCCGAAGCCGTGGCGATGGGCGTGGAACGGCACTTGGGCAGCACCTGTCGGCTGATTTCGGTGGAGGACGTCGACACCCAGTGGGAACACCTGCACCGGGCCGACGCGATCATCTTCGGCGCCCCGACCTACATGGGCAGCGCCTCGGCGTCCTTCAAGGGTTTCATGGAAGCCACCGCCGCGTTCTATCTCGCGCGGCCGTGGCGCGACAAACTCGCTGCCGGGTTTACCAATTCCGGCTGCCTGTGCGGCGACAAACTCAACACCCTGCTGCAAATGGCCGTGTTCGCGGCCCAGCATTCGATGATCTGGGTCGGCCTCGATCTGTTGCCGGCGCGCAGCAGCACCGGCCTGTTTGATGGCCAGCTCAATCGCCTCGGCAGTTCGTTGGGCGCCATGGCCCAATCGAATGTCGAACAGTCCCCCGACGATGCGCCACCGCCCGAGGATCGTTGCACCGCCGCGCACCTGGGCGAGCGGGTCGCGCGTCTGGCCGAACGCCTGCATCACGCCCCGGTTTGATTCATCCCCCCACAAAAGGAGTACGCCACATGAGCACTTTCACCACCCGCGACGGCACCGAGATTTACTACAAGGACTGGGGCACCGGTCAGCCCATCGTCTTCAGCCACGGCTGGCCGCTGAATGCCGACAGCTGGGAATCGCAGATGATCTTCCTCGCCTCCAAAGGCTATCGGGTCATCGCCCATGATCGCCGTGGTCATGGTCGTTCGAGTCAGCCGTGGGACGGCAATGACATGGACCACTACGCGGACGACCTGGCGCAACTGATCGAATTGCTGGACCTGAAGGATGCCGTGCTGTTCGGATTCTCCACCGGCGGTGGCGAAGTGGCGCGTTACATCGGTCGCCATGGCACGGGCCGCGTAGCGAAAGTCGGGCTGATTTCTTCGGTACCGCCGCTGATGCTCAAGACCGAAGCCAACCCCGGTGGCTTGCCGGTCGAAGTGTTTGACGGGATTCGCCAGGCTTCGTTGGCCGACCGTTCGCAGCTGTACATTGACCTCGCCAGCGGCCCGTTTTTCGGCTTCAACAAACCGGGCGCCAAACCGTCCCAAGGCATGATCGACTGGTTCTGGCTGCAAGGCATGACCTCCGGCCACAAGAATGCCTATGACTGCATCAAGGCGTTCTCGGAAACCGACTTTACTGAAGACCTGAAGAAGTTCGACGTGCCGACGCTGGTGCTGCATGGCGATGCGGATCAGGTGGTGCCGATTGAAGCGGCGGGGATTGCTTCGGCCCGGTTGGTCAAGGGGTCGACGTTGAAGGTTTATCCGGGTGCGCCGCACGGTTTGACGGATACGCATAAGGATCAGCTCAACGAAGATCTGCTGGACTTTTTGAAGAGCTGATTAACACCGAAAAACCTGTGGGAGCGGGCTTGCTCGCGAAAGCGGACTGTCAGTCAACCAATGTGTTGAATGTGACATCGCCTTCGCGAGCAAGCCCGCTCCCACAGGGGTTGTGTTCACTGGATTTACGGGTGTGCGCACACCCCTGGCGACGGCGATCTTTTGCTACTGAATGGCACCGCGCGCGCACCCCTGCACCGCCACGCAAACGGCGTAATCCCTTCGCTGCGGGTGAAGATGTGGCAGAAATGCGCCTGATCGCAAAACCCGCATTCCAGGCTGATCTGCGTCAGGGTCAGGTCGGTGTCCCGAATCAACTGCTTGGCTTTGGCAATGCGCTGGCAACGAATCCAGTCCTGGGGCGACAACCCGGTGCTGCACTTGAACGCCCGGGAAAAATGACTGCGCGAGAGGGCGCAGGCCCGGGCCAGTTCGGTCACTTCGAGGGTGTCGCTCAGGCCGTCGAGTATCAGTTGCTTGACCAAGGATTCGCGCCAGGGTGCGAGGCCGCCGGTGGTGGTTTTAGGCGCTGGCGTGGCGGACGCCCTGACGGCGTAATGCTGAACGTGGGCCATGACAAATATCCGTGTCGGTGGGAATGCGCTGGCGCACTGCACGGTGGGTCAGCACCTTCCCTTTTGAAGAAAACAGGTCTGCGCAGAGGGCTTCATTCTTGGGCGCGGGGGGCGGGCAGGCGAGTTAAACGTTGTTAATTCCACACTTGGTTTGCAGCGAAGAAACCGTGCCAACTCAGCACATCGCTGCAATTGATCGAGGGTCGGGCAGGCGCAAGATGCAACCCTGACAGTGGGTTTTTCTCAGGTTTATAAAGGTGAAGGCATGAAGCATTCTCTGGTTTGCACGCTGGGCCTCGCGATGGCGCTGGCTTCCGGTATTTCCCTGGCGGCAGCGCCGGCTCAGGTCGGCACCCAAGTGCCCGGCTACTACCGATTGGCGGTGGGCGATTACGAAGTCACCGCGTTGTTCGACGGCTACAACGACCTGTCGCCGAAACTGCTCAAGGGCCTGACCCAGAGTCAGATCCGCGCACTGTTGGCCCGGCGCTCGATTGAAACGCCCGGGGTGCAAACCGCGTTCAACGCCTTCCTGATCAACACCGGCAAGCAATTGATCCTGGTGGACACCGGGGCAGGGCAGTGCATCGGCGCCACGGCCGGCATGCTCTCGGACAACATGAAAGCCGCCGGTTATCAGCCGGATCAGGTCGACACGATCCTGCTGACGCACCTGCACCTCGACCATGTGTGCGGCCTGGTCGATGCCGAGCAAAAACCGGTCTTCGCCAACGCCACGGTCTACGCCGCCAAGGCCGAAGCCGCTTACTGGCTCGACCCGCAAGCCCTTGCCAAGGCCCCCGAAGGCGCCAAGCCGTACTTCAAAATCGCCCAGGATTCGACGGCGCCTTACGTCGCGACGGGTCGCTTCAAAACCTTTGAGGCCGGCCAGTCGCCCGTGCCGGGTGTCGAGGCCACGCTGGAAGCCGGGCACACGCCGGGCAGCACCACCTACCGTTTTACCTCCCAAGGCCAGAGCATTTTGTTCATGGGCGATCTGGTGCATAACCTGGCCGTGCAGTTCCTGCACCCTGAGGTGTCGATCGGTTTTGACGTCAACAGTCAGCAGGCGATCAAGAGCCGCAATCAGGTCTTCACCGACGCCGCCACCAGCAAGACCTGGGTCACCGCCGCACACTTGCCGTTCCCGGGCATTGGCCACATCGCCGCCGAGGGCAAGCATTTCCAATGGGTGCCGGTAGAATACGGCCCGTACAAACGAGCGGCGAAAGTGCCGTTGATCGAGTAGAGTTCGACAAACCGTGCCTGGCTGACAACCCAAATGGATTGCCCTTATGAACCGTAACGATCTGCGCCGCGTCGACATGAACCTGCTGGTGATTTTCGAAGCCCTGATGTTCGAAAAGAACCTGACCCGGGTTGCCGAAAAGCTGTTCATGGGTCAACCGGCGGTGAGCGCGGCGCTGGGGCGGTTGCGTGATCTGTTCGACGATCCCTTGCTGCTGCGCAACGGTCGCGGCATGGAACCGACGGCGCGGGCGCTGGCGATTCTCAAGGAGCTGCAACCGGCGATGGATGTGATCTCTGGCGCCGTCAGCCGCGCCAAGGAGTTCGAACCGGCGAGCAGTTGTGATGTGTTCCGCATCGGCCTGTCGGACGATGCCGAGTTCGGCTTGTTTCCGCCGCTGTTGAGTCAACTGCGGGAAGAGGCGCCGGGGATCATCGTCGTCGTGCGTCGGGCCAATTACCTGCTGATGCCGGCGTTGCTGGCGTCCGGGGAAATCTCCGTGGGCGTGAGCTACACCACCGATTTGCCGGCCAACGCCAAGCGCAAGAAACTGCGGGACATCCCCTGCAAGGTGTTGCGCGCAGACAAACGGCCCGGCTCCCTGACCCTGGACGAATACTGCGAACGGCCCCATGCGATGGTGTCGTTTTCCGGTGACCTGAGCGGCAATATCGATCTTGATTTGGCCAAGATCGGCCGCAGCCGCCGCGTAGTGCTGGGCGTGCCGCAGTTCAGCGGTTTGCGCGCCTTATTGGCCGGCACCGAAATGATCGCCACCGTCCCCGATTACGCCGCGTGTGCCCTGGTCGAAGGCTGCGCGTTGCGTGCCGAAGACCCACCATTCCCCATCGAAGCCGCACAACTGTCTATGGCCTGGAGCGGCGTGCACGACAACGACCCGGCGGAAAAATGGTTGCGCTCACGCATCAGCCAATACATGTCCGAACCCCTCAACATCCCGATCCCGTAACCCCAGACCAACACAGCCCTGATCGACGCTCTGCGTGGGAACGATCAATTTCGGCAATGAAGATCCCCTGTGGGAGCGAGCTTGCTCGCGATGGCGGCTGATCAGTCAGCATTGATGTTGACTGACACTCCGCCATCGCGAGCAAGCTCGCTCCCACAAGGGGTTGGGGTCAACAAGGCATTTGTGGAAGTTGCCGGATTTGAGCCCTCCCACAAAAAGAGCACGTACATCCAATTTTCCCCGTCCTCACCCCGGCACTATCAGGTCAAGTGCCGGCGAAGCCATGCCGGTGATTTTTCAATGGAGCGCACAGGCCATGAACGCATCGGGATGGGATGAACGGACTCGGGACTGGGGGCTGTTGTTTTTACGGGTCAGCGGCGGGTTGTTTCTGCTGTGGGTGCACGGCTTGCCCAAGCTGCTGAATTACAGCGAACAACTGCAAACCATCGAAGACCCATTCCACCTCGGCGCCAACCTCACGCTGATCCTGGCGATTTTCGCCGAGGTGTTGTGCCCGCTGCTGATCGTCGCGGGGGTGCTGGTGCGATTGGCGTGTTTGCCTATTCTGTTTCTGCTGCTGGTGGCGTTGGTGGTCGTGCATCCGCAATGGAGCCTGTTTGAAGGGCAGTTCGGCTGGCTGCTGTTGATTGTGTTCACCAGCATCCTTATCGCCGGGCCCGGACGGCTGGCGCTCAATGACCGATTCGCCGGAGTTCTGCGTTATGCCTGAAGCCAACCACGTCACCGCCGCAAAACCGGGTTTCGATGAGATCGTGACCTTGATCATCAAGCACCGGGTCAAAGCCGGTTTCGAAGCACCGTATGAAGCCTGGTTGCGCAATATCGTCACGATTGCCGGGCAGCAGGAAGGGCACCTGGGCGTGGACGTGATGCGCGGCAAAAGCGCCGGCCTCGACATGTACACCTGCGTGCTGCGGTTCTGCTCCACCGAGTCGATGCAACACTGGCTCGATTCGCCGCAACGCCTGCAACTGGTCAACGAAGCGACGCCCATGCTGGCTGACGGCGACCAGACCGAGGTCAACCCGGTCAATGAGTTCTGGTTCGCGCCAACGGTCGACGCTGCTGCGCCACCGCCACCGCGCTGGAAGCAAGCGGTGGTGACGCTGCTGGTGATCTTGCCGCATACCTTGCTGGTACCAATGCTCTGGGGGCCGCTGCTCAAGCTCCACCCCATCCTGTCCAATTACGTGGTCGCCACGTTCCTGATCACCGTGACCATCGTGGTGTCGGTGGTGTACCTGTTCATGCCCCGGGCGACCCGATTGTTCGCGCCCTGGTTGTCTCACTCCACTGCGAAAAAGGAACCGTGATGAACGCCGATCTGATTCTGTTCAATGGCCAATTCCATACCGTTGACCGCGAAAACCCGCTGGCCAGTGCGGTAGCGATCAAGGACGGGCGCTTTGTCGCGGTCGGTAATGACGGCGAAGCCATGGCCCTGCGCGGCTCGGGCACCCAGGTCATCGACCTCAAGGGCCGCTGCGTCATTCCCGGCCTCAACGACTCGCACTTGCACCTGATTCGTGGCGGCCTCAATTACAACCTCGAACTGCGTTGGGAAGGCGTGCCGTCACTGGTCGATGCCCTGCGCATGCTCAAGGATCAGGCTGACCGCACCCCGACGCCGCAATGGGTGCGGGTAGTCGGCGGCTGGAATGAATTCCAGTTTGCCGAAAAACGCATGCCGACCCTGGAAGAGTTGAACCAGGCCGCGCCGGACACGCCCGTATTCGTCCTGCACTTGTACGACCGCGCCTTGCTCAACCGCGCGGCACTGCGCGTTGCCGGTTACACCCGCGACACGCCAAACCCGCCGGGCGGTGAGATTGTCCGTGACGCCAACGGCAACCCGACCGGCATGCTGGTCGCGCGGCCGAACGCGATGATCCTCTACTCGACGCTCGCCAAGGGGCCGAAGCTGCCGCTGGAATATCAGGTCAACTCGACCCGCCAATTCATGCGTGAACTCAATCGCCTCGGTCTGACCAGCGCCATCGATGCCGGTGGTGGTTTCCAGAATTACCCGGACGATTACCAAGTCATCGAGCAGTTGAACAAGGACCAGCAACTGACGATCCGCATCGCCTACAACCTGTTCACCCAAAAGCCCAAGGAAGAGCTGACCGACTTCAAAAACTGGACGTCGAGCGTGACCCTGCACCAGGGCGACGACTACCTGCGACACAACGGCGCCGGCGAGATGCTGGTGTTCTCGGCGGCGGATTTCGAGGACTTCCTCGAACCGCGCCCGGACCTGCCGCAAACCATGGAAGCTGAATTGGAACCGGTGGTGCGCCACTTGGTGGAACAACGCTGGCCGTTCCGTTTGCACGCCACGTACAACGAATCCATCAGCCGCATGCTCGACGTGTTCGAGAAGGTCAATCGCGATATTCCGTTCAACGGTTTGCCGTGGTTTTTCGACCACGCCGAAACCATCACTCCACAGAATATCGAGCGGGTAAGGGCGCTGGGCGGTGGCATTGCGATTCAGGACCGGATGGCGTTCCAGGGCGAGTATTTCGTCGAGCGTTACGGTGCCAAAGCCGCCGAAGCCACGCCGCCGATCAAGCGCATGTTGGCCGAGGGTGTACCGGTCGGCGCCGGCACCGACGCCACGCGGGTGTCCAGCTACAATCCATGGACCTCGCTGTACTGGATGGTCAGCGGCCGTACCGTCGGCGGTCTGGAATTGCACGCCGAGGGCCTGTCGCGCCTGACCGCTTTGGAACTGTTCACCCACGGCAGCGCCTGGTTCTCATCCGAGCAGGGCAAGAAGGGCCAGATCAAGGTCGGGCAACTGGCCGACGTCGCCGCCCTCAGCGCGGATTTCTTCAGCGTCGATGAAGAGGCAATCAAGTGGATCGAGTCCGTGTTGACCGTGGTCGGCGGCAAGGTGGTGTACGCCGCCGGTGACTTCGAAAAACTCGGGCCGGCCAGCGTGCCGGTGCTGCCGGACTGGTCGCCGGTAGTGAAAGTCCCTGGCCATTGGCGCCCGACTTCGCCGATGCAGGCCCAGGCTCACCATTGCAGCGGGCCGTGTGGCGTGCATGCCCACAGCCACAACAAGGCGCGTCTGTCGAATGCGCCGGTCAGCGATTTCGCGGGTTTCTGGGGCGCCTTTGGCTGCTCGTGTTTTGCCTTTTAACGCACATAAAAAAGCGCCGGCCCGACGTGCCGGCGCCCCAAGCACCATCCCACTACCGAGGAGTTTCACATGAGCAACGTTCCGTACAAACGCCTGAACAAAGACGACGCCGTTGTACTGTTGGTTGACCACCAGACCGGCCTGATCTCGTTGGTGCAGGATTTCTCGCCCAACGAATTCAAGAACAACGTGCTGGCCCTCGCGGACCTGGCCAAGTTCTTCAAACTGCCGACCATCCTCACCACCAGCTTCGAAAACGGCCCGAACGGCCCGATGGTGCCTGAGCTGAAAGAACTGTTCCCGGACGCGCCGTACATCCCGCGCCCAGGTCAGATCAATGCCTGGGACAACGAAGATTTCGTCAAAGCGGTCAAGGCGACCGGTCGCAAGCAGTTGATCATTGCCGGTGTGGTGACTGACGTGTGCGTGACGTTCCCGACCTTGTCGGCGCTGGCTGAAGGCTTCGAAGTGTTCGTGGTTACCGACGCGTCGGGCACCTTCAACGAAACCGTGCAACAAGCCGCCTGGGCGCGCATGTCGGCGGCCGGTGCCCAACTGGTGAACTGGTTCTCCGTGGCGTGCGAGCTGCAAGGCGACTGGCGCAACGACATGGAAGGCCTGGCCAACCTGCTGTCGCCGCGCATTCCGAACTATCGCAATTTGATGAACAGCTATTCGGTGTTGACCGCCAAGTAAGTCTCCCCGCACAAAAAATGCCCGCCATTGCGCGGGCATTTTTCTATCCGACTAAATCCCGTAGCAGCTGCCGAGCACCGCGAGGCTGCGTTCGGCGGCGAAGCCGTCGTAAAACCAGTCACTGCGGTGTTTCAGGTTATCCGAGCTGGCAGGATTGACGACGGCTTCGCCGCCGAACGCAGCCTCGCGGTGCTCGGCAGCTGCTACGGGGGTGTTTTGTCGGGTGTCAGCGTTTTTGTAGCCACCCCAGAAAACCACCTTTCTTGACCGGCGCCGGCACGGCCATCAACGCCAACCGACTGTTCTGCTGCCGCACCGCCTGCAACTTGTTCAACGCCCGCCCAACCTCGCCACGTTGCGCCATGCAATCGCGGGTCAGGGACTTGTCGATCCGGTAAATGATGCACGACGTCAGCGCCGTAAAGCAGGCCTGGGACGGGGTGTCAGTGAGGATGCTCTGTTCGCCCATGACTTCGCTCGGCCCCATGCGCCCGGCTTCGGTTTGCCCGGTGCCGTCGGGCACGGTGGCGCTGACCACGCCGGTCGCGATCACGAAGAGGCTGTCCGGCACCTCGTTCAATTCCAGCACCACCTGACCCGCCGTGTACTGCTGCGGGACCATGGCTTGCGCGAGTCGATCACGCTCATCCTCGTCCAGGGAACGGAAGATTTTCACCTCATCCAGCAACGCCCGGGCCCGGGTCGACGGCTCGATCACGCCATCAAGCTGCCGGGAAATACCCGCCGCTTCCAGATGCCGATGCGCCAGGTCGAACAGTTGATTACGCACTTCGCTTTTTTTGCTCAGGTCTGCAATAAAACCGCTGGCCACGTAGACAGACATGGTTTCGCCAGCCTCCTTCAACACGGCTTTCGGTGCCGGGTTGAGCAGCAACGTGCTACTGCCCTGAAGCGTGCGATCCAGCGCATCCAGCACCCGACGCGGGCGAATGGAATTGGGCACTTGAATGCTGATCGACACCCCGTGCATGTTGCTCGGCCGACTGAGATTGACGATCTTCGCCTTGGCCGCCACCGAGTTTGGCACCACCGCCATGGTGCCGGCGCTGGTGAGTAAATGGGTGGCGCGCCAATCGATGTCGAGCACCTTGCCTTCCACGCCGTCGATCACCACAAAATCATCCACCTGATACGGCTTGGTGGTGTTGAGCACGATCCCGGAAAACACATCGCTCAAGGTGCTTTGCAGCGCCAGACCGACCACGATCGCCACCACCCCGGACGTTGCCAGCAAACCCTTGACCGGCAGCTCCAGCACATAACCCGCCGCCGCGACGATGGCCACCAGAAACACCAGCGCGCCGATGACATCCTGCAACAAGCGGCCGCTGTGACCGATGCGGCGCATCAGCACCAGACCGATGACTTCGGTGAGCACCCGTGCGGCGTATAGCCACCAGACAATCCCCAACGCCGTGGCCCCGAGCTGCGCCACGCGGTCATCGGCAAACACCGGCGCCTGCAACGGGCTGACCCCGGCGTTGATGATCACCGCGCTGAAGATCAGGAACAGCGCCAGACGCAGGCCAATGCGGATGACGCGTTTCTGTAACGGCGCGAGGTGCCAGAGCAGGGCGTCGATCACCAGCAGGAGGGCGCTCCAGGACAAGGGGTGGTCATAGATGAGGGACATGGGAGAACTCCGCTGAAAGTAAGATCGCATCTGGTCTGTAGCAGCTGCCGAGCCTGCGAGGCTGCGTTCGGCGGCGAAGCCGTCGTAAAACCAGACACCCCGGTGTATCAGATCTATCGGGGTGACAGGATTGGCGTCGGCTTCGCCGCCGAACGCAGCCTCGCGGTGCTCGGCAGCTGCTACAGGGATCGGATTCAGTTCAGGTGGGTTTTCAGTTCCAACGCCGCCTGCCGCACCGCCGCCTTCACTTCAGGAATCTGACTCAACGGATTCAACAACCCAAAGTCATGAATCATCCCGTTGTAGCGCACCGCGGTCACCGGCACACCCGCCGCATCCAGGTGGCGGGCATAGGCCTCGCCTTCATCACGCAACACGTCGAACTCGGCGGTTTGCACCAGTGCTGCCGGCAAACCTTTGAGTTGTTCGGCGCTGGCCTGCAAGGGCGAGGCGTGGATTTGCGCACGCTGGCCGGCATCGGTGGTGTAGTTGTCCCAGAACCAATTCATCATGCCCTTGGTCAGGAAATGTCCCTCGGCAAATTGCTGGTAAGAGCCGGTATCGAATTGCGCGCTGGTCACCGGCCACATCAGCAACTGGAAACGCAGCGCCGGGGTTTTCTGTTCCTTGGCCATCAACGCCACGACTGCCGCCATGTTGCCGCCGACGCTGTTGCCGGCCACCGCCAGGCGTTTGCCGTCGACGCCGATTTCCTTGTCATGTTCAGCGACCCAGCGAGTAGCGGCATAGGCCTGGTTGATCGCGGTCGGGTACTGCGCTTCCGGGGATGGTGTGTAATCGACATACACCGCCACCGCGCCGGAGCCCACCACCAGGTCATGAATCAGGCGTTGGTGCGTCGGGTAATCCCCCAGCACCCAGCCGCCACCGTGGAAGAACATGAACACCGGCAACTCACCCTTGACCTTGGCCGGACGCACGATTGTCAGGTTGATGCTTTGCTCGCCGACCTTGATCGCACGCTCGCTGACTTCCACGCCCGACAGATCCACTTTCACCGAGTTCTGCGCACCGGTCAGCACCGCACGGGCGTCCTTGGGGCTCAGTTGCTCAAGGGGTTTGCCACCGCCAGCGGCGAGGGCTTCGAGAAAGGCCTGGGTGGTGTGTTCAACGCCTGGGCTGCCGGCGGCGAATGCGTTGCCAACGGCGAGGGCGAGGAGGGAAGCGGTCAGGGTCTTTTTGACGAGATTCATGGTGCAAATCCTTTTTAAATTTGTGTGGGGTCCCCTGTAGGAGCTGCCGAAGGCTGCGATCTTTTGATCTTGCTTTTAAAAGATCGCAGCCTTCGGCAGCTCCTACCGGTAATAGGTTTGGGTTCAGGAGCAGCGCTTGTCGCTGCACCATGGACACAGATTAATGGGGTGCCATAAACGGAAAAAGCGGCTATAAAGTGTTTGACTGTCAACCAGGGCGTGACAATGAACCCGTTCGAAGATATGCGTATTTTTTGCCAGGTCATGGACTGCGGCAGCTTCACCGCGGCGGCCGATCAATTGGGCCTGTCCAAGCAATTTGTCAGTCGTCGATTGATGCAACTGGAAGAACGCCTTGGCGTGCGTTTGCTCAACCGCTCGACCCGGCGCCTGGACGTGACGCCCCTGGGCCAGAGTTACTACGAATCCGCCTTGCGCCTGCTCAGCGAAGTCGAACAGGTGGAGCAGGGCATCGCCGGCCAGACCACCGAACCCCGTGGCACCATTCGCCTGAGCGCGCCGCTGTCGTTTGCGCTGGCGCATCTGGGTTGTCTGCTGCCGGTGTTTTTGCAGCGCTATCGCGACGTCACCGTGGAAGTCGACCTGAGTGACCGCCCGGTGGATTTGCTCGGCGAGGGCTACGACCTGGCGCTGCGCATCGGCGTGCTGGAAGACTCGACCCTGATCGCCCGACGCATCGCCTCGATCCAGCGGGTGTACTGCGCCAGCCCGGCCTACCTGGCCGAGCGCGGCACTCCGAGTAAACCCGAAGACCTGCTCAACCATGATTGCCTGCCGTATGGGCATGGACGTCAGGTGCAATGGCGGTTCGACGGGCCGGGCAAACCGCTGACCGTCAACGTCACCGGGCGGATGCGGGTCAACAATGGGGAATTGCTCAAGGACGCGGCGATTGCGGGGATGGGGATTACGTATTTGCCGACGTTCATTGTCGGCGCGGCGCTGAAGGATGGGCGGTTGGTGCCGGTGCTCGATGACTTCAGGCCTGAGCCGCTAACGTTGTCGGCGGTGTACCCGCAGCATCGCCAGGGGTCGCGGCCGGTGCAGGCGTTTATCGAGTTTTTGCGCGAGCGGCTGGATCAGCGTGAGGGCACGTTATAACGCCTGACACTTTCCCCTGTGGGAGCGAGCCTGGTTTGGCGGCGTATTCATTATTCGCGTACACCACCAACACCTGTGGGAGCGGGCTTGCTCGCGAATGCGGTGGGTCAGTCAACATCTCTGCTTAATGACCCACCGCATTCGCGAGCAAGCCCGCTCCCACAGGGGATATGTGCTGGTTAGTTAGCCCGTTTGTCATCCCCGGGCTCACCGCCGACGTGAACGCCATGGTCGTCGGCGACCTGGCCGACCGCATGAACGCCACGGTTGTCGCCCAGCTCACCGGCACGATGCACGCCGTGGTCGTCGCCTAGCTCTCCGGAGCGATGCACTCCGTGGTCATCACCTAGCTCACCGGAGCGATGCACGCCGTGGTCGTCGCCCAGTTCACCCGAGCGATGAACCCCATGATCATCCCCACGCTCGGCATGGGTGCCGCTGCGTCCGGAGTTTGAGGCATTTCCTGCTTGCCCCGAGCCATGGTCGCTGCCGCTGTGGCCGCTGCTGTTTCCGCCGTTGCCGCTGCTGCCACCGCCGCCGTGACTGCCGCCATTGCCGCTGCCGCCGCCATTGCCACCACCGGAGCCGCCCGAGCCACCACCGCCACCTGAACCGCCTCCACCACCAGAGCCACCGCCTCCCGAACCGCCGCCCCCACCACCGGAGCCGCCACCGCCACCACTCCCACCATCCTTGGCCTGTGCGCTCGATACACCGGACAGGCTGTCCGGAATCAGAACGGTAGACGCCGACAGAACTGCGCCAATCGCTACTGCCAGTAAAAGCTTGTTGATGTGCATGTCGTTCTCCGTCTTTTTATTCAAGTTGGAACGTTGATGAACAATGCAACGTGCTGCCTGATTCAGTTCGTAAACACATCAGCGTTCCGATTTATTCATTCGAGACGTAGATGACCGATGCACGGTAGCGCTCGACCCATCTGCAGAAGGTCAGTGGATGCTTGAAGCCAGTTCGAAAATCGGCATGTACATCAGGATCACGATGACGCCGATCAGCAGGCCGATGAAGGTCATCAGCAGCGGTTCGAACAGGCGCACGAACCACTCGATCCAGCGGCTGATTTCTTCGTCGTAGAAGTCGGCGCTGCGTTCCATCATTTGCCCGAGGTTGCCGGACTGTTCGCCGGCACGCAGCAGGCGCAGGGACACCGGGGTCACCAGGTGATTGAGTTCCAGCGCGGTGGAGAGGGATTGCCCCTCGCGCACCCGTTCGCAGGCCTGGTCCAGACGCACCCGCGAAGCGACGGTGAGCAGGCCGCGGACCATGCCCATGGCGGTGACGAGGGGGATGCCGCCCTGCAGCAGAATTCCCAGGGAACGGTAGAAGCGTGCGAGTTCGTACATGAAGATTCGTTGATGCACCGCCGGGAGTTTTTCGATCAAGCGGTCCACGCCCCGACGAAAGGCCGGTTGCCGCTGCAGGAAGGCGAGGGCGACGATGATCGCCGCCAGTGTGCCGAAGAATTCAAGCTGATGCGTGTGGAGGAACATGCCGCTGCTCATCAGGACCTGCGACATCCACGGCAGGTTCGAACCGAGGCCTTCGAACACCAGGCTGAAGCGCGGCACGACGTAGCCCATCAGAAACAGCACCACGCCGCCGCCGACAATCAGCAACAGCAGCGGGTAGATCGAGGCGCTGATAATCTTCTGCCGCACCTCGTCCATGCGCTGGCGATAGCTGACGTAGCGCCCGAGGGCCTCGCCCACCGCGCCGGTCTTCTCGCTGGACTGCACCAGCGCCACGTAGAGCGGCGGGAACACCGCCGACAACTGGCCCAGCGCCTGGGAGAACGATTTGCCCTCGTAGAGCAAGCGCACCAGCTCGCTCAGGGTTTTGCGGGCCTGGCGCGCGGTTTCTTTTTCCGCCAGGCTTTCCAGCGCATCGATCAACGGCAGGCCGGCATTCAGCAACGTGGTCAGCTCCTGGCTGAACAGCACCAGGTTGAACGTTTCGCGCTGGCGCAGGCGCAAGGCCCGCCAGTGCCGTTCGGCGTGCAGGCTGACCACGCGCAAGCCCTGGTCTTCGACGATGCGGCGGGCTTCGCTGTGGCCGGGGGCTTCGACGGTCATCGACACCACGCCAGCCTTGCCGACAGCTTTGAGATGAAAGCGCATGGGCGTCGCTCCGGTCATTGCCAGTTGGTGACTTCAGCGTTTTCGCCTTCGCCGCCGGGTTGCCCGTCCTTGCCCATCGACAGCAAGTCGTACTCGCTGTTTTCCCCGGGGTAGCGGTAGGCGTAGGCGCGACCCCATGGGTCCATCGGCAGCTTTTTCTGCAAGTAGGGGCCGGTCCAGCGGGTTTCATCGCTGGGCGCGGTGACCAGTGCCTGCAAACCCTGCTCCGTGGACGGGTAGTGACCGACCTCCAGCCGGTATAGATCCAGTGCCTTGCTCAGGCCTTCGATCTGCGCCTTGGCGACCTTCACTTCCGAGCGCCCGAGCTGGGCGAAATACTTCGGCGCGACGATGCCGGCCAACAGCCCCAGCACCACCAGCACCACCAACAATTCAAGCAAGGTGAACCCGCTTTGGGAGCGCGGGGCGGAACACGGACGCTGATTCATGATGACCTCCATCCAGTGGGCAGCAGGGTCGCTAAGAGGCCTTATGCAATTGCCATGCTCACGCTTGGCGATACCGCTGAACCCCTTGTGATCCGGGCCTTTGCGCCGACGGCACAGTGCTTGCGTATGGCTGGTTGACTACCGGCCATTGGGGCAAAAGCCCCGTTTTTCGGGGCCGGCCAGGGGAGGTATGAAACATGCAAACTTTCACCGCAGGACTGCTCGGCGCGCTGCTGCTGAACGGCGTCGCCCAGGCCGATGTCTTCGTTTCCATGGACACCAAGGGCAGCTACGTTTTGTCCAATGTCCACCGTCCCGGACGGCACTATGAGCGGGTGATTCACGAGCCCGAAACCGCTCAACTGAGCATGGATCAGCAGCCACAAATGATCGCCCGCCAGCCCTATGCCGAGCTGGTTTCAGCCGCGGCCACGGCCAATCAACTGCCAGCCGCGTTGCTGCACGCGGTAATCCAGGCCGAGTCCCGCTACAACGCCGATGCCACCTCCGCCAAAGGCGCCGGCGGACTGATGCAGTTGATGCCCGACACCGCCCGCGAACTGGGGGTGACCGACGTCTACGACCCCAAGGCCAACATCCAGGGTGGCGCGCGTTATCTCAAGCGCTTGATGACCTTGTTCGACAACGACATCAGCCTCGCCGTGGCGGCTTACAACGCCGGCCCACAAGCGGTGCTCAGCCGTGGCGGGGTGATCCCGCCGTTCGCCGAAACCCAGCGTTATGTGCCCAGCGTGTTGCGCCAATACCGACGCTTGCAGGGCCTGGCCGTGGATGCGCCGTTGTGATTGCGGTTACCCCCAAACATGGGGAAAACCGGGGCCTCGTAGCAGCTGTCGAGCCCCGGCGAGGCTGCGTTCGGCGGCGAAGCCGTCGTGAGATCAGGCGGCGCGGTGTGTCAGGTCAACCGCGTGGATAGGGTTTGCGACGGCTTCGCCGCCGAACGCAGCCTCGCCGGGGCTCGGCAGCTGCTACAGGGTAAATAGTCGCCAAACGTGGTTGGAAAGTGGGGAATGGGGGTGGGTTATTTCCCCCGATTGATTAACTCGTAACTTTAAGTTGCTGATAAACCAACAAATTATTTATGGCATGCAGATTGCTCAACCGGACTTGTCGAGAATTATTCCTGTGAGCACCCACAGTGAGGCCCGTGATCATGACCGGCATAAACCACATTCCATCCTTGTTAAGCTGGCTGCTGTTGGCAGCGTCGATGCTGGGCATCGAGCTGGCCGAAGCCGCCGTGCGCTGCGAGCGCAATCTGGTGGCGAACGTCGTGGCGTTTGACCAGCCGCTGATGTTCAACCGCCTCGGCGCACAGAACGCCAACGGCATGATGTTCGCCCTGCGCCGTGATGTGGTCGACGACCATGACCGCTCCCTGGCCCTGGGTGGTTCGGCGGTGCCGGGCAAAGTTTCGCTGCGTCCGGACAAGCGTCCGCGTCCGCTGGTGTTGCGCGTCGCCGCCGGTGATTGCCTGACCATCAACCTGCAAAACCTGCTGGCCTATCAGGCCAACCCCGGCAGCCATGAAAGCGGGGAAGAGGAGGAAGGCGAAGTCGGCCATGTCGACGATTTCAAAGTCGATGAGCAAGTCACTGACCGCCACGTCGGTTTCCAGGTCAACGGCCTGCAAGCGGTGAACAGCATCGACGACATCGCGTCCTACACCGGGCGCAACGCCAACACCTTGATCGCCCCCGGCGCCAGCCGTTCCTACACCTTGTACGCCGAGCGCGAAGGCGCATTCGCCGCCAGCAGTCGTGGCGCGACCTTCGGTGGTGAAGGCGATGCGGGCAACGTCGCCAACGGTCTGTTCGGCGAAGTGGTGGTGGTGCCCAAGGGCGGTCGCACCTATCGCAACACCGTCACCGAAGAAGAAATGCGCCTGGCCAGCACCGGCCGCACCCCGACCGGTCAGCCGATTGTCGACTACCAGGCGCGCTACCCGCAGCGCGAACCGTGGATCCGTGAAGGCAAGGCCGGCACGCCGATCATTGGCATGGTCGATGGCAATGAAATCATTTCCAGCGAGAGCGACGCGATCGTGATGGGCAGCAACGCCGACGGCAGCTTCCCGCCCTCGACCTATCCGCTGGAAGCCGTCGGCAAACGCAACCCGGCGATCCCCAATCGGCTCGAACCATTCCGCGATTTCGCCTCGCAGTTCCAGGATGAAACCGCCGCCACTCAAGCGTTCCCGGCCTATTGGGCCGACCCGGTGATGGCCCACGTGCTGGAACCGACCCGGGATTCGTTCATGATCAACTACGGCTCCGGCGGCATGGGCGCCGAAGTGGTGGCCAACCGCTTGGGCGTGGGGCCGATGCACGATTGCCTGTCCTGCGCCTATGAAGAATTCTTCCTCAGTTCCCACACCGTGGGCGACGTGGCGATGCTGGTGGACGTACCCGCCAACGTTGGCCTGGAAAACATTCGCCCCGGCGAAACGCCCCGCGCCGATCAGATCGGGGTCAAGGCGACCATGGCGCTGTACCCCTCCGAACCGGCCAACGTCAACCACAGCTACATCGGCGACTTCGTCAAATTCCGCAACACCCACAACGGCCACGAACAGCACATCTTCCACCTGCACGGTCATCAGTGGTTGTTCAACCCGAACGACGATAACTCCGACTACGTGGATGCCCAGGGCATCGGCCCGGGCGCCGGCTACACCTATGAAATCGCCAACGGCGGGTCGGGCAACCGCAACCGCGTGGCCGGCGATGCGATTTATCACTGCCACTTCTATCCGCACTTTGCCCAAGGCATGTGGAGCATGTGGCGGGTCCACGATGTGTTTGAGGAAGGCACCAAACTCGAAGTATCCCAGCAGGGCAACGACGGTTATCACAGCGAACCGTATGCCTTGCGCAGCGGTAAACCGGCCGCAGGCGCCCGGGCCTTGCCCGATGGCGAGATTGTCGCGGGGACGCCGATTCCTGCGGTCGTGCCGCTGCCGGGCAAAGCCATGGCGCCGATGCCGGGCAAAGTCGCCGTGGTGCCGAAAATCGGTGAAACCCTGGTGGCCGATGACGATGACGATGATGACGGCGAACACCATGGCGGTGGCGCTCAAGCCATCGGTTCCCTGGCCCTGGTGGATCGTAGCGAAGCCAATCGCAATGCCGACGGCAGCCTGAAAAACCCTGGCTATCCGTTCTGGATCGGCGGCATGGAAAGTTCGGTGGGCCAACGTCCGCCAACGCCACCGCTGGACATGCTCGACGCCGCCAAGGCGCAGTCCTTGAAGACTAGCGGCAAAGCGTTGTGGGCTAACCTCGACCCGGCGCAATCCGGTGGTTGGGACGGCGGCTTGGGACGGCATTCCCTGGATGGTTTTTCCTCCGGCGGCCAGGCGCACACGGTGACCACGTCCCTGGATTTTTCCAAGGAAGTGACCCGGGCCAAACCGATCTACATGCCGGAAGAGGGCACCGAAGTCGAACAGGCGGCCATGGCCTTCCACGCGAAAAAAGATCACCCAAGCTTTGCGCTGCTACCCGGTAATCAAATCGTGGCGAAGGCGTTCCGCACCAACGGCGCGTTACCGATTGCCGGTGCTCCGTACTACGAACCGTGCATGGATGATCGGCAAAAACGCCTGACCAGCAGCGCCGGCACCGGTGAGTTTGCCAGTGGCGAACGGATCGACGGCATGTCTTACACCGGTTCCTCGACCTTCACCGCCGACCGTCCGCGCATCTACAAAGCCGCAAACATCCAGTTCGACGCGGTGTACAACAAGGTCGGCTACCACTTCCCGCAAGCGCGCATCCTCGCCCTGTGGGAGGACGCCTGGCCGGTGATCACCAAGCAGCGTCCACCAGAACCTCTGGTGATGCGCATGAACACCTTCGACTGCGTGCAATACCAGCAAACCAACCTGGTGCCGGCCACCTATGAGATGGACGACTATCAGGTGCGCACGCCGACCGACGTGATCGGCCAGCACATTCACCTGCCGAAATGGGACCTGACCGCCGCCGACGGTTCGGCCAACGGCTGGAACTACGAAGACGGCGTGCTCTCACCCGGCGCGGTGCAAGAGCGCATCCACGCGATTCGCGAGTTCAACCAGTGCGAAGGCACCGACCCGCGTGACGGCACGCCGGCCTGCCCGAAAGCCAAGACCCATCCGTTCTTCGGTCAATATGGCCGGGCGGACTGGGTGGGGGCGCGCACGGCGATGCAGCGCTGGTTTGTCGATCCGGTGGTGAACGCCAAAGGTGTCGACCGTGGCCTCGGGACGATTTTCACCCACGACCACTTAGGCCCATCGACTCACCAACAGATTGGCCTGTACGCCACTGTGCTGGCGGAACCGGCCGGTTCCACTTGGTTCCACGCTGAAACCGGCGAGCCGTTGTACAGCGGCGCGCGGCAGGATGGCGGGCCGACGTCGTGGCAAGCGGTGGTGTCCACCGGCGACCTGGACGGCGACGGCAAGAACGACAGCTTCCGCGAGTTCTTCCTCGAATACAGCGACTTCCAGCACGCCTATGAAGCCGGTGTGTATGTCGGCGCCGGCCCTAACGGCGTGCCTGATCCGCAAGCCTTCCCGGCCACCGCGGACAGCTTCCGCTACGCGATCAACCCGCCGGTACGCAACAACGCCAGCACCTTGCTCGATGGCATCATTGAAGTGCAGGGCGGCATGGTGCCGGGTTGTCCGACTCGGCCATGCCCACAAGCGATCTCGGTCGATGACCCCGGCATGTTCGTGGTCAATTACCGCAACGAACCGCTGGCCTTGCGGGTGTACGACCCGAACAAGGTCGGCCCGGACGGCAAGCGCGGCATGCAGGCCGACGGCCTCGGTGGCGACCTGGCGTATGCCATGCAAAGCCGCACCGACCGTTCGATCCCGGCGATGAACCTGGCGCCGAACCTGGTCACCGCGGCCACCGGCCCGACCGGCGGCACCACGCTGTTCCCGCCGCACATCAACAAGGGCGGCGCCGAGGCCGGTGACCCGTTCACCCCGATGCTGCGCACCTACACCGGTGACAACGTGCGGCTGCGGGTGCATGCCGGCGGTCACGAGGAAGAGCACAACGTGACCTTGCACGGGGTGAAATGGCTGCAAAGCGGCTCCGGCTTCGGCAACAGCTCCAACTCCGGCTGGCGCTCGTCGCAGATGGTCGGTATCTCCGAACAGATGGGTTTCAATGCGCCGGTCTCGATGCTCTCCAGTTCGGCGGCCACCACCGGGGATTACCTGTACTCGATGGACGCGTCGATTGAAGGTTACTGGAACGGTATCTGGGGCGTGATGCGCAACTACACGGCCCAGCGCAACGATCTGTTCGCCGTGCCCAACAACCCTAAACCGGCGGGTATGCGCAACACCGTGGCCTTCGATGGCTCCTGCCCACGGATCAGTGCCAACCCCAACGGCATCGGCACCCGGCCGACCGTGCAACGCAACTATGAAGTGGTTGCAGCGCTGGCTAACGACATCCTGCGCAATCCGTTGAACCTGACCATCGGCGATCCGGCCGGCATCGGGCAACACGTGGGTGGGCCGTTGAATCCGGCGGGTGGCACCCTGGTGTTCAACTCGCGGCCGGTGAATATCCCTCAGGTCACCGTGGTCGATCCTGAAGATGGCGAAACCATCACCGTCGGCGGGCAAAGCGGTCCGTTGCATGATCCGACTGCGATCCTGTACGTGCGCAAATCCGACCTCGATCCTGCCACCGGAAAAATGAAACCCGGTGTACCGGTGGAACCGCTGGTATTGCGCGCAGCGGCGGGCGATTGCATCAACATCACGCTGGAAAATCGCTTGCCGGTGATCATGCCCGACCTGACCCAGACGGCCGTGATGCAAGGGCTGGTCAAGCGCGATCGCAACAATGGTCAGGGCTCGACCATCTTCACCAACAACCTGCTGCGGCCGTCGAGCCACGTGGGTTTGCACGCGCAACTGCTGGCCTACGACATCACCAAGTCCGACGGCACCAACGTCGGCGCCAACCCGATCCAGACCGTGCCACCGCGCATCGGCAACAGTGGCGCCTACCCGACCCGTACTTATCAGTACTACGCCGGGCACCTGGAACGCGAAGGCAAGCCGATCTCGCAACTGGGCCGCAGTGTCGACAACATCAACGCTACGGCGGTGGAGTTCGGCGGACTGAATATCACCCCGGCGGACCTCATCAAACAACCGCAGAAAGGTTTGGGTGGGGCGATGACCATCCTGCCGATCGGCGCAACCTGGGTGGAGGATGCGCGTAAAACCAACGCAACGGTCACGGCGCCAGGGCAGACCACTTACCGCGACTTTGCGATGGTCTGGCAGAAAGCGTTGAACATCCGCTGGGCCAACGGTCGGCCGGTGGAAGGCATAGCCGCCGAAGGCTTCGGTGTACCGACCGATCCACAGGACAACTCGAGCATGGCCATCAACTACAAGGCCGAGCCGATCTGGTTCCGCTTCGGGTTGGCGCCGGATGCGCCGTTCGGACACGCCGGCGGCGCCGGTTACGGGGACGTGCCTAACGCGCATATGGCCTATAGCAATGCGCTGATCGGCGGCGATCCGCAGACACCGGTGCTGTATGTGAAACCGGGGCAACCGTTCCGCACCCACATCCTGATGCCGACCGGTGGCAGTCGCGGCTCGACCTTCCAGCTCGATGGGCATGTGTGGTCGGTCAATCCGTTCCAGTCGGAGAAGAGCGATACCGGTGGCTATCCGATGAGCACCCCAGGCGTGGGCTCGGTGCGGTTCGGCTACAACCCGATGTCGATGTACATCGGCGCTCGCGAAAGCATCCTGCCGGCGGCGCATTTCAGCTTCATGCACCCGAGCGCCGGGGGCAGCAACGCAATACCGGGCGACTACCTGTTCCGCGACTACGGCGCCTACGGCAACACCGCCGGGTTGTGGGGATTGCTGCGGGTGACCAACGAACCGGAACCGGCGCCGGCTCCGTAGGAGCGAGGCTTGCCCGCGATGGGAACGACGCGGTGTGGGTGGTGAGGCGGATGACGCCATCGCGAGCAAGCTCGCTCCCACAGGGACAGGGGTTGATTGCAAGAGCCGTGGTCACTGGAGATCGAATGTGGGAGCGAGCTTGCTCGCGAAAGCGATGGGTCAGGCGACATCGAGGGTGCATGTGATGGCCCCTTCGCGAGCAAGCCCGCTCCCACAGGGGACCGGGGTTGGGCGCAGATGCTGCGGTCACTGGAGATCGAATGTGGGAGCGGGCTTGCTCGCGAAAGCGGTGGGTCAGGCGACATTTAGGGTGCATGTGATGGCCCCTTCGCGAGCAAGCCCGCTCCCACAGGGACAGGGGTTGATTGCAAGAGCCGTGGTCACTGGAGAACGAATGTGGGAGCGGGCTTGCTCGCGAAAGCGGTGGGTCAGGCGACATCGAGGGTGCATGTGATGGCCCCTTCGCGAGCAAGCCCGCTCCCACAGGGGACCGGGGTTGGGCGCAGATGCTGCGACCACTGGAGATCGAATGTGGGAGCGGGCTTGCTCGCGAAAGCGGTGGGTCAGGCGACATTTAGGGTGCATGTGATGGCCCCTTCGCGAGCAAGCCCGCTCCCACAAGGGGACCGGTGTGGCAGGCACAGACGGGTAAGGGAGACGCGTGATGAGCAGAACAATAAGAGTCGCCGGGTGTGCGCTGGTTGTCGCGGTGGTGCTGCTGTGGCTAGGCATCTGGCGCACGGCGCCGCCGACGATGCTCAGCGAGGTCGCGCTGCCGGATACCTGGAGCGGGCAGTCGTTGGCCCGTGATGGGGTGGCGGTGGACTTTAAGGTGCAGGCGCTGGCCGAGGACGGTGTGCTGCGCGAAGGCGGGTTTGCCGACGTGCAGTTCCGGGTCCGTGACAGCAACTCGGGCCAACCGCTGTCGGGGGTGAATCCCGGCGCCTGGCTCGACCCGGAAACCGTCGCCGCCGACCAGGCCCAGGGCCGTGAACAGAGCTGCAAATCCCGGGTCGGGGTGTTTCTCAAATCCAGTATCGGTGCGCGGCCGATGCTCGACTTGAACAGCTACTTTCTGCTGGTGATGAACCGCGATGCCAGCGTCTCGGTGGTCGATCCATCGGTGTCGGTCGGCGGCATCACCAGCACCATGGCCCGCATCGATCTCAAGCAAGCGCCGATGGATTGGGTCACCACTAAAGACAACAAACGCGTGTTCATCTCGATGCCCACCGCGGGCGAAGTGGCGGTCATCGACAGCGAACAATTCAAACTGATCGATTCACTCGCCGCTGGCGACAACCCGGTACGTGTGGCCCTGCAACCGGACGAGCGTCTGCTGTGGGTCGGCAACAATGCAAAAACCGCCGAACAATCCGGCGTCACCGTAATCGACAGCCGCAGCCTCAAAACCCTCAAACACCTCGCCACCGGACGCGGTCACCACGAAATCGCTTTCAGCAAAGACAGTCGCCATGCCTTCGTCACCAACCGCGACGACGGCACCCTCAGCATCATCGACATCGCCAGCCTGACCATCAGCCAACAGCTCAAGACCGGCCCCCACCCATTGTCGGTGGCGTACTCGCCGCTGTCTCAAGCGGTGTACGTCGCCGATGGCCAGGACGGCAGCGTGACCGTGGTCGATACCGGCAGCCTGGCGGTGCGCCGGGTGATCAAACTGAGTCAGGGCCTCGGGCCGATGGGCTTCAGCGCCGACGGCCGTTTTGGCATGGTGCTCAACACCCTGGAAAACCGCGTCGAGGTCATCGACGCCGCCACCGACGCGCGTATCCACTCCATCGACGTCTCCGCCGAGCCTTACCAGGTTGTGTTCACCAAGGCCTACGCCTACGTGCGCGGACTGGCTTCGGCCAAGGTCACGATGATCAACCTGGCATCCCTCGGCGAAGGTCGCACGCCCATCAGCCAGGGCTTCGAAGCCGGGCCCCAGGCGCCACGGCTGGCCGGTGATCTGCCGCTGGCGTCGAGCCTGGCGGTATCGCGGGATGACAACGCGGTGTTCGTGGTCAACCCGGTGGACAACACCACCTACTTCTACGCCGAAGGCATGAACGCGCCGATGTCCGGTTACCCCAATCGCGGGCAAGTGGCGCGGGCAGCGATGGTCATCGACCGCAGCCTGCGGGAAGTCGAGCCGGGGCTGTACAGCGCGCGGATCAAACTGCCCCAGGCCGGGCGCTTCGACGTGGCGTTCCTGCTTAACCAACCGAACATCATTCACTGCTTCAGCGCCCTGGTGGAACCGGACAAAGCCTTCGCTCTGCATCCCGGCCTGCCGAAAGTGGAATTCATGCTCGATAAATTCACGGCCGGCGTGGGCGACCCCTATGTCGTGCGCTTTCGCATCGTCGAGGGCAAGCAGAAAACCCAACGCAGCGGGGTCAAGGACGTGCAGGTGCGCTACTTCCGCGCCCCGACGTCCCGGGCCCAGGAAGTGGCGGCGCTGGACGTCGGCAACGGCGTGTATGAAGCGCCGGTGACCCTCGACCAGAGTGGCGCCTGGTACCTGCATGTGCGCGCGACGTCCCTGGGCGCGAGTTTCGATGACAAGACCTTTGCCAGCGTTCGGGTACTGCCCGGCGATGCACATTGAGAGGAAACCGACATGAACCGATTCGCACACCGTGGCTTGTTGACGTTCTGCCTGTTGGCCACCGGCATCAGCCAGGTTCTGGCGCATTCGGCAGATGAACATGCCGGGCACAACGCGCCGCCGGCCAAGACCCAGGAAAGCGCCCAGGTGAAATTCGCCGACGTCGCACTGGTGGACCAGAACGGCAAAGCGGTACGCCTGGAAAAAGACCTGATCAGCAACAAAATCGTGGTCATGGGCTTCATCTACACCAGTTGCACCACGGTGTGCCCGGTGGTGTCGTCGATCATGGGCAAGGTGCAGAAACAACTCGGCGCCCGGGTCGGCAAAGAGGTGCAACTGGTGTCGATCAGCATCGACCCACAACGGGATGACCCCAAACGCCTGAACGATTACGCCCGCAGCTTCCAGAACGGTCCGGGCTGGAGCTGGCTCACCGGCACTCCGCAATCGGTGACCGAAACCCTCAAGGGCCTCGGCACCTTCAGCGGCGACTTCAAGAACCATGCGCCGTTGATCATGGTGGGCGACGGCAACAGCCGCCACTGGACCCGCTATTACGGCTTCACCGACCCAACGGTACTGACCCGTGAAGTGGAAAAACTCAGCGGCCAGCGCAACGCCCACGCCAAACACACCGCGATCGCCATGGAGAACCAGCCATGAAAGCCCTCATTTTGATCTTCCTGACCATGTGCTTTTGCGTGATCAGTTTTCTGGCGTTTTCCCACGAAAGGCACGAAGAGCCGACGCCAATCGTGGCCGCCGCCGCACCGGCAACCGGCACCCGCGATGCGAAAACCTGGTTCACCGACACGCCGTTGCAGGACCAGAACGGCAACACCCTGCGTTTCTACAGCGATGCCCTGCAAAACCGCGTGGTGCTGCTGAACGTGATCTTCACCAGTTGCACCGATGCCTGCCCGCTGATCACCCGCAAACTCAAGGAAGTGCGCGAAGTGCTGGGCGACAAGGCCGACGGCATCACCTTTATTTCCCTTACCAGTGATCCGCTGCGGGACACCCCGGCGGTGCTCAAGGCTTACACCTTGAAGCAGGGTGTCGATGGTCCCCACTGGCTTTTTCTTACCGGCGACAAGGCGCAAATGGAGCTGGTCCTGGGCCGCATCGGCCAGATCGTGCCGACGCCCGAGCAACATTCCACGCAACTGATTGTGGGTGACGTGGCCAACAAACGCTGGAGCAAGATCCGTCCCGATGCCCCGGCCGCCGCCATTGCCCAGCGCTTGCAACTGCTGACAATGCCCGTGGCCGGTCGCTGAGTCCGGGCCATGAAACGTGCCCTCCTGATCCTTCTCGCCAGCGTCAGCCTGAGCGCCAGCGCGTTGCCGCTGAGCCCCAGCGAAAGTGCGGGCAAGCGCCTGTACCGCGAAGGGTTGTCAGGCAGCGGCGAGCCGGTCATGGCCAGGGTCGGTGCGGCGGATATCCTGCTGCCGGCCAGCAGCCTGCCGTGCGCCAATTGCCACGGCGCCGATGGCCAGGGCCGGGCGGAGGGCGGGGTGCGACCGCCGGACCTGAACTGGTCGCGACTCAGCAGCGTGTATGGCCAGCAACAGGTCAATGGTCGCGATTACCCGGCCTACACCGAAGGCACGCTGGCCCGGGCGATTCAGCTAGGACGCGACCCCGGCAACAATCGGCTCGACCCGGCCATGCCACGGTTCTTGCTGTCGATGAAGGATCAACGGGACCTCAGCGCTTACCTTAAGCGTCTGGCCGATGATCGCGATCCAGGCTTGAGCGCCGACAGCTTGCACCTGGGCACTTTGTTACCGAGTCACGGACCGTTGAGCGAGGAGGGCGCGACGGTGGCGGCGGTGCTCCAGGGCAGCGTGGCGCGGATCAACGGGGCGGGTGGCATCCACGGTCGAACGCTGCGCCTGACGATCCTTGATCCCGGCCCGGACCGCGCCAGTGCCGAGCAGGCCCTCGACCGCTTGATCGACCAGGAGCAAGTGTTCGCCCTGATCGCGCCGTTGGTCCCGGCGCTGGACAGCGAACTGGCCGCCCGCCTGGAACGGGCCGGGGTGCCGCTGATCGGACCGCTGTCGCTGCTCGGCACGGCCCAGGCCAGTCGGCAGATTTTCGAACCGTTGCCCGGCTTGCGCGAGCAACTGATCGCCCTGGCCAATTTCGCCACCGACAGTCTGCGGGTGCTGCCGGGGCCGACGCTGATTGCCTACCCGAATGACCCCGGCCAGCGACTGGCGGCGCAGAACCTCGGCCAGTATTTGCAGGCTCACGCCTGGCAGGACGTGCGGTTGCAAGCCTACGACTCGGCCCAGGACGAGTTGCCGTTGGGGTCGCGTTCGGTGTTTTACCTGGGCAGCGGCGGTGGCTTCAGTCGCTTGGCCGAACGCTTGCAGACCGCGGGGCAGGTGCCTTACCTGTTTGCCGCGTCGAACCAGGTGGCGGGGGATTTGCTGCAGGTGCCCAACGGGTTTTCCCGGCGGATATTCCTCGCCTATCCGTTCGTGCCCAGCGACTGGACCCCGTCCGGGCGCACGGCCCTGACGTTGTTGCGCGAACATCAGGGCCTCGGCGGCGAACACGCGGTGCTGCAAGTGGGCGCGTTCAGTTCGATGCTGCTGTTCAGCGAAGGCATGAAGCAGGCCGGGCGCGATGCCAGCCGCGAAAAGCTCATCGATGCCCTCGAAGGCCTGCACGACTTCGACACCGGGCTGACCCCGCTGATCAGCTTCGGCCCCGGCCGGCGCCTGGGCCTGAACGGCGCGCATATCGTCACCGTGGACCTGTCCGACCAGCGCTTTTACCTGGTTGCGCCCTACAAACCCATTGCCGCTACACCCTGAACGGAGGCTTCGATCATGAAGACGCTACTGTTGCTGCTGATGCTATGGGTTCCCGTGGCTTTCAGTAATAACGGGCCAGTTGCCGCACGGGTCAACGGTGCGGAGATTTCCGAGTTTCGCCTGGAGCGGTATTTCGCCGAATACCTGGAAGACCAGGGCCGGGCGGTGGCCAGCATTCGCAATCCCAAGGCCTACAAGCAACTGCGTCAGGCGGCCCTGGATGCACTGATCGACAAAGAGCTGTTGTGGCAGGAAGCGGTCAAGCGCGGGGTGGTGATCAGCGACGCTACCGTGCAAAGCCAAGTCGCACTGACCCGGCAGGCCATCGGTGGCGCCGAGGTGTTCACCCGCAAACTGCAAGATTCCGGTTTCGATGAGGCGGGTTTTACCGAATACACCCGCCGCGAACTGGCCGCCCAGGAGGTCTTCGCCGACCTGACCCGCGTGGCGCAGCCGGACGAAAAACAGGTCAAGGCATTCTTCGAACAGCACCGCGCCGAGATGAGCAGCCCCGAGCAAATCCACGCCCGGCATATCCTGATCAAAGTACCCCAGGGCGCCGATGCCGCCACAGTTGAAGCCGCGCGACTACGCTTGGAGGAGTTACGTGTGCAAATTGCTGCAGGCGCGGACTTTATCAGCGTTGCCCGCAGCGCTTCCGAAGACGTTTCGGCCAGTACAGGCGGGGAATTGGGCTATTTTGCCCGCGGGCGCATGATGCCGGAATTCGAAGCGGCGGCGTTCGCCTTGAGACCGGGACAAGTCAGTGATCCGGTGCGCACGCCGGTTGGCTGGCATTTGATCTATTTACAGAACCACCAGGAGGCGACCGATGTCACAGAGGAGCAGGGGCTTGAAACAGTCCGGGTTTACCTTGCCCGACAGCAAAAGGCCCAGGCTCGTCGAGACGTTCTGGCGCAACTTCGATCCAGCAATCGAATCGAGCGGATTGACGATGATTGAACGTTCCCCCCCAATACTGGGGAAAAGCTTCAATGCCAATCCATGCGCTTCCCCGCCTTTGGGGGGAGGGGATTCCGGACGACCTGGCATTGTCTTCAAATTCAAGGACATGAACAGATAAAAATACCGGCGCTCGGCCTGGCATGAAGTGTGCGTTAGCCCTTGTAAGGCACACACTCCACCAGGCTCGGTACTCGGACCTGCGGTTTCAAGGAGTCGACCTTGTTAAACAAAGTACTGGTTGTCGAAGACGAACAACTGCTTGCCGAAAACCTCAAGGATTACCTTCAGGCGCAAGCGTTGGAAGTCCGGATAGCTCACGACGGTGCCATGGCAATCGGTGAAGCCGAACGTTTTGCACCTGATGTGATGGTGTTCGATTACCGCTTGCCGGATATGGAAGGCTTTGAGGTGCTCGATGCCGTCCGCCAGAACAGGAAGTGTCATTTTGTGCTGATCACCGGGCACCCAACCGCTGAAGTCTGTGAGCGGGCCCGACAGTTAGGTGTCAGCCATATCCTGTTCAAACCCTTTCCGTTGGCGGAATTGGCCCGTGCAGTCTGCGACCTTCTGGGGATGGAGCGCGAAGCCAAAGCAGGCGTGAGCACTTCTGAAGGTTTTGTCGAACGACGCCAGAGCAGGACCGAGAGTTTCCCGCTGCAGTTGTACGACGGCAGTTGGGTGCTGGCGGATCGCCGACGAACATCGGCCTCGCTGGCGCCGGACGACGAACAATTGCTCACCGGGGAGTAATGGCGCGACACGACGTTCCGGCTTCCGCCGCAATGGCCTGCCGCGCCGACAGGGCTCTAAGCCCCCGGCGTTGGAGAGCAAGCCATGGAACGTCTATCACTGGCCGTCGAACCGGCACCGTTGGACTCTGCACCTTCACGCTTTTCCAGTGAGCAATTGGCCCAGGCGCGGATCCGGGCCGCCAGTTCCGGCGAACGGGTACTGGACGCCCTCGGGGTGTTGTGCGAGCTGGCCCCCATGCCCTTTATCCAGTGCCTCGGCGCGACCCTGCATTACCCGGTGCTCGACACCGATACGCTGTTTCAGGCCACTCCAGTATTTGACCGGGTCACCCTGGCCCAATGCCTCAAGCGCGAATTCATCCTGCTGCGCCACGCCGACGAAGTCATCGGAGTGTTCGCCGACCCGTTCGACACCGCGCGCCTGGCCTGGATCGACGATTGCCTGCACGGTGCGCCGCTCTATCTGGTGCATGCCGACGACCTGAAAGCCTACCTGGCCCGTCACGAAGAAAGCTTCCACGCGGTGGAGTCGCTCAACGCCCAGGCCGACGCGAACGTCGAGATCGACAACCTGCAAAGCCTGTCCCTGACCAGCATCAGCGAAGACGCGAGCGTGGTGGTCAAACTGGTCAACTCGACCCTCTACGACGCGCTGAAAATGCACGCCAGCGACATCCACTTGGGCACTACCGGCAGCGGTCTGGTGATCAAGTACCGCATCGACGGCGTGCTCAACAACATCAGCAAGATCCAGGGCAGCGAGTTCGCCGAGCAAGTGATTTCCCGGGTCAAGGTCATGGCTGAGCTGGACATCGGCGAAAAACGCGTGCCCCAGGACGGGCGCTTCAAAATCGGCATCAGCGGTCGGCAGATCGACTTCCGGGTGTCGATCATGCCGAGCATTTTCGGCGAAGACGCGGTGCTGCGGGTGCTGGACAAACAGGACCTGGCGGACAAAGTCAGCGGCGTGCAGTTGCAGGCCCTGGGCTTCGAAGAAGAAACCCTCAAGCAACTGCGCCGGCTCGCCGCCGAACCCTACGGCATGGTGCTCGTGACCGGCCCCACCGGCAGCGGCAAGACCACCACGCTCTACGCGATGATCACCGAGATCAACCACGGCGTGGACAAGATCATCACCATCGAAGACCCGGTGGAATACCAGCTGCCGGGCGTCCTGCAAATCCCTGTGAATGAAAAGAAAGGCCTGACCTTCGCCCGGGGTTTGCGTTCGATCCTGCGCCACGACCCGGACAAGATCATGGTCGGTGAAATCCGTGACCCGGACACCGCGCAGATCGCCGTGCAATCGGCCCTCACCGGGCACCTGGTGTTCACCACCATCCACGCCAACAACGTGTTCGACGTGATCGGCCGCTTCACGCAGATGGAAATCGACCCCTACAGCCTGGTCTCGGCGCTCAACGCAGTGCTGGCTCAGCGGTTGATTCGCCTGGTGTGCGCCAGTTGCAGCGCCCCGCACCAGCCGACCGAGGAAGAACTGCAAGCCTCCGGGCTCGACCCGCAGCAGGTCGGTCATTACCAGTTTGTGCATGGCAAGGGCTGCGGCCATTGCCGGGGCACCGGGTATCGCGGGCGCACGGCGATTGCCGAGCTGCTGCACCTGGACGACGAGTTGCGGCAAATGATCGTCGAGCGCCAACCGATTTCGAAAATCAAGGCCCACGCCTGTAAACGTGGCTTGCGGCTGTTGCGCGAGTCGGCGCTGGAACTGGTGCAAGCGGGGCGTACTACGCTCGAGGAGATCAATCGTGTCACTTTTGTCTCGTGATCGTTATGTCGCCGTGCTGGGCGCCAGTGGCGTCGGCCTCGGCCAGCGCCAGGGCAGCGACACCCGCTGGCTGGGCAGCGTCGGTTTTATCGACGAAGGCTTCCACGCCTGGGCCGTTGCCCTGGAAACCCTCGACCGGTTGCTCGGCGAGCATGCGCGTTCCGGTGCGGAGTTGAGCGTGGTGATTTCCGGGCACTTCAGCCGCTTTTGCCTGGTGCCCTGGAGCGACCAGATCAGCAGCCCTGATGAATTGCTCGGCTTCGCCCAACTGTGCTTCGAAGACCTCTACGGCGTGCCGACTCAACCCTGGAGCCTGGTGCTCTCGGCGGAACCGGCGGGTTACGACCGTATCGCTTCGGCCTTGCCCCAGGACTTGCTGCAACGCCTGCGCAGCCTGGTCAGCGCTCGCGGTTTGCGCCTGCGTTCGGTGCAACCGTACCTGATGGCGGCGTTCAACCACTTCGATAAAAGCTTCGACGCCGGGGACTTCCTGTTCGTCGTCGCCGAGCCGGTGCGCAGCGTGTTGCTGCTGGCCCGGGAAGGGCGCTGGACCTCGGTGCGCTCGGTGGGCAGCAGCGACAGCGATACCGCGCTGACCGCGTTGATTGGCCGGGAAAACCAGTTGCAGGCTTCCAGCAGTGAACGGCCGCTGAACGTCTACCTGCACGCGCCGGCACGGATTGACTCGCAACCCGAGGTGCCCGGTGTGCACTTGCGGACCCTCGAAGAAGACCGGACTGGCGTACGGGATTGCCTGTACGTGATGTCCCGGGCGGTGGCCTGACATGCGCGCCCTGACCCTCGACTTCCAGCCGCGCCGCCGCTCGGGCCCCTTGGGCTGGAGCCTGCTGACTGCTGGCGTGGCGCTGACTCTAGCGTGCGTATTCGCTCAGCAGCACCTCGCCCAGCAATCCTCCCAACAACAGGGCCACTTGCAACACGCCCAGCGCGAACTCACTGGCGACAGCGGCGGCAAGGTCGGCCTGACCCCGGCCGAAACCCGCGAGCAAGCACAAAACCTCGCCGAGATGCGCAAGGTGTCCCAGCAACTGCGTCGGCCATGGGAACGCCTGTTCGCCATGCTCGAAGCCATGCCTCGGGATGACATCGCCTTGCTGACCCTGACCCCGGATGCCCGCAAAGGCCAGGTGCGGATCAGCGCCGAGGCGCGGGATCTGGAAGCGATGCTCGAATTTCACCAGCGTCTGGAAGCCAGCGACGAGCTGTCGGACGTGTCCCTGCTGAGCCACGAAATCGTCGCCAACGTGCCGGAACACCCGGTGCAATTCAACCTGTCGGCGACGTGGGAGATTGGCGATGCGAATCCCTAGACTGATCGTGCACGAATACCTGCAAGGCCTCGGTATCCCGGGCCTGGCCGGGATGGCACTGGTGGCCGTGACGCTGATGTATGCCTTGGCCGGGCTGGTGCCGGACTGGCAGTCGCTGCAAACCCTCAGCCAGCAGACCCGCGAAGCCGGCGAGTACCTGGCCAAGGTCGAAGACGGCAGCGTCGCGCCACCGGTGGTACCGCAACGCCAGCTCGACGACTTCCGCAGCAAGTTGCCGTCCCAGCCGCAAGCCACGGTGGCCATCGACAAGATCTACGCCTTGGCCGCGCTGGAACACATCACCTTGGCCCGGGGCGAATATTCCCTGGGCATCGATCCCAAGACTCATCTGGCCCGTTATCAGATTCTGCTGCCGGTGCGCGGCAGCTATCCGCAACTGCGACGCTTCCTGCACGCCTTGCTCGGCCAGTTGCCGGCGGTGGTGGTGGAGGACGTGGAGTTCCAGCGCAAGAAGATCGCCGACACCGACCTGACCGGGCGGATCCGCATGACCCTTTACCTGTCGAGGTCGTGATGAATACCAAACGCGTAGTGGGTTGGGTGGCGTTCTTCGGCGTGGCGGCGGCGCTGGCCTGGTTGCCGGATTACTTGCGGCAACCGGAGGACGGTGAAGTCACCGTCGCCACGGTGGCCAAACCCGCCAAAGGTAAAACACCGGTCGCTGCCGCCAGCCTCAAAGCGGCGCCGATCAAGGACTTGAGCCCGTCCGGCGACCTGTTCGCCACCCGCAGCTGGAAGGCTGCGCCAGTACTGGCCAGCATCACCGAACAACCCGTCAACCTGACCCCGGTGGTGCAAGCCCCCAGCGCACCAGCGATGCCTTTCCAGTTCGTCGGCAGGCTGCATAACCAATCCGACCTGCAAGTGTTTTTGCAGAACGGCGAAAAAATATACGTCGTACGCAAAGGGGATGTGATCGACGACACGTGGCGGATCGAGGGCATTTCCGATGTGGAATTGAGCCTGGTCTACCTGCCTCTGCATTTGTCCCAGACCTTGTCTGTGGGGAGCACGCAATGAACAGATCCCGTTTGCTGATGAGCCTGTGCCTGAGCACAGCGCTGGCCGCGTGCAGTACGGCGCAAGTCGCCAACAAAGAAGCGTCCGACCTGATTGAACAAGGCCAATATGAAGCCGGGTTGGCGCGCATCCAGGAAGGCCTGCGGGAAAACCCTCGGGACACCGAATTGCACCTGCTGCTGAACACCGGCCGCGCCAAAGCGATTACCGCGCTGCTGACGGCGGGCGACACCGACCGTGCACGCCGGGACTTTCCTTCCGCTCGGTTGGCCTACGGCCGGGTGCTGACCATCGAACCGAGCAACCGCCGCGCCCAGGACTCCCTGAAGCAACTCGATTACCTGCGCAGCCAGGACGACAAACTCGAACTGGCCCGGGGCGACCTGCGCCGTGGCGACATTTACGGCGCCGACCGTCAGGTCAAACAGATGCTCGAACTCGATCCGAAAAATGAGGGTGCCCTGGAACTGCAAGGCAACATTCGCCTGGTCCAGAGCCGCAACGTGGTGCCGTATCCACAACTGCGTACTCGTCTGGATCGGCCGGTGACTTTGGAGTTTCGCGACGCCAACCTGAAAACCATTTTCGAAGTGCTGTCCCAGGTTGCCGGGCTGAATTTCATCTTCGACAAAGACCTGCGGCCGGACATGAAAGCCACGATCTTCGTGCGTGACGTGCGCATCGAAGACGCCGTGGAACTGCTGCTCCAACAAAATCAGCTGCACCAGAAGATCGTCAACGAAAACACCTTGCTGATCTACCCGGACTCGCCGCAGAAGCTCAAGGATTATCAGGAACTGGTGATGCGCACCTTCTACCTGACCAGCGTCGATGCCAACACCGCGCTGAACATGATCAAAACCATGCTCAAGACCCGCGACGTGTTCGTCGATGAGCGCCTCAACACCTTGACCATGCGCGACACCGAAGACGCGGTGCGCATGGCCGAAAAACTCCTGCAATCCCAAGACCAGTCCGACCCTGAAGTGGTGCTGGAAGTCGAAGTCATGGAAGTCGCCACCCAGCGCATTCTCGATCTGGGGCTGCAATGGCCGAACACTTTCGGCGTGGTCAACAGCGACGGTTCGGGGGTGACGATCCTTGATCAACTGAAGGGCATCAACTCCAGCCGGATCTCCATTTCGCCGTCGCCGCAAGCCAAGATCAATGCGCAGGACAATGACATCAACACCCTGGCCAGCCCGGTGATTCGCGTGAGCAACCGTGAACAGGCGCGGATTCACATCGGTCAGCGGGTGCCAATCATCAGCGCCACCTCGGTGCCTTCGACTCAGGGGCCGGTGATCACGGAAAGCGTCACTTATCTTGACGTCGGTCTGAAGCTGGAAGTGCAGCCGATCGTGCACTTGAACAACGAAGTGGCGATCAAGATTGCCCTGGAAGTGAGTAACGCCACGCCGCTGGAGCCGACCCGCCAGGGCACGATTCCGGTACAGGTCGACACCCGCAACGCGCAGACCACGTTGCGCCTGCATGACGGCGAAACCCAGATCCTGGCCGGGCTGGTGCGCAACGACCACGGCGCCACCGGCAACAAGATTCCGGGCCTTGGCGACATTCCTGGATTGGGCCGCTTGTTCGGCAGCAACAAGGACACCGTCGGCAAGTCGGAACTGGTGCTGTCGATCACGCCACGGATCGTGCGCAACCTGCCGTACCAGAGCCCGTCGGACATGGAGTTCCAGACCGGCACCGAAACCAGCATGCACATCCAGGCGCCTGACCGTGGCATGGAATCGGCGATTCACACCGAAGTCATGACCACGCCGGTTGCTTCGTCCGCCCGTGTTGTCGTCGAGAAGCCTTGATCATGAACGCCTCCCAGCGCGGTTTTACCCTGATTGAAGTCGTGGTGACGCTGGCCCTGGTCGGCCTGTTGGCCGGCATGGCCGCGCCCCTGACCGAAACCGTGGTGCGGCGTGGCAAGGAGCAGGACATGCGCGCGGCGCTGTACCAGATTCGCGACGCCATCGATGCCTACAAGCGCGCCTTCGACGCCGGCTATATCGAGAAGTCGCTGGCCAGCAGCGGCTACCCGCCGAACCTGCAAGTGCTGGTGGACGGCGTGCGCGATGTGCGCAGCGCCAAGGGTGCCAAGTTTTACTTTTTACGCCGGGTGCCCCATGACCCGCTGCTGCCGGTCAAGCGTAACGACGACGGTGGCTGGGGCTTGCGCTCCTACGACAGTACGGCTCAGAACCCACGGGAAGGCGAAGACGTGTTTGACGTCTACTCCAAGGCCCGGGGCAAGGGCCTCAACGGCATTGCCTACCGCGAGTGGTGAACCTATGCGTCGGGAAAAGGGTTTTACCCTGCTGGAACTGATGGTGGTGATGGCGATTATCGCCACGCTGATGACCATTGCCTTGCCACGCTATTTCAGCAGCCTCGAGGCGTCGAAAGAGACCACGCTGCGCCAGAGCCTGTCGGCCATGCGCGAGGCGCTGGATCACTATTACGGCGACACCGGGCGCTATCCCGACTCCATCGAGCAACTGGTTGAGCAGCGTTATTTGCGCAACCCGCCGACCGATCCGATTGCCGAACGCAAAGACCTCTGGGTCCTGGTCGCGCCGCCGGACGGTGTGCCGGGCGCAGTGGCCGATATCAAAAGCGGTGCTACCGGGAGGGCGCGTGATGGCAGCCTTTATTCCGAGTGGTAGGCCCGCCAGCGAGGGCGGTTTCACTTACCTGGGCGTGCTGTTCCTGATTGTGCTGATGGGCATGGGGCTGGCCAGCGCCGGGGAGTTGTGGTCCACCGCTTCGCGGCGGGATCGCGAGCGCCAGTTGCTGTGGGTCGGCACCCAATACGCCCAGGCATTGCGCAGCTATTACCGCAGTTCGCCGGGGCTGGCGCAGTACCCGAAAGAGCTGCAAGACCTGTTGCAGGATGAGCGTTTTCCATCGCCCAAACATCATCTGCGCCAGCTCTATCCGGACCCGATTGGCGGCGGTGAATGGACGCTGATGCGCGGTTTCGACGGACGCATCACCGGCCTCTATTGCCCATCCACCGAAACACCGCTGAAGCAGACGGATTTCCCCAGCCAATGGTCGGATTTCGTCGGCATGGCGAGCTACAAGGACTGGCAGTTCGTGGCCGAGAAAGCCTTCCTCGATGGCGCGTCCGGGCCCAAGCCCCAGTCAACAGCCCCACAGGCGTTGACGCCATGAACCGATATTGCCTGGCGCTGCTGCTGATATTGCTGAGCCCTTTGGCCCCGGCCGGTGAAGAGGACGAAATGATGGGCTTTATCGTCGACGACACGATCTCCCACATCGGCCACGACTTTTACTACTCGTTCAGTGAACGCCTGCGCGCCACCAGCCCGATGGATTTCAACCTGGTGGTACGCGAACGACCCTCGGCCCGCTGGGGCAGCCTGGTGACCGTGGAATATCAACAACGCCTGGTTTATCGGCGGTTCCTGCCGCCGAACACCGTGGAACTCAAGGACGAGGCGTACGACGCCGCCGACTGGGTTCGCCGGCAGATCGTCCAGCGCAAGCTGGAAACGTTATTGCAGGACACCACCGACCTGGAGAAGGACGAATTATGAACAAGAAAACGTTCTCACAGCGCACCGGCATTTGGCTCCTCGGGTTGGGCAGTTGCGGCCTGGTCCACGCCACCGAGCTGGTCTACACGCCGATCAACCCATCGTTCGGCGGTAACCCGTTGAACGGCACCTGGCTGCTCAACAACGCCCAGGCGCAAAACGATTACGACGACCCGGACCTGAAAAACCGCACGGCGGTGGCAGGCACCTCGGCCCTTGAACGCTTCACCAGTCAATTGCAGTCGCGGTTGCTGGGGCAGTTGCTGGACAACATCTCCACGGGTAACACCGGGAGCCTGTCCACCGACAGTTTTATCGTCAACGTCATCGACGACTCCGGCGCACTGAGCATTGAAGTGACCGACCGAGCGACCGGTGAAGTTTCGGAAATTCAGGTGAACGGCCTCAACCCTTGAAAGGGACTCAGGCTGCCGGGGAGTGAAGGACATGAAAAATATCATTGTGCTAGGGCTGATGTTGGCGGCATTACAAGGTTGCAGCTTGCGCGACACCATGCCGGCCGAACAGGACACGGAATCACCGACCCTCACACCACGGGCGTCGACCTATTACGACTTGCTGAAAATGCCACGGCCCAAAGGTCGCTTGATGGCCGTGGTGTACGGCTTTCGCGACCAGACCGGACAATACAAACCGACCCCGGCCAGCTCGTTTTCCACCAGCGTGACCCAGGGCGCCGCGAGCATGCTGATGGACGCGTTGCAGGCCAGCGGCTGGTTTGTGGTGCTGGAACGCGAAGGCCTGCAAAACCTGCTGACCGAACGCAAAATCATTCGCGCCTCGCAGAAAAAACCCAATACCCCGGTGAATATCCAGGGCGAACTTCCACCGCTGCAAGCGGCCAACCTGATGCTTGAAGGTGGAATCATTGCCTACGACACCAACGTGCGCAGCGGCGGGGAAGGCGCGCGGTATCTGGGGATCGACCTCTCCCGGGAATATCGGGTGGACCAGGTCTCGGTAAACCTGCGGGCGGTGGACGTGCGCAGCGGGCAAGTGCTGGCGAATGTCATGACCAGCAAGACCATCTACTCGGTGGGCCGCAGTGCCGGGGTGTTCAAGTTTATCGAGTTCAAGAAATTGCTTGAGGCTGAAGTGGGCTACACCACCAACGAACCGGCGCAGTTGTGTGTGTTGTCGGCGATTGAATCGGCGGTGGGGCACCTTCTGGCCCAGGGGATCGAACGGCATCTGTGGCAAGTGGCGGGGGACAACTCCACGCCCGTGCAGGACGAGACGTTGGGACGGTATCTGAGTCAGAACAAGATGGATCCGGAGAGCGAATAACCGCGACAGCCCGCTATCCCTGTGGGAGCGGGCTTGCTCGCGAAAGCTGAGCGTCAGGCGACCCATCTCTGACGAATGTACTCAGGCCATTTGTGGGAGCGAGCCTGCTCGCGAAGGCGTCCGGACAGCCGACCCGTTTCTTGCGGATGCATGCGCTAGTGTAGGAGCTGCCGAAGGCTGCGATCTTTTGATCTTCCCTGGACGCGAATGCCAAAGATCAAAAGATCGCAGCCTTCGGCAGCTCCTACAGTGTGGGATGAACAGTGGGCAGTGTGTCAGTGGACAGGCGTTTGCCGGATAGGGGTCTGCTACGCAGCCCAACGGGAGCAAGCTCCCTCGCCACAGATGGGGCCGGCAGATGCATCGCGTCATCGTTCTTCGCGAGCAAGCCCCGCTCCCACACTTGATCTTCATGCGCCACAAATTCCATGACCACCACAAATCCCTGTGGGAGCGGGCTTGCTCGCGAAGGCTGAGTGTCAGGCGACCCATCTCTGACGAATGTACTCAGGCCATTTGTGGGAGCGGGCTTGCTCGCGAAGGCTGAGTGTCAGACAACACATCCCTGGCGAATGTACTCAGCCCATTTGTGGGAGCGAGCCTGCTCGCTAATGCGGTGGCTCAGTCAATACACTGCCGCCTGACACACCGTATTCGCGGGCAAGCCACGCTCCCACAGGGGGGGGCGGTGTCGTTCGCAGGATCTGCGGCCGACGCAGGCTCCCTGTGGGAGCAAGCTTGCTCGCGATGGCGCCCGGACAGTCGCCCAATCTCACAGGCACAAAAAAACCGCGACCCCACAAGGGCCGCGGTTTTTATGCCGGGCGATTATTGCTGGAGAACACTCGCCTGGTTAGCCGAGCCAAACTGCTGAACCGTCGCCATTTGCGTCACACCACTCTGATCCACAGTGGCAATGTTCCCGGTCCCGCCCTGGGTGACGTACGCCACGTTCATCGTGTCAGCCTGCTTCACAGTGATCTGGTTATCACTGCCATACAACTGCGTGGTGAACGCCTGGTTGCCGGTGCCGGACTGGTCGAACTCAGTGCTGTTCCCGGTTCCGTTGGAAGAACCCTGCGCCAGGTTGGTCGTGCCGCGCTGGTCGGCGATGAGGATGTTGTCGCTGCCGTTCTGGTCGAAGTACAGCTCGTTGTAGTTTTCAGCCTGGCTGACCGTGGTTTTGTTGCCGGTGCCAGTCTGGTGGGTGGTCATGATGTGGCCGACGCCATCCTGTTTGAAGCTGGCCACGTTGTTGGTGCCGTTCTGGCTGATGTTCGCGCGTTGGTTGCTGCCGAACTGGCCGCCCAGTTGCGGGCCCTTCCAGTCGCTGGCGTAGACCTTGTTCCCGTTGCCCACGGAGGTGGCGTTGAGTACGTGGCTGTCGCCGCTCTGGTAGGTGAAGTGCACGTTGCCGGTGCCTTGCTGATAGAGCGCCAGGACCGAGCCGACGGAGTCGAACTGGTCGGCATAGATGGCGTTGACGTCGCCGACTTGCAGCACCTGGGCGTTATTGTTTTCGCCGAAGCTCTGGTCGACCACGGTTTCATTGGTTTGCCCGTATTGGTTGACGGTGGCCTGGCTGGCAGTTTGTCCGCCTTGCCAGACTTCGGTGGCGTTGAAGTCGCCGAACTGGTTGACGGTCACGGTACCGCCGATGCCATCGCGCTGATCGCCGTAGGCGTAGTTGCCTTCGCCGGCCTGGTTGAGGTTGATCTGGCCGCCCATGTGGGCGATCTGTTCGGCGGTGGCGTAGTTGGTGCTGCCGTACTGGATGATCACTGCGTTGTTGGCGACGCCCAGCTGAATCTGCTCGATATTGGCTTCGTTGTTGTCACCGAACTGGAAGGTCTGGCCGTTGGTGGCTTCCTGGCTGTCCTGATAGACGAACGAGAAGTTGCCGCTGCCTTGCTGTTGTTGCAGCACCTGGTTTTCGCCCATGCCAATCGATTGGCTGGCATGGCTGGTGTTGAAGCTGCCGACCTGTTGCTGCGTGATGTTGCTGCCGTTCTCGAACAGTTGCTCGGCGTAACCGGCGTTGTAGTCGCCGACTTGATCCTGGGTGATGGTGCCGGTGGCAGTGTCTTGGACGGCTGCGGCATCGTTGCCCTGGCCGAGTTGATGTTGAGTCGCGGTGCTGAACGGCGCCGCGGTCTGTTTCACGTCGGCGATGTTGGCGGTGCCGAGCTGGTTCTGCGTGGACACGCTGTCGTCGGCCAAGGCCTGGGCACTGACAATGACCAGGATGGCAGCGGTGAGGGGCGTCAATTTAAACATGATGAAACCTCCAAGGTGATTGCAGTGCTTAGCGATATTGTTTGACCGAAACGCTCATGCCGTTACCGGACTGGGTCACGGCGCTGGAAAGCCCCGTGCCGGCCTGGTCGATGCTGGCGTCGTTGTTATTGCCGTTCTGGGAAATCTGCGCGCGGTTGTGGCTGCCGGTCTGAGTGATCGAGGCGTCGTTGCCAGAACCTTGCTGGGTGATCTGTGCCATGAGGTCGCTGCCCTGTTGCAGGATGTAGGCTTCCTGGTTACTGCCCGACTGGACGATCCGTCCGAGCAACCCCTGACCGTTCTGTTGCAGCAACGCGACGTTGGCCTGGCCGAGCTGGTTGATCAGCGCTTGCTGGCCAATCGGCGCGGGTAACTCGCCGAGGTCGGCGCTGGGCGCCAGGTCGTCGTTTTCCATCAAATCGTCGGCGCGCACGCCCGCACTGCTGCAAAGCAGAAGCAGGCAGAGCAGGGCGGCGGTCGGCGTTTTCATGCTGTTGTCCTGTGGGAAGAGGCCGGCCCCACCCACCGGATCGGCGGGTGGGGCGAGGGCTCAGTTGGCGATGACCGTCACGGTACGCACGGTGCCTTGGGACGAGCGGATGGTCGCTGTCGGGTTAGCCGACGGGGCCACCGTGGTGCTGTTGTTCACCGTCAACCGCCAGCGTCCGGTCACCGGCACGGTGGTGGTACCCAGGGTGACCAGCCCGGTCGGGGTGGTGACCTGCACGGTGATGGTGTTGCCGGTGATCACCGATGAGGTGCCCGCAAAGTCCCAGGTGAAGCGGTTGTTGGAGCGAGCCGACACCGTGGCCGTGGTCACCGCGAAGGTTTCCGCAGCAGGCCGTGGCGAGACTTGCACCGTGACCGTCGCTGGCGTCGACAGGGCGCCGAAGCTGTCCCGGGCGATGTAGGTGAAGGTCGTGGTAAACGCCGTGGTGACCGTGGCCGGTGGGTTGTAGGTGATCACGGTGCCGTCGGTGGTGACGGTGCCGCGACCGGCTGCCGGTTGGGTCAGGCTGGCGACGCCGAGCGGCACGTTGCCTTCCGGATCGGTGTCGTTGGCCAGCACGCTGATCGGGATTGCTACGCCCAACGTCGCGATGCTGTCGTTGACGGCCACCGGTGGCCGATTCGGCGCCACGGTGATGGTCACGGTCGCCGCAGCGGTCGAGGCCAGGCCTTTGACGTCTTGAGCCTTGTACGTGAAGGTCGTTGTCAGTGGCGCGTTGACCACGGCTGGCGGGGTGTAGACCACCGAAGTGGTGCCGCTCAAGGCCACGGTGCCTTGCCCGGCAGCCGGTTGGGTCAGCGCGGTAATGCTCAGCGGCACGTTGCCGTCCGGGTCATTGTCGTTGGCCAGCAGGTTGAGGGTGATCGGTACCCCGAAACTGGTGCTGCCGGTGTCGGCGACCACGATCGGCGCCTGGTTCTCGCCGGTGTCCGGTGCAGAACCCACCACCACGACAGGCTCGGTATCGCTGCCGCCGGAGGCGGATTTGACGGTGACAGTGGCGGGTGGCTGGGTCAGATCGGCCACGGTAAGTTTTTGCAGGATGCCGGTTTTCGACAGGCGTCCGTAACCCTGGGCGACCATATCCGGCACCGCCACTTCGTCAGTGGAGGTGGCCTCGATCACCAGACTGTGGTTGCTCCAGCTGTAGCGCGCGGTCTGGATTTTCACCAGGTCGGTGACCTTGCTCGAGACTGCCGTCGGCCGGGTGGTACCGGCCGGGTTGGTCGCGGTGAGCACCACCACGGCAGGCACGGTGGCACCCGTCAGGCGTTGGCCGAAGAACAGGCCCGTGTTGTCGCCGAGCATGCTGGTCAGGCAGGGCGTTTGTGGTGGTCCGGGTACAAGGGCCACGGTTTCGCGGAAGCACAGGCTCGAGCCGTTGGTTGATTTACCAAACACTTCTACCCGGGTAGTGCTGGTGCCCGGGCCTGAAGCGGTGCGGCGGTAAGTGGCGCGGCCAATTTCCACCGGGGTTTGCGCACGGTTGTCGAGAACCTTGCCGGACACGGTAAAGACGTTGGTCTGGATGGTCCCGGCCGGCCCTTGCACACGCAGGAAGTTGTTATTGAACGGGCTGCCGGTGACCGCTTCGGAGAGGTTCGGGTCGCCCACGAAAGACTCGGAGGAACCGGTGTCCGGGTTCACTTCGGTGTACGGCCCGTTGACGCTGCGCAGGAACGGCCCGACCTGACCATTCAGCGCGCCGCTGAAATTGCCCGGTGCGCCGATGCCGATGTCGCGGGTGATGTTGATCGCCCGACGGCCCGGCGCGGTGACGTTGACCGTTTCCACGCCGTACGGATGGGTGATGGTGTAAGTCCCGGCGACAGGCACGTTCACCCGCAGACGAATCCGCGCGAAGCTTGCCTGATCGCCGTCGATAGGGTCTTCCGCCGTGAAGGCCGCTTCTACCCCGGCCACGTAGGCATCCACGCCATAGCCGCCGACATCGGCGATGTTGGTTTCGGCGAGGTACCAGAACGCTTCCGGTGGCCAGTTATCCGGAAACACCATCGGCTGGGTGTCGTCGAAAAATCCGGGTTCCGGATTCAGGATGCACATGTAGGTTGGCGCGCCAGGAGCGCTCGCTACCCGCGAGCTGGTCGCCCGCGACTGGCACAGTTCCAGCGACAGCAGATTGTTGTCCTGATACCACATCGGGAATTTGCCGGTGGCAAAGGTGTAGGGGCCGGGGTCGACGGCAGCGAGCTGCGCGAAAGCACTGCCGGACAGCGATAGAGTCAGTCCCAGGGCGTTGAGCGCCAGGCGTGGCAATTTGTTCATGATGCCTCCTGATGAGGATCTGGGCAGGTGCGCGTTCATTGCACGATGACCACTTCTTCGGTATCGCTGCCGCCATTGGATGACGTCACTCGAACCTTGGCCGGTGGAATCGGCGAAATGCCGGTCGACAGGGATTTCACCGCGCCGTCGCCGCTGAGGGCGCCGATGGCGACACCCGTGCCGGAGGTGACAGTGAGGACCGGCGGCGAAGTTTCATCGCTGGTTGAAGCCACGATCGAGAGCTGCCCGCTGCTCAGGCTGTACTGGGCCTGCGAAATCACCACCAGATCAGTCAATGGCGTGGGGACAGTGGTCGGCGTGCTGGTGGGGATGGCCAGGTGGTTGTCGGCGGTCACCTGCAAGGTGCTCGGCAACGTCGGGTTGGTGGCGGACTGGGCGTACCAATGGCCGGTGGTGTTGGCTTCAGTCAGGTTCAGCACCGGGCTGTTGCTGTCCAGGGTCACGGTGGCCGGTGGTGGCGGAGCCATGACGAACACGTCCTGCTGGGCCACCGGGGCACTGGCACCGGCCTTGCGCGAGTAAGTGCTGCGCTCGGCAATGATCGGGGTGGGTCGAACCACCGTCGACAACTTGCCGGAGATCGCCATCACGGTCGTGCGCAGGTCCAGCCCGTTAGGCCCTTCGATGCGGATGTAGTTGGTGTTGAAAGGGCTGCCGGTGAAGGCTTCTTCCAGGTTCGGGTCGCCCACGAATTTCTCGGCTTGACCGGTGACCGGGTTGGTCTCGGTGTAGGGGCCGTTGACGCTGCGCAGGAACGGGCCGATGTCACTCTTGAGCGCGCCGTCGTAGGTTTTCGGCGTGCCGATGCCGATGTCGCGGGTCATGTTGATGGCGCGACGCCCTCCGGCGGGAACGTCAAAGATGTCGACGCCGTAGGGGTGGGTGATGGTGTAGACACCGGCGGTGGGCACGTCCACCCGAATGCGGATGCGGCCAAAACTGACTTGGTCGCCTTCCACCGGTTCTTCAGCGGCGAAGGCGGCTTCCACGGCGCTGACAAAGGTCAGGTCGATGCCCCGGGCCGCATCGACGATTGAGCCGTCGCCGGTGAACCAGAACGCCTCATCGGGAAAGTTGCTCGGGAACACGATGGGCTGCGTGTCGTCGAAAACGCCGGGGACCGCACCCAGCAGGCACATGTAGGACGGTGCACCGGGTGCGCTGGCAACCCTGGAACTGAGTGCCTTGGACAGGCACAAGTCGAGGGTTCGACCATGGGTGTCCTGATACCAGGCGGCAAACGAACCGTTGGCTGGCACATAGGGGCCGGGGTCGACGGCAAACAGCGCTGCCTGGGCAACACCTTGGGCAAGAGCGGTAACGACCAGCGCGGCCGCGGTTTTGGACAGTAAAGGGTGCATGAGTTAAGCCCTCTATCGGAATGCCTGTCCCTTGGAGACGGGCCAGTTGAGGGGGCTAGCGCAAATTGCATACCAATTGGCGGGAATGGGCGGGAGAGGGCCGGGGTACGGGCGTTGCGCGTGGTTGGAGGGATTGAGGGCCGGATGTCGGGACGGGCGAGTGTCCCCAGTATTGGGGGTGGATGGGGCAGTGGGGAATGGGGCAAGCCTCGCGCCTGCAATTGTTTTAGTGAGTTCAGAAGATTTGAAGCCAACACCGTCCCCTGTGGGAGCGGGCTTGCTCGCGAAAGCGGTGTGTCAGTTGCATGAATGTCGGCTGATACATTGCTTTCGCGAGCAAGCCCGCTCCCACATTTGTTTTGTGTTGTTCACAAGATTTGCAGCATCACCAGTCCCTGTAGGAGCAAAGCTTGCTCGCGAAGACGCCAGGCCTGACACACCGCGTCATCGTTCTTCGCGGGTAAGCTTTGCTCCTACGGGGTGATTTGCTTAGCTTGCTTGCATTGGGTCAAACCCCAAACACTGGGCTATACCCCCTCTATAGGGGAATCGCCTGGATCATCGCCAATGAACATGCACGCACAAACGCACCGGCCAGAGGAAGGCGACATTCGCTTGAGCTCGCGCAAGCAGCCGTTCAACCTGCTGCGCTGGTTTTCGCTGATCAGCATGGCGGTGATTGCGACGGTGGCGGTGGCGTTGGGGGCGGTGTCCACGCAGTTTGTGATTACCGAAAGCGTGCAGCGCGATGCCTTGTTAACGGCGCAATTCATTCAGGCAATCGCCTCGGCCGAAGTGCGGCATGTGTCGATCCCCAATGTGCGGACCATGGGCGAGCTGGTCGACCCGCGCCAGGACAAGTTCTTTCCCGACGTCGATCCCGCCGCGCGGGCCAATGCCAGGGACGAATTCCTCGATCACATCGCCAACCTGCCGGACGTGATCCTGGCCAACATCTACGCCCCCGACCGCATGGTGATCTGGTCCACCAACCCGGCACTCATGGGCACCACGATTCACGCCGACGAAGATCTGGATCACGCCTTCGAATTCAAGATCCCGGTCTCGGCCAGTTATCACGACGTCGATCAGGCGCGGATGGAGCAGAAGTTCATCACGCCACCGGACTACATCTTTATCGAAAACTACATTCCGCTGTTCGACGCCGACGGCAAGAACGTCACGGCGATGGTCGAGATCTACAAGGAGCCCAAGGACCTGATCAACCGCATCGAACGCGGCCTGGCGTTGATCTGGCTGGCCACGGCCCTGGGCGGCGGGCTGATTTACCTGGGTTTGTACTGGATCGTCCGTCGCGCCGCGATTCTGCTGGCGCAGCAACAGAAACAACTGATCACCAATGAAACCTTCGTCGCCCTGGGCGAAATGTCCTCGGCGGTTGCGCACAGCTTGCGCAATCCGCTGGCGACCATCCGTTCCAGCGCCGAGCTGGCCCTGGAGTTCGACAACGGCCCGGCACACAAGAACATCAACGACATCATCGGCCAGGTCGATCGCATGTCGAAGTGGGTTCGCGAACTGCTGCAATCCTTGCGCCCGCTCAACGATGACCCGGAACCGGTGAACCTGGTGGCGGCGATCCACGACAGCCTGATGGCGTTCGAGCAGCAAATTGCCAAGGCCGGGGTGCAGGTGGTGTTCGATCCGCGACAGACGCCGATGGTCCTGAGCCAGCAAGTGCAACTGACGCAGATTCTCAACAGCCTGATGGCCAACGCTCTGGAAGCCATGGACAAGGGCGGCACCCTGACCATCACCCTTGAACCGACCGATACCCGTGGCGTGAGCGTGGTGCTCAGCGACACCGGCAAAGGCATGAACGAAGAGCAGCGCAGCATGGCCTTCCGCCCGTTCTTCACCACCAAGGCCGGCGGGCTCGGCGTCGGGCTGGTGCTGGTCAAGCGGATCATGGAGCGTTTTGGCGGTGCGGTGACCCTCGGCAGCCGCGAAGGCGAGGGCACTTGCGTCCGTCTGTCGTTTAAATTAATCCCCTGAAAACGGGGATGAACTTTCCCCGTTAGCGGGTGTCATTCCCCAGTCGTTTGGCCAGCAGTGGCGAGATGATATTGATAAGCCATTGATCCATCAGGTGTTAATACTTTGGTGGAGGGCCGCTAAAAGTATGGCGAGGTAATTGCAAAACACCATTACCCCCTTCACGACTTCGAGGCGGCTGGTAATGGACACAAAAGCGCGGCACCCCTGCAAGTGGTTAGGCCTGTTGACCCCACTGAGTTTCCTCCTGACGATGGCCTTGGGCATCTCGCCCTCGTTGCGCGCCAGCCCGATTGACGATGAGCGTCAGCCCGAGCCTTCCGACCCTTCGACCTACTACGACGAACCCGCTGACAAGGCGGGCGCCCTGAACGCCATTTTGACCATGCCCGAGGCCAACGAAGATTCCTTCGATCTGCCCGACGGCGTCAAAGGCAGCCGCGACGACACGCGCAAGGAAAACATCCTGCCGCCGACGGCGCAGACCAGTTTCAATTACCCCACCAATGGCAAGCCGAGCCCGTTGTTCGGCGCCCAGCCGTTCACTCAGCAATTGGTGTTGTTCGAAGAATTCGGCCCGGAAAAACTCGACCCCACCACCCCGGCCGCGCCCTTAGGCTTTCCACCGGCCGCCGTGGGCCCGTTGCCCCAGCAGGACCCGACCAACGCAGCGCGCAGTGCACCGCCGAGCGCGGCGCTCGATGCCTTCATGCGTCAATCGGGGCTGACGCCATTCCCCAGCCAGTTCTCCAACGTGGTCGACCGCAACCCGTGGCAGTCGCAGATCGAGGTGTTCCTCAACCGCCATATCGGTTCATCCGCTGAAGGGCGTCCGCCAGGAAAGGGCTGGTCCCATCAGCGCTGGAACGAGTTTTACCCGCAAGTGGCCTACAAAACCGTGCAAACCGGGGCGCGGCTCAACAGCGGTTGGCGTGACAGCCATCAGATGCACGGTTATGCCCTGGGCGAATTTGGCCCCGGCGGCCTGTATCACAACGTCGCGGGCGTGCCGGCCACCGATGGCACCGCCAAAGGCGTGGATGCGCGTTTTCACCCGAACATGCCGGTGCAGAACCACAACTCGGTCTGGACCTTCGACGGCACCTTGCCGCCCAAATTGTTGATGGTGCGCTACGGTCAGCCGGTGCTGATGCGCCATTACAACGGCTTGCCAATCGATCCGTCGGCCAACATGGGGTTTGGTCTGCACACCATCAGCACCCACGAACACAACGGTCACGCGCCGGCGGAAAGCGACGGCTATGCCAATGCATTCTTCTTCCCCGGGCAGTATTACGACTATCGCTGGCCGATCCAGCTGGCCGGTTACGACAGCATCAACACTGACGCCCATGACCCGCGCGCCGCATTCCCTTGCTCGCCGGGCGAAACCCTATGGACCAACGATCTGAGCCCCAGCCGCAAGACCTGCGAAAACGGCACCATCAAGATCCGTGGCGACTGGCGCGAAACCATGAGCACCCACTGGTTCCACGACCACATGCTCGATTTCACCGCGCAGAACGTCTACAAGGGCAACGCGGCGATGATGAACTACTACAGCGCCCTGGACCGTGGCAACGAATCGGTGAACGACGGCGTCAACCTGCGTTTCCCCAGCGGCAGCGCCTTGCCGTGGGGTAACCGCGACTATGACGTCAACCTGGTGTTCGCCGACAAAGCGTGGGACCAGGCCGGGCAACTGTGGTTCAACCCCTTCAACACCGACGGCTTCCTCGGTGACCAGGTGCTGGTCAACTGGCAGTGGAAACCAAGCCTCGATGTGCGCGCCCGCAGCTATCGGTTCCGCATCCTCAATGGCTCGGTGTCGCGCTACTTCAAGTTCGCCATCGTGCGTGAGGTCAAGGGCAGCAGCGGCGAGTTCCAGGGGCCGAAAAACTCCGGTGTTTCCTACGCCCGCGTGCCGTTCCACATGATTGCCAACGACGGCAACATCATGGAGCACAGCGTGCCGTTCGACGGCACCATGGACCTCGACGCCGATGGCGATAAAAAGAACCACTTCGCGATCCTGCCGACCCAGGGCATCGCCGAGCGCTTCGACATCATCGTCAACTTTGCGAAAAACGGGATCAAGCCCGGGGACAAGGTGTTCGTGGTCAACCTGATGGCCCACGACGACGGCAAAGGCCCGAAAGAGCCCATCGACCTGGCGGAGGTGCTGTCGGAGAAATACCTGGCGGTGATCAAGCAGTCGAGCAAAGGCCCGCAGTGGGACAAGGGTGACCCGGGCGTGGGCAAAGTCTTGCAGCTCAACGTCAAGGCTTACACCGGTCAGGACCTGGCCATGGACCCCGCCGCCTATGAACCGGCCAAACCGGGCAAAGCGGAAGGCATGGTGATGATCCCGCTGAAAATCCACCGCGACAACGCCGCCGACAAAGTGCTGCTGGCCAATGCCCGCCACCGCACCTTCACCTTCGGCCGTTCCGACGGCACCGATGAAGCGCCGTGGACGGTCAAGACTGATGGCGGTTTCGGCTTCCACATGGACCCACGGCGCTTGAACACAGCAACCCAGTTGAAGACCGGTCCGACCGACGCTGGCGTGACGGGCTTCGGCACCCTGGAAGTGTGGAACATCAAGGCCGGCGGCAAGGGCTGGAGCCATCCGGTGCATGTGCACTTCGAGGAAGGGATCATCCTCAGTCGCGGCGGCAAGGCGCCACCGGAATGGGAAAAATGGGCGCGCAAGGACGTGTACCGCATCGGTTCGGAAAACGATGGCCTGGACAGTGTCGAGATGGCGATCAACTTCCGCGAATTCGCCGGGACCTACATGGAGCACTGTCACAACACCCAGCATGAGGACAACTCGATGCTGCTGCGTTGGGACATTGAGAAACCCGGGCAATTCCAGTTGATGCCGACCCCGCTGCCGAGCTGGGACGGGGTGCGCTACGTCAACTCGGCCGCGCTGCCAACCTTCCGTACCGGCGACGGCTACGGTCCACAAGTGGCGGTGAAAAAATGAACCGCCGGGGAGCCGACATGGCACCGCACACGCCGCGCTCCCGCGCCCTGGGCATGCACCTGATTCTGGTCCTGGTCACCTGTTTGCTGGTCAGTCAGGTGCTCCTGGCCCATGAAGGGGCACTGTCGTCGAGCGAGTCGGCGACACCCTGGGGCGGCGACTATTTCCCCAACACCTTGCTGACCGACCAGGACGGCCAGCAGGTGCGTTTTTTCGATGACCTGATCAAAGGCAAAGTGGTGGTGATCAATTTCATCTTCACTTCCTGTAGTGATTCCTGCCCGCTGGAAACCGCGCGCCTGCGCCAAGTGCAGAAGTTGCTAGGGGACCGGGTCGGCAAGGACGTTTTTTTCTATTCCATCAGCATTGACCCGCTCAGCGACACGCCGGAGGTGCTCAAGGCTTATGCGCAACGTTTCAAGGTCGGGCCGGGCTGGAAGTTTCTGACCGGCGAGTTTGCCGACGTCACCGACCTGCGCAAAAAACTCGGGCTGTTTATCGAGGGCGTCGACAACGGCCGCAGCAAGGACCACAACCTGAGCCTGATCGTCGGCAACCAGGCCAGCGGTCGCTGGATGAAGGCTTCACCGTTTGAGAACCCTTGGATTCTGGCCGATCAACTGGCCAACACCTTGCAGAACTGGAAACAACCGAGCATCGAGGAAAGCTACGCCAACGCACCGGAGATTCGTCCGCCGAGCAACGGCGAAGAGCTGTTTCGCACCCGTTGCGCCTCGTGCCACAGCCTTGGGCCGCAGGACGGGCAGGGCATCGGCATGCGCAGCATCGGCCCGGACCTGATCGGCGTGACCCGTCTGCGCGAACCGGCCTGGCTCAACCGCTGGATTCGCGAACCGGATCGCATGCTCGCGGAGAAAGACCCGGTTGCATTGGAGCTGTACCAGCGTTTCGACAAGATTTCGATGCCCAATCTGCGCCTGGATGAGCATTCCGCGCAGACGATCATCGACTTCTTGCAGGAAGAAACCGACCGCCAGCAACCCCTGACGGAGCAGGCGCCAGAGGTGACACAAATGAACTAGCGGCTAAATAACATCATTGGCCCGTCGATCACGAACATTGCGACCTACACTGTTCGTGACACCGCTGAAAAAGGCTCGAAGCAAGCACCCGGGACACGCCCATGCAGATATCAGAACAACAAAAAGTACCTGCGCCGACTATGCCGGCAGCAGCGCGCAAGGGCTGGGGCGGTCAGTTCAATCTGCTGCGCTGGTTTTCCCTGGCCAGTTTTTTCATCATCGCCGGCGTGGCGCTGGGCCTGGGCTACATTTCCACGCGTTTCGTGGTCACCGAAAGCATCGAGCGCGATGCCTTGCTCACCGCGCAATTTATCCAGGCCATCGGTGACGCCGAACTGCGTCACGCCGGGATCACCCCGACGCGCACCATGGGCGAACTGCTGGATCCGCGCCAGGAACGGGCTTATCCCGACGTCGACCCGCTGTCCCGGGCCGCGGCGCGCAATGAGTTTCTCGATCACGTGGAACACCTGCCCGACGTCCTGTTGGCCACCGTTTACGCCCTGGACCGCACGATCACTTGGTCAACCAACCCGGAGCTGGTCGGGATGCGTATCGAGGATGATGAGGAACTGGATGAGTCCTTCGAAATGAAGCTGCCGGTGTCCTCCAGCTACCACAAGATCGACGAGGAACGCCCGGAACAAAGGCTATTGCGCGAGCCGCAATTGCTGTTCATCGAGAACTACATTCCGATGTTCAACGCCGACAAAAGCAAAGTGATCGCCATGGTCGAGGTCTACAAGGAACCGGCGGATCTGGTGGAGCGTATCCAGCGTGGCTTCAAGTCGATCTGGATTGCGACCCTGCTGGGCGGCGCGGTGATTTACCTGGCGTTGTTCTGGATCGTGCGGCGCGCCGCGACGTTGCTGCAAAGTCAGCAGAAACAACTGATCAGCAATGAAACCTTCGTGGCCCTTGGGGAAATGTCCTCGGCAGTGGCCCACAGCTTGCGCAACCCGCTGGCCACCATCCGCTCCAGCGCCGAACTGGCCCAGGACGTCGCGAGCCAGAGCGCCCAGAAGAACATCGGCGACATCATCAGTCAGGTCGATCGCATGTCCCGTTGGGTGCGCGAGTTGCTGGTGTCGTTGCGGCCGATGAACGATGACTCTGAATCCGTCGACCTGGTGCTCGCCATTGACGACACCCTGAGCGCCTTCGAGCCGCTGATCCAACGCTCAAATGTCGAGGTGCGTTTTACCCAGCAAAGCTTTCCACCGGTGGTCAGCCAACCCGTGCTGCTGACGCAGATTCTCAACAGCCTGTTCGCCAATGCTCTGGAAGCCATGCCCAAGGGCGGGGTGCTGAGCGTCGAGATCGAATCGCCGGCACCGGGGCAACTGAGCATGACCCTGAGCGATACCGGCAAGGGCATGACCAGACAGCAGCAACAAATGGTCTTCAAGCCATTTTTCACCACCAAGCAAGGCGGGTTGGGCGTCGGCCTGGCGTTGGTCAAACGAATAATGGAACGCTTCCAGGGCTCGGTCGTACTGACCAGTCAGGAGCAGGAAGGAACCCGTGTTTGTCTCACCTTTAAAGTGGCAACGGGAGGGGAATATGGAGCACAGCATACTGCTGGTCGAGGATGATGAGCTCCTCGCCGAGAACATCCAGACCTACCTTGAGCGCAAAGACTTCGAGGTCACGGTCTGTCACTCGGCAGAGGACGCACTTGAACAACTCGGCACCTTCGTCCCGGACGTGGTGCTGACCGACAATTCGCTGCCGGGCATGAGCGGTCACGACCTGATCCAGAAGCTGCGCATCAGTGCACCGGATCTGAAAGTGATCATGATGACCGGCTACGGCAACGTCGAAGACGCCGTGGTGGCGATGAAAGAGGGCGCTTTCCATTACGTCACCAAACCGGTGGCCCTGCCGGAGCTCAAGTTGCTGCTGGACAAGGCCCTGGCCACCGACCGCATGGAGCGTACGCTGTCGTTCTATCAGGAACGCGAGGCGCAGAAGTCCGGGGTGCAGGCGTTGATCGGCGAGTCGGCACCGATGCACTACCTGAAAAACACCATTGGCCAGTTGCTTGACGCGGAGCGCCGGATGGCCAACACCGACCTGCCGCCGGTCCTGGTGGAAGGCGAAACCGGTACCGGCAAGGAACTGGTGGCCCGGGCGCTGCACTTCGACGGTCCGCGGGCCAAAGGGCCGTTTATTGAGTTCAACTGCGCGTCGATCCCGTCCAACCTGGTGGAATCGGAATTGTTCGGCCACGAGAAGGGCGCCTTCACCGACGCCAAGGATCGCCGGGTCGGGCTGGTGGAGGCCGCAGACGGCGGGACGCTGTTTCTCGATGAAGTCGGCGAAATGGACCTGCTGCTGCAAGCCAAACTGCTGAAGCTGCTGGAAGACCGGACCATTCGCCGGGTGGGTTCGGTGAAAGAACGCAAAGTCGATTTGCGGGTGATCAGCGCCACCAATTGCAACCTCGAACAAATGGTCCAGCAGGGCAAGTTCCGGCGTGACCTGTTCTTCCGCCTGCGGATCATTTCGATCAAGGTCCCGCGTCTGCACGCCCGGGGTGAAGACGTGCTGTTGCTGGCTCGGCATTTCCTGGCAATCCACGGCAAACGCTATGGCAAACCGCACTTGTATTTCAGCGACCAGGCCGAGGAGTTGCTGCTGAGCTACACCTGGCCGGGTAACGTGCGCGAGTTGCGCAACATGCTTGAACAAACCGTGTTGCTCGCCCAGAGCGACGCCATTGCCGCGCATCAATTGAACGTCTGCCAGAGTCTGGTGGATGAACCGTTTGTCTTGCCGGAAACGCAATACATCGAACCCCGGCAACACAACCCCGTCGAATCGATGAACCTGCCGGAAGTCGAGCGCGACATGGTGCGCAAGATGCTCGACAAGACCGACTGGAATGTCACCAAGTCGGCGCGCCTGCTGGGTTTGAGCCGCGACATGTTGCGTTACCGGATCGAAAAACTGGGCCTGGCGCGCCCGGACAAGCGTCAGTGGTAAGTGCCGCGATGGACTGATGGTCGGTTGTTTGTCAGAGGACGACGAGAGGTGGGTACGCGCGGTGGAAAATCCACGGAGGCTGTGCCTGACTGATTTTTCCCCTTTGATGGAGAAGCGGGCTATGCGGCGTAGAGGGACGCAATTCTGGCTCTGGAGCAACAGCCAATTACACAGTCGCAGCCACGATGAGGTGCTGACCGACGGTACGCAGATCGAGGTCCAGTCGCGGTTCAATCGTGAGCATGTGCCCCAGGTTTTCGTCGGCGTGTATACCCGCGATGGCACGCCGCTGGCGGAAGAGTTTTATGACCTTGAGGGGCATCCCTCCCTGGCGAAAGCCCTGGCATGGGGAGGCTCACGCGCCCAGGCGATCCTCACCACCGTGTCCGGATTCCGCGCGCCCCATCGCATTCAACCAACAGTGGGCGTGATGCTGGAGGACCAATGCGAATTGGCCCTGCGGCATATGGAAATGTCCGACGAAGAAACGCTTCGGCTCAAGCGCCAGGATGCCTGGGACGAATACCTGAAAGCCAAGCAAGCCGTGCTGGAGATGATGCGTTCCAGCAAGGTCGACAACGAAGTCTGGGAAACCCAGAAACGCCGACTGCGCAACGCCATCGATCGTCGGGCGGCGCTGCGCCATACCTGGCCCTGCGACTGACGCTCAAGGCATGGCCTGTTCCTGACGGGTCAGGCAGGCCAACAGGCACGAGGGGTCGATGACCTCATCGTTGACGTAGATCCCGCGCTCCGGATCGTAGGAGCGGATAAACACCCGCACGTTGGCATCCGCCACGGTGGGCAGTTGTGAGTCGTAGAACACATGTTCACTGGCGATCGGGATGAAGTCCTGCGGCGCGCTCGGGATGTACGCGCGCGGCGGCACTGAACTCAAGGTGGGTGGCGCCGGATGGGCGAAGGGCTGGTCCGGCCCGTAGTAGATCAATGCACTGCTGGTGCTCTCGGTCTGCATCGGACTGTCGTCCGCGTGCACCGCGCTGGCGGCAGTGAGAAGGGCGATGAAGCACAGCGTCAGATCGGTTTGTTTCATGGCGACACCTGCGAACTCGGTTTTCCCGCATTTCCCCAAGGCTGTTAACTATAGCTGTCGTGCGGCCACGCGCTCGCGACGGTCCGATTACAAGATCGCAACAAAGCCCCGATGTGGTTTCCCCGGACGCTGATCTAGACTCGTACCGGTCAATAAAAACGAGAGCTGGAGTGAGCAATGGACATGCCGACCCAACAACAAGCCGTGGCCAGTAACCGCGAGGCCTGGAACGATTCCGCCAAGCATCATAAGGACGGTCCTGAATGGCAGGGCGTGCTCAACGCCGTCAGCCAGGCCGATTTTTGCTGCATCGACGAGACATTGCGCGGTGTGCTGGAACAGGTAGGCGTCGAAGGCAAGGACGTGGTGCAACTGGGCTGCAACAACGGTCGTGAAAGTCTTTCGCTGTTTGCCCTGGGGGCGCGATGGGTGACGGGCGTTGATCAGTCCGCAGCCTTTCTTGAACAGGCTCGGGAACTGACGGCCCGTTCACCCCATGCGGCCGAGTTCATCGAGGCGGATATTCATCATTTGCCTGCAGCGTTGCACGGCCGTTTCGACGTGGCGCTGATCACCATCGGTGTCTTGAACTGGATGCCGGACATCGGCGAGTTTTTTCGCCACGTCGCGCAAACCCTCAAGCCCGGCGGCGCGATGGTGATCTACGAAACCCACCCGTTCCTGGAAATGCTCGACCCCGAAGCCGCCGACCCTTATCGCCTGGACAGCTCGTACTTTCGCAGCGAACCGTTCGTGCAGCATCAGCCGATCGTCTACGAAGGCAAAGTCGAACAACCGGCCGCTGCGTCCTACTGGTTCGTCCACACCCTCGGCGCCCTCTTCACCGCCGCCCTCGACGCTGGCCTGCAGATCAGCCACTTCAAGGAATACCCGCATTCCAACCGCGAAGAACTGTATGACCGGTATGAAAATCAGGTGGCGCAGTTGCCGTTGTGTTTTACGTGGGTGGGGGTGAGGCGCTGAGAGTCTGAGCTGGAGAATGTGTTGCTTCGACTGACGCCATCGCGGGCAAGCCTTGCTCCTACAGGGGATCTCCTTATGACGAAGATCCAATGTGGGAGCGGGCTTGCCCGCGAAGGCGGCCTCACAACCAATTGCAATGAAGCGGATGTACTCAAGTCCCCTGTAGGAGCTGCCGAAGGCTGCGATCTTTTGGCGGTATCGAGTCGGTCACCCGATCAAGATCAAAAGATCGCAGCCTGCGGCAGCTCCTACGGTGATGAGTACAGTCGGGGTTTTCAGGCCCCTGCGGTTGCGCCAGCCACCACTGGCCGTCCTGGTTTGCGCAGTGGGTCGAGGCGCGAGCCTTGGTAGCGGGTTTCGCGGTAGAAGCGCCAGCGCCCGCCGAACAAGCCGTAGACGTGGGTCACGCGGCCCTGTTCGTGGTAGCCCATGCGGATGTGCAGTTTCAGCGCCGGAATGTTGTGGGTTTCGCAGACGTCCACTACTTTGTTGCAGCCTTGGGCGGTCATGGCTTCCCAGAGGGCGACCTGGACGTCCACCGACAGGCTGGTGCCGAAGTAAGCGCGGGTCATTTCACCGCCGAACTCGAAGAACTCCCCTGCTTTCACTGGGAACCAGCAGCCGTAATAGTGACGGTCGTGGTAGTCCCGGGTGCTGCCCCAGATGAATCCGACGGCGTGGCCTTCCTCGTCCAGGTACATGTGCCCGGTGTGGCCTTCGGCGGCGAGTTCGGCCATGGTCCCGACGCGGTCACCAAAGTGCTTGGTGAAAGCCACCGCGTTGTCCTCGGTAATGGTCACCTGACGCAAGCCGGAGTAGGGCCGCAATTTGTGTGGCGGCACCGGACTGACCAGGTCGCGCTCCATCCACAGCAGCTCCCAATGGAAGAACACGTAGCGCTTCCAGAATGCCCGGAAGAGGTTGCCCAGTCCTTTTTGCCTGATACGTTCGCGCAGTTTTTCGATCACATTCATGACGCTCTCCTTAGCCGAGGCCAGGGTGTTGTGGGGAGGCTTTTGATGGGTATAGATGAAGCTTGCAAGTTCATGTCAAAGCGCCAGCTTTGAATGTGTTGCAACGTGTGTAACTCATTCGAGTGCGGCAGTACCGGCCTGAAAATCCCTGCTGACAACCGCATAAGACACCCGCTCGATACCGGCAAGGCGCCGCTCTAGCACCTGCGTCAGCGACTCGCCGGGGTTCAGGTAGGCATCGCCAAAATCAGCCCCGAGCTGGTTCGGATGGGCGACGATTTCCAGCAGACCGTCGGTCGGCACCGGGGCGTTGCGCAGGTCCACCGGCGTGCACACGTAGTCCGCCGTTGCCCCGGCCAGATTGCGTAGGCGTCGGTTGAGCAAACCCTTGAACACGCGTTTGGGCAGGCTCAGGTTTTGCCCGAGATTTCGCGCCAGCCGCACCGCCACGCCTTGGCGAGCCGCGAAGCGCGCGACGATTTCGCCGATGGGCCAGATGTTGTGTACGTGCTGATGGGAATCGAGGTGGCTGGGGCGCACGTCGTGTTCCAGGCAGTGCTGCCATTGGGCCTCCAATTCGTCCATCACCGCTTCGCGATCCAGGCGATTGAGCCAGAGGGTGTGGCGGGGCAGGTTGAGGTCGAATCCACCCTGGCGGTCGCAGAACGTCGGGCGCTCGAGAATGCCCTGGCTCAACGGTCTGCCGTAGGTGAGGTTGAAGTGCAGGCCGATCCGTCCCTTGAGCAGCGGATGCTGGGCCATCAGGCAGGCCGCTTCGAACGCCGGCATGTTCGCCATGGCCGTGGCGGAGCTGATGACCCCGGCCTGGAAGGCCCCAAGGATTACCGCGTTTTCGCACGGGCTGAGGCCGAAATCGTCAGCGTTGACTATGACTTGGTGAGGCATGTTCGCCCTCCATGGTTTTTTCAGTAGGCGCCTGAGGCTTGGCCGCCGGCGTGGAAACCGTGACCACCGCTGCTGTCCGTTTCGCCCGCCATTGTTGCAAGAGCGGTTTGAGTCGCTGCCAGACACGCAACGCCAGCCCCAGCACCAGGCCACTGGGCCGCCAGGAATAGAAACTCCAGCGCCAGTGTTCCAGTTGCCCGGTCATGCGCTCGTGGAGTTGATGACTGGAGTTTTCCAGGCTGACCCGCGAGGCATCAATCCAGCGCCAGTTGTCGTCCAGGCCCCAGCGGATCCACTCTTCGAGCAGCACTCGGCCGCTGCCCAGGTCGGCGTATTGCGGCAGGAACGCCAGGTTGTAGTCGTACAGTCGACCCTGCTCCAGCAAGCCGAGGCGATAGCTGATGCAGCGGCCATCCAGCTCCAGCACCACCACGCGCACCAGGCCGCAAGCGGCGAGGGCCGTGAAGGCGTGGTCCATCCATTGTCGGTGGCGTTCGTCGGCGAAGATGCCGACGCCTTCATCACCTTTCCAGCTCACCGCTTCGACTTCGCTGATGGCCTGCAACAGCGGGCCCATGGTCGAGGCATCCGGGGTAATGCGCCGTACCTCGGCGCCACACGCGGCGATGCGTTTGCGCGCGCGGCGTAGTTTGTAGCGCGGATCGCCCGAGACTTCCTGGTGGTCCGCTTCGCTGATCAGGTGCACCGGCACCTTGCAACTGAGTCGCCGTTCACCGGTGGAACTGTGAGCCATCCATTCCGTCAGGGCACTTTCTTCGCCCGTGGGTTCGGACAGTTCGTTGAGTTGCAATAACGCGTGGGGCAAGCGACGGCGGATCACGATCAGCGCCTTGCGGATGCTCTCGGCATCGAGGCAGGCGAGCAGCGCCAGGCGATCGGTCAGCGGATAGCCGAGGTGATGCAACACCCGGAACGGCAACCCGCCAAAACGTTCGCGCGACGCCACCAACGGCAGGCACAGCGTCAGTTCATCACCCCGCCAGCCGAGCAGCACGTGCAGGCGTTCCCCGTCCTTGAGCGCCTGTTCCGCAGCGCCCAGCCAAGCCAGGGTGTTGAACGGCGTGTGGTCCGTCACTCGCAGACGCAGCGCTTCATAAGCCGCTGCCGGAAAGTCCGGGGCGCACAGCGAAGTGCGCCATTCGAATCGTGTCGCCATCAGGTCAGGTCACCTCTGCTGCAACAGGGCTCGGCGTCGGTTTGCGCAAGGCATCCAGACGTGAACCGCTGTAGCGGGTTTCGCGGTAGAAACGCCAACGACCAAACAGCTCGTAGACGTTCATGATTCGTCCTTGCTCCTTGTAGCCCATGCGAATGTGCAGCTTGAGTGCCGGAATGTTGTGGAATTCACAGACATCCACCACGGTGTCGCAGCCCTGATCGGCCATGGCTTTCCACAGGTCCAGTTGCAGGTCTACCGACAGCGTGGTGCCCCAGTAGGCACGGGTCAGTTCGCCACCGAATTCGAAGAACTCGCCAGGCTTCACCGGGAACCAGCAGCCGTAATAATGTTTGTCGAGGTAGTTGCGCGCCGCGCCCCAGATGAATGCCACCGCGTCACCTTTATCATCCAGGTGCATTTGGCCGGTGTAACCCTCGCGGGCCAGTTCAGCCATGGTCCCCACGCGGTCGCCGAAGTAACGCGCGAAGGCACTGGCGTTGTCGGGCGTGATGTTGACGACCCGCAGCGGCGGATAAGGTCTGAGTTTGTGGGGCGGTACCGGACTGACCAGATCGCGCTCCATCCACAGCAGTTCCTGGTGGGAATACACGTAGTGCTTCCACACCTTGTTGAGGGTGGCGCGCAGGCCTTTTTGTCTGATGTGTTCACTGAGTTTCTTCAAAATACTCATGTTATTAACTCCTGACGGGATCGGCCGTGATTGGAGTAATACAACGCGCGGCGACATGCCTGCGCAGCCATGCATTCGAACGGCGGTCATGAGGCGATCCAGCTGAGAGCAAACAGGGTTTCCCCTGGTAAATCGAAGCTGATGCGACCGTCCCGGCAGTGGAAAGGCGCGTCACGGCTGCGGTTGTCGGCGCCGAAGTAGCGCAATGAACCTTTGGCCAACGGGCAGTTCGCCCCGCTCAGGTCCACCCGTTGCAAGCGTGTGCCTTTATTGACCCCCAACAAGCTGCGTTGCAGGTCGGTGGCCATGGCCAGCACGTCGACTTCGAAGGCGTCGTTTTCCAGGGCCATCACGTCGTGCAACCAATGCTGCTGGATAAACTGCTGGGCCAGGCCCACTGGTTTCATCTCGAAGTGATCGTCATCCAGGACCTTGATCATGCCTTTGGGGTAGTTCGGCTCATCGGCGGCCTGGAACCAGTTGAGCATTTCCAGCAGACCGTCCTGGGCCGAATTGATCGCCACCGAGGCCCACCACAGCGAGGCGAAATGGGTGTCCTGATCGTAGGGGCTCAGGCTCGAGCCGCTGGACAGGTTGGTCTGGTCCAGCAGCAATGCCTTGCGCGGCCGCCCGTTGGCGTCCAGCCCCACGAGGTCGGCGGCGCGCCGCACGCTGTCGCGGTAGACCCGAGTCGCCAGCAGGTCGCGAATCATCCATTCGTGCCACGCCAGGGCGTCGATCTGCTCGCCGGATTCGGCCAGTAGACGCCGTGCCCAATCGATGCCGCGCTTGTCCGCCGCATTGTCGGCGAAGGGGCCGTTGATCAGCCGCGAACTGGCGGGCATGGCGATACGAATGCCGGCCTTGGCGTTGGCTGGGTCGCTGCGCACTTGCCGGGCCATGCTGTTGAAGATGCTTTGGTAGTGGGCGTAATCGGGGTAGTTGAGGTTTGGCTCGTCCGCGAAACCGATGTAGTGGATGCCCTTGCCGCCAAGCGCACGGGTGCTGGCGAGCCAGGCGTCGAGTCCGCCATTGCTCGTGGTGTCGGCGCGCAGGTCGGCCTGGCGCAGGCTGCCGGCCAGCAACGTGATGTCCTGGGTGATGCCGAAACGGTCCTGATACAGCTGACGGAACGCGTCTTCGTAGTGCGGCTTCTTCGCCGTGATGTCGACGAAACTGTAATAGCTGGCCGCCCGCGCCCCGAGCGCATCAAGTACCGCAAAACTCGAGGGCGGCGGCATCACATAGGGCAGGGCGATGCCCAGATTCGGGGTCGGGCCGAGCACCTTGTTGTGCAGGGTCAGGCGGGTCTGGCCGTCGTCTTCACGCAGCGGTTTGAGTTGCTGCGGTGTCTGCGCGAACAGGTTGGCAGTGCCGTCGAGCCAGAACGCCACCTTGCCGCTGCCGCGCAGGCGCAGGCGCCAGACTTGTTCGCTGCTGCTGACCGGCAGTTCGACCTGATCAAACTGCCAATAGGCGCGATAGGGTTTGAGCGCCAGCAGCACTTGGCGACTGTCGCCCACCCGCTGGGCTTGCAGGGCGCCGACGCCACCGTGGAACTTGCCGGCCAGCACCGCGTGTTCCCCCGGCGCCACTTTGAAAAACAACTCATCGCCGTCCCGGACTTCAGCGCTGAAATGCACCTTGGCCGGCGCGAACAGCGCCACGGTGTGTTCGTCGTGCTCGACTTTGTAGCGGCGAAAGCTGTAGCCCGGAATCTCCAGTCGAGCACTGGCGGCACCCGGCGCCAAAGGCCAGCTCTGGGTGCCACGGGTTTCGCTGGCGGCAATCAGGCGATCGCCCTGGAGTTTGCCTTGGCCATCCACCAGGTAAATGTGTTCTTCGTTGGCGTCCGCCTGCCACGCCGGGACCCAGCGCACGGTCACGGTATCCGGGCGATCCGTTTGCAGAAACAGACTGCCGTCACGAATGTCGGCCCAACGCATCGACGCCGCCTGAGCTTCAAGCACGAGGCCCAACCCCAACAGCAGCGCCAGGCGTTTCATGCCGACTTCCTTTGCAGCATCAGCAGCATCGGTGCGACGTCGCTGGGCAGGATGATCAATGTTTGCCAGACCGGCACGCCACTCAAGCGGCAATACAACACCAGCAACGCGATGGTCACCGCCAGATAGGCAATGGACGAAGCAGCGGCGGCGCCGACGATGCCGTAAGCCGGAATCAGTACCAGGTTCAGGGCCAGGTTGAGCAGCGCGCCGATGCCCATCAGCAGCGACACCGTGCCGGGGCGATTTTTGCCCAGCAAGTCCAGGCGCAGAATGCTGGCATAGCACAGGCCCAGCAGTCCTGGCAGCAGGGCGAGCAAGGCGGGATACGCGGGTTGGTAGGCGATGCCGAACAGCGTGACGATCAGCCATTCGCCGATCACCGCCATGGTCAGGCACGCGCCGAGCATCACCGTGGCGGTCAGGCGCAGGGCCAGCGGAGTGACTTTGTCCATGCCTTCGTCTTGTTGCAACAGACGTTTCATCAACGGCGTAGTCACCGCTTCCGGGACGATCAGCAGCAGTTCGGCGGCGGCGCTGGCCATGGCGTAATGACCCAGCGCGGTGCTGCCGAGCAGGGCGCCGATGAACAGGTAATCGGAACGCAGGATCACTTGCTGGAACAGCAGGTCGGGATGGCTGCGGGCGCTGTAGCGCAGCAGTTCATTTTGACTGGCGCGATCCCATTGCAGGGTCAGCGGTTGATTGCGCTTGAGCCAGACCCAACCGGCCAGCACCACCAGACTGATGCCCGCCAGCCAACTGATCAGTGCGGCTTCGAGGGCGGCGGTTTTCCACATCCAGAACAGCGCCAGAAACAACAGCAGCGGCGCCAGGGATTCCACCAGGCGCAAGGCGTTGAAAGCGACCACTGCACCGGACGCGTTGTGCAAGGTCAGCAAGCCGCTTTTCAGCACCGTCAGCGGCACCGCCAACAGCAGCAACCAGGCGAGCAAACCCAGTTGCGTGGTGATGTCCAGTTCGCTGCCGAACTCCCGGGTCAACGCCACCACCAGCAACGTCAGCAGCAGCGCCAGCAAACAGCCGAACACCAACACTTGGCTCAGCAGCAAACCCATCGGGCGTTGCTTGGCCGCCTGATAACCCACCGCGGAATTCAAGCCACCGCTGGTGGCGGCGCTGATCAGGTCGGGCAGGGTGCTGAGCAGGGCAAACAAGCCGCGTTCGCTCGGCCCGAGAATCCGCGCGAGCAACACATTGCGCAGCAAACGCAGGCCGATCATCGCCAGTTTGGTGCCCATGCTCAGGGCCAGGTGCTTGAGGTAATGGCTGCGGCTCATGGCCGTGCCCCACGGTAGATGCGCCACGACAGCAACTCCGGATTACGCGCGGTTCGCTGGCTGACGCCGAAGCGTGGCAAGGCCAAAGGTTCGCCGCCGCCACGGTAGATACCGGTGCCGGTGCCGAGGGCGAACGGGAATTCGTGGTCTGCGACCTGTTGCCGAACCCGCGCGTCGTGGTCGCCGTTGGGGTAGCAGTAGACCGGCAGCGGTCGGTTGCAGCCGTTCAACAGCGCATCGCGGCTGCGGCTCAGTTCTTCGTGCAAACGTTGATCGTCGAGGCCGGTGAGGATCGCGTGACTGGCGCCATGGGGGCCGAAGCGCACCAAGCCGGAGGCTTCCAGCGAGCGCACTTGATGCCAGTCCAGGGCCTGGGGCAGCGACTCTTCGGGGCATTCGTCGGTCAGTCGACTCAAGTCATCCGCTGCCAGGGTTTTCAGGCTTTGCAGGTAGTGCAGCAAGGTCAGGCTGCGGCGCTGCACGTCCAGGTCATCCATCAGCACCGGCAGCGGCCGACCGACCTGTTGCAGGCACTCGATCAGGTGCATCCGGGGTTTTTCGCCGTGACTGCCCCACAGGGTTTCGCCGAGGCTTTCCCACCAGAAACGCTGGCGGCTGCCGATGAAATCGGTGGAGAGAAAAATGCTTGCCGGCACCTGATATTGCTTGAGCAACGGGAAAGCATTCACGGCGTTGTCGCGCCAGCCGTCATCGAAGGTCAGGGTCACTTTCGGCCGCTCCGAGCGCTGGGTGCCGGGATGCAGGATGTCCATCAGCGGCACGCAGTCGAAGTGTTTTTTCAGCCAGACCAGCAAGTGCTCGAAGGCCTTGGGCCCGACGCACAGTTCATTGCGATGGGGCAGGTCGGCGGCGCGATCGTTGGCCAGCACCCGGTGCAACATCAGGATCACCCCGGCGCCATGCAACTGATTGCGCCCCACCGGGGAGTTGAGGTACAGCCAGCCACTGGTGCGCTTTAATAATTGTTTGATCGCCATGGCACGCGCCTCTCATCGATTTTGCTCGGGGTTCCACTGGCTGTACCGCTGGCCACGCAGGAACTGCCACAGACCAATACTCATCCCGGCAAGGGTCACCAGAAGGAACGCGGCGAGGCGAAAGGGTTTGGGCAAACGGTGTTGCGAATCCAGCAGACCGGCGATGGCCACCGCGTAGCCGAGCAGTTGCGCTACCAGAAACAATTGATAGAACCCGTGGTCGTTCCACAGCCAGAAATTGCTCAGGAACAACGGCACCAGCAGGATCGGCGCCAGGCGCCGGATCAGCTTGTGGCTGATCAGCGCAATCGAATACAAACCGTGCTTCAGCGGATTCAGCAGTTCGCTGCGCTGGGCCAGGCTTTGCAGGCCACCGACGGTGACGCGCTGACGGCGGCGGAATTGTTTGTCCGCTTCGTCGACGCCGTGGTCGATCACCTGGGCCTCGGGCACGTAGACGATGCGTTTGAACGCCACCGGCGCGCAGGTGCTGATAAAGAAATCGTCGTTGACCTCCGCCGGTACGTTCTGGAACAACTCGCGGCGCAAGGCGAGCAGGGCGCCGTCCGCGGAGACCATGCAACCGGTGCGATTTTCCACCCGGCGCAACCAGCCTTCGTAGTGGCGATAGAGGCTGTCGCCGATACTCAGGCCACCGCCGGTGACGGGGATTACCATGTGCCCGGCGCAGGCCCCGACCTTCGGATCGGCCAGTGGTGCGAGCAAGTGGCCGAGGGTGTCGCGGGACCATTGATTATCGGCGTCGGTGAACACCAGGATGTCGCCGGTGCTCAGCGCCACGCCGGTATTCAGGGCCGCGGCCTTGCCCTGGCGGGGCAGGTCGAGCACGGTGATGCGCGGGTCGATGACCTTGTGCGCGCAAGCCACGGTGTCATCGGTCGAACCGTCGCTGACCAGAATGATCTCCAGCCATGCGGGTTGGTAATCCTGGGCGAGCAGGGTGCGCAACTTGTGTTCGATGTGTCGCGCCTCGTTGTGTGCCGCGATCACGATGCTGACGTTCAGCGGGGTCGCCAGCCCATGCTGGCGCGCCGGAAACAACGGCGCCATCAGCGTCAGCAACAGCGGATAACCGAGGTAGGCGTAGACCGGCAATAACAGGCACAACCAGAAAATGAATTCAGCCACGGGCAGGCCTCCTGGCATTCCAACGGAACAGACTGAGAACGAATGCGGCGCCGGCCAGGTGCAGGCGCACCCAATGCAGGCCCCACAGCTGAAGGGTCAAGAGCAGGTCGCGGTGTTTGAGGCTCTGGCGCAGGCTCAAGACCAGCCCCGGCAGCGAGGTCATCGTCACCATGACCGCTGCATGGTGTGGGAAACCGTCCAGCAGTGCGGAGATCGCCAGGAAATCCAGCAACCAGATCACCAGCGACAACAGCGGAAAACGCAGCAAACGCAGGCTGTAGCCGTGGGTGCGCAGCAGTTGCAAATGACTGCCCTGGCGCCACATTTCCTTGCCCATCCATTCACGCCAACTGGCTTCATAACCCCAATGCAGGGCCACGCTTTCATTGACCGCCAGCAAACGCGCGCCAGCGCCCCGCAGACGCATGGTCAGGTCCTTGTCTTCGCCGGTGCGCAGGGTTTCGTCGAAGCCGCCAATCTGATCGAACCAGGTGCGGCGCATGATCAGGTTGGAGGTGGGCAACCATTGCACCGTGTGCAATGTGTGACTGACGGGGCGCAGCGTGCGGCGTTGCCAGGCATCCGCATACCACGGCGCCTGAGCCGGGGTGTGCAGGTCCAGACCGAACACATCGGCCTGGGCGGTGGACTCGAGTTCGAACAGCAAACTCAGCCAGTTCTCGGGCATCTCGACATCGGCATCGATAAAGGCCAGCCATTCCCCGGTGGCGACGGCCGCCCCGCGATTGCGCAAGGCACCGATCAGCAGACCGGGAAGCACCAGCACCTGTGCGCCGAACTGCCGGGCAATCTGTGGGCCGTGATCCTCGGAGCCGTTATCGACCACGATCAGCTCACATTCCACGCCCGCCGCATCGGCAGCCTTTTGCGCGGCGAGCAAGGTCCGGCCGATGTGCCGGGCTTCGTTGAACATCGGGATCACAATGCTGATTCGGTTCATGCCTTGGCCTCTGTCAGTGGGGCTTGTTCAGCCTTCAGGCGCAGGACGCTGGTCAGGGCGAGCATGATCCAGACGTACTTTTGGTTGGGGGCGCTGAGGAACATCAAGAACAGCGTCAGCGACAGGAAACTCATGCCCAGGTGCGTCATGAGGTCGGCCTGTTCCCAATTTCGTCGCTGCAGCCATTCGCGGCGGGCGCGAATCAGGTTGTACACGCCCAGGGTCATCATGCCGACGAACAACAGCCCGGCTGGAATCCCCAGTTCGCTGAAGATTTCCAGGTAGGTGTTGTGGGCGCGGCGGTACAAGTCACCGACTTTGCGGTTGGCCGAAAAGGCCTTGGCATAACCGGTGGTGGCGTAGTGCAGCGGGAAGGTGCCGGGGCCGGTGCCCAGCAGCGGGTTCTCGCGGATCATCTGGCCGCCGACCACGATGTAGGAGGCGCGACGGCCGAGGGATTCGTCCTGGCTCTTGGCGCCGGCGCTCAAGATGCTCAAGGACTGAATGCGCGCGATATACCCGGCTGGCATCGCATAGAGCGCCAACGGAATCGCGATCACCAGGCCGAGCATGGCAAACCCCAGGTGCCGTGGCCGGATACGCGCCAACTCGGCGCGGTAGTGCCAGACACCGATCATCAGGCTGAGGAACAGCACCACCAGGCCGGAACGGGATTCAGTCTTGGTCATGCCGCCCAACAGCGCCAGGCTGCACGCGCCCCAGAACACGCGGTGCAACAGGTTCGGGCTGCGGATCACCAGCAACAAACCCATGGGCACGGCGAAGGCGATCAGCATGGCAAAGGCGTTCGCATCTTCCAGCAGGCCGGAAGCGCGGCCCTGGTCCTGATACTTGACGGAAAGCATCGTCAATACGCAGGTCGCCGCCACACTGAGGGTGATCAGTTTGGCGAACATATCCAGGTTCAACTCGCGCCCGACCAGCAGCGTGATGACAAACAGAATCAGGCCGACGCTCAGCTCCCGCAGGTGCCCCATCGACATGCCCATGTCATCGGTATTGAGCGTGCTCAGCAGGTACAACACCATGAACCAGATCAGGAAGCGCCAGATGTTGCTGCGCAGGCGTTCGGATGGAATCTGGTGGATGGCCAGTTGCAGCATCAGGATCACGGCCAGCGAAGCACCGATGAACTTGGTCCCCGAGAGTGCGCTGTCCTTGAAGAAACCCTCGAATGGCACCAGGGCGACGATCCCCAGCAAGCCCCAACCGGGCTTGCGATAGAGCACCGCGACACCCACCAGGCCGATGACCGCGCCCGGTGCCAGAAACGGATAAGGGCTGGCCAGCAAACCGAGGCAGACCAGGCCGAGCAGACTGATGATCGAGAGCGGAAAGATCACGCGCGTGCCTCCCGTGCAGTACGGATATAAAGCTGCGACCAGCGTTCGGCCAAGGCCTTGAGGTCGTAGCGATCCAGTTGTGTACGTTTTGCGTTGTCACTCAGTTCGCGGGCCAGGGCCGGCTCGGTCAGCAAGGTGCCGATCTGCCGGGCGAGGGCCGCGCTGTCGGTCGGCGTGGCGAGCAAGCCGTTGTGCCGCTCTTCCAGCACATCGGGGATCCCGCCGACACCGAACGCCACCACCGGCACTCCGGCCTGCATCGCTTCGAGCAAAATCATTGGCGTGCCTTCGGTGCGCGAGCTGATCACCAGCACATCCAGTTGCCGCCACCACGGACCCATGGCGGTCTGATAGCCGGGCAGGGTGATACGGTCCTGCAAGCCTGCGGCGTTGATCCGTGCCAGCAGCGTGTCCTGCTCCGGACCGTCGCCGAGCATCACGGCGTCCAGTCGCGGGTACTGCTGACACAACGGAATCAGCGCATCGAGAAACAGGTCCGGACCTTTTTCACTGCTCAGCCGCCCAACGTAACCGGCCAGCCAGCGCTGGCGATTAGCGCTGTGCGGCAGCACGCCTTTGGCCGCCGGCAAACCGTTGGGAATTACCTGCAACTTCTCCGCGCGGACACTGGCCTGGCGGCACAACGTGGCGATGCTTTCGGCGACGCAGACCACGCGATTCACCGAGGCGGTGCGGCACAGTTGCAGGCTCAGCCAGGTGTAGAACTTTTGCTTGGGGCTGCGCGGTGTAAAGCCGTGCTGGGTAATCACCAAAGGCAAGCGCAACAGCGTCGCGCCGACCCAGCCAAACAACAGGCCTTTGAAGTTGTGCGTATTGATCAGCGGCTGTTCCGCCCGCCGCTGACGCAAATGCCCGAGCAATGCCCCCAGCCCCGCGCAACCCTGGCAATTCACCCCGGCCTTGCGAAACCGTTCGATCAGGGCTGGCGGCGCATCGAGAAACAGCACCTGGTGCTGCCCCGGCGTCGCCAGGCAATGGTCCAGCAGCATCCGCTCAGCCCCATAGAAGCCGCCGCTGCTGAGCAAATGAATGATCGGCAAGGCGCTGGAAGGGTTGAGCGGCGCGTTCAATTGCGCACCCAATGCACGAAGCTCGGTACGGTCCAGTTCCGGTGCGGATTGGTCGGCTCGATGGCCTGCTCGTTGATCACCAACAGTACCGGCAGACCCAGTTCGTGGGTGATTTGCGCAGGGTGTTTGAAGCGGTGATCGAAGAACTCACGCACATAGACCAGGGCAATCGCCAGCAACAACCCGGTGAACAAGCCGAACGGGATGATCAGGAACGGCTTGGGAAACGCCGGGGCGGTCGGTTCAAACGGCGGGCTGAGCACCCGGGCGTTCGACAGGTCGTTGTCCAGCGTACGGGCCGAGCTGCTTTCGGCAAAGCGTTGAGCGTAGGTACCGAACGCCGCGTGCAGGGCGTCGATCTCGGTGTCCATCTGCCGCAGTTTGCTCTGGGTGACCTGCAACTGGTGGATGCGGTTCTTGAAGTCGGCGATGCGCGCGGTCTTCTGGGCGATCACCGAACTGACAATCGCCAGATCGCTGGTACGTTCCTGAATCCGGTTGCTCACCACTTTCAAAAACTGCTGGCGGGTGCGGGAGATTTGTTCGCGGGTCAGCAGCATCGGTTCGCTGCTCGGCTGGAACACCGCCAGGTCGTTCATGTAGCGGCTGACTTGGGTGGTCAGTGCTTCGCCCATCTGTTTGATCTCGCGATCTTCAAAGGCGACGTTGTCCACGGTGGTGGTGAAGGTGTAGGGGAAGGTGTAGTCGTTGAGTTTGGAGTTATTGGCGGCGGCCAGGCTGGACTTCAGGTAGTCGAGCCAGCGTTGGCTTTGCAGCAGGCGATCCTGGTACAGGTTGAGCGCTTGCTCCTCGGTGTTGATGGCATTGAGGCGGAAGGTGATTTCCTCCTTGGGATCGGACGAACCGATGGCCTCCAGCAACGTCAGCCGATTGCCTTCCAGGCCATCCAGACGCACCTCATATTGCTGCTTCTTGGTTTCATAGAAGCTTTGCGGCAGGTCGATGGATTGCAGTTCCTGACGGCTGACCAGGTAGTTTTGCAGCAGCGCCGCAACGAACTTGGTGCCCTGCGCGGGATCGCCAAAGCTGTAGACGATGGAGATCACGTTGGAGCCCGGCAGGGTCTCGACCTTGAGTTTGTCGATGGCCTCCTGGGTCAGCGAATCCAGCACCGTGTCGCGCACTGGATCAGTCTCCATCCCCAGCGCAGATTTCGCCGGGTTGATCACGTATTCGCGCAGCGGCGTGGTGACAAAGCGTTTCAGCGGCTCGGACACCAGTTTGCTCAGCATGCCGGGGCTGGGCGTGTACTCGCCTTTATCCCGCAGTTCGCTGATGGTCTGACGGATCAGCGCCGGGGAGCGCAGGATATTGCTCTCGGTTTCCATGTCCGCCAGTGACGGCGGAATGAAACTGGCATTCTCCTGATTCAGGGACGTTGTCGCGTCGCCCTGGGAGAGTTTTTTCGATTGGACGATCACTTGCGCGGTGATGTCGAAGCTCTGTTTGAGCACCAGCGGCAAGAGCAGGGCGATCACTGCAAAGATCAGGAAGACCCGTTTCACCAACTGCTTGTTGGCGAAGAAGATCCTGAAGAACTCGTGCAGGTAGTTTTCCTTTGGGTTCATGTCAGATCACCTGAGAGTTAGTTGCTGTTGTCGTCTTTGTTGTCGAGGCGGTAGCCGAAACTCAGGCCCACACCCTGGAACAACACCACGTCCGCCAATTGCCGTGCGAGCTCACCGGCGCTGGCCAGTTTGGTCTTGGGCACGTAGAGCATGTCGTCCGGTTGCAGGTAGGCAATCTGGCTGGCATCACCGGACAAGGCTTTTTCCACGTCATAGCGCACGGCCTTCACCTGATTGCCGTTGCGCCGCATGATCACCACCGAATCAAGGCGTGCCTTGACGTTGGCGCCCCGGGCGAGGGTCAGGGCTTCCAGCACCGAAACCGGCCGGCGAATCGGGTAGGAACCCGGTTGACCGACTTCACCCAGCACGTAGATTTCGTTGCCCGCCGTGGACTTGAGCAACACGTCGACGGTCATTCGCCCCGGCAAACTCGCATAGCGTTTGTTGAGGAAGGTTTCCAGTTGGTTGACGGTCATGCCTTGCAGCGGCACCGCGCCGATTTCCGGAAAACTCGCATAGCCGTCGGTGCCCACGGTGATCTCCCGGCTCATGCCGGTAGCCGGGTGGTTCAGCGCGCTCTTGAGGTTGGACTCATTGCTCAGCGGGCTGATGATTTGCACCGTCAGTTGATTGCGGTTGGGCTGGAACAGTTGTTTGCGCTGATAGACACGCTGGATCTCGGTTTTGGCTTCCTCTGAGGTCAGCCCGGCGATTTTCACCGACGTGTTGGCACCCGGCAGTTCAATGGTGCCGTCAGGCAGCACCAGTTGATTGCCGTTGAGCTGGCTGGCCGCAGTGAAGTTCAGGCCGATCTGGTCACCGGACTGCACGCGGTAAGCGTCCGAGCCGCTGGTGCTGATGTGGAAGATCACGTCCAGCACATCCTGGGGCCGCAAGGTCTGCTCGACCTTGGGCATGTCGGTGGCCTGGGCGTTGGCCGGCGCGGCCGTGAGGATATTCACCGGTATGTTGGTTTCGGCGGTGCTGGAGCAACCTGCAAGCGGCAGCAACAGCAGGAGAAGCATTTTGGCGTTCATGGCGTCATCCTTTTCTGGTTGCTTACAGGTTTTTGTAGAGCCATTTAGGCATGTAGTACTTGCGTCGGTTGAACACGCTGCCGACCAGTTTCGCCCCGGCCTGGGTCAGGCGCTGAACCGAGGCCTGGGCCACTTCCCAGCGAGTGTCCTCGGAGCGCACGACCATGATCACGCCGTCCACCTGGGTGCTGATGACCAGGGTGTCGGCGGCCGAATACACCGCGTCGCCGTCGATCACCACAAAGCGGTAACGACTGCCCAACTGATCGAGCAGCGGGCTCAGGCGTTCGGCGGTCAGGTGCTCAGTGCCGCGTACATGCCGGCCGTTGGGCAGCACATCAAACGGCAGGCTGGAGACCTGCACCACGCAATCCTGCAGCAGCGGCGGGGTGCCGGTGCTGAACAGCAGGTCGCGAAAGCCGCGCTCTTTTTGCAGGTTGAGCTGGGCCGTGAGGTTGGTCGCCGACTGGCTGGCGTCGACCAGCAGCACTTGGCCGCTGCTCATCTGCGCCAGTTGGCTGGCCAGCACCAGGGCGCTGGTGGTGGTGCCCGCGCCGGGGTTGGCGGCGGTCAGGAATAGGATCCGCAGATCTTGATCGAGCACGGTCGAGGTCAGGTTGGACTCGCTCGGGTTGGCGATGCTTAGGGCTTTATTGGTTGAACCGTCCATTTAACTCGCTCCGTGGCCGCTGAATACTTTGAAGGGGGTTTTGAACAAGATCTTCAGATCAAGCAAAAGGCTCTGCTCGGCGATATAACTGAGGTCCAACTCAACGCGCTGGTCGAAGTCAATATTGCTGCGTCCGGAGATCTGCCACAGGCCGGTCATGCCGGGGTAGATGCTCAGGCGTGCAAGGTGGTTATCCTTGTAGCGGTAGGCGTTGAACGAGGTGGGCCGAGGGCCGACCAGGCGCATGTCGCCGGTAAAGACATTGATCAGGTTGGGCAGCTCGTCGAGGCTGCTGCGCCGCAGGAACCCACCGATGCGGGTGATGCGCGGGTCCTTGTCGATCTTGAAATCGATGGCGTCGGCACCGTGTTTGTTCAGGTGGCGCAGGGATTCCTTGAGCTCCTCGGCGTTGGCCACCATGGTGCGGAACTTGTACATGCCGAACGAGCGGCCGCGATAGCCGGTGCGTTTTTGCACGAACATGACCGGGCCCGGGCTGCTGAACTTGATCGCCAGGGCCAGACCCAGCAACAGCGGCGAAATCAGGATCAGGATGACCAGAGCACCGAAGCAGGCCACGACCCGATTGGTGCGCGACAACGTCCAGGGCCGACCACCGTCGCGACCGGTCATCCAGCCGCGACCCTGCATGTGGATCGCGGTGTCCAGGCGCATTCGGTGCTCCGGGTCCAGGCGTTTGTCACGACGCATATTCTGGAGTGGCACACCTTTTTCATGTCCAGTCATAGACTCCTCCGCTGTAGCTCTCAGCCCTGTAGCTCAGCCGCGAGCGGCGCATGGGCGTGCAATGGGTAGTAATCGCGGAACCAGGCGACGAAGCGGCGAAGGCCCTCGTCGAGCTCGATGCGCGGGTGGAAACCGGTGTCTCGTTCCAGTTCGTGGACATCGGCACAGGTGTTGAGCACATCGCCCGGTTGCAGGGGAAGCAGCTCGACATTGGCTTTGCGGCCCAGGTGTTTTTCCATCAGGGCCAGGTAATCCTTGAGTTCCACCGGGTGCTCGCCACCGATGTTGTAGATCCGCCACGGCGCCATGCTGCTGGCGGCGTCCGGTTGTTCGCGGTCCCAGTCGGGGGTGATGCTCGGTGGCCGATCGACCAGGCGGGCGATGCTTTCGACGATGTCGTCGATGTAGGTGAAGTCGCGTTGGTGCTGCCCGTAATTGAACAGCTTCAATGGACTGCCCTCGACGATGGCCTGGGCGAAACGGATCGGCGACATGTCCGGCCGGCCCCAAGGCCCGTAGACCGTGAAGAACCGCAGACCGGTGCTGGGAATGCCGAACAGGTGGCTGTAGCTGTGGGCCATCAGCTCATTGGCTTTCTTGGTGGCCGCGTACAGCGACAGCGGGTGATTCACGCCGTCATGGGTCGAGTAGGGCGTGTGCTGGTTGGCGCCATACACCGAACTGGACGAGGCGTAGATCAGGTGCTTCACCGGATGGTGGCGGCAACCTTCAAGAATGTTCAGGAACCCGCTGAGGTTGCTGTCCAGATAGGCCTTCGGGTTGTCCAGCGAGTAGCGCACCCCGGCCTGGGCCGCCAGGTGAATTACCGCGTCCGGTTGCTCGCTGGCAAACAAGGCTTCGATGGCCGGGGCGTCGGCCAGGTCAATTTTTGCGAGCGGAAAACGGCCGACTTGCTCCTGCACCCAGCGCACGCGATCGTGCTTGAGTTGCGGATCGTAGTAGTCGTTGAAGTTATCCAGCCCGCAGACCCGGTGCCCGTCGCGCAACAGCCGCAACACACAATGGGCACCAATGAATCCCGCCGCTCCGGTCACCAGAATATTCATGGGCGCAGCACCTCCGGAACGATGTGCCGAAGGCCGATGCCGCTGTAATGCAAACCGGCGGCGGCCACCTGTTCCGGGTTGTAGAGGTTGCGCCCGTCGATGATCACTTTGGAGCGCAGTTTGCTCGCCAGCAGATCGAAATCCACCACCCGGAAATTTTTCCACTCGGTGCAGATCACCAGCGCATCGGCGTCTTCCAGGGTGTCGTCACGGGTGGCGCACAGGTGCAGGTCATTGCGGTAGCCGTAGATGCGCCGGCATTCGGACATGGCTTCCGGGTCATAGGCCTGCACACTCGCGCCTTCGGCCCACAGTGCATCCATCAGGTAACGGCTGGGTGCTTCACGCATGTCATCGGTGTTGGGCTTGAAGGCCAGGCCCCAGACGGCGATGGACTTGCCGGCCAGGCCTTGTGGAAATTGGGCTTTCAGTTTGCTGAACAGGATGTGCCGCTGGGTGTCGTTGACATCGGTAACGCTGCGCAGCAGACGCAATGGCATGCCGTTGTGTTCGGCGGTGTGCAGCAGGGCGCGCAGGTCCTTGGGGAAGCACGAACCGCCGAAGCCGCAACCGGGGTAGATAAAGTGATAGCCGATGCGGGGGTCCGAGCCTATGCCTTTGCGCACCGCTTCGATATCAGCCCCCAACAGTTCGGTGAGGTTGGCCAGCTCGTTCATGAAGCTGATGCGGGTGGCGAGCATCGCGTTGGCCGCGTACTTGGTCAGCTCCGCGCTGCGGTTGTCCATGAACATGAGCTTTTCATGGTTGCGGCAAAAGGGCGCGTAGAGTTCGCTCAACTGGTTGCGGGCGGTTTCGTCGTTGGTGCCGACGATGATCCGGTCCGGGCGCATGCAGTCGGCGAGGGCGCTGCCTTCCTTGAGAAACTCGGGGTTGGACACCACCCGGACGACCAGCGCGGCTTTGTCCCGGCGTTGCAGTTCTTCATTGGCGGCTTCGGCGACCTTGTCCGCGGTGCCGACCGGCACGGTGGACTTGATGATCAGGGTGCGATCGGCTTCCATGTAACTGGCGATCTGCCGGGCCACGTTCAGCACATGGCTGAGGTCGGCGGAACCGTCTTCATCGGCTGGCGTGCCGACCGCGATGAAGATCAATTCGGCGTGTTCGACCGCATCGCTGGCCTGGGTGGTGAACAATAAACGGCCGGCCTTGATGTTCTCTTCCAGGGTGCCGGAAAGTCCCGGTTCACTAATTGGTGGAACTGCCTGTTGCAACTGCTTGATCTTGTTCGGATCGATATCAACGCACAGCACACGATGTCCGACATCGGCCAGTGCGGCTGCTTGAATCAGGCCAACGTAGCCCGTACCAAATACGCTCACGTCCATATTGGCGTGCCTCGTAAGACGGTGGAAAGATCAGGAATTAGACTGTCAAAAGGGGTATAGCCCAGCCTCGGCATTTCGTGTCAGCAAAATGACATGTTGCAATGCTAGAACACCCCCGGTTTTGGGGGCGATTGGCCATCAAAGGCTTGCTGCTGCTGGTTCGGCCGCGGTTTTGACGGGTTTTTCACATTTGGAAGAAAACGATAAACGGTCGAGAGGCTTGAATTACAAGGGCTGTAGCACCTTGAGTGTGTCAGATTTGAGTCAACGTTTTTTTGACGCTTTGGAGAAAAGTCGGGCATTTCTTGCGGTTTGATGGCCCGGTGCTAGTGTCAAAAAATGGCCGACAAACTATTGGCCAGATACCTTCGACGAGCAGCGTAAATACTATGATTCGATATCTCAAAGAACTGCTGTTAGTTCTCTATTTAATTAAGAATTACGACTATTACCTCGAACGACTGAGTGCCATGGGCATCGGTATTCCGCTGTTGTTATTTGGCGGGATGTTTGTGGTGCTGACGGTGGCGCTGTTTATGACGGCGTACATCCGTCAGACGCTGATTAGACATCTATTCGCTATAACGCTGTTTGTGTCGGCCGTGTTCTTTGACGTTTATACGAAAGTGACCGCCGATTACCTGACTTACAGCAGCTTCGTGTCGTTGGTGTATTCCGGCGGTTTCATCCAGGAAGCGGCGTACCAGTACCGTGACCCGCTGATCAGTGGCCTGGTCAGCGGCTTGTTGCTGCTGTTCGGCATTGGCCTCAAACCCCGTCATCGGATGCCGTTGCCGGGGGCGTTGCTGGTGGCGGCGCCCGTGTTAGGTGTGTTGCTGCTCAGCGCGGTGCTGTTCGTGCGGGCCGGCGAAGGCGCCCGGGGCCTGCCGATCATGTACACGCCGCTGGCCTACCTGAACCTGTTCGCCTATGAATCGCTGCACAATACCGTCGGCCCGCGGGAACCGGTGAAACTGGTGCGCGGCGATCAAGCGGTGGGCCAGGACATTGTGCTGATCATCGACGAGAGCATTTCCGGCAACTACCTGGACATCAACGCGCCGTTCGGCGTGCACAGCAACCTCAAGGAACCGCGCCCGGGCGTGGACATCTTCAATTACGGCTACGCCGCTTCCATCGCCAATTGCAGCGCCGACACCAACATCACCCTGCGCTACGGCGGCACCCGCGCCGACTACATGCGCATCAACACCACGCTGCCGTCGATCTGGCAGTACGCGAAAAAGGCCGGGCTGCGCACCGTCTACATAGACGCCCAGCGCACCGGCGGCAATCTGCAGAACCTGATGAACGATGCTGAGAAAAAGGACATCGACGAATTCGTGCAATTCGACCAGACCAGCGTGCGCGACCGCGACATGGCGGCGGCGGCGAAGCTGATCGAACTGCTAAATGACGACAAGCCGGAACTGGTGGTGATCAACAAGGTGGGCGCGCATTTTCCGGTGCACGACAAATACCCGGACGCGTTTATGGCCTACCGTCCGACCTTGCCCCGCGGGCAGTTTGTCGAAGTGGCGGACACCGGCAAGCGCGACGGTTTCAATGGTCAGCCGGACGATTGGGTGCTGTACCGCAATGCCTACAAGAACACGCTGCTGTGGAATGTCGGGGAGTTCTTCGCGCGGGTGTTTGCCCAGGCTGACCTGAGCAATGCGGTGCTGATCTACACCTCGGACCACGGGCAGGACCTGCATGAACGCGGCAACCCTGGACTCAATACGCATTGCGGTGGCGACCCGGTGGAAGAGGAAGGCCTGGTGCCGTTGGTGGTGATTCAGGGCAGCGCCTTGAAAACGTTGGACTGGTCGGCGCAACTGGCCGGCAACAAGGATCGCTCCAGTCACTACAACATCTTCCCGACGTTGTTGCAGTTGATGGGGTATGACCTGGCGGGGGTGGAGGCGGTGTATGGCAAGCCGCTGAGTGTGGCGACGGCGGATGAGTTCACCTTCAACTACCGCTTCAATGCACGGCTGGGGGCCAAGCCGGAGTGGAAGCACATTGATCTGAAAACCATTGTCACGCCGGGGCAGGCGGCGACGAGTGTGGCGACGGGGCAGTGATTCTCGAGTGCACCTCAAAACCATGTGGGAGCGAGCTTGCTCGCGATGAGGGTTTAACATTCAACGCTAATGTTGAATGTCAGTCCGCTATCGCGAGCAAGCTCGCTCCCACAGGTGCGTGTGTGCCAGTAAGCAGTCAACCCAACGCAATCACCCAAACCGCATCCCCGGATGAATCACACAGATACAGACGCCTCCCATCAGCACTGAACACCGGACTCTGCGGATACCGACCGGCCTTGAAGCGGCTGACGACCTGCCACGTTCCGGTGTCGATGATTGAAACGCTCCGTTCTGCTGCACTGCAACAGCACGCCAGACCGCCGTTCGGGCTGAGGGTGAAACCGTGGGGCAGTGCAGGGATGGGCAACAGGTCCGCCATGGCATAGCTCGACAGGTCGATCTTCGCGACGACACCTTCGGTGGTCCGATAGGGCACATACCCGAAGTCCCCCGCAGGACTGAGGGCGAACTCTTCAAACGGCTCGGGCAGCGACAGGACCGTGGCGATCTCGCCGCTTACCGTATTCATCGCTTTCAGTTCGTGGTGCAGGTAGTCACAAAAGAACAGGCGACCGTCGTGACCGAGGACGGCGGCGCTGGTCAATGAGCCGGTGTCGATACACGCCAGCCGCTCCCCGGCCAACGGATCGATGACACAAAACTGGCGATTGGCGTTGATATACACCCGGTCGCCCTCGGCATTGAGCGCCATCGCATGCCCTTCGCTGGCAGCGATTTCGCCGATGATCTGGCGCGACGGAATATCAACGACCACCACCAGCGGTTTGCCCTGCCCGGTCACGTAGGCCCGAGTGTCCGTGGGATCAATAACGATGGCCAGCGGTTGGATCGGCAGCGCTATGACGCTGATCACGCGAAGGGCAAGGGTGTCGAGCAGCGACAGCGTGCCGTCATCGGTATTGCACACGCAGGCGATTGAGCTGTGGACGGCGAGAGCCATGCAGTTTGGCTCGCGTCCGACCTCGACAATCCCGATGACTATCGGCTTGCGCAAGTATTTGCCAACAGAAGTGTTCATGATCCTGGCACCTGTCCTGCGCAACGCCATGGTGCAATGGGGGACTTTCCTCGGTATCAAACACTCTTTGTGTGACGATATTAGATACCCGCCTCTGATCGGCCGCTACTGGAAGTATTAACAGGTAGTCTATGGGCTCAGGCGAGTCCGCTATCCTTGCACCACGCTCATCAATCAGGTTTTCCCATGCTTCAGGTCCAGGGCGTCTTCAAAAGCTATGCCACCCCCCAAGGTCCGCTGCCGGTACTGCAAGGCATCGACCTCAGCTTGAAACCCGGCAGCAGCCTCGCGTTGATGGGTGAGTCGGGCAGCGGCAAAAGCACGTTGCTGCACCTGATCGCCGGGCTGGACAAGGTCGATCGCGGCAGTATCAGCAGCGGCGAGCATCGGCTGGAGCAGATGAGCGAAGGGCAACTGGCGAACTGGCGACGCACGGAAATCGGCCTGGTGTTCCAGCAATTCAACCTGATCGGCAGTTTGCGGGTGGAGGACAACCTGGCGTTCCAGGCACGTCTGGCCGGGCGCCACGATGCCCGTTGGCAGGCGCATCTGGTGCGGCGTCTGGGCCTGGGCGATTTACTGCGGCGCTATCCGGAGCAATTGTCCGGCGGCCAACAGCAACGGGTTGCACTCGGCCGGGCCCTGGCCTCGCAACCGAAACTGCTGTTGGCGGACGAGCCCACCGGCAGCCTCGATGAAGCCACCAGTGATGACGTATTGAAGTTGTTGCTGGAACTGCTCGACGACACGCCGACGACGTTGTTGATGGTCACCCATAGCCCACGGGTGGCCGCGCGCCTGGCGGAAAAGGTGGTGTTGCACCATGGCCGTCTGGTTGACGCGGACGTGCGCTGAAGTGCGGGTCTTTCGCGAAACCCTGCGCGCGCTGCTGAGCCATTGGCGTCAGCACCCGGTGCAGTTTTTCAGTGTGCTGACCGGGTTGTGGCTGGCCACCAGTCTGCTGACCGGCGTGCAGGCGCTGAACAGTCAGGCGCGGGAAAGCTACGCCCGGGCCAGTCAATTGATCGGCGGCGAACCCCAGGCCAGCCTGAGTGCATCCGGTGGCGGGGTGTTTTCCCAGCAAGTGTTTGTCGAACTGCGTCGGGCAGGCTGGCCGGTATCGCCGGTGCTGCAAGGTCGGTTGACCCTCAAGGGCCACGACGATCAGCGTTTGCAGTTGATGGGCATCGAACCGGTGTCACTGCCCGCCGGTTCGGCGGTGGCGGGGCAGGCGTTGGCGATGGAGCGCATCGTCGAATTCTTCAGCCCGCCGGGGCGTACCTGGATTGCGCCGCAGACCTTGCAAGCCTTGGGTTTGCGCGAAGGTGAAACGCCGGTGGCGGAGAGCGGGCAGACCTTGCCGCCACTGCACGCCCAGCCCGACATGGCCCCCGGCATGTTGCTGGTGGACATCGGCTTCGCCCAGCAGATCCTCGGCCTGCCGGATCAAGTCTCTCGTTTGCTGCTGCCCAAGGATTTCTCCGCGACTCTGCCCGAACATCTCAAAGGCCAACTCCAGTTCAAGACCAGTGGCGAAGAAAACAACCTCGCGCGCCTGACCGAAAGCTTTCACTTGAACCTTGATGCCTTGGGCTTTCTGTCATTCGTGGTCGGCCTGTTTATCGTCCACGCGGCGATTGGCCTGGCACTGGAGCAACGCCGAGGCTTGCTGCGAACCCTGCGCGCCTGCGGGGTCAGTGCCCGGATGTTGATTGCTGGCCTCACGGTCGAATTGGGCGGTCTGGCCTTGATCGGTGGCGTCGCCGGCGTCGTCAGCGGTTATCTGCTGGCCAGCGTGCTGTTGCCCGATGTCGCCGCCAGCCTGCGCGGGTTGTACGGCGCCGAAGTGGCGGGGCAGTTGAGCTTGAGTCCGTTGTGGTGGCTCAGCGGTATCGGTCTGAGCCTGCTCGGTGCCTTGCTGGCCGGCGCCAACAGCCTGTTGCGCGCAGCGCGTCTGCCGTTGCTGGCCCTGGCCAATCCGCAAGCCTGGCATCAGGCCCATGCGCGGTGGTTGCGGCGTCAGGGCTGGGTCGCCGCGATTGCCGCTTTGATCGCACTGCTGGCATTGATCTGGGGCGACAGTCTGACCAGCGGTTTTGTGCTGATGGCCGCGTTGTTGCTCGGCGCGGCACTGGCGCTGCCGGTGTTGCTCAACACCGTGCTCAATCTGGTGTTGCACCGCAGTCGCTCGGTGCTGGGGCAATGGTTTCTCGCCGATTGCCGCCAGCAACTGCCGGCCCTGAGCCTGGCGCTGATGGCGTTGCTGCTGGCGCTGGCGGCGAACATCGGTGCCGGCAGCATGACCGCCGGTTTCCGCCAGACCTTCAGCGACTGGCTCGAACAACGCCTGACCGCCGAGCTCTACCTCAACCCGCAAAACCCGGCCCAGGCCCGCGAACTGCACACCTGGCTCAAACAGCAGCCGCCGCTCACAGCGGTGCTGCCCAGCTGGCAAGTGTCGATCCAGCTGCAAGGCTGGCCGGCGGACGTTTATGGCGTGATCGATCACCCGAACTATCGCCAACACTGGCCGCTGCTCGAAGCCTTGGGCGACAACCCGTGGGAGCGCCTGGCCAAGGACGACACGGTGATGCTCAGCGAACAACTGGCGCGGCGCCTGAAAGTGCAACTGGGCGATCACCTGACGATCCCGACGCCCAACGGTTCGTGGTCGCCACGGGTTGTCGGCATCTACGCCGACTACGGCAATCCCAAGGGCCATGTGCTGGTCAACGTCAACCACTTGCTGCGCGGCTGGCCGCAACTCACACCGAACCGTTTTAACCTGCGCATCGACCCGGCGGCCATTCCGCCATTCCTTACCGCACTGCAAAATCGCTTCGCCCTCGACGACAGTCGGATTGTCGATCAGGCGCGGCTCAAGGGCTGGTCTACTCAAGTGTTCGAACGCACGTTCGCCGCCACCGCCGCGCTCAACAGCCTGACCCTCGGCGTCGCGGGCGTGGCGCTGTTCATCAGTCTGCTGACCCAAAGTCAAAGCCGCCTCGGGCAACTCGCGCCGCTGTGGGCGCTGGGCGTAACGCGGCGGCAACTGATGCTGCTCAACCTCGGGCAAACCTGGCTGCTGGCGCTGTTGACACTGATTCTGGCGTTGCCCTTGGGCATCGCGCTGGCGTGGTGCCTGGACACGGTGGTCAACGTCCAGGCCTTCGGTTGGCGACTGCCGCTGCGGGTGTTTCCGCTGCAACTGTTGCAGTTGATGGGGCTGGCGTTGCTCGCCACCTTGCTGGCCTCCGCGTGGCCGTTGTACACGTTGTACCGCACCCAACCGGCGGATCTGCTGAGGACGTTTGCCCATGAGGATTAAGGTCGGGCTGCTGATTCTGGCGTTGTTGAGCGGCTGCGATAACTCGGCGCCGGTGGAGAAGGGCTTTGCCGGTCTGGGCGGGGAGGCGTCCGCGTTTACCCCGGTGGTGCCGGGGCGAGTGTTCAGCTTTCCGGCGGATCATGGGCCGCACGATGGATTTCGCATCGAATGGTGGTACGTCACCGCCAACCTCAAGGACGATCAGGGCCGCGAATTTGGCGTGCAGTGGACGTTGTTTCGCAGCGCGTTGAAAGCAACACCCGAGGTGGCCGGTTGGGGAAATCAGACGATCTGGCTCGGGCATGCGGCGGTAACGTCTGCCACGGCGCATCACGCGGCGGAACGCTATGCTCGGGGTGGCGTGGGTCAAGCCGGGGTGAACGTGGCGCCGTTCAAGGCGTGGATTGATGATTGGCGGTTCAGCGGTCCTTTGGCTGACATGCAGCTCAGCGCTCGGGGCAAGGGATTCAGCTACCAACTGCGGCTGACTTCAACGCGTCCACTGGTGTTGCAAGGCGATAACGGTTTCAGTCAGAAATCCGAGCAAGGCCAGGCGTCGTACTACTACAGCCAGCCGTTTTTCCAGGCCAACGGCTCGCTGGAAATCGATGGCAAAACCTACACGGTTAGCGGCCCCGCATGGCTCGACCGCGAGTGGAGCAGCCAACCCCTGACCGCCAACCAGAGCGGCTGGGACTGGTTTTCCCTGCACCTGGACAGCGGCGAACAGGTGATGCTCTACCGCATGCGGCAAAAGGACGGCGCGCCTTACCTCACCGGTACCTGGATCGACGCGCAGGGTCAGACGCAGCTATTACATGGTGATGACATCAGCCTCACGCCTGGGGGTACCGCCAAAGTCGCCGGGCATTCGATGCCGGTGCGCTGGTCGATCAAAATCCCCGGCAAACAACTCGACATCACCACCACCGCGCTGAATCCCAATGCGTGGATGAATTTGCGCATTCCGTATTGGGAAGGGCCGGTGCGCTTGAGCGGTAGTCAGGCGGGGCAGGGTTATCTGGAAATGACGGGTTATTGAGATCAAAAGATCGCAGCCTTCGGCAGCTCCTACGGGAGAACGCGTTCCTTTGTAGGAGCTGCCGAAGGCTGCGATCTTTTGATCTTGATATTGCATTGATGAAACCCACCGGAACTCCAACCGTCGGCCAACCCTCTACCGTACGAACGCCCCTGCAGGAGCCCGTCATGAGCGACGACCTCAAACCCCCAGACCTCGCCACGTGGCAACGTCTGTTCGACGACAAGGCCTATTGGCAGCAGTCCCCCGACGCCCACTACAGCGAACTGCTGCGGGTGGCCGACGACTTGCTGGGGCAGGGCGCGATCGACCTCGAACAATGGCAAACCCTGAAAGCCAAGGCCGAGCAAGCCCACAAGGATTCGCCCGCCGTGAACGTCGCCCAGGAAGTCGACGACCCCGAAGCCTGAGGAGCACCGCAATGAAACCGATCACCGAAGCCGAACACCCCGACGAACCCCGGCCACCGGGCGAAGTCGAGCGCGACAACGACGCCCTGCGCCCCACCGATTCGAACAAACGCAAAGAAAACAGCCGGGGTACCGACAGCGGCGAATCCACCGCGCAAGAAACTGCGAACACTCCCTGAACAGCGTCTATGCTCACTGGCACGCACGGAGCGGACCCTTGATCCAGAGCCGTGCGCTGCCATCAATCACAGGGAATGTACTGTTTATGAAATTCAACGCACTGGCCCAGGCCATCACCCTCGCCACACTCCTTTCCGCCGCCAGCCTCAGCGCCATCGCTGCCGATATTCCACTGTCCGCCGCCGTAGAAGCCGATCAAGTCACCACCAAAGTCCTCGCCGTCGACGCCGTCAAACACCAGGTTGTTTTGGAAGGCGCCGAGGGCCGTCAAGTTCATGTACAACTTAGCGACAAGGCCAAGGACCTCGGCAACCTTAAGGTCGGCGACAAGGTCAACGTTGAAGTTACCCATTCCGTTGCCGCCTACCTCGACACCGACGTCGACAAAGGCCTGCCAGGGTCCACCGAACGCACCGGCGAAATCCGCGCCACCAAAGACAACCCGAATCCCGGCGGCGAAGCCTTTCGTCAGGTACAGGTCCAGCTGAAAATCACCCACATTGATACGAAGAAAAATCAGGTCACCTTCGAAAATCCAGCTGGCCAATCGAAAACCGTCGACGTTGTAAAACCGGAAGTTCAAGCGAAATTGAAGGACCTGAAAATCGGGCAAAGTGTTGTCGTGACCTACACCGATATCTTGAAAGTGACAACTCAACACGAAAGTTGAGTATTGGCTCTATATAGAGTGATTATTCTTGTACAGATTTTTGTATAAGAATAATCGCTTTAATGTTCCAGTTGGTGAGTTTGATGTATGTAAGTTTGAAATCGATAAATATCCACTGAGGTTGTGTGCATAAATTTCATGGTTATGTATACGGACATATTCATCGAGTTCTATTAAAATGCTTCCCGTTCGCCCAGTGTCAGGGCTCTTTACCGGTGCATGGATTGCCAGGCCATTACACTGGGCGAACACCTTCTTTCAAGTGCAATACGTTAAGATGCGCGGCATTTTTCAATTCAAGGAAGAAAACGGCCGCCGCCGTTCTGACACGGATGAAACCACTCTCCCTCTACCACCCAGCCCTCTACTGGCTGCGCGTGTGGCAAAAACGCCTGTTCCGCCAACTGGCCTGGCGCTTCTCCCGTAGGCAATACGCCGTCGCGTTGAGCACCGCTCGGTTGCCATTCCGTTACCTCAAACACACTTCCAAACTGATCCGCAAACTCGGCGATTCTGATATTGCACTGCAACACAACAAAGTTATTAATCTGAAATTGGCGGTGGCTTCTGTTGATGGCGTGGTCATTGGTCCGGGTAAATATTTCTCTTTTTGTCGGTTGGTTGGCCGACCGACCCGCAAGCGCGGGTATGTCGAAGGCATGGAGTTGTCCTTCGGCGAAGCCCGCACAGGCGTCGGTGGCGGGATCTGCCAACTGAGCAACCTGATTCACTGGATGGCCATTCACTCGCCGCTGATCGTGGTCGAACGCTCAAATCACAGCTTTGATCCGTTTCCTGATGAAGGGCGAGTACTTCCATTCGGCTCCGGCGCGGCGATTTTTTATAACTATGTTGATCTGGTTTTGCATAACCCGACGGATCGGTGTTTTCAGTTGAAATTGAAGGTCGGTGAGCAGCAGTTGGAAGGCGAGTTGTTGTGTGATCGGGCAAGAGAGTTCCGGTATCACGTTTATCAACTTGGGCATCGGTTTGTACGGGAAGGTGGGCGGGTGTTTCGGGAGAATGAGATATGGCGGGATGTCAGGACTAAGGGGCAGGGGAGTGAGTTGGTGGCGAGTGAGCGGCTTTATCGGAATCGGGTGGTGGTTAAGTATGTGGTTGATGACGCGTTAGTTGAAATACCGGTTGTCATATAAAGCGGATTGATAGGGATATCAGAAGATGAAAAGACTGACCCGACGCCAACGTTTCTGGCTCTGCGTGCCTCTGTTCTGCGCCGGGCTGTGGGCCGCGTCGCAGTGGTGGGAAAAGGGCCTGGCGAAGCCAGTCGGCGCCCCTGACATAAGCCCCAACGGTTGCTATCGAGTCCAGGAGTTTCAACCTTTTTGGCTGTTGCCCTGGTTCTTGCACCCGATGGCCTTCCCGGACCCGGAGGCAGAAGTGTATTGGTTCGCACGCTGGGAAATTCCGGCTTTTTTTCGCCTGTACGATCATCGCAATGGTCAGTTGATTGGCGAAAGCCAGATCTACGACCTGGTCAATGCTGGCGGACCTCTGGATTGGGGGAGCCGAAGCTACCCCAAGGTGTCGGCGGCCATGATTCAGATCGGTCCCCATCTGCCTGATTGCATGGGCGATCAGCCTGACTGATCGCTGACACGAAGGTGGCAGGTCGTCCGGTTCTACCAGAGCAACGCCTGCGCAATCTGATTCGCTTCAGTCCGGGTTTGCTCACCCTCCATGATCGGTGCCCGCAGCAACGACCGTTCGCCCTCGCGGTCCACGATCCAGAACGCCATTTTTATCGGTGTTTTGCGCAGGATGCCGGCAACGAAGTCGTCGTCGGAGACTTCTTTCTCGTCAGGCAGTTTCGTCACATCGAACTCCCATTTTTGGCCGGTTGCTTGCGACTTCTCAGGCTTGGCCGACTTGGGTGAAAACGTTGATCGACGCATATCGGCGGCTTGCAGTCCCAGCTTTTCCGCCATGAATGAGCGCAGCAACGACTCAAGCTTTTCATCCGATGTCTGGGCCGAACCCACGGTAAGGCCAAGCTGTACCCCTGTTTGCAGGTTTTCGTAGTAGAAGCGATATTCCGTGCCCAATCTCAGGCGGTAGCCGCCCACCCGCAAGGGCAGATGAATGCCTTTCCAGCTGTTAACCAACGCATTTTCATCCTTCGGGACTGTCCAGCCCAGCGTCGCATCGCTTTGCTGCCCTTCGACGAGCGTCCGGTTCAGGGCGATGGCCTCGTGATCTCTGCCCTGGCGGTAGGCGATATCCGCGGCGTAATCCAGCGCGGTGCTATAGAGGGATTGAAAGGTCAAGCCGTTCTCCCAGGCGGGAACGGCCAAACCCAGCGAGCGGCGGGCGGCATCCAGGGCGCCGTGCCGGTATTGCGACACGCCGATCAGTGTCTGCACGCGCGCAATTTCCTCCGAGAAATGCGCGTCGGGCAGCGCCTGTTCCGCCAGTTCAGCGGCCTTGGGCCAGCCGCCGGGACGCTCCCAGGCCGCATCCATTTCTTGGGTCTGTTCGGCCATCGTGCGTTCGCGGAACAGCGGCGGTGCGCTTTGCCATTTCAGTGCCGCGAATAAGTTGCGCATCTGCTCGGCGGCTTGGGCTTCGTCCTGCGATCTAAAAATCACATCAACGTCCATGCGCCAGTCGCCGCGTAGCGCCGTCCAACGAATGTTGGTGCATTGCGCTCCGTCACACTCCTCTTTTCTCCCGAGTTTTACGGAGACCAGGCCGTCGAAGGGAAGGTCGGGCATCGCCGATGCAACCGCCCGAACCTCACGCTGTTCCTGATAGGGTTTGAGCCAATCCTGGCGTTGCGTTGTGGTGTAATTGCGTTGTGCTTCGTCATAAGCCAGCGAAATCTCGGCGCTCAGGCGCCCGTTTACCAACGCCTGCGTATAGAGGAGGCGGGTGGTGGCATCGCGTTTTTCTGCGGGCTCAAACTTCGCCAGTTTCCATTGCCCCAGCAGAAGTGGCATCGAGAAATCAGCCAGTTCGTAACGCAAGCGCGGTTCATCCGGCGACAAGCGCCATAGGCCGGGCTCGGGACTGTTGTTCGTGAAGAGCTTTTCCTGCAAGCGTGGGACCTCTGCTCGTTCACCCGCCCTCATGCTGGCCTCGATGGCCAGGCCCAGCATTTTCGCGATGCGGGGGTCGCGCCTGTTTGTCGACCCGACAGAGGCGGCTTGCCGATCCCAATACGTAATCTGCTCTTCGGCGGCTTTCCGGGCCTCGTCGTATCTCCCTTGCTGGTGCAGCAGATTAACAAGCAAGTCGCCCGCCTCGAGTTCCGTGAAATCCATGGCGCCGCCCTTACGGCCTGCCTCCATGGCCGCCCGGGCCGCAACCGTGGCCTCTGCCAATGAATTTTCGCTGCTCAGGCGTTGTGCCTCGTGCATCAGTTGCGCCGAACTGGGTGCCCGCGCCTTTGCCTGACCTGCTGGCACCGCCCAGGCAGCGGTGCTGGTCGACAGCAGGAGTGCGGCAACGAGGGCGCAGTTTCGGCGTCGTATTGAGTTCTTCATGGTGGTGGGTTTCAACTTACTGCTCCTTGCAGAGGACTCTTCCGGGGTGCGCTGTGTAGCCCGTCTAAAAAAATAAATCTGTGTGCTTTACGCTCAACCGCGATGAACCTCATCAAAGTCATCGGCCTTCGGCGTCGCCTGAATGCCCTTAGCTTCTTGAGCGCGGTAGTAAGCTTCGATGCTCAGGGACGCATCAATGCGAGCCTTGATGATGCAGGGCTGTTTTTGCCCACGAGTGAACCCTGCAGCCAAAATACAGTACTGGCACTGACAATGAATCCCGCAATTTGTAGATGATGGACTATTTTCTTTTCTGTCACATATAGAGTTAAAGAAGTTAACATTAAGGCAACAGCGGAAAACGCAACTAGAAGTGCAAGCCCAGTGCCGGGGGGCATGCCCAAGCTCTGGCTTGATGGATCCGAAGATCCAAACGGTCCAAGGCACCCATATGAAAGAAATACACACTATCTTAAGTGCGAACAATAGATGTGGAATTTTGCTAGAGTTTTGAAAGCACCAATGTCTGGCATCGCAGTAAACTTCTTCCTTTTATTCTTGCTCCTGCTGTCGTTGGTAGCGCGTGTGCTCTTCACCTTGCAACTGGGTAGTGATCTCCATCGCCGGCTCCAGATTGGAGTAGTAACCAAAGGCGAGATGGGTGTCAAAGTTCCCTGTACGATTGATATCTTCCGCCCATTTTGGCGGTGGCAAAGGTTCATGACTGTTGCTGCGATAAGCACTGGCAGCGTATGGGGCATCCATTTGTACGGTCATGCGGAGAACTCAGTGGTTTCGATTTGCAATGGGGTGGGACGATATCCCGCTGCAGGTTTTCCGATGGCAAACGATGGCTGGCCGAGATAGCGGCGGAACAGCTTTTGGGACTTGGATGCAAAAGGGGGCAGATTTATTTTTGCGCGATCTCTTGCTAGGAGAGTGCTAAGAAAAAAATCTGTCCCTGTTGTACTTAAAATAAACAGGTCTTCTTAATACTCACGATGACTCCGGCTCTTGCGTTTTTGTCTCGTTTAAATTTACGCTGAAGTACTCCATGAAATCTTTCCCTTGAGAAAAGAATTTTTCGATTTTATCACTCTGATCTTTCAATTCTCTACTCGGTTTTGCCCATTGTTCGGATGATAAAGGTTCAGACCACTCAGTAATAGATTTAGGTAGAGATTTCATGCTGTAACGATGGTCCCATTCCGCGACCAAATATGGAAGTCTCCACCAGGTGATTATATGAGATAGATACCACAAGACAACACTTAGCGCGGAGCGTTCGTTGTGTCTGTATTCCTCAAGCATGTCTGCTTGCTCTTTATCAAATGTATGACGGCCTTCGTAGGATGCTTTGCCTGGACAGTATAGCGGCCCCTTCTCCATGTAAAGACGGATTGCTTCCCATTTACCCAAACCATGAATTGGGGTCGGTACTCCCTGGGTTACCATATGTACTGTATCGGCTTTTGGGTTATCGAATGCCATGCCAAAAGTGTAAGTGCTAATTATTCCTACCCCAGTTACGCCAGTGCTGATAGAGAGCCAGGATACCAGCTCTTCCCAAGGTTGGATTACGGGCTCATCAGATCCATCCGCAAAAAAGCAGACCTCGCGGCGTTGCCGATGGAAGCGGATGGGGCGAGAGCGTGCTTTAGTGCGCGTGGTACTGATAACAACATAGAGCCCTAATAGGCCTGTTCCTGCCGCCGCCCAAGCGCCGATGGCTGCACCAGGGAAAAAAAACTCCATGAAAATTTGTGAAAATGTTCTGCCGTAGGGATCACCAAAACTCATCAGTCCGGCAATAAAGGGGCCCACTAACAAACTTACAATTAGTATAAGCATACCACTGGCGATCATAACTCTGGTTTGGAAAGCCTTGTTGAAATTGCTGCTACCTACATCGAGATACGTTTCATTGACATCCAGAAAACTCCCCCCCAAGTCCATGGGGGTCTGGCCGGTAGGAACAGGCAACGGCGAAAAGAAAACTGCCTCACCAGTGAGAAAGCGTCGAGATTCACCAGCGATAGGGCGCTGGTGTTTTAGATTAAATTCATCGTGTTGTGTTGATTTGGATTGCATGAAGTTTAATCCTAAGTGGTGAGCTAGGCTGCTACAGGAAGTCGCTGTTAACCAGCAGCCATGGGGCATCGGTGTTACGCGATTTTAAAACAGAAACCGCTGGAAGCAGCTTGCCATTCTGCGGATTTAACGTTGTAGTTTCGAAACGTTTTTCTCGATAAGTCGTATCGCCTGCGACGGGGTGATAGCGTACGGCAATAGCCAAACCATGCTGCGCGTTAGCCTCGTGTTGGAATATATCCATACCCAGTTTAAGTGGCTCATCCGGAGCGCTAAGAAGATTGAGCTGATAAAGCAATGGTTCGCTCCACGCTTCCCAGTCATTACGTTGGTGGTTTGTCAACCAGTAAGCGCTCACGCCAAACTCTACATCATTTAGTTCACGAGCTGTTATTCCAGGTATTCGGAGGACGGCCATAGGTTGGTTGTTTACCGACTGCAAGGCTACCTGAGGTGCGGCAGTGATATCTGCAAGCAACAGACGTTCCTCGGCCATACTGTGGTTAGCACTCTGCTTGCCCCAAGGGCCTTTTTGCAGCCATGTATCAAGTTCGGTCTTGTTGTTACGGTTATACAAGAACTCTCCGCCTAATTGCAGGCCGGTAAGTACGAGGCCAATCAAATTAGCTTTGGCGGCAACACTCAGCAACTGGCTACCCGCTTTAACCCAGACTAGTGCACGGGCTTCGTTGACGGTGGTAAACGCTTCATAAATAGATTTGCCACTTTGTGCAAAAGCCCATCCATTAAGCGCAAGCTGTCCAGAGTCGCCTGCTAATGTCATGCTGGCTCCAGCCAGCTTGGCTCCATTACCTGAGCGTAGCGCTTCTGTCCATTTGGCTGCTGAACCTTTTTCGCCGTAAATGCTTGTTCCTGCTGCGACAGCACTGAATATATAAGCAAATGGGCTCAGTGCCCCGGTGATTTTTCCTAACTTGGCAGCTAATTTTATTTTGCCCGCAGCGCTTGTGTAATTCTTGATAGCTACTGAGAGGCTTGTTATAGCAATACCTTGCGCTGCCGCTAAACCACCACCTATGGTAGAAAATAGGGCGTTAAAGAATGCAATGTTATCTGCGCTGTCGCGCACCGCTTTAGAGCGTAACTCTACATAAACTTGATAAAAGTTCACCGTCTGCATGATAAAAGCTGCAGAGGCAAACAAATCCCCTCCTACCGATTTGAACACGTCCCCGGACAAACCTTTGTACGGTCGCTTGAGCCGATAGTCCTCGGCCATTCTTTCAAATTCGACCAGTTGGGCGTTGTTAAGCCCTTTGATTTTGAAGGCGGCTTTGCTGGGTCCATCCCCAATAGGGCTCATTGCCTGAGCTACACGCCCTTCGAGAGGCGCAATAGTTTGTTGTATGGCTTTTCGGCGAGTCACCAGAGCTTTGTAACCGCCTTTGGCGGCGAGGCCTTTACGTTCTTTGGAGATGGTTTGCTTTATTTGATTTTTGAGCGACGACATTTGCTTACGCAGATCCGTCAAACTAACAATATCAGCCTTAAATTTTTCGATTTGGCTGGCAGATGAAAACTCCAGCGTAATTCCTTTTTTGTTGAATGCCCTCAATACATTTATCCACGCTGAGCCAGGGATTTCCCGCAATACTTTCGCCGGATCTAACGGCTGACCATTACGCAAGGCCTGCATTGCATTGTCGAGAGCTCCCGCCAGACGTAGTTGTTTCGCTGGTTCGTATGCTGTATCACGTAATTGCCCGAGAACAATACTGTCCTCCTTAAGCTGCATAGCGGCAGCCAAGTTTTGAGTCAACAGGTTGCCAAATTTTCCGCTTAGCTCTTGAGCACCGACATAATCCTTTTGGGCCATAGCGGAATCGCGCAATGATTTGACGAATGATGCAACCTTAGCGTGCATGTCTTTCTGGTCGGCCAGACTCAATGTGAAAAATGTAGGTACGTTAAATCCGGGCTGTTTCTCAATTAAATCTGCGAGTTTTTCCGTGGCTAGATCGGTCCGGCAAATGTCTCTTATGCACGCGTATTCGGTAGCGAGAGTTGTATTGAGTTGGTCTTCTATTTTCGGATCGAAATACCACGCCGAACGGTGAAAGCGCTCCTCGCTCACTAGATTGGCTCGATCCTTGCTGATCAAATCCAGGCGTTTGTTCCAGCGACTTAATTGGGTTTTTTGTTGTTTGAGGAATGCTTCCATAGCCGGACGGTCAATCAGATCGCTGATGCCTTGCTGCCCCATCTTTGCCCCATCGAGAGCATCATCTGTATTGTCATCTATGGTTTCGATGAGCGTTTCATATTTTGAATAAAGCGACATTAGGCTTGTCCGCATTCGCGATTTCGCTGCTGCGATTGCACCGCGATGTGTACCTGCCCCTGAGTACTGAGTTTGATTTTTTACATTAACGTAGTCGACGATAGTTTGCCGCTGTTCTTCGGTGGTTTCATCTTTGAGCTGAGCAAATCGCGGATCGCCTTGGGCCGCATTAAGAATCGTATCGCTGGTGACCGTATACAACGATTCGATATAGCAACCAAATACATACTTTTTCTGATTAGCCTCAGCATCACTCCAGTCACTTATCCAACCCGTGACCAGATCTTGATGTTCTGCAAGATCGCGCAGCACGCCTAGATCATCCTGTATGACCAAATAGAGATGATCACGTTCGTTGTCTGTTTTGACTTGCTTTTTTAGTGTGCCTAACTGAATTTTTTTGAACTGCGATGCCTGCTCCCAGAGGTAATCTTGACTTTCCTCAGGCTTGGCACCAGTGACTGCTGGATCTTTACTCGGTTGCTCGGCAACTTCCGCAATCCATTTTTCCGCTTGGCTCGGGGTCAGCAGATTAGCGGCACCTTTTTCGGGGTCTGCCTTGGTCAGGTCGACAGACTGCATGAAGTAGTTACGCTCAGACTTATGTTTGATGACCTGCGAACATTTAGCAGCTGTCCATTGCACTTCTGAATAATTGACGTAGAGCTTGCTCAATCGCGGGAACACCAGCACGGCTTCACCCACGTTGCTCTCACGTTTATTGGCGGTGATCTCGCCTTTTTCCCACAGCAACTGAGTCACGATGCCGTTCTGGATGCGGTATTCGTGCATGATGACTTGAGGTGTTTTGTCGACGATGACGTACAGCCAGCCATCGCGAATCAAGCGTATGCCCAGGGGACGTGAAGTGGTTTTGTACGGCATCGCCAGTTCGTTGGATGGGTCAAGTCGTTCGACCAGACCGTAGCGTAGTGGGATGAGTTGGATTTTGGCCTTCATCAGGGAGCAGCCACCCATGGCGCACTTGCCGTCGTCTTGGCTTTTTGCAACGCTGTTCGGGCTTTTGCCGGACGATGTTGGCGTGGTCATCCTTGATTCCTGTGGGGGGATTCAGCCCGTACTTGGGCCATATCAGCGACCTGTTCGAGTCGCTGTGCGGGCGTTTGTTCCGATGGGGTTTTGAGTATTGCATTGAGGTCTGGATGTTCTTCCAGCGCTCTTTCACCGAGGAACCCGTGAATGTTGGCGTAGAGGGTGATGTCGAGTTCGGTATTGAAGCCTCGATCATACGAGGTCGACGCCAATGCGTGCAGGTGTTCCCAGCGTTGCAGATGCGTCGATTGCGCCAGATAGGACGGGAAGTATTCGTGCATGTGTTCGTCGAGTCGAAGAACAATGTTGCGGAAATTCACTTCATCCAGTTGGCTGAGCTGCTCGTCACTCAAGCGGTAGAGTTTTTTGTGATTCGGTTCGGGGACTTTGGCGGGGCGCCGGTTTACATGCCAACAGCTCAGCGCCGCATCGGCGGTGACGATCTGTACACAAGGGCCGAACAAGGTCGGATCCTTGATGCTATCCGCGTGGGTGAGCAATGCGTGAATCACGGCGGGGTCGGCTATACGCAATAGAACTTCTTCGCCTTGCGGGTGCATCACGCTGGTGAGCCAACGGAAGTGCGCGACTATCTGTTCCCATGGCTGCTCGCTGAATACAAGATGGCCCCATTCTTGACGGGACGCGTTCAGGAACTGCATCAGGATCGGATTGTTCTGTGTTTTTATCTGGACGAGGCATGGCGAAATATCACCCAGCTCGGCCCAGCGTGTACCGAGGTAGAGCGGCTCGAATACCGGGTCATCAGACCATTGGTACAGATGCTGTGGAAGTTTCTCGACGCTGACACCATCCAGCAGCAAACCTACTGTGCCATTCCATGGGAGACCCTGGGGTAAGCCATTCTCTAGCGACCACTCAGGTTTAAGCATTTTGTGCCTCCAGTTTGGCTTTCTCACAGATCGCGCAAATCGGCTTCTTCTGCATCAACGCCTGCCGCTGCGCCGGCACCAACAATTCCCCAGCCTTGTCCGAATCCGCCTGCTTCAATGGCCCCGGCAGCAAAGGTGCTGCGCCTGTGCCATTTCCCGGGCTGCCGCCGGAGTTCATGTTGATCACCGGCCCACTCAAGGTCACGCCCCCGGCATCGATCTTGATGAAGCTCCCTCCACCGATCAGGGTTAACTCAGTGCCTGCTTCCATCACCACTTTCAAGCCGCTGCTCAAGTGAATCTCTTGGCCTGCCTCAATGAATTGCCCGGTTCCAACCTTGATGTGCTGATTAACCCCCACAGTCAAATGATCATTCGCCTGCGTCTCAACCTTGCGATCGGCATAAACCGTGTGGTGCTCCTCGGCCTTGAACTCCGTGTAGCTGTTTTGCTCGACGGTGTCGTGGCGTTCGTTGCCGACGCGGATTTTCTGGTCGTGCTCGACGTTTTCATCCCAATCTCGCTGGGCGTGCAGGAAGATTTGTTCCTGGCCCTTCTTGTCCTCGATGCGCAGTTCGTTGTAACCGCCGCCACCGGGGGAGCTGAGGGTTTTGAAGCTGCTGCGGGTTTTGTTTGCCGGTAACTCGTACGGGACGATGTTTTCCTTGTGGTACAGGCAGCCGCTGATCAGTGGTTGGTCGGGGTCGCCTTCAAGGAAGGTGACCAGCACTTCCATGCCGATGCGCGGGATGGCGATGCCGCCATAGTGGGCGCCGGCCCACGCGGAGGAGACGCGCAGCCAGCAGCTGGTTTTGTCGTCGGCCTGGCCTTCGCGGTCCCAGTGGAATTGCACTTTGACGCGGCCGTATTGATCGCAGTGGATCTCTTCACCTTTGGGGCCGGTGACCACGGCGCTCTGGCTGCCGAGGATACGTGGCTTGGGATGGTTCAGCGGCGGACGGTTCGGCACGTCCCAAGGCGTGGCCTGGAAGCGGTTGCGGTAGCCCTGGTGGAAATCGTCTTTCAGGTTCGTGGTGTGGCTGGTGACCGATTCTTCCAGCACTTGCGGCTGTTTGCCTTCGTGCAGAACTTCGGTGAGCAGCCACAGGTCGTTCCACTTGGCTTTTGGGTGTTGGGTAAGGGCCAGGAAATGGCCGCTGACCAGGATCGGTTGATCGCTTCTGCCTTCGGCGAGCTGGAAGTCGCTGCGGTGACGTTCGAGGGCGCGTTTGGCCAGGTGTTTGCCGCGTTCGCGGTCGATGAAACGACCGGGGTAGTCGTAGTCTTCGAGGTCGGGCAGGGCGTCGCCGCGGCTTTCCGCTTCGAGGGTCAGGCGCGGTTTTTCGAAGTCGTAGTCGCGGCGGGTGGTGCGGCTGGTGCGGGTTTCCAGGCGCAGGTCGAAGCGCTTGATCACCGGGTCGGTGGCGACCATGCCGGAGTCTTGTTGATAGGCCACTGGCGCGAGTTTCGGGAACACCGTCTGGTCATCGCCGAACACCAGTTTGTGGGCCATGGCGCTGTGCTGGAAGTGGTAGTGGATACCTTCTTCCTCGCACAGGCGCTGGATGAACTGCAGGTCCGATTCATCGTATTGGACGCAGTAAATGCGCTCGGGATAAATCGCCCCGACTTTGAATTCGTAGGCGTTGCTTTGGATGCCGTGCTCTTCGAGGACCATGCCGACGATTTTCGGCACGGTGAGGTTCTGGAAGATGCGCTGGTTGATGCGGTGCGCCAGGTAGGACAGTTGCGGGCGCAGGGTCACCGCGTAGCGGGTCAGGCGTTTGCCGGAATCACCCTGGGCGGCGCGATAGATTTGGCCATGGATGCCGCTGCCGTCAGGTGCGAGCTGCAAGAAGGCCGGTTTGTGCAGCAGGGTTTCGAGGTCCAGGGACGGCTGTTCACTGACCAGTTCCACCTCAAACACAAAAGGCTGGCTGATGGCTTCTCGACCTTGCAGGGAAAGCACCTGCAAATCATTGGAAAGACCTTCGATAGTCAGGGCAAAGTGGGTCTGATTGGCCGGCGCGAACATCCCTTGTTCCTTATGCTGTGCTGCGGCGTTCGACAATACCGGAAGACGGAATCAGCAGACGCAAAATTCTGGAAAGGCGTAAACGACATCGACCAGCAGAGCTGGCCGATGCGTGAAGCGGTCAGCCGCGATTAAGCGACTGGTTGACGCCAGTCATCGGAACCCGAAGTACCGGATACTTCGTGGGTCCAGGTGATTTTGCGGTAGGTGAACTGCACTTCTTCCAGGTGCGTGAAGTGCGAGTTCGACGGGTCCTGGCAGTTGTGCATTTTGTTGTTGATGGCGACGATGATCGCGTCTTCCAGTTTGGTGGTGTAGTAGTGCTCTTGGGTGCCTTGAGCCGAAGTGCGGTACCACTGGATAACGATTTCGCTCATGCGCTCGCCGGAGGTCAGAGCAGCTTGCAGCAGTGGCGAAGCCTTATCGTAGACCTTGGTGATCACAACTGGTTTGTGCACACGCTGACCGGTCGGTTGGCCGGACTGCGGGTCACGCGGGATGATCACGTCGTGGCTGAACGCCTGAACCATGACCTGGTCTTCGTGACCTTCTTGGTAGGTGTTGCCAACCGAGTCGGCGGTGAATGCGCCGGCAGTGATCAGACCTTGTTTTTCGCCAGTGACGGACATGTACGCTGGAGTAGCCATGGATGTGCTCCTTGCTAAATAAATGAGAGTGCCCGGGAGGCGGTATCGCCCGGTGGGTGCCTGACTGTTATCAAGGTCCGTGCCAGAAATGTTAAGGGCTATATAAACCGGGGGTTGAAGGGGTTTTTTCCATGGCTTGAACGGATCTGAAGCCCGGATCGCCCGCCAAAGTGCGCAAGAAGTTGCGCACCACTGCGCAACTTCTTGCGCACTTGGCTGGAGGGCCTGGCGGGCCGGGCGCTCAGCAGGGTTGGCCGGTTTTTTTGCGGAGCAAGTGCGCAACTTCTTGCGCATCAAGGCCATGCGCCATCATCCAGGGTCGGCCTCAACAAATGCAACGAATCGAAATGCAGAGTGGTCAATGAAAAAGATCCCCGCGCGCCGCTGAGCGCCGAACATCCCGACATCAAGTGAGAACGACATGAAAATCCTGATGGTTCTAACGTCCCACGATCAATTGGGAAACACCGGTAGGAAAACCGGCTTCTGGCTGGAAGAATTCGCCGCGCCGTATTACACGTTCAAGGACGCCGGCGCTCAGTTGACCCTCGCTTCTCCCAAGGGCGGCCAGCCACCGCTGGACCCGAAAAGTGATGAGCCGGACGCGCAAACCGCCGCCACCGACCGCTTTCGCAAGGACTCGGCGGCGCAATCCGCGCTGGCGTCTACGGTGGTGTTGAGCAGCGTGAAGGCTGAGGATTTTGATGCTGTGTTCTATCCCGGTGGCCATGGTCCGCTGTGGGATCTGGCGGAAGACCAGCATTCGATCGCGCTGATCGAGGCGCTGTACAAGGCCGGCAAACCGGTCGCGACGGTGTGTCATGCGCCGGGCGTGTTGCGTCACGTCAAGGATGCGGACGGTCAGCCGTTGGTCAAAGGCAAGCGTGTGACCGGGTTCAGTAATAGCGAGGAAGAGGCGGTGCAGTTGACCGATGTGGTGCCGTTTTTGGTCGAGGAGGAGTTGAAGGCCAAGGGTGGGATTTATTCGAAGGGCGAGGATTGGGCAAGCTATGTGACGACCGACGGGTTGTTGCTGAGCGGGCAGAATCCGGCGTCTTCGCAGGCTACAGCCGAAGCGCTGCTGGCGAAGCTCAACGTGTAGGAGCTGAGCTTGCTCACGATGGCGATCTCAAGGACGCCATCGCCGGCAAGCCGTGCTCCTACAGGTTTTATCTGCGATTCAACGCTGCCAGACACTCCTCAATCGAACGCTGCTGCGTCTCGGCATACAACCCCAATTCATCAATCGTCTTGCGTCCCAGCGCTTGCTCAAACGCTTGCTGGTTCGAATGCACGCCGTAATGGGTTTGCGCCGCATCTCCCAGGTTCGACTGGAAAATCCCCGCCGCACTCACCGGCAAAAAGTCCTCATACACCAGCGGTTCAACCCGCACGTATCCGCCACTGAGCAAGTCTTCCAGTGACGAACCGTTCAACCCGTCCGCCGCCAGGCCTTTTTCCGTCACGAAGTAGCGAAAGTACGCCAGTTCCTGTCGGCGCATGCCTTCAAGCGTGTCAGGGAATTCGCCAAAGTGCTGGGCCATCAGTTCGTTGTAGCGCGCGGCATTGGCTTCATTCGGGAAATCCTTCAACTCATCCCGGGCGGCATTCAGCAGACGATCGTAAAGCCCTCGACCTTTAGGTGTAAGCGCCGCGCCCCGTTGTTCGATTTCGCCGAAACGGGCGCTGTGGCTGCCGCGTGTCTGGTCTTGATCGGTGAAGGCAATCGGCTCGTCCAGCGCCTTGAAACTGGTCTGGCGCAGCAGGATCGGACACTGGCGGCGCGGTGGGCCTTCGATCACGGCTTTGGGGGTGATGCCGTGGGCGGGCATTTGTGCCTGGACGATGTCGATGTCTAGGGTGCGCGGGGTCAGGTGATTGATGTGCGGGCCCTTGAACGCCACGACGTCGGCGATCAGTCGGTGTTGGGCGCTGAGTTGTTGATATTGCGCGGCGGTGACGGTGGCGCTGTGGTGCCAGCGGAAGGTTTCCAGGGCCTGCTCGACGAATTCCCAGGCTTGCTTTTCCGTGAGCCCGCCCTGGGTTTCGGCTTGCTCGATCAGCGCCAGTGCCTCGTGGGTGAAAATCGAGCGTTTATCCAGCACCGATTGGGCGAAGGCGCGCAGTTCCAGGTCTTCGATCAGCTCCAGGCGCAGCAGCGAGGTGAACACCCGGAACGGGCTGACTTGCAGCGCCGTTTCATGCACCGCGCGAAACGCCGTGGAATGCACCGGAACGCCCGCCGGGGTCAGGTCGTAATAACCCACCGGTTGCATGCCCATCACCGCGAACAACCGGGCGAGGGTGGCCAATTCAGCGGCGGTGCCGACCCGGATCGCGCCGTGGCGCTCCAGGTCCAGGCGCTGGATTTCGCCGGTGCTTTCGAGCTGCCGGGCGATCTGCGGCTCGCTGGCCAGCACGTGGCGGTTGGTCTGTTCCACCAGTTCCATCAGCGCGCCATACAGCGGCACTTCTTCGCGGTACATGTCGGACATCGCTTTGGAGAAGCGTTGGCGGATCAGGTCGGGGCTGACGAAGCTGGGGTGGCTCATGAAAAAAATTCCTGGCGCGGTGACAGAGAGGATGGGGCAAAAGATCGCAGCCTTCTGCGGCGCCGACAAACGAAGATTCCTACGAACTTCATTCTCCCAGCGACTGGTCGACCAGTTCGATCCAGTGCCGCACCTGGGTTCGCCCGGCGCTGGCGAGGTGGCTCTGGCAGCCGATGTTGGCGGTGACGATCAGCTCCGGGCCACCGCTTTCCAGAGCGTTGAGCTTGTTATCCCGCAGCTGCCGGGCCAGTTCCGGTTGGGTCAGGGAATAGGTGCCGGCCGAACCACAACATAAATGACTGTCGGGAACCGGCGTGAGATTGAAGCCCAGTCGGGTCAACACGGCTTCCACCGCGCCGCCGAGTTTCTGCGCGTGCTGCAAGGTGCAGGGGCAATGGAAGGCAATCTTCCGGTCTGTGGCGGCGCACACTCGTTCCAGTGGCTCATCGGCCAGCACTTGCACCAGATCCAGCGCCAGTGCGCTGACCCGCCGGGCCTTGGCCGCATACGCCGGATCACCTTCCAGCAAATGTCCGTAATCCTTGATAAACGCACCGCACCCGCTGGCGGTTTGCACAATGGCTTCGGCACCGTTTTCCAGGTGCGGCCACCAGGCATCGATATTGTGCCGGGCGCGCTCCAGCCCTTTGGCCTGGGCGTCTAGGTGATAATCCAGCGCACCACAACAACCGGCCTCCGGCGCCGGGATGACGCTGATGCCCAATCGATCCAGCACCCGCGCCGTGGCGGCATTGGTGTTGGGCGACAGCCCAGGTTGTACGCAGCCTTCGAGCATCAACACCCGCCGCGCGTGTCGAGGGGCAGGGCGCTCGCCCGTGACAGGCAAGTTGCGGGGCAATTTCATTTCAACCGTGCGCGGCAATAATGGGCGGAATGTCGCGCCGATCTTTAGCAATGACTTGAACAGATTTGGATTTGGCGCCAATGCCCGCAACCCCTCGCGCAACAGCCGTTGCCCCACCGGGCGCGGCACGGCTTGATCGACCACGGCCCGGCCGATGTCGAACAGGTTGTGATAATCGACCCCGGACGGGCAGGTGGTTTCGCAGTTGCGACACGACAGGCAACGGTCCAGGTGCAGTTGGGTTTTTGCCGTGGCGGGCGCGCCTTCGAGCACTTGCTTGATCAGGTAAATCCGCCCGCGCGGGCCGTCCAGTTCATCTCCCAGCAGTTGATAGGTCGGACAAGTGGCGTTGCAGAACCCGCAATGCACGCAGGTGCGCAGGATCTTTTCCGCTTCGGCGGCCCGTGGCAGTTTGCGCGACTGTTCGCTGAGGGTGGTTTGCATGCTAGAACTCCGCGTACATCCGTCCGGGGTTGAACAGCCCTTGCGGGTCCAGTTGCGCCTTGAGTTGCCGGTGATATCGCAGCAGCGCCGGGGCCAGCGGCTGGAACGGTGTGTCGCTGGCGCCGTGACTGAAACAGGTGGCATGGCCGCCCAATTCCTGGGCCATCGACTGAATGTCGCGGGCCTCGGATTTCAACCAGCGTTGCGCGCCGGCCCAGTCGATCAATTGCTCGCCGGGCAGCGATAGAGGCCCGAGATTGTTCGGCAGCGACAGCCGCCACAAAGGCAGGCCCTCATCGAAAAACGCCAGTCGCTGCTCGTTCAACGAAGCCCAATATCCTGAATCCAGCGGCTCACCGCCCAGCCGTTGATGGGCCGCCGTCACCGAGCCTTCTCCACCCTCAAGCCGCAGAAACAAACGCTCACCATCATGGCTGGCGGCGCTGATCGGCAGCGGTTGCTGGCCCCACTCGGCGAGTTTGCTCAAGGCCCGAACGCTGTCGATTTCCAGGCTGATACTCAGGCACTGCCGGGGTTTTGGCAGCACTTTGAGTGAGACTTCCGTGAGCACACCGAGGCAACCGTAACTGCCCACCAGCAAGCGTGACAGGTCATAACCGGCGACGTTTTTCATCACTTCGCCGCCGAAGCGCAGATGTTTGCCCAGACCAGTGATCACCCGCGTACCGAGGACAAAATCCCGCACCGATCCGGACCATGGGCGACGTGGCCCGGACAGCCCGGCAGCGATCATTCCGCCAACGGTGGCGCCTTCGCCGAACGACGGCGGCTCGCAAGGGAGCATTTGCCCGGCGGCATCGAGCGCGGCCAACAGTTCAGATAAAGGCGTACCCGCGCGAACGCTGACCACCAGTTCCGTGGGGTCATAGCTGACGATGCCGCGATGGGCGCGGGTGTCGAGCACTTCCCCGGCCACCTCGCGGCCGAGAAACGCCTTGCTGTTACTGCCCTGAATCCGCAGCGGCGTGGCGTTTTCCCGGGCCAGGTTGACCTGCGCCAGCAACGCCTCACTGGCATCGAATTCCAGCATCAGAAGCGCTCCAGTTCAGGGAACGGCAGTTGTCCGGCATGGATGTGCATCGCGCCGAATTCCGCGCAGCGGTGCAGGGTCGGGATGTTTTTGCCGGGGTTGAGCAGGCCTTGCGGATCGAATGCGGCTTTGACCGCGTGAAACAGAGTCAGCTCGTCGCTGTTGAACTGCGCGCACATCTGATTGATTTTCTCCCGGCCCACGCCGTGCTCGCCGGTGATGCTGCCGCCGACTTTTACGCACAGTTCCAGAATCTGCCCGCCCAACGCTTCGGCCCGGGCCAGTTCGCCGGGTTGATTGGCGTCGAACAGGATCAGCGGGTGCATGTTGCCGTCGCCGGCATGGAACACGTTGGCCACGCGCAAGCCGTGCTCGGCGCCGAGCCGGGCGATGCCTTCCAGTACGCCGGGCAGTTCGCGGCGTGGGATGGTGCCGTCCATGCAGTAATAATCCGGCGACAGGCGCCCGATCGCCGGGAAGGCATTTTTGCGTCCGGCCCAGAAGCGCACGCGCTCGGCTTCGTCCCGGGCCTGGCGTACTTCACTGGCGCCGGCCTGTTGCATTACCTCGCGCACTCGCTGGCAGTCGTCGTGGACATCAGCTTCGACGCCATCCAGTTCACAGAGCAGGATCGCCTCGGCGTCCACCGGGTAACCGGCGTGGATAAAGTCTTCGGCGGCGCGGATCGCCAGGTTGTCCATCATTTCCAGGCCCCCGGGGATGATCCCGGCGGCGATGATATCGGCCACGGCGCGACCGGCCTTTTCCACTGAATCGAAACTGGCCAGCAAGACCTTCGCGACTTGCGGTTTGGGCAGCAATTTGACCGTGACCTCGGTGATGATCCCGAGCAAACCTTCGGAACCGGTGAACAGCGCCAGCAGGTCGAAACCCGGTGAATCCAGGGCTTCGGAGCCCAAAGTCAGGCGTTCACCTTCGACCGTGAGCACTTCCAGTTTCAGCACGTTGTGCACGGTCAGGCCGTACTTGAGGCAATGCACGCCGCCCGCGTTTTCTGCGACGTTGCCGCCGATGGAACAGGCGATTTGCGAGGACGGGTCCGGCGCGTAATACAAGCCGAACGGCGCCGCGGCCTGGGAAATCGCCAGGTTACGCACCCCAGGCTGGACCCGCGCGGTGCGGGCGGCGGGGTCGATGTGCAGGATATTGTTGAAGCGCGCCATCACCAGCAGCACGCCTTTTTCCAGGGGCAAGGCCCCGCCGGATAACCCGGTGCCGGCCCCGCGCGCGACCACCGGCACGTGTTGGGCGTGGCAGATCTCCAGCAGTTTTTGCACCTGCTCCAGTCGCCGGGGCAGGGCCACCAGCATCGGCGTGGTGCGATACGCCGAGAGGCCATCACATTCGTAAGGCTTGAGTTCTTCTTCGCGCCAGAGCAGGTCCAGGTCGGGGATTTGCTGGTGCAGCCGGTTGAGCAGGGCGACTTTGTCTACGTCCGGCAGGGCGCCGTCGATGTGTTCGTCATACAGAATGTTCATCAATCCTGTCCCCAATTTCAAATATCACCCTTGTAGCAGCTGCCGAGGTACGAGGCTGCGTTCGGCTGCGAAGCAGTCGTCCAACCTGAGCACGCGGTCTTCCTGAAACACCGCGCGGCTTGATCTCACGACTGCTTCGCAGCCGAACGCAGCCTCGTACCTCGGCAGCTGCTACCAGACAAGCGAACGCAGCCTCGTACCTCGGCAGCTGCTACAAACCTAACGCAGCCTCGTACCTCGGCAGCTGCTACAAGACAAGCGAACGCAGCCTTCGGTAGGGTTACGTGCGTGGTTTGCCCAAAAACTCCTGATACAACCGCGCCGCCCTTACCGGCTGTTCAACCATCGGCAGATGACCAATCCCTTCCCAGATGTCCACCCGCAAATTATCAATGCCCTTGCTCCACACCGCGACGCTGCTGACGTCGATCATCCGATCCTTGCTCCCCCACACCAGCAGCGCCGGGCATTTGATATCGGGGAGTTTCGGTTCCATCGGCGGGCTGGCGCGGAAGTCCTTGAAGATTTCCGCAAACGCATCGCGGCTTTGTTCGTAGCGCTGGGCGATGGCGGCCATCACCACGCCGGGCACCCACGGCGGATTGGCCATGGACATGTTGTAGAAATACTGGAACTCCTCCCTTGAGTGAATCAGGAATGGGTTATGTCCCTTGTTGATCTGGCGGTCCATGTCGCTGATTTCCGGGGCGGTGACGCCGGCCGGGTCGAGCAGCGCCAGCGAGGCAATGCGCTCCGGGTAGGTGGCCGCCAGCCAGGCGGCGACGTAGCCGCCCATGGAGCTGCCGATCACGTGCACCTTCTCGACGCCGCACACGTCCAGCAACTGGATCATGCGCTTGGCTTGCAGGCCGATGTCGTAGCCGCCCCCAGCCTTGAATCCGGTTTCACCGTGACCGGCGAGGTCGGGGATGATCACCCGGTGGTCGTCGACAAAATGCCGGGCGAAGCGCAGCCACAGGTTCTTGTCGGCGGTGAAACCGTGCAGCATCAAGATGCTGCTGGACGCTTCGTACGGCCCACCTTGCCAGGTCGAGACGGTCATTTCGCTGATCGGCACGACGATCTTGTGCAGCCGATACAGCTTGGCCTCCAGGGCCATGCTCAAGTCATATATCCAATGGCCCACGGCCGGGTAGCTGAGCCAGCTCCAGGCGGCGAAAACCGCGATTGCAACTACCAACAAAAGCATCAGGCATCTTCCTTTATTACGTGATCAGGACAGTATGTGGTCGGCGGTTTTCAATGTTCGGGTCAAGCGGTGATAGCTGAAACTGAACCCCGGAAACATGGCGATCACATGACCGCTCCTGCTTTGATACCAACTGTGGCAGCCCCCGGACTTCCACACCGTGCGCTCCATTTCCCGGTGGATCATTTCAGTGTAGGTACGTTCCGCCTCGGGGCGCACTTCAATGCTGCGCAAGCCCTGTTCTTTTAGTGTGCGAATGCAGCCGAGGATGTAGTTCATCTGGGATTCGATGATGAACAGCGCCGAGGTGTGGCCGATGCCGGTGTTGGGTCCGGTGACGATAAACAGGTTCGGAAAGTCCGGCAGGCTGGTGCCCAGATAGGCCCTTGGGTATTGGGTCCAGAAGTCTTTCAGACGCTTGCCGTTTTTGCCGGTGACCGGGTAGGAAATCACCCCGTCGGTGGCGTCGTAACCGGTGGACCAGACGATCAGGTCGACATCGATGTGCTGGCCGTCCAGGGTGTTGATGCCGGTTTCATCGAGGGAGGCGATGCCCTGTTCGCGGCTGTGCAGTGTGACATTTGGCCGGCCCAGCGCCGGGTACAGGGTGCTGGAAACCACCACGCGCTTGCAGCCGATGGTGAAATCCGGGGTCAATTTGCGCCGCAACTCGGGGTCGGGCACTTGGCGTTTGAGGAAGCGCAGGGCGTGTTGCTGAACCAGGTGAATCGCCGGTTTTGAGTACTTGAAGGCAATCACCCGGGTCTCGAATTGCCAATAGATCATCCAGCGCAGCAGCTTGTAGGCGGGTTTGAGACCCAGCAGCCAACGCTGGAAGCGGCCGAACGTGCGATCGGCACGGGGCAGCACCCAGTGCGCCGTGCGCTGGAACACATGCAGGTGTTCGACGTCCGGGGCAATCGTCGGGATCACCTGGGCCGCACTGGCGCCGCTGCCGATGACGGCGACGCGTTTGCCTTTGTAGTCGTAGGAATGATCCCAGTTGTTGGTATGAAAGGTTTTGCCCAGGAAACGATCCAGGCCGTCGAAGTGTGGGACCACCGGTTGGCTCAGCGGCCCAGTCGCGTTAATCAGGAACTGCGCGTAGAACGTGCCTTTGGCGCCGGTATGAACGGCCCATCGCTTGTTGGCGTCATCCCATTCGATGCCCTCGACGTTGGCCTCCAGTTCGACTTTGTCCCGCAGGCCGAAGTGCTCCACCACATGCTGGGTATAGCGGTGCAGTTCGGCCTGTTCGGCGAACATCTGCGTCCACTGGTAGGGCGCGAAGGACAGCGAATACAGCGGCGAGGGCACGTCGACGGCCGCACCGGGGTAGGTGTTCTGGCACCAGGTGCCGCCGAAAAAGTCCCGCCGCTCCAGCAAGCGAAAATCGCTGATGCCGGCCTTGAGCAAATTGATCGCCGCACACTGGCCGCCAAAACCGCTGCCGATGATCAACACCTGGAAGGTTTGCATGAGCCTCCTCTTATCGTTGTTTATCGAACCCTTTCTTCATGTATAGCCAAAACGTGGAAGCCTGCGGTGCTTTCGCTTTTTTTGTGGGAGCGGGTTTGCTCGCGAAGGGGCCGTCACATTCGACATAGATGCCGACTGACACTACGCCTTCGCGAGCAAGCCCGCTCTCACAGGAGTGCGGAGTGTGTGCAAATGCCCCGGTATTCACCGCCAGCCGGTGATGGCTATTTGACGTTGCCCTGATAGACTCCGTTCACACCCGTAACCCTCGGTGTGAGCAGGTTCCGTTCAGTGGTAGAGGCCTCTATGGCAAAAACGGGAGGAAAGGGACTTTCACTGGCCAGGAGGCTATACACGTCGCGAACCTTGGGTCTGGCCCTGGGATTGATGTGCGTGAGCGCGGCGATGTACCCGCTCGACCCGGCGCCGTGGGTCTGGGTGGTGATGTTCTTCAATGCCCTCGTTTGGCCGCACCTGGCCTACCAATGGGCCCGCCGCGCCACACTTCCCTACCACGCCGAACACCGTAATCTGCTGGTGGACGCCTTTCTCGGCGGCTTCTGGGTCGTGGCCATGCAATTCAATCCATTGCCCAGTGCCACCACGATTTCCATGATGGCGATGAACAACGTGGCCATCGGCGGCTTGCGTTTTCTCCTGGCCGGCACCGTGGCGCAGGTCCTTGGGGTGGGCGTCGGCCTGCTGGTTTTCAGCCCCGCGTTCATCCCGCACACCAGTCCGTTGCAGCTCTATGCCTGCTTGCCCTTGTTGTGCCTGTACCCGTTGGCGCTGGGCTGGATCTGCTTTCGCCAGGCCATCACCCTCGGCCGGCAAAAACGCGAACTGCTGGCCCTGAGCCGCACCGACAGCCTCACCGGCCTGCTGAATCACGGCGCCTGGAAGGATCAACTGGAAGTCGAATTCCAGCGTTGCCAGCGCCAGAGCCAGGGCGGGGCGATTGCGTTGATCGACATCGACCACTTCAAATCCATCAACGACACCTATGGCCACGTCGCCGGGGACATTGTCCTGCGTCAGCTGAGCAAAATGCTCAAGCAAAACCTGCGGGCGGCAGATGTCGCTGGACGCTACGGCGGCGACGAGTTCTGCGTGATTCTCCCGGACCTGCCCCTCAACAGTGCCGCCGCGGCGATGGACGCCTTGCGCGATCGCTTCGCCACCCTCGGCTACGAGCAAAACCCGGCGCTGAAAGTCAGCCTGAGTATTGGTTTGGCGGCGTTCAACCCGGCGCATACGGATGCGACGTTATGGCTTAACGATGCGGATCAGGCGCTTTATGAGGCCAAGACCACCGGGCGTAATCGGGTGATCTGCTGTGGTGATGGCAAGCCCCGGCACGAATTATTCGACTCGGTCTGAGTGACCTACCTCCAACCCCTGTGGGAGCGGGCTTGCTCGCGAAAGCGGCGTGTCAGTCAACAGTGATGTCGACTGACCGGGCCCCTTCGCGAGCAAGCCCGCTCCCACAATGTCACATCCGGTATAGAGCCTTGCGCCACAGTCAGGTAGGGTTCGACTACCCCCGACAAGAAACAAGGATCGATTCATGACGTTCAAACTCACCAGCCTCGCCCTGACCCTCGCTCTCGGCGCCTTCGCCCCCGCAGCCTTCGCCGAACCCCACAAACAAGTCCTCGCCGATTCCGAGCAGTACAAGGCTGACGCCCTGAAACTGCTGGAAAAACTGGTCAACATCGATTCCGGCTCCGGCTATGAGCCCGGTCTGACCCAAGTCCGCGACATCGCCGTCGATGAGTTGAAAAAACTCGGTTTCAGCATCGAACTGGTGCCCAACACCCCGGATAAAAGTAGCCACGTGATCGCCACGCTCAAAGGCACCGGCAAGGCGAAAATCCTGCTGATGGCGCACATGGACACCGTGTTCAAGGAAGGCTCGGCCACCGAGCGTCCGTTCCACATCAAGGACGGTCGCGCCTACGGGCCGGGCGTGATGGACGACAAGGGCGGCATCGTCGCCGGGATTTACGCGCTGAAAGTCCTGAAAAACCTCGACTTCAAGGACTACGCCCAGATCACGTTCCTGCTGGATGCCAGCGAAGAAAGCGGCTCGGACGTCGCCACCGATCTGATCAAGAAAACCGCCAAGGCCCACGACGTGACCCTCAACCTCGAACCGGGTCGCCCTGCCGATGGTCTGGTGGTGTGGCGCAAAGGTAGCGCTACGGCGGTGGTCGAGGTCAAGGGCAAAGCGGCCCACGCCGGTGTCGCACCGGAACTGGGGCGTAACGCGGCGATGGAAGCCGCGCATCAGATTCTGCAACTGGGCAAACTCGGTGACGAAGCGAAAAAAACCACCATCAACTTCACCGTGCTCAAGGCCGGTGACCGCACCAACGTGATCCCGGACCAAGCCACCGCCAAAGCCGACGTGCGCGCGGCGGTGCCGGAAGAATTCGACCGCATCGAAAAAGACCTGGCGCGAGTGTCCAAGGACAAACTGATCCCGGACACCGAAGTCACCACCACCCTGCAACGTGGCTTGCCACCGATGCCACAAACTCCGGAATCCGACCGCTTGATGGCCATGGCCCAAGGCATTTACGGCGAAATTGGCCGCAAGTTGACCGAAGAAGGCAGCGGCGGGGCGGCAGATGCCAGCCTCTCGGCCGGTGTGGGCACGCCGACGCTGGATGGGTTCGGGATTGTCGGCGGCAACATTCATACGCCAGAGGAATACGCGGAAGTCGAGAGCGTGTCGCCACGGATTTATCTGTTGTCGCGGATGATTATGGAGTTGGCCAAGTCTCGCTGAGTCGCGTGCGGTCAGGGTGGGGTGGCGGGTCAGTTGGATCGTCCCCTCACCCTAGCCCTCTCCCCAGAGGGGCGAGGGGACTGACCGTGTGCTTCTTGAGAAATCCGGCGACGTGATCGACCGGGTTGAATGCGATTTCAAATGCTTTGCTGTTTGCCAATTTTGAGTTCGACGTGATCTTTCAGGTCGCAGGAACCCGCCAAAACAACTCGGTCAGTCCCCTCTACCCTCTGGGGAGAGGGTTAGGGTGAGGGGTGGTTCTCAAGCCTGGCGCCGCCATCAAAACCACCCCACAACTTTCCAAGACCTTTCCTACAACGTACCCTATTGCCGCGTTTTGGCATCGACCCCTATAGTTTCGGTTCGCGGAATAACACCGCGAACGACCTTGGCCGGTCGACTATCTGAAACGCAATAGCGTCATGTGTGTTATGGCGGCTGTGCGCGGGACATCTGCGGGTGTGCCGGGTCTTTCAGGTACCGGTCGGCCAACCCGCACACAGCTGCCACCTTCAATCGCTTGGCCGCGAACGGTGGAGGCTCAACCTGGAGTTGTCCTTATGTTCGAAGTAATGCCCCGTTATCTCCCCATCGACACCTACGACGCCGAATCCCCGGTGCTCTTCATCAACACCCAAAAAGAACTCAGCGACATGGCCGCCTGTGCCATGCACCGTTTCACTGTGGTTCGCGACCTCATGGACACCTTGTCCAGCCTCAACCTCAAGGACACTTCCGATTGCGACCTGAGCCGCATTACCCGAGCGGTGCATTTGCTGACGCGTGAAGGCTGCGCCGTGCTGAATGTGATTCAGAAGCGAGCGTTGCAGCGGGAGGAGGGGTACAAAGCCACGGTTTAGCGGTGTAGCGGCTGGCCCTTTCGCGGGCAAGCCCGCTCCCACAATGGTCCTGTGCTGATCACAAGAGGTGTGTTCAACGAAGATCCCCTGTGAGAGCGGGCTTGCTCGCGAAGGCGTTGTGATGGCCGAAACCATCACTCCTTGACGCGCATAAACTCTTCCGCAAAACGAATGTAATCCTCAGGCTGCGTGTAGGTATGCGTCAGTTCGGTCGCGCTCAGGTCCGAGGCCTGGGTAAAGATCTGACGTTGTTCACGCAGGCTGTCGTACGTCGCCTTGATCGCCGCAAAGTACGCGCCATGCCCGTCGATAGTCACGCGGACACCCAGTTCCGCCAGGCGTTTGTCGTCGCGCAGGGCCGGGTTGCCGTAGGTGACCAGCATCAGCGGCACGCTCAGGTGCTCGGCGATTTTTTCCAGTTGGTCGAAGTCCTGCACGCCGACCATGCAAATCCCGTCGGCTCCGGCGTTCTGGTATTGCTGGGTGCGGCTGATGATTTCCTGGATCGGCAGGATCCCCGCATTGGTGCGGGCGATGATCGCCATTTCCTTGTCGACCCGGGCTTCCAGCGCCGCGCGAATCTTGCCGACGCCTTCGGCCACGCCGATCAAGTCCGTGGACTTGCGGCCGAATTGGGCTGGCAGCAGGGTATCTTCGATGGTCAACGCGGCCACGCCGGCGCGTTCCAGTTCGACGATGGTGCGCATCACGTTCAGTGCATTGCCGTAGCCGTGGTCGGCGTCGGCGATCACCGGCAATTGGGCGACGCGGCCAATGCGGGTGGCCTGTTCGGCGAATTCGCTGAGGGTGATCAACGCGAAGTCTGGCGCGCCCAATACCTGCAACGAAGCGACCGAGCCACCGAGAATCCCGACTTCAAAACCCAGGTCAGCCGCGATACGTGCCGACATCGGGTCGAACACGGAGGCCGTGTGGTAGCACGTGTCGGAAGCCAGCAATTGGCGAAAGTTACGGCGCAAATCTTGATGGGAAAGCCTGGACATATGAGTTCCACCACTGCATTGGAATGGAAGGGCTTGAGCAAAAGTGTCAACGCCGAAGGAACAAAAGGCTATCACGCGCGCGGGGTCAATAGGATGACGAATTTGTCGGAGAAGGAAGCAGAGTCAAAAGTTTGCGGCCGTTGGCATTCGGAAACCGTTCACCTTGCAGCAGCTGCCGAAGGCTGCGTTCGAGTGCGGAGCGCTCGCAATCCGATGTGTACAAATGATCGGGGAAAATGCCATGTAGGGTTGGCGTGAAGTCTTGGGTGTCTGTTTTGGCGGCCGCTTCGCAGCCGAACGCAGGCTTCGCCAGCTGCTACAGCGGAGCTCGGTTTCGAGGGTCACGCCGCCACAGCCTGCTGCTCCTGATTCAACAGCGGCACCGCCCGCACGGAATTCCCCGGTTGCAGTTGCAGGCGCTTGGCGGTGAGGCGGTCGACGATCAGGCTGTTGCCCACCAGCCGCGCCTTGGCGGTGGTGATGCGGCAGTTTTCCATGCGTCGGTTATGGATCAGCCACACCGGGGCCTGGTCGTCCGGGGTGCCGATGCCCAGCACCAGCGGCTGGCTGTCGCGCACGGTGCGGATTTTCGGGACTTGGGCTTCGATCACCGGTCCGCCGTCGAAGATATCGATGTAGTCCTTGTGGGCAAAGCCCTCGGCGTTGAGGATCTTCAGCGCCGGTTGCGTGTTCGGGTGCGCCTTGCCGATCACGGCCTGGGCCTGTTCGGTGAGCAGGCAGGTGTAGAGCGGCTGGCGGGGCATCAGTTCGGCGATGAACGATTTATGGCCCAGCCCCGACAAATGATCGGCGTAGCTGAAATCCATCTGGAAAAAGTGCCGGCCCAGGCTCTCCCAAAACGGCGAGCTGCCTTGTTCGTCGGCACTGCCACGCAGTTCAGCGATGAGTTTTTCGCCGAACAGTTGCGGGAACTCGGCCACGAACAACAGCCGTCCCAGGGACAGCAACCGGCCGTTATTGCCCTCGCGCTGGTCAGGGCGCAGAAACAGCGAGCAGAGTTCCGATTGGCCGGTCATTTCGTTATTCAGGAACAAGGTCGGGATCTGCTTCTGAATGCCCAGGTCCGGCGAGGAACTGACCGTCAATCCGATCCGATAGTTGTACCAGGGCTCGCGCATGCCGACGGCACCGGTCAGGGCACTGACCCCAACCACGCGTTGATCGTCATCTTCCAGCACGAACAGGTAATCCGCGTCGGCACGCTCGACCTGTTCGGCGAAGGTCCGCTGCGACCAGCGCACGCGATGGCCCAGACGTTCCTCGTTGGCCGGCAGGGTGGTGAACCCGGGGCCGGCCTGTTGCACCAGCGCCAGCAGGGCGGGCAGGTCGGTGACGTGAACCGGACGGACAATCATGATGCAACTCCTGGTGCGCACGTGCTCGGGCGCTGTCGTTGGGCACGGGGCCGGGTGATGCTCACAGGGCGATCAGCCGGATCGGGCTGCCGTTGGTCACGTTCAGGGCGGCGCACATCTCGGCACTCAAGCCCACCGGTTGCCCGGCGTCATAGGCCAGTTCGGTCACGATGGCCCGAAAGTCCTTGAGCGAGTCGTTGCTCACCAGGTAACTGCCGCGCGCGTCGATGGCCTCGACGGACCGGGCGACGCCCGTGTGGCTGCGGGCGATGGAGCGAATGCCGACAGTGCGCGCGTACAGCGTCGGGCCGCCGTCGAACAGGTCGATGTAGCTGTTGGTTTCAAAGCCTTCGCGTTCCAGGATGTCGAACGCTTCCTGGCCGTCGGGGTGAATCCGGCCGATGCAGTCCTGCGCGGTCTGGGGCAGCATCGGCACGTAGATCGGGTATTGCGGCATCAGTTCTGCGAGAAAGCTGCGGCTTTGCAGGCCGCAGAGCCGTTCGGCCTCGACATAAGGCAGGTCGAAAAAGTGTTTGCCCAAGGCATCCCAAAAAGGTGACTGGCCTTGCTCATCGCTGTAGCCGACGATTTCGGTGATTACCGCGTCGGAAAAACGCGCCGCGTGCGCCGCGATAAACAACAGCCGCGCCCGTGACAGCAACTCGGAAAACGGCGTACGCACCAATGCGGCATCGATGTGGAAGCCGCGCAGCAAGGTGTGGCCGCTCAGATCCTGGCACAGCGACAGCGCCGGCACGCCATGCTCGATGTTCAGCTCGCGGGAGGCGCTGGTGTAGTGGCGGTTGCGCAGGCTGTAGAACGGCTCGCTGAAACCGGCGGTGGCGAGGACTTCCGAGCACCCGGTCAAACGCTGGGTGGTCAGGTCTTCAAGGACGAAAAAGTAATTCTCCGGACCATTGCCCTCGACGTCTTTGTCGAACGAGGCGCAGGAGTCGAGAATCTTCTCGCGCAGGCGTTCGCTGTCATCCGGCAGGGACGTGACGCCCACCAGGCTGTCACGGGCCAATTGTTGCAACTGGGGCAGGTCAGTTAACTCGACTGGGCGTAAGACCAGCATGGATGCACTCCTGTATCAAAGGGTTCGGCGGTTTGCCGTCGAACCTGACTATCACTGTCGGTTTCCACGCGCGGAAGCGGCGGTCGCCTGAACTGTTGTCAGACGCCGCCCTTTTTCTTGTCAGACGTTGCTCGGGTCGGGCAGCGTCGTGCTGGCGCCCAGCTTATTCAGGAAGAACAAATAGACCAGGCCCAGGGCAATCCAGATCAGGCCGAGTTTCTGTGCATCGACGCCCATGTTGTACATGATGGCGGCGACGATGATGAAGCCGATCACCGGGCACAGCAGGTGACGGATCACCTGGCCGGATTTCTGCCGGCGCCAGTAGTAATTGATCACGGTCAGGTGCAGCAGCATGAAACCGCTCAACGCGCCGAAGTTCACCAGGGAGGTGAGGGTGTCCACCGAGTTGATGAACAGGTAGCAGATCACCAGCGACAACACCGCCACCAGGTAAATGCTGATGTAAGGCGTGTTGTGTTTTGGATGGACCTTGGCCAGTGCTTTCGGGAGTTTGCCGTCCCGCGCCATGCCGAACAGCAACCGCGACACCGCCGCTTGCGAGGTGATCGCCACCGCCACGCCCCAGGCCAACGCCGTGGCCACGCCGGTGAGGGTCGCCAGCCAACTGCCGGCGGCGATTTCAGCGATTTCATAAAACGCCGTGTCGGCAGACTTGAAGCCCATGCCGGCGGCCAGGTCGGTGGCGATCCAGGTTTGCACCACGAAAATCACGCCCATTACCATCAGGGTGATCAACGCAGCCTTGCCGACGCTGCGGCCCGGGTCGCCCTTGATCTCTTCGGCCAGGGTGGAAATCGCGTCGAAGCCGAGGAACGACAGCACCGCAATCGACACCGCTTGCATCAGCAGGGCGAAGTTGAAGGTTTCCGGGTTATACAGCGGTGCCAGCGTCAGCTCACCATGACCGCCGCCGTTGTGCAGGGCATTCCAGGCGTAGAACAGGAAAATCCCCAGCACCACCAGTTGCGCCAGCAGAAACACGATGTTCATCCGCGCGGTGAAGGTGATGCCCCGCAGGTTCACAAAGGTTGCGCTGACCAGGAACGCCAGGATGAAACCGACTTTCGGGATGTCCGGATACAGGTGGTTCAACGCCATCGCCGCGTAGACGTACAGCAGCGGCGGGATCAGCAGGTAATCGAGCAGCATCAACCAACCGGCGATGAAACCGACGTGTTGATTCAAGCCCCGTTGGGCGTAGGAATAAACCGAGCCGGCAATCGGAAAGGCCCGGGCCATGCTGCCGTAGCTCAGGGCGGTGAACAGCATCGCCACCATGCCGATGATGTAGGCAAGCGGCACCATCCCCGGTGCCTCGGCGTTGACGTAGCCATACACGCCGAACGGGGCGATGGGGATCATGAAGATCATCCCGTACACCACCAGGTCCGTCAGTGACAGGCTGCGTTTCAACTCCTGCTTGTAGCCGAATGCTTCTATTTCCATGAAAGCCGTACTCCTTGTCATCTCATCGGTCGATTTTTTAATTTTTATGTCGGTGCAACCACAGCGTTTTACTTTTTCCTACAGTAACGGGGCGAGGTAGCCGGCCCAGCGCTCAATCGCCTCGGGTGTGCGCAGCAGATCGTTGCGCACCTCGATCAACACCGACTCCAGTCCACGGGCATCGCCATGCACCGGCACGGTCATGTCCCCCAGCGGATCGATTTTGTACGGCTGATTGCCGGCCACTTTAAGTGGATGCTGGCTCAGTCCGTCAATGATCCGTTGGGCGTATTGCCGGGCTTCGCCAAATAGCACACCGGCTTCCAGCGGCCGGGGCTGACCGTAATAAATCGGGGTGAAACTGTGAATCCCCACCACTCGCACCGCTTGTCCCCGGGCCAGGCGTTCGTCGATCAAGGTTTGCAAGCGCGTGTGAAACGGCTTGAACAGCGCCTGCCGACGATGTTCTCGGGTGGCTTCATCCAGTTGCTGGTTGCCCGGCACCTGATAGATCTCGCTCTGGGGCGGAATGCTGTCCGGGGCATGGCGCGGCCGGTTGAGGTCGATCAACAGCCGCGAATAATTCGCTGCCAGCAGGGTCACGCCGAGGGTTTCGGACAAGCGCTCGGCCAGCGCCAGGGCACCGATGTCCCAGGCGATGTGTTGGCGAGCGGCCTCATCGTCCAGGCCCAGGTCATTCAACGCCGGCGGAATAAAACGGCTGGCGTGTTCGCACACTAGAATCAACGGGTGCTCGGAGGCTTCCCGGCTCAGGGTGTACGGGGGCTCGGTGTAGAGCCCCTGTTCAACGGATTCAGTACAAACGGGCATAGTGCTCACACAGTTCGGCGGGCGAGAGCTGTTCCGTCAGCGTCAGTTCCTCGGTTTTCAGGGCGAAATAAGAGTCGAGCAGTGCCTGGGGCAGGGCTTCGATCAGCGCTTCACTGTTGCGCAGGCAATCCAGGGCCTGGGGCAGCGAAGCGGGCAGGGCAACAATGCCACGAGCCCGGCGTTGTTCTTCGTTCAGGGCATCGGGGATTTCATCGGTGATCGCGTTCAGCGTCAGGCGTTGCTCGATGCCCAACCGCCCGGCGATCAACAGCGCCGCCATGGCCAGGTGTGGCGAGGCGGTGGCGTCCATGGCGCGGAATTCCAGGTTGTACTGCGCCGCCACGGATTTGCTGCCCAGGCTCACCGTCGGGCAGATCCGCAGCGCCGCTTCGCGGTTGCGTTGGCCGAGGCAGGCGTAGGAGGCGCTCCAGTGATGGGGCAGCAAACGCTTGTAGGACACGGGCGTCGGCGCGGTAAACGCGCAGAGGGCCGGCAAGTAATGCAGGATTCCGGCGGCCCAGTGCTGACCGAGGGCCGACAAACCGTTGGTGGTGCCGGCGTCGTACAGCAACGGTTGCCCGGCCAAGTCTTGCAGGCTGATGTGCAAATGTACGCCGTTGCACATCGCGTGCTCGGTGGTCTTGGGCGCGAAGCTCAGGTCGAGACCCATTTGCCGGGCGATTTCCCGGGTGATTTCCCGCACGTTCACCGCACGGTCGGCTGCGACGACACCGAGCGCCGGGCGGCAAGTGATTTCGTATTGGTGCTTGCCGTATTCCGGCAGGAACATCTCGGGCTCCACGCCACCCGCGCGCAAGGCGCTGAGCAACCAGCCACCGAATTCGGCGCCCTGGCGCTGGGCCTCCAGGGAGAACGCGTGACGGTCGGCATCGCCGCTGCCCAGGTTGAATTCATGTTCGAACGCAGCGTTGACCTGCACACCCAGCTCGGCCCGATAACGCTCCACTTCATTGCGCAACAGCGTGCGCGGGCACGTGGCCCACGGGCGACCGTCGGTTTCGCAGAGGTCGCCGTGGATGAAATCCAGGGCCGGAGCATTGGCGTCCGGGCCGTTGTTGACGGTCACCCGGCTGCTTAAATCCGGAATCAAGCGCAAGTCACCGTAGGCGCCCCACGGACTGGTCGAAGCGATGACGTCTTGCGGGGTCAGCGCACTGTTGGCCGGCACCCAGCCGCAACCGACGGCTTGATAGTGCTCCAGTTCATCCGTGGGAAAGGAGCGACCGCGAGTCACGCCGATCAGGTCGGTGGTGACGATCGTGGTCATCGGCACTGGCAACAGACGCGCGCTCATGGCTGCATCTCCTGCAAACGGCCGAGCACGGTGTGGGTGTCGGCGATCCAGCAGTAACCTTTGACGGCATTGAGGCAGGCCTGATGCCGTTCCGGGGTGTAGGTCGCGCAGGCGTCTTCCACCAGCGTCACCAGGTAGCCGCGGTCGGCGGCGTCACGCACGGCCATGTCCACGCACTGGTCGGTGACGATGCCGGCGATCACCAGATGCCGGACCTCAAGGTTGCGCAGTACGTAGTCGATGTTGGTGGAGTTGAAGACCCCCGACGAGGTCTTGGGCAGCACGACTTCGTTTTCCGTCGGCGTCAGGTCATCGATGATCCGCGCTTGCGGGCTGCCCTTGGGCAGGTGCATGTCCGAGAGTTTGTGGTCCAGGGAACGGTCGCGGCCATCGGCGGTGAGGCTTTCGATCAGGGTGTGCAGCACGTTCTGCCGGGCACCGCGAAAAGCGCTGAGCAAGCGTCGCTGATTGGGCACCACCTGCATGTGGGCGCGGGTCAGGAAGTACTCGGCATCGGGGTCGTTGAGGTGCGGGTCGAACTGCGGTTCGAGCCAGGCCCGCTGCATGTCGACCAACAGCAGTGCGGTGTGGCCGGTGACAAAGGGCAAGTCACGTGGCGAGCGGTGGGGGAGCGTAAACATCCTTATTTTTCCTCCAGCAGGTGGGTGTCGAAGTCGGAGCGCAGGTTGTCGATGCCTTCCAGGCGATCGGCCAGATCCGGGCTGCGCAGGGTCAGGCAGGCGATCAGTGCTTCAATCTGGGCCAGCGCCGGGACCATGCTGTCGAACGCCGACACCGATTCCACCGGTGCACTGATGATCAGGTCAGCCATTTCCCGCAGCGGCGAGGCGTAGATGTCAGTGAACAGCACCACCCGCGCATAGCGATTTTTCGCCGCACTGGCCACCCGCAAGGCCTGGGACTGGTAGCGGCGATAGTCGAACACCAGCACCACGTCCTGGCGCTGCACGTCAAACAAGCGGTCGGGCAACTGGGCGTTGTCTTCCAGGGCGAAACAGCCGGGGCGCAGCAGACGCAAATGATTAAGCAAATAATTGGCGAGGAAACTGCTGAAACGCCCGCCGAAGCAATGCACTTGATGGCGTACGTCGAGCAGCCATTCCACGAGGATGCGCACGTCTTCAGGTTGCGTCAGGGCCTGGGTTTCCACCAGGGAACGATGGGTTTCCGCCAGATAATGGCTCCACGGATCGTCTTTTTGCAGGTGGGAGCGGGGTTGCAACAGGGTGCTGGGGGAGCGCAGGCGATGGTCCATGTCGCTGAGCAGTGCATCCTGGAATTCGGCGTAGCCACCGAAACCGAGTTTTTTCACCAGCCGCACAATGGTCGGATCGCTGACACCGGCATGTTCGGCCAGACGCGACATCGGGCCCAGTCCGTTACGCGGGTACTGGTCCAGCAAGGCGCGGACGACTTTTCGTTCCGACGGCGTAAGGTCCAGGCCGGGATCGGTGATCAGGTCTCTGAGAGGTGGCATCCCGGCTCCTGCTGGATGGATATGTCGGTTTTGTTTCACAATTCGCTAAAACAGTATTTATGTAACTCACGCTACATGTCTAGTGAATTTTTCCGTGTGTGGAGCAAGCCCGAAAGTGCGGCGAAGTGCCCGTGTAATAAGGGCTACACCGATGTCGACTGATGGTGTAGGACATTGCCCATAACCGTGTCGGAGATCGCCGTTTTCTTGGCTTGAAATGCAGGAAAAACTGTGGGAGCGGGCTTGCTCGCGAAAGCGGAGTGTCAGGCGATATCAATGTTGACTGGCAGGGCCCCGTTCGCGAGCAAGCCCGCTCCCACAGGGATTTCGCCTAGCAGGTCGTCTTGCGGCACAATCGAGCAATTGTTTGCGGCGTATTGCCGTTTGCCTACCCAGAAAAGAGTAATTGCCCGTGCAGGCGACCCGATTGACGCTGATTTGCCACGCCCGAACCGTCGCACAAAAACTGGCGCGTTTTCCTACGGATGAACCGGTGGAAATGGTTTGGCAATCGGCCAAGTGTTCCCGGCGTGGAACCTCCAAGATCCCGCCGCGCCTGCTCTGTGGCCCCGAAGCCCGGACCCGCCAGACCGCCGAGCTGTTCGGCAGCGATGCGCAAATTGTCGATGCCTTGCGCGATTGTGATTTCGGTCGCTGGCAAGGTCAGCGCATCAGTGAGCTGCAAAAAACCGAGCCCGAGGCGCTGCAGGCCTGGCTCGACGACCCGAGTTCCGCGCCCCACGGCGGCGAGTCGGTGGTGCAACTCGGTGAGCGCCTGGCGGCCTGGCTAAAGACGCTGGAGACGACGCCAGGCGACATCATCGCCATTACCCATCCCTATGTGGTTCGCGCGGTGCTGACCCACGTTCTGCACAGCACCGCGTTCAACCTGATCGACGTCGAGCCGTTGTCGGCCATCGAACTGCGGTTCACCGGCCGCTGGCGGCTACGCTTGATGAGCACTGATGCTGACGGAGGCTTTTGATGAAAACGTTGCTGGTCATCGGTATCGGCGCCGGTAACCCGGATTACATCACGATGCAGGCCGTGAAGGCGTTGAATCGGGCGGACGTGTTTTTCCTCATGGACAAGGGCCAGAGCAAAGACAAACTGATCGACCTGCGCCGCGAAATCTGCGAACGCTACATCACCGATCACGACTACCGCTTTGTCGAAGCCCACAGCCCGGAGCGGGAACGTGGCGATGTGGACTACAAGGCCAGTGTCGATGATCTGAACCTGGCCAAGCAGCACACCTTCGAACGCCTGATCAACGAGGAAATGTCCGACGGCCAGTGCGGCGGTTTCCTGGTGTGGGGCGACCCGGCGTTGTACGACAGCACCGTGCGCATCCTGCAGGCAATTCTGGCCTCGGGGCGGTGTGAGTTTGAATTCGAAGTGATCCCCGGCATCACCAGCGTCCAGGCGTTGGCGGCGCAGCATAAGGTGCCGTTGAATCGCATCGGCCGCTCGATCGAAATCACCACCGGCCGACGGCTGGCGGCAGGGCAGGTGGGTGATGCGGACAGTCTGGTGGTGATGCTCGATGCCGAAGATTCCTACCATCACGTGGCGGATCAGGAGACAGAGATTTACTGGGGGGCCTACCTGGGCACGCCGGATGAAATCCTGATCTCGGGCAAGCTCAAGGATGTGGCGGATGAGATTGAGCGGGTGCGCAAGACGGCGCGGTTGGCGAATGGGTGGATTATGGATACCTATTTGTTGCGTAAGCCTTGAGGTTGGCGGTGTCTGGGCTGACGCCTTCGCGAGCAAGCCCGCTCCCACAGGTGACCGCGTTCCAATGTGGGAGATTCTATGTTGCAGGGGAACCCTGCAGCCTCAAATTCGGCTGGTATTCGCTCTGGCTTTTCATGAGCGCGAATGCCACCCGGCACAGCTTGCGA